>NZ_CANMQQ010000002.1 GCF_947500045.1 uncultured Ruegeria sp. | reverse complement strand
TTCTATGGCGCCCTGCGCTCGATCCCCAAGGGCGATATCGAGGCCGCGGATGCCTATGGCATGTCCGGCTGGTCCCGCTTCCGCCGGATCATCTGGCCCACAATGCTGCGTCTGGCATGGCCCGCCTACACCAATGAGGCGATCTTTGTATTCCAGTCCACCACACTGGTCTTCTTCTCGGCCTTCCCGGCCTGGCAACAACGCGGAGACGCGCTGTATTACGCCAGCTACTTCGCGGACAAAACCTTCAACCCGTTCGTCCCCTACCCAATCCTGGCCTTCTACTTCATCATGGTCACACTCGTCATCGTCTGGGGCTTCGGCATGGTCAACAAACACCTCAACAAACACCTCCCCGCCGAGCGAAAAACCAAAATGCAGTTCAAACTGAACTTCGCTCGCTAAGCCCACTCTACCGGGTTCAGTCGGAACAGTCTCGAAAGCTGTTCATAGACCTCGGGCACCTCGTGTTTTAGCGCTTTGGGGCGTTCAAAGAAGACCTCAACGGAGACCGCAAAGAACTCCTCATGTCCCGTCGCACCATAGGGGTCGATGACCGTGTGCCGCCCGCTTTCAACGGCCTGCACATGCGTATCATAGGCCGTCAGGAACACCTTTTCCCACTCGGCAAAGCTTTGACCTTCGCTCAGGATGGGCACGCCGTTGGTGCCGCCCGACAAATCATCGATCTGATGAGCGAATTCGTGCAGCACAACATTTTGGCCGTCCCGATCATCCAACGCACCTTGCTGGCTGTGCGCCCATGACAGAATGACCGGCCCGCGATCCCAGCTTTCGCCGGTGCGAACGATCTCTTTTTCGGATACGACGAAGCCTGACTGCCGCCGTTGCTTCGACTTGAATGCGTTGGGATAGATCAGGATCGTGGTCAGATTATCGTACCAAAGTTCACTGTTGATCACGAGAAGACTGGCCTGCGCTGCGATCGACAGCTCCATCTCTTCTGTCACCTCCAGCCCATCACAGCCGTAGAAACTCACCTGATCCAGAAACAGGTTCACCTTGCCGTCCAAGTGGCTGCGTAACCCAGCTGGTAACCGCCGAATAATCGGCACCTGATTATCGATAACTTGGCGTTGATGAGTGGTCAGAGATGTCGCCAACAACGCGGCGCGGGCCTGTTTCTTGGACCAGACGTAATAGGCGAACCCGCCTGCAAAAAGTAACAGAATGGAAAGGAAGATGAACATGAAGACAGACTATAGGCATCGTTGCACCGGGCACAATCGGGTGTCTCAATGTTGTACAACTCGGAAGAAAGCGGTCTTGCCCCATGTACTACATGGACAATTCGAGTTTTCATATTAGGCCGCAAATTACAGTTGATCATAATTTGATCAAATTCCGTGACAACGCGACGAAGCTGATTTAAACCTCTCAATACACGACTACGGAGCCCACAATGGACCTGAGCGCCCTGCATACATTCCGCGTCGCCGCCTGTGACCTGAACGGACAGATGCGCGGCAAACGCGTGCCGCCCTCCTACAGCGCGAAGCTGGATAAAGGTGTCGTGCGAATGCCGTTCTCGGCGCTCAATGTCGATTTATGGGGGGCCGATATCGATGGCAGCCCGTTGGTCTTCGAAAGCGGTGATGCCGATGGTCTGCTGCGCCCCACCGGGCGCGGCCCCGTCCCTATGCCGTGGCTTGATACAGCCACCGCACTGGTTCCCATGTGCCTCTATCACGATGATGGCACACCCTTTGCGGGCGACCCCCGGCACGCCCTTTCTGCAATTCTGGATCGTTATGCAGAACGTGGTTGGTCAGTCATCGCCGCCACCGAGCTTGAGTTCACTCTGCTCGATGCTTCGGGCGGTCAGCCACAGCCTCCGGTCAACCCAGTCACGGGTCGCAGGCTGCAGGACGAGGCCGTTCTTTCGATGGCCGAAATGGATGCCTTTGATGCCTTTTTTACCGATCTCTACGATGGCTGTGCTGCCATGGGCATCCCGGCCCAGACCGCCATTTCCGAGAGCGGTATCGGCCAGTTCGAGATCAACCTGAACCATCAGGACGCGATGCGCTGCGCCGATGATACGTGGCTTTTCAAAAGCTTGGCACGCGGTCTTGCCCACAAACACGGGTTCACCGCGACCTTTATGGCCAAACCCTTTGCGCGGGACGCGGGCAACGGGATGCATGTGCATTTCTCGGTGATCGATGCTGATGGTAAAAATATCTTCGATGACGGGGGGCCTGAGGGCACCGAACTGTTGCGCTCGGCGGTGGCGGGATGTCTGGCTGCGATGCCCGGCTCAACGCTGATTTTCGCGCCGCACGGAAACTCTTACACGCGACTCGTGCCCGGCGCACATGCCCCGACCGGGGCAAGCTGGGCCTACGAGAATCGCACTGCGGCTCTGCGTATTCCCGGTGGCGCGCCCGCAGCGCGGCGGATCGAGCATCGTGTTGCCGGTGGTGATATCAACCCCTATCTGATGCTGAGCGCAGTCCTGGGTGCGGCATTGGTCGGGATCGAGGACAGCCTACAGCCACCCGCACCGATCAGCGGCAATGCCTATGAGGTTACGGACCTGCCGCAACTCGCTCCGGACTGGCCTTCAGCCATATCCGCATTTGAGACCGACCCTTTGGTTGCGCGCATCTTTCCCACTGATCTGATCCGCAATATGGCAATGACTAAACGGCAGGAAATCGCGCGCTTTGCCGACCGCCCTACCGAGGAGCACTGGCTTAGCTATCTTGAGAATGTTTGAGCCTCTTGCCCGCCTTGCTTCGCTCCGCTAGAATAAATTTGATCAAATTTGGTGAACTATGAAAATCGGCATACTTGTAACCGGTCACCCACCCGACGAATTGCATGAACAATTCGGGGAATATGACGGCATGTTTCGTGCATTACTGGGCGGAAACGGATTTGAATTCCAGACATATTCAGTGGTCGACGGCGTGTTTCCGGAAAACGCGCATCAGGCCGATGGCTGGGTGATAACAGGATCGCGCCATGGTGCCTACGAAGATCACCCATGGATTGCCCCACTAGAGCGGCTGATCCGTGATATTCAAGAAGCCGGAACACCGTTGATCGGTGTCTGCTTTGGCCATCAGATCATCGCGCAAGCCCTTGGTGGTAAAGTGGAAAAGTTCAAAGGCGGCTGGGCAATTGGACGCACCGATTACCGCTTTGGTGACCAGGCCGTCACGCTGAACGCTTGGCATCAGGATCAGGTCACGCGACTGCCCGAAGGCGCTGTGGTCACCGGCACGAATGACTTTTGCCAGAACGCGATGGTCGCGTATGGCGACACGATCTGGACCGTGCAGGCCCACCCGGAATACGGAAATGATTTCATTCAGGGGTTGATGGAAACCCGAGGTAAAGGCGTGGTTCCCGATGACCTGATGCAAGCTGCCGCAAACCGACAGGACGCCGCAGATGACAATGCCAAAATCGGTCGCCACATGGCGGATTTTCTGAAGAAAGCGAGGGCCTGATGGCCGACTGGACAGATCAGCTGCCTGAAGCAGCACGCACTTATTTCGAAGGCAAGCGGCTGGATGAAGTCGAATGCATCATTTCGGACCTGCCCGGCATCGCGCGCGGCAAGGCGGTCCCCGCGTCGAAATTCGCCAAACAATCCTATTTCCACCTGCCCGACAGCATCTTTTACCAAACCATAACCGGGGACTGGGGCGAGGCTGCCGGAGAAGACGGGTTCATCGAGCGCGACATGATTCTGAAGCCCGACTTCTCAACTGCATCTGCTGCTCCATGGACCGGCGACTGGACCCTGCAGGTGATCCACGACGCGTTTGACCGTGACGGAGAGCCGATCCCTTTCAGCCCGCGCAATGTGCTCAAGCGCGTGGTGAAGATGTATCACGACAATGGTTGGGAACCGATCGTCGCCCCCGAGATGGAATTTTTCCTTGTTGCGCCAAATGTGGACCCGGCGCAGGGGATTAAGCCGATGATGGGCCGCTCGGGCCGGCCGGCCGCGGCGCGGCAGGCCTATTCGATGACCGCGGTGGATGAGTTCGGACCGGTGATCGACGACATCTACGATTTCGCCGAGTTTCAAGGGTTCGAGATCGACGGGATCACGCAGGAAGGCGGCGCCGGGCAGTTGGAGATCAATCTGCGCCACGGTGATCCGGTGAAGCTGGCGGATGAAGTATTCTATTTCAAACGCCTGATCCGCGAAGCCGCGTTGCGTCACAACTGTTTTGCCACGTTCATGGCAAAACCGATTGAGGATGAGCCAGGCTCAGCCATGCACATCCATCACTCGATCATCGAAAAGGAAACGGGTCAGAATATCTTTTCTGGTCCGCAAGGGGGCGAGACGGATGCGTTTTATCACTTCATCGCAGGGCTACAGAACCACCTGCCCGCTGGTCTGGCGGTGATGGCGCCTTACGTGAATTCCTACCGCCGCTATGTGAAAGATCATGCCGCGCCGATCAATCTGGAATGGGCGCGCGACAACCGCACCACTGGAATTCGCGTACCCCTGTCAGGCCCAGAAGCGCGACGAGTTGAGAACCGTATCGCCGGGATGGATTGCAATCCTTATCTGGGTATCGCTTTGTCACTGGCCTGCGGTTACTTAGGTCTGACCCAGCAGGAACGCCCACGTCGCCAATTCTATGGCGATGCCTATGAAGGTGACGGCGACATCCCGCAGGTCATGGGTGACGCGCTGGACTTGTTTGATCAAGCCACCGCCTTGCATGACGTTCTTGGCCCTGAATTCGCCCGTGTTTATGGCATCGTCAAACGCGCAGAGTACGAAGAGTTCCTGCAGGTGATTTCTCCGTGGGAGCGTGAGCACCTGCTGATGAACGTCTAGGGACTTGGCGGCGTTCGGGATATCCGTATTTGGAACGAGAAGAAGATGGGGCGCTCTCAATGAACTTGCTGTATTCCAATGATCGGAAGGCGGAATTTCCGCCAAGCTGGTATGCCGCAACAGCGCATCCATTCGACCGCTATCCAGCGTTGGAGGGAGAACATAGGGCCGACGTGTGCATCGTTGGGGGCGGGTATACGGGCCTCTCGGCAGCGCTGCATTTGTCAGAAGCCGGGTTCGATGTCGTTTTATTGGAGGCTCACCGCGTGGGCTTTGGCGCTTCGGGGCGAAATGGCGGACAGCTGGGTAGTGCGCAGCGGATGGATCAGGAGGATCTTGAGCGGCTTGTCGGCGATGATGATGCGTCCAAGCTGTGGGATCTGGCTGAAGATGCCAAGGACCTTGTCAAATCCCTGATCTCAAAGCATCAGATTGACTGCGATTTGAAGCCCGGTATCGCCGTTCTTGGGTTCAACGATACGGAACGTGCTGAGCTACACGACCACGCGGCGCATCTGACAGGCAGATACAATTACGACCAAATCGAACCTTTGGACGCCGATACCGCGCGCGGTCTTTGCCCGTCACCCGCTTATGCAGGGGGCTATCTGGATCACGGCGCGGCGCATTTACATCCGCTAAACTACGTACTCGGCCTTGCGCGCGCAGCGGTTGGGGCCGGGCTGAGACTGCATGAAGGCACCGAAGTCCTTGGTATCGACCAGGGCGCTCGCGCGACGGTGCGCACAGACAAAGGCAGGGTCACCGCCGATCACGTTATTTTGGCCTGCAATGGATATCTAGGCGATCTGAACCGACAAGTCGCATCACGTGTAATGCCAATCAACAATTTCATTGCTGCAACCGAACCCTTGGGGTCTGAGGCGCAAAAAGTCTTGGCCAAGAATATTGCCGTCGCGGATACGAAATTCGTGGTGAATTACTTCCGGCTGAGTGCAGATAACAGGCTGCTGTTCGGAGGTGGTGAAAGCTATGGTTATCGTTTTCCATCGGATATTGCCGCCGCAGTGCGCAAGCCGATGACCGAGATTTTCCCGCATCTACAGGATGTCAAGATCGACTATGCCTGGGGCGGAACGCTTGGTATCACAATGCGCCGCATGCCGTATTTGGCGCGGCTGGCCCCGAACATCTTTTCGGCCTCGGGCTATTCTGGACATGGGGTTGGCACGGCAACCCATGCCGGACAGCTAATGGCACTTGCCGTCCAGGGTCAGGCCGAGGGGTTTGATACCATGGCCCGCGTCCCTGCCTTGCGCTTTCCCGGCGGTCCGGCGTTGCGCAGCCCTTTGCTGGTGCTGGCGATGACATGGTACGCGCTGCGCGACAGGTTAGGATTCTGACCCCGCCAATCACGACAGTTTGGTGAAATTTCGCCGACGCGGTGATTCAGGTCTTGGCTTGAGCCTTGTCTGACTTTATCTTTCCCAAAGGTAAAATTCGGGAAATCCAAATATGACGCTTATACCCAACGTCCATGACGCCGAACCGATCCCCGCAGCCGCACTTGACGCCATCAACGCCCTGATGCAATCAGGTGACCTGTTTCGCTATACCGCGCCGCAGGACGCGCCGGTGGCCTTGCTCGAAACCGAGTTTGCTGAGTTGCTTGGTACAAAATATGCGCTGGCGGTTTCTTCCTGCTCGGCCGCTTTGTTTCTGTCGCTCAAGGCACTGGGGCTGCCCAGAGATGCGCGGGTTTTGATCCCCGGCTTTACCTTTGCCGCCGTGCCGTCTTCGATCGTTCACGCCGACTGCATCCCGGTTTTGTGCGAAGTGAGTGAGAACTATCGCGTCGATTTGAAGGATTTCATCGCCAAGCTGGACAGCGTGCAAGCAGTAATCATTAGCCACATGCGCGGCCATACCTCGGACATGGATGCGATCATGGAGCTGTGTGACGCACGTGATATCCCGGTGATCGAGGACGCGGCCCATTCGCTGGGCACCACCTGGCAAGGGCGCAATATCGGCACCATCGGCAAGGTGGGCTGTTTCTCATTCCAGTCCTACAAGATGATCAACGCCGGTGAAGGTGGTATTTTGGTCAGCGACGACGCCGATCTTGTGGCGCGCGCAGTGATCATGTCGGGTGCCTATGAGCATAACTGGAAAAAGCACTCTGGCGCGCCCGAGCTGGAACAGGCATTTGCCCGTTGGCAGAACCAGTTGCCACTTTATAACCTGAGGATGAGCAACCTCAGCGCCGCTGTGATCCGTCCGCAAATCCCCGAACTGGCACGCCGAGTACGTGACGGGCTAGCAAACCATGACTATGTGGCCGGTCGATTGAACGCGTCGCCCTATATCGAAGTCCCTGCCCCGCTGGGGCCTGAGCGGCGCGCACCAGATTCGATCCAGTTCAACCTGGTGAACCTCAGCGACGACGAAATCCGTGCATTTGCCGCGGCGTCCGAGGCACGCGGTGTTAAAGTACAGGTGTTTGGCCTGAGTCAGGACAACGCCCGCGCCTTCTGGAATTGGCAGTTCCTGTCTGAACAGGTCGATCTGCCACAGACCCGCGCGATGCTGATGAGAGCCTGTGATGTTCGCCTGCCCGTGCGCCTTACACGCGAAGAATTGGACATAATCACCGACATTCTGTTGGCCTCGGTCGGAGAAGTGGTTGGCCCGATCCCTGTCTACGGCACCTGAAGCTAACGCTCGCCCAGATCGAATTGCTGTGTAGACAAAAACAACGCGTCAATCCCTTCCGGGGTTGGCGCAATGCGCGACAATATTCCGCCAACGGCAAGACCTGCATCAGTTTGCACAAGAAGTGGCGCGCCTGAATCCCCCATCATGACCGGGCAAATCGCACGGAGCAGCCCCTTGCCTGCCGGGCTTGGGACACATCTGCTTGTTTGGCTCAGCACATGCGGTCGCAGTCCGGGATACCCCGCGACGGTACCATCCTGCCCAACACTCTGTGAAACCGGCAGAAACCCCACCTGCTCTCCTATCGGCTCGGCCAATTCCAACACGGCCCAATCCAGTTCGGCGCGATTGTTGAAACGACCTCCGGCCCTCTGCTCGGCATCCAACCGATAGTTTGTGACAGATGATACAGCAATTGCTTCACCGCGCTGATAACCCGCTGCAAAGCGGATGCTTGTTGGGGGAATCCAGCGCTGGCGGGCACTGTTATAGAGACAATGCGCCGCCGTCAGAACCAGCCTATCAGAAATCAGAACACCGGTACAATGCGACAGCTGGCTGCGACTGGCAAAATTGACCCGCCCGATTGCGCGCCATGGCGGGATAGATGCGTCCAGAATTTCCCGGGCGCGAATGTCATCGCAACCTTCAGCGTTGTCCTGACCCAGCGTACAGACCGGCTCCCAAACCGAGGTGAACTGGCCCTGTGCCCATGCGCCCTGTGCCCAAAGCATCGCGCCAAGCACAGCCAACCAGCGCATCTTTCAGATCAACTCAGCTTTGACAGCTTCTGCTGCAACTCGGCAAGCTGCTTCTTGATGTCGTTCAGATCCTCTTTCGGCTTGGACGGGGTCTCATCCTCTTGCTCGGGGCTGGACCAGTTGCTAGCCAGACCTCCGGTCATTGCCTTTAAGAAAGCTTTTTGCTGCGCCTGCATCGCATCGAACCCCGGCATCTGGGACATCGGGTTCATGGCGTTCATGTTCTCTACCATCTTGGCCTGACTCTCACGCAGCATCTCGAACGAGCTTTGCAGGAATTGTGGCATCATGCCCCCGCCTGGCACCATGTAACTGCGCACCAGATCATTCAGCACATTGACCGGCAGCACATTCTCGCCCCGGCTTTCGTGTTCGGCAATGATTTGAAGCAGATACTGACGGGTCAAGTCATCGCCGGTTTTTAGATCAATGATCTGAACCTCGCGCCCGTCGCGGATGAACCCGGCGATATCTTCCAGTGTCACGTAATCGCTGGTCTCGGTATTGTACAACCGACGACTGGCATAGCGCTTGATCAACAGCGGTTTTTCTTGTTCAGACACCCGGTACCCTCCCCAAGGATGATGCGTTGCAGCGCAGGTTATGCGACTGCAGAACAAAAAGAAAGGGCAGGTCAAAAGACCTGCCCTCTTGCGATTGCACCAATCGGGAGGAATGGGTGCAGCGTCGCAGACTTACCTTACTTGGCAGTCGCTGCTTTCTTGGCAGCAGCAGTCACCTCGTTGGTGGCTTTCTTGACGGCTGCGGTCGCATCTTCAGCAACGTCTTTGCCAGCCGCCATCAGCAGCTCAACAGTTTCGGTCTGAACTTTTTTCGCGATTTCTGCGAAAGCAGCCATGTTTTCAGCAGCAACTTCAGCCGACGCGCTAGCGAAGTCGGTTGCGGCTTTTGCGTAATCTGCAGGCTCGGTTTTTGCTTTCGACATCTCGGTCAGCTTGGCCAGGGTTTCCTTGGTCCATTTGTTCGAGATTTCGGCCGATTTCTCAGCTGCGTCCAGGGCAACGCCCGACAGCTTTTCGTTCAGCGAAGCGGTCGATTTGAATGCGTCTTCCAGAGCGGTTGTGTCAACCGGGAACGCGCCCATCATGTCTTTCAGGGTCGCGGTAAAGTCTTGGGTCTTTGCCATTGTCCTAAATCCTTTTAGCCGTTCCGGGCCCACCCCGGGTTTCATCAGCTTGAGGGCAATATGATTGCTGCATCGCAGCATTGCAAGTTTTTTCTTGCTGCAGTGCAGAATAATTTGAGTTTCAAAGTGATATCAGCGGTTTGCCTTGACCAAAACATAGGTACCCGGAGCGGGGCAAAGACGCGGATGATCCGAATCGCCCGTATCCCGCGCTGGAACCTGCTTGCCAGATCGCTTTTTCAACCAGGCCTCCCACATTGGCCACCACGAACCTTCGTGGAAGTCCGCCTCTTTCAACCAGGTATCGGCATCAGACTTGAGATCGGGGTTGGTATAGTGGCCGTATTTTTTCTTGCTGGGCGGGTTCACAATACCTGCAATATGCCCGGATTCAGACACCACGAAGGTCTTCGACTTTGACCCCATCTGCTGCACACCGCGATAGCAATCCTTCCACGCGGCGATATGGTCCGTCTCGCAAGTGATCGCCATCACAGGGACATCCACATCTTTGATATGTAGCTTTTGACCCATCAGTTCGAACCCGTCGGTGACGAAATCATTGCTCTGACACAAACCGCGCAGATATTGGATCGCCATCCGGCCCGGCAGGTTGGCCCCGTCCCCATTCCAGAACAGCAGATCGAAGGCAGGCGGCGTTTCACCCATCATGTAGCTACGGATTGCGGGTGTATAGATCAGGTCTTTCGAACGCAGGAAAGACATCGTACGCCCGATGATCCATGCTTTCAAAATTCCGTCCTTCGAGACCTGATCTTCGATCCCATCGATGAAATCATTCTGCAGGAAGGGCGTGAACTCTCCCTGCTCGCCGAAATCTGTCAGAGTGGTAAAGAAGGTGGCCGATTTGATCGACTTGTCGCCGCGCTGCTTCATCAACGAAAGGGTCAGGCTAAGCGTCGTGCCCGCGATGCAATAGCCGACCGCGTTGACCTGCTTGACCTTGCAGATCTTCTTGGCCTCTTCGATGGCGGTCAGGAATCCTTCCTGAATATAATCCTCCATCCCGATATCGGCATGTGAGTCATCGGCATTTACCCAGCTGACCACGAATAGGGTGTAACCCTGCTCAGTCACCCATTTGATCAGACTGTTCTGCGCCTTCAGGTCAAGGATGTAGAATTTGTTGATCCAGGGGGGGAATAGAACGATCGGGGTTTCATGCACCGTCTCAGTTACCGGCTTATATTGGATCAGCTCCATCATCCGGTTGCGATAGACAACATCCCCAGGTGTCGTCGCGATGTTGCCGCCGATCTCAAAGGCGCTTTCGTCGGCAAGCCTGACAACCATCTCACCATCGTTGGCCTCAAGGTCGGACACAAGGTTCTCAAGCCCCTGTATCAATGATTGACCTTCCGTTTCGACTGCTTTCTCCAGCGCATCCGGGTTGGTGGCCAGAAAATTGGTTGGTGCCATCATGTCGATGATCTGTTGCGAGAAGTACTGCAGGCGCTGTTTGTCTTTGGTGTCCAGGTCGTCGACCGATGCGACGGCCTGCGCAATAGCCTCGGCATTGGTTTGGTATTGTTGGCGAACAAGGCGGAAATAGGGGTTGGAGTCCCACATCGGATTGGAAAACCGCTTGTCTTTGACCGGGGCCTCGGGTTCCCCGCCCTCAGCTGAAGTCATCGCTTTCTGCGCTTCAGCAAAGTTAAGAACTGACTTTCCCCAGTACTCGATTTGCTGCTCCATCAGTTTGGCAGGGTTTTGCATGGCCTCTGCCCAATACGCAGTTGCTGCTTTTGCAAAAAGCTCTTGATTCGGGCCGTCCAACGCTGGTGTGTGTGGCGTTTTACCGGCCATAACTTCGACTAGACGCTTGGACAGTTCTTCGACTTTGCCCATATTTTCTTTAAGTCGTTCAATATGTTCTTCAGTCAATTTGGGTGTTTGGCCGTCAGTAGTTGTCATTTTAACAATTCCCACCTAGTCTCGCTGCTGTGCAGAATAACGTCGTGGGCGTCGGGGGGCAAAGCGGCGAATGGTCCGAACTTTCAGGATGATACGCAGGAGGCACATTCGATGCGCTATATGATGACCTACGACCTGATGGAAACCATGCGTAACACCAACCAGTGGCTTGGTGCAACCGCAAGTGCGATGGCGTCCTACCCCCTGTTTTCCATGGCGCCCAACCCAGCCTTCAACTGGATGGCCGCCTGGGGCGAGGTGACCGAGCGTACGTTCCAACGCATGGTCGTCAAACCTGACTGGGGTATTCGGACCTTTACTTGCGAAGACGGCAAAGACCATCTGGTCGACATCACTACCGTTCTTGAGCGTCCCTTCGGTGATTTGATCCATTTTCGCGTCAACGGTCGCAAGGAACAGCCGCGCAAGGTGCTTCTGGTCGCTCCGATGTCGGGTCACTATGCGACCCTGCTGCGTTCGACCGTCAAAAGCCTGCTGGTCAATTGCGAAGTCTATATCACCGACTGGCACAATGCGCGTGATATCCCTGTTTCCGAAGGCAAGTTCGATGTCGAGGATTACACGCTCTACCTTGTCGATTTCATGAAAGAGCTGGGGCCCGACACGCATGTTGTCGCCGTCTGCCAGCCTGCCCCGCTGACACTTGCCGCGACCGCCTATCTGGCCGAAGTCGAGCCCAAAGCACAACCCAGCACGCTGACCCTGATTGGCGGTCCTGTTGACCCCGATGCAACCCCGACCGAGGTGACTGATTTCGGTCGGCGCGTTACAATGGGGCAGCTTGAAGAAACCATGATCCAACGCGTTGGTTTCAAATACAAAGGTGTGGGCCGGATGGTTTATCCGGGGCTTCTACAACTGGCCTCCTTCATGTCAATGAATGCTGAGCGTCACAGCAAGGCATTCTCGGACCAGATACAACGTGTCAGCCAGGATGAAGCCTCGGATCACGATGCCCACAACCGGTTCTATGACGAATATCTTGCCGTGATGGACATGACGGCCGAGTTCTATCTTTCAACGGTCGAACGGGTGTTCAAGAATCGCGAGATTGCGCGCAACGAATTCGTGGTTGCCGGGCACAAGGTGGATATCGGCAAGATCACCGATGTAGCCGTCAAATCCGTCGAAGGTGCGAATGACGATATCTCGGCACCCGGCCAATGCATTGCAGCACTTGATCTGTGCACCGGTCTGCCAGACAGCAAAAAAGCCAGCCATGTTGAACCCGGCGCGGGCCATTATGGTATCTTTGCCGGCCGCAGTTGGCGCGACAACATCCGCCCCCTTGTGATCGATTTCATGAATGAAAACAGCCGCAAACCCCGCCACCGTGCAGCCAACAAAAACAAAGTGGCATGAGCCGCGAGGCGGCAAAAACCCTCACTTTTTCCTGCGATTGCGGCGCACTTTCCGGCCACATCACCGAACATGGTGTCAGGTCGGGTACCCACGTGGTCTGTTACTGCCACGACTGCCGTGCCGCCCAGCTCTATTTCGAACAACCTGACCCTGCGCCCGGCCCTGTCGAGATTTTTCAGATGGCGCCGGAAGACGTCAATTTCGAAACTGGCACCGAGCATCTGGCCGCTATGCAACTCAGCCCCAAGGGTATGTTGCGGTGGTACGCCAAATGCTGCAACGCACCGCTTGCTACCACACCATTGACACCCAAGTTCCCGTTCGCGGGTTTCATCGTTAAACGCATCCCAAACACCAACGATCTTGGTCCTGTCACAACACGCGGATTTGTCCCCGGACACGACGGCAAACAGACCCATGAAAAAATCCGCTATGCCGCTTGGGGTCTGCTGAAACGGGTTTTGAAGTCGCGCCTGTCTGGAAGCTGGAAGAAAACGCCCTTCTTCAGTTCTGGAACTGGTGAACCGGTCGTACAACCAACTGTTCTAACCAAAGAAGAACGCGCAGCTTTCTACGATTAAACTAGACTCAGCGGTACCTGCAGCCAGCCCTGCAGCAGCGCGTTCACTGTTTCAGGGGTTTCCAGCGTCGGGAAATGTCCGGCCTCATCAATCACACGTAGATCCGCATCCGGGATGAGATCGGCAATGAAAGCATGCCTGCGGACCGGGATCTCAACGTCATGCGCGCCACAAATGACCAAAGTGGGCACCCTGATACGACGAAATGTGCCATGCTGGTCTGGTCGGCGTTGCTGGGTTCGCATCTGGCGTACAAACACATCAGGCCCCAGGGCCTCAGCCATTTGCAGAACATCGTTCAGGATTGGAATGCGCCGCGGCCCCGGAGCCAGCATGTCCGAGCCGATCACCTTGCGCATCACTTCGTCCAACTGGCCGGTCAGCGCCCCAACGATCAGTTCTTCGCGGCCTGCCGCAATCAGAGGAGTGTCGACTTGCGCATCGGTCGCCAACAAGCATAGACGTGTCACCCTTTCAGGTGCGCGCCGCACGATCTCAAGCGCGACGCCACCGCCAAGATCAAATCCACACAAGGCAAACCGATGCGGCAGTTGGTCCAGCAGACCCGACGCGATCTCTTCGATCCGCTCACCACCGGTGATTGGCGCAACTGTCACCGCGCGATCATGCGACAAGGCTGTGATCTGCGCCTCAAACAGTCGCGCGTCGCACATCAATCCGGGCAGCAAAACCAACGGCTCGATCACCTCGGTGCCCTCCGTTCGTTACTTGTGTTTTATTGCAGGATGAGAGGTTTGCCGAAGCCGGGCAAGCAAAACTTCAGGGATAGTTGATTGCTCTGAACGGTGGAAAATCCGCGTACCGCGCTTGCCTTTGGGCCAGCGTTTCTTCTGGATCAGTCCCGGCCCGCAACAGGCAGCCGCGCGGCGCAATATAGCTGTCGATCCGCCTTACAGGCTTGTGTCGCCACACCAGATTGAACGCGCAGAGTTTAGGAAAGAACCAGATTTCAGAATAATCCAGATGGTCATGCATCCACCACGCCAAATCCCGCCAATCGCGTCCTTTTGCATAACGATCAGCAAACCACGGAATTACCACAGACGCACCGGCCACGCGCGCGTCGCCTTCACCCCAGTCCCAGATATGGCACTCTAGCGGGTTGTCATTGCGGGCACAGTTCAACCTGTTTTCATTGCCAAACTGGTTCAGAGCGCGCGAGCGATAGCCCGAGCGCACCGCGATACGCCCAAAGGTCTCTTCCAAAGGATCCATCAGTGTTTCGCAAAACGCACGCCCCGTCTCAATGGCAAGATCAGGGTTGTCCGGAATGTTCTGCAGCGCGTGAAAGTTCCCGATCTCGGAATACAGGAAATCGCGCATGAAGAAATGCCGGGACAAACGCACGCGACCCAATGTCTCGAGGCTCCACATGCTGCCCGGTCGACGCATGTTCAGTACCCGTTCCAACGGAAGGAACCGTCGTCACCTAATGTCGAGAACGGGTTAAACGCAATTTCCCAGATTGTCTGGTCGGGTGCTCGAAAATATCCATGATGCCCGCCCCAGAAAACATCCGCGGCTGGCTTGATCACTTCTGCCCCAGCACGTTCCGCCCGCTCAAGCACCGCCGCCACATCTTCCTTCGCGCGACAATTGTAGCTAAGGGTCATCGCCCCACGCCCCAGGGTGGCGGCGTCTATCCCCATTTCGTCGGCCAGCGCGGCAAGCGGATAAAGACCCAACGTCTGCCCGATCAGATCAAATGCAATCACGCCATCCGGGCTGGTGACGCGCTGCCATCCCAGTTTTTCATAGAAAACTGCTGCAGTTTCCAAGTCTTCCACGCCAATTGTGATCAGGCTTACACGCTGCTCCATCACCGAATCCCTTGCTCTGACAACCAATCCAACATGCCGGTAACCGCCGCATCTGTCTGACCGGGCGACATCAAGTTCCCCGCCACAACGTGCGAGGCTGGATCATCCCCGGGGCCCATCGTAACCAATGAAACCGAGGCCGGGCCACCCCAAGCCTGCGCCACGTCATGCGTTCGGTCTGGCCGTACCACCTGATCGTCATCCGAGAACCAAAACAGCGCCGGAACCTGCGCCCCCGAAAAGTCCAGCGCATAGACCGCATCCACAAGGGCAGACATCGGTACAACCGCCTCCCATGGGTAAATCGTTGTCCAATACTTGTCCTTCTCGGGATCAGAGCTGGAAACATCCCGTTCTGGCCCCATCAGAATCGGCAACCAGCGACGGGCCCAAGGCAAAGATGGCGCCCATGCAGCAACCGTATTTACCCCAAAATTCGGAGAGACCAAAATCTGGGCGGCCACATCCGCTCTCAGTTCGGCATCCAGCGCAGCCGCCGCTGCCAAAGTACCACCCGTCGATGTTGAGATTACAACGACCTGTTCGCCGACCGCGCGTGCGGCGGCCAACCCTTCGGCCACGTCTCGCATCCAGCCCGAGGCCGTGCCTTGGGCCATTGCGTCACCGTCCCGCCCATGCCCTTGAAGCCGGGTGTAAACAAGGTTTGCGCCCAGCGCGTCCGCGACCCGGTCGGGCACTGGCCTTATTTCTTCCGACGAGGCCGAAAACCCATGAACATAGAGCACAGAATACGGTGTTCGCTGCTCGTAAAACCCGTCCCGCCAGACCACCCGTTTTTCGACGCCCGGCACGATGTCATCATAAGCGGATTCGATGCTTTCAAAATATACCTGAACGCCTTCGCCAAATTTGCGTGGATCGAAACGCGGGTGCAGGTCCACGGGTTCGCGGGGGCCAAAAACATAAGCCAGTCCACCAATCAGCACCAACCCCAACAGCAGACGCCCCAGTACCCAGCCAATTCGCTGCATCAGGTGTCTCCCATGACATCCCGTAGGGCCTGCTCAATCAACCCCAGGCAGGGCCCGTCCGAAAATCTGTGATCCGCGTCTTTGACAAGCAGCAATTGCATGTCAGACCCAGTGGCATGATCCAGCAAACGTACCGCCGTATCGGTCGAGACCGCCGTATCAGCAGTCCCCTGCAGGAATCGCACTGGGAATGGCAGATCAAGCGGCGCGCGCAACACCAGCCTCTCGCGCCCATCCTCGATCATCCGTTTTGTGATCACGTATGGTTCCATGTAATCCGAAGGCAGCTCCACATGTCCGACAGTTTCCAGATCAGATTTCTGCTGATCCGAAAATGACGCCCAATATCCGTCTTCGGTAAAATCGGGTGCTGCTGCGATCGTCACCGTGCCCGCAATCCTTTCGGGCATGACACGTGCCAGCAACAACGCTTGCCATCCGCCCATCGACGATCCCACAACAATCAACGGTCCATCGGTCAATCTCGAAACCGCGGCCAGCGTATCTTCGTGCCAGTCTCCAATGCACCCGTCGGTAAAAGCACCCGAGCTTTCTCCGTGCCCCGAATAGTCAAATCGCAGGAACCCCTGTCCACGCGCCTGCGCCCAGGTCTCAAGATGCACAGCCTTGGTGCCCTCCATATCCGACTTCAACCCGCCCAAAAAAACGATGGTCGGCCCTACCCCGTCGCTCTTGTGATAAGCCAAGCGGCGTCCTTGAGCCGTTTCCAGAAATTTCGCCTGTGCCATGAAACCCTCTTTGCTTTCCTCTGCATCATGCACGTCACCACGCACTTCGCAATTCACAGATCCCTTTTCATCTGGCTAAAAATACCTCGGGGAGCGCGAGGGGCAGCGCCCCTCGCTCCCGCCCTTGACACTCGCGCGACCACCTGCCACATGAGCGGAACACATAACCCGCAACCGGGCGTTCAGTGGGCGCCAAACCGACGAGGAGAGCCGATATGGCCCTAGACTCACAGTCAGTCTCCCTTACTTTTCCAGATGGTAACTCCCGATCCTTTGACGCAGGCGTCACGCCGGCGCAGGTCGCTGCCGACATCTCGACTTCGCTGGCTAAAAAGGCGATCTCGGCCACGGTAGACGGTCAGCACTGGGACCTGCAATGGCCCATCAATGCTGACGCACAGATTGCCATCCACACCATGAAGGATGAAGATCAGGCCAATGAACTGATCCGTCACGATCTGGCCCACATCATGGCCCGCGCCGTTCAGGAGATCTGGCCCGACACCAAGGTCACCATTGGCCCCGTCATCGAAAACGGTTGGTATTATGATTTCGACCGGGCTGAACCCTTCACGCCCGAAGACCTTGGCCTGATCGAAAAAAAGATGAAGGAAATCATCAACAAGCGCGATGCCGTGACAACGCAAGTCTGGGATCGCCAGCGCGCAATTGATTTCTACACCGCCAACAACGAGCCCTATAAGGTCGAGCTGATCGACGCCATTCCGGGCGATGAGCCGCTGCGCATGTACTGGCACGGCGACTGGCAGGACCTGTGCCGCGGCCCGCATCTGCAGCATACCGGTCAGGTTCCCGGTGATGCCTTCAAACTCATGTCCATCGCGGGTGCCTATTGGCGCGGCGACAGCGATCGCGCGATGCTTCAACGCATCTACGGCGTAGCCTTCACCGGCAAGGAAAAGCTCAAGGCTCACCTGCATATGCTGGAAGAAGCCGCCAAACGCGATCACCGCAAGCTGGGCCGCGAGATGGACCTGTTCCACATGCAGGAAGAGGCCCCGGGGCAGATTTTCTGGCATCCCAATGGCTGGACCATTTACACACAGCTTCAGGATTACATGCGCCGCAAACAGCGTGCCGACGGCTATCGTGAGATCAACACACCGCAGGTTGTGGATCGCAAGCTGTGGGAAGCCTCAGGTCACTGGGACAAATACCAAGAGCACATGTTCATCGTCGAAGTCGAAGAAGAACATGCCAAGGAAAAGGCAATCAACGCGCTCAAGCCGATGAACTGCCCCTGCCACGTGCAGGTGTTCAATCAAGGCCTGAAATCTTATCGTGACTTGCCCCTTCGCCTTGCTGAATTCGGCTCGTGCTCGCGGTATGAACCTTCGGGGGCGTTGCACGGAATCATGCGCGTACGCGGGTTCACGCAGGACGATGCCCATATCTTCTGCACCGAGAATCAGATCGAAGCGGAATGCGCGAAGTTCATCAACTTCCTCGCCAGTGTCTACAAAGACCTCGGCTTTGAACAGTTCGAGATCAAGTTCGCCACCCGTCCGGAAAAACGCGTCGGCAGCGACGAAAGCTGGGATCATGTCGAAGGCGCGCTGGAAGCTGCGATCAAGGCGACTGGACGTGACTTCACGTTGGAGCCTGGCGATGGCGCGTTTTACGGACCAAAGCTGGATTTCTATCTGACCGACGCAATCGGTCGTGTCTGGCAATGTGGCACATTCCAGGTCGACCCGAACCTGCCGGAAAGGCTGGGGGCGACGTATATCGCGGCTGACGGCAGCAAGCAGCGCCCCTATATGTTGCACCGCGCCTGCCTTGGTTCGTTCGAACGGTTCGTCGGAATCATGATCGAAGAACACGCAGGTAAATTACCTTTCTGGCTGGCACCGCGTCAGGTCGTCGTCGCCTCGATCACGTCCGAGGCGGACGACTATGTGATGGAAGTCGTTGAAACGCTCAAAGCCGCCGGTGTCCGGGCCGAAGCTGATATTCGTAACGAGAAAATCAACTACAAAGTCCGCGAGCATTCGGTTGGCAAAGTCCCGATCATACTGGCCGTCGGTCACCGCGAAGTTGATGAGCGCACCGTCAGTGTCCGTCGTCTTGGCGAAAAACAGACGCAGGTTCAGCCGCTTGAATCTGTAACAAAAGAACTGGGTCAGGCCGCAACACCGCCGGATCTGCTGTAACATTCAGCAGCAAATTGCCCGAAATCCGACCCCTTTTCTGGGGTCGGATTGAAACAAATAGCATTTTTCATTTCAAAAACAGTTTGTTAACCTACAAGAGTGCATGACGGTCTTTGACGGGGTTGTGAGACACGGGCTCGTGAATTCAACTCTGACCATCAAGCTACTACCTTTGTCATTGTCACAAGCAGACACACTAAGTCAGCAGAAGGAAAATTCGAGATGTCGAACACCGCAAAAACACTGGTTATCGCAAGCGCAGTTGCTGCAGCCGTTTCCGGCGCTGCCACAACCGCGACCGCCCAAGCCAAAGAGAAATGCTATGGCGTTTCGCTGGCAGGTCAGAATGATTGTGCAGCTGGCCCTGGCACCACGTGTGCAGGCACTTCGACCGTCGATTATCAAGGCAACGCATGGACCTTGGTAGACGCAGGAACCTGTGCCGATATCGAACTGCCCAAATCGGCAGACGGTGCAGCGCGCGAAGGTTCGCTTGAGCCGTTGGAGCGTGACCTGCCTGCATAAGACTGCCCGAATGAACCGGAAAGGGCGGGCACCATCGCCCGCCCTTTCTGTCGTGATCAGGGGATTTGCACATGTTGGATAATGCTCTCAGATCGAACCGGCTGCCTGCCGCACCGGGCGTCGGATATAAGCCGCAGCATTTCTCGCAGATCCTTGAGCATGCAAAGCCCGTGGCCTGGCTGGAGATTCATGCTGAAAACTACATGGGTGATGGCGGCCGCCCTCTGGCGCAGCTACGCCACCTATCCGAACAGTTTCCCATATCCGTTCACGGTGTCGGGCTTTCCATTGGTGGCGAAACACCGCTGGACCCCGAACATCTGGCCCGCTTGAAACATCTGGTTAGCTGGCTGAAACCAGCCAGCTTTTCTGAACATCTGGCATGGTCTACTCACGACAGTCATTTTCTTAATGATCTTCTGCCCCTGCCCTACACCGACGCCACCCTGGCGCGCGTGTGCGAACATATCGATCAGGTGCAAGAAATGGTCGGGCAGCAAATGCTGTTAGAAAATCCCTCCAGCTATCTGGCGTTCGAGGAAAGCACATGGTCCGAACCTGATTTCCTGCGTGAAATAGCACGCCGTACCGGCTGTGGGCTGCTGTTGGATGTAAACAACGTCTTTGTCTCTGCCACCAATCTGGATTTCTCACCACAGGGCTACATCGATGCTTACCCGCTGGAGCACGTGGCTGAGGTTCACTTGGGCGGTCATGACGAAGACGAGGACGAGCATGGCCATCCCCTGCTGATCGACAGCCACGGGCGCGAGGTGGTTGATCCCGTCTGGGCCTTGCTGGACTACGTTCTGGACAAGTCGGGCCCCAAGCCGGTGTTGATCGAATGGGATACCGATGTGCCGGACTGGCCGATCTTGCGGGCCGAAGCCGAACGTGCCCAATCCGCATTGGACAAGATCCCCGCATGAGTGTGTCGCAAACCACATTCCATGACGCTTTGCTGGACGCCAGCAGGACAGTTCCGGATGGCTTGCAGGACGCGCAGGCCAACGCTGTGGGGCGCCGTTTCAGTGTATATCGTAACAATGTCGCCGTCTCGCTGACCGAGGCAATGCATCAAGCCTTCCCGGTGATCACGAAACTGCTGGGGGCGCAGAACATGGATGGCCTTGCCGGGATGTTTTTGCGCCAGCACCCTCCGTCCTCGCCGCTGATGATGTTTTACGGTGCAGAATTTCCTGCCTTTCTGGAAGGCATGCAGCAACTATCGCATCTGGGGTACCTAGCAGATGTTGCACGCCTGGAACTGGCGCTGCGGCAAGCCTATCACGCTGCTGACAGCCAATCTATCGATGCCGAAGCGCTGAGTATTCCGCCCGAGGATTTGATGCGGGCCAAGCTGACGCTCGCTCCGGCGATGAGGATGCTGCGGTCAAACTGGCCTATTCACGCGATCTGGTTGTTCAATACCGAAGACGACGCCCCCAAGCCAGAAGCGGGTGCTCAGGATGTTCTGATTACACGTCCCGAGTACGATCCTGCCCCGCACCCTTTGCCGTTAGGAGGGGCAGCCTGGATCACGCGCATTCAGGACGGGGTTACTATCGGCGAAGCATTTGAAGCCACCGTGGCGGAAACGCCCGAATTTGACCTTGGAACCACTCTGGCACTGCTTTTGCAGGGCGGTGCAATAACTTCTGTGACTATCGAAAGGCTGGACACATGACTGCCCTGATCTCTACCTACAACGACACGATGGATAAAGTGGCCAACACATCCGGCTGGCTTACGCCAACGCTGGCCCGTGTCGTCTTTATCGCTGTCCTGTTCTTCTACTACTGGAATTCGGCTACGCTGAAGATCGACGGCTCGATCTTTTCACCATCCGCCGGTGCGTTTGGGCAAATCTTCCCCAAAGCCGCCGAGGCAGTGCTGTATGACGTCAGCCAAATGACTTTTTTCCAGCGGATCGTGATATTCATGGGCACAATCGCCGAATTCGCCCTGCCTACTCTATTGCTGATTGGCCTTTTCACCCGACTTGCCGCACTGGGCATGATCGGGTTTGTCTGGGTCCAGACTTTGGTGGACGTCACCGGCCATGGCGTAAAACTAGGCAGTTTGTTCAACGCAGCGCCTGACATCCTCGATCAGCGGGTGTTGTGGACATTCCTGTTGCTGGTGATCGTAATCAATGGTGCAGGTCCACTTTCACTGGATCGGTTGCTGCGACTGAAGTGAATTAGAAATGCGCTTTGGGCTCGTCCGGTTTTCCCGCTGCGAGCCCAAGCAATCCCGCCACGCCTGCAAAGGCAATCGGGAACATGGTGAAAACACCGAATCCAAAGGCATAATACATCCCTGCCGCAGAAATCAGCAGTAAAACACCTGCGATCAGCGCCCGGGAATGGGCCATAGCACCCCCAACAATTGCCAACAGCGGTGCCACGATCGAAGCGGTCTGGATCAAACCAGGGTTATCCACCTGCTCGGCAATCCCGTCGATCTCGCCGAACTGGTCGATCAATTCCACAAAGCCATAGCCGAAAAAACCGACGATCATCCCGATCAGTCCGGCAATGACGCCCAGTATCATGGCAGCGTTTCGCATTCACAGCTCTCCGATTGTTGCCCGTGTCACATAGGCAGTCATTCAAGCAACACCAAGGGCCTCACGGGTTTCAGGCGTCCAGCCCAGGTACATCTGGCCATCGGCTTCGATCAACGGGCGCTTCATCAAGGTTGGATGATCAATCAACAACTCAAGCACCGGTCGATTTCGCGTATCTTCATCCAGACCCCGCCAAGTTGTTGACCGCGTATTGAGCAAGGCTTTGCCGAAAGTCTCATAGGCCTCTGACAGGGTATTTTGGGGAACACCTTGCCCGCGCACGTCGATAAACTCTGCATTCGGAAGAGATTTCAATGCCTTGCGACATGTGTCGCAGTTCTTCAATCCGTAAAGACGCATAGTTTGGTTGATCCTGTCTTCGCTGCAAAATTGGGCAATTCCATTGGCATGGCCCGGTTATTCTTGATTTTTTACTTCACCGTGCAATGTTGAAAAAGGCAAAATACGCAACCCGGGCTGTATCGTGTGGGCGAACAGTGATGTGTTGCGGTCTTGCCAACCACTACCCCCACCGATTTGTGGGACAACGTGTAAGTAGAAGGAGACACGGGAAATGCCAACTGGCACCGTGAAATGGTTTAATACAACCAAGGGCTTTGGTTTCATTGCCCCCGATGAAGGCGGCAAAGATGTGTTTGTACACATCTCGGCCGTAGAACGATCCGGCCTGACCGGACTCGCTGACAATCAGAAAGTCTCGTACGAGCTTGAAGATGGGCGTGACGGTCGCCAGATGGCGGCTGATTTGAAGCCGCTGTAAGGCAAGGCCTGCCCCGGCGGGAAAGACAAAGAAGGTTGGCGGCCAATTTTCGGCCGTTAACCGTTAGCTACCCCCTAAAAACGCGCCCACTTCGGGACGCGCTGTTTTCTTTTTTTCTGGTTGATCAGCTTTCGCGGATCACAGCTTCAAACTCGCGCCATTCCCGCGCTGTCATGCCCGAGTTTTCCTGGTTGACCGCCTCACCACTCAGCATCCGGCGCAGGCATGTTACCATCTGTGCCGAGAGGTTGACCGCGCCCAGGCGGTAATCGTCGAACGCGCGATAGGCAAATGGGACCCAGTCGGCGACGATCTTGCACATGGTGTCAGCGTAAATCCGGATTTCGTACTGCGCATGTGGATCGGCGCGCAGGCGCAGGAAATGGAACAGATTGTGAAGGTCCACCTTCCAATACCATTGCGTGTAGATATTCGCAGGCAGGTTCATCCGCGCCAGTTCACGTGCCAACCCCTGCTGGCCATCCTGACCGATCATCGCTTCGTAGTTATCATAGCACCGAGCGCTGTCGGCCTTCAGTATCTCCAATACGCGCGCGGCTTCTTCGCCTTGCAGCGCGTCACCGCGGCCCTGATTGTTGACTTCGGATTGTGCCGCCACATGCTCGGGCGCGGGAATATAGAACTCTCGATCCAAGATCGAGTAACGGGCTGAATATTCATTCACATTCGCCGTCCGGTGGCGAATCCACTGGCGTGCCACGAACACCGGAAGTTTGACGTGCAGCTTGATCTCGCACATTTCAAACGGGGTCGAATGCCAGTGGCGCATCAGATAGCGGATCAGACCTTCGTCGTTCTGAACCGATTTGGTGCCTTTGCCGTAAGACACGCGCGCCGCCTGACAGATCGCAGCATCATCACCCATATAGTCGATGACGCGGACAAATCCGTGATCCAGCACCTGATGCGCCGTATACAGATGATCTTCCATACCTTCAGCAACGACGCGGCGGGTCGGGCTTGATTGTGCGCGTTGCGCATCAATCTCGGCCAATTGGTCGGAAGACAGCGGCATGAAATTATCCTTTCCAGCAATGAGTCGCCCACCACTATATATCGGCTTAGTAGCCACCGGAACCGCGATATGTGCGGCTTGGCGCGCAAATTCGGAAATGTGTCCGACCTGCCCCTCGACATGACATCGTTGCGCGCTAAGGTGCTGGGCATCACAATCAAAGTAAGGAAAGTCACGATGGGGCTGACATACCTCCACACCATGGTCCGCGTGCAGGACCTTGAAAAATCCTTGGCATTTTATCAGCTTCTGGGCCTGAAAGAGACGCGTCGCTATGAAAGCGAAGCAGGACGGTTCACATTGGTGTTCCTCGCACCGCCAGGACAGGAAGATGCCCCCATCGAGCTGACCTATAACTGGGACGGAGATGATAAACTGCCCAGCGATAGCCGCCATTTTGGTCACCTCGCTTATGGCGTCGACAATATCTATGAAACCTGCCAGCGCCTTCAGGACAATGGTGTTGTAATCAACCGTCCGCCACGCGACGGGCGTATGGCGTTCGTACGCTCGCCCGACAATATTTCGGTTGAATTGTTGCAGAACGGCGAAGCGCTGAACCCGGCAGAGCCTTGGGCAAGTATGGAAAGCGCCGGGCACTGGTGATCCGGTGGATGGCACCCTTGGGGCTGTTCTTTGCGGGCAGCCCCGTTTGGGCCGAGCAGTGTCGCCTTGCTCTGGCCCTTGCGATGGACATCTCAACCTCGGTTGATGCGACCGAGGATGCGTTGCAACGCAAGGGGTTGGCTGCTGCTCTGATCGCGCCAGAGGTGCAAGAGGCGTTCTTCAAGTCTCCGCTGCCTGTCGCGCTAGCGGTCTACGAATGGTCCGGTAACTTTAATCAGAAGCTTCTACTGGATTGGCAGATGATTGAAACTGCCGCCGATCTTGTCACAGCCGCACATGGCATAGGCTTGTCCGAGCGGTCTGCCAATGACTCCCCTACAGCGATGGGACACGCTTTGGCGTATGGTGCCAAACTTATGCAACGCGCCCCCCGTTGCCTTTTCCAAACCATTGATATTTCGGGCGACGGCAAGAACAATGATGGTTACGGGCCACAAATCGCCTACAAGCACTTTCCGTTCGAAAACACGACTGTGAATGGACTGGTGATCAACGCCGCCGATTTTGAAGGTGAAATGGACCTGATACCATTCTTTCAGGAAAACGTCCTGCATGGGCCCGGAGCATTCCTTGAGATTGCTGCGGGTTTTGAGGATTTCGAGCGTGCCATGCGGCGCAAACTTGAACGAGAGCTTAAGGGTTTGGAGCTCAGCGCCTGGCAATCGGGCAAGGTGGACTGATCGGCCTGAGCATCGGTTTCGTGCGCACCAACCTGTCGCGGATCAATAGATGTAACGGATTTGGTCAGTCCAGTACCGCTCAACCCGACGCAGGGAGTTGGTGATCTCATCAATCCCGTCGGCAGCAATCACGTCACGGTTTTGCAACCCTTCCGCATGACGCGCAAACAGCTCTGAAACGATATCACGAATCTCGCGCCCACGCGGGGTCAGGCGCACCCGAACCGACCGGCGGTCAATCTCGCACCTCTGATGGTGCATATAACCCATCTCAACCAGTTTTTTGAGGTTATAGCTGACATTGCTGCCCTGATAGTAGCCACGGCTCTTTAACTCTCCGGCTGTGACCTCATGATCGCCGATGTTGAACAGCAGCAACGCCTGCACTGCATTGATTTCCAAAACACCGACGCGTTCGAATTCATCTTTGATGACGTCCAGAAGCAAACGGTGCAGACGTTCGACCAGCGCCAATGCCTCAAGATAACTTGTCATGAACCCTTTGGTCCCCGGCGCGGTGACCTGCAATTCCATACTCATTCAATCCTCCGATTCATCGCGCTGTTTCTGAAAACATGACGCGAATTCCCGAAAAATCGGTTAAGCCAGAATATTACTTATTTTTGAAAGGTTTGTGCGATATCCGCAATCAGGTCGGCCAGCTGTACTGGAGGGTTGGCCTGACCTGTAACCCATTGATACAGGTCCTGATCATTTTCATGCAGCAAAGCATCGTAGGTATTCAGCCCGTCCTCATCCATCAATGACAGGTTGCGATCGGCATAGGCCGTCAGGATCAAATCCATCTCTTTGATACCGCGCCGCATCGAACGCATCTTCATGCGCTTGATCCGTGTATCCCGAGGCTCGGTCATTGCGCGCGTTCCAGCTTAAGGCGCATAGCCTTTTCCACACGGGCCAAACGCTCGGAACTGGCGCGCATCTCACCCCGGATGGAACGAAGCTCGACCACGAGATCGTGCAGTTCGGCATCTACGTTCCCATCCAGCGCGGTGGCGTCCGTGCCGTCGCCCTCACCGGTCAGCAACCACATGATTGACACGTTCAACATCCCCGCCATCATCGACAGCTTGTTGGCACGGGGCTCGGACAAATCATCCTCCCACGCGGTGATCGTCGCCTTTTTGACCCCAAGACGGCGGGCCAATTGTGTTTGGGTCATACCCGCCACTTCGCGCGCACCAGCAACGCGATCCCCGAATGTAGCGGTATCCGGTCCGAACCAGTCAGTTTCGTTATTCATCGGGGTCTCCAATAGGTGGAAATCAATTGGCTTGATCGATATTTCGGCGCACCCTATGACAGTCAGGCTGAACATACAAATCGAGGCCGTCCATGAGTTTCCTGTCTGCGACATTGTCACGCGTAAAACCCTCACCTACCATCGCGATGACGTCCAAAGCGGCAGAGCTGAAATCCGCCGGGCGAGACGTCATCGGGCTGAGCGCCGGAGAGCCTGATTTTGACACGCCACAAAATATCAAGGACGCCGCCGTCGCGGCCATCGCCGCGGGCAAGACAAAATACACGGCGCCGGATGGTATCCCTGAGCTGAAACAGGCCGTTTGTGCCAAGATGAAACGTGACAACGGGCTGGATTATGTGCCCGCCCAGATCTCGGTGGGGACCGGGGGTAAACAGACGCTTTATAACGCGCTGATGGCGACCCTGAACAAAGGCGATGAGGTGATCATCCCCGCGCCCTATTGGGTCAGCTATCCGGATATGGTTTTGCTTGCCGGTGGGACGCCGGTCGTCGTGGAAACCAGCCTTGAGAACAGTTTCAAGCTGACGCCTGAACAACTGGAAGCTGCCATCACACCGAACACCAAATGGTTCATCTTCAACTCACCCTCGAACCCCACCGGTGCGGGCTATAGCTGGGATGAGTTGAAGGCGCTGACCGATGTGTTGATGCGCCACCCCCAGGTGTGGGTGATGACCGACGATATGTATGAACATCTGGCCTATGACGGGTTTGAGTTCTGTACGCCTGCACAGGTTGAACCCGGGCTTTATGATCGGACACTCACCTGCAATGGTGTATCCAAGGCCTATGCCATGACCGGCTGGCGCATCGGCTATGCTGCAGGCCCGGTCGAATTAATTGCCGCGATGCGCAAGGTGCAATCACAATCCACCTCAAATCCCTGTTCGGTCAGCCAATGGGCGGCAGTAGAGGCGTTGAATGGGACGCAAGATTTTCTCGCGCCCAATAACGAGGTCTTCAAACGCCGCCGCAATCTGGTGGTGGATATGCTGAGCCAGATCGATGGCATCACCTGCCCCACGCCGGAAGGTGCGTTCTATGTCTATCCCTCAATCGCAGGCCTGATTGGAAAAACCACGCCTGCCGGAAGGGTGATCGACACAGACGAGGCTTTCGCGACCGCCCTGCTGGAAGAGGCCGCTGTCGCCGTGGTATTTGGCGCGGCCTTTGGTCTGTCCCCGAATTTTCGCGTCAGCTATGCCACCTCGGACGAAGCCCTGACCGAAGCCTGCACCCGTATCCAGCACTTCTGCGCCGCGCTGACCTAACCCCGGAGGATCATATGTCCACTGCCCTGCCCGAGTACTACTTTCGTGTCCGCGAGAACGGTGCCGCAGTGTTCAAGATCGACACGGAAAATCGCCAACGCCGGATCGAGATGGACCAGATCGCTGTGATCAACATCCGCAACGGCGAGGTTAAGCCGCAGGGTCAACGCGCCCTGACCGATACCGACAAAGCTGAAATCGCCCGTTGGATGGATGAGCGTAGGGAATTGCTGTCCCGCCGCGATATGGATGATATTCACCGCGCGGTCGACCACCTGAACCTCACCACGCAATGGGCGCAATCCAAAGCCACGGATGAGCAACTGGAAGAGATCACTGATCGGCTGTTGATGGCGATGCACGATCTGCGGTCAGTGCTGGTGCGCAAGAAATCTGACCGGTTCACTAAGGACTGAAGCCTATTCGGCGGGAGCAACGCCAACTTCGCGTACCGACCGCAACCAGAACCGTCCCATCAGCAATACAGCGGCAAGGGCCAATCCCAGCACGAGGCCAAGCCAGATGCCAATACCCTCCATACCTTGGGTGAATCCAAAGTAATACGAGGCCGGGATCCCGATTGCCCAATAGCTGAGCGCGGCCATCACCATCGGAATCTTTGCGTCTTGCAGACCCCGAAGCAGGCCCAGCGCGATGACCTGTGCACCGTCGACCAACTGGAACAGTGCCGCCATGGCCAACAGCCCGGTCCCTATTAGTACGATTTGTGGGCGTTTGGGGTCACCCGCCTCAACAAACAGTGAAATCAAAGGTTCGGCACAGGTCAGAAACAAAATGATTGTCAGGACCGACATGACCAAAGACATGGCCGTGATGGTGATTGCACCTTTCTCCAGATGCGCCCGATCTTTGCGGCCAAGCGCGTTGCCAGCCCGGATCGTGGCCACATTTGAAAGGCCAAGATGCACCATGAAAGTTGCCGACGTGAGGTTAAGCGCAATTCCGTGCGCGGCCAACGGGACTTGTCCAATCCAACCCATCATAAATGCAGACGTTGCGAACAGGGAAACTTCGGCCAAAGTAGTCAATCCGATGGGTACACCCAGCCGAAAAACCCTGCCGAACATCTCCCAATCAGGGCGCCAGAATCTTTGGAACAAACTGTGTTCTGGCAACGCCTTGACCGCGTAAACTACAACTGCCACCAAAGACACCAGTTGCGTCATAACCGACGCAATCGCAGCACCAGTTACACCCATTTCGGGCGCACCCCAATTACCGAAAATCAGTGCATAGTTCGTCAGGCCATTCACCACGGCGGCCACGACAGTGATCCACAAAACGATCTGGGTTCGTTCCAGAGCGGCCAGATAGGATTTCAGTACCATCACCAATAGTGCCGGGAATAGCCCCCAACCAGCGACCCGCAAATAGCGCGAAGCGGTTTCGGCGACCTCAGGTTCTTGTTCCAGTGCAATCAGAATGGGATGGGACCACCACAGCAACGGTATTATCACGATGGCATAAAGCAATGACAACCAAAGCCCCATACGGGTAGCGCGGCGAATGCTGGTCTCATCCTCTTCTGCAGCTGAGGTTGCTACCATGGGCATTACCGCCAGCCCAAAACCGGCACCAAATAAAAAGAGCACAAAGAAAAAGCTGCTTGCCACCGTCACCGCTGCCAATGCTTCAACACTGTACCTGCCCAACATGACAGTATCAGTCAGCCCGATTGCAAACTGGGCCAGGTGCCCGCCAATCAAAGGGAGCCCTAACACCGCGATCGCGCGGATATGGCCGGGATATGTCATGACCTTGCTCATCCCGCCAGCCTTAGGCCTGCCCTTGACCAGAGACAAGAGCCCAACCAAAAAAATCAAAGTGAGACTCAAATCAGCTAAGCAATGAAAAGCCACCACCCCGCAGGGTGCTGGCCGCGCTTACACTTTGTTCCCGCAATTAGGTAGTTTTGGAATCAGGGTGTAATGCCGTTCCGAGGATGTGATCTGAGCGTTGGATTACATGATGGGCCTGTCCGACGATCAGCGGATCAGGTTCCCCCACGATCCGGTCGTCCTTATCGGGATAGTCCAGCGTAGACAGGAAGTGACGCATGCAGTTCAGGCGTGCGCGTTTCTTGTCATTGGATTTGACAATGGTCCAAGGCGCATCTGCGGTGTCCGTGTAAAAGAACATCGCCTCTTTCGCCTCGGTATAATCATCCCATTTGCTCAGGCTGGCCTTGTCGATCGGAGATAGCTTCCACTGCTTCAGCGGATCGGTCTCGCGACTCCGGAAGCGGCGTTGCTGTTCTTCCTGCGTGACAGAAAACCAGTATTTATAGAGCTGAATACCCGAGCGCACCAGCATCCGCTCCAACTCGGGCGTTTGCCGCATAAACTCCAGATATTCATTGGGCGAGCAGAAACCCATGACCCGTTCAACACCCGCACGGTTGTACCAGGACCTGTCATAAAAAACCATTTCACCGACAGTCGGAAGTTGTTGGACATAACGCTGATAATACCACTGCCCCTTTTCCTCATCCGTCGGTTTGTTCAACGCAACGACCCGCGCCAGACGTGGATTAAGGTGCTCCATGAACCTTTTTATGGTTCCGCCCTTTCCCGCAGCGTCGCGACCCTCAAACAACAACACAAATCGCTGCCCGGTGTCCCGCGCCCATAATTGGACCTTCAGCAGCTCTGCCTGCAGCTCGGCTTTCTGCGCCTCATAATCCTTGCGCGCCATCTTACGGCCGTACGGATACTTACCGCTTTCAAAAGCCTGCCGGATTTTCTCGGGGCTGGGCGAAGGACTGTCCGCTGCGGGGATAGTTACAGCTTCGATCCGGGGTGATTTCTGTGTGATCTGGGGCTTGGCATCCATGCATGTTCTCCTCGGTTCCACGGTCCGGGGAACGACTAGCACGTGGCTTCAGTCCGCGCTTTGACTGGTGTCAATTTGCCTATGGGTTTCCCGCTGTCCGGACATGAAAAGCCAAACGATCCTCGCTGATCACACTGAACAGCCGCCACTTCAGCATCGGGGAATGGTGGCCCCTCGTTTCCTCGCTCACCGATGTCCCCAATCGTCTGGATTGTCCGAGTTGTTTGGCGACAGCCCCAGAACATCCCCGTCGGTCGAACACCCCAGCCCAAGCACGGTCCTGTTCGCATAGGAAAAATACGAACACACCTGGTTGATCTCAAGGATCTCTCCGTCTTCCCAACCGGCATTGCGCAGGGCGATGATATCCGCCTCGGTCAGATCGCCCGGTGCCTCGGTCAATTTACGCGCATACCCCATCGCGGCCACTTGCGCCGGGTCCAAAGGGGCCGAAGCAGGGTCACCCGCTTCAATCGCGGCCCGGATCGCATCTCCGCGCGCTTCATCTTGCAACAACCGCTGCAGCCCGGAAAAGTGATGTTCAACACAATACCCGCACCGATTCAGCGCACTGACCCAAACACCGAGCACTTCCAGAAACCACTTGGGCACCGTATTGGCCGAGTGGTGCAGCACATTCTTGTAGACCGCCATATGGGCTTCCATCGAATGAGGCCGCAACGAATGCGCCATCATGATGTTATCGACATTGTTATCCGGCCCGGTCACACGGTCATAGAGTTTACGCAGCTTACCCGTCGCCTCAGCGTAGGGGATGGTTTTGATCCAGCTCATTTGGGTTCCTGTTGTCTCGATTGCTTCGTGTCCGCAGACTAAGAGCGCTTTGATCAGGTAGCGAGACGAAATCGACGAGTATTCACTAAGAGCCCACTCCCGCCATTGCCACAAGGAAAGAATGCTGCAATCGCGAAAGGGCGCTCACTGCTCGAAGCAGACGTCCGACCAAACTCCAAGCCCCAGCTAGCGGATCTAGGCAATCTCTCGCTGCATTGGTCATGAGGCTGGACAAACCAGACATTTGCCAGGGTCCAGCTATAGCACTTCTGCACGTTCGACTTGCTCAGCAAATGGGCATTACGTGGCAACCACTTGCGGCACATCATCTCTAAGTGCTCGATGAGTTCGACATCTTCACCATAGAAAAGTAACTTTTTGGCTTGAAGGTTAGAGCAAGTATTTTGTTAGCCCAGTGGGTAACTCAAGCTTGGCGAAGAAGCGAATGGCTACAAAGATCCTGTTGCACCGTTTACTCCTTGCCAATGTCGATGCAAGCCGTACAAATACTACAACGCAACATCTTGTGCTGCCTCAATAATATAGGAAAAACTATGTTCACGGAAAGTGATGTAGAGCAGAAATTTGTTTATGGGCTTCTGACCAAAAGTTCTCCAGATGGCTTGGATTTCTTTCCTGATGATATCCAAACAAAGCGCGACATTCGGAAGATAGTGATTGGTAAGGGGCGTAGTCAAAAACTCTACTATCCTGATTACGCTATAGTTATCGATGGGGTCCCCTCTTTGATTGTTGAGGCGAAAGAGCCAAACGACGATAATCTTGAAGAGGCTTTTCGTGAAGCTCGACTGTATGCGCATGAGATAAATGCGTTGTATGATAATAGAGTAAACCCATGTGAGCGAATTATTGCGACAAATGGGTTGCGGCTGATAGCTGGGTTTTCGGATCAACAGAGCCCTGCAATTGATCTAAACGTTGAGAATTGTAGTGTAACAAACCAAGATTTTATTGACCTTCTGAGGTTTGGCGGAAGAGATGTCGTAGCGTCAAGGGTTTCTGCTATCAGATCTGAAATACGCGGTGTGGCCAAGTACACCAAGCCTGTTTTCTCTCTGGGCGGAAAATCAGTAATCAACGAATCTGTTGGTGCAAACGATTTTGGCTCGAACGTTTCTCTCGAATATCAATCACTATTCAACCCGGAAACCATTGAGGAAAAGGCCGGGATTGTAGAAAATGCCTACATCCGATCTAAACGCCGGGAGTCTCATGTGGCCCCTATCGACAGGGTTCTACGTGCAACTATTCCGCCTCACCAGAGAGACTCTAACACTATTAACGACACAGAGAACCCGACGGAGATTTTCGAGACACTAGGAACTTTCGAGAATAGAGATCGGCTGAAAAACGAACTGTGCTTATTGGTCGGCGGCGTTGGAGCTGGAAAGTCAACATTTACGGAATTTTTGAGGTTAAAAGCCCTCCCACAAAGTCTCGTACAATCCACGCGGTGGGTTAATGTTGACTTGAACAATGCACCGTTGTCAAAGACTGAGATATACGACTGGATATTAGACGCGATATCAAAAAAAATACGATACATTTTTCCGGAAATAGATTTCGAATCCTTGGACTTCTTAAAAAAACTGTACTCAAAGGAGTTGGGTGCGGTTGCTAAAGGGCGAGCCGCATTTTTCCCACCAGATTCAATCCAGCACCTGGAAATACTGGCTGAGGAAATGAAGCGCTTGCAGGGAGACACCAGGCAGACGCTTGTAAATTTGATTTCTCTTCTTTTCGAAGAGAGAGGGCTTCTCCTAGTGATTGTCTTGGACAACTGTGACAAGAGAACACGGGATGATCAGTTGTTAATGTTCGAGGTCGCAGCATGGTTGAAGAATGAATTTAGGTGTCTAATTTTTCTACCTCTTCGGGACACGACTTACGATACTTACTCAGACCTCCCACCGTTGGATACCGTAATTAAGGACTTGGTATTCCGAATTGAGGCACCGCTTCTGGAAAAAGTGCTGTCTGCGAGAATGGGATACCTATTGAGATCTGTCGGTAGCAATCCGGAAAAATTCAGATTCAGTACGGAAAATGGTGTAATAGTAAGCTGTGGCAGAAACGAAGTTGCGAACTTTATGCGGTGTATCATCACCACTCTGTTTCAAGACAAGCACTTCAAATCTATTATCAAAGGATTGGCTGGACGAAATATTCGCCGAGGGCTCGAAGTAGTTCTGGATTTTTGTAAGTCAGGACATATCAGCGCTGATGACATCCTTAAGATGCGCCTCTCGAACGGGGAATACCGCTTACCCTCCCACTTGGTTTATCGAGTGCTCCTAAAAGGAAATCGTCGTTACTTTAGCGATGAAAAGTCTAGGCTAGTCAATGTTTTTCATTCTGACCCACGAGACGAGCTTCCAGATCCGTTCGTTCGACTAGATATTCTATGTTGGCTCAAAGAGAACTTCAAAGTTTCGGGCCCAAACAACACAAAAGGTTTCCACAAAGTTGAAACCTTAGTTCAAGTGATGCAAGGTCTCGGGCATGCTAGGGAACGCACTATTGCTGAGGTAGCATCACTAGTGCAATCAGAACTAGTCATGACAGAAGGATTAACGAAGACTGTTGACATAGATGACTTGGTTGTATTGACAGCGTCTGGGTTCACTCACCTCAACGTAATTCGAAACATCAACTATCTTTCAATTGTCTCGGAAGACACCTTCTTCAGGGACTCCATGGTGGCCAACAGAATTGCGGACAACCTTGTTGGGAGAGGTCTTTTCAAGGCCGGTTCAAAAGATGCCGCGCTAAGCAGTAGTGTTTCCCTGGTGAACTACTTAAGTGGTTACGGGTCGCAGTTTTTTCTTGAAAACCAGATAGCACCAGATAGCTTTTCATGGTCACACACTGAGATGGTTGCTAGCCTCACGAGATTTGTTGAGTCAAAAGAGGTAAAGAGTGATGGCTACTCAGCAAAGAGTCGCATCGCGGAAGATTTCCCACGCGGATCAGAACACTTGGGTCAAGTTGCATCAATTCAGAACTACGGCATTTTTGTTGAACTTGATTCGGGAATGGACTGCTTTGTGCATCAGTCAGACTTTGGCAAGTCGTCTCATGTAGTCTTCAGTGAACTGGAGGAAGGTGATCAAGTCATTGTAAAGATAAAAGAATACAATACAGCCAACGAACGACTGAAAGGGTCGTTAGTAGAATTTTAGGGGATTGATAGCATATTGCGAGCCGTGGTAGGATCCGAAAAAAATAATGCAGTGCCACAACATATATCTTATGAAACGGCAACCTTTGGATGAACCAAAGGTTGCCGTATGATTTTGTTGGGTGACCCAGTGGCTTTGGCCTCAAGGTTGGGCAACATGGCGCGGCAACCGACTATACCCAAATTAGAAGTGCACGCTTTTAGCTGCCAGCTGCCCAGTTGACTCGCAGCATTTGTTCCCGACCCCAATAGACACGCGTCGTGGCTCAAATCTAGCGCAAGGTGTTTTCCCGGCTGAATGTCGGCTTCAGAGAAGCTCGCCAGACTTTACAAGCGCAAAGACAGCGCAAAGCGGACGTTTGGACTTGGTTGGTTGCAAACGCAGCGAAGGACGGCTTGGTGGCCAAACCACCCACAACACCTCGCGCCCCTCTTCCCCCGGACCACATCACCTGCCATAATGGAGGAAACTTAAAAACAAGAGCAGCCCATATGCCCGACGAACTGTTGACGCCAGAAGCGACCACCATATATGACGCCTCGTCCATCGAGGTGCTCGAAGGCCTGGAACCGGTCCGCAAACGCCCCGGCATGTATATCGGTGGCACGGATGAGCGTGCGCTGCACCATATGGTGGCGGAAATCCTCGACAACTCGATGGACGAGGCGGTGGCGGGTTACGCGAACCGGATCGAGGTGGAGCTGCACGCAGATTACGCCCTGACCGTGCGTGACAACGGGCGCGGCATTCCTATCGATCCGCATCCCAAATTCCCGGACAAATCCGCGCTTGAGGTGATCCTGTGTACCCTGCATGCGGGCGGCAAGTTCTCGGGCAAGGCTTATCAGACCTCGGGCGGTCTGCACGGCGTCGGTGCCTCGGTGGTCAACGCCCTGTCGGATTCGATGGTGGTTCAGGTGGCCCGCGACAAACAGCTTTTTGAACAGCGGTTCTCACGCGGTATCCCTCTGGGCCCGGTGGAAAAGGTTGGCGCGGCCCCAAACCGGCGCGGCACCACGGTGACTTTCCACGCCGACCCCGACATCTTCGGCCACCACAAGTTCAAACCCGCCCGACTGTTCAAATCCATCCGCTCTAAGGCTTACCTGTTCTCGGGCGTCGAAATCCGCTGGAAGTCCCACATCGACGATGGCGAGACCCCGACCGAAGCGAGCTTCCACTTCCCCGGCGGCCTTTCGGATTACCTGAAGGAAACGATGAACGGCTCTTCGACCTATGCCGAGCAGCCCTTTGCCGGTACCGTGGACTTTCAGGAAAAATTCAACGCACCCGGAAAGGTCGAATGGGCGATCAACTGGACGCCTTCGCGCGATGGGTTCATCCAGTCCTACTGTAACACCGTTCCTACCCCCGAAGGCGGCACCCATGTGGCAGGGTTCTGGGCCGCCGTCCTCAAAGGCATCAAGGCTTACGGAGAGCTGATCAACAACAAAAAGGCCGCACAGATCACCCGTGACGACCTGATTACGGGCGGCTGCGCGCTGGTGTCCTGTTTCATCAGTGAACCGGAATTCGTCGGCCAGACCAAAGACCGGCTGGCCACGGTCGAGGCACAGCGGTTGGTCGAAAACTCCGTCCGCGACCATTTCGACAACTGGCTGGCCGCGGACACGAAATCCGCCGGCGCTATCTTAGACTTCCTCATCCTAAGGTCTGAGGAACGTCTGCGCCGACGGGCCGAGAAGGAAACACAACGCAAGTCCGCCACTAAGAAACTTCGTCTCCCCGGCAAGCTGGTGGACTGTAGTAGTTCAACACGGGACGGAACCGAATTATTCATCGTCGAAGGAGATTCTGCGGGCGGATCTGCAAAAATGGGTCGCAACCGCAAAACGCAGGCCCTTCTACCCCTGCGCGGCAAGATCCTGAACGTGCTGGGCGCGGCCAGTTCCAAGCTGGGCACCAATGCCGAGATCAACGACCTGACCCAAGCACTGGGGGTTGGCCTTGGCACCCGCTTCAACGTCGATGACCTGCGCTATGACAAGATCATCATCATGACCGACGCGGATGTAGACGGCGCGCATATCGCGGCGCTGCTGATGACCTTCTTCTTCACCCAGATGCGCCCGATGATTGACGCGGGCCACCTCTACCTCGCCTGCCCGCCGCTGTATCGCCTGACCCAAGGCGCCAAACGTGTCTATTGTCTGGACGAGGCCGAGCGGGACGAGTGGCTGGAAAAAGGCCTGGGCGGCAAAGGCAAGATCGACGTCTCGCGCTTCAAGGGTCTGGGCGAGATGGACGCCAAGGACCTGAAAGAGACCACGATGGACCCGGCCTCGCGCAAACTGATCCGCGTCACCATCGACGAGGACGAACCCGGCGAGACCGGCGATCTGGTCGAGCGCCTGATGGGTAAAAAACCCGAACTGCGGTTCCAGTACATTCAGGAAAACGCGCGGTTCGTGGAGGAGCTGGATGTTTGAATAACCCCAAATCCAAGTTAAATAGAGCCCATACTGGTATCCCGGAGGTCCCAGATTCAGGTGCATCTGGAAACCAAAAACACACTTCAATCGAAGGCGAAGTTTTACCTCCTGTGACAGAGGCGAAATACGCAAGCGGTGAATTCGTCGGAACCGTCAAGCGAATTGCGGAGGAGAACGTTCGTGGGATTTCAGGAGCAAACACTTCTTATCTGATTGCCGCTAGACTGAGGGAGTTGGAACAGGAGAACAACGAACTTAGGTCTCAAAATAGAGATTTAACAGAACAGGTTGCCGACCTGAAAAGCGACCTAGCATTATCGCAGGCTGATGTTCGCGTTGAAAGAGAGAAAAGAGACTCTGCAAAGTCGGAGAAGAAGTACTCAACAGCAATTCTGGTCGCGGCCGGTATTCTGGTGACTTTGGCATTTGTCCCAAACGCGGAACCCTTGGAAGGTCGCGATTGGGCAATTCTGGGCGTTGCGGCAATAGCCTATCTCGTTGGGATTTTTGGTACCGCATTTTTCTCAAAAGGGAAGTCATAATGATCGACTCTGCTTTGATGCTAATGGACGTAGTTGATCGCGGCGTACCGAACCTCGAGAGGATTCCAATAAAAGTCGAAGAAGACTTTTATCTTCAATATCAATGGATCGGGATCGGAATAAAACAACCAAATAGCCACATCTTTCCTATCAATGATAACTCCATGTGGCTCGGTATGGGGTGGGTAAAAAAAGGGGATTGGATATTCGTCTACACCGGGAAGGGTGAACCAAGATCCAACAGAATTCCCGGTCTAGAAAATTCGATATATACCGTTCATTGGAATCGAGAGGCTACACTGTTTTCGTCCGACGAGATCCATCCTTATTTGCTTGAAGGGTTAGTTAGCCTTCCTCCAGCTTTCAATGATGCCCCACAGCAAAGTGGACTTTTCCTTGAATCCGGACAGCCGTGAAAAGCGAGCAGAGACTGCAAATTACCTGTGTCGCAAAGTGGTTCGTGCCTGCGGCTAGAGCGAATGCGTAGTGTTTCAATCCTTGCAGGGCTGCAGGACTGATATCCTTGCCCAAATCCACCTTGAACATCCCCTTGCCTAACCCGCTGATCCCGTTCACACTTCCCCTCAATCCGTCATCCAAGAACGACATTTGAGGTTCCGAGCGTCCAAGACCCAATTTCAACGAACACGAGATTTCGAACGGGAGGACGACATGAAAACATTAACCCTCGGGCTGGCTCTGACCCTGCTGGCCTCGGCAGCCCCCGCGCAGCAGATGCTCAGCACCGCATCCCCCATTCCGGACGGGGCTGAAACGCGGTTCTGTTATTATAAAGGCATGGCCTATTCCGAAGATGCATTTGTTCTGATGACGGGCGACAACACCGTCACCTCAACCGTCAACACGCGCGAGGAACGGCTGCTACGGTGCTATCGCAACAGCGACGGCACTCTGACCTGGCGACCTCAGAGCACGTTTTCAACCAATTGATCGGCGATAAAAGGTGGGCGCCCTAGCCCACCTTTTGATCCAACCAATCCGCAATCTGCCCGGCGGGGTCTTCCCATCCCGGCTCCATAAACAGGAAATGCGCGTGGTTTTCGACGGGCAGAAACGTCGCGCGTTCTCCGTAGAGTTTCGCCAGCGCGCGGCAGGTGTTGGGGTTCACGGCCCGATCCTCGGTGCCCGATACGATCAGCACCGGGCAGTCGACCTTGTCGATATCCACCTTCATTGCGTGGTGGTCATCGAACATCCAGAAGAACATCTCAAACATCACCCGCCCGCTTTCAGCGCCCAGCTGGTCGAACACCTCATGCTGCTGCGCCTCGGGCATTTTGTTCAGCGCAAAGGGGGCCATCAGGTCGAAATCGACCCGCATGGGCTGTTTCCAGAACGCACCGCCCTCCATCAACGCGCGCGGAACGGCGCGTTCATCGTCGGTTTCGGGCAACGTGCCCCACGGTGCGTTCGGGTTGATCAGAACAATCGCGCTGGCCAACCCGCGCGCCGCCACCTGCTGCGCCACAACACCCGCGATGGCATGACCCAGCAAGATGGGCTTGCTGTCCAAACCCTGCACAAACTCGGCAATATCATTGGCGTAATCCGTAACGCTGGTATCGGTCATGCTAGGGTCAGGCTCGGCCTTCGGATCGCCGCCATGAAACCGCAGTGCAGGTGTATGAACCGTCCAGCCAAGTGCGCGGAAAAAACCCGCGTAGTCCTTCATACACCACGGCCCAGCGAAAGCGCCGTGGATCAGAACAATCTCTTTTGTCATGAAAATCTCCCTCACCTACACTCAGAATGCATGATGAGGGAGAGTGCGCGCAAGAGGCTTAGAGGGCTGCTTTGAAAAGCACCGTCAGGTTGTCTTCAGTCAGCTCAATCGGGTTGCCGCCGCAGGACGGATCAATGATCGCCCCTTTGACCAACTCGGGGATGGCGTCCTCGGTCACGCTCAAATCGGAGAGCTTGCGTGGGATACCGAGGGCGTCGTTGAACTCCTGTACAAATGTGCGGAAGCCGTCGAAGCCGCCGTCGATGCCCAGATAGTTCGCGGCGTGCTGGAAGCGGTCGGCGATGGCGGGTGCGTTGAAGTCCAGCACCGTGGGCATACAGACCGCGTTGGTGGTGCCGTGATGGGTGTTGAACACCGCGCCTATAGGGTGGCTCATCGCGTGAATGGCGCCAAGACCCTTCTGGAAGGCGGTCGCACCCATCGCCGCCGCGCTCATCATTTGGGCGCGGGCCTCGATATCGGTGCCATCGGCATAGGCGCGCGGCAGGTAGTCCTTGACCAGCCGCATCCCTTCTAGCGCCATGCCTTGGCTCATCGGGTGATAATGCGGGCTGGAATAGGCCTCAACGCAATGGGCGAACGCATCCAAACCGGTGCCTGCAGTGATGAAGTTGGGCATACCCACCGTCAGTTCGGGGTCGCAGATCACAACCGTGGGCAGCACCTTGGGGTGAAAGATGATCTTCTTGGCATGGGTCTCAGAGTTGGTGATGACACTGGCGCGCCCCACCTCGGACCCGGTGCCGGCGGTGGTTGGCACGGCGATGATTGGTGCAATGACATCAGCATCGGCGCGAGTCCACCAGTCGCCGATATCCTCAAAGTCCCACACGGGCCGCGTCTGACCGGCCATGAAGGCCACCATCTTGCCCAGATCCAGCCCCGAGCCACCGCCAAAGGCGATCACCCCGTCATGGCCACCGGCGTTATAGGCCGCGACCCCCGCATCGAGGTTCTTTTCATTGGGGTTCGGATCCACGTCGCTGAACAATCCGCGGCCCAACCCGGCCGATTCCATGATGTCCAGCGTCGCTGTAGTAATCGGCAGATCGGCCAGCCCCTTGTCGGTGACCAGCAGCGGTTTCTTCATACCGGCGGCGGCGCAGGCCTCGGGCAATTCCTTGATCCGCCCGGCGCCGAATTTGATTGCGGTCGGATATGACCAGTTTCCAACAAGTGACATGTCAGGTTTCCTTTGTATTTTGGGGCCTGCTCTGGCGAGGGCGTAAGTTCAGAGCAGGCCGGCGCCCTTAGCCCGTGACCTTTTTTAGGTGATAGGATTTGGGACGTGTCAGGTTGTGGTAGCCGATGACGGACAAGCCACCACCGCGACCGGTATTCTTGCAGCCCGTCCAGCACAGGCCAGGGTCCAGATAATCGGCCCTGTTCATAAATACGGTGCCGGTTTCAACCTGGTCGCCGACCCGAGCGGCACGGTCAAGATCGCGGGTCCAAAGACTGGCAGTCAGGCCGAATTCACTGTCATTCATCAGCGCGATGGCCTCTCCATCCGAGGACACTTTCATGATGCCCACCACGGGGCCAAAGCTCTCATCCCGCATTACGCGCATGTCATGAGTCACGCCTGTCAGGATCTGCGGCGTCAGGTAGGCACCGCCATCATCCTCGGCTAAGGTTTCGATATGGGCCACTGCGCCTGCTGCGACCGCCTCGGCGATCTGCGCGCGCACCTCATTGGCAAAGCGCACATTGGCCATCGGGCCAATCGTTGTCGCAGTGTCCAATGGGTTGCCCAGCTTGTAGCCCTTCACGATCTCCACCGCCTTGGCAACGAAGTCATCATAAAGGCTTTCATGCACGTAAATCCGTTCGATCCCACAGCAGCACTGGCCCGCGTTGAACATGGCTCCGTCGATCAGGGTATCGACGGCCGCATCCAGATCGGCGTCTTCCATGACATAGCCCGGATCCTTGCCGCCCAGTTCTGTGCCAACACCGGTAAAGGTCCCCGCCGCCGCGCGTTCCATCGCCTGGCCACCGCCGACCGAACCGGTGAAGTTCACGAAGTCGAACGCATTGCCCGCGATCAGATCATTGGTCACGTCATGGCTCAGAAAGATATTCTGGAACACATCTTCCGGCACACCCGCTGCATGGAAAGCCCGCGCCATGCGTTCGCCCACCAGCAGGGTCTGCGTGGCATGTTTCAGGATCACGGTATTGCCCGCAATCAACGCCGGTGCAACGGTATTAATTGCCGTCATGTAAGGATAGTTCCAGGGCGCCACCACAAAGACCACACCATGCGGGATGCGCTTGATGTAGCGTTTGAAACTCGCGTCCTCACCCACCGCGATATCAGCCAGAGCCGTCTCGGCAATCTCCGCCATATGGCTGGCGCGTTCATTGAAGCCGCCAAACTCGCCGCCATAGCGCACCGGGCGCCCCATCATATGCGCCAGTTCCGGTACGATCTCATCATTCATCGCGCCAACGGCGGCAACACCTGCCATCACAAGATCAATTCGTTCCTGCAATGGTCGCGCCGCCCAGCCCGATTGCGCAGCTTTTGCCTGCCTCGCGGCTTCAAACGCCGCCTCGCGCGATACCACTTCGCGCTCTGCAAAAACCGACCCATCAATCGGTGAGATGCATTTCAACATCTGCCCCATATCCACTCCATCTCCGAAAGAAACAGGATCCCCTGTTTCATCTGGCTAAAAATACCTCGGGGTGCGCGAGGGGCTGGCCCCTCGCTCCGACCCTCTAAGCTCGCTCGAACCCGCGTGCTATTTCCCAATCGGTCACCACACGTTCGAATTCTTCGATCTCCACCTCAGCCGCGCGGGTATAGTGATCGACCACCTCATCGCCCATGGCCGATCGCAACATAGCCGATCCATTCAACGCATCCCGCGCTGAGCGCAGGTTGCCGGGGATCATCCCGGTCTCGCCCTGATAGACATCCCCTTGGGTCGGAGGCTGCAGCTCCAGCCCCTGTTCTATGCCAGCGATCCCGGCTGCCAGCATCCCCGCCATCGCCAGATAGGGATTCATGTCCGAGCCCGGTATTCGGCACTCCACCCGAACCGATTTGGTTCCATCGCCGCACAGGCGGAACCCGGCCGTGCGGTTGTCCACCGACCAAATGATCCGCGTCGGCGCAAAGGTCCCCTTCATGAACCGCTTGTAGCTATTGATGTAGGGTGCCATGAAATAGGTGTAATCGGCGGCGTATTTCAACAGACCCGCCATGTAGCATTTCATCACATCCGACATGCCAAGCGGATCTTTTTCGTCGAAAAAGATGGGGCGCCCCTCCGCCCAAAGCGACTGGTGGACATGGGACGAACTGCCGACCTTTTCATGGTGCCATTTCGGTAAAAACGTCGCCGCATGGCCATGCTGCCAGGCAATCTCTTTCACGGCGTTCTTGGCGATCGAGTGATACTCGGCCGTCTCCATCGCCGCCGCATATTTGATGTTCAGTTCTTCTTGCCCAGTCTCGGCCTCACCTTTCGAGTTCTCGACCGGTATCCCCGCATTCCACAGATGGTTGCGGATCGGGCGCATCACATGCTCTTCCTTGGTGGTCTGAAGGATATGGTAGTCTTCGTTATAGCCCGAGATCGGCTCCAGATCACGGAAACCTTCTTTGCGGATCTGATCAAAACTTTTCTCGAATAGAAAGAACTCCAGCTCCGTCGCGCACATCGCGTCATAACCCATCGCTTTCAGTCGGTTCACCTGACGCTTCAGGATCGACCGAGGCGCATGCGGCACCTCTTCATGCGTATGATGATCCAACACATCGCACATCACCATCGCCGTGCCTTCAAGCCACGGCACCGGGCGCAGTGTGCTCAGATCAGGCTTCATCACATAATCGCCGTACCCCCGCTCCCAACTGGTCGAGGCATAGCCATCCGGTGTTCCCATCTCCAGATCCGTGGCCAGCAAGTAATTGCAGCAATGCGTCTCTTCCCACGCACCTGCAACAAAGTGACCCGCATGGAAGCGTTTCCCCATCAAACGACCCTGCATGTCAACCATACACACCAATACAGTATCAATCTCACCAGCAGAAACCTGCGTCTTAAGGTGTTCGAGTGTCAGCATAAATTACCTCAAAATGCGCGAGAATTTTCGACGAAAATTCTTGACCCATATAGCGACCGGCCCGCCAGAAAACGGGCCGGTCAAGTTTCATCAGCCGTAGCGATAAGGCCGCCCGGCCTTGAGCATTTCGGCATTGTAGCGTTTGAAGATATCCACGACCTTTGCCTTGGTCTCAGATTCCGCCGCAATCTCATCCCAGAATTTCACGGCCGCTCCTTCAACGGTAGCCCATTCCTCATCTGGGATGGTCGTCAACTGCATCTTTGTGCCGTTGACCCGCAGATTGGCCTCTCCGCCCCAATACCACCACTGGCGATAGTAGTGTGACTGATCACAGCAGACCTTGAACAGGGTTTGCAGATCTTCAGGCAGCTCGTTCCAGCGGTCCATATTGGCAAAGAAGTGACCCGCCCAAGCACCCGAGATGTTGTTGGTCAGGAAATAGTTGGTCACATCCGCCCAACCAACGGTGTAATCTTCGGTGATGCCCGACCATGCGATACCGTCCAACTCACCGGTCTGAACCGCGACCTCGATATCTTCCCATGGCAGCGTCACCGGCACCACGCCGAACTGCGACAGGAACCGACCCGCAGTTGGGAATGTGAAGATACGTTTGCCCTTCATGTCCTCCAGCGAGTTGATCGGATCCTTGGTCGCGAAATGGCACGGATCCCATGCACCAGCGCTGATATGTTTGACCCCAACTTTGGAGTATTCTTCGTCCCATATCTCGTTCAGGCCCCACTGGTTGAACAGAACCGGCACGTCCAGCGAATAGCGCGAGGCAAAGGGGAAGTAGCCGCCGAACACGGTGACCTCAGTGGGCGAGGCCATCGAGTCATCATCGGACTGCACCGCGTCGATTGTGCCCTTTTGCATGGCGCGGAACAGCTCTCCAGTCGGAACCAGTTGGTCGGCGTAGAACAGCTCGATCTGCATGCGGTCGCCAGCGATCTTGTTGAACATCTCGATGGCCGGATCGATCACATGTGCAGCCAGTGCTGGCCCAGCATAGGTCTGCATCCGCCATGTAATCGTACTTTGCGCAAGCGCTGGTGCGGCCAGAGGCGCAGCAGCGACCCCTACCCCGGCAGTTTTCAAAAACTTACGTCTTGTCGTCATGTCAATTTCCTCTCCGTTGAAGTTTATGTGCCCGTTTGCCGGGCCTTCTAATTATTTTCCATAAACATAACCGGGCAGCCAAAGGGCGATCTCGGGGAACATCATGATTATCACGAGCGCCAGAACCATCACGCCGACAAAGGGAAAGATCGAGCGATAGATGTCTTTCAGACTGATCTCTGGTGGGGCCATCGCACGCATCAGGAACAGGTTATATCCGAAAGGCGGCGTCATATATGCGATCTGCGTGGTGATCGTATACAGCACACCATACCAGATCAGGTCAAAACCCAGCGCACCGACAAGCGGCACATAAAGTGGGGCCACGATGACCAGCATCGCCGTGTCGTCCAGGAAAGTACCCATGACGATAAAGCTTAGCTGCATCAGGATCAGGATAACCCAAGGTGACAAACTCAGCTGTTCGGTGAACAGGCTGTCGATTGCCTTGACCGCGCCCAATCCATCAAACACAGCCCCAAAGCCTAACGCGGCAAGAATAATCCACATGAACATGCAGGATATGGCCAGCGTCTGCTTGGTGCAGTCCTCAAAGATTTTCCACGTCATCCGGCGTTTGAGAACCGATGCCACCAGTGCTGCCAGCGCCCCAAGTGCCGAGCTTTCGACAAGCGAAGTCCAGCCATTGACGAATGGGATCATCATTGCTGCGAAGATAATCAGCGGCAACGCGCCCGCACCCAGCAATCGGAGTTTCTCGGCCCGTGGTACTTCGTGCGCGTCTTCCATCGCCGGGCCAAGCTCTGGCTGAATGCGACAGCGTATCCAGATATAAAGGATAAATAGCGATGCCATCAGCAGCCCCGGTACAATCCCAGCCAGCCACAGCTGACCGACAGGTTGACGCGCGATCATGGCGTAAAGCACCAGAACAACCGAAGGCGGCACGAGGATACCAAGGCTCGACCCGGCCTGAATGACCCCTGTCACCATCGTCTTGTCATACCCGCGTCGTAGAAGTTCGGGCAAAGCGATCGTTGCCCCGATGGCCATGCCGGCCACGCTGAGGCCGTTCATCGCCGAAACCAAGACCATCAGCCCGATTGTGCCAATCGCCAGCCCTCCGTTCACAGGTCCCATCCAGACGTGGAACATGCGATAGAGGTCATCTGCCAACCGGCTTTCGCTAAGGACATAACCCATAAATATAAACATCGGCAGCGTGAGCAGTGGGTACCACTTCATCAGCTTCATCGCAGCCGAAAAGGGAATGTCCTGTCCACCTGTGCCCCATAGCACCAGCGCCGCTATGGCCGCGACTGCGCCGATAGCACCAAAAACGCGCTGGCCGGTAAAAAGCATCAGCATCATCGAGGCGAACATGAAGATGGCGATATATTCTTGGCTCATGCCCGCCTGACCCCGATTTCCTGCCCGTTGATCCGCGCAATGTCTTTGAAAAACTCGGAAATTGCCTGCAGCAGCATCAGGAAGAAACCGAACACCATGATCGCCTTAACCGGCCAAATATAGGGTCGCCACGCCGTGGATGAGCGTTCGAGTCTTCCGATTTCCTCGCTTCCGGTGACGAGCCCTGTGAAGTAGGCAACCGGCTCATCCCCCCAATATCCCAGGCTGTAGGCCGTCGAACCCAGCCCCCCATAGAACAGCACACCGAGATAGAGAATAAGCAACAGCACCGTACAAGCGTCGAACCATGCTTTCCGACGCGGGCTCCAGTTATGATAGAAAAGATCCATGCGTACGTTCGAGCCCATCTGGATCGAGTACGGACCTCCGATGATGTAGTAGGTCACCATCGCAAACTGCGCCATTTCCAGCGTCCAGAGAGACGGCAGAAAGAAGGTTTTCGAGATCGAGGACCACAGCAGGATACCCATCATCACAAACAGGCCCCACATCATGATCCGCCCGATCCGATAATTCATCGCATCGACCATGCGCACATATGCGGCCATCAACTTCATTGCACGACGTCCTCGCCCCGAACGACGCTCAGCGTTTTGTCTATCCAAGGAACCAGATCATTGGCTATGGCCTGTTGTTGTTCCGGCGTTTCAACCAGGTCGTTGCGAATTTCGATCATGACGTTCAGCAATCCGCGAGGTGCGGCATGACAATCCAGCGTATGCGCCACGCCGTCTAACGCTGAATACGGCTCATTCAGGCGCGTAACCAGCGGCAGGTCTGAGGGCGTATTTTCCAGCATTTTCAAAGCAAAGCGATCGTCTTCACCATGCAGCAGACCCAATTCGACGGACCGGTTCTGCCCGCGATAGACCGGTGTAAAGCTGTGGATTGTCACCATCAGCTCTAGCGTATCCCGATAGCGGTCCAACATCGTCTCAAGTTCGGCGCAAAAAGGCCGATAGATTTTATCGACCCGCGCCTTGCGTTCACTTTCAGACAAAGAAGCGTTCCCTGGGATGGCGAAATCCTCACTTTGGGAAGGCATCGCATCGCTGGCTTCAGGTGGACGATTGCAGTCATACACAAGCCGCGAAACGCCCCCATAGACCGTTGTTGCAGACATCTGTCGTGCAATGGCTTGTGCCACCGGCAGTGCACCGGGGTCCCACGCGATATGACTGCGCAAGGCCTTCGGGCTTAGGCCCAAATCTTCCAGCCCCTCTGGAATCCGATGCGTTGCATGTTCACAAACCACGATAACCGACGGTTTACCCGTTGGTTCCAGCGTGTGAACGGCCGGCCCAAAATCCAGATGCCCAGCAGGCGAAAGGCTGTCAGGTGATTCCATGGGGAAAGATTTCTACACCCATCAATCTCCTGTCAATAATTTTCCTGAAAAAAATTCACCATAACTGTTTCGGATGTCAAAATTTATACATATGATAGCGAACAACTAAAAAAGGACTATTCTGTGCGCGTAACTGAAAGGCTCCTTGCCCATCGTGAAACGATGACCCCATCCGAGCGGCAGTTGGTGAATGTGCTGCTGGATGATTATCCAATGGCGGGCCTTGGCAGCATTACGGAACTGGCCAGCATCGCTTCGGTTTCGACCACCACGGTTGCGCGGATGCTGCAAAAAACCGGGTTTGGGGGCTATCCCCAGTTTCAAGCCGCAATCCGGGGCGAAGTAAAAGAGATGATCTCGGGGCCAGTTGCCAAGCGGGATGTGTGGCAGAATGATCTGCCGGAAGAACATATTCTCAATCGGTATTCCCGGCAGGCCCTGGAAAACCAGCGCCGTTCGATTGATGAGGTGGATCCGGAAAAATTCGACAGTTTGTGCCGGATGCTGTGCGATCCGGATCGGCGCATTTTCATAACCGGAGGGCGCATTACCGGGACACTGGCGCAATATCTGTATCTTCACCTGCAGATGATACGTCCCGACGTAAAGCTGCTATCTGATGCGGCCTCTTGGACGCATGATCTGCTGGAAGTGCGGGAAGGCGACGTATTGGTGGCCCTGGATGTGCGACGGTACGAAAACACCACCCTACTGATCGGGCAGCTCTGCCACGAACGAGGGGCCGAGGTTGTGCTGCTGACGGATCAATGGCGTTCCCCCATTCACCAACTTGCGAAACACACATTCGCCGCGCGCATCGCGGTTCCGTCAGCTTGGGACTCCATGGCCTCACTTTTGGTTCTGCTGGAATGCGTAATCGCCGAAATGCAGGAACGTCTGTGGGACAGCGTCAAAGAACGCACGGAAGAACTGGAACAGGCGTTCGACCGGACGAAACTGTTTCGCAAATTTGGCCAAAGCTCTGGGTCCTGACGTTGCTGTCGAAGTGTCACGAGATACAACAGCGCGTGAACACAGTTGTCTGAGACATCTCAAACCGTACACTCTGCCACATGACATTCATTGCCGACAATCAACTGCCGTTACTGATTCTTTCGTTTCTGATCGGTCTGCTCGGAACGGGGTTCCTGTTTCGCAAACCTGCGGGCCATCGGGCCTGGAAACTAGCCGATCTGGTTTGGGTCGTATTGGGCGGGATTGGCGCGCTGGTGGCCGTATTGGCCGGGCTCTATACTTCGGACAGTTCGCGACTGGACCGGCAAATTGACGTGGCCTACGCGGCAACTCTGGCCTTTGATCGCGATGCCGCACGTTTCCGACTGCGATTCTGCGACCCGGCCTATGATCCAGATACAGCCGTTTTATGCGAAAAGGTCGAGTTCCTGTCTGCCTCAACCGCCAGCAACGCCGATTTGCCGCTGTTCATCGCGGTCACCAACGAGGTCGCACCGCTGCAGGGCCTGCATTTCCTGTTCGGCCAGACCGCAAAGGACGATATGAAAGACGCCCGGGGCATGGCCGCCAAAGCAGATGCCTTTGATATCCAGCAGTTTCTGGTTTTCACCTCTCTGGACGAAACCACACAAGCTGCCGTCGACAACATGCGCCGCAAAGTACCTGCCATCGCCGGAGACTATCTGATCCTTGCCCAAAGCTACGATGATCTAATTGATCAAGTTGGCAAACTGAAGGAGGAGTGGGAGTATTTGCAGGCTAACGCCCATATTCTGGTCCTGCAGATCGTCGCCTTGTGTCTGGTCAGCTTTGCAGCACCATTTCGCCTTGGGAAATCCGTCGTAGAATTGCGCACCGCCTTTATCCCCGGTACGCCTGAGCCAGCTTCTTCGGATCAGCCCCAAGAAAGTAGCGCATCAGGGTCCAAAGATTCCGCGCGCCGCGCCGAAACCAGCCCTGACGGATATAGCGTTCCGCACTCGTAACCGCGTCAGCGTTCAACAATACAGCGCGCGGCAAGGCGCGGATCAGGGCGACATCCTCCATCAGCGGCTGATCCGGATATCCGCCTGCTGACAGATAAGCCTCTTGCCGCACCAAGAGGCCCTGATCGCCGTAGGGTAACCCGAACAGGCGGCTGCGCAAATTCGCCCAACCGGCGACCCAGAGCGGCCCCAGACCATTTGCACGGAACCGCAAACGAAAGGATGCTGGCCGGTCTGAGTTCAAATGCTCTGCCACTACAGCAGTCCAGCTCGGCTGCAACTCTGTATCGGCATGCAGGATCAGCAGCCACTCGCCCGAGGCTTCGGCGCAGCCTCTTTGCAATTGCCCGCCGCGCGACGCAGGGCCGGTGACGATCCGGGCCCCAGCCTCATCCGCCATCTCAAGCGTTGCATCGTCCGAGCCAGCATCGCTCACAATCAACTCACGGATCAGGCCCTGTTGCAGCCCCTCCATCAACGATTGCAGGGTTGCTGGCAAATCACGTTCCGCATTCAGGGTTGGGATCACGATACTGATTGGGGCGGACACGTCTTAAACCCTCTGGTCATGGCAGCGCGATCTCCTATATCACGAGGCCAGACCAAATGACGAGGATCAACCCATGCCCAATCGCCGCATTCTGCGCCTGACCGGCAAGGATACAGACAGCTTTCTGCAGGGGCTGATCACAAATGATGTCCAAAGGCTGGACGATAGGCTGGTCTACGCCGCCCTCCTGACCCCGCAAGGCAAGTATCTGGCCGATTTCTTTCTCAAACGGGACGACGTATCGGTGTTGCTGGATGTGGCCGAGGATCTGGCCGACGGGCTGGTTAAACGCCTGACGATGTACAAGCTGCGCGCTGACGTCTCGATCGAGGATACCGAGCTTAATCTGCAACGCGGCACTGGCCCGGCGCCTGATGGCGCCCTGCCCGATCCTCGGCATCCCGATCTTGGATGGCGGGCTTATTCCCAAACGCCCGAAAGTGATGATGATACCGATTGGGACGCGATCCGCGTCCGTCATTGCATCCCCGAAACCAGCATCGAACTGACGCCGGATAGCTACATTCTTGAGGCTGGTTTCGAAGCGCTGAATGGGCTGGATTTCAAGAAAGGCTGTTATGTCGGTCAGGAAGTCACCGCACGCATGAAGCACAAAACCGAACTGCGCAAAGGCCTGCGCGTTGTTGAGATTTCTGACACCGCCCCGGTTGGGACCGAGATTCAGTCAAATGGGAAACCCGTGGGAACAGTGTTCACGCAATCCAATGGCAAAGCGATTGCCTATTTGCGACTGGACCGCGCCCAAGGGGACATGCAGGCGGGTGAAGCGATTGTGCGTCTGTCCAGCTGACACCTTGCTGACAGCATCCTAGGAACAACTATCACCCTCTGGTCGTGTTTTCGCTGGTACCTATCGCACTGCGCGGTAACACTGACACCGGAACTTCAAGAGGGATAAAGAACATGTTCCGGCTGTATCGGGCGATTTGGCGGGCCAGCGCGGGTCGGCAAGTTATTCTTATTCTGCTGTCGCTGGCAATTGCAGGGTTGGCCGCAGTTCCACTGGAATTTCAGCGTGACATCATCAATCACCTAACATCGGCAAATGTCGGGGTCGAACGATTGCTGACGTTGGGGGCTGGCATGCTGGCCGTTATTCTTCTGAGCCTTGCCCTGAAATGGGTGCTGGGCTATCGCGCGGGCACATTGGGCGAAGACCTGATCCGTCTGATCCGGCAACGCCTGTTGGTGCGCGCATCTGACCTTAACCAAACCCAAGAGTCCTTTCGCAAAGGAACCATGAGCACTGCCGTATCTGCCGAGGCCGAAGAACTTGGAAAATTTGCTGGCGGTGCCTTTTCTGACCCGGTCGTTCAGATAGGAACCCTAATCAGCGTGATTGGTTATATCTCGTCCACGCAGCCAGGGTTGGGCCTGATCGCATTTTCAATGATTGTTCCCCAGATTGTCATTGTTTTGGTTTCGCAACGGCGCGTGAACGTCTTTGTTGCCGAAAGGGTCCGCATCCTGCGCAAGTCGACCGACCAACTGACGACCGAGGATATCGAAGCAGTGTCGGCGGATATCAACGCCCTGTTTGACGATATATACGAAACGCGCCGCCGCATGTTCATCTGGAAACTGTCTGCCAAGTTTCTGCTCAGCGTCATTAACGGCGCGGGCACGGTCGGCATTTTGATGCTGGGCGGATGGCTCGTGTTACAAGGGCGCACGGATGTAGGCACCGTGGTCGCGGCCACCAGCGGACTAAGCCGCATTCAAGGCCCAACCGCGTTTCTGATTGCGTACTATCGTCAGGTCAGCGCCAATCGGATCAAGTTCGAACTGATGCTTGAGCTGTTCGGCCCCGAGCCCGAGCGATACCGGCGTCCACGGCGCTGACAACAAAAAGACCGCATCAGGGTGATGCGGTCTTTTGATTTGGCTCTGGCAAAGTTCAGGCGCGTTCAGAGTATTCCATGGTGTCTGTGTTCACGATGATCATCTCATCCTGACCGACAAACGGCGGAACCATAACTTTGACACCGTTGTCCAATATCGCAGGCTTGAACGAATTCGCAGCGGTCTGCCCTTTGACGACCGGCTCGGTCTCGACAATTTTGCAGGTCACTTTTTGCGGCACCGTCGCGTTCAGCGCTTCACTTTCGTAGAACTCTACCACAATTGTCATGCCGTCCTGCAGAAACGGACGACGCTCACCCAACAGCTCCGAAGGTAATTCGATCTGTTCGTATGTCTCGGAATCCATGAACACTAGCATGCCGTCGGATTCGTACAGGAACTGTTGATCCTTTTGTTCCAGACGCACGCGTTCCACTTTGTCGGCTGACCGGAACCGTTCGTTCAGTTTCGAGCCGTTGCGCAGGTTGCGCAGCTCGACCTGTGCAAAAGCGCCGCCTTTGCCGGGCTTTACGTGATCTACCTTAACAGCTGCCCACAGCCCGCCGTTATGCTCAAGCACATTGCCGGGGCGAATTTCGTTCCCATTTATCTTGGGCATTACATAAATCCTTCACAAACGGTTGATGCGTCAGTTCTTGTCCCTATATCTGGCGTAACCACACCTGACAAGACAACGAAACCTAGTGCTGCACCTGCAGCAAGCCATGCAGTTGACGCAACGTAGTTATGCAATTTAGGTGTATCCGAATCGCATGTAATAGGTCATAAGGACCGTCACGCCAAAAAGTGCAAGAGCAAGAAAAACGGGAATGACGAGATGAGAGATTTCGTTGACGGCACGGCCTTTAATAACGAACAAGGCAATCGTGCACGTAAACTTTTCGCAGCCGTCGTACTGGCTGCACTGGATGATGCCATTGCTGACGACAAGAAGTATGGCAACGGTCCGGAACAAATAGCCCGCTGGGCGCGTTCGCGCGACGGGCGTGAAGTATTGTCATGCGCCGGTATCGACCCCAACGAGCGGGTTGTTGGCGGATTGATGGAATTCGTTGGCCGCGGCGTACGGACGTCTGTTGCGCTGTCACGCGAAGAAAGCGAACGCCGGAATGCGGCTCAGCAGGCTGAAGCGGCCTGATTGACCCCCGCCTCCGATTGAAAAAGCGCGCCCTACCTTTGGGGCGCGTTTTTCGTTGGCCTGATCAAAAATACATTATCCATTGCCGCGCGACCCAAAGCTCGGCCGCCAACAACAACGCAAAGAAAAGCTTTGTCGAAACCGAAAGGCCCCGGTGCCAAAGGACGACATAGGCGGCGACGCAGATTCCCATCGAAATCGGCGCAGCCCAAACTGCGTGATGCGTGCTGTCCCAATAGCTGATGGGGCTATCAAAGACCCACGAACTGATCGGCCAGAACTGTGGGCGACCATCCCCCGCGTGCAAAAAGAAATCCATCACCAGATGCAGCAGCCCTGCCGACGCGCCTATGGCCAGCAGGTGCCAGCCGCGCCACAGCCCAATCCCAAGCGCCGCCGCCCACAGAAAGAACGAATTATCGATCGCGAAAACAGTTTGCCATGCTGGTGAAAAGTAAAGCTGATCGAACACCACATGTGCCGAGATGTTCAGGATGTACAGCGAGACGCCCGCCATCACATACAGCGACAGGTCTGGCAGCAGCGATCCGAACAAAGCGGCCCACAGCGCCGCCCTCCTGGCTGGGCGCGCAAAAGCGGCGGCGCCAATCAAAAGATGCGCTGGAGTGTTCATCTGGGGCTTTTCCTTTGGCCTTAAATCAGGTCATCTGCGCGTCAACATAGGAGAATGGCCATGGCGCGGTCCATCATGATTCAGGGCACCGGCAGTAATGTCGGCAAATCGGTGTTGGTGGCCGGTCTGGCGCGTGCCTATACACGGCGCGGGCTGAGCGTTGCTCCGTTCAAGCCGCAGAACATGTCAAATAACGCAGCCGTTACGGAAAACGGTGGCGAAATCGGTCGCGCGCAAGCCCTACAGGCGCGGGCCGCGAAGCGGACTACGCATACCGATATGAACCCGATCCTGTTGAAGCCCGAAACCGATACGGGCGCCCAGATCATTCTTCAGGGCCAGCGCGCAGGGACCATGAAAGCGGGTGATTACCGCAAAGATAAATCAAAGCTTCTGGCGGCGGCCCTGGAAAGCTTTGAACGTCTTTGCAACGATGCCGATCTTGTCCTGATCGAAGGCGCGGGCAGCCCGGCCGAAACCAATCTGCGCAAAGGTGACATTGCCAATATGGGTTTTGCCTGCGCAGCGAATGTTCCAGTTGTGCTGGTGGGCGATATCCACCGGGGCGGAGTGATCGCACAGATCGTTGGAACGCAGGCCGTTCTGGATACTGGGGATCAGGAATTGATCCGAGGCTTTGCCATAAACCGGTTCAAGGGCGACGTGTCCCTGTTTGACGAAGGGCGCGACGATATCGCCGCCCGCACCGGTTGGCCCTGCGTCGGTGTGGTGCCCTGGTTCCATGATGCATGGAAACTGCCGGCAGAAGATATGATGGACATTCGCTCTTACGCCGGAGGTGCGTGTAAGATCGTCGTGCCGCAGTTGGAGCGTATGGCCAATTTCGATGATCTCGACCCGCTTTCCGCCGAACCAAGTGTAACGGTCGAAATCGTCCCAGCAGGCCGCCCCCTGCCCGGGGATGCCGATCTGGTGCTCTTGCCCGGTAGTAAATCCACAATTGGCGATTTGGCCTATTTCCGGGCTCAGGGTTGGGACGTCGACCTCTATGCCCATGTCCGCCGTGGCGGCCACGTGCTGGGTCTATGCGGAGGATATCAAATGCTGGGGAAAACCATCGCGGACCCGGATGGCGTCGACGGGCACCCGGGACGGGTCGAGGGGCTTGGCCTGTTGGATGTCACTACCACCATGGCCGGTGACAAGCAGGTTACCCTGCGTTCCGCAACCGCCCTGCCCGGTAATGAACCAGTCAGCGGTTATGAAATCCATATGGGTCGGACCGACGGGCCGGATTGCGCCCGCGCCTGGCTGCAGATCGAAAGCCGCCCAGAAGGCGCTGCCAGCGCCAATGGACGCGTGCGCGGCAGCTATCTGCACGGGATATTCACATCAGACGCATTTCGCGCCAGCTATTTGGCTGAACTGGGCGCCACGTCGGAAACCACCTATGAAGATGGTGTTGAACAGGTATTGGACGACCTTGCCGATCATCTAGAACTGCATATGGATCTGGATCTGCTTCTGTCGATGGCGCAAGCACCAGATCGGGGCTAAGCCTTAGTCCCTGTCGGGCGCGGCAATGACACGCGATATCTCGCGACGGACCATCTTGCGCAAATTCTTAGTGATCCGCTCCCCAAGCGCGCCCTGCAACTCTTCCCGAACGATCTGCGCCACAAGATCACGCAACTGTTCTTCATCAACAATCACACCAGCAGGTTTCTGGGCCTGCTTCGCGACCACGGCCGGATCACGAATAAAGGTTGCCTCGGCCGTTGTCTCTGTCTCAGGCTCAGGCTCAGGCTCAGGTTCAGCGACTTTGGATTGTGCGAAACCTTTTCCTACCGGCCATTCAACGGCTTTTGTCTTAGTACCGGAATATTCATCATCGCTTTCGCCATCCGGCTCCCACTGGTCTTCGGTCCGGGCTATGGCAGCTTCCAAGGCTTCGATCTTCGCGCTTAAACTGCCTGCGAGATCACGCTTTGGTTTTTCGTCATTTGCGTCAGCGCCATCAGCACGCACGCTGTCACCTGGCTGTAAACGCATAGGCGCTTCTGGATTGCCCGGCGCATTCGCGGCCTGATTTGCCGTACCCTCATGAGCAGTATTCTGAGGCATCAACTTCAAAGGTGCGCGTTTCTGGACGATCAGCGGTTCCTCGCTGACACGCAGCGCATCCGTCAAAACCAGCCGCCCCGGCTTGGGTGCCGGGGTCGAAGGGACAAAGATAAATTCCGATTCGCCACTTGCGTCTTCATCGACCATTCGTTTGACCGACGAGAGAACGTCCTGAATATTGGCGCTTACAACACGATCTGACATTTTTTCTACCGCTCTAACCTTGGTCCGATTGTAGCCAATCCGGACCATCGCCACAACAGGTAGCGATACCCTTTAATCCCGGCGCAATGCCTTGAGCACCCGATCCAGATCGCGGCTTTGCTTGCTGACCTGCGACGGCGCTTTTTTCACAAGGTTGTAATACAACGTCGGATCATAGATCTGCACCGCCAGGCCCAGCCGTTCCGCCGTTAGCAATCCTTGCGCCTGCAGCAGTTCATACGCTGCCCGAGACCGTTCGGTCCGCGAGGCAACTTCGGCCAATTGCGCATCCAGCAAATCCTGCTGCGCGTTCAGAACATCAAGGGTTGTTCGTGCACCCAGCGTCGCCTCTTCACGAATACCATCGAACGCAACTTGTGATGCACGGACACGCTCGGTCGATGCCCGCAAACTGGCAGCTGCGGCCTGGAAGGCTGCATACCGGTCGGCGACCCCTTGCGTGATGTTCTTCTGGACATTCAACAGATTCGCACGCGAGGCATCGCGTGTTGCCATGGCCCGACGCACCGCTGCGGCCAAGCCACCACCAGAATAGATCGGCTGATTGAAGTTCAGCGAGATCGTCGCCTCGTTGATATAATCGTCGTTGTCATAGCTTTCAGTAATGCCCGCATCGGCATTCAGGCTGACATTCGGCCCCAGATTGGCGCGCTGCTGCTGCACAATCAAATCCAAAGCACGAACTTGGTGCTGCGCAGAAAGAATTGCCGGGTGGTTACGCTGCGCCAGATTGACCGCATCGGATTCCGAACGCGGCAGGTTCGGCAGCCTTGGCTGACCTGCTGTCCGCCCTGACCTTTTGCCAACGGCGTTTACGTATTCAGCCTGCGCAATACTCAGATTACCACGTGCGACAGCCAAATCCGCTTGCGAACTGGCCAACTGCGCTTCTGACAAGGCAACATCTGTCCGGGTGACTTCACCAACTTCGAAGCGGTCCTGAGAGGCGCGAAGTTCTTCCGCGGACACTTCGACGTTGTTCTCGCGGATCGCAACCGTTTCTTCCTGCAGCAGAACACCCAGATAGGCATTGGCTGCGCGGATCAGGATTTGCTGTTCGATATCAATCAAGGATTGCCGCGTCGATAGCACCGTTTCTTGCGCAGATTGCTTGCCCAGAACAGATGCGCCACCATCATAGATCAACTGACCTAACGTGAGGCCCGAGAAAAAGCTGGACGGCTCGCGAGTACTGATCGCGCTGCTCGTGTTCGTTCTCGTATAGTCACGGCTCACCCGCACGGTCCAGTTGATGATTGGGCGCAGCGCGGACAGTGCGATGGCGACATCTTCATCTGCCGCGCGCAGCAGGGCCCGGTTCTGCTCAAGCAAGCCGCTGGTGTTATAAGCACCGATAAACGCATCCGTCAGGTTGTCAGCCCAAACCGAGCGTCCGGGCACGACACTCAATGCGATGCCCGCCGCCAAAGTCAGGCCTTTGACCAACTTTCCTGTCGTCGTTCCGTGCATAACCAAATCCTCTCAAATCGAAATTACGCAACCACCGAGGCAGTTTGCGCCGCTGTTTTCAAGTAATCAAGGCATCAAAATACTTCTATCGCCAACTATAGCGAAAATGCACACTCAGCGCAAAAGGCAGGCAAAACGGGGGCGCTGGCATTGAAGGCATACCGCCAAGACACACGACCCGCCGACTTGAGACCCACACGAACGGTTCCTAGGTCACCTTCCATGAACAGGCAAACGATCCGGCCTCTATCCTTGAGTTGATCCAGCAGAGCGTCTGGCAACTGCTCAACCCCGCCCTGAATCATGATGACATCATAAGGGCCGTGCTCGTCCGCGCCCTGCTCAAGCGGGCCTGTGTGGACGATGGCATTGTCGACATCCGCTTCCATCAGAACAGTCTGCGCTTCGGCCGCCAAGGCTTCATCGGATTCCACAGCCACAACCAGTTCCGCCATTCGAGCGGCAATAGCGGTCGAGTATCCAAGCCCCGGAGCGATATCCAGGACCACCTCATCATTGGAAATATTCACAGCATCCAACATCTTGGCCAGTGTCCGGGGCTCAAGCAGGCAACGCCCTCCTCCCAACTCTACCAGGTCGCCGACATACGCCGCCTCACGCTGCGAGTCTGGCACGAAATTCTCACGCGCCACAGCCAACATCGCATCGATGATAGGAAACTTAGTCACGTCCGACGGCCTGACCTGAGTATCAACCATCGTAAGACGCCGGGCTGCGAAATCTGTCATATGACCGCTCATTCCTTGTCAATCTGCTATCAGGCTTGTGCCATATCCGCCCGCCCGCAGCAACGGGCCAGACGCCAATTACTGGCGCGGCAAAAAGCACTCACTCGGCGGGCGCATCGATTTTCCTTCAGGGACAGGAATAATCGCATTCAATACTCTGGACGTTCATCCTGAAAGCTGATAGAACGCCCACCACACCACGGCAAGTGATTGATATTACTTGAAAAGGCGAGTTGGCGGAGTGGTGACGCAGCGGATTGCAAATCCGTGTACACCGGTTCGATTCCGGTACTCGCCTCCATTTATTTCCAAGCACTTAGCTCTCTCCACGATTCAACGGACGGGACGGTTGATCTTGTAACGGAGCAAGAATGCTCGGAAATCCGCCCAATCGGGTCTTTGACATAATTCGGCAATCTTCTTTTTGTGCCAAGTACAGGCCGCTGCATGTAACGAGGCCAGTTGATCATCTGACATCAGGCGATCCCGCTCGGTCAGGGCCTGCTTCCAAAGCGGCAGAATGGACCGATCCTCAACAAGGTTGGCATTCATGTTGCGCCAATAAACCTCGGCCTGGTCGCCGTGAATGTGGTTGGTTTTGCCCCGGTCGCGTTTAACCATAAACGACCCGATTGAGCGGGTCACATAGTGATGAATACGTGCGAAATCATGGCGATATCCGCTTGTGGCGCGCCACGTCACAGCTTCGGGGTCAAGCAGCTGACCTCCGCCATCGACCCATTTGATCTCGGACATACGCTCGGGCGCCACCCCTTTGGGCCGGTGTGGGCCATATCGTGTAAACAGCCCGTTGTTGCGCGTGATGCTCTTCAGCCCGCCCGCGACCCCCGAATAAAAACCTTTTTCGGTATCACAAAGAAAAAACTGCGCTGCGACCGGAGTATCGTTAAAGTTCTCAATACCACCGCATCCGAATATCTTCCATGCAAAGGACGCAACATCGAAAGGCGCGCCTGCGGTATCCTGAAGTTTTCCCAGCAGCTTGTGCATGGATGGGTCAGGAAGACGGATGTTCAGATATTCATCGACGTCCAATGAAAACGTCCAGTCCGCATCCAGAAACTTCGGATGCGAACGAACACGCCTGAGCATCGTGTTCTGCGGGCTTTGATTTGGTTTGACCGAATTGTCGACATGGGTCGCAACGCCAAGTTCCCCAAGCCGTTTCGCGATCAGATCGGTGCCATCGTCGCAGTCGTTGGTGTAGATGAGGAAATGGTCAACGCCAAGCGACAGGTAGTAGGACACCCAATCAATCATGAATGGGCCTTCGTTTTTCATCGTCGTGTAGACAACTATCCTGTCAGTCATAGAAAATCCTGCGGTTGAACCAAACTCGCGCCATCTTCGGCAGGCCTATGCCGGATCTCAACATCCCCAAGTCGGTAGGAAATTGGCTTCATTGATTAGAGCTTTTGAACCGCTACCTGAGCGCCTTTGATCGCCTTAAGACGCAAACTCGCCGAGTTTGACCCAAGGAACTCGTGGAACGCACGCATCACTCCATCTTTCCACCACCCTCGACGGTGGTAGTCATCTAACATGATGACGCCACCTTCGATCATCTTCGGCAACAGCGCATCCAAATCCGCTTTGACCCCTTCATAGGAATGGTCGCCATCAAGATAGGCAAACCCGATGCTCTGATCTTCGAACAAGCGCAGCGCAGGAACAGAAAAGTCACGAATAACCGACACTTGCCCCTTTGCTATCTCTGATGCGTATGTATCTTTCACCGCTTCATAGATCTGGTCCATGTCGTTCTGGCTGCGCGCGCCTGCCAAAGAAGCACCGCCATCAGAGTCGGGCTGCACTCCCCATGGATCGATGAGGCACAGCTTAGAAGGCTTCAATACATCGAGCAATATCCGCGAAAACTCACCCCGCCAAACGCCGATCTCAACACTGAGCCTTCCGTTGGGCATAGTCCTGAGCATTTCGCGCCTCAGCGCATCTTTCCGCTCACGCTGCTGTTGTTGTTTATTGCGGCGGTCTTCGGCGGACACAGGTTCAGCCATGCGCTTCTTCTCCGGTATGGGAATTCTGCAATGCATCGACCAGATCAGCCCAGTCCGTCCGGGCCTTCAGCTCTTCGGCTTTCGCTTTGTGCCATTCACAGGCTTGATGATGGAGGTCTGCCAGCTGTGGATCAGCCATCATTTTGGCCTTGATCTCATGCATGGCAGGCATGTGATCCAGTATGGAGCGATCTTCGGTGTCGTTATGGTTCATCACCAGCCAGTATTTCAGCCCCTGATCCTGACCAACATGGTTGGTCCGGCCTCGATCACGTTTGACCAGAAAGCTATCGGTGCTGCGGACGGCATAATGATGAATACGCGCGAATTCATGACTGAACCCGCGCCAAGCCTTCCATTTCACTTGGTCCGCAGGATAGAGGTTTCCGCCTGCATCCCTCCACAATACGCCCTCGTAAGGCGCATCAGGGTTTGGTGTATCTTCGGGATTGGTCCGGGGTCGATGGGCGCGAAATCGGCTGAACTTACCGTTGTTTCGAAACAGCGTTTTGAAGCCTTTTGTCCGGTGATGAGGGTATCCTTCTTCTGTGGCGGCAAGAAAGAAAGTCTCAGGAACAGGCTGGTCCACAAAATCGTTCAGGCCGGCATTCCCAAACATGCGCCAACAGATCGAGATTGCGTCTGCTTCTCCGCTGGCATCGACAAGGCTTTGGATATCGCCCTGAGGCAAACGGATATTGATATACTCGTCCACATCCAGGCTCATGATCCAATCAGAAGACAAATAGCTTGGGTGGCTGCGTGACAGCGAAAACGCCCGGTTTTGCGGCGTGGCGCGCGGCCCCAGTCGGTTTCTTTCATGATGCGCCCAGCCCAATGCCTGCAAACGCTCACCCATCGCGTCGGTGCCATCGGCGCAATCATTCGTATAGATCAGAATGTCATCAAAGCCGATTGCGCGGTTGTAGGCCACCCAATCGATCATGAAAGGCCCTTCGTTCTTCATCGTGGTCACGATAAGAAAGGTCTCATTCGCCATATGTTGTTCTCTTGCCTGTACGAGTAACGGTCTGTTGTTGACCTGTTTAGAATAGCCTCAGAATTTTGTCCAACTCGGCCATTACCTCTGATGGTGCAACCTGTCTGGCGACGCTGGCCATCCGGGTCTGTGCCTTTTCCCATTGTGCACCACCAAACTCTGCCGATGCATGTCTGACACCATCGCTGATCGCACAAGTATCTGTACTATCTATGAAAAACGGATAATCCGAACCCAAGTAGTACTCTGCATCATGAACCTGACGGTTCACCAGAACATTGGCCCTGACCGCGGCTGCATTGAAACCTTTGGTGAAGGGCTTGGACGACAGGATTCCGCGGGTCAATGATGGGCTCGGGTCGCGCGTGCATATGTGGAAGTTGGCGTCGGACAGTTGCGCGATAAAGGCGCTTACGTCGCCTTTCCCATCGCAACCGGGAACAACGGCTTTTTCCGCCATTTCAGGCGGTAAGACCACGTTGTCGGGCAAGCCGAAGTAACCCAGTTGAAACTGGTCGACCGGCACTGATCCTGCGGCAAAACGTGGATCTGCATGATGGCGCAGATAGCGCATCTTTACGCCCGGTGTCGGGTCAAGTGCGCTCAATACCCGCACAAGTTCCGCTCGGCCTCATAAGAGGCAGCGATGTGTACATCGACAAATCGGCGACACGCATGCGGTCGCGAACTTTTGGGTGCAAGAGCTACTTCAAAGGCATAGCGCTCTGACAAATGCGCCTGCGCCATGGCCGCCAACTGATCGACCCGCATCGCCTTTCCGCCCATTGCCTTTTGGCCGATCCGATATGCGAAAACGACTTTCATCTCTGATGGCCCTGCACATGCGATGCATAACAAGCGCCTGCGCTGTGCGTTGCCAAGCTCTCACGAACAAAGATGCAGGGTGCCGCAATCTCAGGCGCGGTGCTCGGGCGGGATCGGACTGATTCCAAATTGAGATTTCCTTAGCCTGACTTCGTACACAACGCAGACGACCGGCATCGCAAGACAGCGCTCGTGAGGCCGTGTCAGGTCGCAACACATCACAAACCGCCCGCGATTTGAAGTGGTTCTGACCGCGCAGTCGCAATCGGTGTGAGGTGTGTGCCAGCGGTTTCAGGCATTCTGTCGGTTTTGGGGGATCACCTCATAGCCCGGTTCTTCTGGCTCATCGTCCTGCATCTCGGGTGGAAAACCCGGCGCCCGAATATCCAGACCTGTGGCGTCTTCGAGGCGCTTGATGATGTTCGGCGACAGCTCGCGATCACCATACCGTTCGATACCATCCTCAAAGATTTTGATCATCACCGGGTTCATCTCAAGCGGCACCCCGGCACGGTCGGCGACCTCCTGAAACAGGCCGATGTCCTTTTTGACCAGATCCATGGTGAACGAGATATCGCGCGACCCATTCAGGATCACCTGACTTTCTGTTTCATGCACGAAAGAGGTGCCCGAAGATATCTTGATCGCCTCGTAGGTTGTGCCAAGGTCCATCCCGGCGGCCTTTGCCGTCACCAAAGCTTCGGCACAGGTGATCAGATTGGCCGTTGCCAGATAGTTCGTAAGCACTTTTAGAACCGAAGCCGATCCCAGATCACCCGTGTGCAAAACGCGGCGCCCCATGGTGGTCAGGAAGGGCAGGATGCGCTCAAATGTCTCCCGATCACACCCCGCGAAGATCGAGATATTCCCGGTCGCAGCCCGATGGCACCCGCCGGACACGGGGCAATCAACAGCAGCGCCGCCGCGTTCGATCACCATGGCACCAAGGCGTTTGACCTCGGCTTCATCGGTTGTTGACATTTCCATCCATATTTTGCCTGGCGCAACTTCGGGCAGCATCTCTTGCATAACCGCATCCGAAGCGGCAGGAGATGGCAGGCAGGTGATCACGGCATCGCAATCGCGCATCAACTGGGCCGGACTTTTGGCAGCTTTGGCACCTTGTGACACAAACCCATCCACCAAATCCGGATTCAGGTCATGAACACTCAGATCAATCCCGTTGCGCAGAAGCGATCCTGACAGTTTGCCGCCCACATTCCCCAGCCCAATAAAGCCTACTCTCATACACTGCTCTCCCTGATTGTCGTTTGACGCCCATGCGAGCACGCCCCCCGCCCTCAGTCATGCCGTCCAGCGACCCCCAGAGGTCGCTTTTCTGCCCCGCTGTACACTGTTGAGCGTAACGCGCTTGACAATGGGGGTGATGCTGCCCCAAGAGCCTTGTGTTGGTGTCTGCGACAGCAGATGAAAAGGGAATGCGTCAACGGTTTATCCGTCAAACGCAGCCGCCCCCGCGACCGTGACCGGAGAGGGTGCCCAAGCCACTGGCCTGCAAGGCCGGGAAGGCGGGACATCCGACAGAGCAAAGCTCTGACATCCGCAAGCCGGGAGACCTGCCAACACCCGAAGATGAAACCGGACGGGGTGTTCCGGTGTCGGGTCAAAGGCGACCCGCATGAAACCCCGTCCCCCACGAAGAGGATTTGGGGGGATGAGAGACATGACCGAGACCGCACCGGTCGAACTGCTGGTCTGCACTACCTGCCGCCGCGGGTTGCCTGTTGAAGATGACGCGGAGCTGCCCGGTGCTTTGTTGCACAAGGCGCTTGAACAGGCAGACCTGCCCGCAGGAATCACACTGAAACCCGTGGAATGCCTGTCAAACTGTGACGAGGGGTGTTCCATTGTATTGCGTGGAGGTCCAGATCGCTGGACCTTCGTCTACGAACACCTCAGCGAAACCGATCACGTCGAAATCATTGTCGAGGGCGCAACCAAGTACCTCGAGGCCGAAGATGGCCTCGTCAAATGGCGTGAGCGCCCGGAACATTTCCGCAAGAACTGCGCGGCCCGTATTCCCCCGATTGGAGCCCTGAAATGAGCAATCTCGAAAAACTCCCCGTTACCGTGATCACAGGCTTTCTGGGTTCTGGTAAAACCACGCTGGTACGCCACTTAATGCAGAACCCTCAGGGCAAGCGTCTGGCTGTTGTGGTCAATGAGTTCGGCGATGTCGGCGTCGATGGCGATATCCTGAAATCCTGCGCCATCCCCGATTGCCCGGCTGAGAATATCATGGAGCTGTCGAACGGCTGCATATGCTGTACCGTGGCCGATGACTTCATCCCCACGATCGAAGCCCTTATGGCGTTGGAGCCCCGCCCCGATCACATCTTGATCGAAACTTCGGGTCTGGCACTGCCCAAGCCCCTGCTGAAAGCCTTCGACTGGCCCGATATCCGTTCCAAAATAACGGTGGATGGGGTGATCGCACTGGCCGATGCAGAAGCTGTCGCCGCCGGTCGGTTTGCTCCGAATGTCGAAGCCGTGGACGCCCAGCGCATGGCCGATGACTCGATTGACCACGAAACGCCCCTGTCCGAAGTGTTCGGGGATCAGATATCCTGCGCTGACATCATCCTGCTGACCAAGCCCGATCTGGCCGGTCCCGAAGGCGTTGCTAAGGCCAAGGAAATCATCGCCGCCGAAGCCCCTCGCCCTCTGCCCGTTGTTGAAGTTGCGGAAGGTGCCGTGGATGTTCGAGTCGTGCTGGGCCTTGAGGCCGCAGCCGAGGATGACATGGACGCGCGCCCTTCGCATCACGACGGCCACCACGATCACGAGCATGATGATTTCGAAAGCATCATCGTTGAGCTGCCGGAACAGGCCGACCCCGCCGATCTGGTCGCCAAGATCGAACGTCTCGCCAAGGAACTGAATATCCTGCGCGTCAAAGGCTATGCCGCCGTTCAGGGCAAACCCATGCGTCTTCTGGTGCAGGCGGTAGGTGCCCGCGTGCGTCACCAGTTTGACCGCCCATGGGAACCCGGGGAAGAGCGCCGCTCTCGTATGGTGGTCATTGCCGAGCATCACGACATTAAGGAATCTGAAATCCGCGATATCCTCGTGGGTGTGCGAGAGGCCGCCGAGTAAGCCATGCACGTCGTCTTCCGCGAAAGCCACGGGCTCGAGGAAACCGAGACCCCAACCGATCTGGGCCAGAGCCCGGCGGATCTGGTGGTGTTGTCTTTCTCGGACAGCGACCTTGGTGCTTTCGCGGCCGGATGGCATCGCGGTGGCGGACCCGAAGGGCGGATGCCAACCCTGCGGCTGGCAAATTTGACGGCGCTAAAGCATCCCCTTTCGGTCGACACATATGTCGAACAGACGCTGGAAGGTGCGAAGGGCATCCTGATCCGCCTGATCGGCGGGGTGCCCTATTGGTCTTACGGGCTGCAGCAGGTTCTGGCCCTGGCGCAGGCCAAAGGGATTGCTCTGGCCGTCCTGCCTGCGGATGGGCGCGAGGATACGCGTCTGGATGACTACTCCACCCTGCCCGTCTCGACCCTGCGGCGCCTGTCACATCTCTGCGACACCGGCGGCGAGGTCGCGGCGCAGGCGGCATTGGCGCAGATGGCGTTGGCCGCGGGGCTTTACGCCGGGCCGGTGATCGGGGCCAAAACTCTGCCCGAATACGGCGCATGGTGCCCTGATCGCGGGGTAATACCGGCTAGCACCGCGTTCGAGGGGGACGAGCAACGGATCGTCGTGACCTTCTATCGCGCCTATCTGACCTCGGCAGACACAGCACCAATCGCGGCGCTGATCCGCAGCCTGCGGGCGCGTGGGATCAAGGCCGTGGGCCTATTTGCTCCGTCTCTCAAAGCGCCCGTCGCCGCCGATTGGCTGCGTGAGACCATCGTCGCGCTTCAACCCTCGGCGATCATCAACGCGACCTCTTTCTCGGGCAAGGGCGCATCGGGCACATCCCCTCTGGACGCGGCAGATGTACCCGTTTTTCAGGTCGCCCTCGCCACTTCACGCCGCGATGCGTGGGCCAAGGCGGAACGGGGACTTTCGCCTGCTGATCTTGCCATGCATGTGGTCCTGCCCGAGGTGGACGGACGCATCAACGCAGGCATCGTTTCATTCAAGGAACCAGGTAGGCGCGATCCACACCTGGAATATTCGCGGTTTGCACACCGGGCCGAGTTGGAACGGATCGAGGCCGTCATTGACCGCGTGACCGGCTGGCTGAACCTGCATGACAAGCCCAAGGCACAACAGGTGCCCGCGCTGGTGCTGTCGACCTATCCCGGCAAGGATTGGCAAATGGCCCATGCTGTGGGTCTCGACGCGCTGGCCTCGGCCGAGGCAATGCTATCTGATCTGCAAAGCGAGGGTTATGATACCGCGCCCGCTGAGCCGATCGCTGAGTCCTTGTTGGACACGTGTATCTCGTGGCCGTTGCAGGACTATGTGAATGCATTGGCCAATCTGCCCCAGCAATTGCGCACAGACCTGCAAACTGTCTGGGGTAAGCCAGAAGACGACCTAGCCTTTGCCGATGGCGCGTTCCAATTCACCGCCCTGCGTCGTGGCAAAGCACTGGTTGCACTGCAGCCCGAACGCGGCACGCCAGATCTGCGCGATGACGACTATCACGACCTCTCGCGTACTCCGCGCCATAGCTACGTTGCGTTCTATCTTTGGCTGCGCAAAGGCCTCGGCGTGGACGCGCTGATCCATATCGGCGCGCACGGCACGCTGGAATGGCTGCCGGGCAAATCGGTTGCCTTGTGCAACGAATGCTGGCCCGAAGCATTGATTCGCGATCTGCCGGTGATCTACCCGTTCATCGTCAACGACCCTGGTGAGGCGGCGCAGGCCAAACGTCGGATCGGGGCCGTTACGCTGGGCCACATCCCGCCACCGATGAAAGAAAGCAGCACACCGGATCGCATGGTACGGCTGGAATCTCTGTTGGATGAGTTTTCGAACGCCGACGGGTTGGACCCCAGACGCCGCGACCGTTTGCAGGAAGACATCCGGGCCGAAGCTCAGACCATCGGGTTAGAGAGCGATCTGGGCCTAGATCAGGCCACCTGCAGCGCCGAAGCAATCACGCGCATCGACCGCTTCGTCTGCGACATCAAGGAAAGTCAGTTTGGGGACGGGCTGCACATCTACGGGCGCACGCCGGAAGTGACGGGGAGTTTCGACCCCGTGCCTTCAGCCCATGCCGAACGCAGCGCCTTAATTGATGCGTTGGCCGGGAAACAGATCGCGGCTGGGCCGTCCGGCTCACCCTATCGGGGACGCACGGATGTGCTGCCAACGGGGCGGAACCTTTACACCACCGATCCACGTTCGGTACCGACCCGTGCGGCTTATGCACAAGGTTTAAAACTGGCCGAAGAACTGGTGCGCCGCCACCTGCAGGAAGAAGGCGATTACCCGAAAGGGCTGATCGTTGACCTTTGGGGGTCCGCCACCATGCGCACGGCGGGCGAAGAATTCGCCATGGCGTTGCACCTGCTGGGCGTAAAGCCGGTTTGGGACAAGGGGTCCGAGCGGGTTTCGGGCATCGAGGTTCTGCCCATCACCGACCTCAGCCGTCCGCGACTGGATGTAACCCTGCGGGTCTCGGGCCTGTTTCGGGACGTGTTCCCGACGCTTTCGGCACTTTATGGTCAGGCCGTGCGCGCATTGGCTGACCGGGATGAAGCGCCCGATTGGAATCCTTATGCCGGTCAAGAGCCGTCAGCCCGAGTCTATGGCCCTGCCCCCGGCAGCTATGGTGTTAACATGACCCAGCTGTCCGAGACCTACACCGATGAGGCGCGCGAACACGCGGGGCAAGCTTGGCTTGAAGCCAGTTCCTTTGCTCTGGAAGGCGAACACATCGCGCAGGACAAGGATGGGATCACCCAGCGCGTGGCCAATGCCGACAGCTTTGTCCACCTCCAGGACCTGACCGAGACCGACCTGTTGCTAGCCAATGATTACGCCACGCACGAGGCCGGGTTCGCGGCGGCCAAGAAGATTACCGGCGGCAGCGCTCAGTTATATCATTTGGACAATACCAAACCGGAAACTCCCCGCGCCCGGACCCTGCCCGAAGAAATCAGCCGTGTTGTTCACGCCCGCGCGGCCAACCCCGGTTGGATCGCGGGCATGCAACGGCATGGGTTCCGGGGCGCGGCCGAGATCGCCGCGACGCTGGATCACATGGCCTCGTTCGCACATCTGTCTGGCACGGTCGCGCCGCACCTGTTTGATCTCTACCACGACGCTACCCTTGGGGATGCGGCGGTCGATACCTTCCTGCAAGAGGCCAACCCACAAGCACATCAAGCCATGCAAGACCGTTTCCGCGCATTGCTGGAAGCAGGGTTGTGGAAGACCCGCCGGAACTCGATCCGCGCCGATCTGGAGGGGTTGGGATGAGTGCCCCCATCGTTCAGGGTTGGTGCCCCGGCGCTCATCGGCCAATGATGTCGGGCGATGGTCTGGTCGTGCGGGTACGCCCCCGGCTGGCGCGTCTCACCACAACTCAAGCATTGGGCCTGTGTGAGCTGGCAGAGCGGTTTGGCAATGGCACGATCGACCTGACCAATCGCGCCAACCTGCAACTGCGCGGTGTGGCCGAAGGTGATCATCAACCACTGCTCGCTGAACTGGCAGCGCTGAACCTGTTGGACCCGGAACCCGGTATCGAAATTCGCCGCAACATTCTGGTTTCACCGCTTTATCAGGCCGGTGATCTGACTGCACGACTGGCACAGGAACTGATCGATCGCCTGGCAGAACTGCCTGCACTGCCTGCCAAATTCGGATTTGCGGTCGACACCGGATCAGAGCGTTTGTTGACCGGGGATTCAGCAGACATTCGGTTGGAATGCGGCCCAGATGGGCTGATCCTGCGCGCAGACGGGGCCGAATCTGGGCGGCACGTTTCCGAGGCAGAAGCTATCGATCAACTGCTCGCGCTAGCGCGGTGGTATGCTGACATCTACACACATGACACCCGCCGTATGTCCCGTGTGGTCGCCAAGTGCGACTTGCCCCCGGACTGGCAAGGCAGCAAGCCCGGCCCGGTTGGTAACCTATTGCATCCCGGAACTTGCGATCTGGGCGTGTACTATGGTGCCGCATTCGGGCAATTGCCTGCGCGGGCGCTTCATAACCTGATCCAAAACAGCGGCGCGTCTGCTCTGCGGGTCACTCCGTGGCGTTTGATTCTGCTGGAAGGCGGGTTTTTTGTTCCAGCCCCAGAATTTGTTGCCTCTGGCACTGACCCGCTGATGACCACCGACGCCTGCCCCGGTGCCCCGTTTTGTCCGCAGGCCCAGGCGGAAACCAGAGAAATTGCCCGCGCATTGGCCGCACGCGTTCCGGGCACCCTGCACGTGTCCGGATGCGCCAAGGGCTGTGCTCGAATGGCGTCGGCAGATATTACTTTGGTGGGTGAAAACGGACGATTTGATCTTGTCAAACAAGGCCGCGCGGGGGATGAGCCCAGCCGACGCGGCCTAAGCCCCGAAACACTTTTGACCATGGACTTCACCTGATGCCCTATGAATACGAGACCGACGGCGCCGCGATCTATAAGCAGAGCTTTGCCACCATCCGCTCTGAAGCTGATCTGGCCCGCTTCGACGTCAACGAAGAACAGGTAGCCGTGCGCATGATCCATGCCGCCGGGATGGTCGGGTTGGAAGAGTTCGTGCATTTCTCGCCCGGTTTCGTCACTGCCGCCCGCAATGCGCTTGAAGCAGGCGCGCCGATCCTATGCGACGCCCGCATGGTCAGCGAGGGTGTGACCCGGTTCCGCCTGCCCGCAGGTAATGAGGTGATCTGCACCCTGCATGACGAACGCGTCCGCCCCTTGGCCGCTGAGATGAGCAACACGCGCTCTGCCGCCGCGCTGGAGTTGTGGCGTCCGCATCTGGAAGGCGCATTGGTCGCTATCGGGAACGCCCCGACCGCACTGTTTCACCTGTTGAATATGCTCGAAGACCCCGATTGCCCGCGCCCAGCCGCTATCATCGGCTGCCCCGTTGGCTTTGTCGGTGCCGTAGAATCCAAAGACGCGCTTTGGGAAGCGCAACCGGTACCATCCTGCATCGTCAAAGGCCGCTTGGGCGGCAGCGCGATCACAGTTGCAGCGATCAACGCCATCGCGAGCCGTGCGGAATGAGCGCTGGTAAAATATACGGCGTGGGCCTCGGCCCCGGTGATCCGGACCTTATGAGCGTTCGCGCGGACCGTTTGCTGCGCACTGCCCGCCACGTGGCATTTTTTCGCAAACCCGGTCGCTCGGGTCAGGCCCGCAAAATCGTGAATGGAATGATACCCGGCGATGCCATCGAATTCCCGATGGAATATCCCGTTACGACCGAAATCCCTGTGACGGACCCTAGGTATAACGAGCTTCTTTCGGTATTTTATGAAGACTGTGCCGCGCATCTGAAATCTCTGACGGAAAACGGTGAAGAAGTTGTGGTCCTGTGTGAGGGTGATCCATTCTTCTACGGATCATTCATGCATCTTTACAGCAGGTTGCGAAGCAAAACAGATGTCGAGGTTGTGCCCGCCATTACCGGCATGTCTGGCGCATGGACCGCAACCGGAGACCCGATAACATGGGGTGATGACGTCCTGACCGTTCTGGTCGGCACCTTGCCCGAAGAAACTTTGGTCGAGCGCATGGTCCAAACTGACGCGTTGGTGGTCATGAAGATCGGGCGCAATATCGACAAAGTAGAACATGCTTTGAAACGCGCCAATCTCTATGACCGCGCGTGGATCGTCGAATACGCCCAGATGCCGAACCAGAGAGTCTGTAAGCTGTCCGAAAATTGCGAGGGGATCACGCCTTATTTCTCGATCATTCTTGTCCATGGTCAGGGACGACGACCATGAGCGGCTGGGTCAAAATCGCGGGCCTCGGTCCCGGAAACGAAGCACTGGTGACGCCCGAGGTGACAGCAGCTTTGACCGAGGCAACAGATGTCGTGGGATACATTCCCTATGTGGCGCGGATTGCCGAGCGTGAGGGGCTCACCCTGCACGCCAGCGATAACCGAGTTGAGATCGACCGCTCTCAACACGCGCTGCAGATGGCGGCAGAGGGCAAGCGTGTTGTGGTCGTATCCTCCGGCGATCCGGGCGTGTTTGCGATGGCCGCCGCTGTGTTCGAAGCGCTGGAAAACGGGCCGAACACGTGGCGCGATGTTCAGATCGAGGTGCTGCCGGGGATCACCGCGATGCTGGCCGCTTCGGCCCGCGCAGGCGCTCCGCTGGGACATGATTTTTGTGCTATCAACCTGAGTGACAATCTGAAGCCATGGTCTCTGATTGAAAAACGGTTGCGCCTCACCGCGCAGGCGGATTTCGCCATGGCATTCTACAATCCGCGGTCGAAGTCTCGCCCAGAAGGCTTTGTAAAAACGCTGGAAATCCTGCGCGAGGAATGCGAACCGGAACGCCTGATCCTGTTCGCCCGCGCGGTATCGCGCGCGGATGAAGCGTTACGGATTTCGACGTTGGCCGAGGCCACACCGGACATGGCGGATATGCAGACCGTTGTGATCGTCGGTTCGTCATTGACGCGCATGATCGAGCGCGACGGTCCTCCGATCGTGTATACACCAAGGTTCACACCTGCCAAGGATCAGGTATGAGCAAGCCAGTCCAAGACCTGAACGACGTCTGCAAACTCGGCCCGCTGCGGCAGGGTCGGACGGTCGATCATCAGGACCGGCAGGCCCAGAGCCCGCGCCGCCTGCAGCTTGGCGCGCGCGCCGGTGCCGCCGGCGTTCTTGGACACGACCAGTTGCGTACAGTGACGCTCCATCAGCGCACGGTCTTCTTCGACAGTGAACGGACCTCGCGAAACGATCGCCTCGTAGTTGGGCAGCGGCACTGCGTTCGGTGCGTCCACCAGCCGAAGAAGATAGTGGTGCTGGGGCTGGGCAGCGAAGTCCTGCAGATGCATGCGACCAACGGCCAGGAACACACGCCGGGCCGAACCGGCCAGCGCGTCAACCGCCGAAGCGATATCCGGGACGTGCTGCCAGGTGTCACCCTCCTCCGCGTGCCAGGCAGGTCGTGTCAACGCAGCCAATGGCGTCGCCGTCGCAGCGCAGGCCATTACAGCATTGCGGCTCATCTGCGCGGCGAATGGATGGGTCGCGTCTACGACATGGCTGATTTCATGGTCGCGGACATAGCGCGCCAATCCTTCTGCACCACCGAACCCGCCCACGCGCGTTGGCACGGGCTGCGGGCGGGGGGTGTCAACACGGCCGGCATAGGAGTAGGTGGCCGCAATGCCTTGCTCGGCTACGGATTTTGCCAGAGCATTCGCCTCGGTCGTACCACCAAGAATCAGGAGGTTGGGCATGTCTGAAGCTCCGTGGCTGACCGTTCTGGGTTTAGGCGAAGATGGACTGGATGGCCTGCCGCCCGCAAGTCGTCAAGCACTGGATCGTGCCGAGGTCGTCATGGGTCCGCCGCGTCACCTATCCCTAATCCCAAACAGCACCGCTGAACGGATCGAATGGCCCGCCCCTTTTGCCGATGGCCTGCCGATCCTGACCGGACTACGTGGTCGGCAAACCGTTGTTCTGGCCTCGGGTGATCCGTTCTGGTTTGGTGCAGGTTCGGTCATCGCACGGAATTTCGACGCTGCTGAATGGATCGCCCTGCCCGGCCAGTCGACCTTTTCGCTCGCAGCTGCGCGGCTTGGTTGGCCGCTTGAAAACACGTTGACCTTTGGACTGCACGCCGCACCATTGACCCGTTTGCGCCCTCATCTTGCGCCCGGCTTGCGCGCCATTCTCTTGCTGCGTGATGGCAAAGCTGTTGCAGAGCTTGCGACCTATTTGGGCGAAACCGGCTTTGCCGATTGCGCCCTGCATGTGATGGAGGCTCTTGGCGGTCCCCGCGAGCGCGCGCGCAGCGTGTCATTGACCGAGGCGCTTTTGGGGACGTTCGAACACCCGGTCTGCGTCGGAATAGATGTCGCCGGTGAGGGACGCGCCTTTCCCAAGGCATCGGGCAAACCGGATGACATCTTTGAAACCGACGGCCAGATCACCAAGCGACCCATCCGCGCGTTGACACTGTCAGCTTTGGCACCACAGCGGGGCGAGCATCTATGGGATATCGGCGGCGGCACCGGATCAATCAGCATCGAATGGCTGATGTGTGATCCGACCTTGACCGCAACGACGATCGAGCCGCGTGCAGATCGGGCCGAACGTATTCGCCGCAACGCGAACGCCCTTGGGCAGGATCGGTTGCGCGTTAAGCACGGAACCGCACCGGAAGCGTTGATTGATCTCGACCTGCCGGATGCTGTTTTCATTGGTGGTGGCCTGAGTGCGGACCTGTTGAACTGGCTGCACGCGAATCTTCGCTCGGGTACCCGTCTGGTCGCCAATGCGGTAACATTGGAAAGCGAGGCGCTGCTGGCTGGATGGCACGACAAGCAAGGTGGTGATCTTCTGCGTATTGAACTGGCCCAAGCGTCGCCGCTTGGGCCTCGACGTGGTTGGAAATCTGCCTACCCCGTGGTTCAGTGGAGCGTCACGCTGTGATCGTGGCGGGGTTCGGTTTCTCATCTTCCGCCACATTGGCCAGCCTGCGGACCGTCTTGGAGCTGGCCGCAGAAGGACAAAACGTCAATGCGCTGGCGACTGTCGCAGACAAAAACGGACATGCGGCCATTGCCGCACTTGCAGAGGCAACTGGACTGCCAATTCATTTCGTCCCGGCAGACGATCTTGCCGAACAACGCACCCTCACATGCTCGCCCCGCAGCCGCGCCACATATGGTACCGGTAGCGTTGCAGAAGCATCCGCTCTTGCTGCTGCCGGGCATGGCGCGCGGCTGATTTCACCCAGACAAATCTCGGACGACCGGCTTGCAACCTGCGCCGTCGCCATCGGAGGACATTCATGACCGTTCATTTCATCGGCGCCGGACCGGGCGCTGCCGATCTGCTGACCTTGCGCGGGCGCGATATCATCGCGTCCTGTCCTGTGTGCTTATACGCAGGCTCCTTGGTTCCAGAGGAAATTCTGAGCCACTGCCCAGAAAGCGCGAAGATTGTGAACACCGCCCCCATGGATCTGGATCAGATCATGGCCGAGATCGAATGGGCGCACAAAGCCGGGAAAGACGTGGCCCGGCTGCATTCCGGGGATCTGTCGGTGTGGTCGGCGATGGGTGAGCAAATCAGACGGCTGAAAGACATGGGAATCCCGGTCAGTGTCACGCCCGGTGTGCCATCCTTTGCTGCCGCTGCCGCTGCGCTGGGGACCGAACTAACACTTCCAGGATTGGCGCAATCCGTAGTGTTGACCCGTACGCCCGGGCGCGCGTCGTCAATGCCCGAAGGCGAGACGCTGGAAAACTTTGCCCGTACCGGTGCAACGCTGGCCATCCACCTCTCGATCAGCAATCTGGATACAGTCATCGCCGATCTGATCCCCGCCTATGGCGCAGATTGCCCGGTGGCTGTGGTCTACCGCGCCAGTTGGCCGGATGAGCGGATCATCCGTGCAACCCTGTCGACATTGAAAGACGCGCTGGACGAAAGCATCTCGCGCACGGCGTTGATCTTGGTTGGCCCGGTGCTGGCAGGCGAAGGATTTGACGAAAGCTGCCTGTATTCCAAAACATATGACCGCCGCTATCGTCCACAAAGTGCAGACAGCCCGTGGTCAAGCTGGAGCCCCGAGAATGAATGAACCGATACCTAACCCTCCGGGACTTCTGATTTCAGCGCCATCATCGGGCACCGGAAAAACGACGGTCATGTTGGGGCTGCTGCGTGCTCTGGCCGAGGACGGGTTGACGGTGCAACCTTTCAAAAGCGGGCCGGATTATATCGACCCTGCCTTTCACCGGGCAGCGGCAGGACGCGCCTCGTTCAATCTGGATAGTTGGGCGATGGGCGAGCCACTGCTCGGCGCAATCTCAGCGCAGGCTGATGGTGCGGATATCGTGGTGGCCGAGGGGTCAATGGGCCTGTTCGATGGTGTCGCCAAACCCGGAGAGTTGGGTCATGGATCAAGCGCGGAGACAGCCCAACGCATGGGCTGGCCCGTGGTTTTGGTTCTGGACGTCGGTGGTCAAGCCCAATCGGCTGCGGCAACCGCGCTCGGGTTTCGGATGTATAATCCTGACCTGCCCTTTGCGGGTGTCATCCTGAACCGCTGCGCCAGCCCCCGTCACGAGCGCCTGACCCGGTTGGGGATGGAGCGTGCTGGGTTACCAGTTCTGGGGGTGCTTCCGCGCCGAGGTGATTTGACGTTGCCCGAGCGGCATCTGGGCTTGATTCAAGCTGTCGAACACCCTGATCTGGAAACTGCGATTGCCGGGTATGCTGCGTTTCTGCGTGAACATGTGGATCTGGATGCGATCAAACGGGCGGCCTCCTCAGGCCCCTCTGGGCCATCGTCGGCCGCGTTGCCGCGACCCCCGGCGCAGCGAATCGCGCTGGCCCGGGATGCGGCGTTTTCGTTTACCTACCCGCATCTTTTGGAAGGTTGGCACAACGCTGGCGCCGAGATACAGCAGTTTTCGCCACTAGCGAATGAGGCACCAGCCGAAAATGCCGATCTGGTCTGGCTGCCCGGGGGATACCCAGAGCTGCATGCAGGGACTTTAGCCGCAGCAGATACCTTCCTGACCAGGTTGCGAAAACACGCGGAAACCCGGCCTGTACATGGTGAGTGCGGGGGGTACATGACGCTGGGAGAAATCCTGATCGACAAGGATGGTACCCCACATCAGATGGCAGGATTGTTGGGCCTGAAGACCTCTTATCAGAAGCGCAAATTCAACCTTGGCTATCGCAAGGCGGAACTGTTGGCCCCGATGCCGGGTTTTGCTACGGGAGCCACTTTGCGAGGGCATGAGTTCCACTATTCCTCGATCATCGAGCAGCCTGACGCACCTTTGGCGCGGGTCTTCGATGCTGAAGGGGCTGAAGGCCCGCAGACAGGATCACAACGCGGCAACGTCACCGGTACGTTCTTCCACCTGATTGCAGAGGCCTCGGCATGAGCGGGTTTGTCTCCTTCATTGGCTCCGGTCCGGGTGATCCCGAGCTGCTGACGCTCAAGGCCGTGGACCGGATGCAGAAAGCGGATGCGGTGCTGTTTGACGATCTCAGCAGCGGCCCGATTCTGACCCATGCACGTGACGATGCCGATCTGGTCGGTGTTGGGAAACGCGCGGGTCGCCCCTCACCCAAGCAGGACCACGTCAGCCGGTTGCTGGTGGAGTATGCGCAAACCGGTCAACACGTTGTGCGGTTGAAATCCGGTGATGGGGGTTTGTTTGGACGCCTGGAGGAAGAACTCGTCGCCTTGCAAGCTGCCGGTATCGAGTACGAAATCATTCCTGGCATCCCTTCTGCCATCGCGGCGGCCGCCGCTGCGGGAATCCCGCTGACCCGACGCCTGACCGCGCGTCGTGTTCAGTTCGTCACCGGGCATGACGTGAGTGGCAAGCTACCAACCGATCTTAACCTGCCGGCTTTGGCCGACGCTGGGGCGACAACCGTCGTATTCATGGGCAAGCGCACTTTTCCATTGCTGGTCGAGGCATTGAACGCACATGGCCTGCCTTCAGACACCCCCGCGCTGATGGCCGAGTCTGTTTCGACCCCCGAACAATCTCTGCATCGCTCGACGATCGGAGAGTTGTCGGAGAAGCTGCGCACCGAAATCGGAACCGCCCCGGCGTTGATACTGTACGGTCCGCTGGCGGAGTTCGATGATGTATGACCTGACCTTGATCGGAATCGGCACGGGCAACCCCGACCATCTGACCTTTCAGGGGGCGCAAGCGATCAGGGCTGCGGACCTGATCCTGATCCCGCGCAAAGGAGAGAACAAAGCCGATCTTGCGGGACTGCGCGAAGACATCATAGCACAGGTCACGGATACCCCTCCGGTTATCGCCTATTTCGACGTCCCAAAACGTCGGGCCAAAGATGGTTATCTGCGTGGCGTTGATGAATGGCACGATGCCATTGCCTTGCGCTGGCAAGAGGCGATTTCTGCTCACCCGAACGCTCAGAAAGTGGCGCTGCTGATTTGGGGTGACCCATCACTTTATGACAGTTCACTTCGGATCGCGGCGCGGCTTGACCCGCACCCGTCGGTCCAAGTGGTTCCGGGCATAACTGCATTGCAAGCATTGACCGCAGCCCATGCGATACCGATCAACGATCTGGGCGCGCCTTATGTCGTGACCACGGGCCGCCGTATTCGCGATGAAGGCTGGCCTGACCCGGCCTCGAAAGTTGCGGTCATGCTGGATGGAGAATGCTCATTCCAAAGCCTCAGGATGGAGGACTACGACATCTGGTGGGGGGCTTATGTGGGCATGAAAGAAGAAATCCTGATCAAGGGACCGCTGGCGGATGTGGCGCAGGACATTCTGAACACGCGCGCGCGGGCCCGATCTGATCACGGCTGGATCATGGATATATATTTGCTGAAAAAGCGCATCGCATGAAATGCGGCACGCACGGGATTGTGAGCACGGTTTCAGCGTTTATCTGCCATCTATTCCTCATCCAAAACGGAGGGGAATAACATGAAGGCGCTCTGGATTGCGATTTGCCTGCTAGCCATGCCCGCATGGGCCGACGGCATCGAGCCCCTTTCCGGTTGGGCGGTTTACCCCAGCGATAAAAATTATGAAAACCTGGTTGAAGACACCAAAGCTGCAGTGAAGAATAACGGCCTGATCGTGGTGACGCAGGCCGGACCGACCAAAGCCGCTGCTTCGCGAGGGATCACCATTCCGGGCAATCGGGTGATCGGTGCATTCAACAATGACTTCGCCGTTCGGGTTCTTGAAACCTCGACCAATGCGATGATCGAAGCCCCAATTCGCTTTTACGTGACCGAGAACAAAGACGGCACCGCTACCCTGTCCTATAAGACACCGAGCTTTGTTTTTGCTCCATACGCAGATGAAGGTGGACAGGCGCTGAGCGAGATTGCCGCCGAACTGGACACAAAGTTTCAGGCCGTCGCGGAAAGCGCCGTCAAATAGTCACACTGACGTGAACCTGCTTGCGTCCGCGCCTGTCCTCCGCAATCTGCTGAAAGATACAATTGTCGGAGCTTGATTGATGCAGGACCTTTCTCCTCGTGCCGCAGACCTGTTGGCACAGCGCCTTTTTGAGGCCGGATGCCGCCACGCATTCGGAATGCCCGGTGGCGAGGTTCTGACACTGGTGGACGCGCTGGAACGTGCTGGCATCACCTTTCACCTGACGAAACACGAAAACGCCGCCGGTTTCATGGCCGAGGCGGTGCATCATCGCGATGGTGCGCCTGCGATTCTGGTGGCCACGCTTGGACCCGGCGCGATGAACGGGATCAACGTGGTCGCGAACGCGCTGCAGGATCGGGTGCCGATGATTGTGCTGACCGGCTGCGTCGACGCGGATGAGGCGCTGACCTATACCCATCAAGTGATGGATCACGCGCAGGTCTATCGCTCGATCACCAAAGGCACTTTCATGTTGACCGCAAATGGGGCCGATATCATCGCTGATAAGGCGGTGTCGCTGGCCAACCAGCCGCGCCCCGGCCCGGTTCATATCGATGTGCCGATCTCAGTCGCTGATACGCGCGTGGAGGGTATCAAACACCGCCGTCTGGCCAAGGTCGCCCCAGTGGCCCCCGGGGGCGAATGTCTGGAAAAGGCGCGGCGCTGGGTGGCTGATGCCGAGCGGCCTTTGGCCATCATCGGTCTGGATGTTCTTTATGATGACTCCCGCAGCGTGGTCCGGGCGTTTTTAGAGCATTTCAGTATTCCTTTTGTGACCACCTACAAGGCCAAGGGCGTGGTGCCCGAAGATCATCCGCTGTGTTTGGGTGGTGCCGGTCTGTCACCTCTGGCTGACAAGCATCTGATCCCATTGGTCGAACAGGCCGATCTAGTGTTGTGCCTGGGCTATGATCCCATCGAAATGCGCCCCGGCTGGCGCGAGATATGGGACCCCGAGACCAAGCGAGTCATTGATATCTCAGCCGTCGTCAACGATCATTACATGCATCAGGCAGGCCTCAATCTGGTCGCTGATACCGGTGCAACGCTGGAAGCAATCGCCAAGGGCAATCCGGCACGTAAGACATGGCCGGGTGAGGAACCAACTCAGGTCAAAGCCGCTCTTGCACAGGCCTTCCCGACCGATGAAGACTGGGGACCGGCGGCAATCATCGCGGAAACCCGCGCTGTGCTGCCGCCCGAAACCCTTGCCACTGCGGACAGCGGTGCGCATCGCATTCTTCTCAGCCAGATGTGGGATTGTTCCGAGGAACGCGGACTGATCCAATCCTCGGCGCTCTGCACCATGGGCTGTGCCGTTCCGATGGCAATCGGGTTGAAACTGGCCGAACCCAATCGACCCGTGATCAGCTTCTCAGGTGATGCCGGGTTTCTGATGGTCGCCGGAGAGCTTTCGACCGCTTCTGAAATGGGTGGGAATCCAATTTTTCTGGTCTTTGTCGATGCCAGCCTTGCGCTGATCGAGTTGAAACAACGGCAGCGCCAGATGGGCAATCACGGGGTGGATTTCAATCGTCACGATATTGCCGCCATGGGTCGCGCCTTCGGCGGGTACGGACACACTGTGCGCAGCCGCGGCGAGTTGCGGGACGCGCTGGATAAGGCATTGAAAGCCGACAAGTTCACTGTCATTGCTGCGGAAATCGACCGTGGAGGATATGATGGCCGCATCTGAAGGACCGCTGAAAGGCGTCAAGGTACTGGACCTGTCGCGCATTCTGGCCGGACCTACTTGTACCCAGCTATTGGGTGATTTGGGGGCAAGCGTCATCAAAATCGAAAACCCGGCCACTGGCGGTGACGATACACGGCAATGGGGACCTCCTTACGTCGAGGATGCAGATGGTAATCGCTCGGATTTGAGTGCCTATTTCATGTCGTCCAATCGCAACAAGAAATCGGTCGCTCTGGATATCGCCACACCTGAAGGTCAGGCCGAGATCAGGCGATTGGCGTCTCATGCCGATATCCTGATCGAGAATTTCAAACCCGGAGGCCTTGCGAAATACGGGCTCGACCACGCCACCCTGTCAAAAGAGTTTCCCGGCCTCGTTTACTGTTCAATCTCCGGCTATGGGCAAACCGGCCCCAACGCACCGAAGCCGGGATACGATCTTATGGCGCAAGGCTATGGTGGGGTCATGTCTTTGACCGGCGATGCCGAGGGGACGCCGATGAAAGTGGGCGTCGGAATCGCTGACGTAATGTGCGGCATGTATGCCTGCGTCGGTATTCTGGCAGCCTTGCGTCACCGCGACCTGACCGGTGAAGGTCAGCAGATCGACCTTGCGCTGGTGGATTCACAGGTGGCCTGGCTGATCAACGAAGGCGTAAACTACCTGACGTCGGGCAATGTACCCCAGCGGCGCGGCAATGGGCATCCAAACATCGTGCCATACGATGTTTATGCCACATGCGACGGGCATGTGATTCTTGCAGTCGGAAATGACAGCCAGTTCACACGGTTTTGCAGTTTCATCAACAAACCAGAGCTTGCGGGCGACCCCCGATTTGCGACCAACCCAGCCCGCCTTGAAAATCGCGACGCCTTGAATGCGATCCTGCGCCCGGCGGTGCAAGCGCTGGACACGAGCAGCGTAATCGCCGGTTTGGAAAAGCTGAAAGTGCCGGTTGGTCCGGTACAAACACTCGATCAAGTATTTGCGTCCGATCAGGTCTCCGCACGGCAGATGCAGATCACTATGCAAGCCGCACCAGGTGAGGTGCGACTGATCGGGAATCCCCTGAACTTGTCGCGCACACCTGTAGCATATCGCAGTGCGCCTCCGATCTGCGGGGCCGACACACAGGCCGTTCTGAACGCGAAAAACCCTTTCGAAGACTGAAACACTTTGCCTGTTTAGGCGGCAAGTTGCTGAAACATGCCCTTGAATCGGCGGTTTTTTTCGCGTTTCACACACACGTGTTTTCACCAATTCGAGAGCAGTGTCGATACTGTTACGACCCGGCAGCACACTCTGCTACATCGAACAATACAGAATACCGCAATCAGATTGGACCCAAGTATGAAACAAGACGTCTTTGGACAGATGAACACCCTCAGCCAGCCCGCAAGCGTCGAGGCCTGGAATGGTGTTCTCCTTGGGTTCATGGCACATGCCGCCGTAACGCCGCAGCACTTGGGCAGAGTGCTGGAACTTGAACCTGATTTCGCGCTGGGTCACGCGATCAAAGGTCTGTTCATGGTTTTGCTGGGTCGGCGCGAGATGCTTCCCGTGGCGACCGAAGCGCTGAACGCAGCCAATGCCGCAATGGGTCGTCAACCTGTCACAGCCCGTGAACGGCTTTATGTCGAGGCGCTGGCTTTGTACATGGCTGATCTGCCCTCCCAGGCCGTACAGAAATTCGAAGAAGTGCTGCGTGCGCATCCCACCGATTCTCTGGCCATGAAGCTCAGCCATGCGACACGTTTTGTTCTGGGCGATTCTGAGGGTATGCGCCGGTCGATTGAGCGTGTGATGCCCGCCTACGAACCGGATCACGCAGGGCGCGGGTATCTGCTGGGGTGCCATTCCTTCGCCCTTGAAGAAACCGGCGCTTATGAAAAAGCCGAAATTGCAGGGCGTCAGGCACTGTGGATGGTCTCGGACGATGCCTGGGGCCTGCACGCCGTGGCGCATGTGCACGAGATGACAGGCAATGCGCAACTGGGTCTGGACTGGCTTGCCGGGCGCGAGGACGCCTGGGCACATTGCAACAACTTCCGCTATCACGTCTGGTGGCATAAGGCGCTGATGCATCTGGACCTCGGTCAGGTTGATCAGGTGATGGCGCTTTACGACCACCACATCCGACAGGACAAAACCGACGATTACCGCGATATCTCGAACGCCACCTCGTTACTGTCTCGTTTGGAGCTTGAGGGTTTTGACGTCGGCAACCGCTGGGAAGAACTGGCCGATCTCAGCGCTGCCCGCACCGAAGACGGATGCCTGATTTTCGCCGACCTGCATTACCTGCTGGCCCTGACCGGTGACAACCGCCCGGACGCAACAACCAAGATGCTGCAGCGTATCCAGAAGGATGCCCAGCGCAATCAGGGCGACACACCGATCCGCATGTCCGATCCCGGCGTTGCCGCAGCCAAGGGGCTTGAAGCCTTTGGCGAAGGGCTTTACGGCCAAGCCTTTGATTTTTTGTCAAATGCGCGAGGTTCAATGCAACTGGCGGGTGGCAGCCACGCCCAACGTGATGTATTCGAGCGCATCACAATTGATTCCGGCCTGCGCGCGGGCCGCCTGGATGAGGTCGAGCACATCCTTGATGACCGCCGCGCCAAACGCGCAGGGGGCGAGGACAACTACGCACATGCCCGCCGCGCCCTGATCGAGGCCGCACGCGACAGCGGCGACGCGCAAAGCGTCCCCGCCGAATAACAACAAAAAAAGACCAAGAAGGACAGAACTTGTATGGCGACTGCATCGCCCGCTTCTGATTTTGCTCCGGTGGCGTCCCAGACTGCTGCCCCTGCCCGCACGCGCGATCCGCGTCTGGATTTCTATCGCGGCATCGCGATGTTCATCATCCTGATTGCCCATATCCCGAACGATCCGTGGGCCAAGTGGATTCCCGCGCGGTTCGGATTCTCAGACGCGACTGAAATTTTCGTTTTCTGCTCGGGCATGGCCTCGGCAATTGCATTTGGCGGCGCCTTTCTGCGCAAGGGCTGGTGGTTGGGCACTGCGCGCGTGAGTTTCCGCATCTGGCAGGTCTACTGGGCCCATATCTGCCTCTTCTTCTTCGTCGCCATGACCATGGCCGCGTTGGATCAGTCGGGATTATTCGAGAAAACCTATGTCTCATCCCTGAACCTGCAGCATTTCTTCAATGACCCTGCCTCGCAGATCGTGGGGCTGTTCACTTTGACCTATGTGCCCAACTACTTTGACATCCTGCCGATGTATCTGGTGGTGCTGGCGATGATGCCGCTGTTCATGGGGCTCCATCGCATCGGGTTCTGGGCGGTCGCATTGGCTTCGGTCACGATCTGGCTTGTCGCTCAATACGATTACCTTGATCTGCCTGCCGAGCCTTGGTCGGATCGCCAGTGGTTCTTCAACCCATTCGGCTGGCAATTGCTGTTCTTCACCGGATTCGCCTTCATGCGTGGCTGGATTCCGGCCCCTCCGGTGTCGAAAACCTTGATCTGGGCAGCGGTCCTGTTCCTGATTCTCTCGATGCCGTTTGGCTCGTGGAAGGTTTTCACATGGATCAATGCGGTAGCACCCGATCTGGCTGACGAAATCCGCAAGGTCTGGCCGGTAACAAAAGAATTCCGCAACAAGACCGACTTTGGCTTGTTCCGTTATCTGCATTTCCTTTCGCTGGCATATCTGGGCTGGGTGATCGCGGGTGAGCATGGCCATCGTCTGATCGCGACCGGCCAAGGGGCAGCCGCCAAGGTGTGGCAATCCCTGCTGACCGTCATCACCAAGGTCGGGCAGCAATCGCTTGCGGTGTTCGTATTTTCCATGGCTGCAGCACGGCTTATCGGCGTCGGACTGGATCTGAGTGGGCGGGATGTTGCCAGTGTTTTCGCTGCTAACATGATTGGCTTTGCCATGATCATCGGCGTGGCTTATCTGGCCGCTTGGTTCAAGTCTCATCCTTGGAAATCGAAGAAATGAATTTTACTCGTCGCGCATTTCTGGCCTCATCAACCGCTTTGGCCCTCGCCCCGGCAGCATACGCCACGGGTGGTGAGACTCCGTTTAGCCGGGAAGATGTCATTGCCATGGCCCGCGATCTAGCCAGCCGCGACTATGCCGAGCGTGAGATGGTTCCACAGGAATGGCAGGACCTGACGTACCAGCAATATCGCTCAATCCGATTCCGGCTGGACCGTGCGCTTTGGTACGAGACCGAGACGCCCTTCAACGTCGATTTCTTTACCCCGGGCCTGTATTTCCCACGCACCGTGAAGGTTTCGACGGTCGAGGACGGGATCAGCACACCTGTCGCCTTCGATCTGGCAATGTTTGACAAATCCGAGGACGTGCCCGAGCTGCCCATCGACGACACGCTGGGCTTTTCCGGCCTGCGCCTACGCACCGAAATGCACCGTCCCGGCAAAACCGATGAGTTCTGCGTCTGGCAGGGCGCCAGCTATTTCCGCGCCATCGGCTTACACGAGGTGTATGGCCTGTCCGCCCGTGGTCTGGCGCTGAAGACCGGCGATCCGGATGGTGAGGAGTTCCCAGAATTCATCCGGTTCTGGCTGGAACGCCCCAAACCGGGTCAGCGCGCTATGGTTGTGCACGCTCTGATGGACAGCCCCAGCGTCACCGGCGCGTACCGCTTCGACGTCACCGCCGGTGCGGATTGCGAGATGAATGTCGAGGCTACGCTGTTTCCGCGCACCGAACTGACCCATGTCGGTATCGCGCCCGGCACATCGATGTTCCTGTTTGACCAAACCAACCACAGCCGCTTCGACGATTTTCGCCCCGCCGTACATGACAGCGATGGTCTGTTAATCCGCAATGGTGCCGGAGAAGTCCTGTGGCGGCCGTTGGCAAACCCGACCCGACTGCAAATCTCGTCTTTCGTGGATACCAATCCACGCGGATTTGGTCTGATGCAGCGAAAGCGAGAGTTCTCGGACTATGCAGACCTTGAGGCGAATTACCACAAACGCCCCGGTCTGTGGGTCGAGCCCAATGAAGATTGGGGCAAAGGTACTGTCACGCTAGTTGAAATTCCGGCGGATCAGGAGATCTATGACAACATCGTCGCCTATTGGCGCCCGATGCAGCCTTACATTGCGGGCAGTCAAATTGACCTCTCGTATCGTCTGGTCTGGGGGGAGGAGCCCCAACGCACACCAATGCCGCGCGTGATCAACACCGCGATGGGCGACAATACCTTTGGCGATGGCCGTCTTGCCGTGATCGATTTTGAAGACAGCGATCTGTTCGATGACCTCGATGCAATCACCGTCTTCGTGGATTCGCCGCATGCCGAAACGTCTGACGGTGTGCTGCAGCGTAATCCCGACACAGGCGGTCTGCGACTGGCATTCTCGTTCGAATCGGGTGAACGAAACCACGTGGAGCTGCGCGCGCAGCTGTTGAAAGACAAACAGCCGGCCTCTGAAGTCTGGCTTTACCGTTGGACTTCATGAGCCGCGATCTTCATATCATGCCGCCAGAGGCCCCGCTGGCGATGCCAGCGCAGAACTTTGCGCAAGGATTTCGTGACGCGCAAGTGCCTGCGGGCGGTCGGAAAGTTTCTGCCGGGTTCTGGCGTGCGCTGGCTTTCTCTCCGGCGATGGCCGCGGCTCTGGGCTTGCTCTGGGTCATGTCCGATTGGTTCAGCGCCGAAGGGATCAATCTGGTCGAAGCCATCCTGCTGACGCTGATCTCGTTCAACTTCTTCTGGATTTCTTTTACCGTCTGCACCGTATTGTTGGGCATGGTCTCGCTGTCCCGACAGGAACAGCCAAAACGTGAAGGCCGTCTGCAACCCTTGCGCGTGGCGCTATTGACACCCGTCTATAACGAGGTGCCATGGAACGTGCTGGGTAACGCCCGCACGATGCTTGAGGACCTACAGAAACGCGGTGATCAGCACCACTATGCGATGTTCATTCTGTCCGACACGCGCGACCCCGAGATCGCGGCACAAGAACAGGCCAGCGTCGAAGCAATGCGGACAACCTTGGCGCCAGGCCTTGAGCTCTACTACCGCCGACGTCCCGCGAACACCGATCGCAAGGTGGGCAACATCGCAGATTGGGTCAGCCGTTGGGGCGCGGATTGGGACGCGATGCTGGTGCTGGATGCCGACAGCCTGATGACCGGTCGCGCAATTAGGCGTCTGACCGACGCGCTGGCGCGCGACCCCCGCGCGGGACTGATCCAAAGCTATCCGCAACTAATCGGCGCGCAATCGGTCTTTGCCCGAATGCAGCAGTTCGCCAATGGCGTCTATGGGATTGCCTTTGCCGAAGGCCTTGCACGGTGGTGCGGGCAAGAGGGCAACTATTGGGGCCACAATGCCATCATTCGCACCCGCGCATTTGCATCAAGTGCTGGTCTGCCCAAACTGCGATCGCTCAGCGGGCAGGACAAGCTGATCATGAGCCACGATTTCGTCGAGGCCGGTCTGTTGCGCCGCGCCGGATGGGCCGTGCGTTTCCTCCCGCGTATCCGCGGCTCGTATGAAGAGACACCACCCACCCTTATCGACCACGCCATGCGCGATCGCCGCTGGTGTCAGGGCAACCTGCAGCACTTGAAACTGCTGGGTTCGACCGGGTTCCGGGCTGTGTCACGGTTCCACATGTTCCACGGCGCAGTGGGATATCTGATGTCACCGCTGTGGTTTGCCCTGCTGGTGATGTGGGCACTGATCGGTCAGGGGGAAGAAGCCTCGGTCCTGCATTATTTCAGCCCGGACAACCCGTTGTTCCCGCAATGGCCCGAGATGTCCGAGACGCGCCATGTGCTGATCATTCTGGTGATGTACGCCATGTTGCTGGCCCCCAAAGTTCTGGGCGTGGCAGCCCTGCCGCTCAGCGGTGTGCGTTATTCCGATTTTGGCGGAACGCGCAAGTTCTTCACCTCGTTTCTATCCGAGGTTGTCCTGTCGATCCTCTATGCTCCCATTCTAATGGTGCAACAGATGATCGCCGTATTCCGCACCGCTTTTGGTATCCAAAAGGGCTGGTCCCCGCAGGCCCGTGACGGCGGCAGCTATGGGTTGCGCACGCTGATACTGTGCCACGCGTTGGAAACCGTCAGCGGCGCGGCGCTGGGTGTTGGTATCCTTGCCGGCCTGGTTTCGGTCTGGCTGGCCCCGATTGCAATCAGCCTTGCGCTGGCGATCCCGCTGTCTGCACTCAGCGGCGTATCGGCGGGCGCTGCGCGCCGCATGGTCGGAATGCGTGAAGATTTCAGCGAGCCCGCCATCACACGCTCGGCCCGCCGCTATCGAGATGAGCTGAAACGCGTGATCGAGGGCAAGGGCATCGTCACCCCGGCAGAATAATCAGCTGCCGGGCAACCCTTCGTACCAATCCACCATCATGTCGGCCCAACCTTTGGGTACAGTATGACCGCCGGGGAACAATGCAAATTCCAGTGCGCTGCCTTCAGCGCAACCCATCCAGTTCCGACGCATGAACTGGCCCGTGGTTGAAAACCCGCTGGGTTTGGTATCAACACATTCATTGGCAATGCGCCAGATTTCCAATCCTGCGAAGATATCACCTTGATGGTACATTCCTCCGCCCAGAAGACGACCCTCAAGCGGCACCACATTGTCGGTCCAGCCATGGGTGTGGAACATCCGAACCGGTCCCTCACAGGCCTCGGGGTGCGGACGCCAGAATCCGCCTGAAACAGGCACGTAGGCCGAAAAGGTTTCGGGCGCTTCGCAGGCGAGATAGTTTACCATAAAACCCCCGGCTGAGAATCCACCTAAAACCACTCGATCGCTGTCGATACCGAACCGCTGTGCCGCATCTTCGACCGCTTCGTTTAGAAACGCCGTCTCATTACGATCTCCGAAACCAGGGTAGAAGTTCCAGCTTTTGGTGCCGCCACGGTCGGGCCGTTCCAGACCTTCAGGCGCCATCACGGCATAGCCGCGCGCGATCAAAGGGGCGACCATACCGCGGTTATTCATGGTTCCGCTGCCACTTCCGCCATACCCGTGCAGGAAAACCACCAAAGGCGGGTTGTCAGCGTCCGGGAGTTCGATGTGATACTCACCCGAGGTGGTTTCACAAGTTCCCTCGTCTGGTCCACACGCGGCAAGCGCCGCTTGCCCCGCAACTGCCAGGCAGAATGACACCCAGTAATGCGTCTTCATCACGTCCCCTCTGAAAAAGCCTCAACCGGTAACCCGGCGCGCACCCAACCCGGCCCAGCGGCCGAGCCAAGCATCCCCTCGGGCACGTCAATGACATTTGTAAAACCAGCTTTAGTGAGTTGATTGCTCAACCGCGCCGACCGGACCCCACGGGCACAGATCAACGCAACAGGAGCTGAAGTATTGCCATCCGTCAGCTGCGCCAGCGCTTGCACGAAATCCTCGCGACGCATGTCCAGCGGCTGTGCGCCCTGACCAATGCCAGTGGCGCGCCATTCGCGCGGAGTGCGAATATCCACCAAAAGAATGTCCCCCGCTACTGCCTTCTGATGGGCCTTGGCGACATCCAGTTGATCGCCCGAATAATCCTGCGGAATCAACCGGTATTCGCGTATCGCGAATCCCGCGCCAATGGCAGCGATTCCGCCCAGCACAACCCACCTTCGGGTACGGTTATTCGTATCCGCCATACGGCGTTCTCCTGCAGTAACAGGTTGTATTTATCACACGCAAAATCGTAGCGCTTTCGGGAAATTCGACCACCAGATCAAGTTCACGTCATTATCTCGCTGGTAAATAACACCAAAGCAGGTAACTCCTACCCAATATGTGTCCTTTAAAACCTTTCAAAACCTTGCAATTTCCGAGCAGTCAATAAATTATCCCTAGCAAATCAGTCATCTTGACCGCCCAGATCGGAGTATCGCACTTGTCCCTATTCCTTATCGCGGCCCTTCCCTTCCTCGGAGCTGTCTTTCCAGCCCTGCTGATCCGGGCAGGACGAAACGCAGCGGCATCGGCGGCGGGGTTGACCACGTTCCTGGCTCTTATGGGATTGCTGATCCACATCCCAAGCGTGATGCGCGGAGACGTGGTGACCGCGCGGTTCGACTGGATACCGGGGCTGGGCCTGAACGCAAATTTCATGCTCGACGGGCTGGGGTTTCTGTTTGCGCTGCTGATCCTTGGCATTGGCCTGCTGATAATCCTCTATGCCCGGTTCTACCTGTCACGCGAAGATCCGATGGGGCAGTTCTATACCTATCTGTTGCTGTTTCAGGGTGCGATGGTCGGGATCGTTCTATCTGACAATATCCTTCTTTTGCTTATTTTTTGGGAGCTTACGTCACTCAGTTCATTTCTTCTAATCGGATATTGGAAGCACCTGCCCGAGGGGCGGCAAGGTGCGCGCATGGCGCTGGCTGTTACCGGTTCAGGTGGTCTTGCGATGATCGCCGGAATGCTGATCCTGGGTAACATCGTAGGATCCTATGACCTGAGCGATATCCTGCAAAACAAGGAGCTGATACAGGCCTCGCCCTATTATCTGCCTGCACTGATCCTGATCCTTTTGGGGTGCTTTACCAAATCCGCGCAGTTCCCATTCCATTTCTGGCTGCCACACGCCATGGCCGCGCCTACCCCGGTTTCAGCCTATCTGCACTCGGCCACCATGGTGAAGGCCGGGCTGTTCCTGATGGCGCGGATGTGGCCCGTTCTGGCGGGCACCGATGCTTGGTTCTATATCGTGGCGACGACCGGACTGGTCACCATGCTGCTGGGCGCGGTGATTGCGCTGTTCAAAGATGATCTTAAGGCGTTGCTGGCGTTTTCGACGGTCTCTCATCTGGGTCTGGTGACGATGCTGCTGGGTTTTGGCACCAAGATTGCGGCGGTTGCCGCCATCTTCCACATCATCAACCACGCGACCTTCAAGGCCGCCCTCTTCATGACTGCCGGTATCATTGACCACGAAACCGGGACGCGTGATATCAAACGACTGGGTGGGCTGCGCCACCTGATGCCAATCACCTTTACGATCGGCACCATCGCGGCCCTGTCGATGGCCGGGCTGCCACCGTTGAACGGGTTCCTCTCGAAAGAGATGATGCTTGAAGAGACGGTTCACACCACCTGGCTGCATTCGCACTATCTGGTGCCAGGGCTGGCGCTGCTGGCAGCACTATTCTCTGCAGCCTATTCCTTCCGCTTTGTCGGTCACGTGTTCCTGGGGCCTGCGCGGGAAGACTATCCCGCGCATCCACATGACCCGCCTGTTGGTCTTTGGTTGGCGCCAGCTTTCCTTGTGGTCCTGGTTGTTGTGATCGGCCTTTATTCGGCGGCCATCGTCGGCCCGCTGGTCGCGGTTGTATCCAGTGCCGTGATTGGTGGCGAAAAGCTGCCCTATTATTCACTGAAGCTGTGGCACGGCTTCACGCCCGCGCTTTATATGTCCGCGGTCGCGACGTTGGGCGGCCTGTTCCTGTTGTCGCTGCACAAACGCGGTGAACGGCTTTGGAATGCGCTGCCTCGACCCGAGGCTAAGGTGATATTCGAGGCGATCATCGGGGCACTGACCCGCATCAGCCGTTGGTTTACAGATGAGCTGCATAATGGCGTGATCAGCCGCTACGCCATCATCTTTGTCGCGTTCACGGTCGGGCTTGGCTACTACGCCTACTCGACTGGTACAATTGGTGTTGAAACGCGCATTCCACTGCCAGCGCAACCGATCCCGATTGTGGGCTGGATTTGCCTAGTGGGTGCGACGCTGGCAATCATGTGGTTCCACCGCAACCGGCTGCTTTCGCTGGTGTTGATCGGAGTGGTTGGCCTGATCATTTCCATGGCCTTCAACTACCTCTCGGCACCTGATCTGGCGCTAACCCAGATCTCGGTCGAGGTCGTGACGATGATCTTGCTGCTGCTTTCGTTGAACTTCCTACCGACCGAAACACCATGGGACAGCAGCGCGGCCCGCCGCTGGCGCGATGCCGCGATTTCAGTTGTCGCCGGTATCGGCTCGGGCGCGTTGATCTACGCCCTGATGATGCGGGATTTCGCCTTTCCCACGATTTCAGAGTTTCATTTGGCCAACTCGTACAAAGGCGGCGGGGGCACCAACGTCGTGAATGTGATCCTCGTCGACTTCCGGGGCTTTGATACCTTTGGCGAGATCATCGTGCTGGGCATCGCCGCGCTAATCATCTTCGCCCTGACCGAGTCGGTACTGGGCACCAACGTGCGCGGCTACCTGCTGAACCGCAAACCGCATTGGCCGCAATCGGGCGACTCGCACCCGCTAATGATGGTTGTCGCCACGCGGGTTATGATGCCCATCGCCCTTATGGTTGGCGCCTACATCTTCTTCCGCGGCCATAATCAGCCCGGAGGCGGATTTATCGCAGGCCTCATCGTCGCCATCGCCTATCTGATGCAATACATGGCAAGCGGGTACACATGGGCCATCGAACGGCAGCGGTTCTATTATCATGGTACCATCGGCTGGGGCGTTTTGATTGCCGCCGCCACCGGTCTGGGTGCTTGGTTCAATGATCGTCCGTTCCTGACCAGTGATTTCGGGTATATCCACTGGCCCCCGCTGGAAGAGTTCGAATGGGCCACCGCAATTCTGTTCGATACCGGCGTCTTCCTCGCGGTATTGGGTGCTGTGATGCTGGCACTCGACAGCCTGTCGCGCTTTGCATGGCAGCCCGGAATGGCGCAGGAATTCCCGATGGATATCAACCCTCTGCGGGACGACCCTCCTGAAGAAGAACAAGAGAAGGAGCAGGTCTGATGGAAGCGCTCGTAGCCTCTGCAGTTGGCGTCATGACTGCCGCCGGGATTTTCCTGATCTTGCGTCGACGGACGTTCCCTGTGATTCTTGGCCTGTCATTGCTGACCTATGCCGTGAACGTGTTCCTGTTTGCCACTGGCCGGTTGGCGCTGAATGCACCAGCCGTTTTGAACAAATACGAAGACGTGCCCTATACCGATCCGCTCCCGCAGGCGCTGGTACTGACGGCCATCGTAATCTCGTTCGGGATGACAGCGGTCATCGTCATGATCGCGCTTTCGGCCTATCTGTCCTCGAAAGATGACCATATCGACATGAGCGCAAGCGACAGCGTGGACGCGCCGGGAGAAGACGCATGAACCACTGGATCGTTGCGCCGATCGTCCTTCCCGCGATCCTGGCCCCGTTCATCATCATGGTCCTGCGATACCATCTGGACCTGCAGCGCATCTTTTCGGTTGCAGGTGTAGTGGCGCTGTTGGGCATCGCGTTGACCATCACTTCGCAGGCCACGACCGGGGAAATCCAAGTCTATGAGCTGGGTGATTGGCCTGCTCCATTCGGTATCGTGCTGGTGCTGGACCGGATGTCGGCGATGATGGTTCTGTTGACCGCTTTGCTGGCCCTGCCAATTGTGCTTTACGCTATCGGATCGGGATGGGATGACAGGGGCAAGCATTTCCATGCCTTATTCCATTTCCAGCTCATGGGGGTATGCGGAGCCTTCCTGACCGGCGACGCCTTCAACCTGTTCGTTTTCTTCGAAGTTCTGCTGATCGCATCCTATGGCCTGATGACCCATGGGGGCGGTGCCGTGCGACTGAAAGCCGGCGTGCAATACGTCACCTATAACTTGCTGGCATCGACCTTGTTCCTGTTTGCGCTCGGGACAATCTATTCTGTGACCGGCACACTCAACATGGCTGATCTTGCGGTCCGCGTGGCAGAAATTCCACCGGAAGACACAGCGCTTCTGCGCGTAGGTGCTGTGCTGTTGTTATTGGTCTTCTGCGTCAAGGCCGCCGTGCTGCCCCTGCATTTCTGGCTGCCCGCAAGCTACGCCAATGCGCCGCTGCCTGTGGCCGCTTTGTTCGCGATCATGACCAAGGTTGGTGCCTATTCTATCCTGCGGGTCTACACTCTCGCCTTCGGACCAGACGTTGCCGTGACCGAAGGGTTGGTCGGCGCATGGTTGCAGCCTGCGGCGCTGGTAACACTTGCGGTCGGGGCCATTGGCATCCTGGGTTCGCAGCATATCGCACGCATGGTCGCCTTTTGCGCCATCACCTCGATGGGTACGCTGTTGGTTGCCATCTCGCTGTTCAGCGAAGTCGCAACAGCTGCGGCGTTGTATTACATTTACCACTCAACCCTTGCCACAGCGTTGTTATTCCTTGTGGCGGACATGGTAATGGAACGTCGTGGTGGGGCTATTACTCCGACGAATCCGATGCCTCAAACTGGTTTGGTTGCGGCTTTGTTCTTCGTTGGCGGAATTGCGATGGCCGGTATGCCGCCACTTTCTGGCTTTGTCGGCAAGCTGCTTGTTCTGGACGCCTCTAGGAATGCTCCGGATGCAAATGCAGTCTGGGCGGTTATTCTTATCGGATCGTTTATTACCATCGTCGGGCTGGCCCGCGCGGGAACACTGATATTCTGGAAATGCTATGATGCGCAGGTCGTTCCACCTGTTGAGGCTGTACGCGATGAGGGCACTGAGACCACGATGTCAGCACCCGAGCCGCACCCAGGTCTTGCCTTCACTGCGGTCTTTGGCGCGGTTCTTGGTCTTGTTCTGCTGACGCTGTTTGCGGGCCCCGCCCTGGAGTACACCAACAAGACAGCAGAACAATTGTTTACACCCGAGAACTACATCTCGGCCGTGCTGGGGAGGGAAGAATGATCAAGCTGCTGCACCGGATATTTCCCCACCCTCACCTGACCATTCTGCTGACGATTGTCTGGGTACTGCTGGCAAACAAACCGTCACTGAATTCGCTTGTGTTTGGGTTGCTTCTGGGGGTCATTATTCCTTTCATCACGCAGCCCTACTGGCCCGATCGACCCAAGCTGCGCAATTGGCCGATGGTCATTGAATACATGCTAGTGGTTTTGTGGGACATCGTGATAGCAAACATAACGGTTGCCCGGATCATCCTATTTAAACGGGATGCCGATCGTCAGCCCGCGTTTGTCAGCATTCCTCTGGAACTGAGAACGCCCGAGGCGATCACAGTGCTTGCCGGCACGATCACCATGACGCCGGGCACCGTCAGTTGCGACCTGTCTGCACAAGGGCATAACCTGCTGGTTCACTGTCTGGACGCGCCAAACCCCGAAGACGTGCGGGATGAAATCAAGCACCGCTACGAGCGTCGCCTCAAGGAGATTTTCGAATGATCGAATATGCGATTTCCTTTGCATTTGTCTGTTTCGGAGCGGCAATCATGATGTGTCTGTGGCGGATCATCACCGCAGATGGCGTTGGCACTCGCGTGTTGGCATTGGATACGATGGTGATCAATACCATCGCCCTGATGATCCTTTACGGCCTGAGATTGGGCACCGAGATATTCTTTGAGGCCGCCATGATCATCGCCATGCTGGGCTTTGTCTCAACCGTTGCCTATGCGCGCTTTATGCTGCGCGGCAATATCATCGAGTGAGGGCAGTATGACATTCATCTTCGAACTGCTCATCGCCTTCTTCCTGATCGTCTCGGGTATCTTTGGCTTTGTCGGATCTTTCGGCATGATCAAGCTTAAGGACCCGATGTCACGCCTGCATGCGCCGACCAAAGCGACGACGCTGGGTGTTGGGGGCGTGCTGCTGGCGTCGATCACACATTCTGTATTGCTCGAAGGCAAGCTCTCGCTTCATGAGTTGCTGATCACGCTATTTCTGTTTTTAACCGCCCCGATCACGGCCCTGTTCATTGCCAAATGGCACATTCACCGTCATGAACAACCCAGCGATCTTCCGGATGCGGGCGAGGATGAGCTTTGGGCTACCCACGCAGTCGAGCAGGTCGAAGACGTCCCGGACCACAGCGCGAACTGAAATCAATGCACACACCTCCGCTGCCCCTGACCCGTGATCTGGTTCTGATTGGCGGGGGGCATACGCATGCGCTGCTGCTGCGGAAATGGGGAATGAACCCGCTGCCCGGCGCACGTGTAACCGTGATCAACCCGGGGCCGACCGCGCCCTATTCGGGAATGCTGCCGGGTTTTGTCGCGGGTCACTATCAGCGGTGGGAACTCGACATTGATCTGATCCGTCTGGCCCGTTTTGCTGGTGCGCGGGTGATACTGGGCGCAGTTGAAGGCATCGATTCTGACACGCGGCACGTTCATGTCCCCGGACGCCCACCGGTGGCGTTTGATGTCGCCTCGGTCAATGTCGGTATTACGTCCGATATGCCAGCTTTGCCCGGGTTTGCCGAACATGCTGTCCCTGCCAAGCCACTTGGCCCTTTCGCGGCGCGATGGCAGGGGTTTCTTTCGGAAACCGGGCCAGCCTCGATCGCCGTGATTGGCGGTGGCGTTGCCGGTGTTGAACTGGTCATGGCGATGGCATATGCACTGCGATCCAAAAGGCGCGAAGCGCGGGTCACGTTGATTGACAATGCCACCGCTTTGACAGCCGCAGTCCCCAAGGCCTCGGCCACGATCCGGCAGACAATGGAGCGCCTCGGGATCGAAGTTCTTGAGAACGCTTCGATTCAACAAATATCCGAGGGTCAGATTGATCTGATCGACGGCCGCCAAATCCCCGCCGAATTCATCACCGGCGCGGCGGGCGCGCGACCCTATGAGTGGATATCAGATAGTGGCCTCGCCCTTCATGATGGCTTCATCAATGTGAACGCATATCTGCAATCCAGTAATCCCACGATTTTTGCCGCCGGTGATTGTGCCCACCTGTCCGATAATCCACGCCCCAAGGCGGGTGTCTATGCGGTGCGCGAGGCGCCAGTTCTGTATGACAACCTGCGCTCGGCGCTGGGTGCAGGGCAAATGCGTCGCTATGTGCCGCAGAAGGATTATCTGAAACTTATATCGCTGGGTGGCAAGTCCGCACTGGCAGAACGGCTGGGGACTTCGTTCAGCGGGCCGCTCATGTGGAAATGGAAAAACCACATTGACCAGCGGTTCATGAACCGGTTCCGAAACCTGCCCAAGATGCCTGCCCCTGCCTTGCCTCGGCATTACGCGGCGGGGGTACAAGACGCGCTGGGAAAGAAACCCATGTGCGGTGGATGCGGCGCCAAGGTTGGCCGAGGGGCTTTGCAGGCTGCGCTGCGGGACGTTCCACAGCTCGATAGGCCGGACCTGACGCCCCTGCCGGGCGACGACGCGGCGGTGTTGCGAACGGGCGATGCCCAACAGGTCATGACATCAGATCACCTGCGCAGCTTCACCAATGACCCCGCATTGATGACCCGCATTGCCGCCGTTCACGCGCTTGGCGACATCTGGGCGATGGGTGCGCAACCGCAAGCCGCAACTGCCACGATCATCCTGCCCCGCATGTCTGCTGAGCTTCAGCAGCGCACAATGGCCGAGATCATGCGTGTCGCCAGCGAAGTCATGCATCAGGCCGGGGCGGCGATCGTGGGTGGCCACAGCTCGATGGGTGACGAAATGACCGTTGGTTTCACGCTGACGGGGCTTTGCGAAGCCGAGCCCATCACGCTGGGTGGTGCAAAGCCCAATGACGCCCTGATCCTGACAAAACCGCTGGGCAGCGGCGTTCTGATGGCTGCCGAGATGGCGGGTCAGGCGAAAGGCGCTTGGGTCGCGGCGGCGTTCGAACAGATGGTACAGCCGCAAGCTGAGGCATCCCGCATCCTGCGTAACGCTCATGCAATGACCGATGTCACCGGGTTTGGTTTAGCCGGTCACTTGCAGGGCATGTGCGAAGCATCAGGGTGCGGCGCAACGCTCTTGCTTACCGCGATCCCGGTTATGGCAGGCGCAATGGAACTAAACGATCAGGGGATCCAATCCACGATCTATGCCGATAACCGCGCCATCACCCCGGAACTTCCGACCGGAGGCAAGGGCGACTTATTGTTCGACCCGCAGACAGCCGGAGGTCTTTTGGCAGCCGTCGCGGCTGAAGAGGCTGAACAACTATGCACCAAATTGCAGGCGGCTGGGTATCCTGCTGCCTTGATCGGTCACCTGAATGCGACGCCAGGTCTGCGCATTCAAAGCTGACCCAATATCTTTTCGATCCGAACCGCCATTGCTGACAGCCCAGCATCGTCGAGTGATGGGGCATCAATATGTGCGATCACCTCGGCACGCTGCGCTTTGCGCGATTTGGCGTAGGCCGGATCATAATGCTGTGCCATCAACGCCTGCGTCAGCCCGCGTTTGTCCCCGGCATCAATCATGTCCAGCCAACCGTCCACAACTTCATGGCCGCGGTGAAACCGCAAGGGCGACAATCGATCACGCAGTTGTTCGCTATCTGAAAGGATGTCGTCATATGCGGAAACCAGATAGGCAGCGCGCGCCTCGATCGGAGCCGTGATCTGGATGCGAGGTGCCGAACACAGCGCCGACCAAAGGCTGGGTGGAAGGATCAAGTTTCCGATCTTGGACGATTCAGCCTCAACCACGACAGGCCGCGCTGTGTCCAATCCACTCAGAGCAGCGGCCAAAGCGGATTCAAAGGCTTTCTGAGCAGGCTGACCACCTGGCCTTTCACCCAGCAGCGAACCCCGGTGATTGGCCAAACCTTCAAGGTCCAGCACTTGAACGCCAAGCGCCTGCAAATACGCCAACAGATCGGTTTTGGCCGTTCCGGTATACCCATCCAGCGCGACCAACCGATAGGGCAGCGCATCATCATAGAAGAATTGCTTTACCAGTCGACGATAGGTTTGGTACCCGCCCTCAACTGCCTCAGCCCGCCAGCCAATTTGTTGAAGCATCCATGCGAAAGACCCCGACCGCTGCCCCCCACGCCAGCAATAGACCAACGGCTTCCAGTCGCCCTCATGATGGCTGAGGTGTTTTTCAATGTGATCTGCCGCATTGCGAAACACCAGCGCAGCCCCAAGTTTCCGGGCCAGAAACGGGCTCTGCTGGACGTAGATCGTACCAACCCGCGCGCGTTCTTCGTTATCCAGAACCGGCAGATTGATCGCACCGGGCATGTGATCCTCGGCAAACTCGGCCGGGCTGCGCACGTCGATAATCGTATCAAACTTGTGGTCGTAGAGTTGCGGCAAACTGGAAAAATTCAAAGTCATGCCAGCGGTCTACCGTGCATGCGCGCGAAATAAAAGCGAGCGGTCGATCGCAACGTCGGAATGACGCTGCGATGAGCCATTGCAATACGATCTCGCTTGGGTAATGAACCTTCTATATTGGCTTCATACTGACATGGGACGTGCACTCAAATGGCACAACAGACCCCAAACACCCTCAAGAGCAAAGCACTGAGCGATCTCGGGGCGGGAAAGCTGCCGCAGGCGTTGAAAAAGGCGCAGTTGGGCATCAAGAAATTTCCCAAGGATTCAGATTACCAAGCCATCGCGGGTTTTGTGTTGACCGAGATGGAACGGTACAAGCAAGCCGTCCCGCATTTCGCCGCAGCATCGCGTATGAAGCCAGACGAAGCGCAATTTGTAGAAAATCTGGCCAATGCGTTGATGCAGACGGGCCAGATTCCGCGCGCGCTGTCTTATGCTGAACATAAGTTGCAGCAGTTCCCCGGCAACAAGGAGTTGACCCGGGTTATCGATGAAATCCAACTCAAAGGGCAGAATTGGCGTTTAATCATCGATCATGCCTCCCAAAAACTGGCAACTGACCCCGACAATGCCGATCTGCTTGCGTCGCGGGCCCGTGCATATGGGCAAATAGGATATGCACAGCATTGTTCTGAGGATATTTCACGAGCCTACGAGTTGGCGCCCGAAAACGAAGACATAGCCATCCGAAAAGCGGTTGATCTACATCAAACCGGGGACAAGGGCGGGTCCAGGCTGGTTTTACAGACTGTTCTTGACGCAAACCCTGCGTCTGCGGCAGCGCTCTACCAGATGTCGATGATTGCTAATGAAAAGCAATCAGAGCAACTTGCCAATGCTATCGAAATTGCCATTTCGCATAGCGACCATTCCGATTCACTGCTCGAGTTCGCAAAGGCGAATGTGACTTTGACACGCGATGGATTGAGTGCTGCGTTGCCTGAGTTCGCGCGCGCCAATGCAGCGCAGCATGATACCAACCCCTATAACTTCGCCTTGGAAGAGAAAAAGCAAAGCGATATTTGCAACCTTTTCTCCACAGATGGTCCAGTTGTGGCTGCGGATCATGATCGTGCCGCCAAGCCGATCTTTGTGATCGGGCAACCCCGTTCTGGCACCACATTGATGGAATTGATGCTGAGTTCCATTCCCGGTGTCGCGGGTTGTGGGGAACTTATGCTGGGGGCTGATCTCTCGCAGCCGTTTGTCGACTCGGGCGATCCGTTCGATGCAAAATCCGCATCGAAATTTGCACAGGAATTCCGCAGGCTGATGCCCCCGATCCCCAATGGTACAACTGCCTTCGTCGACAAGATGCCCCACAATTATCAGTGGATGGGTTTTCTGCTAACGGCCTTCCCGGATGCGCGTGTCATCAACATGATGCGCGACCCTCGGGATGTCGGTCTGTCCAAGTGGATCAGGCGTTTTCCGGAACCGGGGTTGCGCTATGCGTCGAACTTGCAGGCGATCGCCCATTCGGCCAACCTTTACAAGCGCTACATGGCGCGATGGGACAAGCTGTTCGGCAATCGTATCTTAACCGTTTCTTATGAAAATCTGGTCGCCGAGCCCGAGACTCACAGCAAAAGCATCGCCGCTTTCTGTGGCCTCGATTGGGACGTGCAGATGATCCACCCCGAGCAAAACACCAAACAGGTGCTTACCGCCAGCGTTGATCAGGTGCGCAAGAAAATCTCGACCGGGTCTATAGGGGGCTGGCGCGATGTCACCGATCACATTCAGCCCCTGCTAGAGGGCCTCGATCCGGCGCTTTGGCCTGAATATACGTTTGACTGAACCAAAAAAGGCCGCCTGCGAAAGGCGGCCTTACTGTTAGCGGTGAATGCTTCACTTCTGTTTGATACGCCCGTCCAGATACGGCTGATACGGGGCATTCTCGGCTAGGTATTCCGCCGTTACATCCGCCAGATCAGGTCCGAAGTCATAAGCATTCTTGTCTTCACCCGAGAACACGCTGTACCCATCGCCGCCGTTACGGACGTAGTTGTTTGTGACAACAAGATAGGTCGCTGCAGGATCAATAGGCTCATAGCCACCGCCATTGGCAACCATGACTTCGACGATCCGGCCTTCGTTCGGGGCAACCGACGCATCCCAGGTAAAGGTCATGCCCGCCACCTGTGGGAACCGGCCCTTGACCTCTTCGACCTGGCTTACACCGTTTTCGAGCGCGTCAATCACTCCCTGACCACTGATTTCAAAGGTCGAGAGTGTGTTCTGGAACGGTAGAACCGTCAGAACCTCGCCCATGGTTACTTCACCCGGATCGATCGAGGCGCGCAGCCCGCCGGAATTTGCGATTGCAAGTTGAACGCCTTGATCGGCAACCCGTGCAAGCATCGCGTCGGCAACTAGGTTGCCCATCTCGCATTCTTGAATGCGACAGATCGACCGGTCACCTTCGATCGAGGCCGCCGATTCAGCTACAACCTTGTTGCGAATCTCTTCCAGTGGTGCGGCCAACTCGGCGATGCGGTCCAGCGATCCCTGATCCTCAGCAACGGCGTTGTCCATGATCAACGGCTCACCGGCTGCCGAGACAACATTGCCATCATCATCGAAGGTCACGTTCAGTTCGCCCAGGAACTTGCCATAAGCATAGGCCTGTACGATCTGCACCCCGTTCACAACAGTTGGGTACGGCCCCACAGCCTTGTCCGATGTGTTCGACAGGTAGGTGTTAGAATGCCCGCCCACGATCACGTCGACACCTGTGGTTTCCTGCGCCACGCGCTGATCCACACCATATCCTGAGTGGCTGAGAACAATGATCTTGTTCACACCTTCACCGGTCAACTTGTCCACTTCAGCCTGAACCGCAGGTGCTGGGTCCGAGAAGGTGATATTCGGGCCAGGCGAGGCGAGGTCATGCGTGTCTTCCGGTGTCAGACCAATCAGGCCAATCTTTTCACCACCCACTTCGATCACAGTGGATTTCTTGATTTTGTCAGTCAGAAGCTCTTCATCCGCGATATCCGCATTCGACATCAGCACCGGGAAATCGACCGAATCGATAAATCCGCGTAGAATTTCGGGGCCGTCATCAAACTCGTGGTTACCCACTGTCATCGCGTCATAGCCGAGCTTATTCATAAATTCGGCAGCAACTTTGCCTTTGTAGTAGGTGTAGAACAATGAGCCCTGAAACTGGTCTCCCCCATCCACAAGGATCGAGTTTTCAGCCCGGCCACGCGCGTCTTCGACCGCAGTCACCAAACGCGCCGAACCGCCAAAGCACTTACCTTCGGCGTTGTCTTCATCCCCACAACCACTGTCATATTTGTTGATCGGCTCAATGCGCGAGTGAAAATCATTGGTATGCAGGATCGTTAGCTTGTACTCAGCAGCGGCCATGCCTGCAGTTAGGCCGAGTACCGCTGCAGAAGCGAGAAAACGAGTGAACATCTTAAAACTCCCTATCGTTGTTTTTCGTGATCGTGCGCCGTGCATCGCAAAGAGTCAAAGGGGGAAATCCGGCTTGATTCCATCTGCTGCGCGGGGCATCAGACCGATATGCTGATTTACAAGATTTTCCGGGCCGACGAGTGGGCCCATTTGCAGGCGCAAGGCGCCTCAGACGGTGCGCCCATTGATGTGGCCGATGGTTTTGTCCACTTCTCGACCGCTGAACAAGCAGCCGAAACTGCAGCAAAGCACTTCGCCGGTGTCGAAGGGCTGACGCTGTTGGCTTGTGAGGCGGATTCCATGGGGGGCAATCTGAAATGGGAAACCTCGCGCGGTGGTGCGCTGTTTCCCCATCTCTATCGCCAGATTCGCATCAGCGATGTGGTGTGGTCTTGCGACCTGCCTTTTGATGGTAAAACACATCAATTTCCGGAGGAGATGGCATGACGACAGCATCCCTGATCTGGCGTTCCTGCAGAAATAAGGCCCTGGCCGGATGAAACTGACCGAGAAACTTGGGCTGGCTGCCCTGCATCGTTTGGATCCTGAAGTTGCTCATGGGTTGTCGATCAAGGCCTTGAAGTCCGGTCTTGCACCGTCGCCCGGACCGGTAACGTCTGAGCGGTTGAAAACACAAGTGGCCGGGCTTGATCTACCCAACCCAGTCGGTTTAGCCGCCGGTTTCGACAAGAATGGTGAGGTTCTTGGCCCGCTTTCCCGCGCTGGTTTTGGCTTTGTTGAAGTTGGTGCTGTGACGCCACGCCCTCAGCCCGGGAATCCAAAACCACGTCTGTTCCGGCTGACCGAAGACCGGGCTGCCATCAACCGTTTCGGTTTCAATAATGAGGGCATGGACGTGATGGCGGCCCGCCTTTCACACCGCCCCAAGGATGCGGTGATTGGCCTCAACCTCGGAGCTAACAAGGACAGCGACGACCGACCCGGCGATTTTGCAAAGGTTCTGGCCCATTGCGCCGCTCATCTGGATTTTGCCACGGTCAATGTTTCATCACCGAACACCGAAAAGCTGCGCGATTTGCAAGGCAAGGCTGCGCTGAGCGTGCTTCTGAGTGGAGTTATCAACACCCGCAACGCGCTGCCCCGCCCGCTACCCGTGTTCCTGAAAATTGCGCCCGACCTGACGGACGCTGAATTGCAAGACATCGCCGAGGTCGCGCGCGAGACAGGTGTCGATGCGGTGATCGCCACCAACACAACTTTGTCGCGCGAGGGATTGCATAGCCCGGACAAAGATCAGGCGGGCGGGCTTTCTGGTGCGCCGTTGTTCGAAAAATCGACACGCGTCCTGGCACAACTCAGCCAATTGACCAACGGAGATATTCCCCTGATCGGTGTCGGCGGTATCAGCACAGCCGAACAAGCCTATGCCAAGATTTGCGCAGGCGCGTCAGCGGTCCAATTCTATACAGCAATGGTTTATGGTGGAATATCTCTTGCCGCTGAAATCGCCAGCGGGCTGGACAGGCTTCTGGCGCGCGACGGGTATACATCCGTTGCGCAAGCAGTCGGCAGCAAGCGAAAGGATTGGCTATGATCGAGTATTGGCACAACCCGCGTTGTTCCAAATCGCACGCAGGTTTGGTTTTGTTGGAAGAAAACGGTGCAAAGGTCAAAGTTCGAAAGTACCTTGAAAACCCGCCCTCAACCAATGAGCTTAACCAGTTGCTGAAATCCCTTGGTATATCTGCGATCGAACTGATGCGGACCAGCGAAAAACAGTTCAAAAAACTGGGCCTGACCAAAACTTCTGCCGAAGAAACGCTGATCTCGGCAATGGCCGAGTATCCGATCCTGATCGAGCGACCGATTGCTATCGCGGGCGGCAAAGCCGCTATCGGACGCCCGCCAGAGAACTTGCTTGATGTACTTTAGGCGATCCGGGCCTCCAGTTTTGGATACCGCCATCCAAGCGTCACCCCGCGCGCGATGTTCAGAACCATCAGTGCCGCCCAAAGACCGTGATTGCCCAGGGTCGGTACAAGTACGAACAGGGCCACTACATAGATAACAACCGACTGTATCATCGCGTTGCGCATATCGCGGGTCCAGGTCGCCCCGATGTAGATACCATCAAACATCCAGCTTGCTACCCCGATGACCGGTGCCAGAGCAGCCCAATGCAGATACTCGCGTGCGGTCACTCGGACTTCGGGCGAAGTTGACATCAGATCAATCAGCGCAGGACCGGCCAGATAAAACACCAGCCCTAGTCCGACGGCCCCGCCAACACCCCATTGTGACGCCAGAACCGAGGCTCGCCTGACCTTTTGGCGGTCGCGCGCGCCAACAGCGCCACCCACCAATGCCTCGGCCGAGAAGGCGAAGCCATCCAGCGCGAAGGCGGTGATTTCGAGAAACTGCAGCAACACCTGATTGGCCGCCAGGTTCACATCACCCAGATCGGAACCTACAAACAGAAACGTAGTGAACGCGCCCGTCAGCAGAACCGAGCGCACCATGATATCGCCGTTTACCTGCATCATCCGACGAAGCCGGGCGAGATCAAATATCCGGGGCCAATCGCACCATTGCTTGCCGCCAAACGCATCACCACAAAGCCACAGGCCCAGCGCAAGGCCTGTCCATTCGGCAATCAGCGTCGCGATGGCGACGCCTTCAACGCCCCATCCCAGGCCAAGCACAAACCATAAATCCAGGGCGATATTCAGCCCGTTCATCCATATCTGCAGGACAAACACGCCCCGTGTTCGTTCGACCGCAATCAGCCATCCCGTAACCGCATAAAGGGCAATTGTTGCCGGAGCCCCCCAGATGCGAATCTCGAGATAGGCGCGCGTCAGGGATTCGACTTCAGCGCTGGCAGGCGACAGCGCAAAAGCCCCCATGAATACCCAAATCTGGGCGGCGATGAAGAACAGCCCTGCGACCCCGCCCAGCAGCAGGCCCCGCATCAGCAAAGCACCGGTTTCAGCGGTGTCCCCAGCACCGCGCGCTTGTGCCGCCAGCCCGGTAGTGCCCATTCGCAGAAAGCCGAAAATCCAGTAGATCGCCGACAGAATTACCGCCCCCATTCCGACCGCGCCGATCGGAGCAGCCAGCCCCATCTGGCCGACAACGCCCGTGTCCACCGCCCCAAGGATCGGGACGGTGGCATTGGACAACACAATCGGCAAAGCAATCTTCAGCACCCGCCTGTGCGTGAGGGGCGCGTTGGCGTGTTCCATGCTCACGCCTTGGATGTCGGAGATTGCGGCATCAGGAAATGCCCCGTGCCCTGGGCAAACAGTTTGGCGTGATTGTCCTGCCATGCCTCGACCCTGACCGAAGCATAGCGACGACCCGATCGGTTGATAAAGGCACGCGCATAGGCATCACGCGGTAACCCGGACCGCAGGTAGTCGACAGTGAAATCAATTGTCTTCGGGAACCGGATATTCTCATCCGTCAGAATATCATCGGCACCAATCTCGCCGCTCTCGATCCTTGGGAACATATGCTCCCAACTCAGCGTGATTACAGCGGTGACTTCAAGGAACGCTGCCGTCACCCCGCCATGAATGGCGGGCAGGAACGGGTTGCCGATCAGCTTGTCATCAAAATTCAGCACTCCGGTCAGCTCATCCCCGCGCCGATCAAAGGTGATGTTGAGGAATTGAATATACGGCACGCCTTCAACCAGCGCCGTCAGCGCGGCGTCACGGCGTTGTTTGACCAATTGCATAGGTTCAGGACGGGGACGCGCCATCTCAGCGACCTTCCACGGTAAATGCACCTGATGCGGTCGCAACCGGGCGATCCCCATCGTCATCCGTCGCCGTCGCGCGAACGAAAGCCACGTTGCGGGTGATGTGATAGCAGGTGGCGCGGGTCCGGATGCTTTGTCCCGGTGTCGCCGCCCGCATATAATCAATGCGCAGATCAATGGTGGCCGTCCCGCCGGGCGCTGATGGATGGCTCATCACGGCAGCGCCACAGCAGGTGTCCAGCATCGCCGAGACCGCACCGCCATGGATCACTCCGGTGCGTGGATCACCGATCAGTTGTTCGTTATAGGGCATCGAGATTTCCGCCTCGCCTTCTCCGATATGGGTCAGATCAAGCCCCAAGGCTTTGGCGTGTGGAATCGCCTCGATGAATTGCCGCGCTAAAACTGTCTTATCGACCATGGGGTTGGGTCCTGTTCTTGTATCTGCCCCTTTATGGGCTTGCGTTTGCGCCAAGGGCAAGCCCACCTGTTGCGCTTGCCGCAACGACGACCTAGGTTGCTGCCAAGGAGACCCCGAATGTCCGACACCCGTTTGTCATTCAAAGAAATGTGCGCCGAGTTCGACGTGACCCCGCGCACCTTGCGCTATTACGAATACATCGAATTGCTGCAACCCGACCGCGAAGGCCGATCACGGTTTTACGGACCACGCGAGTGCGCGCGAATGAAACTGATCCTGCGCGGCCGCAAGTTTGGATTTCCTCTGGAAGAGATTCGGCAGTGGCTGCTGATCTACGAAGACAAAGGCAATCAGGCACAGATGGCGACCTTCATCGAGATGGCAGATCGCCAGATGGAAGAACTGCGCCAGCAACGCACGCAGCTGGATGAGGCGATGGATGCGCTTCAGCAATTGCGCGACCAAACGGCTGAACTGTTAAAGTAGGCACCTTCCCTTGCGGCAAGAAAATTGCCAAAAACCTCCCCTTACGCGATCGGATGTTACGTCAACCTGTTTGTGACGCAGCGTCCACATTACGTAAACGTCACTTGTGTGTTGTAAAACGCTCATCAACTGCGCAACTCAATCTGCATGACGCCAGTGATGAGAGTTTGAACCATGACCGAAGATCTGCTGACCATCCGCGAGATGTGCGAGACATATGATGTCACGCCCCGCACTTTGCGGTTCTACGAGGCCAAAGAGCTTTTGTTTCCGATCCGCGAGGGCCAGAAGCGCCTGTTCACCAAACGGGACCGCGCGCGCCTGAAATTGATCCTACGCGGCAAGCGCTTTGGCTTTAGCCTCGAAGAAATCCGCCAGCTTCTGGACTTGTATCACGTGGGTGACCAGCAGCTGACCCAGATGTCCCGCACTTATGAGATCGCGTGCGAACGTCTGGCAGACATGGAATCGCGCCGCGAAGAACTGACGCAGGCCATCGACGAACTGAAAGAGCAGTTGCGCTGGGGCGAGAAGGTTATCGCCTCGATGAAACAGGAAAAGAAGGCGGCTGAATAAGGCCGACCTCCGGACATATGAATTAAGGGAGTTTCACATGCCCGTCTACAACGCGCCAACCAAAGACATGCAGTTCATTCTGCACGACGTTCTGAAAGTCTCACAGTCGGACATCCCCGGCTATGACGAACTGGAGGCCGAATTCACCGGCGCTGTTCTGGAAGAAGCCGGCAAAGTCGCCACCAATGTTCTGCACCCGCTGAATGTTGTGGGCGACACCGAAGGGTGCCGGTTGGAAAACGGCATTGTGTACACCCCGACTGGTTTCAAAGACGCCTTCGAGCAGATGAAAGAAGGCGGCTGGCCTGGCCTCGACATGCCGGAAGAGTATGGCGGCCAGAACATGCCCTACGTGATGGGAACTGCCGTGGGCGAGATGTTCTCGGGCGCAAACCAAGCGTTTGTAATGTACCAAGGCCTGACCCACGGCGCGGCCTCGGCGATCTTGGCGCACGGAACCGACGAGCAAAAAAATAAGTACCTACCAAACATGGTCAGCTGCGAGTGGACCGGCACCATGAACCTGACGGAACCGCATTGCGGCACCGATCTGGGCCTGATGCGCACCAAGGCGGAACCGCAAGGCGATGGTAGCTACAAAATCTCTGGCCAGAAAATCTTTATCTCGGCTGGCGACCACGACATGGCCAATAACATCATCCACCTGGTGCTGGCCAAAATCCCCGGCGGACCCGAGGGCATCAAAGGCGTATCGTTGTTCATCGTGCCCAAGTTCATTGTCAACGAGGACGGCACCCCGGGTGAACGCAACGGTGTTTCTGTCGGCAAGATCGAAGAAAAGATGGGCATCCACGGCAACTCGACCTGTGTCATGAACTATGACGAAGCCACCGGCTGGCTGCTGGGCGACGAACACAAAGGCATGCGCGCCATGTTCACCATGATGAACGAAGCGCGTCTGGGAGTTGGCATGCAAGGCCTGTCACAGGCCGAAGCCGCATATCAAAACGCCGTTGAATACGCCAAGGACCGTCTGCAGGGTCGCGATGTGACTGGTGTCAAAAACCCAGATGGCCCTGCCGATCCGCTGATCGTTCACCCGGACATCCGTCGTAACCTGATGGATCAGAAAAGCTTTACCGAAGGCGCGCGCGCGTTCATCCTGTGGGGTGCGATCATGATCGACAAGGCGCACCGTTCGGGCGACAAGGACGCGGACGGGCTGATCTCACTGCTGACGCCGGTCATCAAGGGCTTCCTGACGGACGAAGGCTACGACATGACCGTTCAGGCGCAGCAGGTTTATGGTGGCCACGGCTACATCGAAGAATGGGGCATGTCGCAATACACCCGCGATGCCCGTATCGCGATGATCTACGAAGGGGCCAATGGGGTTCAGGCGCTGGATCTTGTGGGCCGCAAGCTCGCCCAAGATGGCGGCAAGCACGTCATGGCGTTCTTCGAGATGATAAAAACCTTCTGCAAGGAAAACGGTGGCAAGGACGAAGTCTATGACAAGGCCTTTATCGAACCACTAAAGGCCGCGTCCAAAGACCTGCAAGCCGCTGGCATGTATTTCATGCAGGAAGGCATGAAGAACCCAAACAACGCTCTGTCCGGCTCGTATGATTTCATGCACATGTTCGGCCATGTCTGCCTGGGGCTGATGTGGGCGCAGATGGCCAAGGCCGCTCAGGACGCGTTGGACGGTGGTGCCTCGGACAAAGAGTTCTACGAGACCAAGATCAAAACGGGTCAGTTCTATATGGCGCGCCGCCTGCCCGCGACTGCGATGCATCTGGCGCGCATTCAAACAGGAGCGGACACAGTAATGGCACTGGACGCTGCGAGCTTCTGATCTCACTGTGGGTTCGGGCGTCATAACCCGAGCCCAGCGACGGAGGAGACAAGATGCCAAAACGATTTCGCCTGACCCGACGATTTCCTGTCGCCATGACCGAGGACGGGTATCGCAAGCTGCGCGGCTTCGCGCGCGACGCCGGGCTGGATGAAGGTGAGGCTCTTTCGTTTCTGTTCGAAAATTTCAACAGTGTAATCGATGAGGAGAATCTGACGCACAGACTGCGGATCTTCAATTCAGAACTAGAGGCGCGAAAGCGGTGAAGCTGGAATACCAAACAGACGGCGCGCCATTGAGGCCCGCTTTTTCCGCCTCCGGCGGCCGTATTTGGAACAAGAAGAAGAAACGGACGTACGTCCACCCCGCCATCCGGGTACTGATCTCACTAGGTGGCACTCAGCCGGGACGGCGGGGCTTCTCCTCGTGCGGTCATCGGCTCGGCAGCCTGTACCGCAAGAGGACAAAAACAGCATTAACCTTAAGAAACCGTTACGGGGAAGACGTGCAACCTGCCCTTCTTCTCGTTTCAAATACGGAATTACCAACCTAGCCACATACACCACGGGAGGGGTGATCACATGACCATCAAACTTCATTGCTTCGGAGAAAGCGGAAACTCGTACAAGGCGGCACTGGCGCTGGAGATGTCTGGTCTTGATTGGGAGCCAGTCTTCGTGGATTTTTTCAACGGCGAGACCCGAACCCCAGAATTTCGCGCCGAAATGAACGAAATGGGCGAAGCCCCGCTCCTGATTGATGGCGATTTCCGCACCAGCCAATCGGGTGCAATTCAGGCCTATGTCACCGAGAAATCGGGAAAATTCGGCGGCAAGGATCGCGATGAGAATTACGAGATTTTCAGATGGGTTCTGTGGGACAACCACAAGCTTAGCTCGATGGCCGGATTGACCCGTTTCCTGATCAATTTCCTTCCGGAAAAACACCGAAACCCGGACGTCATTGCCTTCAATCAAGGACGGCTTAAAGCGGCGTATCAAACGCTGAACACCCACCTCGATGGCCGCGACTGGATTGTAGGCGACGGTGTAACCAATGCCGACATAAGCTGCTGCGGTTACCTTTATTACCCCGAACCGTTCGGCTTTGATCGCGCCGACTGGCCCCATATTGACACCTGGTTGACGCGCCTCAGCGAACAGCCCGGTTGGAAACCCCCCTATGACCTGATGCCCGGCAGACCGTCGGATCGAGCTTAAGGAGAAGACCCCATGACCGAAGCCTATATCTATGACGCCTTGCGCACCCCGCGCGGCAAGGGCCGCAAGGATGGCAGCCTGCACGAGGTGACCTCGGTGCGCTTGTCCGCCCTGACCCTGAACGCGATGAAAGAACGCAACAACCTGGAAGGTCACGCCGTCGAGGATGTGATCTGGGGCAACGTCACCCAGGTGATGGAACAGGGCGGCTGTCTTGCACGCTCAGCTGTTCTGGCCTCGGATCTTGACCAATCGATCCCCGGTCTGGCAATTAACCGTTTCTGCGCCTCGGGTATGGAGGCCGTGAACTTGGCCGCAAACCAGGTCAAAGGTGGCGCAGGCGAAGCCTACATCGCGGGCGGTGTCGAGATGATGGGCCGCGTGGCCATGGGCAGCGATGGCGCTGCGATTGCGGTCGATCCGACACTGGCGATGGACACCTATTTCGTCCCGCAAGGTATTTCGGCTGATATCATCGCAACCGAGTACGGATTCAACCGGGATGACGCCGACGCGCTGGCGGTAGAATCGCAAAAACGTGCAGCCAAAGCCTGGGAAGAAGGCCGCTTCGACAAATCGGTCATTACCGTGAAGGATCAGAACGGCCTGTCCATTTTGGACCGTGATGAATACATGCGCCCCGGTACAGACATGCAGTCGCTTGGCGCACTGAATCCGTCATTCGCAATGATGGGTGAACAGATGCCGGGCTTCGACAAGGTGGCGATGATCAAGTACCCGCATCTGGAGCGGATCAACCACATCCACCATGCGGGCAACAGCTCGGGCATCGTGGATGGTGCTGCTGCGGTTCTGATCGGCAACAAGGAATTCGGTGAGAAGTACGGCCTGAAGCCCCGCGCACGTATCAAAGCGACCGCCAAGATCGGTACAGATCCGACCATCATGCTGACTGGCCCAGTGCCGGTGACCAAGAAGATCCTCGCCGACAATGGTATGAAGATCAGCGATCTGGACCTGTTCGAAGTGAACGAAGCTTTCGCCTCGGTCGTGCTGCGGTTCCAGCAGGCGTTCGATGTTGATCCGGCTCTGGTAAACGTTAACGGCGGGTCTATCGCGATGGGGCACCCGCTGGGCGCAACCGGAGCGATGATTATCGGCACACTGCTGGATGAGCTTGAGCGTCAGGACAAAGAAACTGGTCTGGCCACGCTGTGCATCGCATCCGGCATGGGTGCGGCAACGATTATCGAGCGCGTCTGATGCCCAAGATCGATCTTTCTCAAATCCCGTTTCGGAACGGTTCAGGCTATCCCGGCAAGCTTGCGAAAGCAGGCGACGACCGTTACGTCCAGCCCTTGGGCGATGCGAACGGTTTGACGCAATTTGGCGTCAACATCGTGCGGCTTGAGCCGGGCGGCCTATCTTCGCTGCGCCATTACCACATGGAGCAGGATGAGTTCGCCATCATGCTAAGCGGCACCTGTACGCTGATCGACGATGATGGTGAGCACGAAATGCAGCCCGGCGATTGCGCTGCCTGGCCTGCCGGTGAAGCCAATGGACATCACCTAGTGAACAAAACCGATGCGCCTGTGACCTTCCTAGTGGTGGGCACACGGACCCCGACCGAGACCGGCTATTACAGCGACTTAGATATGATGGTGAAGTTTAACCCCGACGGTTTCGCCTTCACCCGCAAGGATGGCAGCCCGCTGACGGCTGATCAGATTGGAGAAGACAATGACTGATTTCACTCTGAGCAAAGACGCGGACGGCGTTGCATTCATCACTTGGGATGTCCCGGGTAAATCCATGAACGTCCTATCCCGCGAGGCCTTTACTCTGGTCGGTGAACTGATCGATCAGGCACTGGCGGATGATGAGATCAAAGGCATCGTCATCACCAGCGGCAAAGAAGGCTCGTTTGCGGGTGGCATGGACCTGAGCACACTGGCCACGATCCGTCAGGAAGCTGGGGATGAACCGGCGCAAGCTCTGTTCGATTTCGTCATGAGTGGCCACCACATCCTGCGCAAACTTGAGTTGGCTGGGATGGACCCCAAATCCAAGAAAGGCGGCAAGCCAGTGGCTTGTGCCATCAATGGCACCTGCGCCGGGATCGGAACCGAGATCGCGCTGGCCTGCCATCACCGTGTCATGACCAACAATCCGAAAGCCAAGATCGGTTTGCCAGAGATTATGCTGGGTATCTTTCCCGGTGGCGGTGGCACCATGCGCTACAGCCGTATGGTTGGTGCGATGGCCGCCGCCCCGGTCCTGCTGGAGGGCAAGATGATGGACCCGGCCAAGGCTAAGGGCGCACAACTGATCGACGCTGTGTCAGACGATCCAGTCGCCGCGGCGAAAGAGTGGGTTCTGAACGCCAAGGATGCCGATTTAGTCAAACCGTGGGATGCCAAGGGCTACAAGATGCCCGGCGGCGCGCCGTACCACCCCGCTGGTTTCATGACCTTTGTCGGTGCAAGTGCCATGGTCAACGGCAAGACCCAAGGCGCGTTCCCGGCAGCCAAAGCGTTGCTGAGTTCGATCTACGAAGGCGCGCTGGTTGACTTCGACACCGCCCTGAAGATCGAAGCCCGCTGGTTTACCAATGTCCTGATGAACCCTTCGTCCTCGGCGATGATCCGGTCGCTGTTCCTGAACAAGGAGGCGCTGGAGAAAGGTGCCGTACGGCCCAAGGATGTGCCCGACCAGCGGGTCAAGAAGATCGGCGTTCTGGGCGCGGGCATGATGGGGGCCGGTATCGCCTTGGTCTCGGCACAAGCTGGGATGGAGGTCGTTCTAATCGACCGTGATCAAGAAGCTGCCGACAAGGGCAAGGCCTATAGCGAAAGCTACATGGACAAGGGCATCAAGCGCGGCAAAGCAACGCCTGAAAAGAAAGAGGCCATGCTGGGCCAAATTACCGCGACCTCGGATCTGGATCACCTGAAAGGCTGTGATCTGATCATCGAGGCCGTGTTCGAAGACCCGAGCGTGAAGGCCGAGATGACCAAGAAGGTCGAGGCGATCATCCCTGAGGATTGCATCTTTGCCTCGAACACCTCGACCCTGCCGATCACTGATTTGGCAAAGGCCAGCGTGCGGCCCGAGCAATTCATTGGCATCCACTTCTTCTCACCAGTTGAAAAGATGTTCCTGGTCGAGATCATTAAGGGCCGCGAAACTGGCGATCGTGCGGTTGCCAAGGCGCTGGACTATGTGCGTCAAATCCGGAAGACGCCAATCGTGGTCAACGATGCGCGCTTTTTCTATGCCAACCGCTGCATCATTCCCTACATCAACGAGGGTGCGCGTATGATCACCGAGGGCGTCAGCCCCGTTCTGATTGACAATGCCGCGCGCCAGTTGGGCTTCCCGGTGGGACCGATCCAGTTGACGGATGAGACCTCGATTGATCTTGGTGCCAAAATCGCGCGGGCCACAAAAGCGGCGATGGGAGATGACTATCCCGAAAGCCCCTCGGATGATTTGATCTTCTGGATGGAAGAACAGGGTCGCTTGGGTCGCAAGGCCAATGCTGGCTTCTTCGACTATGACGAGAAAGGAAAACGCGTCGAGTACTGGAAAGGGCTACAGCAGAAATACCCGTTGGCTGAAAACCAGCCTGACCTGATCGAAGTGCAGGAACGTCTGATGTTCGCACAGGTTCTTGAAGCGGTTCGCGCGCTGGAAGAAGGCGTTCTGGAAGATATCCGCGAAGGCGACGTGGGCGCGATCCTTGGCTGGGGCTTTGCACCTTGGTCGGGCGGTCCGCTCAGCTGGCTCGACATCATCGGCACGCCTTATGCCGCTGAACGCTGCGATCAACTGGCCGAAGCCTATGGCGAGCGTTTCACCTGCCCGGCGCTGCTACGCGAGATGGCGGATAAAGGGCAGAGCTTTTACGGGCGCTTCTCACCCGAAGCAAAAGCCGCGTAGTCGATTGATGCAGGCGCGTGATACCATGCGCCTGCATTGTTTTTCCTAACGACGGGTCAGTTCTGCCATTCAGGCCGCAGAAACAGTGCTGGGACGTCGGGTCTGCCCGGACGCCCCGGGCGTCGCACTCCGACCTGTGGACGTATCGGGAAAATCGGATCCTGTGGGACCGGCGCAGGCAGTGCGCCCAACGGGTTCGCGAGGGGCGATATATCACCCTTGATCGCAACCGCGTCGATCAGCAGATCGGCATCCTCGGCGTCAGCAACCTGATAGGTGCCAGTCGCACCTGCAGCACCAGTCATCCTGCCCGCCGGACAATAGGCCTGAAAACCACCCTCAATAAAGACAACTTCATCGTCATCAAAAAACAATGACGTGACATCAAAGGTTTGGGCCGGTGCCCGAGATTGCAACTGCGCCACACCGCTGAGCATGCGGGCGGGCACGATTGATATCCCCTCGACCCCCAGCCCCAGCTTTCCCTGATCCAGCGCCATGCCCTGTTCAGGCATCAACCAGACGGGCCGTCCGTTGTAGGCCGCGCGCGACGGGACAAGCACCGGCAGATGCTCGGCCCGTCGCTCATCCTCGGGAACAACGATACGGTCGACGCTGGCGCGTCTGAGCTCGCAAAAGCCATGATCCAGTGTTCGCACCAGATCACCTGCGACCAGTCTTTCAACCGGTTTCCAACCGCTGGTTGTTGCAACCTTGGTTCCGTGCAGCAGGCCCCCACGACGCACTGACACAGCTGTCCCCGAAAAGGCCCTCAGGCCTCTGTCTTTTTGTTTCGAATACCCCGAAACACTCACTACTTCTAACACGTGCCTTCCCCCTTTTGGCACCTTCAAACAATTCAGAAGGGTGAAACCTATGTGCCTCAAAGGGGCTTAGTTTTGCCACATTTGCGGCGAAATTGGGTCAACTTTGACACGTTTCGCCGGAAATCTATGAACAAAGCCGTGTATGAAGACGCATTTGACCACTTCTGAGAAACGAGCCCAGCCAGCAATTCCGATTCCTGCCCGCTGTCAGCCCGCCTGCGATTGCCTTGATTGCAATTGACGCTCTCTCCAGCCCAGCAAAACCCCGGCTGTTGCGATCATCGCAATTCCAATGATCTGCATCGCACCAACTGACTGCCCCAGGGCCACCCAGCCAAACAGAGGCCCAAAGATCATGACTGAGTATTCGAACACAGCGACATATGACGGCTCGCCCAGTTGATAGGCTTTGATCAACATAAAGACCGCAATCGTGGAAAAGACCGCCTGCACCACGACCCAAAATAAGGCATCGTGCATGGGCCAGACCCAGCCGCGCATTACAAAACCATCTGGTCCCGTCGGAACCTCAACCGGGAAAAGCGCCAGCCAGATCAACCCCACTGCCCCCGCGATGGCGAGCGTCACAACCAATCCGGCCAGCAACGCGACGGTGCTTTCGTTGGAACAATATGCACGCGTCACAACCGCACTCAGCGCATAGCAAAACCCACCGGCCACTGGCAGCAGGGTTCTAACGTCAAAGGCCTGAGGGTCGGGTTGCAGCACACAAAGGATACCGGCAAAGCCCAACAGGGCTGCGGTAATCCTCCAAGGGCCGATATTTTGCTTTAGGAACAGGGCCGATATGATCAGCACAAAGATTGGTGATGTAAACAATCCGGCCAACGCTTGCGCAATCGGCATCAACGCCAATGCACTGAAATAGAACAGCATCGCAAACGTGAACAGGATGCTGCGCAGCGCGACTACGCCAAAACGGCGCGGCCTGAGACTGCCCAAGCCCAGCAGCGACAAGCAGACAATCAGCGGCAGCATCAACAGGGCGCGGCTCAGGTGGAATTGCCAAAGCCCGATGATCTCGGCCAGACGAATCACATAGTTGTCGATGACCCCGATAATTGCCATCGCACCGATCATCAGCATGGACGCGTAAAATGCGGATTTGTTTTGTTCCACCTGTACGCCCACCTTTGTTGCAATTTCGGTTATCCCGGCACGGCACAGTCAGCATATTTCCGGAACCCTGTCCAACAGGTTTGCGCCGTTGGAATTCAACATGCTAGACTCAGGTCAAAATAATACTCGAGCAGCATTACCTCATGACCGCACTTAAACAGTATCAGCGGATCGAAGCCACCGGTCTGTGGCGCCCCTCGCCGAATGCGCAACGGCGCGAGGTTGTGGTCTCGATTGGCGAAGCCACCCTGACGATCTCGGATTTCAATGACAGCGCCCTCACCCACTGGTCACTGGCCGCGTTAGAGCGACAGAACCCCGGAGCTTTTCCTGCGGTATTCAATCCAGATGGTGATCCAGGCGAAACGCTGGAACTCGCGCAATCGGAAACCACCATGATTGATGCGATTGACCGTCTGCAACGCGCCATCGACCGCGCCAGACCGCATCCCGGACGTTTACGCTGGCTCAGCGTTGCAGGTGTCTTGATTGCGGTTGTTGCGGTTCTATTACTGTGGCTGCCCGGTGCCTTGCAGCGCCACGTCGTTGCCGTAGTACCCGAGGTTAAGCGGCAAGAGATTGGCGATACGATCCTGCAGCGGATCGAAAGGGTCTCGGGCAAGGCCTGTTCATCTCCAGATGCCCTGGATTCATTGGATCGGTTGGCGCGGCGCACCGGAGTCCGCAAAATTGTGATTCTTCCTGCAGGTCTGCCGGACAGTCTGAGCTTGCCGGGGGGTACAGTCCTACTGAATCGGGCCTTGGTAGAGGATCACGAAGACCCCGCCGTTGCAGCAGGGTACGTGATTGCCGCGCGCGCGCGCGCAACACAGCAGGATCCGTTGGATGACCTGTTGAACCGAACGGGCCCAACTGCTGCATTTCGGCTACTAACCACCGGAGAGTTGACACCCAAGATCGTGGACACTTACACCGAAGAGGTCCTGTCTGGCCCTCAGCCGCAGCTTGATGATGGCGATCTTCTGGCGGTGTTCGCGCAGGCCGCGCTGCCTTCGACACCCTATGCCTATGCGCTTGATATAACGGGTGAGTCGGTGCTTGGCTTGATTGAAGCCGATCCAATGGCGGGCCGCACATTGGAACAGGTATTGCCGGACCGCGATTGGGTCCGGCTGCAGAATATCTGCGGTCAGTAGCGCCTATTTGGTTCCGAACATCCGGTCCCCGGCATCCCCAAGCCCCGGCATGATATAGCCCTTGGAGTTCAACTCTCGGTCCAGCGCTGCCGTGACGATCTTGACATCAGGGTGTGCCTCTTTCATGCGCGCCACGCCTTCCGGAGCGGCCAGCAGGCAGAGAAAGCGGATATCTGTCGCACCCTGCTCTTTCAGCAGATCAATCGCCGCAGCCGAGCTGTTGCCCGTGGCCAGCATCGGGTCAACGGCAATGACCAAACGATCCTTCAGCCCTTCGGGCGCTTTGAAATAATACTGAACCGGTTTCAACGTCTCTTCGTCCCGGTAAAGCCCCACGAACCCAACGCGGGCCGATGGGATCAGTTCCAACACCCCGTCCAGCATGCCGTTTCCAGCCCGCAAGATCGAAACCAAAGCCAGTTTCTTACCCGCCAGAATGGGCGCGTCCATCTCTTCCATCGGAGTTTCGATGTGGCGCGTGGTCAATTGCATCTCGCGTGTGACCTCATAAGCCAGCAGCAGCGTGATCTCGCGCAGCAACTGCCGGAACACGGCGGTCGAGGTACCCTTGTCCCGCATGAGCGTCAGTTTGTGCTGCACCAGCGGGTGGTCGACGACGGTCAGGTGATCGCTCATGATGTCTCCAGTCTTTTCTTGACCCGCGCGCGGGTCTCTTCATCGCAAAAGGCCGCGTTCAGGGCCGTTTCATTCAAGGCTGCAAAATCTTCGACCTGCCAGCCGAATGCCGCGCCCAGCATCTCATATTCGCGCCGCATCGTGGTATGGAAAAACGGCGGATCGTCGGTGGACACCGTGACCTTTACGCCTGCATCGCGCAGTTTTGCAATCGGATGGGCGGCGAAATCGGGAAACAGGCCCAGAACCACGTTTGATCCCGGACAAACCTCTAGCGTGATGCCCCGGTCGACCAGCTCATGCACAAGATCCGGGTCCTCAATGGCCCGGACACCATGTCCCACACGCTCAACCCCCAGATCACGGACAGCGTCGCGTACACTTTCGGGGCCGCCGAACTCGCCCGCATGTGTGGTCAACCGCAAGCCAGCCTCGCGTGCGCACTCGAACGCCCATTTGAAATCACCCTGCGCTCCAACGGCTTCGTTACCGCCCATACCAAAGCCCGTGATCCATTCCCCCGCAGTTTCAGCTGCACAATGGGCGCTGCGCTTGGCCTGTTCCGGCCCGAAATGGCGCACGCAGGTCACAACACCGCGCAGGGTAATACCAAACTTGCGCTCGGCCTCATCGGCTGCGTCCTGGATCGCCGTCAGGTAATCTTTCCACGCCAGCAAATCACCACCGCCACAAAAGTCAGGACTTAGGAAGGTTTCAGAGTACACGACACCGTTGGCAGCGCTCTCTTCCAGAATGGCCAGTGTCAGGCGGCGGAAATCTTCTGGCGACTTCAGAACTTCGCAAGCGGCCTCATAAACACTGAGGAAATGGGCAAAATTGCGAAAATCGTAAGAGCCATCGGATTTGAAGATACGGCTCAGATCCACGCGCTTTTCATGCGCGAGCTGACGGATGAAAGCCGGAGGTGCAGCGCCTTCGTGATGCAGGTGCAGTTCGATCTTGGGCAAGTCGGCCACGGTCATAGAAAACTCCGCCCCGGCCCTTGCGCCGGGATGTTCAGGTGGTGTGCGATGCTGGTGGCAACGTCGGCGAAGTTGACACAGCCAATCCCGCCCGAACCTTGCCCCGCAATCAGTACTGGCACTTGTTCACGCGTGTGGTCCGTGCCGGTCCAGCTAGGGTCATTACCGTGATCTGCGGTCAGCAGCAACAGGTCCCCGGGGTGCAGTTTTTGCACGATCTTGCCAATCTCACGGTCGAACCACTCTAACGCGCGGGCATAGCCGCTGATGTCCCGGCGATGGCCATAAAGGCTGTCAAATTCCACGAAATTGGCGAAAGTCAGGCTGCCATCGTTAGCCTTGTCCACAAGGTCGGACAGATGGCCCATCAATTCAGCGTCCGAACCTTTGTGCAGCGTGTCGATCCCCTGCATCGAAAGGATATCACCGATCTTGCCCACGGCATGTACGCTGCGGCCTGCGTCCTGCACCCAATTTGTCAGTACGGGTGCCGGTGGGACGATGGCAAAGTCCTTGCGGTTGGTGGTCCGGGTAAATCCCGTCTCAGGTGATCCGATGAAAGGTCGCGCGATTACGCGACCAACCTTCATCTCATGTAATCGAGGCGCAAGTGCCCTGCACATATCCAGCAAACGATCAAGGCCAAAGCTATCTTCATGCGCCGCAATCTGGAACACGCTGTCGGCAGACGTATAGCAGATCGGCCAGCCGGTCCTCATATGCTCCGCGCCCAATTCGGCAATTATCGCCGTACCCGAGGCGTGGCAATTGCCCAATATACCTTCGGTCCCCGCCGCTTCTGCGGCAGCAACGCTCAGCGTTTCGGGAAACGCAGGCTGACCATCCGGGAAATAATGCCAGTCCCACGGCACAGGCAAACCCGCCAGTTCCCAATGCCCTGAAGGCGTATCCTTACCCGGTGAATGTTCACGCGCGCAGCCCCATCGACCCTGCGGCTCTGCCTCTAGCCCCGGTGTTGGCGCACCTGAAGCCAAGCGCGTCGCAGCGCCAAGTCCAAGCGCATCCAGATTGGGCAGATGCAGCGGTCCCGAGCGCCCATCTTCCGCGCGCCCTGCGGCACATGCCTGGGCAATATGGGCCACCGTGTTCGCACTAGTATCAGGCGTGGTGCCGTTATAGAACTGGTCGGCATCCGGCGCGCCGCCGATACCAACTGAATCCATCACGACAAGAAAGGCGCGGCTCATGCGCTGATCCTTTCGTGCACATGCGGCGGTTGATCTACAGGCGCATCGCTGAGCGATATCGCATTCAGCACCGCCTCGGACGCCAGTCGCGCCGCATCTTCGCGCGCGGCGTGGACCACGGCCAAAGGTGCGCCTTTCTGGACGTGCTGACCCAATCGCAAGATGCCCGACAATCCAACCGCCGGGTCGATCTCATCACTTTCGACCTGCCGTCCACCACCTAATGCGACCACGATCAGGCCCAGCGCCTCACCATTTATGGCTGAGATATACCCGTCGCGCGGCGCAGGTACTTCTTGAATAACGCTGGCTTCAGGCAGGAACCGCGCCCAGGTATCGACGAAATGTACTGGGCCTCCGACGGCTGCCATCATACGACCGAACCGTTCGGCGGCCCGGCCATCTCGGATCACCTCAGCGATCTTTGCCCGACCTTCTTCAGCCGACACACACATGCCCGCATCCGCCATCAACACGCCGCCCAGTTCGGCAGAAATTTCGGCCAAGGGCGAAGTCTGCCCACTGGTCATAACTTTCATGACCTCAGCCACTTCCAGCGCATTACCCAGCGCCGGGGCCAAAGGTTGGTTCATATCGGTGATCACTGCCGAGGTCCGGCAACCAGCCGCATTTGCGGTCTCGACCAACGCCTGCGCCAGCCCGCGCGCATCATCAAGTGTTTTCATGAACGCGCCGCTGCCCACCTTGACGTCCAGCACCAGTGCATCGGGGCTGGCGGCCAGCTTTTTGGACAGGATCGATGCGGTAATCAAATCGAGACTTTCCACCGTCGCCGTCACATCCCGCACCGCATAAAGCCGCTTATCTGCAGGGGCGATCTGACCGGTCGCACCAACAATGGCGGCCCCGACCTCATCTAGGATCTGCGCCAACCGCGCCTGCCCGACCTGTGTCGTGACGCCGGGGATCGCCTCGAGCTTATCAAGCGTACCACCGGTATGGCCCAGCCCCCGGCCCGAAATCATCGGAACATAGGCCCCGCATTCCGCCAGCGCCGGGGCGAGTACAAGGCTGACGCAATCACCGACCCCACCGGTCGAGTGCTTGTCGATCACCGGGCCATCCACATCCCAAGTCAGTACTTCGCCACTGTCACGCATGGCAACAGTCAGATCAGCCCGACCCTGCGCGCCCAGCCCACCCATGCAAACCGCCATGGCAAAGGCCCCCGCCTGCGCGTCACTGACGCCGCCATCCGCCAGTCCCTGAGCAAACCAGTGCAACTCGGCCTGTGTCGGTACTTTGTGGCGGCGCAACTTGGCGATAATAGAACGCGCGTCCATCTGGTCAGGTGTCCGTCATATGCGCAGCGCCAAATGCGCCGGGCAAAAGATCAGCGATTGTGGTTCTGGTTTCCAGACCGTCAGCAGTAGCCATGGTCACGACCACTTCGCCCTTCCCGAACTCGGCCAGCTTCTGGCGGCATCCTCCGCACGGGGGCACCGGTTGCGCACTGCTTGCAACAACGTAAACTTCGGTCAGTTCTGTGTCGCCAGCTGCCACCATGGCGGCAATTGCACCCGCTTCGGCACAGGTCCCTTCGGGATAGGCCACATTCTCGACATTACAACCTGTGTAAACCGCGCCCGAACCCGAGCGGATCGCCGCCCCTACCTTGAAATTCGAATACGGCGCATGGGCATTTTCCCGAACAGCCAAAGCAGCATCTTTCAAAGACATGACGATTCCCAGTTTTTGATCACTTGGTCAGAATGCCCTACCCTAAATGAAAGCACCCGGGAATTTGAAGCCCCCGGGCGCGGATATCCACCGGTCTTTAACCCAGCGTCGTGTTGAATGTTCCGGGCAGTGTAACTTCCAGCAGTTCGACATCGTCAGACGGGTCAGACAGCCGGGTTCGCATTCCGGGCGGAATGACAAAGGCGTCGCCTTGCTCCAACCGATAAGGCTCTCTCCCCTCACCCTCCAGCGTCACTTCCCCGTCCATGACGAAAGTAAAGTGGATATCCGTATCGTGGCTGGCCCATTCGGACTGTCCCTGACCGCGGCGCACGACCTGCACGCCCGCGACGCCCTTGGTATTCTCGGCAATGGTGGTGTCGCGGCAGATATAGCCCGGCAGACGGAACGACACCCAGTCTGCGTCCTTGGCCTGATTGTAGACAAACCGCTGGCCCTGCCATTCCCGGTCTGGGCGATAATGCGGCGTGGGAAGATCCATTTGGTGGTCGATTTCCGTGACGTGCTCGGCCGGAACGCCGATCTCGATCACCTGCACGTTGTCCGATGCCTCAAGCACCCGGTGGCGGATTTCCGGTGGCTGGATAAAGCAATCCCCGGCCGTCAGACGCAGCCTGTCACCCTGATCCTCATAGACGACATCGACCCAGCCGTGGATGCAGAAGATCAGTTGAAACCCAACCTTGTGAAAATGAACCATATCCGGCACCGGACCGCCATCGGGTATGCGGATATGGCTCGCGATGATCGAGCCCCCAAGCCGATCTGGCACCAGATCGCGATAATGCATTCCCGCCCGACCGATGATCCACGGCGCCTGATCCTTAAGCCTGCGAACGACGAACGAATGAACCGTGTCCGGCATCACCATGGGCGGGTTCAAATCCTCGATCTCGATCCGGGTGCCGTTTGGTGCCGTCAGGCGATGCTGGCCATCGGCAAAATCGTCCGGGTTTGAGGTCAAAATCCGCAGCGTTCCCGGTTCTTCAGGCGCATCCTTCTCGATCCGCAGGCGCAGACCGTGGCCGGAGAACACGGCAACCCGTGGATCATCCGCCGGATAGATCATATCCATTCGCATCCCCAACACTTTGGTGTAAAACGGGATATCGTTGCGGAGCTCCTGCGTTGGCAGGCGGATTTCAGCGCGCGTCAGGATTTCGCCGGGATTGCTGGTCATACTGTTTCTCTTCGGAATTGGATTTTGGCCATCCGATCAGAACGGCGGCCAAAATGCCAATTGAAAAGTACATTTCCAGCGTTTCTTCCATCACAAACAGACGCACGGCCATCTCGACCGAAAGGCTTTCATCGAAGATTCCGCTGAGCTCTTCGAGAAGTTGTGCCAACACAGCGACACTTCCGGCCAAGAAAAAAATCTTCAGAAAAGGCGCGCGAATTTTGAAGGCCCGTATGCTGTTTGGTATCCCATGCCAAAGAATGCCGCCCAGGATAATCACTGTCAGGACAACTCGTACTGCAGTCACATCCAGCAGCGTATCAAGCGCATCAAGGATTATAAAAGGCAGGCGGCCTTCCGTGTACACATCCGCTTCCAATTCGCGCTCGGCCAATAGCAGGCACACCAGTGCAATATACAGCCGCGAGATACCTCGGTAACGCATCAGAGCGACAAGTCCGGCAAGGAACAATGCAGCTGCTGAAATCGTCTCGATCAGCCCGCCCTCGTGGTTGAAGGCGGCAGCTGGCATGGGCCAGATCATGACCACGCAAAGAAATGAAACTGCCAGAGAAAGCCCGACAAACAGGGCAACCTGATTGGGGCCAAGCCCCACCGAGGGGTTGGAAAATTGCGCGTCCGCACAAGCTTTGTCTTCATAACTCATGATGACATTCGCAGCTTCTAGTGTCCTTTGGGTGCCCCGGAATTGGCTGTACATAAAAAACTATGTAACAAATCTCAACCAGCGTCTCTCTAAAGTATCCGTGAAGGTTGTCTTCAGCAGTTGCCTGAGGTGGCATAGCCAAGCGCTGAGAAATAGTTTAACCATCAAACAAATTCTGGAACGGAGTTGAATTGCCGATGTCTGACACACCGAACCTGCGACAGGCCGCGCTTGACTATCACGCCCATCCAAAACCCGGAAAACTTGAGATCAGGGCCACCAAACCGATGGCAAATGGCCGGGACCTAGCGCGGGCCTATTCGCCAGGTGTTGCCGAAGCCAGTCTTGAGATAAAGGCTGATGCCGCCAATGCCGAGAAATATACGGCGCGTGGCAACCTGGTCGCCGTTGTCTCAAATGGTACTGCGGTTCTGGGGCTGGGTAATATCGGTGCATTGGCCTCCAAGCCCGTGATGGAAGGCAAGGCCGTCCTGTTCAAAAAGTTCGCAGGCATCGACTGTTTCGATATCGAGGTGGATCAGCCTGATCCCGAGAAACTGGCGGATATCGTCTGCGCGCTCGAGCCGACCTTTGGTGCCATCAACCTTGAAGACATTAAGGCACCGGATTGTTTTATCGTCGAAAAACTGTGCCGGGAACGGATGAATATCCCGGTCTTCCACGACGATCAGCACGGTACCGCCATCGTCGTTGGCGCTGCTACAAAAAATGCCCTGCATGTGGCGGGCAAGAAATTTGAGGATATCAAAGTTGTGTCCACCGGTGGTGGCGCAGCCGGGATTGCCTGCCTCAGCATGTTGGTGAAGCTTGGTGTCAAACGCGAAAATATCTGGCTGTGTGACATACGCGGGCTGGTCTATGAAGGCCGCGCCGAGGATATGAACCCACACAAAGACCAATTTGCGCAGAAAACCGACCTGCGCACATTGGACGATGTGATCCCAGATGCCGACCTGTTTCTGGGGCTGAGCGGGCCAAACGTGCTCAAGCCCGAAATGGTTGAGAAGATGGCCAAAACTCCGATCATCTTTGCGCTGGCCAATCCTACGCCCGAGATCCTGCCTCAAACAGCGCGCGAAGTTGCTCCTGATGCCATCATCGCCACTGGCCGCAGCGATTTTCCAAATCAGGTGAACAACGTATTGTGCTTTCCGTTTATCTTCCGGGGCGCGCTGGATGTCGGTGCGACTGAAATCAATGACGAGATGCAGATCGCCTGTGTCGATGGCATCGCCGATATGGCCCGCGCGACAACCAGCGCCGAGGCCGCTGCGGCCTACAAGGGTGAACAACTGACTTTTGGGCCAGATTATCTGATCCCCAAACCCTTCGATCCGCGCCTGGTGGGGGTTGTGTCGTCAGCGGTTGCGCAGGCCGCCATGAAGAGCGGAGTTGCAAAACGGCCAATTGATGACCTCGAAGCCTATAAGGAGCGCTTGAACCAGAGCGTGTTTAAATCTGCGCTGTTGATGCGGCCTGTATTTGAAGCTGCCGCTGTCGCATCCCGCAGGATCGTTTTTGCAGAAGGCGAGGACGAGCGTGTTTTGCGGGCTGCGCAGGCAATATTGGAAGAAACCACGGAAACTCCGATCCTGATCGGCCGGCCGGATGTTATCAACGCACGGTGCGAAAGGTTGGGCCTGACAGTCCGGCCAGGTCAAGACTTCCAGATCGTGAACCCTCAGGACGATCCTCGCTATTACGACTACTGGAGCTCGTACCATCAGATCATGCAGCGGCGGGGGGTCACTCCGGATCTGGCCAAAGCCATCATGCGCACCAACAATACCGCCATTGCAGCAATCATGGTGCATCGCGGCGAAGCCGACAGCATGATCTGCGGCACGTTCGGTGAATACCGTTGGCATCTTAATTATGTTGAACAGGTTCTGGATGATGGGGGTTTGCGTCCACATGGCGCGCTTTCACTGATGATCCTGGAAGATGGCCCTTTGTTCATTGCGGACACGCATGTAAGGCAATTGCCAACACCAGAGGAACTGGCCGAATCCACCATAGGGGCCGCCCGTCACGTTCGGCGGTTCGGACTGGACGCAAAGATCGCATTCTGTTCGCAATCGCAATTCGGCAACCAAGCTGAAGGATCCGGCAAACGCCTTCGGGCTGCGCTTGAAATACTCGATTCCGAACCCCGAGATTTCAGTTATGAGGGCGAAATGAACCTGGATCTGGCCCTTGATCCAGAATTGCGCGCGCGTATCTTCCCAAACTCCCGCCTGGAAGGTGCTGCAAATGTCCTGATATTCGCCCATGCGGATGCAGCCAGCGGTGTGCGCAATATCCTGAAGATGAAGGCAGATGGGTTGGAAGTTGGACCAATCCTCATGGGGATGGGAAACAAGGCCCATATCGTGACACCGTCTATCACGGCCAGAGGATTGTTGAACATGGCAGCAATCGCCGGAACACCTGTGGCACATTACGGATAAGCCAGAAGACTGGCACAAGCGGGCACTGGATCAGGTGCCCGTTTTGATTCTGTTAGCGTTGTCATTTTTGCAGCTGAAGTTTGCAGATTTGCAAAATGGTGGTCGCAGATACCTAAAGATCAGCTCCACCGATGAATTTGCAAAAATTTGCAAGCCATTTTGAAAGGTTTTGCAAAGATTTCGCGATAAACTGACGCGCCGTAATTCGCATCGCTTGCTCGAACTCCATACGATGCCTAACACATATTGCGAGAGATATGTGAGGAGGCCATCATGGCATATCAGGACGTCTACGAGAGCTGGAAGAACGACCCCGAAGCATTCTGGATGGAGGCCGCCAAAGGGATCGATTGGGTCAAGGCACCCAGCAAAGCGCTCTTTGACGACAATGCGCCTCTATACGAATGGTACCGCGATGCCAAGGTCAACACCTGCTGGAACGCAGTTGATCGGCATGTGGAAAACGGACGCGGTGAGCAGACCGCGATCATCTATGACAGCCCCATAACCCACACCAAACGCGAAATCTCATATGTCGAACTGCGCAACCGGGTCGCCAATCTGGCCGGCGCGCTTAGGGAGAAGGGCGTCGAAAAAGGGGACCGGGTCATCATCTATATGCCGATGATCCCCGAAGCGCTGGAGGCAATGCTGGCCTGTGCCCGGTTAGGTGCTGTGCATTCAGTTGTATTTGGCGGTTTTGCCAGCAATGAACTGGCGGTGCGGATCGATGACGCAAAACCCAAGGCGATTATCGCCGCCTCTTGCGGGATGGAGCCCGGTCGTGTTGTCCATTACAAGCCCTTGCTTGACGGGGCCATCGATCTTGCAAGCCACAAGCCCGAGTTTTGCGTGATCTTCCAACGCGAACAAGAGGTCGCACAACTGATCGAGGGGCGCGACGTCAACTGGCATGGTTTCCAGTATGGAACAAAGCCTGCCGAATGTGTGCCAGTCAGCGGCAATGATCCGGCCTATATCCTCTATACTTCCGGCACCACCGGTGCCCCTAAGGGCGTTGTGCGACCCACAGCAGGCCATTTGGTCGCGCTGAACTGGACGATGAAAAACATCTACAACGTCGATCCGGGCGATGTTTTCTGGGCCGCCTCGGATGTCGGTTGGGTCGTGGGACATTCCTATATCTGCTACGCTCCGTTGATCCACGGGAACACGACGATTGTGTTTGAGGGCAAGCCCGTTGGCACCCCCGATGCCGGAACCTTCTGGCGCGTAATTTCCGAGCACAAGGTCAAGAGCTTCTTCACTGCCCCGACTGCCATCCGTGCCGTGAAACGCGAAGACCCTAAGGCCGAGTTGATGGCAGAATACGACCTGTCCTGCCTGAAGGCGCTGTATCTTGCAGGTGAACGGGCCGACCCTGATACAATTGTCTGGGCTCAAGATGCACTGAACGTCCCGGTTATCGATCATTGGTGGCAAACCGAAACAGGCTGGACCATCGCTGGCAACCCGCTTGGGATCGAGGAATTGCCAGTGAAACTGGGATCTCCGGCAAAACCCATGCCGGGCTATGACGTTCAGATTCTGGATGAAGGTGGCCATCCGATGAAACCCGGTGAATTGGGGGCTATCGCAGTTAAACTTCCTTTGCCGCCGGGCACATTACCGACACTTTGGAATGCCGAATCTCGGTTCAAAAAATCGTATCTGGAACATTTCCCCGGTTATTACGAAACCGGCGATGCAGGCATGATTGATGAGGATGGATACCTTTACATCATGGCCCGCACCGATGATGTGATCAATGTCGCAGGTCATCGCTTGTCAACCGGCGGGATGGAAGAGGTGCTGGCCGCCCATCCCGATGTGGCAGAATGTGCCGTGATCGGCGTATCGGATCAGCTCAAAGGTCAGATGCCGGTTGGGTTCCTATGCCTGAATGCCGGTTCCGATTGCAGCCACGAGGATGTTGTGACGGATGTGGTCAAGATGGTCCGTGACAAGATCGGCCCTGTTGCTGCGTTTAAGAAGGCGGTTGTTGTGGATCGGCTACCCAAGACCCGTTCGGGCAAAATCCTGCGCGGGACGATGGTGTCGATTGCTGATGGCAAGGAATACAAAATGCCCGCCACGATCGATGATCCGATCATCTTGGACGAGATTACTCTGGCCCTGCAGAGCATCGGTTACGCGCAGTAATTTCAACGTACAAATCAAAGGCGCGCCTTACGGCGCCCTCGATTTGCGCTGACGCGCTGGTGCGAGGCTCTGCCTCTCGCTCCGAGGTATTTTTGGCCAGATGAAGGGCGGACCCATTTGCTGTGTCGGGGCTTGTCATTGGCCTTCCCTCGCCTCAGGTTGAAACAAGGAGGACGAGCATGGCAAATGGCGACATCTGGCGTCTTGGCGCAACAGAACTGGCCGCGTTGACACGCACAGGCGATCTGAGCGCGGAGGAGGTTATTCAAGACACTTTGGAGCGGATGCATCAGGTAAATCCCAACCTGAACGCGGTGGTGGAAGATCTGGGAGCAGACGCGTTAGAGCGCGCAAGTGCGCTTGATCAAGCGCGCCGTGATGGAGCGCCCATTGGCCCGCTGCACGGTGTTCCGGTGACGATCAAGGTTAACGTCGATCAGAAAGGGCATGCCACCACCAACGGGGTGACCGCCCTGAAGCACATGATCGCCCCTGACGATGCGCCGGTGGTTGCAAACCTTCAAAACGCTGGGGCCATCGTGATCGGGCGCACGAACACGCCCGAATTTTCGTTTCGCGCCGACACGGATAACCCGCTTTATGGGCGCACGCATAACCCGTGGGGCCGCCATATCTCGCCTGGTGGCTCGTCAGGAGGTGCGGGGGCTGCCGTTATGGCAGGCATTGGTGCGCTGGGTCATGGCAACGACATCGGCGGCAGCCTGCGTTTTCCGGCTGCAGCCAACGGTGCAGTTACGGTAAAACCTGGGCTCGGCCGCGTGCCAGCCTGGAACCCCAGCCAAAAGGTTGAGCGTGGAATGCTGGCGCAATCGATGTCTGTACAAGGGCTTATTTCGCGGACGGCGAAAGACCTGCACTTGTCGATGCCCTGCCTAATCGCGCCGGACCTACGTGACCCGTTCCACGTACCGATGCCGTGGCGTGGCGCAGAACCGGATGGTCCCATCAAGGTTGCTTTCACCAAAAATACGTTCGGCTATGCCTTGCACCCTGAAGTGAACAAAGCGCTTGATACTGCACGGGACGCGCTGATTGATGCGGGATACCACGTTGAAGAGATCGATCCACCGGATGTCTTTGAATGCGGACGCGTCGGTTACCGCGCGCTAATGGGTGAAGTACTAACCCTGATGAAGGGTGATATCGAAGCCGCCGGATCGCAAACAATCCGAGATATTTTCGAGATCTATTTTCAGGAATTCTCACCCATCGTCGGCGACGATCTGATCAGGGCGCTGGCGCAACGAAGCCAATATGCGCGCGAATGGTCGCTGTTCATGCAGGACTATCCGCTGGTCCTGTCCCCCTTCCTGCCGCAACCGTTCTTCAAACCCGATCGCGACACCGAAGGCGCGGAAGGCGTTCATGAGGTGTTGGGTTGTGCAGTGTATTCCTATGCAATGAATTTTCTGGGACTGCCAGCTGCCAGCATTCCCGCGCGCCTTGCCGAATTGCCCAATGGGCCGCAACCTATCAACATTCAGATCGCCGCCCGACGTTGGCGCGAAGACATGGCTGTGGACGCCGCTGCCGCTGTCGAGGAACGCGTTGGACAGATGGCACCGATTCTGTGGGATCGTATGGGAGTTTTGGCCTGAGATACCTGTTACTAAGCCTGACAAAAATAGACCCCGGGGTTTTGTGCCCGGGGTCCGCATACTAAAATATGCCCGGATTTCAGAAGACGAGCGTAGCACCACCCACACTCGCCAGCGCGTAAACTGCGCAATCAATCGAAAACACCGTTAAGTGGCCACTCACTTCCACTTTGGCGTGATCTCCGGGTAAGCTGAAGTTAACAAACCGTTATCTCAGCGCCTGTGAACTGGTTCACACAAGCGACAGGAATTTCGGAAAATCGCTCACATTTACGTGAACTGTTCTGAGATCAGTCGCTCTTCCAGCCCATGCCCAGGGTCAAACAATATACGGTGCTGGATTGTTGCTTCGGACCCAATTTCGACCCAGTCGATATCCGGGAATGAGATGGAATCGGCGGCAACGATGACTGGTCGTTTATCAGCTTCGATCACATCGAACCTGACCTTCGCCATTTTCGGCAGTAAGGCACCGCGCCACCGTCGCGGCCGAAACGCCGCGATGGGCGTCAGCGCCAGCACGTCAGCGCCAATGGGAACAATCGGTCCGTGAGCGGAATAGTTATAAGCCGTGGAACCTGCGGGGGTGGCGAGCAATGCGCCATCACACACCAGTTCGCCCATGCGGACCCGCCCATCCACGCTGATCCGAAGCCGTGCGGCTTGCGGCCCTGCACGCAGCAGCGAAACCTCGTTGATCGCCAGCGCGTTGTGCGTTTGGCCGGACCGGTCCATCGCCATCATTGCTAGCGGATTGACGACTTCTTCCTCGGCTTCTTCCAATCTCGCAATAAGATCGGTCTCAGCATAAGCGTTCATCAGAAAGCCGATGGTCCCGCGGTTCATTCCATATACGGGTGTATTCAGATGTTGGATGCCCTGCAGCGTTTGCAGCATGAATCCATCCCCACCCAAAGCTACGACAACATCTGCATCCCTTGGTGCCGCATTTCCATAACTTGCCACAAGCGTATCACGAGCGCTTTGCGCCACTTCGGCATCGCTGGCCAGAAAGGCGATTCTCTTGGTCATGATTTGTGGTTTCCAGTGCTGCACATTTGGTTCCGAAACAAACATACCTTTCCGCAATAGGCCAGAGTTGACGCCATAGCGGGCCAATTCGTCGCTTTACAGTCTTTCTTCGCGACGTGGTTTCCGATAGGAAATTCGCCAGATTTACCCCAGCCCTGCGGAGCCATTATGAACGCCAACCTTCGTGATACCGGATTCTTCACCCAGTACCTTGCGGATCGTGACCCCGAGCTTTTTGGCTCGATCACATCCGAACTGGGTCGCCAGCGCGACGAGATCGAGCTGATCGCGTCCGAGAACATCGTCTCTGCCGCCGTGATGGAGGCGCAGGGCTCGGTCATGACCAACAAATACGCCGAAGGTTACCCCGGCCGCCGCTACTATGGCGGGTGCCAATACGTGGACATCGCCGAGAACCTGGCCATCGACCGTGCCAAGCAGCTGTTCGGGTGCGGATTTGCCAACGTGCAACCGAACTCGGGCTCTCAGGCGAATCAGGGTGTTTTTCAGGCGCTGATCAAGCCCGGCGACACCATTTTGGGCATGAGCCTTGACGCCGGTGGCCACCTGACGCACGGGGCGGCCCCGAACCAGTCGGGCAAGTGGTTCAATGCGGTACATTACGGTGTTCGCAAGCAGGATAACCTGATCGATTATGACCAGATCGAAACACTTGCGAAAGAACATCAGCCCAAGCTGATCATCGCCGGTGGCTCGGCCATCCCGCGCGTCATTGATTTTGCCCGCATGCGCGAGATTGCTGACATGGTTGGCGCTTACCTACATGTTGACATGGCCCATATCGCGGGGTTGATCGCCGCAGGCGAACACCCCAGCCCCTTCCCGCATGCGCATGTGGTCACAACAACCACACACAAGACGTTGCGTGGCCCGCGTGGCGGCATGATCCTGACCAATGACGAGGCGATCGCCAAAAAAGTGAACTCGGCGATTTTCCCCGGCATTCAGGGCGGCCCGCTGATGCATGTGATCGCTGGTAAGGCGGTCGCCTTTGGCGAGGCGCTGCAACCCGCATTCAAAGATTACATCAAGCAGGTTGTGATCAACGCGCAGGCACTTTCAGATCAGTTGATCAAAGGCGGTCTGGATACCGTTACCCACGGCACCGACACCCATGTGGTTCTGGTCGACCTACGCCCCAAAGGGGTCAAAGGCAACGCGACCGAGAAAGCCTTGGGTCGCGCACATATCACCTGCAACAAGAACGGCGTTCCATTCGATCCAGAGAAACCGACCATCACCAGCGGTATTCGTCTGGGCTCACCCGCCGGCACTACGCGCGGCTTTGGCGAGACCGAGTTCCGCCAAATCGCGGATTGGATCATCGAGGTTGTCGACGGCCTGGCGGCCAATGGCGAGGATGGAAACGGCGCGGTCGAAGCCAAGGTCAAGGCCGAGGTCGCTGAACTCTGCGCGCGCTTTCCACTCTACCCAAATCTTTGATCTAAATCGGATCGTGAAACAGAAAACGGCGCCGCAAAGGCGCCGTTTTTCTTTGGGGCCAGATTGGGTCAGATAAAACCGCGCCACCGCAGGATAACAATCGATAGCGCCGCCAGCACGATCAGACCCAAGGCCAGCGAACCCAGAAAGCTCAGAAACCACCCCCAGCGCCGGTCGGCCAGATTGATTGCGTTCAGATGGCTCTGCACCTCGCCCGAGGCTTTTTCGAGCTTTGGCATGTCCAAAACCATCCGCAACTTGGGGTGCTCTGCCATCTTCTCGGCCTGCGCCAAGACCATGGCTTGTTTGTAGACCTTGCGCGGCAAACGCCGCTTTGCGCGCCGGACCGAATCGATCAGGGTCTTGTCTTTCACCCCAAGCTTTTTGCGCAGCAAAACTATGGTCTGTGCGATCCGAGTCTGGATATCGATTTCCTGCGTCATTTGGGCCTCCTGACGGATCAATTTACCCCCGCGCCACGCTGACGACAATGGGGCTGGTTGTTCTGCGCGGTGACGCGTATCACAAGAGCATGCTGAATACGATCATCCATGGCGACCCGACCGATCAACCGCCCCTGCTGATAGCGCATGGCCTTTATGGCTCGGCGCGCAATTGGGGCGTTATTGCGCGACGGTTGTCGGATGAGCGTCAGGTGATCGCAGTCGATATGCGCAATCACGCCTACAGCTTTTGGAACGACCAGCATGGCTATCCGCAATTGGCACAGGATCTGGCCGAAGTGATCGGCAATGTCGGTGAAATCGTGGATGTAGTCGGGCATTCGATGGGCGGAAAGGCCGCGATGACGCTGGCATTGGAACACGCGGATCTGGTGCGCAAGCTGGTGGTAGCCGACATCGCGCCCGTTCCCTACAACCACAGCCAGATCAAGTATATCGAAGCGATGCGCGCGGTTGATATGTCCCGCATTGAACGTCGTTCGGATGCGGAGGTTCAATTGGAAGATCAGGGTGTTGAAAAAGCTCTCCAGAGCTTTTTTACGCAGTCACTGGATGTTGAGAACAAGAAATGGCGCCTGAATCTGGACGTGCTGGCCAAGGAAATGCCCAAAATCATGGGCTTTCCCGAGGTTTCAAGCAGTTGCGACGGCCCGGCCCTGTTCTTGTCCGGCGCCGCTTCCGACTATGTTTTACCCGAACACCGGGATCGGATTCGCGCCCTGTTTCCAGCTGCACGATTCGCCAAAATCCCCAGCGCAGGTCATTGGCTGCACGCCGAGAAGCCGCGCGAGTTCGAAGCCGCGGTCAGAACATTCCTGAACGCCTGATCACGCGTCTTAGTAAAGACGCTTTGCCACCAGCCATGAAACCGGGACGGCAACCACCGCACCGGTGGCTGCGGCGTATATGATGGCCGCAGAACTGATCATCCCAGCAGCCAGAACCGCGATCACGGCACTGCCAGCGATGGCGGTCGCGATCAAAGAATAAAGCATGGCTGCAAGACGTATCATGGCCGGTCATCCTATTGGTTGGCTTCTGGCCAATACATTACAGCGATGGAATGTGTATGGCTTTGATTTGGGTCAGTTTGCGACGCTACATGCCGCTGTCCATCGGCCCCGTGGACTCTCCGCCGCCATCGACCCAATCCTTGAACCCGCCCAGATTGTAGACATGCTGATACCCCATATCCTTTAGCAATTTGCCAGCAAGCGCCGCCCTGCCGCCTGATGCACAATGCAGGATAATCACACGATCCTTGCGCAGCTCCGGATCATGAGACGGCAATTCCGGATCGGCCCGGAACTCCAGCATTCCGCGCGGGATATGATGCGAGCCCACGGCGCGGCCGGTACGTTCCAGTTCGGGCGCGTCGCGTAAATCCAAAAGCAACGCCCCCTGCCCCAGCAATTCCTTCGCTCTGCTGGCATTGATGCGCTCGACCACTGCGTTTGCAGCTTGCATCATGTCTTTTACCGTCAATGACATCTTCGCCTCTCCTGCGCGTGAAACTGCCGTAGGCTAACATGCAGGATTCTGAAGGTGTAGTCATTCAGGTGATCAATGTTCCCGGAAAGCACGCGACATACTGTCGACAATCGGCTTTGCGATATAGGCCGCAAATGTGCGTTCTTCGGTCTGAATCATGATCTCGGCAGGCATCCCGGGTGTAGGAATGAACCCCCGCACACGGCTCATCTCAACGGGGGTCAGGGAGATACGTGCCAAATACACCTCTTGTGGCATCCCGGCGGAATCTTCGACAACAGAATCCGCGGATACATAGAAAACCTCCCCCTCCAGAACCGGTGTCGTACGCTGATTAAGAGCCACCAGCCGTACAGTCGCAATCTGTCCGGTTATGACGCTATCAATCTCGGTGCGCGGGATCTGCGCTTCAATAATCAACGGCGCGTCAGCGGGCAGAATCTCTGCGATCTGTTCGCCAGTTTCGATCACCCCACCGGGCGTGTGATGGTGCAGCCGAACCACGGTTCCCGTAACCGGTGCCCGGACCACTGCGCGATCCAGAACACTGCGGGCCTGACGCGCCTTTTCGCGTACACTTTCCAGATCGGCCTCGATCACGCTCAGTTCGTCCAATGCGGCCTCGCGATACGCCGAACGCGTTCGCAGTATTTGTTCGTCATATTTCAGCAACATCTGATTGACCTCAGCCGTTTCGGCCCGCAGACGCGCCAACTGGCCTTCGGCTTCGGCCTGCACCCGCCGGATCGTGTTCAGATCACCTTTGCGCACAAGCCCTTTCTCAAACAGCGAAAGCTTGGTGTCATATTCTTCTTGCAATATGTCCGAGCGGCGCTCCATGCTGATCAACTGCGCCTCAAACCCCGAAGCGCGAATTTTCAGCGCTTCCATGTTGCGCTGAAGCAAAGCAATGTCGTTCAACAATGTCTTACGCGAAACATCGAAGCTTAGCTTCTGGTTGTCGAGGATCGTCATGACCTCAACGTCATCTGACGCCTCGACCAATGCTGATGAGAACGCAAGATTCTCCTGTTCGCTATGTTCAGCTAAAAGCCTCTCGGTCATAGCCTGAAGGCGAATTTTGCGGATGAACAGCTCGCGCTCATTGGCCTCGGCCGAGGTTTGGTCCAGTGTCATCATGATCTGGCCGGCCTGAACCGTTTCACCTTCCGACACCAGGATATTTTCGATAATCCCGCCTTCCAGGTGTTGTACGATCTTGTTGCGACCGGTTGCGACAAAGCTGCCTTGTGCGATAACCGCCGCCGCTAGTGGCGCGCGGAAAGACCAAATGCCGAAACCGCCGAAACACGCAATCAGCATGAAAAGCCCAATCACGATGAACTTAGTGATCGAGCGCGGAACCTCGGAATACCAAAGGACGCCGTCATCGGTACGAGCCACTTCGTTCATCGCTTAATCCCCCTTGCCCTGCAATTCGGGCGGTTGCTGGCGCGGCCCGTTGAGCTGTTCAAGCACCTGCTCGCGCTGCCCAAACAGCGCCACGCGCCCATCGGTCAGCAACATGATCTTGTCGACCACATTCAGCAGCGTCGGTTTTTGCGTGATCACAACCACGGTGATTTTGCTTTCCTTCGCCTGCTCAATCGCACGTGCCAGTGCCTTGTCGCCCGCCACATCGAGATTCGAGTTTGGCTCATCCAAAATAACCAGCCGCGGGTTTCCGAAGAAGGCGCGCGCCAGTGCGATACGCTGCTTTTGCCCGCCTGAAAGGGGTGAGCCATCTGCGGCCACCACGGTTTCATAACCCTGCGGCAGCGTTGCGATCATGTTGTGTACATCAGCCAGAACAGCAGCGTCGTGGATTTGTTCATCCGTCGCATCGGAGCGCATCCGACCAATGTTGTCCTTGATGGTGCCAGGGAACAGCTGCACGTCCTGCGGCAAATATCCGATGTTCTCGCCGAACTGGCGCGGATCCCAGTTGCGAATATCCATAAGATCCAGCCGGACACTACCCGAGGTCGGCAGGATCGAGCCGACAAGCGTTTTTCCCAATGTGGTTTTACCCGCGCCCGAGTTCCCGATGATCGCAAGCGTCTCACCCGGGTTCAACGCGAAGGTGATCCCGTTCAAAACGACCTGCTTTGTGCCACCGGGGACATACAACAGACGCTCCACATCCAACCGCCCTTCGGGTCGTGGCAGGCGCAGTTTTTCAAATTGCAGGGCTGAACTCGACAACAATGCCTTGATCCGTCCAAACGCACTACGCGTCAGCAGGAATGTATTCCAGCCTTCTATCGACCCTTCTATCGGCGCGAACGCGCGACCAGCGATGATTGAGGCTGCGATGACCATGCCGCCGGTGATCTCACCCTGCAGTGCCAGAAAGGCCCCCCACCCCAGAATGCCAATCTGTGTCAACAAACGTACAGCGCGCGAAATTGCGGCAAAAATCACATTGCGGTCCTGCGCTTTGACCTGCCAGGTCAGCGATTGCGCGGTGTCGCGGCCCCAGATGCGCACCGCCTCGGGGATCATCGCCAGAGCGTTGATGATCTGGCTGTTGCGCGACATCGAATCCAGATGCTGGTTCGCCAAGGATTGCGCCTGATTGGCCTTGGCAAACGGCTTGGCCGTCATCTTCTGATTGACTATCGCGATGACCATCAAGATCAGAGCGGTTGTGACGACGATCATCCCCAACTGCGGATGCACCAGAAAGATCATCAGAATGAACAGTGGTGCGAACGGAACGTCCAGAAATGAAATCAGCGTGCCCGAGACCAAAAATCCTCGCACCTGCTGCAGATCACCCAAGGTTTGATATTCACGCCCGTTACCATGCAGGGATGCATGCGCGGCTGCGCTCAGAACCGGGGCGCCGAGCCGGGCAGCAACTTCGACCGCGGTGCGCATCAGCATAAAACGGCGGACCGCGTCAAACGCGGATTGGAAAATGACCGCTCCGGCAACAATCGCGGTCAGCATGATCAACGTATCCAGCGACCGGCTGGTCAAAACCCGGTCACTGATCTGAAACAGGTAGATCGGTATCGCCAGGATCAGGACGTTGGTCGCACAAGTCAGCACCAGAACGAACGCCAGATTTCGCCAGATCGCACGCAGCGACGTGCGCAGTGTTTTCTGAAAATCTTCCGGTGGGGTGCGTTTGTGGAAAGTTTGGGGTGGCCCGTTACCGTCGCCGCCGCCCGTTGCCAGGCGCATCAACGGCTCGTTTGCCTTGGCCTCGATCGTGGTGCCCATGCGGTCTTTGCCGTCCGACGACACAGAGGGGGTCATGCGCGCAGTCGATTGATCGGCAGGTTCACGATCAGAAGCTTCAGCATCGGCCACCCCAACGTCGCCATCCACTGGATCCTTATCTTGACTGGATTGCGACGGTGCGCGCCGAAGGGGAGAGCCGGCGCACGATTGCGATGATGTATCTTGCTGCTCTGCCTGCTTGTACCCCGATCCATCTGCATGTGGCATCGGCTGAGACGCTTCTTTCGGCTCTCTCGAACTTGCGGCTGCCTTCGCTGCCTGCGTTCCTGGGCTGGACTCTGCCAACCGCATCTCAGAGGTCAGGCGCAGTCGGGCCGCTGAATTGCACGGGGTATTACTGCTCGGCTTTGCTGCGCCTTCACCGGATTTCGGGGTCAACGGGCCGCCGCCTCCGTGCCGATCTAACGGGCTTGCAAAACGGGTTCGGCGCGACGAAAAAACGATCGACATAAACTAACCTTCCGGTCACTCGTTAATCAGGAAAGATCAGGCCAGCATGGTCTGCAGGCCATCAGAGGAATTCGCCATTTCGTTCGGCGTGAGATCGTTTCCGCTCGGACCAATACCGTTTTCGTACCCGGGCATGCCCGCGTCTTCCATCAGCGCGGCAATCGCCTCGTTGGTCATCTCGGTGATTTCTTCGTTTGTTGGCATGTCGATCAGGCTCGCCTGATGCAACAGCAGGTCGGAAAAGACCCCGTCCTGCGCCATAACAACCGAATCCACACCTGCCTTGGTGATGTTGGCGGCGTTCAGCATCGCGTTGCTGCCTGCCAGAACTTCGGTCTCATCGGCATGTGGGCCATGCAAATGAACGTCATCCTGATCCGCGAGGATGGTCGATTGCTCAGTCACGTTGACCTGTATCAGAGATCCGTCAATCTTGAGGACGCGCATCTGTTCCATACCGGCGAACATTGGATCACTCATCAGCGCGTCTTCCAGCGCCGTCATGTCATCCTCACCCAAGGCCATTGCGTCGGCCATCGACGCTTGCATCGCCTGATGCGTGTCTTCGCCTTCGGTCAAAAGCGATACTTCATTCATGACCAGATTCTCATCCGATCCATCGATGAGGCCCGGCAAGCCGCCTGTCACCACATCGTCGTCCATCAAGACATGGGTCTGGATGAAGGCATCAACCGAAATCATATCGCCTTCGATCATGATCAGGTCATAATAGCTGCCAAGTTGCAGGATGTTTGTGACATCGATCAGTTCGTTGTCACCCAGCGCATACAGCGTGGTCGTCGCGTTGATCTCGGTATCGATATGATCGATATCCGTGGCGTCGATGCTCTGTTTGATAAAATTTGCTACGATCAGGTCGGTTGTAATCCAATCGACATGCACGAAAGCCGGCGCATCATCATCACTTGAACCCTGCTTCAGCCATGGGGCTGAATTGCCTTCGACTTCGATCGTCGAAGAATGCACCACATTGGTGCCCGACCCGCCATTCGTGCCTTTATCCATATCCGATACAACAGCGACCTGGCTGACCATGGTCAGTTCGATTGATTTACCACCAACCGCTATATAGGGCGCATCTACCCACGCCACCGTCGCGCTGACTTCGTTGATCGCAAGGTTGCCCCCAGCAATCACCGTGTGGCCATCGGCGAATTCGTCATCGTCGTCCTGATCCCACTCGGCGGGCATCGCATCGGGCGTTTCGTCTTCGTCCTCCTCGTCGGGCTGATGGTGTTGGGGCAGAAGGTCGTCCCAGACGGGCGCTTCGTCCACATGCTCACCATTGACGATCACGCCCATCGCGTCTTCACCGTGGAACTGATAAACAACCGCGCCTTCAACCTCGGCGTTGATCGGTGCCAACAATTCTTCGGCCAATGATTCCACATACTCGACAGACAGGTAATCCGAGATCGAGAATGAGGGTACGGCGAACGCATGCATTGAGGCTGCCACCTGCGCCGCGGCCTCGGTCTGCGCTATGAGTTGATCGACATCGCGGAATTCTCCTTCTCCGACGACATCGTTGTCGCGTAAGAAAATCTTCTGGAATGTATAGGTAACCGCCGAACCGATCAGTTCCGTCACGATCTCAAGTTTCTGTTCGATAACAAACGTCGCGGCGATACCTGCCGTCGCTTCAGGTAATGGTGGGCCGGATGAGACCGGTGGCGCAAGTGCGACAACCGTCTCGAACTCGGGTCCATCTGACAGCGGTGGAAGTTCAGGAGTGGCGGGGGGGGTGTCAAACCGATAGGGAAGCGGACCATATTTACCCGGATCCAACTCCAGATCTGACTTGATCCGGATCTTTGCGGGATTTTCCAGTTCGTCCAGCTCTGCCTTGCGACGCATGGCGGTGAACTCTTCGTACTGATCCCTCAGTCGGGCTTTTTCAATCGTAAGATCAAAAGTTCCAATAAAGTGTGCAATCTGTTCGGTAACACTATCGAATGACATTTCGATGATCCCTTACGCCCTTACCGGCCAGAAATTTCCGGTTCGGGATTTGCTGGGCCGAGGCCACAGAACGCGGCCCCGGCGATTTCATTGAACGGGGGCCGGTAATGCGGCCCCCGGGATTTGGCCTTAGACCTCGGTGTCGTCGCTCGAGTAAGTCGAGGTCATCGAACCGCCAACCATCGTCGTATCGACCGAGTTACCAAGCACGTTGGCACCCATGACGATCGACTGGTTGAAGGCAGATGTATCGACGACTGCGGCTGCAGATGCATAGGACTCACCGTTGACGATACCGTCGCCACCGTTGCTTGAGCCCCAGGTACCGGCGTTTCCGCCTGCACCACCAGCACCGGAATAGGCACCGGATGCTTCACCACCGGTGTTCATCGCACCCGTGGTATCACCACTTGTCGCAGTACCCATGACCGCGCCGCTGGTTCCGCCTGCTGCGGTTCCTGCGCCACCAGCACCACCTGCACCTGAATAAGCAGTGCCAGTTGCACTACCTGTACCGGTCGAGGTCGCGTCGTTGTCCGAGTTTGCTGCGCCGCCGTAACCGGCAATCGCTTCAGCCAGACTGTCGGCGGTTCCGTCGGTATCGGCTGTCGACCAGACCTGACCTTCACCGCCGTCACCGGCTGTGTTGGTCGCATCTGCCGAACCCGCTCCGCTACCGGCCGAGCTGGATGTCGGGGTGGTTGTACCACCGGCACCTGCTGTGCCATCAGCAGTTGCAGCACCGGAACCCGAACCCGTGGACATGCCATTGGTCGAGTTGCTTCCGCCATCTCCACCTGAACCGTCTGGGGTCTGGGTGTTGTTGGTTGTGCCGTCGATCTCACCCGGTGATTGGGTGATGTCGGGGCCACCGGCAGTCTGATCGCCAACACCTTGTGCATTCGCATCGGTGTCAACATAACCGCCGCCTGCGCCACCGGTTCCAGTACCGCCCGCGCCCGGGCCACCAGTACCCGTACCACCGGTACCTGTACCACCGGTACCTGTACCGCCAGTACCTGTACCACCAGTACCCGTACCACCAGTTCCAGCGCCGCCGGTACCACCGTCACCACCGGTTCCGTTCGAGTTTCCGGCTGCGGCTTCTTCTTCAGCGTCCGGCTCTTCTTCCTCTACCAATTTCAGGAACGGGAAGGCTTCTTCTATAGTGCCAGAGTTTCCACCGGTCCCGTCGCCACCGTTGGCATTACCGCCAGATCCAGATCCACCAGAACCGCTGCCGCCAGAACCGGAACCACCGGAACCGCTACCACCAGAGCCGGGTCCACCAGAACCGCTGCCACCAGAACCGGAACCACCAGATCCGCTACCGCCATCGGCATCATTGAAGCCGAGTGCGCCCGCACCTGCGAGACCCAGACCCAGGTTGCTACCTGCAGTCGCGCCGTTCGCCTGATTGCTACCAGAGCTGGCGTTGTCTGCAGAGCCACTGGTTTGCGCATTGCCGTCTCCGGCATTTGAGCCTTGTGCAGAAGCATCAGTACCGGCCAGGCCGAGACCCGCGCCTAATGCACCTGAAGCCTGATCGCCGCCGTTGGCGTTGCCACTCGCGCTCGAGCCTGACAGACCGAGACCAAGACCCAGACCAAACGATCCAGCTTCGCCACCTGCACCACCAGTACCCGTACCGCTTGCATTCGCGCTTCCGGAATTGTTCGCGCTGGATGTGCTACTGGCGTTTCCGCCGTTTCCGCCAGTGCTGGCACCGTCGGCATGCGCGCCTGACAGACCCAGCCCAAGGCTCGCATTGTGTGCACTGCCAGATGCTGCGCCATTCCCGCCTGTTGCGTTGGCGTCGGCGTTTCCTGAATGCCCGCCAAAGGCCAGTGCATTGCTACCATGGGTACCGCCTGATGCATTACCACCATAGCTCATGCCGCCCTGACCGGACGCGCCTCCGTCTGCTTCGGCGTCAATGCCTTCTTCCGCATGGGCAGAACCACCCGTGGCGTTGCCACTTTGGGTAAACGTACCACCGTTCGAAACACTGGCACCGTTCAGGGTGTCATTGTCGTTCAGTGTAGCGGCTTGGTTGTTGATCGATGAGAAATCATTGCCCGGACCATCAAGTGAGATATCCAGATTGATGTCATCGCCGGGGTCATAGTCCAGATCATCACCAGCAGTAATCACATCACGCGTCGATGCGTAATCTGAAACGTCAACGTCAACTTTATCGTCGTCACGCGGAATCCATTCACCGCCGCTAAAGTCGATATCTACAGTTGCGTTGTTGTTGTTGGTGTTGCTGTCGTTACCACCGTTGGATTGAGAGTTGCTGTCGTTACCACCATTGGTGTTGCTGTCATTACCACCATTGGTATTGCTATCGTTGCCACCATTGGTGTTGCTGTCATTGCCACCATTGGTGTTGCTGTCGTTGCCACCATTGGTATTGCTATCGTCACCCTGTTGCTGCTGTTGCTGCTGTTGGACGTTGATATCTTCGACCTCTGCAACCTCTTCTTCTACCTGAGGCTCATCTACGACAGGATCTTGGTCATCGATAACTTCTTGCACGTCAGTCATAGGAACATTTCTACGTACCATAATGAATTCCACTTTTACTGAAGCACCCGGCCGCCATTCATCTACAAAGCGGCTACTGGGGCGGTTGAAACAAATTTCGCGCACCAAGTGTCAAACTGGACACTCGCGCGGCAGTGATAGTCTTCTGTTTGGTTTGCCCCCCTTTCTCGGCTAAGCCGATTCCATGACCACGGGGATTTCGCCAAAATACGCGGACCGCAGGCACGTCAGGTTCAAGTAAACTTCGCAATTCGAAGCGCGTTCATGGTCGCAATGTTGAATGGGCATGCATAGCTGGCCGAAAGCATTGTTTTCGACAACTGTTTGTTAAAAAAAGCTTTTATCCAGAAATTCGCATTGAATTACGCCGAAATACGCAGGAAACATTCGTACTCAATCAAACGACATTATTAACGCAACTATTTCATCGGGTTACGTAGCCAGATGGGACGTCAAACCTGATCAATGGTTCTAGAACTGCGGCTTTGAAAATCGGCTTCCGGTTGCTGAAACTCGTACTTTCAGCTATGATAAGGCTCTATTTGAGATAAGATTTTGTGTTTCGCGCCGCCAAATTCTGTGCCCGATTTTTAGTTCCAGAAGGCAGCGTTAGTATTAGTGGGGGAAGATCAATGAATTTTTCATTGCAAGACGACGCCTGTGGTCATGCCGATTATCCCGAAGAGCTGTCGATCCTATTTATCGGCAAAGAACTGTTCTATTCGAACCAAACTCTGAGAAGTGTTCAAACCGAATTCGGCGTTCGTGCAGAGAGGCTCGACAGCCTCGATGATCTACCGGTCGGGTCCGAAAAACCAGGCTCGACCGAGCGCATAGTTGTCGTGGATCAGATGATGCTCGAGGACCTTCTGGCGCGGCCTTGCGATTATGCACGACTTGCCGAAAATGGCTGCTTGGCATTCGCATATCGCAAGAAAAGCCCCGCCCGGATTCTATTTGAACGCTGGGATCGCGTCCGTTTCGGTAACATCGGATATCTTCCAATGAACGTGGCCCCGGACGTGTGGCGCGCCATTTTACGTCTTCTGATGCATGAAGAACTGCACCTGCCCTGCTTTCTCGCCGATATCATGGCTGCAACGCCAAGCGCACCGGACGTACCTATCGAAAAACAGCCCGCAACCAGAACCCGCTCACCCGAAAAGCTATTGCAATACGCCAAGCTTACGCGCCGGGAAAAACAGGTTCTGCGCTTGGTTTCGCGGGGTAAAAGCAACAAGGCCATCGCATCCAAGTTGGGCATTACCGAGCATACGGTCAAATTGCACATGCACAACGTTGCGGGCAAAATCGGGGTGAGCAATCGGACCGAAGCCGCTCATTTCTATTTTGAGGTCGCGCCCAACGAAGCGCGTAGCGCGCCCGTTGGATGAGGCGTTCGAATCCCGGTTTGATCGGCTTATCCTGCTGGTGGGTCGGCTCAATTATATGTGGACGAACACCGAAAGCCTGTTGATTCACCTGATTGCCGGGCTGACCGGTGCCAACAAAGATGTGGCGGTCATTATCTTCCTGACCCTGAACACAACACGTGCCCGTATTGATCTGGTCGAGCGCCTCGCCAAGATGGAGGGTCGCGATCCCAAAATCCGCGACCCGATCCTTGAGCACACGCAGCGGTTGTCACGTCTGTCGTCCATCCGAAACAAGTACAACCACTGCATCTATTCCTTTGATCAGGAAAGCGGAAATCCGAAGACCATTCTAATGAGGATTGCGGATCGCAAGACCGACATCAAACTTGGTCGCGAAGACACGGTTGATGACAAGGCCATGAAGGAGATTGAGAACGTCGTCACCCAGCTTTCGGATGCGAACAAAGATATCTGGAAGCTGATTGCCCAGTTGGGGTTCCCGGCCTGAGGTAAATCTGGTGCGGGCGGTGGGAGCAAAACCACCGTACAGTGGCGTTGACCTACAGCCATAAAATCGCCCATCTTCCCAATAACCTATGAGTCGGCTGTCTAAGCGCGTCTAACCGAGAACAAGCGCAGCAACCGGAAAAGTGGGGGACCAATTGGGGGACTGGGATGAAAAATGCGCTGACGCAGGTCCAGATCAAGAATGCAGGCGACGGGAAATTGCAGGACGGTGGCGGTCTTATTCTTAGGAAGAAGAGCGAGTCTGGAAAGTGGATTTACCGCTACTCACACCTTGGGAAGCGGCGTGAAATGGGACTCGGAACCTGGCCGACTGTATCGTTATCGGAAGCACGAAAGACGCGAGACCAATGGGCAACGCTACTGGCAAGCGGCCAAGACCCAATCGAGACGAGGCGACAGCAGCAAGCCGAAGAAGTCGCGCAGCGGGATCAGGATGACCCGTCGTTCTCGGAATTGGTCAGCCTGGTATTCGAGGCCCGCAAAGAAAGCTTGAGGGGGCAAGGCACCCGAGGGAGATGGCGGAGTCCGCTCGATCTCTACGCCATTCCGTCATTTGGGAAGAAGGCAGGCTCAAAGGTCAGCAAGTGGGACGTTGTTGAATGCCTGCGCCCGATCTGGCGCGATAAGCACCCCACAGCAAAGAAGACCATCGAGCGGATTCGGATAGTCTTGCGCTCGGCAAAACTGATGGGGTTTCCAACTGATCCGGATGTTGTCGACGCTGCACAAGAGATGCTTGGCGTGGTGAAGCACGTAGCCCAGCCTATGCGCTCGGTTCCATGGCAGAAGATACCTGATCTCTACAAGCAGCTGGGAGACACGACCGCTGGGCGTTGCAACCAGTGGATTATTCTAACGCTTATCAGAATGGACGCAGCCAAACGCGCCTCGGTCGACGAGATCGAAGGCAATATCTGGACTGTCCCGAGCGACCACATCAAAGGCCAAGAAGGCAAGGTTTTGGACTTTCGCGTTCCCCTACCCGCTCAGGCACTCCAATTTGTTGAGGATGCTAAGACCCTCGAACAAAAATACCTGTTCCCAGGGCTTAATCCGAAAAAGCCAATTACCGACGCTGCAGTTGAGAAGTGCCTACGCGAAATGAAGGCGGGCGGAACGCCACACGGGTTTCGTGCCAGCTTTAGAACATGGGTGCAGGAAACTCAGGCTTGCTCGTGGGAAGTGTCTGAAACGATTCTAGGCCATACCATCGGTGGAAAGACGGAACGCGCCTACGCTCGATCAGACCTATTGGATTTGCGACTAGTGGCAATGCAGAAGTGGGCAGATTTTGTCACCGGATCTGCAAGTGTGGTTGTTCCATTACGCGGATCACAGGTTTAATCACCGAGCATAACCGTCTGCCAAGTCTGGATAATTCTCGCCGGACGACGAACAGGAATGCGCCCTATGTGCTCAGACCTCGGTGACCATACACGCACATCAATGAATTCTCGCCCATGTTTGTGGCACGGAAACGGGGCTTGGCTCACCGGCCAGTCGTGGCCAACGACCGAGACCAAATCAGACGCCAGGTAGTTCATACGCCGCTGGCAGAGGTTGCACCGAATCGTCACCACTTGGTTAATCTCGGCGGCGTCCCTCATTGTTCTGAGAGGCTTTCCTGGGTGTGGTCTGATCGGTGGATTCGCGGCTGGCATAATGAGAACATGTAGAGAACATTTCTCACTTGTCCAAATCGATTCTTGCCCCTAGCCTGACTCGTCATGTGCAATCTTTATTCAAATACGACCAGCCAGGAAGCGATGAGGCAACTATTTGGTGTCGCCCCGCATCGCGATCTATTGGGGAACTCGGAGCCCCTTCCCGCCATATTTCCAAAGCACTTAGCACCCGTTGTTCGTGTATCTGAGCACGGCGATCGTGAGATGGTCTCACTAAGCTGGGGCTTTCGTACAACCAAGAAGTCGAAGAAGACTGGCGCGGTCATCCAGCCTGGCGCCTGGAACAACGCCAGGGATGACAAGGTGAGATCAAGCGGGCTTTGGAAATGGAGTTTCGAGGAAAGACGCTGCCTGGTGCCCGCAAGCTCGTTCTGCGAGGCCAAGGGACGGAATCCCGCCACCTACCATTGGTTCGCACTCAAGGGCGATGAAAGCCGCCCACCCTTCGCATTTGCAGGTATGTGGCAGACATCGCGTTATGAGGGCAAAGAAGGGCCAGAGACGGCCGAGACCTATACGATCATCACCACAACAGCCAACGAGATCGTCAAGCCGATACATCCGCAAAGAATGCCGGTGATCTTACGGCCTGAGTCCTACGACCAGTGGATGAGTGGCAGCGCAAATGAGGCGTTCGATCTGCTGGAGCCGTTTGACGCTAACGAGATGCAGATCGTGCGATCCGGTGAAGGTGAAAAGTCTGACTGAACCAGATGGCGACGCGCAGAAAGTCCCCAAAGAAAACCGCAGACGAAAAGTTCTTTCCGATCCGAGTCCGCATCCAGGTGCCCGAAGAAGGCTACGGCCCGAAAATGGGTCTTATGTTTGCTTGGATGGATGAACACGCGGGCCGAGGGCGTTGGGGCTGGAATGCCGATATGGTTCTGTCGACCGCCCACAGGGACGCATCATCGCTCTATCTGATGGACGCTGAGCTAATCGCCCCGTTCCTAAGCACCTTTGGCCTGCAATTGGCTGAAGCAGATGCTGATCTATGCGGGGAAGGTTCGTTCAGGCTCACCGGATCCGTTGACCTGATTACTCCGGCTTGATGCTCACCTGTTATATTCAAGTGAGTTTGTGTACCAGATTCCCCGTTTCGTTATGGACAAGCGTCGCTTGAATTAGGTTCAGGTGCCAGGCTAGCAAGATTCAATGATTTCGCGTAATAGCTGAAAGCATTTGAACGCTCTTTTCCACTTTTGGGGTGAATTTTTGTGGAAATTTGCCAGTTGGTCGAAACCGGTCAAGTCAAAAGATTCCAAAAATGATTGAAAAGTTCGTTGTCCAACGGTGCCGACATACTGTATTTTGTGCGAGTGAGTACCCCGGAGCACAAGATCCTACTCAAACACCCCGGGGCAATTGAAACTAAAGAAAACAGCGATGCGACGCGGTCTCCCTACTCACGTTTCGCAAGATTAGAATGCTCATATTTGAGCAATCCGGTCAAGCCGCGTCGTGTCGCATACTGCCCTAGGAGGGCAATTGTTATGGCAATGCAGCTTAACTGGAAAACGTGCGGCGACAATCGGCACTGGTGCAATTTGCGAAAACTTAAGTTGGACAACAACAACGATATAGGTGTGTATATGATCTGGCACACAGGGGATCCGTCGCGGGTTGTTCGGGTTGGTCAAGGCAATATTGCCGAAAGGCTAACTGACCATAGAAACAACAACGAAATCTTAATTTATGGAGAATTGCTCGTGACTTGGGCGGTCGTACCAAGCAAATCTGATCGCGATGGAATTGAGCGTCACCTAGCTGACGAATGGAGGCCTTTGGTTGGGGATGCATTCCCAAACACTGTGCCGATCGTAGTAAACTCCCCGTTTGGATAAACGTGGACTGTCAGATCTAGATTTAGTTCGAGCGCCCATCCAATTCGGCGCTCGACACTTAAATCGCTTTAACCATCGTATCCTAGATGGGGTTCACTTCAGAAAAGTCGAAGTATACCTCGCCGAGCTTCTTTCCCTGCTTGCTCGTGATATCGTGAAATCCGTCTGTGTATTGATCAGCTTCAAGCCTGTCAGCGACCTCACGAAGCGCCTTGGCGGTCCATCCAGCAGCCACCTTATCGCTCGGTCCCTGAACCATAAGTTCCACATCACATTTGATGAGAGTGTCACCTTCTCCAACCCAATCAGGTTCATTTGCCATATCTCAAATCCATTTTTGTCTCACTGCAGCAATATGTTCCGATTCCCGCGCCGATCAAAACCCCAAAACACAAAAAAGCCCGCCAGCGCGAAGCTGACGGGCCGAGTATTCGATAGGGACTAACGCAAAACTCTCAACGAGCCCTGCCAATTTGGAAACTGACCTTAGTGGAGCCCTTTCTCTGTTTGGTGAAACGTGCCTGAGACCCCCGGCACCGGGTGTTAGTCGAGATCCGCTCCGACCTCGATCATAATGAAGCCCTCATTGGGGAAAGTCTCAATCTTGCTGTCTGCGTAAGTGACTTCAAACTCAGCCAGATACGTACCTGCAGTGTCTGTGTCCGCAGTAATCCAGCTGTATGTTAGAATGTTCTCTACGGTGTCTATGTCAGCCGACGCATCGACCTTCAGGACATCACCATTGATGTTCTTCACCTTGAATGATGCAGAAGCACCCACGAGAGTTTGACCATCAGCAAGTGACAGCTGGTAACGAATGGCCGGACTGGTATCGCCCTCTTTGATCAGAAATACGTCGCTCATATCTGCCTCAGATTAGTTTTCCGATGTTTCGTGGATTAAGAACTTGCCCCGAGTTGCGGCTTTCACTTGGAAAGGCCACGCGGCCGCGGCTGGCGTCAGCGCCAAGAATTGTAACCAATGGCGCAATACCCGTGCCAACCGCTGCACCTGCCAGTAGATCAACCGCAACAGCCGCAGATAATGCGGGAGCAAACCCTGTCAGTACGGCAGAACCCGTTGAGGGCTGCACAGTGACAGACACACCAGCCGATACATCAGGCGCAAAGCCTTCTCCGATCGCAGACCCTGTGCCGGGCTGTGTAGTCACTCCTGACGCACTGGATACCGCTGGTGCGAAGCCCAGACCAGTTACGTCGCCATTGCCTGGCGCAGTAGTCGAATTGGCTGAGACAGTGGGTGTTTGTCCCTGCCCTGTTGCGATCCCTGCGCCGGGCTGAGCGACCCAGCTTGATCCGGTCGCAACAATGGGCGCAAACCCATCGCCAGCCGCTAATCCCGCGCCTGGGGTCGCGCTGACTGATGCAGAAACAGTAGGTGCGCTGCCAAGGCCGGTTGCAGTTCCTGTCGCGGGTGCGGCCGTGCTATTCGACCCAGCCGAAACCCCGGGGGAATACCCCTGCCCTGTCGCGCTACCAGCCGCTGGAGAAGCTTCAGAGGCAGCAGACAGAGACGGATCGTATCCTTGGCCTGTTGCTGATCCAGCGGCTGGCGTAGAGTTCGTGTTTGCTGCAACAGATGGACTATTTGCAGAACCGGTCGCTGTGCCAGCAGATGGCGTTGCTGTTGAGCTAGCGGAAACTGCAGGAACATATCCTAAACCGGTTGCCTGTCCCGCGCTGGGTTCTGCAGTGGCATCCGTTCCACCCGCAGCGTCCTCAACGAAGATGATGACAGTACCGTTACCGCCGTCGCCGCCGGGGCCGTGGCTATTATCCGCGCCACCGCCACCACCGCCGCCTAGCCCGTCTGTGCCATCCTCTGCCGCTGCCGAGCTGTTGTTTTGACCAGCGCCGCCACCATCGGAAGCCGACCCGCCTGTGCCGTATCTGGATGCACCGCCACCGCCACCGCCATAGCCTACCGGTGATCCGGTAATTGACGAAGATGTTCCAGACCCGCCAGACCCGCCGCTGTTACCTGAATGGTCGCCTCCGTTCGCACCAGCGCCCGCGCCACCACCGCCTGCGCCACCAGAACCGTCGCCACCATCGTTGCCAGAGCCGGACGAAGTGCCCCCGGAGGCGCTTGCACCACCACCACCAGCGTTACCTGTGCCGTCTTGGCCCGCGTTATAGCTACCCAAGCCCGCGCCACCCTGCGCGCCGCCGTATGCGGTCGCAGCCGTTGACATGCCTGTAAGGTTGGTAATTGTCGTATTGCCGCCGACATTTGGAGTTACACCCCAATCAACCGCAGCAGCACCAGCGCCGACGCTACCTGAAACAGTGCCCGCAGGAGCTGTACCACTGCCTTCAAGGACTTCACCACCACCGCCGCCACCACCAGCGTCAAACCCATCGTCACCGCCAGCGCCTGCGCCTGCGACAAGCAGGTAATAGATAGTCCCGCCAGTGCTGAATGTGATCGAATAGGAACCAGACCACTCGTAGGTGGTGCCGGTCATACCACTGTAACTAACCCCGGTTGTTATTGTCGGGGAGCCGGTAGTACCGGAGACAACGGCCATGTTAGCCGCCTACGGCTTCGACAGCGTCAATAAGCTCCGTCAACTCCGGCAATGCGCGAATTGGCGCGGCAAGTTCGTCGGTCAAGTGGGCCCGTAGGATATGGCGAGTGTATTCTTTTCCTGGTGAGCCGACTTGCTTGAACTCATAAAGATCGGAAAAGGACAGCTTGTTCAGCTCCACCTCAAGCGCCGCATTAAACGCATCTGTTTTGGACTGGATGTTCGCAACACCGGCCTGCAGTTCGGCAACTGACTCAGGTCCACCAGAGAAATCAAGGATTTCTTCGTCTGCCTTTACCGGATCTTTGGCAACCTCAACGAAGACGTCGGTTATGGCTGCCTTTGCCGCACCCAATTTGTCATGGAGGCTCACGTTCAATCGTCGAAGGCTCAGGTGGCCACCCTGATCTTGAAGCGCCCGAAGCGTATCAGCCAACTCGCCAACCGCAACCGCAGCTACGTCATAGACTTTCGAAAACCGTGCAATTCGGGACATGGCAACCTCACATCATATTTGGGGGAATGGCTGCGCCGTCTCAGCGCAACCGAGAAGCTTAAGCCGCAACAGTAAGGCTCAGGCGATAGATGCCATCTGCATCAATAGTGACCGCCAGTGTGCCGTTTGTGGTGGATACGGTGCCGCCATCTTCGAGTTCAGAGCAGAAGCACGGAATATCAGTACCGGCCAAGGCGCCGTTGCTGTCTGCATCACGCACAATCACAGCGTAGGCGACACCTGAAAGCGTCGATGAAGCCCAGGACTGATCAGGACCATCAAACATGATGATCCGCGCAGCCGGGTTACTTGTAGAGATATCGATCGCTTGGCCGTTGGCAGTATAGCCCGTGCCACTGATCTCGTTTGCTGAAATATCGGACCATGCGTCGTCTGCTGCCTGGTCGGGTGTATATCCGGATCCAACCAGCACCATGCGGAAGGAATCTGCGGCAAAGTCAATGTTGCCATTCGCCATTTGCAGCGCGGCCTGATCGTACATGAAGAATGGATTTGCAGCCATTTTCTACTCCATAGATTTTAGGATGTACGCCGCACCCCGGCGCGTGGGTTAAAGAGGATTTCCGGGCAGGTTGATCGCCGGAATGGCCTCAAAGAAGTCGGTGCCCACGGCAACAATGCAGCTGATGCCGTTTGGCTGGGTTACTATGACGGTGTAGCTGTCAGTTTCGCGCGAGACGTAGACTTCCATGACGGATTGAACGCCGCGAGATTTCTGCAGGCCACCGAAGCGAAGTTCTTCAGAATAGCTGTTCTGCAACTTCTGAATGACGTGTTCGCGCTCCGCACAGTTGCTGGCCCATGCAAGCGAGGGGGTCATAGCAAGCAGGGCCACCAGGCGGATCATTGGATGGACAGTCCAGCAATAAGGCCGAGCGCGAACGCAAGGCAGACAGCGAACGAAAACCAGAAGGTCACTGCCGCCGCCCCCGAGACCAGACGGTTACACCGATGACGCCGAATATGCTGGCTACAATCAGCCCCGCCCATTCGTCCAAGGGTGGAGGCAACGCAGCAATCGACCAAGATTTGGGATCAGCGCAATCAGCGCACCAATGCACCGAGTAGAAGCACACAGCGGCGAACCAATAAGCCAGAGGTGCCGCAAACAGCAGCATCAGGACAAAGCCGCCCTTCTGCATCCAGTCTGCGCGAGTCCGATAATAGGTTTGGATCAGATCACCCTTGATCTTTTCCTTGTCGGTCTCGGATTTGAACTTCTGGTCGACCGTATCAAGAACACGATCCAGCGGACCTGAAGTCAGCCAAGACAGCAGGAATCGGAGCATCAGTATTGCCGCCCAGGTGCCGAGGTCGTGATCTGGCGCAGGATCAGAACGATTATCCCAATCCCTGTGATCGCGAGCCCCTGATATTCAGGGGGCACAATCGTTCCCACGACCTCAGAGCCGTAGGTTTCCAGAATGCCGACCAAGATGACCAGCAGCGCGAATAGACGTGTGCGATTTCCTTTAAGCATTTCTGCCTCCTTTGAACAAACCAAGAATTAGGTTGATAAGAGACCGGAGCAGCCATTCTGCGCCGTCCGCCTTTGGCACACGGAATGCGGGAACATCACGCAGGAACAACTCGGACTCCGCCTGCCTCCGCCGAACCAAACCGCGCAGGACCTTGCCACCCGCCTTGTTGAACCATTGCAGCGCCTGTGCTGAGCCCTCGTCGTCACCCTTGTTGAACCGCTTTAGGCAAGTCGATTTGCGAAACGCGCCGGGACCGATGTTGTAGGCTAATGACAGCATGGCCGCGTATTGGTTTTCATTCGGTTTCCGCTGAAAGCCCGGCAAGATTTGCTCGCCAAATTTGTCCAGCGCCGCCATCAGATATTGCGACGCCTGTTCCTCAGAAACTTCCATGCCCGGCGAAACCGTAACGCCAATTCCAGCGCGGCTGGTGGTGCCGTAGCCGATGGTCCAGACCCCAACGGGGTCGCGATAGGCTTTTGGCTCGAATCCCTCAAATCGCTTGATGAGGTCCAAGCCCGCGTCATTAATTCTCATGGATCACCTAGTTGTGCTGCAGCATCTCAAGACCACGTGACAGGCCCTCGACCTGGCTTTCGAGATCTTGCTGCTTCTGAATGACCTGTTCGGCTTCTTCCGGGCTGATCAGATTAATCGTAAATGGATTGCTGGTGCGGCAGACTGTCTTGTCTGGAATCAGACCCCAGAACAGATGCGTCGCCGTCCAGCAGGTTTCGGCGATGTATGTCCCCGGTTCGCGCGGCCAGCATCGATCATCGCCACCAGTCCACCAGACCAAATCAGCATCATCAGGAAAGCGTGAATCCGGGCTGTAAGTAAATGGCTCACTGGATGGATCACAGACAACAGCATTCCGCTCGATGTCCCGGATGACTACCTGATACTTCATGATGACTGGGCGGCTGATCTTGCGACTGAAGTCCACGCGAGGTGGGTTCTCGATCGAACTGTTGGATATTACAACCTGCCCCGGATCGTACCAGAACCAGCCAAGCGGGATAAGCGTCACCCCGACCCATGCGATGAAAATCAGGCTCAGGATATCTACAGACCAAACGAACCGGCGTTTTCTCATTTCCACAGCCCCTTGATTTGCGCGTAGGCTGCAAGTACCGCGGCTATCGCACCAGCAATCCAGAGTGTTGCCCGGCCGCCAAGTTTGCCCGCTCGAATAGCTGCCATGACATCATCCAATTGCTTTGCGCGGTTGTCTCTGCCTTCCATCGGTGGCTCAAAGAGCCAGTCATGGACCTTCGCAATCATCTTGTGTTCTTCGTCGGTCATGCCCTGCCCTTTAGTAATCCGCTGCTTTCGCCAGCCCGAGGTTGATCATTTCATCGTTGAGGCTGATTTCATCGCCTTCCGAACGGTAAATGTTGGCCAGCCAACGCCCGTATTTGCCTTTGCCCCGACCCGCCTTGAACGTCTGCATGATGATGTCTTTGCCGAGGATCTGTTCTTGCAGCCAATCGCGAGATACGAGGCCTTCCGGCCGCTCAGGGCCGCGCACCTCTGGGGCGTTGATGCCAAACAGCCTGACCTTCAGTTTCTCCATTGAGCTATGAAAGCCCTGATCAACGGTCACAGTGATTGTGTCCGCGTCATAGACGTCTGTCACATGCGCGCGGTAGATGTACGGGACTTTCATGATGTCTCCTATTTCCACCGCCAGACGATGACGGCCAGAACCATTGCAAGGCGCTTGATCCGGCTCACACCCTGTTGACGCAACGCATAGCCGAACGGTGCAGCCGCCCATAAGCGGGACAACTTCAATTCGTGCAGTGCGTAGTCATGCAGTGCCGAGGCTGGCAGAAACCTCTCATCGTGCGGATCAAACAACCAGCGCAGCGGGCGCGGCACCGACACGTCGAAAACAAACCCCTCGGGCACATCCATCTTGAATAAGGCCGTGCCTTGCTCGACGCGTAGATGGACCGGTTGCGCTGTGCAGTAGCGAATGCCTGTCAGATGCTCGAAGTGGTTTGAAGCGCCCATAGACTTAGGCGGTGATACCAAAAATAGCGTCGAGCCCGGCATCGTTGGTTGCAAATGCCGTCGCCAGTGCGGGCATCAGATCGCCGTTGCGCCGGATCTCTGGTCGGGCAAGAGCGTCCATCATGGCTGGACCTTGCCCCTCTGCTGGGAGCGCATCAATGATGCTCTGCACCTGTGCCGGAAGTGAGTTACCAGCTGCCCACTGTGCAGCCTCAGGCCAAGTCACATAACCAGCCTTTGCCGCAGCAGACGCAAAGTCATAACGGGAGAGGGATGCAATTGATCGAGCAGCCTCCAGATCTGGAACAGGCGCAACAAAGCTTCCATCACCTTGCTCAATCATCCCCGGTGCAACGCCGTCGTCTACCGCTTTCCATCCTGCCGCCTTTTGCGCGTCAGTCAGAGCCACCCCGGTAAGGTCAAGCTGCAATACGACGCTATCGACAATCAATGCTGAACCCATCAGTCAATCCACCCTTTTACAAAGCCAAAACGCTCAGGGTCGCCTGTTGTCGCCCCGAGCCCCTGCAGGCCACTGGAAGCGGCGTAGCATTCAATACGGTAGGTTTTTCCTGACTCCAGAAGACCCCAACCATGTGAAACATTCTCGACGTTGATACTCGCTGAGCGCGCCCAAATATTCATGCCCATCGCGTCTGCCTCGGCGACGGTTGCAGCATCCGTCACGCTGTACAGCGACGTTCTGGCTTGGTTTGAGTCATAAATCGGGAATGCCCACTCGATATAGCAATCCTCGGTGACAGTGAATTCACTGGATAACAGGGAGACTATGCCGGAAGAATCTCTGACCTCTGTATTGAGGACCAGAGTGTTCGTGCCGACGCTCAAGGAGCCGCCACCAACGCCGCTGGCCTGGCGGTTTTCGAGGATGAAGTCGGGTTTACGGCTCGTCGCTCGCGGGACCAATGTCAGGAATAGATTTGATCCGTCACTAAAGACGATACCCCATTCACCGTCTCTCAGCGTTTGTGTTGCAACACCGTTGATGGTCTCCGAACCATCAGGGTCTAAAGTGACCGTCCCACCATCTGCATACACGATGGTCGACCAATCAGAGCCAAGAGTTGCCGCCGATTGAAAGGCAAGTGTTAGGGATGCTGTACAGCGGCTTGCGGTAAACCGATCAGCCTCCGTGACCGTGTAGCCGCTTGTGCGCGTGGTAATCGTCGTTCCCGGGTTAACCTTGTTCCAGGCATTATTCGCAGAGTTCCGGCGCTTCATGACTGCTGGCGTTGAATTGGTGTCAAACCAAAACATCCCAGCATACGGCAAAGGCGGTTCAGTGTTCCCAGAATTGCTCGATGCCAAGGCAGCAAACATCGTATTTAATTGCGATAAAAGAAGAACACCGGTTCCATCATCGACAACGAAATCAGGGGATTGTGCCATCAAGCAACCTCATCTGCAGTGAGCCTGAGTCTCGAAACTACAGGCGTGAAAGTTGAATCTATCGAAGAAAGAATGGCGATGGCCTCAACGCCACGAGCGATTACGTCAGAGCGATCTACGCGACTCCACTCACTCCATGTCGGACTTCCCGCTGGATCATCCTCAGTGGTTCGCGCCTCGATGAAAACGTCGGTTTCCCCACCGCTGCCACTGGAAATCTGCTGCCAGGTTGAAACGAAACCCTGTCTTTCAGAAATTAAGTCCGTCAGAGATCCGGTAAGCGTATCGATGTCTGCGCTGAGCCGAACCGAACGAACCGACCCAAAATCCATGCCAGCCGCGAATTCGTAAGTTCCGCTCGTTTTATAACCACCTGCCGAAGAAACCCGCTCGATGTCGGATACTAAATCCCACTCGCTGACAATTCCGCTCCCTGCCAATTGGAGCGCGCTGCCAACAACGCCGCAATCTGTCTTGGTTCCGGTAAAACTGCTATCTTCAATCAGTGTTGTCAGGGCAGCAAATTCGACCGTCTCTGCATCAGCAGTGAGCACGCTTGAAACCGGCCCCAAATTACCTGAGGAATCTTGAGCACGAACCAGATACGTTCCCGCAAGCAAAGGCACTGCATCGCTGGTTTGACCGCCGCTCGTCTCGCTGTACGAACGGCTTGTTAGCCACGAAGGTGACGCTGCAGTGGAGTGCCTGATGAGGATTTGGCCTCCGATTTGAACGTCCAAGTCCGGATGCAAACCCCATGACAAGATAGCGGTTCCGCTCGCGCGTTGAATTCGCAATCCAGAAATCGCCGATGGCAGTTCCGACAATCCATAAATTGCTTGAATTGCCGTCGTGTAGTCAGAAGAAACACCAAGGTTTGAGATCGCCTTGACCCGCCACTGCCAATCTCCGGCCTGCCAGTCACGCGCATCAAAGAACGTCTGCGACGTGCGGCCGAGAACCTGCCAATTCACACCGTTGTCGCTGCTGGCCTCGACTTGATACTGCGCCACAAAAACTGATGACGCCGCTTCCCAAGCAACCGTGACTTGCGTCTTCAGGCCGCCGCTATTTCGGGTCTGGTATAGGCTTTCATCGATCGTGACGCCTGTTGGGGGCGGAATATCGGCTACGCTGGGCAGGCTCGTCTCTGGCGCTGCCTCGTAAATCTCAAACTCACTTGCCGTATGGTCATAAACGAGAGGTGAGGTTTCCTGCAGCACCAGCTCGGGAACAAGCGCGCCGTCCTGAATCGACAGTGTAACGCCCTGCACCTCGAACGGCTTTAACGCAAACCCAAACCGATCATATGTCAGGTTCACATTGCTGCCGACTGTTGCCTGCCACATGTTCAGTTTGCCGGGGACCGTAACCCGTTGCTGGCGCCGCTTACGCTCAAGGTGGATCTTGGCCAGACGCTGTGCTGCATTTCCTGAGTTGGTGAAGGGCAGTGAGATGTCGTCCCACTTTTCCTCACCTCCATCTTCCGCGAGATAAACAGACGATTGATAAGCCGGGAAGTCATCCGGTTGCCAGTTGCTGGCTGTCGAAATGAATTGACCGCGCACACCGTTGAAATTGTCTTGCTGTGAACGTCGAGTTTGCAACCTCAGATCACCAGCAAAATCGTCACTCGTGAAGGATAGCGTTGGTGTTCTGTATGCACCGGCGTAGATATGCCACTGACCGGCCTGCCACGCCGCCTGCCCTGCCATCGAGGTTAGCATTGCCTCAATGGCTGTCTTTGGCGCCTGATCGAGAGTAACGACGCCGTTGCAGCGATACCGCGCATCCGTGCTTCCGTCCGCCTCAATAACATTTTCATCACAGACATTGGCTGCGGCAATCAAAGCATCCGAATTGATACCATCCACCGCGCCGATCTCCGCACCCAGGCCGTAGGGGGAAAGCGACATGTAGTCAGCCAGGCAGAGCGCCGCGTTGTCGGTGTACCCCCGCAGCCCTGTTCTGGGATCAAGAATGTCGTTCTTACCGCCCACATTGGCGGTGATGTTCGGCAGGCCAGATGGGAAAGCTTCAGGGCTATACAGCAAGCGGAGCGCGATGTAGGCGCACCCGTATAGCCGGTGATCATCGCTCCAAAGTCCATTTGTGAAATTGCCAACCTGAGGCGCAACAGATTGGTTTTCGGTTCCGAGACGGCGATAACAAAACGCCCTGCCCTCCCAACGTCCGCGCGCCGTAGTGCTGCCAGAGTCAAAAGCGCGAACCCCGTCAAAGTAAACAGCGCCAATCCCCGAGACCTCATGCGAGGCAAGCACAATGATCACATGCAAGATGGCGTTCTCTTGACCGCCGCCATAAGTCGCATCAGTCGAATGCAAAAACACGATCGTGCCGCCTTTGCGCGACAAACCATAAACCAACTCTCGTGCCGCCACGGGTTGACGCGATGAGACCTGACGACCGCGCACCTGGTTGGATGAATAGTCCGGCTTGGGCATAAGAGCGCGTGACGCAGCAGACAGAAGCAGAGAGCCGCCAAGTTGAATAGCTGCAGCACCTACTCCGCCCGCGGCAATAGTGGTTCCGATCGCGCCGATGGCCAACCCTACTTGTGGCATCTTAAACCCTCCACACCTTCACGCATTCATTCACTGATACAGACGCCAAACCGGCTTCAGAAAGGCACATGGCCGATTGACCGACACACACGCCGAGCGCTTGCGTTTCATGCAAAACGATATCTCCACGCTGTGCGAGTAAGGGCGATTCAAGTGGTTCGCCGAGAAAATAACTGACCGCCCCGTCCATCTGGCTCGATCCGGTCTTGCGCCGCATTGCCAGCATTGATCCTCGGGCGGTGGTGTAGCCCTTGGGTAGCGGAAGCCTGACCCCGGTCAGCGTCTCGACTACGTCGGCCGCAAACGTCCCACAGTCATGCGTTCCCCACTCAAACGGCTTGTCTCTGGCCTCGCTGATCAGCCGATCAAGCCGCAGCGGCCAATCCTCCAGCCTCACTGCCCCCAACTTACTTCTTTGTCCTGCAGGGAGGTGACGAACTCAAAGCCTTTATCCGTTGGAAAAAACACCTTCTGGCTTTCATGCGTGTAGCGAAACTCGCGCGGAGTCTGCAGGTCGATCATTCGGTTTTTATAGCTGATGCTAATAACGCAGGTTTCGGCGCCGTCTACGATTTCCGGCACATCCAACCGACCGGCAAAGGATTCGACCGGATCTGCGATCACTTCTCCAACTTCATCCAGCAGACCGACATAGACCTTGCCTGGTAGTCCCTGCTGTACATCGCCAATCACGAGTGAGATCAAATCCACTGGAACTCCCGAAAGGCTGACGGTCATGCCTCTCGATACGATCTCCGAGGTTTCGACGATGTCACTGATACCGATCAAGTTGCCTGCACCCGTCCATGTCTGGCTGTTCCATTCGATGGTGCCTGCACCAGTCCACAGGTAAATGCTGCCGCTCGGGAATTCGGCCTCAAAGAACAAGTGCGGCCGCAGAACCTGCTCCTGCAGTTCAGCCTCTATGGCTGCTGTCAGATTGCGGGTCATATCGCCTCTCGCGCGGTGAAGCTGAAGCGATACATGTCACCAGCCTGTATATTGGCAGGCAGCGGGGAAGTCGCGCGAAGCAGAACCCTTGGATTGCTCACCTCAAGCGCCGCATCATCACCAGGTGATGACCGAAGTGCCGGCACAAATTCCAACGTGGCCGCGCCAGCAATCGGAACAACGTCTGCAGTAAGTTGATAAAATCTGGTCTCTTCATCGGAACCAAGCGAAAAGAAGTCGCCCGCCTTCAGTCCGGTTGCGCTCCATCCATCCGTGACAAGCGTGTTGCCCGACTGCCCCGCACCATCGACCAAAGGCGTGCCGTAGCTTTCGGTTTGGCGCAAAGATGGGTCATTGAACAGGAATGGATTGACCGGGCCACGCAGCTTGGCAAGGAACGCGGATAGTGACCGGCCCGCCTCGTCATGCTGAACCTTGATTGCGATGCTGTATTCCCACCAGGAGCCACCCCAGTCTTGAATCTGCTGAGATCCGGTAAACGGTGAAGTGACCGGCACAGCCGCCGCTGCAAGGGTTCGGCTTTCGATGCTTCGCACGATGTCGGTTGGAAGTGTGTCAGCCATCAGACTGGGAACCCATCTTGACGCGCTTGCCCAACAGCAGAAACACTCGCTCGCTGTATCTCAGGAAGCATAGAGCGAACCTTTCTCTCAACCTGCTCTGCGACACCCTCTTGTGCGCCGCGTGCGTCGATCGAGATCGTCACGCCACCACCCATGCTTTGACCTTTGGTGTGGTCCACGATCGTTTCATTGGGGTGCAGCATCCAAAGTTGACCACCCTTGCCATCGAGGCCGCCTGAGCGCGGTCCACTTCCGGTGAAGCCGCCACCGTCAGCACTTGGGATTCCAATTGCGCCTAATAGCGCTCCGGCAATACCGCCGTTACCAAAGCCCGCATTGGCCGACTGAAAAAGTAGTTGGGACATCTGATCGAGCAATCCGGCAAGAGCGCTTTTGGCAGAGTCCGAACCTTCTCCTATGCTCAGGAACATATCCGAAAAACTGTCGTTGAGCGTGTCCGTAGCGCTACTCAGGACATTCACACCCTCTTCCAGTGCACCGATGGCCCGATCCCGTACTTCAGTAGTGACAATCTCAGGAAACAACCGATGCAGTTCGTTGATGCGCTCTACTGAAATTGCGTATTCTTCAGCTTTTGTTCGAGTGCTGTCGAAAAGGCGCTCAGCCTCTCGAAGCCCTGCTGAAATACCAGATCGACCTCCGCCACGTTTGCGGGCCTTCGGGCGATTCATCTCGATGTGTTCGCCGCCCATTCCTGCCATTAAGGCATCAACAGACCCCGGAACGACATTGCCACGACCCCCGGTGATCGAGCCATCACCCCGCGCGAGGGAATCCAGCCGGTTTTGGGCGCTAATCGCGTCAAGTAGATTACCGCTCAGACGCTCGGCCTCGTCCGCCGCTACGCCGGTATTATCCGCTACATTTCCTGTCAGGGAAACGACGAGACTCAACCGCTGTTCAGTCTGCAGCAACAGCGAATAGTAGTCCCGCTGCTCATCTGTCATGTTGATGGTGTTACCGGCTGCGTCCAGTAATTGCTCTGAAAGCTCCCGCACAGCGTCAAGTTGCTCTTTCGGCCCGGTTGCGGTGCGCAATTCGTCTAGTGCGGCAGCAAATCTTTGTGCCGTTACTGCGCTTTGCTCGCCGGTATATTCGAACTCATCAAAGAACTTGATCAAATCTGCAAGCTCAGCCTGGAAGTACCCCCCAAACGAATTAGCTAGATTGTCCGTCGCCTCTCGGGCTGAGATAAGGATTTCAGCAAGTCTTAGTTGCTGCATCTTTTCGGCCAGTTGAATGCTTTCTGCGCTTACAACGCCGAACTGCTCCGCCAGATGTTTTGCGAGATCCGCGCCCTCAACTGCTGCGGCTTTATACGCCTCAAGACCGTCTGTCAGTTCGTCAAGCGATTCAGCTAGATCGTCAGCATCGCCACCAGCTTTCAGGAATGAGGAAGCGAGACCAAACAGAGCAGGTGTCGCAATACCTGCGGCAAGCCCCAGAGGCCCCAAGAACATCAGAATATCGGGTAGCTGAATTGCAAGGGCCTGCATAAAATTGCCGGTCGCCTGTGTTTGCTGTCCGACTTGGTTGAGCTGTAAGCCTATCTGTCGCCAATCTGTACGACCGCGCCGCGCCGCATCCCCCGCTATTTTGGTGGATTTGGTCAGCTTGCCGGTCTGCTGTTCTGTGCGCCGACCCGCCGATGCAAAACTGTCCAATTCGGCCTTGCCGTCTTGCAAATCGGTTGTATCAACCTGAATCGCGAGCGTTGCGACATCAACCATCATTATTCTCCATTGGGTTAATGCCGAATTCGTCTGTGCCGATCTTTCGGCCTTCCAAATACGCGGCTGACATCTGACGGATAGTTGCACACTCCCAGCGGCTTTCTATGGCACCTGTAAGCTGTGAATATGCGCTTATTTCGTTCCACGAGAGTTGCAAAAGACCAGCGGAAGAACTCTGAACCATCCCACATTCAATGAAGGCCTCTACCAAGTATTGGCTGGCCTCAATCTTGGGTAACTCGGGCGACGTCTTATTTACGGCTTCATAGATTTGCCACCGGGTCTGCTCTTTTCCTGGCAGTGCGGCGTGCCAAAATCCAAGCGTTTTCGCCCAAAGCCTTAGGTCATGTTCTGGGCGAAGTTCCGGCGGCGTAGCGAAAAAGGGGCAATTTGCTCCGCAATCCAACTGGAGCTTTCATCTGTCATCAGCTTAAGGGCGTTTTCTGGCGAGTATGGCAACGGCTTCCCATTGTATTCCATCTCGTCAGACCATCCGCAAATGGCGAGAACAACGCTGTTCTGCGCAGCCTCCTCTTTGGTCAAATCACCCTTTGCAACGCGCTCTTGCAGCGCTCGACTGCCCTCACGAACACTCTTTGCATCCGCTCCAAGAACACGGATCACAAATGGCGTTACCCCATCCTTGCAGAACAAATCCTCACCCGTAGAGGGGTGCTTTAGGTGAAGATCCGCGCCGACACCCGCAGCAGCAGACACATTGAACCGACTAAGATCCATCAGGATTCCTCTGTTCCGGTAAATCGATCGGAGTTGACGGCTAGACTGGCGCTATAGCCCTTAAAGCTGTTTGGTGTGGCTTCGCGGCGCATTACGGATTGAACGCGGCCATAGTAAAAATGCGCCTCAACACCGTCGCTGTCGACTTCTTGAAATGAGTAAACCGTGTTCGTCCCGGCAGCTGCGACAAGCGCAACCTGCCCAGCATCACCTTCGATGAATTTGATTGGCACAGACAGCACGCCACCATCTTTGGCGCCGTTGAAATGCTCGACCCGACCATCTTTTAATGTCGGCTCGGATACATCGGTGATTGTGTCGCCCCGTTCAGGGAGGCTGATCACACCCTCGATGTCTGTCCAGACAAGCGCGCCGTAGCCTGCTTGGTCTTCGGTTGCGGGACGTCCGGTTGCAATCTTAAGGCCGGTGCCCAATTCGACGTATGTATCACCTACAGCCATGATTTAGGCTCCTTCTGAAGGTCATGGCCTTGCCCAAGGGCCGGAATATGGGCTGTTGATTTTAAGTTGATTCATGCTCATCTAAAGAAAACAGGAGTTTTCATGATTAGAGTTTTGACATTATTGCTAGTTATTTCCGCCGCCCCCGCTTCAGCACTGGGTTGGGAAGAGTGTACGCTTCGGTTAGGCCCCGGCTTGGAACCAACTGAAGGGCAAGCTGTTGAATTTGTTACTCTCGCCGTTGATATAACGCGCTCCAAGAAGGGAGACGCCGAAGGTAAGGAAGAGGTTTCTAGCGCTCTAAACGAGTTCCGAAACAGTTATCAGAAGCTAGTTGGCGCCGTCGCTGACTACTGCGAAGGTCTGCGCCGTTAACGCGGCACATCCGCTTCGTATGAGACCCGGCCAATAACCTTATACCAACCGTCATCTGGATACGCCCGGAACGGATTGCGGCCTGTTATTGTCACGCGCCGCCCGGAATATGTCAGCACCCGACCGATCGGAAAGGCGTCGAATATCTCCTGACGCTTGACCTTCGCCGGAATAGCCCCGTTGCCCTCGGCGTAATACAGCGTGAACTGCATCAGGCCTGTTGTGTTGTTGGTGCTGTTCAAGTCCGCCGGCCGCTCTGCATTCGGGAAGATCTCAAGCTTCACATAAGGCGTTCCCGGTTCCGGATCATAGCCCACGTTTTCATGCGCAATCGGCAGCCCAAAGTCTTGAGTAATGAAATCGCTGATAAATGCCTGTTCAATCTCCAGCATCTGCGACCGCCTCCGCCAGTAATCGCCTTGCATCAGCGAGCGATGCGCCAACCATTGCGTCGGTCTCTTCCCATACCAGCACATAGGGGGTGTTGTTGCTCAGCCATGTGCTACTAAACGGCTCTATCTTTCCCGCCTCATCGGCTGGCAGCGCAAAACTGGTATTACGCTGGCCTTCGATGAACGTCTGAGCTGGCACATCGGTCGTAACCTGCCAGTTGCCGCGCATTGTGCCGCCCAGATAGTCTGGGTCTGGTCTCTTCCAAGTCGACGGGTCAGCAACCCTTGTGCGTCCCACAATCATGCCAAAAAGCTCTAACTTGAAGGCTCGATCGACATCCTGAAGCTTGTTGTCTGTCTTTTCGGCAAACGCCTGCAGCTGGGCACCAAAGCTAGCCACGAACCAAAGCCTTTGTCATGATGTGCGTGGAATTGTCAGGCTGAATGTGCTGCACGCGCTTGACTGCCCATTCTTCAGTTCCGTCGATTAGTTTCTCGCCCACATGCACCACTGCGCCAAACAGAAACATGCGATCACCGGTCTGAACCAGACTTTCAGGAAAGACCTTGTAATCGATACCCGTCTGCAGCGCCCTGACAGTGCGTGTCGCGCCATCTGCGGCCCCTGCCCCTGTCACGGGGTCTGACGCGGTGTCAGCGGCCCTGATTGTGGCGTCATAGCCGAATTCCAGTAGCATCTCATCGGCCACAGCCGCCATTTCGGAATAAAATGTCATGGGGGCCCCGCTATTCAGCCAGGATGCGCGCTTTCAGCTCTTCGAGGGCACCAACAAGGGCCATCTTCTGCTGACGTGTAAGCCCTGCATAGGCGTCTGAGTGGACCTGACCGCCATTGAGCAGTGAAACCACCGCCACGGCCGAGATCTCACCGCCGTATCGTTGCCCGAGCAATTCATCACAGATATCCCCGATTCTCTCCTGATCGGGGCGTTCAGCGCGGTCTCGCGCTAGTTCTATGACGGGACGGTCACTCACGCCCGCATAATAGGCACAGAACCGGCGCGTTGTCCAAGTTTTCCAGTGCTATAGGTCGAAACCAAGCGATCAACCGAAGGGTAGCTTGCTTGCGCAAAGCCCTCGGAATACTGCGTTTCCGTCTCGATCACGTCGACTTTCTTACGTTCAGATGTGATTGTGCGCCCATCAACCTTCGATACAGGATCATCGCCCTGTTGCAGAAGATAGGCCATTTCCATCTGCGCGGTTTTGATCGGCGCAGGTATTGCATCACTTGCAACCGGGAAGCCGTCAACATCCTGCGCGATATAGCGTGGCCACTGTAGCGCCTGAGTAGATGTCACACGACGCCCCAGCCACACATAAGCAGCATCGTTGATCATCGCTGCCCGACGCAAATGAGCTTCTTGCGTGGCATGCAAGGCCGGTAATTCCCAGCCCATGTTCGCCGCATAGGTCTGGTATTCCGCCAGCGTTGCATAGCTGTCAGATGCTGTGCCGCCTATAGTGGTGTCGAGCGCCATATCAATCGTCTACAAACATGACCTGCTTGAGCGCGGCCTTGAGTTCATCAACCTTACCCTTCAGGTTTTCGACGCCGTGACGCTTGAGCAATTCTTCAAGCTCGGCCTTTTTCAACCCGTCGATATCCTCGGGAGACTCAGGAATCTTGATTTCCTCTCCCTCAGATAGATCAATGATTTCAGCGCCCTCAGGCGCGAACCGGGCATCGATGATCTTGAAACCATCACCGCGCAGTGCCTTCTTCTGCTCGGTGGTGATCGGGTGCTTCACGTAAGCTAACTTAGGCATGATTTTCTCCATTGCTGAGTGATCTTGATAAAGGGGCCACCGAAGCAGCCCCTCAGAAAGATCACTGATCAGCGTCGGCCACAGCGATGACGCCAGCGGTCAGCTTGTCGAACTGAGCAACTTTGTCCCAGTTCGAGCCAGTTGCTAATTCAGCGTCAGAAGGCGATGCGCCGCCGTTGGTCTCATCCCAGGTGTAACCCTTGATCCCCAAACCAAAGCTGTAGTCAGCCTGAAACGTGGTCTCGATACGGGTTTGACCGTTGGTGGTCTCAACATTGGTGATGACGTCGGAGGCGTTCGAAACAGCCGCGGCGCCAGACACAAGGCCCAGAACCTTCGACTTGTTCGGCGAACCGGCCTCATAAAGCGCTGGCGCATCCGTCACGATCACGGCCTTGTTCAGAATGTCGATGATGTTGACATTGCCGGCCTGGAACAGCCGCGTGCCGTTGGTCAGATTATCCCCGATCAACTTGTGCGCAACAGTACCGGTCATGACATCCGCCACGATTCCACCCGACATATCGCCGAACAGCGCATGTCCGCTGTTGATGGCGCCATAGGTCATGCCAGCCGAGGCCGAAACATCGTTGGTCAGCGATGCCTGGTTTTCGATGGCAGCCACCAGAGCGGCAATCGTGACATTCAACTGATCCTGCAGAAGCAGCTCAGCAAACGCTGTCGATGCAGCAGCCACACCCTGTTGTGTCGGGCGCTGTAGCCATGTCATCTGCGAGGGCTCATAGCGAACCGGGCCAAAGCCGCCCGCGATCTTGACGCTAGAGCGCGTCAGTTCGGTCAAATCAGTCGCCGATGCGGATGCCTGAGCTGCATAACGGTCAACACGACGTTGCGCCGCAGCCAGAGACGCGAAAAACGATTCACGCATGAAATCGCCGGTCATACCTTCCGAGGAAAGTGTGATGGCGCCCGCCGAACCAGCATTGAACTTGTCAATCATCTGGGCCAGCGAAACGATGGTTGCAGGCATGATATAATCATTGAAAACCTGCATTTGAGAAAGCGACATAATTGCGCTCCTTTATGTCTCAGGCATCTGCCTGCGTTACGATTTCGGGAGGCTTGAGAAACCCGGCACTTTGGCCGCGATATCCCCTGCCAATCCATTCGATTTACCGGCCCCGCCGTTCGCATTGGGCGCTCCGCCCCCAGATGCCTTACTTGCCGCAATGAGAGGCTTTAGGGCCTCGTCATTGGATAATTCCGTTTTCAGATCCTCAAGGTTCGCCGCCGATGGCTGCCCCTGTGAATCGTTGACCCGAATAAGAGGGCCGTTATCCGTCATTTCAACACTCAGGCGATCGCGAACAATGCGCTCAAGCACCGATGCCGAACCCTGAACTGCCAACTCAGCAGCAACGTCCTTTGCCGCCGCTCCGACCGTCAGATTGTCCACCGTCTTACGCAATTCCGCGTTTTCCGCGTCCTTACCTTCAACGGCCTTGGTCAGCTTTTCACCCCATGACTTTTCGAGTGCTTCGACATCACCGGATTTCTTCGCGGCCTCTTCTTCTGCCTTGGCTTTTGCCTCGGCTTCCTCTTTGGCCTTGGCCTTCGCTGCCTTGCTTTCGCCCAGCAGCTCATCAACCTTGCCCTTCAAGCCCTTGGTTGCCTCATCGACCTGGGCAGCACTGTATTTCGCTACATCCAAAACAAATTTGCCGTCATCTTCCGCGTAAAACGCCTTTGTCGCCTCGTCCACGCCGTCAAGCGTGTCGAGAATTGCCTTGATAGCCATCTTTGAACCTCTGGTTTGATGGTGACCGGCTCTGCCAGTCCGTTAGATGCCCGCAGCCTCAAATGCCGCTGGCTCAAGTTCCCGCATCGCCTCAAGCGTTAGCGGTCGAAAATTCTTATCCAGTTGCAGCGCGCGGAACCGCTCAGGTGAAAGCCCACCACTGCGAAGAAGTTTGCCCCGCTCTGATCCGATCACACTGTCCTGAAACTCTGCTGGCTGCGTTTTCAGCCATTGGTAGTAGTCCTGATTTGCGGCCACTTGCTTGATGCCATCAGCTCCGCGTGCCGTCTGTTGGCCTTTCTTACCAAGGATCGACAGCCCGTCGCGAACCTGCGGCACCGTCACCGATCGGCATGCAATGTGCGCCGGTGGCCTCGGGCCCTCATCAACAGGGAAAACCTGACCATCCAGAGACCGGCAGATTGTGCTTGTGCGACCATCCAGAACGGCCGCCCACTCAACGCCCTTGATGATGTCCCGATTGCGATCCCATACCGCCTCTTTGGCCTGAACCGCGACGTGCTGCATGGAAGTGCGTACCAGCATCGCCATATCGCGCCGTGTGGCGTGAAACAGGCCGTCTCGGTAGTTGCGCGCCCTCGTACCTCTTAGGCGCCGTATGGCCTGCGTCAGGCTCTCCCCTTGAGCTGCTGAAAGCCTGATGGACCCTTCAACGCGGCGAAACGTCTTGTCCGACCATCCATCGAAGAACGATTGCAGTAACTGCCCCTGATCTATCCCTTGCACTGATAGGGGCTTGGCGAATGCCGCTGTGACCATCTGGGAAGGCGATGGCAGGGTGAAATCCACACCAAAGACCCGCTGTAATGTACGGGCTTCAAACCCGCCCTCGTATTCCGCCAGATCCGCCAACTGTTGGCGCCAAACAGCCTCATAGTTACCGAACCCCGTTTTCAGTGTATTGCGCACCGCCTTGAGCAGTCGATTCAGACGACGCCCTTTCAGGCTGTCCATATCTTCGACTTCTGCGATCTGGGCTACGATGTCGCGCTGCATTTCTCGCAGGAAGCTATCGAATTCGCCTTGTGCACCCGATTTTAGCCGCTCCAAGTGGACCTGATGCCGGGTTGCTATCTCGATCAGGATGTTAGGCGTCGACGGCATCAGTCACACCGCCGCTGCGCGCACCAACCTCTTCGCTGAACTCTTCACCGGTTTTCTCAGCATCAACCAGCTTGTCACGCTTCAGGATTGGCAGCATGTCCTCATCGCCAATCAGACCACGGTCATAGAGGCCCAGAATGTAGTTTCGCGCCGCGTCGTTAAGCTCTGGCTGCATGAACTCACGAGATAAGGAAACCTCAACATCGCCATCCGCGTTCATGTAGTTTGCCGCCCACTCGCAAGCCTGCTGATAGGCATCTTCGACGTTCACCGAGATCAAAGACAGGATTGAGTGTTGCACCTTGCGCTCACCCGCATCCTGCTGAGCCGTCTTGTTGGCGCTGCCTGGTTCAATGAACCGCGCACCGATGGTGGCCATATCGTCTTTCAGGCGGTCCAGCTCATCCCGGTTTGCGGTGTTTGGATCCGATTGGCCAAAGCCGAATTGCCCGCCCTCTGGCAAACACAGCATATTGCGAGAACCGACATAGATCCCCGCCTTTTGCCAAGTCTCCAACGTCGATTCATCAACGCCAGAGGCCCATGGCTGAACCTGTCCAGCAAACCACAAGCTTTCCCGGTGATCTGCACTTGTACGCCAATGATCGCGATTCAACTTTGCCAGCGAATACAACGGTGGCGTCGTGATGCGCTCTGAATTGTCCTCGGCACCCACAAATGAAAACGGGATAGTGTCCCAGCGCTCACCGTTGCCCTGCAAGGGCTCAGAGGCTTCAAACACCTCCCAACCCTTTCCCTGGGGCTTATGCCATTTGCGGTCCACGAACAGGCCGTCTTCAAGCGCCAATTCGCGAATAATGTCCTCAGTCTTGACCTCGTAATCATCGAACGTCTCGATGGTATCGGTGAACACCAGAAGTGAAAGCTTCACCTCGGCGCCGAATGCGGTATAGCCCCAATTGATGATGCGGCTAGCGTCGACAACATGGATTGTTGCGACAGACCGATTACTTTCCTGATCGGCTCGTGACGTATCACCCTCGGTTGCTGGATACGTCACAAACAGCCCTGATCTGGCGTTCTTAAGCACATTGGCCGTGGTGTTCTGCATCTGCTGATAAAGATCCAGCCCCTGCCCGTTTGCGTTCGTCAGCAAGTAATCCAGGGCGCCTGGCAGCGACACAGAGGGGTCATCCTCAAATGCAACTCCATTCAGGCCCTTAAGTGTGAACTCGGTTGCGCCGAGAAAGCTTGCTCGCTCCGCATATGCTTCATTTCGCGCCTTGTTCTCTGGTGATTTGTCGGTCGGGTTCAGCTCAACCAGATAGGCGGCAAGGTTGTCCTCTGCGGCCATGTCATTGACCAACTGCCATTTCGGCAGAGCAACGGTGTATTCGTCGCGGTGATAGTCAATCGCCATGCTTAAACCGCCGTTCTCAGCCCAGACACCAGCACAGGCTTTTTGATCGGCATCTCGAAGGCTGGCATGTATGTGCCTGCATCGTTGATGTGATCATGCCCGGTGGTTTTATCTGGTTCGCCGTTTTTGTCATAAGCCTGCTGCTCCAATGCCTCTGCAAAGGTCGGACAGGCCTTATCATTCACCCATAGGTCACGACGCTCAAACGCGCCGTTGGTCGCCAAGATGCGATCCTTGACCCTTGGGTTCGTGTTCTTCGCCTTAACTATGAATCCAGCCTGCTTCAGCAGCGCAATATCGGAAGTTGAGGCGTTGATTGTCTTGCGGCTGGTCCCGCTGGCATCCGGATAAACCGTTATGCGCCGCTCTGGCCAACGGCCTTTGATGGTTTCAATCACTCTGGGAGTATCAACCCCGCCCGTCAGCTCATCCACTGCATGCCAGCCCGTCGAGCGCTTCACGTAGACAACTGATGCCATGTTATTGACGTTGAAGTCCTGCCCAATGAAAAGCGGCTCGCCGTCGTGAATCGCCTCAGCCGATCTATTTCCGGGCCGGTCATAAGACCGATACACTGTGCCGCTCGTGAGGTTGACAAACTCGCCCATCAAATAGGCTTTGATCAATTCCTCTGGATAGTCCTCAAGCAGTGATGGAATGTAGTCTTCTGGCAGGAATTCAGCGTTTTCGTATGTGCTGGCCTGCACCATGGAGTAGTTAGACTTGGGCTCTCGCTTGAACGTGTCATAGACGAACCGAAAGCCCTCCGGTGTTGTGGTTACCCCTATGCCGTTGACGACACCGGGAATGACCAGTCGCATCCGAGCGATGATCTTACGCCACGCCTGCTGAGCCTTGTCTTTGGAAAGAATGTCGATTTCATCGACAAGAGCGCGTGCAATCTTGAAGCCGACAATGTTCGTCGGATCGTCCATCGACCGGCAAACTGTGGTCCCATAATAGATTTTGCCGCGGTAGAATTCGATTTCCTTGTCGCTGCTTTTGACCTTAGTTCGGAAGCCAAGCGAATAGGCTGCCTCATCCATTGTTGGCCAAAACGTATCTCTGATATCCCGGTATGTCGGCGCGAAATAGCCCTGAACTGTCCTTGGATTGGCGCCCGCGAACAATCCCTGATCCAAGCATCCAACGTAGGTCTTGCCCGATCCAAAACCGCCGACATAGGCGCGAAACTTTGTATCCAGATCATTCAGGAAAACACCCTGCGGCGCGCTAACCTCCAGATCGTGTGACACGAATATCCCCTACAGGGGCTTTGCTTGTGATGCTGATGCTGAGCGCGGGGGCTTCATCGTCATCTGGGGCATCAGCTAATCCGACCTTCCCGTAGGCACGATCCAAAATGCTATTCGCCGCGCTCACCCGCGCAGCAGCCGGAGCTATCGCGCTTTTCATTATGTCGACCAAGGTTGCCAGTGCGGCTTCAGTGTGCTGGCCTGCAAGCTCCGATATGGTCGCTTTCTTGGCCTTGCTGAGCTTATTCTTTGACCCTTTCGGGCGGCCTGCACCGGACCTGGCCCCGCCACGTCCGTTTGCCATACATTGATTTCCTTTGATTGTTCTATCAGCGCGACCCAGTCGTGATGAATGAGGAAATTCCGAACATACTTCGGGCTTGTGGATCGAGCGTATAACTCAACCCTCGCCTCGCAGGTCTTACGTTTCCCAGTGTCCTGCACAGGATACGGCCCGGTAGTCCAATTAGTGTTCGGACGCCTGCAAGCTACCAAACCTTGATTCACTCTGCAACCCTTCGCAGAATTCCAGATGTATCCTCACCCTTCATCGGGAAGTCGCTACTGACGAAGTGATAGAATACCTTGCCCAATTCGACCTTTGTCACATCGACAAAAAAACCGGCAAACGGCCCCTCTGTCAGCATGGCCCTGTCACCGACCTTGAAGTTGAGGCGCAATAGCCGCTCTTTCTCTGCTGCCTCGTGTGCTGCCTGGCGCTCCTGCTCGACCGCAGACGGCAAACCCATAATGGCGTTGACCTTGTCCTCTGATATCTCCAGCGGCAAATCACCGACACTGAACACACCGACAACAACCTTACGATCTTTCATTACGTCCCACTGAGGCGTGTATTTGAACTTGGCATAGATGATCCTGGGAATGATCGGAACCGTGTGAACATGCTTCTTGCCGCGAATGTGTCGGGTTTTGTCGATCGTTGGATATCTCACAACACAACCCGCGTTCTGCAGCTTGTGTCGCGTTTCCCGCTCTTTCTGCGGTCGAGTGATGAGCGCATACCATACGGGGTCGCAAGGTGTCCCAACGATCCCCCTTGCGGATTCGAAAGGCCACGGGTCACCGACTTGGAGTGGATTATATCGCTTAGTCACTGTCTGCCTCCGGGGTTAGATCGGAATTGGGTCGCCGCCCGCATCCCAGTCAACGGGTGGTTTTGACGGTTCATTGATTTTTGTGATTTGGGCGCCAGGGAAGAGATCCTTGACCTCACCAACGGGATGGCGACTGCAGTAGTGATGCAGCGCAAGCGCAACCTCCCGCATGCTGAAGAACCGCAGATCGGGACGACAGGCTTTTGACGTCTGCCATTCGGCGTCATCGCGCATCACGGCAAACCGGAAGGCTTCCATGGCGTCGTGCGGCATGAACTCATATTCCCAGAACTCTCCTGTGGCCGGTTGGTGCCCGGCTGCAGTTGCTTCGGCATCCATGACGCCAAGACCTTTGATGCAGTTCTGCACGCAGGCTGTAACAGCCGCCGGTTCGCTCTTGGCAATGGCCGCATTCAGGTCCGCGATCGCGTGACCGTATCTGGTGGACGTCTCTGGGCTGACCAGGGCGGGTAGCTGGTCGATGCCCCACTTGCGCTCCATTTCGATCGCCAGCCTATCGAACGGTGCCAGAGAATGGTCGCAGGCGATTTCTTCCTTGCGGGCGTCGGGGCTCAGCAGGCGATCGCCTTTGCGTTGGCGGCGTGGTCGTTTAGGAGGCATGCCCGTGTCTCCGATCAATCCAGTCACGCAGGTGTTGATCATCCTCGAAGAATTCCCAAGAGCCCTTTGGACGGCCCATCTGCCACTTCATTTCGGTGATATGGAAAATGGCCAATGTTGAGGGCATTCCGAATGCAGCCTCAAAAAACTGAATCAGGTAGTGTCCACCATCAAGTGCACCGACAATATGACCCTGATAATTCCAGATGCCTTCATTACCAAAGATCACAAAGCATCTGCCAACGAGAGGGTCAGTTGAGGTCGACTGAACCACTGAACCAATCTTTTCTATTTCCCCAGATATTTCTGTTTTCTTGTTTTCCATTTTTACACATCCTTTATTTTCAATCACTTAGCCTTTTTCACTATTTTGTGGTGATACCCCCCTTTCTATTGGTTCAATGGTTCAGTTTTAGAAGAAAGAATAGTAGAATCAGTAACTTGCGACTGAACCAATGTGTGAACCAATAGGTTTTGCATTGGTTCATTGGTGCCCCGACTGAACCGATGTTGAAATGCTATTGGTTCAGTCATGTTTCGATGCTCAATTCAGTTGCGGTTTGGTCTAGAATGTCTCTGATTTCAGCGTTGGATTTGCTGGCGATCCCTGCCCCTTTTCGGCGCCAGAGTTTGCGGTTTTTTGAGCGCCAATAGAGAACTCCGGGGATCTTCACCCAACCAGCCAGATCAAGTGCCGTCGCCAATCGGCGGGTGTTCATCTTGACACCACACGCGTCGATCATGGCGGCATTCAGACAGTCAGTTGCCAGAACATCCGGATGCACACCCATCCATCCCAACTCGATGGCTTGCTCGACGTCCTGGACATCAGCGGGCTTAGTGAGGTCAATCATCACCTTCTTGTGGCTGTTGGTCTGGGGTCCTGCGACACGATTGAAGCTGCTGATATCGTAGTCCAGCAGCCACGAGCGGATGACGCCTGGGTTGTGATCGATAGCATCATGCAGTGCCTGCCAGTAGGCGTCATCCAACTCACTGAGCATATGCTGGCGGTGCTCAAAACGGGTCTTGAAAACACCCCAACGACGATCGCCTTCATCCAGCGCAAGAGCGTCCATGTGATTGGTCAGAGCAAGGTAGTTTGTGACGTTGATGACCTGTTTGCCATCTTTGCCTTTACGCACCACTTCGACGGTGTCATTGGTGATCAGAGGTTTTAGCTTATTCATCGCATCATGGCGATTGTTGCCAAGAACCCGGATTTCTTCGAGTACTTTCACGCAGGCACCTTCTGCCCATGACGTGAAGTCCGAGAACATGGCCTCAGGGCTGACGGGGCTAACATTGCGGACGCCCATAGCGGCTGTAAGCATCTTGGCGATGGTGGTCTTGCCGTCGCCCTGCACTCCGACAATCACTGGCGCCCAGAGTATCTTCTTTCCGGGCTTTTGAACGTTGTGCGCCATCCACTGGCAGATGATGTTGGCATCGTTACCAAGGATGTTTTCAATGTGTGCTTTACAGACCTGCCAGGAGGGGTTTTCGCGCCATTCCTGCTCAGGCTTCGGCACTGATGCTGGCATGTACGAGTTGATGTATTTTATACCATCTACAAAGAACGAGCCCGGCTCCTGATCGGGTCGATACATGGTGCCGTAAACAACTTCCCCGCTTTCATATTCGATTAGCGTTTTGGACGGCTGGAATTTTTTGTAGACCGGATCACCGTCCTTATTGTTCCCGACCTGCACCTCTGGTGTGATCGGAAGCTTGGCCAGGTTGAAGGCCGACACACCCAGTATCTCGCCAGTGGTTGGGTTGTAGAATTCATTGTCGCCAGACAGAAAGGTCCAATCCGTTAAAGCCTCATCCTTGATAGCAGGAAGACTTGGCGGTTGTTCATTCGGAGCCTCAGGTGCGGCCGTAGGTAAGTTTAGCGTGCCGCTGAAGGGAACCACGTTTTGCGTCGGGTTTATGACTTTGCCATAGGCGCGTACAGCGGCTCTTTCATCGCCATCGTGCTCGTAGTGCTTAAAGAGGTCAAAGGCATCACCACAGCAACTGATTTCGCGCTGCATTCCGAGACCTGCGGCCATGTCGGATTCGGACAGGGAAACCCAGATTTTTCCTTCAAAGACCTTAGTGGCGTAGCTGCCGCTGGTCTGGTTGGGGCTACGCCAATGGCTGCTGCGCCCATCTCGGTCGTAACCGTAGCGTTCAAGCATTTCCTCGATTGAGTGGTTTTTGTTGAACTCGGATATGGGCTGCAATCCGTCTGAATCGGTTGCTATGGCCAACGTCTTTTCGCGTTTTTCGGCAGCTTCCTCTGCCGCCTTGACCACATCAGCACGGATTGCTTCGCGGCGTTGGATAATTGGGCTTGCCGCATCAAGGTTCAGCAGCACACCACGGTGTAGCTCGTGCTTGTAGAATGCCGGCGTCCCGTTTTCGTTGCGTTTTTCGGGTGGCACGTTCGGCAGGTAAATCAATTGGCCGGGCCGATTAAGCGCCTGATCGCATTGAATGCCCTGGTATCGCAAAAGCGCGAAAAGCGCGTCCTGCGTGTCCTTGTAGTCAACACCATCCAGAGCATCGGACAGAAACAGCAGGTAGCGCCATTTCTGATTGTCGGATGTGGCGCTGCTGGTGCTGTAGATAATGCGGGATACATCGGGGCCGATGACCGCATCTAATGCTGCCCCAACCTCGTCCAGGCTTTTGTTGCCCTTGTCGATATCACCGGGCAAAACCCGGAATTTTCCGTTTTCCTTCTGCGCGCTATGACTGCGTGCGTCGTGTTCGCAGTAGGTCGAAGGAATAAACCACGGCGCATCACTTTTTGGCTGCGCCGCCGGGTTCTGAGCCAATGAGGCGATCCCGGGCCCGGTGATTTGCCCGTAGGGCTGCCCGGCGCGTGAATGTGGATTTAATCGTGTGCCACCATTCTGGCGGTCGTCGATCTCAACCGCGTGGGTGTCGTTCTGGCCATTCCCGGTCGCAAAAGCCGGAGTTTGGTTGTCTGCTACTTCAGGCACCACGGTCTAACCTCTTGCGCTCGGGTAGTGCCGTACCCCAAAAAAGGGATACGGCTTGGACTTGCGTCTTTGCTCAGTCTCGGGCGGAGCGAGTGTGCAAACCAAACCGCCCGAGGCGTCTAGAAGCCGCCAGCCGCGCTGACAGCGCTGTTATCCGGCTGCGTGGTCGGAGGTGGGGTCTGAGCTGCTGCAGGCGCTGGTGTTGTTGATGCAGCAGCTTGCGCGGGCTGTGCAGCGATCTGAGGCGCGTCGTCCTTCAGAATGTCCGGACGTGGCACCCACTTCACAATCTCAAGGATCGGAATGTTGGTAGTGCCACTTGTCAGGCTGCGCTCTTCGACACCAGTCATCTGAACCACCGGCAGCAACGCGCCATTCTGGCTATGCTCTGACCACTGGGCCTCGATCAACTTGGAAAGTTTAACAAACGCCTGATAGGCCCCGAAGCTGCCCTGCTCCCATGTAACGGCTTGCGTCTGGGATGTGGCAACGCGGACCTGCAGGCAGCAGGACCAGGTGAAAGCACCATTGGGTTTCTTGCTTTCATCCGGACGCGGCATAGCCTGCGAGTAATGGCTGGAATAGCGGCGCTCCGGTGCCTGCCCCTGCGCCCCGTCTTTTTCCCAGCCTAGTTTCAGGCTGTCGAGGTCGAATACGCAAGGATTGGCGAAGCCTTCGAACACCTGCTCGAATTTGTTGTCATTGGCGTCTTTGCCGCGCATGACCCATGACTTCGGCGCAAAGCCTTTAGCGGCGCTGCCATTACTGGACCATGTCATCCACGGGCCTTGCGACCCTTCGGTTTGATTTGTTGCGAACATAACGATTTTCTCCTGTTTCGCTGTGGTTGAAGATTGCGCTGTGTCGGGCGCACCCGATTGACCGCTTGCGCGGATCAATGCCGTGACCTCGCTCACCGTTTCTTCAACGGCGGCGTGGTATTCGGGATAATCCAGATAGAGGGCGTCGATTTCGAGACTGTGGACCCTCAGAACGTCATCAATGTCTTGTTGTTTATCGCAGGCCCACAAGGCCTCAATGATCTGGCGATGCTTGCGCTCGGCGTTTTCGCCGCGGCCAGAGAAGCACACCACACCGTCCAGCTGCTGGAAACCAGCGCCATAGGCCTGTGAGGTATCACCTGTTGCGATTTTCATCCCATCGCCTCCGTCACAGCGCGCGGCTTCGCCAGTGCCCGCCGTGCCATAATTTCTCGAGCAATAAGTGCGAAGTCCTGCAGTGAAACATCGACCTTTAGGCCGCAATTCAGCGGTGTTGTGTCGAAAGCTTCTGCGAGAGCATCTTCCCAGATGCGAACACGGATCGGGCGCGAGTTAAACTTGTAGATAACAGCGGGAAACTTCCCGGTTTTCTCGGCAGCCGTGAAAGCTTGTGCTTCCCAACCAGACTTACAATCGGCACCGCTGGCATACGCCTTGCATTCCATCTCAAATGGGAATCCCGGATCTTCTGGTGTGAGGTCGCCGTGATCTTTCTCCTGATACTGATCCAAGTTTCGTTTGAAGCGAATGCCGGTGTAGGTCAGAAGCTCACCCGCCACCTGCCGTTCGAAGGCTGCGCCTTTGCGTCGGGAATTGGTCATCAGCCCGCCCACACATAGCTCTGCGGCTCAGCGTCAGACAGCAGACCTGTGTCCTCGGGGGTGAGGAACGCTCGGATCGCCGCAAACTGATCGTGACCAACCTCGGTTCCGTCCGTGAGTGTGTACTGATTGTGCTTGCCGCGACCACTTGGGAGGGTAACCATGACCTTTTCGCCGCGCTTGATACGCTTCAATACATTCATGACTCTCATCCCCTGCCCCTTCGCTTGCGTTTGGGCGTGAGCTTCTGGCGCATCTCATGGATTGCGCGCAGTTCGTCGCCAGTAATGCCGCGCTGTTTGGCTTGGGCCTCATACCCATCCAGCTCAGCCAGGCTTTTGATTGATCGGATTAGGTCTGACTTGGTCATTGCGGCGCCCCCAAACTCTTGAGAGCCGCGTCAACAACCTCTTTCATGTCCAGTAGCTCGGAGACGGCTTTTTCTTTGCATCCGCCCTCCTCCAATTCCATCATGGCAGACGCGCCCTCACTGCTTTCTTTAAGCAGCGATTTGCAGAGTTGCAGGTTTGAAATCGTGTCGACCGGAGCATCTGCCTGCCGCGCGGCTTCCATCACATCAGTGACCCGGCGACTTCCCGCGATCGCTTGGACGGCCATTACATCGCAGGCGGTCCACTGCCGGGAACCGTTCATCTTTCGCGATAAATCGGCGGTGTCATAGGAGTCACCGCAATCCCCCGTTGGATGCCAGAAATCGGCAATCTCTTTCGCCGCGCTCTGCTGTGTGGGGAAATGCCTGTTGATCAGTCCACGCATAAGCGCATGGATCTGAGCCCGAGGGTCAGCCATGTTCGACAACCTCATTGTTTTGCCATGAAGAATTGGGCGCGCCATGTTCAGCGCATGTTGATGAGTGATTTGAGTACGAATGCATTTGAGCGGAGGCTGACCGGGTCATTCGGCGGCCTCCGCGGCCTTCACTTCAACCCAATGGCTTGCGGGCACAGCGCCATTCGTGGCGCGCTCAATCGCGAACGCCATTTCGAGGCTTGGCCGCAGCCTTCCGTTGATAATACGGGAGATGATGCTCTGGTGGCTTTCGACCAACACCGCAAAATCCCGCTGGCTGATATTCTCAGCCGCGAGGTGGTTGGCCAGTACATTGGGTGAGGTTGGTTCAGGTATCATGCGCAATAAGATACATATTATGTATCAGAGCGTCAACACAGATAATTCACAATGTGAATTTTCGTTTCCTGCCTATTCTTGCAAAAATCGTGTCATGAATAATCTTGCTAGATATCGAGAGCTTAAAGGCCTCAGCCAACGTGACTTGGCAGAGGTCTTGAAGGTTAGTCAGCCCACGATCCAGCGAGCTGAATCTGAAGCCCCATCTGCAAAACTTGAAACTTATAAGCTTTGCGCAAACTACTTTGGGATTACCCTGTCAGACATCTTCAGCGATCGAACCGAGGTTGAAGACAGGTTCCTTCAGATGCTTCGTGAGGTTCCCGACCAGAAGCTTGACCAGGTGATGGGTCTGATTGAGTTGGCAAAGAGCATTCCTCCCGAAGGCGCCGAAGAAGCCAATCAAACTGATGATCCTCAAGAGACCTGATGCTTTCTGCAATTGTTTTGAATTGGGTGTCATTCATAAAATCCCCTCTCTAAATTTTGGCAGCAAAACCCGCTAATACGGGAAGGGGATCGTGAGGGGCGCTCCAGGAAAAGTCCGAGCTGATCAACTCTCACATTGCAGCTTATCAATAGCAGAACATTTGGAGAACATCCAGCCGCGACATCTTGTGACTGGGGTGTTCGGGCACGACTAAAGCGCCACCCGCCATACTAGATGTGGTGATTCTTGGCGTTTTTGGGGGATGTTTCCTAGATGTAGATTGAGTGTTTCTGGAGGGGGCTTAGCCCATGCGGGGGCCGTCGTTCTCAGGGAGCTGGTCCATTTCCTCTTCAGGATCTGGTTCGAGATCAACGAGGCGCTTGCCGGTAGTCAGATGACCGGGTCGGCTATTGCTATCATTTTCTGAGTTTTTTTGACCTGAGAGAATACTGCTAGGTTTTATAGGCTCACGTCTAATTCTGGAATTCATTTTAGAGTATAGTTTACTGTCTGACCCTGGTTCATCCCACTTTCTGATGTCGAGTAGTGCTCGTTCAATATCTGTTTTATGCTCAGGGAACGCCGCAGCAAGGAAAGCGGCAGATTCCTCGAGCGTCATTTGGCGACCAAAGTGTTCCTCAATATCATGAACAGCCTCTAGGCCAATCGTCAAATCGTCGATGTAGCTTTCACCACCATGAAGATCTGGATCCTTTTTCCATTCAATAAGGTGTGATGCGACAGCCCAGACACGATCATCTGGTTTTGATTTCATTATTGTGAATAGCGATCGCCAGCTAAATTGTCGGCTAGGGCCCATTCCGTAGTTATGAATAAGTAGCGCCAAAATCTCGGAGTTCATCGAACGCCCAGTCCTATTGGCGTGTTCTTTGATCCTACTCCTGAGCCCATCAGGGAGGCGCAACAAATATTGGTCTGTCAGCTTGCGGTTTTCTTCATTCGCCATGTGCTATCCAATGGATTAGATAGGAGCTTGACACAATACTATCCGTTGGATAAAAAATATACTATCCGATGGATAAGGAGTCAAAGATGAGAGAAAATCGCACACGCAAGGATGCCTTCATGCTTCGATTAAACGATGGCCTGAGGGATACATTGAAGAAGATCGCAGAGCAAAATTGCCGGTCAATGACCAGCGAGATCAACCTGCGACTGATGAAATCATTGGAGGCAGACCAATGCCTGCAAAAGTGAAAACCGCTGCGTCCGGCCAGACAAACAGCGGTTTTCGAAACAGATAAATCCCAGAAAGGAGTTCTCTTATGGAGAATCTACCGATTAAAGTAGAAGAATTCAATGGCGAACATCGCGTTCGTGATCTGCAACTGGCGGAGGCACTGGGCTTTGCACAGCGCCGCGACATTCGGAAGTTGATCGATCGCCACAAGGCAGCGCTTTCAGAGTTCGGAGAGGTTTCGCGCCACCGTGGCACAAAACCCCCGAAGGGTAGTTCTGGCGGCAGGCCGCAGGAATATTACTATCTCAACGAAGAGCAGGCCGTTTACATCTGCACAAAGTCGGACACGCCTAAGGCCACAGAGGTGTCTATCGAGGTGGTTAAGACCTTCGTTGCCGTCACCCGCGGCCACAGCCCTGCCCCGGCATTGCCAGACTACAGCGATCCGCAAGTGGTCCTTGGTGTCATCTCCCACCTCAAAGAAGAGGCCGACACTGCCAAGGCCAAAGTGATCGAGCTGGCGCCCAAGGCGGAAGGCTTTGATCACCTGATGAACGCCGATGGCCTGTATGGCCTTCAGAACGCCGCACGGGCGCTGGGGGCGCGGCCAAACCTGTTCACACGCTGGCTAAAGCAAGTCTATCTGTTCTATCAAGGCGGCGCACTGGTCCCTCGCGTCCAATATACCCAGCGCGGCCTGTTCGAAGTGAAGACCACCATCGTTGAGGATAAAGCCAGACCGCGGACGTTCGTCACGCCCAAAGGGTTGGACTTCTTCCGCGACAAGGTACCGGCCAACTTGTTGATCGGCGGTGCTGCATGAAGCGCCGCGCCTTTATTGCAGGGGCCGCGGTTGCCCCTGTTCCGCTGATGGCTGGTGCTGCCGAGGCAGTGCCTGCAGATCTGGACGACAACCCGCCGATCGAACGATTGCGTGCGGCCATGGCCGAAATTCGGGACATACTTCAACAGGCAGCACCTGATGGCGCCAGTCTGGAGGGGATTGTTTGGGGTGGGCCATTGTCAGCTGGGATGATCGGCGCCTGGGCAAGTAAAGACGGCAAGCAGTACAAGTTCTACGATCAAGCTGGCAAGGCAGAAATCAACTTCGGATAATCATCCTCGATTAATCAAGAATAACAGGCCCCGCACATGCGGGGTTTTTCTTTATCTGCAAGAATAGCGATTCTCAAAAGCAGGCCAATTGTAATTCTTGCCTGATACATAATGTGAATTTAGTACTTGATCTATTGATACACATTATGTATCTTCCTTCTTGTGACACGGAAGGAAGCGGACATGATTACAGCCAACGACATTACCAGCAGATGCCCGGTTTCGGAGCGTCCCGCGTATCTCGTTTTCGAGCGGATCATTCCTATCCCCGGCATGATGGATCAAACACCGTTTTGGTCTGTGACTGCCCTGACGAACGATGAGGAAGGCGCAATCGATTGGGCCAACGCTGAGAACGAACGCGACGTGTTTGTTTGCGCGATGAGCTACGCCGAGGCGTCCAACATCAAACACAACCATCTGACCTTCACCGACGCAGAGGTTGCGATTTACCGCAGCCCCTACGCGACAGCGGCGGAGTGATTGCGATGACCGAGGCAACCAAAAATCATTGGCGCTTTGAGCGTGTGAATTCGCAGCAATGCCGGGTTCGAGACACGAGTAACACTGTCTATCTCTCTGCGTTTGGAGATCTGGCAGCGCACAAATGCCAAGACTTCATACGCTGGACCGAGGTTCCGAAACAACCCGGCGGGCAGCCCAACGAACCCTGGGCGCTAAAGCCAGCGGAGGCCACCTCATGATCCGCTGCATCCAGATATCCCCGTATATCTTCGCGCAGGGTCGTTTGATCGCGCGTCACCCGCACACCAACGAGGCCACCATTCGATGCTCGGGCGCGCTCCTGAGGGGCGTTCTGATCCCGACCTATCGTTATGGCGAGGTGGAACAATGATCGAGCTCGGCCAAATCTCAGACCTAATCACACGCGGCGCATTGTTTGTCGTGAACCACAGCGCAGGCAAAGACAGCCAAGCAATGCTGATTGCCATGAAGGATTTTGGCATACCGGAAGAGCAGATGCTCGTTGTTCACGCTGATCTGGGCGACGTTGAATGGCCCGGCAATATGGACCACATCCGTGCCACCGTTGGCAACCTGCCCATCATCACGGCCATTGCAAAGACTAGCTTCTGGGACATGGTTATGCGGCGCGGAATGTTCCCCAGCCCGTCGCAGCGTCAATGCACGTCCGACCTCAAGCGCGGGCCCATTGAGCGGGAAGTAAGGCGCTATTTGAAGTCGAACCAGCACTTCGGCGGACTGGTCGTAAACTGTATGGGGATGCGCGCTCAAGAAAGTGCAAGCCGCGCAAAGAAAACAGTTTTTAACTTCAACAAGCGCAACTCCAAGGCTGGTCGCGAATGGTATGATTGGCTTCCCATTCATCACCTGAGTGAAACCGAAGTATTCCAGATGATCGAAGATGCCGGGCAAGAGCCTCACTGGGCCTATGTCGCTGGTATGTCGCGCCTCAGCTGCGTGTTCTGCATCATGGCCAGCGCTGCCGATCTGACAACTGCCGCCAAGCTTATGCCTGCCCTCTATCGCCGGTATGTCGCACTTGAAAAGCGTCTTGGCTTCACTTTGTCGATGAGCCGCAAGTATCTCGAAGAAATCACGGGGATTGTTGCATGACCCGCATCGCCTTCACTCCATCCCCCGCGCCGACTCCCCCTCGGCATGCGGAAACCCCGGCAGGACCTACCAAAGCCGATCTGCCTCACGGAACTAAGGCCAAAAGTTCCTGCCGGGGCGATTTTCGTGGTCAGTCGTATCGCTCATTCGAACGCCTGAACCGCCCGCAGATGCGCAAAGACCAACGCAGTGATTGGGCAAACGCTCTGCCGCCCGTTTGGTTCCTGTTTGTCGCTGGTGGCGCGATCCTGTTCGCCCTTCTGGCAGTGAACGCGATCAACTCTGCTTTCTTCGATTGGATGGTGACGAGATGAACGATTTCCACTTCCCCGGCTTCGACCAATTTGACGACACGGCAGTGGATTTCTGGACCATCGGATCACCTGTGATCTGGGAAGGTCTAGCCTGCGTTGCGCTGTTAGTCGCGGCCCTCACCTTCGATTTCAGTTTCGCGCCCGCAACGCCTGTCGGTTGCGAGAACGGCCCCGGCGAGTGTCACAGCCTGTCCGGCCTCTCAGCCGGGGCCAACCCATGACCGACCTCGCATTCCCCCTGCTGTCTCTTGGCTCAACGGGCGCGGCTTATGCGCTGTTGGTGTGGGTATGAGGCAGCCACACATGACCACCCACCACCAGCACGCGAATGGAAACGAGAGGAACGGATAGATGCGGCAGTCGGTGAACAGATGCCTGAAAGATAAGTCGATGGGTCGTATTGATCATGCGCTTGGGCGTCCAGTTAATCCTTTGGGCGATACCTTTAGAGACCACTTTGCTACGGATATCGATGCTCCCGAGGCTTACGATATGGCGCGGTCACCGTACTGGCATATGGGGCGCAAGATCGAAGGCGGAATGGTCTTTTTTCATGTCACCAAGCACGGACGCATAGCCCTCTCAGATCATTTACAGGTCATTGGGGACAAACATCGCCAATTCATCGTGATCTGGGACGGCTACGAAATGCCTGTCATTGCCGAGACGCCCAGCAAAGCTCGCTACAGCAAGTGGGTAGATATCAACGATGCGCTGCCTGATCTCACGTTCCAAGAATTCCTGTCCACGGCGCGCGTGCGTCTGGCGTCATAGCAAGGAAACACCCCATGAAACACACCCCACGCATAGCAGCAATCATCGCCGCCATCGTCTTTGCTCTTCCTGCCCTGGCAATCAACACCAAGCCGGAACCGCCGAAAGAAGAACCACCTGTAGAGACACCGGAGCCGCCTAAGCCGGAACCACGTCCGGAACCGAAAGCAGAACCACGGCGGGCCGAGCGCAACGAGGACGACCGCGAGTGTCCCCATGACGAGTTGAACAAGTGGCGGGCATGTTTAGCGCCGACAGTCTCTCTGCGGCCCAAAGCGCGGCCTGTAACGACGCAAGTAATGCGGGGTGAGAAGCATGACTGACATCAAGAGAAAAAACCGCAGCCCGAAAGAGCAAGCCGAGCGCAATAAGCGCGTTAACGAGCGCGTTGATGCCTTGGTGGCCAAAAAGAAAGCCAAGGAAAAGCTCAGGGCCAAATCGAAGCCCTAAAGGGGGAAGAACAATGACTGACACACTAATGCCATGCCCGTTTTGTGGATCAACTAAAATAGGGCAGGCGTCCGACGGAAAGTTTAAAGTTGCGTGGTGCAGAAGCTGTGGGGCACATGGACCAAGCAACTACTTTAGTCTTCAGGATGGAGTGAGTTGGAACATCCGCCCCGCCAACACCGACCCAATGACAATCGCCAAGTACGACGATGATCTGCGGAAGGCTGCGGGTGTGTGGCGGGATATGGAGAGCGCGCCGAAGGATAATCAGTACAATCTAGGGTACGCAGAGGGTTTTAATCTCGGAATTGAACGCGCCGCTGAGTACGTCCGACACCTATCCGTTGGGCATTCAAGGGAGATTTTGCAACTCAGGGAAAAATCTGATGACTGATGCAAGCTCTATTTTGTCTCAGCGTTATATTTCTCTGATCGAAAACGCAGGCCCTGACCCGTATGACTATAATCCGCGCATGTCTCATCCTCACCTCATCTGGATGTGTCAGCAGATCATTGATCGACAACACTCATGGCCAAAGGATAAAATTGGACGCTGGCTAGGGTTCGTGCAGGGCGTATTAGCAGCACAGCATTTGATCAATGTGGAAGAAGAACGGAACCTTTCCCGCCCACTGTTTCATGCGGAATACAAAGAGCAGGGAGAGCCCCTCCCTACCAGCCCTGCCCCTATCTGGCAGGAATTCGGTGAACGTCTGCGCAATGAAAGACTATCCGCAGGCAAGACCGTGCGCGAAGTTGGTGAGGAAATCGGCGTTAGTTTTTCGGTGATTGCGAGAATTGAGCGCGGAGAATGCGCTCAACCGACGCCGCGAGTAGTCGCCGCTCTTGAGAGCTGGCTATCCCCCACCGACCAGCCCGCCCCTCAACAGGCGGACCCGGTAAGGGATGCGGCGCGGCTACTGCGTTCTCAAGGTTTCGCAGTTCTTGAACCCGCATTTGAAGCAATGGACGTGGAAATCAACGAACACAACAGTTCGGACGGTGTGCTTGACGCCGCCCTCCGCGCATTGGCTGGGGAGGGGTGAGCGATGCCGTTCGACGAAACCCCAAAGGGCGGAAACGGAAAAGGCTGGCGGTGGTGGTATCGCGGTGAGTTGGAAGATGGATTGCAAGGCTTCCAAACCCGAGACGACCGGGATCGCTTTTCGAATGGTGACCCCGGTCCATTTCGCCGCGTGATAGCGCGCGACGGTGAAAGGACAATTTGGCAGGAGGTTCCTCAATGGCTCAAGTCCCCATGACCCAAGCACTAAAGACATTGCACGACAAGGTTGAGGCGCGAACGGCCTCCTACAGCGATTTTAGCAATTACTTCAAGCCTGTTCTGACAGACACAGAACACGTTCACTGGGGCACCATCGCGAAATCTGCAGACAGCGGCTCACTCGACGCCGCTAAGGCGCTTATGGATGCAGTACTGCCGGGGTGGGTAATAAGCATTGGAACTGAAAACAACGGTGAGTTTCACGTGATCGTCGGTTCCGTCAGCGACACCAGCAATTACGCCGAAGCCTTCAATGCAAATCTAGCCCGAGCGTGGCTCTTAGCCATTATCCGCGCCCTGCTATCTCAAGCAGAGGGGGAGTGAGGATGAGAGGAAGAATAGCCGCTTGGATATTTGACAACGTGCCGATGCCGTCATTCGCGCAGCCGTATGTGTTTGGATTGATTATAGGGCGCTGGCCCAGAAAAGCGAAAGGCGATCCCGAAGGACCGCCCAGAGGATCGCGCCTCGAATGTGGTGTATTAAAACGCTACAAAATATGGGGCGTTTTGTCAAGGATGGCCGCTAGATTTGGGAGGCAGCCATGACACAAGAGCAGGAACTGATGGAGCGATGCTCACATGTCGCCAGCGATGCAAGATTAGCGGCAGCAGCACTTGAAAAAGGGGGCGACTTCCCCACAGGGCAATCCATTTTGAAAGATTGCGCCGACATGATCGAAGCGCTCCAATCCCAGCTTGCAAAGGCGCGGGAGGTGAAGCCTCTGAGGTGGGAATGCACAGATTGGAGCGCAGGCGATGGCGTAAAAGGGGAAAACGATTGCGAATGGCAAGCTATGCCACATATCCACGACGACGGCCTTCCCTACGAAATAGTTTGGAATGGAGCGGATAGCTTCTCCGTTTATACGCCGTACGGACAGGACTTTAAGGCATCCTCTCTCGCCGAAGCCAAAGCCGCAGCGCAGGCCGACTATCAGCGCCGATACACCGCCATGTCATCCCTCACACAACAAGGAGATGGGTAGATGGAACCGGAAGAAAAAGGATGGCTTGCAGGCATAGTTGGCGGGACCGTTTTTCCCTCCGTCTTTGTAGGCTTTTTCCATCTTATGTGCCGAATTGCGGATGTGAGCCCGGACAACGGCCTCATTTTGTTTTTCAGTATCTCTTTTGGTTGGTTAGCGGCATCGTTCTTTGGCCTTTGGGTCTGTGAGCGCAACTCATGACCCACTCCAACTATGACCCGGTAAGGGGGGAGGAAAGCCAATGACCACGAACACAGAGTACTTCCGCCCGTCTGAGGCAAAATCCGTTGTCGGTGTGTCTCGGGCCACGATCTATAATTGGGCCAAGGAGGGCAAAATCACCATCCTGAAACACGGAAGCATGTCGTTTGTGCGCATGTCTGAGATCCGTAAAATCATTGACCCCCTGGGGGACCATCTGGGGGACTGAAACAAGTCCTTCAGGTTTTATTGTTATTTATCAGTTTATTAAATGCTGAAACTGGTGCGGGCGGTGGGACTCGAACCCACACGGCACTAAGGCCTTCGGATTTTAAGTTACTGAGTCCGAGATATTTTATGGCCCAATAGCACCTATTGAGGGTCCGCGAAGCCAAGAAAACAAGACATCATCGTCTCGTAGCACGTCCTGAGACCTCTCGGGACCTAACCGAAACATGGCCTGAAACATGGCCTACGGAGGCGATCAAAGATGACCACGAAACTCACGCAGACGACAGTGTCGCGGCTATCGGAAGAACATCCAGCCGGCACACAGATCTATGACAGCGAGGCGAAGGGTCTGCGCCTAGTCGTGGGCAAGCACGGCATCTCCTACAAGCACGTCGGGCGCATCAACGACGGTACCGACCGCTACGTGTCCGTTATGATTGGCAGGACGGACGAGTTATCGCTGCGCAGCGCCAGAGAGCGCTCTGCTGAGCTACGGCTGGCGCTGCGACGCGGCACTGACCCGAGGACCAAGAAGGTGGCTGTGCCGACCATTCAGGAGGCCCTTGAGCGGTACTTAGAAGGACGGCCCGACCTGAGTGAACGAACGGCCGCATGGTACCGTCAGAAGGTCGACGGTCCACTCGGCGGTCTCCGCAAGCTGCCAGCAGATCGAATCGACCGTGAAGCCGTTAGGTCTCTTCACGAGCGGTTGACCAAGAATTCCGGCCCCTACTGCGCGAACGGTGCCATGCGAGTGCTCAAGCTGCTGTTGAACGACGTCGCCCGGACCCATGATCTTCCACCGAACCCAGTCACGCGCGGCGTGCGAATGAACAAGGAGCAAGCGCGTGACTGGGCAGTTGGCCCTGATGAGTTGCCTCAGCTCTGGCGCGGATTGGATGCGATGGAAGACCGTGTTCGTCGCGCCTGCTGGCTACTGATGTTGACCACGGGTCTTCGCTCTACGAACGCACGCTCGGTGAGGTGGGAACACCTAGAGGACGAAGGGGTGTTGTTCATTCCCCGAGCCAAGTCAGGACGTAGATTTCACCTACCCTTGCCGAGATTCATGATCCAAGAGCTCGGTGAGGTGCGCGAACTGACGAAGCCGCTTGAGAGCCAATTCATTTTTCCCTCAGCAACCTCTAAGTCGGGTCACATCGAGCAGATGGTTCGGTTAAAGTCATTTCCCTATGCGCCGCACCAGATGCGCCATACTTATCGAACACATGCGCTGGAGGCTGGCGTGGACTTTCAGTCAGTAACGATGCTGATGGACCATGCCAACACCCATATCTCCTTCAACTACGTGACACGAGCCCATTTGAGTAGTCATTTGCGCGAGTGTCAGGAGCGAATCTGCGCGCGTTTTCTAACTTATCGAGGAACCAATCAAAATCCTCCTCTAAACTCGGAGCTTTGAACGGTTGACCACTCCGCTCTCTGTCTTAAGCTAGACGCATTCAAAAGGAATTGTCAGTGCCGAGCACCGAGCCATCATCCGATCTTAGAGAGCTTATTCGAACAATAGGCCGAGATATTGTAATCCTATGGATTGCATGCCTTGCGATTTTTACAGTTTATTTGGAAGTCAAAGACGCATTCAAAGAGCGGGTCGCTATACAAGCGTCATTTAATACTATGAGCATCATTCGCGCATTTAATCGTTTAAAAGAAGAAGACGTGGCGACTGAAGCTGATTTCAGAGAGTGGTACTTTGGCAGTACAATGAAATTAGAGCTATTTGATGAGTACTTTGATCGCGACATATCCGATCTTGCTCCCCAACATGGATATTTCTTCATTATAAGTGTAGCCGATTTTCCAACTGGAAACATTTGCAATCTACTGATGCATCCGCGTACTGGAATTGAAAGTAGAATGCACGATAAAATCGAGTGGATAGTCGAGCCCAATTCAGACTGCTTGGGCAATCCAGTTTATCGCGTTTTTCCCTCTACATTGGTTTATGCGCCAGAAAACAATACTGATAGGCTTACGGTCAAAGAGGTGTATTTTAACAAAATTTGGTTCACTGAACTGGATAACTTCGTCCCGTCTTTTCCTGATTTATTCGGTAAACCATTCAATTACTGTGATCTAACCGAATACTGTCGAAATGACTCTTTCGAATTAACTCCCGCAGACTCAAACTTAGCCTACTATTCAGATGAACGGATGCATGACGAATTCAAGATTGATATTGTTTCACTTCTTACGCCAGTATTCAAAGCAAGAGTAGGTAAAGAAGTTATCGATGCCCATAATAACGCCGAACCTCTTTCACAACAAGAATTCGCTGACGCTTGGGATCGAGAACAAGCAAAACTCACATACTTTAATTCCAGAAGTAGTTCCAAGTTTCTGGAACAGGATGTTCGAACACTAGCTATTCCATTCATAGCCATTTTGGTGGTGCTATACCTCGTTAACAGCATTACAGTGCGCGCGTATCAAGTCAAATTTTCGGAACCTGCGTATGTTGCCTCTAAGGGTCTGCTACTGGGTCCAGTTGCAATTTGGAACATCCCACACATGACCCTCAAAGTTGCAATGATATTCTCTCCTCTATTCGCAACCGTTTTGGTCGGATTGATTTTTCAAGATATTTTTCGGCTACCCTTGAATTCTAATGTCTTCGTCAACCCTTTAGACGGTATGACTTTGGAAACAACTCCCAGAGTCGAAGCAGGGCGATCAATACTTTTTCATAACCTACCGTTAGTTTTCTTTAATGTGACACTCTTACTTTGGGCACTGACACTGTTTTCCTCGCTTGCGGCCACGATCCTTCTAGCGCGTGCTGCGTTTGATTTACCAAAAATCCGGTGTTCATTTTCCGGTGGCCTTCTGAAGCTACGCAGCCTTTTTTCAGGCATGATCTCTGAGGTCTTAAAAATGTTCAGTGGCTCCAAAAAACGAAAACGTTGAGCCTCACGGCACATGATTTGCCCAACACTTAGGCTATTTCAAAAAAGCACCCACGCTAATGAGCGGCTTCGAAGTAGTGGTAGTTCGCGTACAAGATGCTTTGATCGCAACGAAAGTATACCCCGACCGCTGGATTTGTGCTACGTGTTCCTAGACTGCTTAATGTTTGCGAGGTTGTCATGAGCGACCCCAGATTGACCATTGCATTTAGTTTCATTGAAGAAATTATGCAAAACCTCTCCGCGAAAGATAAGGTGCGGCTTTTGATAGGGTTGCTCAATGCAGGCGACCCCGGCAGTTCGTCTCTAATAATGGTACCCAGTAGCCGCTCGCAGTCACTTTACTACTCAAAGTTTTGGGTTTCCCAAGGATATGATAAACTTTTTGCGAACCATCCAAACGAAGTGAATGAAAAATTTGCGAAAACTTTGGAAAAGTTACTGGTAGATGCACAAAGTAGACGCGAGAGTGAGAGTAAGACTAGCGAAAATCCTGATCGCGAAAAGGAGGCCAGAAAATCAGCTTATGATCGGTTGGTGATATACATTTAGTTCTACATAATATGTTGAATTTCGATCTAGTTAATTCGCAGCTAACAAAATTAGCAAAAAATCCTAGTAAGGCTTTTGAATGACCCAAAATGAAGAAAGTGGCGGCAGGAAAGATCTGCCTTCCGAAATTCTGGATTTGGTTAAATATATACTCATTGGAAATCCATTGAGGCGGTTTTTTACTGTGGTATTTCTTGGTGGAGTCTCATTGATTGGTGGCGATTATCTCTGGCCACTAATAATCCAAGCAGTGACCGACGCCTCTGATCAAGTGATTAATAGCTCAGATTCAAAAGGCGAGGAGGGAACCGATTGGTTGACGGTTCGCAATTCGGGACTAATCATTTGTGCGACCGGTGTTTTTCTTCATATTATTTACTTCTTCTACGAACAGCGAGCGAAGAAGAGGCTGGAAGAAAACGAGAGAAGAAATAAGAAAGCGCAATTGGTAGGCGTACTGAGAGAGATTGCGAATGGGTTTCACGATTCAAATATATCTCGAGGCCCTGGCTTCATGGCAGACGACATTAGAGCCGCCAAAGTCCTTGCAAAAGCCTTAAAGCCTTGCTTGCCCGATGAGATTGTCTCAGATCGAATTTTTGCAGTAATACTTGATCCAAAAATTGATGCGGATGCAATATTTCCGTATGAGGGTGTAGAGGTCAATAACCTCGGAAAATTTGCAGAGAAACTGGCTGCCATTTAGGAAATTACAATGAAGTTGAACGATTTCGAAGAGTCGATCATCCATGACTTTATAATGGGTGAAACCGATGCGATCCCAGAGGAGTATAACGAAATACTCACAAAAGCTGAGCTCGGTGTTCAGATAACTGAAAGGATTGATTTTGAAGTTGACGCCAGGCGTCTTGGTTTAGAAAGCGGCCCATCTCCTGCGTTCACTATCGCGCCAAAGGGAATAGCGCTCCTCATTTTTGCTCAAAATGCAGAATTAGCGAGAGAAGTGCTTGTCGCATTCAAAAAAAGTGTATTTTCAACGCTAACCCTGCGCGTCGAAAGGTCCTGGCGGTGTTACATACACTGTTCGGACCGCATTATCGAAAAAACATGTGAAGAGGATAAGGAGTCTACCGAGGCGTGTTGCATTGAGCTGCGGGACAGTTGTTAGATTGCTTTCTCGTGGGGTCATGATTTCCAAGCTACAGACCTTCGTTTACACGCTGGCTCCAACCGTTTAGGTCAGCATGTTCTGGGCCGGCCGGCCGCCTTCTCTTGTGTTAGGCAAATGTCAAGCTCATCGCGCCCACACTGGAATCTGATCACGAGCAAGAAACAGAAGTGGGTTCCGCATCAATATGTCTAGGATCACTAATCTGTATCAACTACCCTCATACTTGGTACTTATTGGTGTTCGATATGCTTTATTGGGTCGAACTGATGGTCAACAACTAATGACGAAAGTTCCATATTGATCCCGTTTACAGCTGGTACGGAGTGAGCAGAATGGAACAGATAGTCGAGCGCCTCGGGCGCATTGAAGAACTCATATCGACCAGCGACGTGATCGCGCCACGGCGCGAATACCTCAACGTTGACGAGGCCGCGGAATTCATCGGGGTCAGTCGGCAGACTGTGGACAGGTGGCGGATGGAAGCCAAAGGGCCTGCAGTCCACCGCGTCGGTCGCCGAGTGCTTTACTCAATCGCCGATCTCCGCTCCTTCATGGATACACACCGCCAAAAACCTCTGGATTAACGGCCTGTGAGCAATCGAAGCGATCGGAAATCGACCGGAGAACGTTTGCCCGGAGCCTTAGTTCTCAGCATTAATTCCATGCCAGTTGCCCTCCAACTAATAGTTTACTGGGGGGTTGACACGGTTGATCATTCCTCAAACCGGAACCGTTTCGGACATAGCTGACCCGCAAAGACTTTCGCGAACGATGCGGGTCAGACACTTGCCTAGATCTACATCAAGGGAAAAGTCGATGCTTGAGTTACAGACCCATGAATGCTGAGAAGCTTAACAAGAAAAGCCAAGTAAGTGAGCCAGTATTCGAAGGGCGCCTCACAAACGCAGTCTCTTCAACGTGCGAAGTGACTGAATCAACGGTCGATCTCTTGGGGTGCCTTGTCGCGGCAGCGATGCGCCAAGGCTACTACCCAGCCTTAGTGCTGCTTCACAACAAGAAGGCCTTTCAGGCTAACTGGCCCAATTTGCGACCAACTGTTTCTGAAGCACGAGAACATATTCTCAAGGACCCAAAGCAGAATGCGATTGGTGTGCAACCAGCGTCGCTAGGGTGCGTCGTACTCGACTGCGACGAAGGCGACGGCCCCGCGATTGCCGCCGAGATAATGGAAGAACAGAATGGTGATGTCGTCGCATGCGTGACCCCATCGTCGAGTCGTCGTACGGACCGCGGCCATGTCTGGATGCGTTGCGACGATCCAGAATCCGTAGGCAATTGGCCCTTCAGAATTGATGATCCTATCTATGAAGTGCGGGGGGATTTGCGATCATCGGGTGGAAACGTTCGATTGACCGACGCAGCAATGAGGATCCTAACCAGGATGCTCGACATAATCGACGGTTTTGAAAACGAAGCAGCGTTTTCGGACTTCAGCAAGATGCGTACTTCCGAAGTCTCTGAGATCGACCCTGACTTCGATCGAGAAGACGGCTACGACGAGGTGACAAAAGAGACAATAGCCGCTCTAGGTAACAGGCTTGACGGACCCGATGGGACGTCGCGCTATACGCATCTCCTCGGTCTCGTCGGTGACATTAAGCGCTCTGGCGCCTCCTTCAATGCCACTCTAGACCTGTTTTCAAACCATGTCCCTCTGTGGCCTGACGAAAACGGGGAGCGCGACGGTAAGTTTGATGGTACCGAATTGCAACGTCATTTGGTTTTGGCATGGAAAAAGACCGCTCCATATGTCTCGGCGGAAGATGATTTCGACGATGAGATAGAGAACCTCTCTCTGGTGGATACACCGCCAGGGCCACTGGAGCGGATGAACCAACGATACACCGTAGTCGATGTTGAGGGAAAGACTCGCGTGGCGTACAAGTTAACGGAGGAAGATCCCTACGACGGGACGTCTGCGACGCGGTGGATTTTCGCCACTAAAGTAAGCTTCTTTGACTATCACGAAAACAAGCGGATGGAGGTTACCAACGCCAAAGGCGTGTTGGCAACTGCTCCGGTTGCTCGCGAGTGGCTGAAGTGGGGCCAACGTAACACTGCAAAGGGCATCGTGTTTTCACCGAACCGCGATGTCGATGGTATGCTAAACCTCTGGACCGGCTTCGGTTGTGAACCGCGAGAAGGGGCAACAGACATGATCCATTGGATCATTCGCGACAGCCTTTGCGGTGGCGACCCAGAAGCCTACAACTACGTACTCGATTGGCTAGCCTACGGTGTCCAAAATCCGGAGGAGCTAATCGGCGTGGCGCTCGCGTTCTATGGGGCGAAAGGTACTGGCAAGACGACACTTGGCGAGCTGATGGTCTCGATCTATGGGATGCACGGGCTGGCTCTATCATCGAGAGAGCAATTGACAGGCCAGTTCAACGGCCACATGGGCACGTGTTGCCTGGCCTTCTGCGACGAGATCGACTTTCACTTCTCTAGCGGCAAAGAGGATAGCAGGCTCAAGAAGATCGTGACTGACCGCAAGGGGATGATGGAAAAGAAGGGCATTGATGCCAGGGCGATGAATAACCGGTCTAACGTTCTCATCTCAGGCAATTCGGACCACAGTGTCCCAGCTACGGCGGACGAAAGACGCTACGCCGTCATCAAAGTTCCGAACACCTGGGGCACAGGCAGTGCTGCACCGAACCGCAATGAGGCACAGAGGCTCCACGGCAAGGTCCACGAGCAGATAAGGAACGGAGGGCGGGAAGCGTTCCTCGCCGAGCTCCTTGCGCGCAAGATTGATCGGCACCCGAGAGAATCGATTCCCCAAAACGCCGCTCTAGTCGAACAGAAGATTCATGGCCTGAGCCTCGTGCAGCGGTGGTTTTTTGATGCCTGTGAGGAAGGCAAGCTGCCGACACCGGACGACTGGACAGAAGACTTCGCCGACATGGACGACGTCGATGGCTGGGAGGCCATCGATCAGTTCACGACACCCACTGCGGTCTTGAATGCAATCGAACTCTGGAAGCGCGGCTCCGAAAAGTTTCGTCGGTCGCAGATGCCTTCCCGCCGCGCGGTCCTCGTAGAGCTTCGCCAGTTCGGCGTGATCAATGGTATCAAGCACAACCAGCAACGTGCCTGGAAAATCCCCTCGCTGCCTGAGGTGCGGCGTGCTTGGATCAAGCTCCTAGGCGGCGATCCCTTCGCAGACTGAGCGTTGTATGCGAAGCGTCCTACTCGGCAGCAATGCGCCTTAGTCTAAGCCTTTGTTTTTGTTGCAACTAGGACGTAAAGGACAGAAAGGACATAATCTTTAACATTAATAGATTATCTTCCATCTGGTACCCGAAGAGCGTATCGCACCGCATTGTTTCGATACCATACGTACAAAAAACAAAACGCTCTCAAAAAGCGTCCTAAGCGTTCTTCTGAACTTTTTGCATGGATAACAATCGTTTAGGCCAGTACGTTTTGATCTGAAAAAGCGTCATAATTAGGTGCCCTTCGTGGATTGGGTGCCGTCGCTGAAACATTCCCCACGTCGCGAATTGACAAGCACCTCTCATCCCTTGTGCAATGTTGGCATCATCGGCCCGAAACACTTGGCATATCTGTTTTAGGCGGTTGAGACAGACCGGTTATATTTTTTGCCGAGGACCTAAGGACACCGGATCCCCCGTCCCGTCTGGGGCTCCGAAAAGCCCAACCGAAACAAGGCCCTGCATGTGGTCAATTTCCAGGCCCTGCCATGGGCCCGAAACAGGTGAACTATGGGTAATGCTGCAATACAGATCAGGCCCGCGGCAAAGGCCGATGCGCCGAGCCGGTACCGGACGCGGTCCGAGATACCTTCGGACGTGGACGAGCGGTTCCTGTCGGCGCTGTCCGAGTTCGGCCAGGTCACCTATGCTGCGAACGTCTCCGGCATGGCGCGGCGCTCCCTATATGAGCGGCGGCGACGTGACCCCGAATTTGCAGCCAAATGGGACGAGGCGATCGACACCTTCGAGGAGACGCTGACGCAGAGGGTGATCGCCACGGCGCTTCACATGGGCACAGGCCGTTGGGTCCCCGCCATAGACTCCGACACGGGCGAAGCGGAACTTGACGAGGACTTCGAGCCGGTGATGCGCTTCGACTGTTCGAACGTGGACCCTAGGATTGCGGTGCGCCTCATCGGCCTGAGGATCAGCGGCGTGAACGAGGCAGCGACAGTCGCCATCCAGAACAACGTCGTGGCCCCGTCCGCGCCCAAGCTGGTCTCGGGTGCCCCGATAGACGTGGATGCGATACTCGCCGAATACGAGGACCTGGGCACCGATGACGAATAGAGTCGCAGAACAGGGACCTGCGGTATCGGTCGAGGTGCTGTTCGACGACGGCACGGTGCTGCTTACCGACGAAGGTCTTGCCTGCAGGGCTGCTGCGGACGCTCAGCACCTGTTCGAAGAGATCGACGGATCCGAACCCAGGTTGCCCTACCGTGATGCGGCGGCGCGACTGTGTCAGGCCCGTCGCCTTGCCGCCGATGGCTCGCTTACCGTAGCTGATCGCCGCCGCCTGCTGGAACACGTGACGGACACGCCAGTGCTCACGTCCCCCGAGGTCTACCAGGTCATCTCCGTCGAGTTTGTCGAGCCACCGGATTGGCAGGTCGTCGAGGCACTGGCCGACGACGCCTGGCTTGACAGCGCGCCCTCTCCGCTACTGACCACCACGACGACTCGGACCGACGACGGCGCTGCCGTTGGATGCTGTGCCGTTCGGTTCGCAGATGACACCCAGCGTGAACAGGCCGTTCGAAGCATAGCCAGCGATCATCGCCTCTCGTCTAGCCAGCGGCGCGCCATCTGCGAGCGTATTGCCAGGACACCTGTTGTCGCTTCCTGAAGCAATTGGCTGCTCGGGTCGAACTGCTGGTCTACATCCCGCGACGACACCCAGCACAGTGAGTGCATGCTAAGAGGAGGCAATCGGGATGTTCGAACGGACCAGAGGCTTAATTCTGCGTGATAGGAACGCGGCGCGAGAAGCGCTGCTTAAGGAGATGGCAGAGGACGAGCGCCGCTCAGTCGAGGCAGAGCTCGACGTCATAGAACGTGAGGAGGCCGACCGGGTCGAGCGCGAAAAAGCGCGGGCGCGAGAGGCAGAGGCACTCACGGACGCCCGGAAAAAACTCACGGACGCCAGACTTAGCCAGCACAAGTGGGCCGATTCATTCGACCAGGCGCTGTCGGATGCCTGCAAAGCATTTGAGGCGCTCGAGGAACTTTCGGTGGAGGTCGCAAGGCTCGAGAAGCTCACCGGCGACGGCAGCGGCAAGAGACCGGTGATCGTCGGTCACGCGAGAACCGGAGCGTTGGTCGCGGCTTTCTGGGATCGCGCGCGCCCACTCGCGAAACGGATCGGCCTTCGTCCGGTGGCGGGTACGAACAAAAGCATAAAACCCCTCGCATCGATTTACCCCGCGGTTAGGCGTTGAGCGCCGGTTCGAAAAGCGCGGCGGCGCGTTTGCGTTTGGGCGCCGATGGCCACTTTTTTGGCTATGCACTCCAAAAAACCCCGAAACCATACGAAATGGAGGAGAGAACGTGACTAAGGACATCCACCTACAGACCAGAGGACAGGTCATCGAGTGCCTGAACAAAGCGGCGCAGACGGTCGCCGTCGATGCTAATCGCGAACTGGATCGCCTCGCAGCGGCCCGCTCGGATAAGACAGGAGAGCCCTATCTGAAAGCTTACGAGGCCGTCTGCGAGGCGCATCCGGAGCTCACGGAACATGCGCTAGGCGGCACCGCTGGCTTCCAGCCCGAAAAGCTGCCACTGAGCCACGAGGATATTGAGTTCGATCTGGCCGTCAGGAACAGCGATGAGACGAGAGCCCTAAAGGTGGGGCTCGACACTAAGACAGCGGACCGTGAGACGATGCGACGGGCACAGGAGGAGCAAGTTCGCAGCGCGCGGAGCGGGAGGCTGCTGAGCCTTCCGGATGCGATCGAAGTCGTTCGAGGTAGACGAACCTAGAGACGTTATCGCGGGATGCAGGGCACCCTCTGCTGCGGCCTCCTCCCGCATCTTAACCGACCCGCGACGACGTGGCCCCGGCGTTTTAACCGTGCGCCGGGGCTATTCCCTCCAATGGGATGATATCAGCAGTCGTTCTGGAGTTCGGCTTCTACCGCCTCAGTCAAAGATGCGATGGTCAAGTGCCTGTAGGGTACGTACTTGTCTCTCGAACCTTCGGCGATGCTCGGAGCCAGGGCAAACTTATTGGGCTTGTCGGTCGCAATGGACGGTATCTCCGCCATACGTATGAGCCAGGACATGGCTATCTCCAACGTTTCCTTCTTCACCACGACGCAGATCAGCACGCCCGGCTTGCCCTTGCCGAAAGTGGTTTTCTGTACATCGAATTGGACGGTCCTGACCGGCTTCTCGGGATCTAGGAGCCATGCCTTAACCTGAATGGGAAGCGCGCGGCCGCTCTCCTTGTCGAGGACGACAAGATCGATGCCGTGGTCGTCCGAGAGCGGCTCGAACGGTGATAGGCGCCCTGAGGATTGTGACATCAGCGCCGTCGCCACGTGCAGTTCCGCGATCTTGCCCCTCTGGGTCGAGGTCAGCCCGCCGTTCCGTCCCATAATTTATCCTATTTTGGGATAATTCTGTTTCGGGATTACCGCGACCTGTACAGGCAGTCAAATGGAACGTGCGGGTGGCCAAGAGCATCTACGACGACGAGTACAGGTCGCTCATCAGGCGACTGCGCGATCAGCGCGTTTCGGTCGGCATGACCCAGCAGGCCCTCGCCGACGCCTTGGGTAAGCCGCAGTCCTTCGTTGCTAAGGTCGAGGGTTGTGAACGGCGTCTTGACGTCATTGAGTTTAAGCACTGGTGCGAAGCACTCGGCGTCGACGCCGGGCTCTACTTGAACGCCTATATTGACGACTAAGGACATTCAACGAGTACCATAACCTCTTAACTCCTCGCGGGCGAAACCGGCCTTAAACCCATGTTGAGTGGAATTTCCATCGAGCTAGGCCTGTGTCTCCGGGCCGGATAGGAATTTTTACCAATAGACTGAATCGCACAATTTCTATGTACGGGTCGAAGGAAATTCCCTACATATTGACGTGAATGATTTGGAAAACGAAAGAGTATTCGGCGTGAGGACGACCTTGACTAGCCCGAATACCTAAGAACAAACAAGCAAAGGTACGGCATGAGATCAGTCGAACTATTTGTTGGCGCGGGTGGACTTGGACTCGGGGTTAGCCAAGCAGGTTTTCAACCTGCAGCCGTAATGGACTGGGACAAATGGGCGTGTGACACGATACGAGAGAACCAGAAGCTAGGAATTGACCTAGTTTCCGATTGGCCACTACACGAGGTTGACGTTCGCGAATTCAATTTTGAAGACATCACAGGTGATGTGGATCTTGTTACAGGCGGCCCTCCGTGTCAGCCGTTCTCGTTGGGCGGAAGACACAAGGCCCACCTAGACTCGCGCGACATGTTTCCACAAGCAATTCGAGCCGTCCGAAATTTGAAACCGAGAGCATTTGTCTTCGAAAACGTGAAGGGTCTCACGCGCACTACTTTTGCTAACTACCTTGAGTACATTCGGCTGCAGCTAAGACATCCTGAGATGGTCGAAAAGAAAGACGAGCCATGGCTGGACCATCTAGCCCGATTGGAAGACTATGAGACAAGAGGACGATACCGTGGGTTAGAGTATCGTGTCGCTTTGAGGGTGCTCAATTCAGCGAACTATGGTGTTCCGCAAAAACGTGAGCGAGTGTTCATCGTCGGCTTTAGGTCGGACACCGCTATCGAATGGCATTTCCCCGAGGCCTCACATTCGCAAGAGGCCCTGCTTTGGGACAAATGGCGTTCCGGTGAGTATTGGGACGTTCAGAGGGTCCGGAAGAAAGACCGGCCCGTCGACGAAAAGCAAATGCAACGCGCTTCGCGCTTGGAGGCTCGCCCCTCGCAAGCGGCCTGGCAGACTGTCAGAGAAGCGATCTCAGATTTACCCGACCCTGAAAAGGAACCGAGGAAAAGTGCGGGTATCCGCGACCATAAGTTCCAAGCCGGTGCCAGAACATACCCCGGACACACCGGCAGTCCGCTAGACGAACCTGCGAAGACTTTGAAGGCTGGCGTCCACGGCGTACCAGGCGGCGAGAACATGCTACGTCGGCCAGATGGAAGCGTAAGGTACTTTACTGTTCGGGAGTCAGCCCGCTTGCAAACATTCCCCGACGACATGATCTTTCATGGATCTTGGTCAGAGACGATGCGCCAGCTTGGCAATGCCGTTCCGGTAAAACTCGGCCGAGTGGTCGCGGAGAGCGTTCGCGACAAGCTCGCCGTCATCAAGCCTCGCCGAGCAAAAGGGACTTAAAGTCGATCGCGTCGATAGGTGGGAATGCGTCCAGGTGGTCAGATATGTCCGCCGCAATTTCTTCCGGCGTTTTAAGCTCCTCACTTGCCAGCGCCCATTTCCGCCCCGGGTGAAGCGTATCCCAAGGTGACTTCTTGTTCTTTCGGGTGTTCGCATCGTCGCCGTGCTTACCGATGCCGAAGCAGATTTTGGTCTCCTTGTTCCAGATCGGCTTGAAGTAGCTGATCAGGAAATTCTCAGCGGTCACCTGAAACCCGCTTGCCGTCACCAGATATCGGACTTCAAAATCTTCGAGACTTATGCCGCCTTGGCCCGAAACCAGCTCAATGCTCTTCCTGTGCTCGTTGATACGTCGGCTTAGGGAGTCGCCCTGTTCTGTGGGATTTTCAGCGTGGGCGAATTTTGGATCGGCTTTGCCGGTGTAGAGCGGAGTTTCCTTTCCAGATATCTTCTCGTACGCTGCAAATTCACCCTTATAGTACAGCGCATAGACCCCAGCGCCGTAGAATTTCTCCACTTCTTCCAAGGGATGCCGCGGTTGGATCAATAGGGCCGCCGCTGTGAACCGTCCCATGTAGTTTGGGTTTGAAGGGTCAAAAATATGCTCTGGTTGCTTTATCGCGTCCAGCTCTGCTTCCAGTTCTTGAAGCACCCGGATTTGATCCATCAGTTCCTGTCGCAGTTTTTTCTTCTTGACCGCACTCAGCCCTTCGATCACGGCCCGCGTGCTCTTTGGATCTGCTGTGAGCAGGTCTGTGGCGACGGAGTTGCTGCCTTTAAGCGCTCCGCCGACGGTCTTGCCGTCCTGTTCCAACCATGCGGTGAACTCGGCGACACTGTAGACGGGGCCGTTAGGTCCTTCGCTCACGGCTGCCGGAAAATCGGCCTTGCGCTTCGACCAGTTCCAGACCGCCTGTCGCGAGACGTTCGCAATACCTGCAAGCTCAGTGAGTGATGCTAACGGTGTGCTCCCCATTGATAATGCCCCCTGTGTACATTAAGTTTGTACACAAGATGGGAGACGCAGCCAAAGACGTCAAGTGTGTACATAAATATTGTACACAACTACGTAAGATGCTCCCTTAACAGCTCGTAGCGCCGTTGAATCGCAGAGCCGTCGTTTGAGGATTGAGCCAGTTCATCGAATTCGATCAACTTAAAGTCGACGTCTTCGTTTTCGTTTTCATCAGACGCAAAGAGCTCGCGATTTCTTCGCCTCAATTCTTCAAAACCAATCAGCTCGGATCGTCCGAAGTTGATTGCTCGCCCTTCCTCGAGAAGCTTGGAGACAAGCAGGAAGTACACAACAATCATACCGGTCGAGCGTACAAGGTCGTCATTGTCGACAAACATTGCTTCCAACTCGGCGAGAGCCGCCAATACCTGGTCAACAGAACTCGCCAGTAGGTTATGATCAAAATCATCAGCCCGCCCACTCTTAACAAAGTGGTCCAGCGACGCCTTCTTAGTGTCAACAAAGTCCGACCTAAACTGAAGATAAATAAGTTTCGCGACCAGGTCATGATGTCGATACCTTGTGGGCGATACCTTAATCTTGTTTGTAAAGAAGGGATGCTGAGAGACTTCTCGAAAAATGGTAGGCAGCGGTCCACCAAAAGCATTTCGCTTTTCGGCCGCAGCCAGCGGAACAGCCTCGTTCAAGCGAGAAAACATATCTTCAATGAAATCGAGATCTTCAGCCAAAACAGTTTGCACGGAAAGCGTCCTGGCATGCAGCTTCATAATCAACCTTGGAAACTTATCTGCGATCTGATTGTATTTCATGTTTTTTGCGTCAATGGACGGATCATCGGAATACACAAAGTCACGTGACAGTGCGAATTCACCATCAAAGAAATCCCAAATCGCTTGAAGACGCTGCTTACCATCAATAATCGCATAGCGCATGCCTTCTTCAGCATGAGCGCCGATAAGATGATGAAAGTAAAACTTCGGGATATCGTATCGGTTGATCAGCGAGTCTATGAACAGCTGTTTCTTGGCTAGAGACCACACCCCGCCAGGCCGTTGATATTCAGGGTCAATCTGAATGGACTCACGCATATCGACCAAACCCAAAACCGATGAGTCGGACATGGCACTTATTTCAAAATTGGACATCAGACCAAGCTCCTGGCATGTTCGGCTGCGTTACTGAGTTCCGGGAAAAGAGACAGCTTGCTTAGGTTTAGAGCTTTAAGCTGGCTCCGAAACACCGCCTTCTGCCCTGCAGGAATAATCAACTTCCAGATCGGGCTCGTATCCGGAAGCTCATCTAGACCAGACAAATCCTTGTGCGAAACCGTGAAGACGCCTTGCTGCATCTGGATGCGCGGATTGTTCCTTACGGCAGTCGCCGCAAGAGGTTGAAACGTCTGGACCTGAGCCCCGATCTTGCTCGGCAGGTAATCGTCAAAATGCTTGTCGTCACCGAGACCAAGTACCGATTTAGCATTGTCATCGCGCAAGGAAATTGCATTCAACTCATGTGGCAGCAACGCCCAAATACAACCATCTTCATCCTCGTGATCAGAGCCGTCATCGTTAACCGCAAAATACAATGCGACTAAGACGCTTTCCGACCAGTCCAATAAGCGTGTGGGGAGACCGTGGTGCTGCATTAGGAACAACCATTCCCATTCGTCACCAGGTCTATTGGTGATCAAAGGAAGAGCGTTTTGTTTAAAGCGTCTAATCAATGGGAACTCGTTCTGCATTCCACCATTTCTGGCAAGAGTGCATGTGAGGCCCCATTCCGTATCTGCATGACCTCGAAACCAGACTTGCTCATTTTCCGGGATTTGGTCCGCTAAGCAATCTAGCAACTCACCGATGTTAGAGATGTTTCTATCGTCGTACTTCATAAAAATATCTACTCAAATTGTGGTACCCGCGGCCGGACTCGAACCGGCACGGCCTTCCGGCCCAGAGATTTTAAGTCTCTTGTGTCTACCATTCCACCACGCGGGCGAGCGTGTCGGGCCTATTTCGGGCCTGGAAATCTCCATACGACCACAAGGCTATGAATACAATGCGCATTACGGGCGGAAGCGCAGGATTTTAAGTCCGATATGTCTACCATTCCATCACGCCCGCACATCACAGCAGAGGTATTTTCAAACCTCGCAGGTGACGTTCGCAAACTCTTACAACCAACCAAATCGATTGAAAAGATGCTCATTCATCTCATCGAACCTTTCGTGGGCAGCATTGATCACAACCCAGACACGGGTCCTGCGATCTAAACCTGAACTTGACAGCGTTCGGCCAATTCGTTCACGTCAGCGCAACCACAGTTCACGGAGCAAAAGATGAAGATAGTCAGCAACCCGTTTCGAAATGGGTCAAAGCTTGCGGATCAGGCACCCTATCCATCCGTAGAAACCATTCGCCTGGGACGGCATCGCTCTTTTTGCCCGGATTTCGAACAGACTCCGTTGATTGACGCGTCGGCGATTGCACCTGTTGCAAATCTCTGGGTCAAGGATGAACGGCCCCGCATGGGCCTTGGGTCGTTCAAAGCCTTGGGTGCCGCATATGTAATCGCCTGCCAAGCGAATGAAGCCTCGGACAACCCGGATACCAGCACTCTAAAAGGGCGCACCTACATCACGGCGAGCGCTGGCAATCACGGGCTGAGCATGGCCGCAGGTGCGCGGACCTTCGGAGCGGAGGCAGTGGTTTATATTGCAGAAACCGTTCCAGAAAGTTTTGCCGAACGACTGCGCGCGCAAGATGCTCAAGTGGTTCGGGCTGGTGTAGATTACGCGGCCAGTATGGATGCTGCGAGCAGGGCAGCGCAGGAAAACGGGTGGACCCTGCTCTCGGACAGTTCATGGGAGGGGTATACCGAACTCCCACACCTCTTGATGGAAGGCTATCTGCAGATGGCAGTCGAAACGGCAGAACAATGCCCAGAGGTGCCAACCCACATTCTTCTGCAAGCTGGTGTTGGTGGCATGGCGGGGGCAGTTGCAGCCTACGCGCGCGTAGCTTGGGGTGACGCGCCCCAGATCATTGTTGTGGAGCCGTCATCGGCCCCCGCGCTTCAGGCCAGTATTGAGGCCGGCCACAGTGTATTTGCCGATGGCCCCGACAGCATCATGGGACGGTTGGACTGCAAGGAGCCTTCGCTGATCGCATTGAATGGGCTTGCCCGTGATGCTGATTTGTTTCTGACAATAGACGACTCTGATGTCGCGGAGCAGCTTCCGATCATGGCTGAGACAGATTTGGAGACCAGCGCGTCGGGAGGGGCCGGAATTGCCGCTGTACTGAACGACGCTGCCCGTACCGGGTTGGGAATCGGCGAAGATGCCAAGGTTCTATGCATGCTGACGGAACAACCCGCATGATCGGCTTCGCGCCGTCAGAGTTCCAAGTGCGGGTAACATGCGCGCAAGATCAGATGCAGCAAGCCGGTCTATCTGCCCTACTGCTGACCACCGAGCCCGAATTGCGCTATTTCACGGGCTATCTCACGCGTTTCTGGGAAAGCCCGACCCGGCCATGGTTTCTGATCGTGCCCGCCTCGGGCAAACCGGTTGCTGTCATTCCGTCAATCGGTGCGGCGCTCATGGCGCAAACATGGATTGATGATATTCGGAGCTGGAGTGCGCCGGACCTCAACGACGACGGTGTGTCCCTGTTGGCTGATGCGCTGACCGAGTTGACTCCGGAAGGTGCCCAAATCGGTTGCCCCGATGGGCATGAGACCCATGTGCGGATGCCGCTGGCCGACCTGAGACGCCTCCAATTGGCAATCGGAGCGCGTCAGATTACCGGCGACCGAGGCATCCTGCGCACGCTGAGGATGGTAAAGTCTGATGCCGAAGTGGCTAAGATTCGTGCCGCGTGCCAAATCGGTGCGCGGGCCTTTGCGCGGGTGCCTGAAATTGCTTCGGTCGGTACCCCCCTTGATCAGGTGTTCCGGCGCTTTCAGATGCTCTGCCTTGAGGAAGGGGCCGACTGGGTCCCCTATCTGGCCGGAGGGGCCGAGCAAGGCGGGTATACGGATGTGATCTCACCCGCCACGCAAACGCCGTTGGAGCCGGGCGATGTTTTGATGCTGGATACCGGTCTCGTTCGCGATGGGTATTTCTGCGACTACGACCGCAACTGGTCGGTCGGCCCGCCAAGCGCGTCGGTTCGCGCGGCCCATGCGCGGTTGATTGAGGCCTCGGATGCTGCATTTGACCAGGCCCGCCCCGGTGCCACCGCGTCACAGTTGTTTCACACCATGAATGCAATTCTGACTGATGGCGGCGAAGGGACCGATGCCGGTCGTCTGGGCCACGGGCTGGGTATGTCGCTGACAGAATGGCCCTCTCTCATCCCTGATGATCATACCGAGTTACAGCCCGGCATGGTTTTGACGCTGGAACCGGGCATTGCCGTGAACGATAAGATTATCGTGCATGAGGAAAACATCCTGATAACCGAGGGTGCGCCCGAATTCCTCAGCCCCCGCATCGGACCGGAGATTGCCGAGCTATGAACACTTTGCCATATACACTCGATCCCGATGACCGCTCCGCGGTGCCGATGGGTCTGATCGTTCTGCAAACAGATGAAACAATCGAGCCAGAATTCAGCGCGCTCTTTGCCAATGATAAAAGCCCACTCTATGTGAGCCGCATCCCAAGTGCGGCCGAGGTCAATACCGACACACTGGCGCAGATGGAAACCGACCTGCCTGCAGCCGCTGATCTACTGCCAAAGGCGCGGCCATATCGGGTCGTCGGCTATGGTTGTACGTCCGCCAGTTCGGTCATCGGATCCGAGCAGGTTGAGAAAATGGTAAAACAAACCTGCGATGTCGACATTGTGACCAACCCTTTGCGCGCGGCGACGGCCTGCGCCAAGGATCGAGGAGTATCGAAACTTGCCCTCCTCTCACCCTATATCGAAGAGGTGAACACCCCGCTGCGACGCGCCTTTGCGGACCAGGGGATCACGATGGATGTGTTTGGCACATTCGGTGAGGCGGAAGAGGCCAAAGTTGTACGTATTTCAACCGAGTCCGTCGTCGAAGCCGCAGTCCGTCTGGGCACTGATTCGACCGTCGATGCAGTGTTCCTCAGCTGTACAAACCTGCGAACCCTTGCAGCAATTCCCCAGATCGAAGCACGAATCCGTAAGCCGGTTTTGTCAAGTAACCAAAGCCTAGCATGGCATATGAAACACATGAACATGTCGCAAAACTAGGTAAAAGCGACGCTATGGGTAACTCAATTGCTTTACGGGCTTGCGACCATTTGTTAGCCTCGGCTTCAATGCACGAGAGGATCAATGAAATCCGGACCAACCGGGTAATCATTTGACGCAACAGGGGGTCTTGTGACCGACACAAACACCGACGCCGCGTTTGTCGAATTTCAACGCGTTCAAAAGTCTTATGATGGCGAGAATCTCGTCGTCAAAGATCTTAACCTGGCAATGCCAAAGGGCGAATTCCTGACCATGCTCGGGCCGTCCGGATCAGGTAAAACCACCTGTCTGATGATGCTTGCCGGATTCGAAACAGCCACTCATGGCGAGATTCTGTTGGATGGGAAGCCCATCAACAACATCCCACCGCATAAACGCGGTATCGGGATGGTGTTCCAGAACTACGCTTTGTTTCCGCATATGACCGTGGCCGAGAACCTTGCGTTCCCGCTGGAAGTCCGCAAGCTGGACAAATCCACGCGTGAGGCCAAAGTCAAACGGGCGTTGGACATGGTCCAGATGGGTGAGTTCGGCAATCGCCGCCCCGCGCAACTGTCAGGTGGACAGCAACAGCGGATCGCCCTCGCGCGCGCTCTGGTGTTTGAGCCTGAACTTGTTCTGATGGATGAACCGCTGGGCGCACTGGACAAGCAGCTGCGCGAACATATGCAGTTCGAGATTACCCGTCTCGCGCATGAGCTGGGCATCACCACCGTCTACGTGACCCATGACCAGACCGAGGCATTGACCATGTCCGACCGTGTCGCGGTGTTCGACGATGGCCGCATTCAGCAACTGGCCCCGCCGGATCAGCTGTATGAAGAGCCCGAAAACAGCTTTGTTGCGCAATTCATCGGTGAAAACAACACGATGGAAGGTGTGGTGAAATCGATCGATGGTGACACCTGCCTTGTGCAGTTGGATGACGGATCGGAAATCGACGCCGTGCCGATCAACGTGCACAAAGCGGGCGAACGGACCAAAGTCTCTATCCGGCCCGAACGCGTGGAATTCAACAAGGACCGCCTGCACGCCGATGCGCATACGCTGAAGGCGACGGTCAAGGAATTCATCTATATGGGCGACGTGTTCCGCTTCCGCATGTCGGTGGCAGGCAATGACGAGTTCATTGTCAAGACACGGAACGCCCCCGATGCCATCCGCCTGAAACCCGGTCAAGAGATCGAAATCGGCTGGCTAGCCAAGGATTGTCGTGCGCTCGACGCATAGACCAAGCCGCGTGGGGACAAACGCGGCTTCACTGAGGGACCGGCTGGCGAATCCCGTGCGCTAGCTGACCATACAATCAACGGGATGTACTGGGAGTAACACATGAAACCAACAAAGACACTGCTGACCGCAGCGGCTCTGATGACAGCGGCCGGTGGCGTTTCCGCGCAAGAGATGACCATCGTCTCTTGGGGTGGCGCCTATTCCAAATCGCAGCTCAAGGCGTATCACGAGCCCTATTCGGAAAAGACCGGCGTCACCATTCTGAATGATGACAGCTCGGCTGAAGCTGTGGCTAAGCTGCGCGCGATGAACGAAGCCGGCAACATCACCTGGGACGTGGTTGACGTTGTTGCAGCGGATGCGATCCGTCTGTGCGACGAGGGTCTGGCGATGGAAATCGATCCTGACACCATGCTGGCTCCGGCGCCCGATGGCACCTCGGCCGCGGATGATTTCGGTGACCTGCTGGTCAGCGACTGCTTTATCCCGCAAATCGTGTATTCGACCACTTTCGGCTATCGCACCGATCTGGTGGGTGACACTCCGCCCAGCGATATCTGCGCCGTGTTCGATCTGGAAAACTATCCCGGCAAGCGTTCGCTGGAAAAGCGCCCAATCAACAACATGGAATGGGCCCTGCTCTGTGACGGTGTTGCAAAGGACGACGTCTATGACGTTTTGGCAACTCCGGAAGGTCAGGAACAAGCGTTGGCCAAGCTAGGCACCATCAAAGACAACGTTGTCTGGTGGTCTGCCGGTGCAGATACGCCGCAGCTACTGGCCGATGGCGAAGTTGTCATGGGTTCGACCTATAATGGCCGCCTGTTCAGCGTGATTGAAGAACAGAAGCAACCCGTCGCCATGCTTTGGGACGCGCAGGTATTCGATCTGGACGGTTGGATCATCCCGGCTGGCCTAAGCGATGAGCGCAAGCAGCGCGCGCTGGACTACATCATGTTCGCAACCGACACCCAGCGTCTGGCGGATCAGGCCAAGTACATCTCGTACGGTCCGGCCCGCGCCTCGTCTGCACCGCTGGTAGGTCAGCACGCAGATCTGGGCATCGACATGGCGCCGCATATGCCAACCGACCCGGCAAACGCCGAGAACACGTTCCTGTATAACTACGAGTTCTGGGCTGACTACCGCGACGACATCGACGCCAAATTCCAGGCGTGGCTGGCACAGTAAGTATCTGATTACCTGACAATTTCGGGGGCGGTGCGCCGCCCCCGGATCAAAGAAAACCCAAGGGGCACCAATGACTGACGCAAGCCAAAACGCCGGACCTATGCTGGCAGCGGATGGAACGCCGCTCAAGCAATCGCTGGCACGTTCGTTGCGGCGGCAGAAGCTGCGCGCGTTGATGCTGGTGGCCCCTCTGCTACTGTTCGTCCTGTTCTCATTCATCGTACCGATCGCTTCAATGCTGTTCCGGTCGGTCGAAAACAACATCGTGCAGGAAACACTGCCCTTGACCGTCGAGGCGTTGCAAAGCTGGGATGAGCACAGTGGCGAATTACCCGGTGAGGCCGTCTATGACGCCTTTGTCCGCGATATGGTCATCGCTGTCGACAGCAAGACACATACCCGCCTGGGGTCGCGTCTGAACTACGAAGAGACTGGTATGTCTTCGATGTTCCGCCGCTCGGGTCGGAAAATGGGCAAGATGGACCCCGAAACCGATGGGCCGTTCAAGGAACAGATCATCGAGATTCACGAAGGCTGGGGAGAGCCAAATACCTGGGCAGTGATCAAGACCCACTCGCCCGCCATCACCAATGGTTATTTCCTGAATGCGGTCGACATGCGCCGCACGCCCGAAGGCGCGCAGTCGCAGCCCGAAGATAAGCAAATTCTGATCAAGCTGTTTGGCCGCACACTATTCATGTCTCTGGTAATCACCGGGGCCTGTATCTTGCTGGCCTATCCGGTTAGCTACCTGCTGGCGACATTGCCGATGCGGGTGTCGAACCTGCTGATGATCCTTGTCCTCCTGCCATTCTGGACCTCACTTCTGGTGCGTACCTCGGCGTGGAAAGTGATGTTGCAACAACAGGGCGTAATTAATGAAACATTGGTCTGGCTTGGACTTGTGGCCGACGACGCGCGATTGGTGATCATCAACAACCAGATAGGCACGATCATTGCGATGACGCATATCCTACTGCCGTTCATGATCTTGCCGATGTATTCAGTGATGCAGACGATCCCGGTGACTTATACCCGGGCGGCGAAATCCATGGGCGCGACCAACTGGACGACCTTCTGGCGTATTTACTTCCCGCAATCCATTCCAGGTATCGGAGCGGGCTCGATCCTCGTGTTCATTCTGTCGATCGGTTACTACATCACGCCTGAAATTGTGGGCGGCACCAAAGGTGTCTTCATCTCGAACCGGATCGCCTATCACATCTCGTCCTCGCTGAATTGGGGTCTGGCCGCGGCTCTGGGCACGATCCTGCTGGGTGTCGTCATGCTGCTCTACTGGGTCTACGACAAGATCGTGGGCATTGATAACGTGAAGTTGGGATAATCGACATGGCTGCACTTACACCGATATCCCGCAAACCTCTCTCCATGGTTCTGCCCAGTGTCGCCTTGGCGGGCGCCTTCGCCGGCGTCTTTGTCGGCGCGGGCAACGGCTCGATCCTTTTGGGCATCCTGGGCGGTGCGGCGCTAATCGCGGCGCTAGCCTGGGTCTACATCAACGTTCTGAAGAACGAAAAACTGGCGCGCTGGATCAATATCTTGGGTTTCGGCGTCGTCGGTTTCCTGATGTCAGGTCCGATGGGTGGCATTCTGGGCCTGTTGGGCGGCTGGTTCTTCATCTTCTTTATCTATTGGCTTTATGAAGGCCGTTATCGCCGCAAACTACTCAGCTATCTGACGCCAAAACAGGTGTTCTATCACTATCTGTTCCGGGTGACCTGCGGCGCAATCTTCGTGTTCCTGATCACCCCAATCCTTGTGGTTCTGCCGCTGTCGTTCAACGCGCAAGACTTCTTTACCTTCACGCCTGAGATGCTGAGTCTCGACCCCGAAGGGTATTCGCTGAAGCATTATCGCGACTTCTTTACCAACAATGAATGGCAGCGCAGCTTTAAGAACTCACTGATCATTGCGCCGATTGCGACAGTCATCTCGGTCTCTCTCGGCACGCTGGCGGCCATCGGCCTCAGCCAAAGCCACGTTCCCGGCCGCCGTGCGATCATGGGCATCCTGATCTCACCGATGATCGTACCGCTGATTATCTCGGCCACCGGCATGTTCTTCTTCTACAGCGATATCGGTCGCTTCATGGAAGGTACGCTGGGCATGAACAAGAACTTCGTGGGTTATGTGAAAGTGATCCTTGCCCATGCGGTCTTGGGTATCCCGTTTGTTATCATTACCGTCACTGCAACACTTGTGGGCTTTGATCGCTCATTGACCCGGGCAGCGGCGAATATGGGCGCGGGACCGGTGCGGACGTTCTTCAAGATTCAGATGCCCCTGATCCTGCCGGGCGTGATCTCGGGTGGCCTATTTGCCTTCATCACCTCGTTCGACGAAGTCGTCGTGGTGCTGTTCGTCGGCTCGGCCAGCCAGAAAACCTTGCCATGGCAGATGTTCACCGGCCTGCGGGAACAGATCAGCCCGACCATTCTGGCTGTTGCGACAATCCTCGTTGTCCTGTCGATCGCACTATTGACCACGGTCGAATTGCTGCGCCGCCGGTCTGAACGTCTGCGAGGGCTTTCTCCGGCTTGACGCAGACGCGCACCTGATCTAACGATTCACCCGTTCACCTCAGCCGCGATGGCGTCGCGGTATCATCGGGGGTGATCGGCTCTCGGACCCCGAGACCGCCTGTCCTGAACGCCGGGACAAGTGGCCGGGTTTGCCGCCCGGCATAGATGAGAGAACCAGTGATGACAGACACAACCAGACGCCCCGAATATTTCACCTGCCACAATGGTGAAAAAGCCCCCCTGCCGTTCAGCAAGGGCGAATATAACCGCCGCCTTGGTGCGCTGCGTGCGATTATGGCCAAGCATGACATCCCGGCGGTGCTGCTGACGTCAATGCAGAACATCGCCTATTATTCAGGCTTTCTGTATTGCTCCTTCGGTCGCCCTTACGGCTGCGTGGTGACACAGGATGCCTGTACAACCGTATCTGCCAACATTGATGCCGGTCAGCCGTGGCGCCGCTCGGTCGAGGACAACGTGATCTACACCGACTGGAAGCGCGACAATTACTGGCGCGCCGTGTCCAACCTGACCGGTGGTGCCAAACGAATTGGTATCGAAGGCGACCATATTACTCTGGCTGCACGCAATACGGCGCTGGAGATGTTGGGCGGGCCGGAACTGATCGACATTGCACCTGACACAATGTTCGCCCGCATGGTGAAATCGGCAGAAGAGATCGAGCTGATCAAAGGCGGAGCCCGTACAGCAGACGTGGGTGGAGCAGCCATCCACGCGGCCATCCGCGAAGGCGCGACCGAGATCGAGATCGCCATGGCCGGTCGCGACGCGATGGAAGCCGAGATTGCCCGCGCTTATCCAGAAGCTGAATACCGTGATACGTGGGTTTGGTTCCAGTCGGGTCTCAATACAGACGGCGCGCATAACCCGGTCACCAAACGTGCACTGCAAAAAGGCGATATCCTGTCGCTGAACACTTTCCCGATGATCTCGGGCTATTACACAGCGCTGGAACGCACCCTGTTTCTGGGCGAGCCTGATGCTGATAGCCTGCGTCTGTGGAAGGCAAACGTGGCTGCGCACGAACTGGGTCTGAGCCTGATCAAACCCGGTGCAACATGCTCGGGCATCACCGCCGAGATCAACCGCTTGTTCGCTGATGAAGGTCTGCTGCAATACCGCTCATTCGGCTATGGCCATTCCTTTGGCATCCTCAGCCACTACTACGGGCGCGAGGCTGGTCTGGAATTGCGCGAGGATATCGACACGGTGCTGGAACCCGGCATGGTTGTCTCGATCGAGCCGATGCTGTGGATTCCCGAAGGCCAGCCCGGCGCAGGAGGTTATCGCGAGCACGATATCCTCGTGGTGGGCGAAGACGGCGCCGAGAACATCACCGGCTTCCCTTACGGTCCCGGACACAACATTATCGACGCATAAGAAAACGGGTGGGGCTGATCGCCCCACCTACTACCGCTGGGCGCGTTCGTGAAAGATAAAGCCCAGAAAGTTCAGCAGCAGCTGAGCCGCCAGGATTTGCGTGCTTTCGGTCGGATCATACGCCGGGGCAACTTCGACCAGATCGATGCCGACGACATCGCCGCGTTTGGCCAATCCCTGCAGAATCTCCAGCACATCGTAATACTGAAATCCCCCGTGGCTGGGCGTCCCGGTGCCCGAAGCAATCGAGGGGCAAAAGGCATCGATATCGATCGTCACATAATAGCGCGCGCCTTCCGGGATGCGTGCCAACACCGCCTCGGATCCCAACTTGCGCACCTGCCGCACCGACAAGATATCCGACCCGCGCGCGCGGGCATCCTCGTAGCCTTCCTTTGCAGTGGATGAAACATTTCTGATACCCAATTGCGTCATGCCCGAGACATAGTCTTTCTCGATTGCCCGCCGCATCGGGTTGCCGTGTCCGACGGTCACCCCATGTCGTTCGTCGACAAAATCCAAATGCGCGTCAATTTGGACCACATGGATTGGCCCGTTCTGCGCGCACTCTTCGGCAAAGGCATTGATGCAGGGGATGTTGATTGAATGATCGCCACCAATGGTCACCGGCAAAGCACCCGCCTGCAGGATCTTGCCCACAGCATGCGCGATATTCGCGTGGCTTTCTTCAGTCTTGGTGTGGATGATATCCGCATCCCCCAGATCGACCATCCGCACCGAACCATCCAGATAGGTCGCGTCATCTTCATGGTCATATGCCCCGGCGTGGCCGAAACTGAACAAGGTCGAAGCTTCGCGCACAGCCCGCGGCCCAAATCGTGCGCCCGGGCGCCATTGAGTGCCGAAATCAAACGGTGCCCCCACTATCGCGACGTCAGCATCGATTTCGTTCCAATTCTCGACGTATGGAGATTTGGCGAAGGTCGAGATACCGACAAACGGCAGGTTCAACCTGCCCGCTTCATAACCATGATCCTGCATAGAGTGCTTCCCTTCTTCGTATTCCTTTACATTTGCCATCGTGACAAATGAGTCATCAACCGTAGCCTCGCCGGTTATCATGTGGGTTGATACACGCGTTGTCGAGGCACCGGAATATGCCTGCGAACTAATTCTGTTTGGCCATTTATCAGAGCAAGCACTTACGCGAATGTCAGGTTGCCAAAGGCATGCATCACGTCCCGATCACACTGGTTTGCTCGTGTTTATGCCGGATGCACGAAGCTTCGGGATGTTACGAACGGTTCACGCGGGTGTTGCGTGAATGTGATGCGCTTTACAGGCAGACTGGAGATGGACGAAATCGGAGGATGCCATGTCGATCACACGTCGAGGCTTGGCCGGATTGCTGGGTGCAGGGATGTTCGTGCCCGCGACATTGTGGGCGCAGGACGACCCTGTTCATAGCGCCGTACGCTCAACCGTGTTCGGAGGGAATGCAGAATTCAAAACAAGTATGGAGTTTCTGATCAAGCGCGGCGATCCCGATGTTGTATCAGCACTTCTGACATCGATGCGGTTCAGCGGGCGACGTGTGGGAGACATTACGAAGGTCATGGAAACACTGACCGGAGAATCCCTCGGCGCAAGTTGGTTCGAATGGATGCTATGGCAAGAAAGGAACCCTCAGATTGTTCCCCATCCGTCGCTGGTTCCGTTCAAACGCGAGCTTTTGTTGGGCGTAGATCAGAACTTCGATGTATTTCTGCGCCCTGAATATCTAAAGCGCAGCAAAATGAAGATCCGGCTGGAAGAGATCGCCTGGGGCGGCGTGGTCAAGGATGGCATCCCATCGCTGGACAATCCCAAGCTAATTCCGGCGGCACAGGCGGACTATCTGAAAGATGACGATCTTGTCTTTGGCGTCTCGATTAACGGAGATGAGCGCGCCTATCCGCTGCGGATCATGGGTTGGCACGAGATGTTCAATGACGTGATCGGAGGCGTTTCGGTTGCGCTGGCCTATTGCACGCTCTGCGGCTCGGGGATTTTGTTCGAAACGCAGGTGGCGGGGCGCCGGAAACCACTTGTATTTGGCTCGTCCGGGTTTCTCTATCGGTCAAACAAACTGATGTTTGATCGCGAGACACATTCACTGTGGAACCAGTACACCGGCAAGCCGGTCGTTGGCCCTCTGGTCGACAGCGGGATCGAATTAAAGCAACGCCCGGTGGTAATTACGCGGTGGGATAGCTGGAAGGCCTCGCACCCCGGCACCCGCGTGCTGTCGGAGACCACCGGGTATCGGCGAAACTATGGCTCTGGCGTCGTTTACCGAGAATATTTCGCCTCGCCCGATTTGATGTTCCCGGCTCTGGTAGATCAGTCCGCGCACCGACAAAAGGATTATGTGTTTGCAGTGCGCCAGTTCGGTGCGGCCCGAGCCTGGCCTTTGGATGCTTTCACGGGCAGACCCGTGATCAATGATGCCATCGGTGGGCGGGCTTTGATGCTGATGGGTGACCCCAAAAAGCGCAGCGTGCGCGCTTATGAACGTGGCGTGCATCAGTTCCGCGCAACCACCGGTGGCGGGCTGCTGGACGAGGCAGGCAACAGGTGGACGGTCACCGAAGAGGCGCTGGTTGCCCCGGACGGCACGCAGTTGCCCCGTGTGGCAGGGCACATCTCGTACTGGTTTGCCTGGGACAACTATCTGGGCGACGCGGCCAGCGTTTATAGCGACTGATCACGAGTGTTCTTCGGCGGCAGTCGCAGCCAGCGCGCGGTTATAGGCCTTAAGCGCATCAACGTGATACAGAGCACCAACCGGCTGTTCACAGCCGTCCGTGTCGACGATCACCACCGGAATACAAGGGATGTCATCGCGGTCGAAATAGGGCATGGCGGCTTCAAGCGTGGCACTGGCCTTGACGCAGAGACCCTGTTCGACCAACTCCAGCGCCTCGTCCTTGGTGATCGAGCGCGGATCGCCAATCGGTCGCATAACGGCACCTGCACGCAACATGGCCAGCAGATAGGCCTGCGGTCCTGCTGCCAGATGCACGTTGCGGCGCTCTAGCTGGGTCAAGAAGAACGAACGGTCCACAAGGCGCGAGGCCAACGCCGTGGACATCGAGACCGAAACCATCACCGCGAGGCCGATCTGCCAGTCTCCGGTCAGCTCAAATACGATCAGCGTGGTCGAGATCGGCGCACCCAGCACCGCCGCCGCCACTGCCCCCATTCCGGCAAAGGCATAGAGCGTGTGGGTGCCCGACACGTCCGGCAGCAAACCGGTGGCAATCAGGCCAAAGGCCAGCCCGGTCAGTGCTCCGATCATCAATGACGGTGAAAACACGCCGCCCCCCATGCGTCCGCCCATGGTGATTGCCACCGCGACGGTTTTCATGACCGCAAACAAAATGGCTGTGGTCAGCACGAGGTCTCCGGTTAAGGCGCGGATCGTGGTCTCGTACCCGACGCCTATGATATGAGGGAACCAGATCGCCAGCAGGCCTAGCATTGCGCCTGAAACTCCGGGCCGTAGCCAGCGTGGCAGGGACAGGCGGTTCTGGATATGTGTGCCGATATCTTCGGCAAAGAAAATCGACCGCATCAGCAGCAGCGACACTAGTCCGCAGATCAGGCCGAGGATCAGGAAGGCGGGCAATTCCACGTAGAATTGCAGCGAACCGGGCGTATCCAAGGTGAACTCGGTCACGTCGCCATAAGCGAGCCGGTTGATCACCGTGCCCGCGACCGAAGCGATAACGATAGGCGCAAAAGCGTGGACGGCGAAGTGGCGCAGCACCACTTCAAGAGCGAACAATGCCCCGGCGATGGGGGCGTTAAAACTGGCCGAAACGGCGGCGGCCACGGCGCAGCCCAGCAGGTCGCGCCCGGTGATACCATCGGCATGAATGCGATCGCTGACCCAGGTTGAGATAACCCCCGCCATGTGCACGACCGGGCCTTCCCGCCCCGTGGATCCGCCAGAGCTGAGCGTAATCAGCGAGGCAAAGAACGAGGCGATCCCGGCTTTCTTTTCAACCCGTCCATCTGTGATGGCCGATCCTTCGATCACGTCCGCAACCGAACGCACGCGGCCATCATCCGTGAATTTGTGCAGGATTATCCCGACAACCAGCCCCCCGATCACGGGGGTCAGGAAAATCCAAAGCCAATGCAGTTTCTCGGCGTGGCTGTGGAGAAAGAGAATATTGTCGGTGCCATAGAGATAGGCCTGCAAGGACGAAATCGCCATGCGGAACCCAAGGGCCATAAAACCTGCAGCGATCCCGATGACCAGCGCGATAAACCAGAATTGAATTTGGCTGGGGCCACGATGGCGCAACACCCGCCAGGCATCCCGCAGCGCCGCGAGGGCTTGGTTGAGCTGATTGCGCAGCACGGTGCGGGTCGATTGAGTCATTGGCCCTCGTGGAGGTGGTCGCCTGCCCCTTAGTAAGCCACTCAGAGGCCTGAGAAAAGTCGGATTACAACAAGATGTTCACAGAAGGCACGTTATGCATCCAACAAGGCACGGGCGGCGGCGCGCGCCTCGTCGGTGATTGTGTCGCCTGCGACCATTCGGGCGATTTCATCGACCCGGTCGGGATCAGCCAACGGGATCACGGTGGACAAGGTTTGATCACCGATCACCTGTTTCTGGACCCGCCAGTGATGTGCTGCGCGGGCCGCTACTTGCGGCGAATGAGTCACCACCAGAATCTGCCCGCCCTGCGCCAACGCGGCCAGACGGCGGCCGACGGCATCGGCAGTTGCGCCACCGACTCCGCGGTCGATCTCGTCAAAAATCATAGTGCGGGCGCTGTCATCTCCGGTCAGACAAACCTTGAGCGCCAGTAGGAAGCGGCTGAGTTCACCGCCTGACGCAATCTTGTTCAGCGGTCCTGACGGCGCGCCCGGGTTGGTGGCGACCGTGAAGGCAACCGCGTCGGAGCCCTCTGGGCCCGGATCCGTCGCAGTGATCTCGGTTTGGAACATGGCGCGTTCCATTTTCAGCGGCGCAAGTTCGGCCATCACTGCCGTATCCAGCGCGTCGGCCGCCTTGCGGCGCGCATCACTGAGCATTCTGGCCGCTTTGTCGTAGGCAGCCTGTGCCTCCTCGACCATGGCGCGTTTATCGATTAGGTCGGCATCACCTGCATCAAGCCGATTCAGCCGGTCGCGCAGCACGTCGGCGAAAGGGGCTAGATCGTCCGGTGCCACGTCATGCTTACGTGCCAAAGCGCGGATGGCAAACAGGCGTTCTTCGGTTTGTTCCAGTTCCGCCGGGTTGAAATCAAGCGCCTGCAGGCAGGTATGCACACCGTCTTGCGCCTCACCCAGTTCGATCAGGGCGCGGCCAAGTGCAGCGATGGGTTCTTCCAACTGACCGCCTGCATTGTCCGACACGCCATCTAACCAACGCACGGCATCAGCCATCGCGCCTTCTGCCCCATCGCCTCCGAGAAGCGCAAAGGCACGCGCCACATCATCGCGAATACGTTCAGCCCCCTGCATCATGCGGCGGCGTGCGTCGAGATCGGCATCCTCGCCCGGTTGGGGATCAAGCTGATCCAGTTCGGCAACGGAATGGCGCAGAAATTCTTCTTCTGCGCGCATAGCCTCTAGCGCGGCCTCGGTTTGAGCCAATGCCTTGCGGGCCGTGGACATCGCAGACCAAGCAGCCCGTACCGAAGCCAATTGTTTCCCCACCCCGGCATAAGCATCCAGCATCGCCCGGTGGCCGCGCGGATTCAGCAGGCCACGGTCATCATGCTGTCCGTGCAATTCGACCAAGGTTTCCGACAAAGCACGCAGCACCTCGCCCGAGCAGCGGCGATCATTGACCCAGGCGGTTTTGCGCCCCTCAGCCGTGTTGACGCGACGCAGGATCAGTTCCTCGCCACCGGGCAAACCGGCCTCGGCCAATATCACATGGGCGGGGTGATTTTCTTGCAACTCGAACTCGGCCACGACTTCACCCTGCGCAGCACCTTGACGCACCAGTTCGGCCCGCCCGCGCCAGCCCAGTACAAAGCCCAACGAATCCAGAAGGATCGATTTGCCCGCCCCGGTTTCGCCGGTCAAAGCGTTCAAACCCGGCTGGAAGTTTAGTTCCAACCGGTCAATGATCAGCATGTCGCGGATATCAAGGGCGCGCAGCATCGGGTCTTTAGCGTCCCTCGCCTTTGGTCATGGCCGTTACAACCACTGACCCTTGATGGTCTGGCGATAGATGGTGCTGAGCCAGTTGTTCCCACGGCTCTTGAGATCAAGACCGCGCGAAGTCAGCAGCGTATAGCCTGCATCGTACCATTCAGACGATTGATAGTTGTAACCCAGAATCGCACCCGCAGTCTGCGCTTCATCAACCAAACCCAGTGCCAGATAGGCTTCGATCAGACGATACAGCGCCTCGGCCGTGTGCGATGTGGTCTGGAAATCTTCGACCACGACGCGGAATCGATTGATGGCGGCCGTGAAGTGATCCTGACGCAAGTAATAGCGCCCGATCTCCATCTCTTTACCCGCCAGATGGTCGAACGCCAGATCAAACTTCAAAACAGCAGAGGTTGCGTATTCGCTGTCAGGATAGACTTCGATCACCGTCCGCAAGGCCTGCAGCGCCTGGAAGGTCAGGCCCTGATCACGGCCAACTTCGTCGATCTGGTCATAATAGCTGAGCGCCAGAAGATATTGCGCATATGCCGCGTCTTCATCGGTTGGGTAAAAATCGATGTAACGCTGCGCCGCCGCACGGCTTTCTTCGTAGTTTTGGTCCGCATGGAATGAAAACGCCTGCATGATCAGCGCGCGTTTGGCCCAATCGGAATAGGGATATAGACGCTCGACCTCAGAAAAATACCAAGCGGCATCGTCCGAACGGCTTTGCGACAGTTCGTATTCACCACGGGTATAAATCTGCTCTGGTGTGAAACCTTCGAGGTTCTGGTTGCGGTTAGCGCCCTTTTTGCTGAAAAGGCCCCCGTCCCCGCATGCCGTCAAAGATGCTGCCAGAAGAATCGCCACTGCGAATCTGACTGCCGCTTTGGTGCCAACCATTCCGCCTATCCTTGTCGCTTTGCCCAACGGGTTTTACCCCTGATCGGGCCTTGGTCTAGCACATAAAATTCCGAGGCAAAACGTCTTATCCATGCTCGTGACGCAAATGTCGTCAGAGTTGATCAGTTCACGCAACCTGTGGGATTTCACTGCGCACCAGGCCCTGACCGGGCAAGCGCGCCGTCTGTTCAGCAGTGCACAAGATCGGGCGTACCGCACCGGGCGTTTCGAACAGCTTGCGCAGCAGGGTGTTCGTCATGGAATGACCAGACTTGTCACCGGTAAAGCGCCCCAGAATCGGGCCGCCCGCAAGGTAGAGATCGCCCAAGGCGTCCAGCATCTTATGACGCACGGCCTCATCCGCGTGACGGAAGCCACCCGGCGTCAAAACTTCTTCGCCTTGCACCACTACAGCGTTTTCCAATGTACCGCCCAAAGCCAGCCCATTCTCGCGCATCGCTTCAACATCGGTACGGCGGCAGAACGTGCGGCTGTCGCAAAGTTCCCGCGCGAACGATCCATTGCACATATCCAGAACCTTGGTCTGGCTGCCGATGGCGTCATCTTCGAAATCGATGTGGAATTCAATCTCAAGCCCGTCGGCAGGGGCAATCGTCGCGCTTGCACCCTCGCGCGATACGGTGATCGGCCTGAGCACTTCATAGGCCAGAACCGGGCTCGCCTGACGGCGCACGCCCTTGGCCATGAGGCCGCGTACGAATTCAACGGACGAGCCATCCATGATCGGAACCTCGGGGCCGTCGATCTCGATCAGAGCGTTGTGGATACCGCATCCGGCCAAAGCAGCCATGATATGTTCAACAGTCGAGACAGATACATTCGCGTCGTTCACCAAACGGGTACAAAGCGGCGTACGTTCGACAACATCGTAAATCGCAGGGATCAATGCATTGCCCAGCTCAATATCAGTCCGTTTGAACCAGATCCCGTGCCCAGCTGCAGCTGGCTTCAGGACCATCGTCGCAGGCTTGCCGCTGTGCAGCCCGGTGCCTTTGAACGTGACTGAAGATTTGAGCGTATGTTGCAATGTAAGCCTCAGATAGTTGTGTCCAGCCTAGCGGGGGCTGTCTTGCACCTTCAACTAAGGAAGGGGGCGTCAAGGCTCAACTCACTCTTTGCAACCGAATGAAACATGATTGTGACACATCGGCAAATCCCTGCTTACACGGGTCCAATGCCCTGTAATTCAATAAGAAAGGGCCGCCAAATGGCGACCCTTTGGGATGATTTTGTTACCGTGGTCAGTTGGCCTGACGCCGTAAGAAGGCAGGAATTTCGATGCGTTCCTGATCTGGGTCAGCCTCATCCTGCGCCGGTGCCGTTGCGTCAACCGACCGCATCGCGGGCTGTTGGCGTACCGGTTGCGTTGGCGTATCGGCAGCGTGACCAGTCATGCGATCGATCAACCGGTTAAACCCAAAACGCGGACGATCCTCAGCCGATGGCTGTGATTGAGGGGCCGGTTCGCGCGGGGCTTCAGCCGCCGGGCGCAGCCGGTTCTGTGGTACTTTCTGCACTGCTGCCTGCAAACGCTGCATCGCCTCAGGTGATGGTGTACCGGGTGTGTGCGCATGCGGAGCGACGTAGGATTCAGCCGCCTCTTCGACTTCAGGCTGCGGTTCGAACTGCGCCACCTGTGGCTGATAAGCGGGCAAAGGCAGCCCGTCATCACCCTGCCCGGCTGCAGGCCGTTCGTCCTGCCAACCGTCGTTGAACTCAACATCTTCGATGGACTCAAACAGCGACGGGGCGATGTTCTCCTCCTCAGCAGCCGGAGCCTCTTCGCCAATCTGTTCTTCCGCCAACTCTTCCGCCGAGACCGTACGGGTCAATGGGGCCGACATCGAACGGCGGGCCACAGGCACATCGTCCGTCTTCTCGCTGGCATCGATGCCGGTGGCGACGACCGAAACGCGCATTCCACCTTCCATGTCGGTATCCAAGGTCGAACCGACGATGATATTCGCCTCGGGGTCCACTTCCTCGCGGATGCGGTTGGCGGCCTCGTCCAGCTCGAACAGAGTCAGGTCGTGCGATCCGGTGATGTTGATCAGAACGCCCTTGGCCCCTTTGAGGCTGATTTCATCCAGCAGCGGGTTGGCAATGGCTTTCTCTGCCGCTTGAACCGCGCGGTCTTCGCCGGTTGCTTCACCGGTACCCATCATCGCCTTGCCCATCTCGTCCATCACCGCGCGAACGTCGGCAAAGTCGAGGTTGATCAGACCGGGGCGCACCATCAAATCGGTTACACCTTTGACGCCCTGATAGAGCACGTCATCAGCCATTGAGAACGCCTCGGTGAACGTGGTTTTTTCATTGGCCAGACGGAACAGATTCTGGTTCGGAATGATGATCAGCGTGTCGACAACCCTTTGCAGGGCATCCACCCCATCTTCGGCCTGACGCATCCGCTTGGCACCTTCGAACTGGAAAGGCTTGGTGACGACGCCGACGGTCAGCACGCCCAACTCACGCGCGGCTTGCGCGATGATTGGGGCTGCACCGGTGCCGGTACCGCCACCCATACCGGCAGTGATAAAGCACATATGCGCGCCAGCCAGATGATCCACAATCTGTTCGATGCTTTCTTCGGCAGCCGCGGCACCCACAGTTGGGCGTGCCCCTGCGCCCAGTCCTTCTGTGACCTTGACACCCAGCTGCACCCGAGATGACGAACGGCTTTGCTGCAGCGCTTGCGCGTCGGTGTTGGCGACGACAAATTCAACGCCGTCCAGCTGCTTTTCGATCATGTTGTCGACTGCGTTGCCGCCTGCCCCGCCAACGCCAAATACGGTAATCCGAGGCTTGAGTTCGTCGTGCCCGGGCATCGAAAGATTCAATGTCATGCTCTGTCCGCCTGTTTATATGTTGCCGCAAAATGCGGTTTTTTCTGACCTATCCACAGTTGATTTTACTGTGTCATTTCGGAAACGTCACCAGAAAAATCGTCAGAATCCACAAAATGTGGAGGAAATAAGGCAGTAAACAGCGGCATTTCGCTGTGACCGCCATATGTTGCGGCAAACGGCTCATGTGACACTACGTACGGAAAAAACCCACCCACCTTACGGGTGCGCGGAAACTGATGGATCACGTGTTTGGTCGCGGAAAACTGCTCAATGTCCTGCCGCTGGGCCTCTGTCGGGCCTTGTGGATATCTTGCGGGATTCTCGTGCGGGCCGCAACCAATTTCTTTAGCCAATCGGGGCACTTGGGCAATTCAGGCCCTCATCCGAAATGCTACGAACCTCTTGCGTTTCACTACCAACGAACTGGGCCAGTCGCACCATCAAGCGATCATTGTGTAGGAACGGCCACCAGCAGACTGGCAAACCATCGGGCGCATCGTCGTAGAGAAAGCAAATCTGGCCGTTGGGCGTGGTGATCTGACCATAGACGCAGCCGCGCCCTTCCATCCGCCAGACCGAGTGAGTCGGGCTGAGAAACTCCTCGGTCCCGACCAGCAAACCGCTGCGAATCTCATGGAAAGTGATGGTTTTACCGACCACCGCGTCCAGAAACGCCTCGGGTGCGATCAAGGTTTGGGCCGGGGCCATGACGGGCCAGAGGATCGCGCCAAGCGCTGTCCGGAGCAGAATCTTACCAGTTGTCACGGAACCAGCGCACCGCGCGTTTGAACGGGCGCGCGGCGTAGGTATCGACGGGGATTTCGAAATCCCACCATTCGTCCTGCGGGTGCGCTGCAAACAAGCTGAGCCCAACGGCCGAGGAAAAGCCCGGCCCGGTCGCTGATTGCGGCAGGCCATGGACGCGCAGTGGGCGGCCAAGGCGCACGCGTTGACCCAAGATGCGGCTGGCCAGCCCGTCGAGCCCCATGATCTGACTTCCACCTCCGGTCAACACGATCTGTTGGCTGGGCAAATGGTCAAAGCCTGCAGCGTCCAGTCGTGTGCGGACCTCTTCCAGGATTTCCTCAACACGCGGACGCATGATACCAATCAGCTCGGCGCGGCTGACCGTGCGGCGATCATGCTCCCAATCACCGGTGTCACCGCCGATATCGATCAGGTCGCGATCGTCGGCCCCGGTGGCATGAACACCGCCATTGAATGTCTTGATCCGTTCGGCCACTGCTGCGGGTACACCAAGGCCCATCGAGATATCGCTGGTTACGTGATCGCCACCCATGCGTACGCAGTCGGCATAGATCATATGCTTTTTCATGAAGATCGAGATGCTGGTTGTACCGCCGCCCATGTCGATACAGGCCGCGCCCAGCTCTTGCTCATCTTCGACCAGCGCGGAGATGCCTGAGACATAGGCCGAGTTTGCAATCCCGGCCAACTCCAGATCGCAGCGTTTGATACAGCGCACAATGTTCTGGATTGCCACCGCATCAACGGTGAGCATATGCATATCCACCGCCAGCGACTGGCCCAACTGGCCGCGCGGGTCGATCAGGCCGGAACGGTTGTCGAGCGCGAAATTCACCGGCTGGGCGTGCAGGACCTCGCGGCCCTCACCGTAATCCGGCACATCGCAGGCGTTCAGGACGCGGCCCACTTCGGCCTCAGTGACAAGCTGACCCTCCAGATCAACCTGCGCGTCCAGCCCGTAAGAGCGCGGATTGGCCCCCGAGAAGGACGCGATGACATGATCAACGCGAATGTCGGCCATCTTTTGCGCCGCCTGCAGGGCAGTGCGGATGGCACGTTCGGTTTCCTGCATCGCGGTGACTTCGCCGAACTGAACCCCGCGCGAGCGTGTTGTGGCTGCGCCGATGACCCGGAAACCAGTCTGACCGGCCATAGAACCGATCGAATTATCCTCGGACAGCCGTCCGGTGCCGTCGAACCGCAGCACAAGGCAGGCAATTTTGGAACTGCCCACATCCAGAATGGCGACTACGCCGCGCTGCATCGCTTGTCTGCGCATCTGCCGCATGGCTCGTTGGGACTGATAAAGATCGGTCATCATGGTTGTTACTGCCCGCTACTCACGTCTACTTTTGTGTTCCACCAGTCTTCGCTGGCCGTCTTATTCATTCGGATGGTTGGTCGCTGGCCAAGGCGCATGTCGACTGCCGCTACATCCCGTTCCAGCAGGTCCTGCACCTCGTTCACCGCCAGTACGCGTTCCAGCGCACGCGCAGGGCGTTCGGTTGGCAGCATGATGCGCTGGTTACGATCCAGAACCAGATCCCAGCGGCGTTCACCCACGCGCACAAGGCCCCGAACCCTCTCGCCCAGACTGCGGGCGGTGGTCAGGATCTGCAGCGCCTCGGGGACATGTTTGTCTGCCCCCTTCCCTGCGATCAGCGGCAGGGCTGCATGATCGGCCCGCGCCGCCACCATGTCGATATGGGCACCGGTTTCATCCAGCAACTCAACCCCATCGCGGGTGCGCCAAACAATGACCGGCTGACGTTCAACCACATCAACTTGCAGGATGCCGCCGGGGCGAATACGCACTGTGGCGGACTTCACCGGATCCAGCCCGGTGATGGTGTCACGGATCTGTTCGACATCCAGATCCCAGGAACTGAGCGGGAAATCGAGTGGTACGACCTCGCGAATATCTTCGGACAGGGCTGTCCCTGCCCCATCGATAGCCATCAGGTTGACCATGAATTCGGGGCGTTCCTGAATTGAGGTCTTGATATCCATTACAAAAGTACTGACGGCCTCGCGCCGGTCTTGCGAGGCGAAGAAACCGCCGACCATACCAGCAACCGCCAGAACCGGCAGGCCAATCTTCAACCCGCGCCGGATGCCAGGGGTGAGCATCCAGCGCTGAAAGCGGTAGCTTAGGCGCGAGGGGGCAGGATCAGACAGGCGCGCGCGACCGAATATCCGAGTGCCGCGTAGGCGCAGTTTGGGTTCGGTCCTGGGTTCAGGTTTTGGCCCCGTTGCAAAATCCGCATCCGGACTGGCCAGGGCCTTGGTCCGGTGGATTACCGGCGCACGAGTGGCGGTCAGCGGTCGCATGAGGCGTCCTCCACCATCCAAGCACAGAGCTGGCCGAAACTCATGCCAATATGCGCCGCCTGTTCAGGTACCAGCGAGGTCGGCGTCATGCCGGGCTGCGTATTGGTCTCCAACAGGAACAACCCATCCGTGCCCAAGCTGTCATCCCAGCGATAGTCGGTGCGGGACACGCCGCGACAGCCCAGTATCTTATGAGCTTTCAACGCGTATTCCATGCAGCGATCAAAAATATCCTGAGGGATATCTGCGGGCAGCACGTGCCACGATCCGCCGGGTTTGTATTTGGCATCATAGTCGTACCAACCGCCATCAGTCATGATCTCGGTCACGGTCAAGGCGCGGTCGCCCATCACGGTCACGGTCAGTTCGCGGCCCGCGACATATTTCTCGACCATCACCTGATCAGGCATCGCCTCGTCCAGCTGCGGTGGCCCGTTGGCGTTTTCGTGCACGATATATATGCCGACACTGGAGCCCTCATTGTTGGGCTTTGCCACATAGGGGGGGTCCATCACGTGGGCCTCTACCACCTCGACCTTGGGGACGATCACGCTGGGCACGATGGGCAGGCCTTCGGTCTGGTAAATCTCTTTGCTGCGCTGCTTGTCCATCGCAAGCGCCGACGCCAGCACGCCTGAATGCGTATACGGAATACGCATCCATTCCAGCAAACCCTGCACGCAGCCATCTTCGCCCCAGCGGCCATGCAGAGCATTGAAAGCAACATCCGGCTTGATGTCCAAAAGGCGCGCATAGAGGTCGGGACCTGCGTCCAGTTCGACCACTTCAAAGCCTTCTCCCACAAGGGCGGCTGCGCATTCGCGCCCGCTGCTGAGTGACACCTCGCGTTCCGCTGAGGGGCCGCCCATCAATACCGCCACTTTGGGGTTTGTCCTGCTCGACATACCCAACGTGCGCCTCAATGTCCCCGGACCTTATGTGGTGGTCCGTACTTCGTTTATGCCTTTGATCCGTCGCCTGAATTTGCCTGTTTTGGTCTGACGGGTCGGGCTTTAATCTGTCAGCGGATCGCCGATCCGCATGATTTCCCACTCTAGCGTGATGCCGCTTGTTTCGTAAACCTTTTTTCGCACCTCTTCACCCAGACCTTCGAGGTCTGCGGCGGTTGCGTCACCGGTATTGATCAGGAAATTCGAGTGCTTGAGGCTCATCTGCGCGCCACCCAAGGTCGCGCCGCGCATACCTGCATCTTCGATCACCTTCCACGCTTTCAGGTCATGCACATCATCCTCTCGCCCGGTCGAGGAAAACCCGGCCGGATTGCGAAAGGTCGACCCGGCGCTGCGATCCTTTGTGGGTTGGGTCTCGTCGCGCTTTCTTAACTGCGCCTCCATTCGGGCGTGCAACTCGGCGGGGTCGCCCGTCGGGGCTTGGAACGTGGCCGAGACCAGCACTGCGCCGTCGGGCAATTCGGATTGACGATAGCGAAAGTTGAGGTCTTCGGGGGTCAGGTCGATAAGGTCGCCCTGTCGCGTCACGATGGTGGCTTTTTGCAGCACATCCGCGGTGTAGCTGCCATAACAGCCCGCATTCATGCGAACGGCGCCGCCGATGGAACCGGGGATGGTACGCAGAAACGTCAGATCAACGCCTGCGTCCGCTGCTTTGCGCGCCACATGGGCGTCCAGTGCTGCGGCCCCTGCAGTGACCGTGTCGTCCTGCACTGAAATGCTGTTGAACCCACGCCCAAGCCGGATCACCACCGCCCGCAGCCCACCATCCCGCACGATGAGGTTCGAGCCGACACCCATGGGAAAGACCGGAACATCGGCTGGCAAGTCGCGCAAAAACGCCTGCAGGTCTTCAGTATCTGCGGGTTGGAACAGGTAATCAGCGGGCCCACCAACCCGGAGCCACGTCAGATCATTCAGCGGACGGGTCTGCGACAGGCGACCCCGAACCTCGGGCAAATTGATCATGCGTTGGCCCTTGCTGCCAAGCTACGCCCGCCGATGCCTCCCATAATGACCGCGAACAGGAAAGGCAGGACACTTCCTGTCAGCCAGACGAAGGGGCCAAAGGCCTGTTCCTCTTCGCCGGTTTGAACGCCTGCGAGCAATATGATCAACGCCAGCGCCACCGCTGACGTCAGGCCAATAAGCCAAAGCAGCGCCCTGACGCTGATCCAGCGCCCAGCAACAAAGCCCGCAACGATGCCGAGCATTAGTGAGATCAGTGGCAGATAGGCGAAGGTGGCGATGTCGACCATTAGGGCCTCCTGATATGGTCGGTTACTTGTTGGCCGCCTTCATGCCCTGCATTTTCGCCTTTGTCCAACGGGTCAGATAAATCACCGGCCAACGCAGCATCGACATACCCGCCGCCAAAACGATCAACCCTATCCACGGGCCGTTCTGATAGGTGACATAGCCCAGAATTGGTACGCCCACGGCAATCAGGATATAGGCGCGGGTCCAATGGTTATCCTTGCTCGGGATCATCGCCAGAACATTGGCCGTCAAACCCCATAAACCGGCAAGAGCGATCGACCAGTTCATTCCGATACCTCTCTGCCCGTCCATTTGCGCCAGTAATAACGGATCGGGTTGCGGAACATCGAGACGAAGGCGGCAAAGGCCAACACCCCAATGAACCAGCCATAATCATATCCCAGCCACAGGATCAGAACAGGCGCGCTGGCCAATAACACCACGCCCGGCGGGAACTGCAAACGCATGGGCAGCATCGCCACGATTGTCGAGGCAAAGACCCAGCCGCAGGCAATTATGAGGGATGGCGTCACTGGATTAACTCGCTTTGGCAATCAATCGCTCGGGCAACCCGTTGGCCCATGCGCTGATCGTACCTGCGCCGAGACAGACGACCATATCGCCCGGACGGGCCTGTTCACGAACGAGACGTTCGAGATCGCTTTCATCCAATATGGCGCGTGCATGACGGTGACCGTGACGGATCAACCCCTCGACCAGAGCATCCCGGTCAGCACCTTCTATCGGGTCTTCGCCAGCGGCAAAAACTTCGGCGATGGCAACCACATCGGCATCGTTGAAGCAGGTGCAGAAATCGTCAAACAGGCCGGACAGGCGAGAATAGCGATGCGGCTGATGCACAGCGATAACCCGGCCTTCGGTGGCCTGACGTGCGGCCTTGAGAACCGCGGCAATCTCGACCGGATGGTGGCCGTAATCATCGATGATGGTGACACCGTTGATTTCTCCGACCTTGGTAAAGCGCCGGTTGACGCCGCCGAAATTGGCCAGCGCGTCGCGGATTTCCGAAGCTTTCATTCCCAGATGACGAGCCACCGCTACAGCGGACAACGCGTTCGAGACATTGTGATCGCCAGGCATCGGTAGGGTACAGCCCTCGATCACCTTGTCTTCATATTGCAGGTGAATGTCGAAATGGGCGACGCCGCCCTTATAGGTCAGGTTCTCTGCCCGCACATCGGCTTGCGTGTTGAACCCATAGGTGCGTACGCGGCGGTCGGTGATGCGACCGACCAGCGCCTGCACCTCAGTATGATCCGTGCAGCAGACAGCCAGACCGTAGAAAGGTAGGTTCGAAACGAATTCGTGAAAGCCATCGCGCAACTGATCAAAATCGCCCCAATGCTCCATATGCTCGGGGTCGATATTGGTGACGATGGCGATGGTCGCGGGCAGCCGGTTAAACGAGCCGTCACTCTCATCCGCTTCAACTACCATCCATTCGCCCTGCCCCATACGCGCGTTCGAGCCGTAGGCGTGGATGATGCCGCCATTGATGACAGTGGGGTCGAAATCCCCGGCCACCATCAGTTCAGCCATCATTGTGGTCGTTGTGGTTTTGCCGTGGGTTCCGGCGATGGCGATGTTGGATCGCAGGCGCATCAACTCAGCCAGCATGTCGGCGCGGCGCACCACCGGAAGGCCTTGCGCGCGTGCCTCGTCCAGTTCAGGGTTGCCTGGCTTGATCGCGGTCGAGACCACCACAACAGCGGCGTTTTGCAAGTTCTCGGCGCGCTGGCCTTCAAATATCTCAGCACCCAGCCCGGCCAGCCGGTCAGTAATCTTGGACGATTTCAGATCCGACCCCTGCACCCGGTAGCCAAGGTTCAGAAGCACCTCGGCAATGCCCGACATCCCGATCCCACCGATGCCCACGAAATGGATCGGCCCAACGTCTTGCGGTAGTTTGGTTGCTGGATTCATGTGGTCTCCTTCTGCGCCAGTTGCTCGACAAGGGCTGTCAGACGCTCGGTCGCGTCCGGAGCCCCGACCGATAGCGCGGCATGGGCCATTTTTTGTGCGGCTTCTGGGTTTGTCAAAACCGTGGTCATTTGCTGTGTCAACGCAGGAACGTCAAGTGCGTTTTCGGGGATCATGATTGCCCCGTCCGCCTGAACCAGCCCGCGTGCGTTGGCGGTTTGGTGATCGCCTGCAGCCGCAGCGAAGGGGATCAGGATCGAGGGCCGCCCAATGACCGAGATATCGGCAACGCTAGAAGCGCCCGAACGGCTGATCACCAACTGCGCATCGGACATGCGGCGGGGGACATCGTCAAAGAAGGGCTGCACGTCTGCGCGGATATCGTGTTCAGCGTAGAAAGCCTTGACCCGCTCACCATCTTCATCGCGGGCCTGATGCGAGACGCGGATGTGACCCCGCAGCGCCTCGGGCAGTGCCGCAATTGCGTCAGGCACCACGTCGCTAAGGATACGGGCACCCTGACTGCCTCCCATCACAAGGACTGACATCGGATAGTCACCGGGCGGAATAAAGGGCGCCCCGGCACGTTCCAACACGGCAGCGCGCACCGGGTTGCCGGTGTGAACGCCCTTGGCACCGTCGGGCAGGTCGGTGGGCCATACACCGCAGGCGACCTGAGCCACGCGGGTGGCAAACATCTGGTTCACTCGGCCCAGAACGCCGTTCTGTTCATGGATCATACGCGGGATTTTCAGCAGCGTCGCTGCACCCAGTGCTGGGATCGACGGATAGCCACCAAAGCCCACCACCACGTTCGGTTTATCCCGCATCATCTGCGCCGCCATGCCGGTCACTCCCGCTGCAATCTTCGGCCCCACCATCACCTTGGCGGCCAGACCGCCGCGGGCAAAGGTGGCCGAAGAGACTTGAGCAATCTCGACACCTTCCGGAAAAGCATCAGTATAACGCGCACCGCGGGGATCGGTAGATAGGCGCACGCGCCAGCCCCTGAGCAGCATCGCCTCGGCCAGCGCCTGTGCGGGGAACATGTGCCCCCCGGTGCCACCTGCCGCGATCAGAAGGTAAGGTGTGCCCATCAGCCCCGTCCGCGCAGAATATCGCCAAGCTCACCCTGCGGGCGCGAGCGGGTGAAGGCCATCAACATGCCCACCGCAATGCCACCTGCGATCAGGGATGAGCCGCCGTAGCTGACGAATGGTAATGTCATACCCTTGGCAGGCAGCAGACGTACCGCAACGCCCATATTAATCATCGCTTGCACGCCGAACATGCAAGCCAGACCGGTCCCAGCCAGACGGATGAACATATCGCGTTCCCGCATCAACCGCAGCAATGAGCGCACGACAATCAGTGAATAAAGCGCGATGATGATAAGGACGAGGATCAACCCGTATTCCTCGGCCGCGACCGCAATGATGAAATCGGTATGTGCATCGGGCAGAGACCATTTCACCTGCCCCTCGCCGACGCCTACGCCGAACAGCCCGCCCTCACGGATCGCGTTGGTGGCATAGCCCAGTTGGGTGGTCGGATCGACCTCTTGATTTAGAAACCCATCGATGCGGCGGGCGAAGTGTTCGGAATTGGAATAGGCAAACATGCCACCCAAAATCACCGCTCCGGCCATGCCGACCAGCAGCAGCATCGGTGCGCCGGCTACAAAATACATCACGCCCCAGCCAAATAGGATCAGGCAGGCCTGACCGAAATCAGGCTGCATCACCAGCATTGCGACAATCGCCATGCATAGCGCAAAAGACCACAACCGCCCCGGCGGGCCATTGATTTCTTGCGAGGCCGCCAACAGCCACGCGGCCACGACGACAAAACCGGGTTTGAGGAACTCTGATGGCTGCAGCGAGGCAAAGCCCAGCGAATACCAGCGCACGGCACCTTTGCCGAAATCTGTGCCGAAGATCGGCAGGAACGCAAGCGCCACGAATGCACCAAGAAAACCTAAAACCGCCAGCCGCCGCACCAATGTGGGCGACATCATCGAGGTCAGCAACATCGCAACCAACGCTAGCCCACCAAACAGCGCCTGCCGTTCGACATAATGAAACGGGTCGAACCCGTTACGCCCCGCCAGTGGCGGCGATGAGGCCAGCCCCAGCAGAAGCCCAATTACAAACAGGATCAGAACGCAGGACATCGTCCAGCGATCAATCGTCCGCCACCACTTTGGAAGAATCGGTTCACCGCGCTGGTCCTGAACCGCGCCATACACCATCTCAGTCATGAGATACCGCCACTATCTGCCTCGTTAACGCCCCGTTTTTCGGGATCTGGGTCAGAGTCTACAGGTATTTTTACGTTTGGGCCAGCCTGTTGAGGCGGATGCGGAATTTTCTGCCCACCCTTTGGTGTTTACCAACAAATCCCGCACTGAGACGTGTCATTGGCCAGTCACAAACGCGGCTTCGTGGCCGGAGGCCGATCTGAATCTCCGGAATTGGGCTCGCCCTTGGGTTCAATCAGCAGAACCTTCACTTCCTGTTCGGCGCGGGGACGGTGCACGACACCCTTAGGCACCACAAACAACTCACCGGCTTTGACTGTTTTTGAGGGCTCGCCCTCGATGTCCATGATCATCTCGCCTTCGAGAACCAGAAAGAAATCGTCGGTCGTTTCGTGCTTGTGAAAGGGATATTCACCAATGAATTTCACAACCATCACGTCATTCTGGTTGTAGTCGGCAATCACCTGAGGTTCCCAATGCGCCGAGAACTGCCCCAGTTTGTCCTGCAGATTTATTGATTTCATTTCGGCTCTCCAACTGGCGTTCAAAGACCTGAGGTCTGCTTAGTCATAAACCACAGTCCCAGATACTGTGCCGCTGTAGGGCGATGGCAAGAGAAAAGCTGCAACATTCTGCCCCTTGCCATCGCCCCCGATCCACGCCATGCGCAGCGCATGACCTTTGATACGATCATCCTTGGTGCCGGTGCCGCCGGTTTGATGTGCGCAGCCCATTGCGGTGGGCGCGTGCTGGTGATCGATCATGCAAAGGCGCCGGGTGAGAAGATCCGCATCTCAGGCGGCGGGCGCTGCAATTTCACCAATATGTATGCCGGGCCAGGCAATTTCCTGTCGCAGAATCCGCATTTCTGTAAATCCGCGTTGGCGCGGTATACTCAGTGGGATTTCATCGATCTAGTTGGGCGCCACGGTATCGCTTGGCATGAAAAAACACTGGGGCAGCTGTTCTGCGACGGATCGTCGAAGCAGATCATCCAGATGCTACTGGACGAATTGGCGCGCGCCGGGGCCAAGCTTTGGGTGCAGACCTCGGTCAAAGAGTTGCGCAAGACCGAGAGTGGATTTACCTTGGAGGTTGAGCGCGAGGCCAAGCGGTTCCCCCTGACCTGCCGTAATCTGGTTCTGGCGACCGGTGGCAAGTCGATCCCCAAGATGGGCGCTACCGGGCTCGCCTATGACATCGCGCATCAATTCGGAATGCAGGTGACCGAGACTCGGGCTGCGCTGGTGCCGTTCACCTTTTCGGACGGACGATTCAAGGAACTGTCGGGCGTCTCATTGCCCGCGTGTCTGAGTAATGAGCGCACCAGTTTTGACGAAGCTCTGCTGTTCACCCATCGCGGGCTGAGCGGCCCATCGGTGCTGCAACTTTCATCCTACTGGCGTGAGGGCGAGGCGATCCGGGTCAACCTGATCCCTGATCTGCCGCTGTTTGACCTGCTGCGCGAGCAACGGCAGGCCGGAGGGCGCAAGGCGCTGACCACCGAGTTGGCGCGCCATTTGCCTGCACGTCTGGTGGACGACCTCAAGCACCATATCCCGATGCAAGGCAATCTGGCGGATCAGTCCGACGCAGCGCTATCCGATTTGATAGCTGCGCTGTCCAACTGGCGCCTTACGCCTTCAGGCACCGAAGGTTATCGCACAGCAGAGGTCACATTGGGCGGGATCGATACCGACGAGTTGTCGTCCAAAACAATGGAGGCCAGGGATGTCCCCGGCCTCTATGCGATTGGTGAAGCGGTGGATGTCACCGGTTGGTTGGGTGGCTATAACTTCCAGTGGGCGTGGTCCTCGGGCCACGCCGCCGGAAGCGCCATCGCAAGCCGTTAGCCTACGACGTTATACCCACGCCCGCGCATACAGTTGCGCACCAGCACTTCTTTGTTCTGGTTCTTGTTGATCACGTCTGCACCGGCTCCGACCAGAGCACCGGCAACAGCCGCGCGACCCAGATTGTCGCTGCTGTCCTGAACGATGCCGGTAACGGCGGCTGCGCCCACGGCACCAATGGCGGCGTTGCCTGCAGTCGACCCGTCAACACTGGCCTGCGACGCCGCCAATTGCTGACATTGCTGCAGATCCACATTGTAGTTAGGGCCCACAGGACCATCGATCACAGGCTGATAGTTAGCCCCGGTATTGGTGCAAGCCCCGGCTGCCAGCAGAGCGGGAACGATCAATAGAAGTTTACGGTTTGGCATATTCATGACCTCGTGTTGAATTTCCTGAAGGCAAAAACCAATGCAGATTGCGCGTCAAGCAGATAGGCCCACAGCTTCGCCGAACCGGCAAACAATTGCAAACACCATGCTTTCAGAGGCGCTTTTTCACCTCAGCCGCGAAATCATCGCCGCGTTGTTCGAAGTTATCATACTGATCAAAGCTGGCCGCTGCAGGGGCCAGCAGAACAACTTCGCCGGGCTGCGCGTCGGCGATGGCCTGTTCCACGGCCTCAGCCATGGTGGTGCAAACCTGCGCTTCGGTCTCAAGCTGCATGGCAAAGCCTGCTGCTTCGCGCCCAATGACATAGGCCTTGATCACATGACCCCCTGCCGCGTTCAGCGCCCCAAGCCCGCCCTCTTTCTCAAGCCCGCCACAGATCCAACGGATATTCTTGAACGCGCTCAACGCTTTCAGTGCGCTGTCCACGTTGGTGGCTTTCGAGTCGTTCACATAAGTCACCCCATCCGCCTCGGCGATAATCTGGCTGCGATGCGGCAGTCCGGGGAAACTGTGCAGCGCATCCTCGATCACGCGGGGGGCAAGGCCCAATGAACGACACGCAGCATAGGCCGCGCAGGCGTTCTGATGGTTATGCGCACCGGGCAAGCCCTTGATGCCGCGCAGGTCGATCGAACCGGCCTGACGACCCTTGCGGTATTCCGCGAGATATCCCTTACGAGCAAAGACCTGCCAGCCCGGCCCGGTCAGCTTGCGCGCAACCGAGATGCGGATCACCCGATCATCCGACGGCCCCTCAGACAGTTGACCGGCCAGAAACGCGCCCTCAGCCTCATCGATGCCGATCACAGCGCGGTCTGGCCCGCCTTCGGCAAAAAGGCGACGTTTGGCGGCGAAGTATCCGCCCATGCCGCCATGCCGGTCCAGATGATCGGGTGAGAGATTGGTGAACACCGCAACATCAGGGGTAAGCGAGCGGGCCAGTTCGGTCTGATAGCTGGAAAGTTCCAGCACCACCACCGAGCCGTCACCGCCCGGATCGATATCCAACACGCCCCGCCCAATATTGCCGGCCAGTTGCGAGTCGCGCCCGGCCTCAGACAGGATATGATGGATCAGCGCAGCGGTGGTTGACTTTCCGTTCGATCCGGTTACCGCGATCACCCTAGGCGGCGTGTCATAGTTATGCCATTCAGGCCCCGCGAAAGAGCGAAAGAACAGGCCGATATCGTTGTCGACCGGAACCCCTGCCTCCAGCGCGGCGGCTACCACCGGGTTTGGTGTCGGGTAGAGATGTGGGATGCCCGGCGAGACGATTAGCGAAGCAATCTCATCAAACGCCCCGTGACGGCGCAGATCGACGCAGGCGAACCCTTCACCTTCGGCCGCCTCGCGCGCGGCCGGATTGTCATCCCAGCACACCGGCTCAGCCCCGCCTGCGCGCAATGCCCGCGCGGTGGTCAGGCCCGACCGACCCAGCCCCAGAACCGCAACTTTCTGCCCTGAAAACCCTTTGACCGGGATCATGTTGCCTACCTTCTATTCCAGTTGCTCTTCCAGCCAGCCCGCCCGAAAAGCGACAGACCCTTTTGGAACAAGAGTTGTTTCAAACCCATAGCTTGGTAACCGGTCGCATAATGCTTCGAATTCCGCAATAGCTGCGGCCCAGTTGTGCCGCCGGTCCTCATCCTGTTTGAATATCTCAGGCCAAGGAGGAAAAAGAAATACGCGCGGGTCGTAGCCTAGGTGTAGTATCTGTTCGCGTACTGAAGGCTCCAGTGGCGTATCAGTTCGGTCGTACCAACTCATCGCATCCAACGCAGAACGATCAAAGATCACCAAATTATCCGTGACACTACGGATGTCTGACACCGCAATTTCAATGATCCGGCGGCAGAAAACCTCTGGATCGACCCATGGTAGAGCGCTGCCACCGCATTGTCTTTCCTCGGCAATGACACGGCGACCCGGCTCGGGAACTGTTGAATAGCCACGCCTGGACATCTCCGCCAGCAGGGTTGATTTACCTCCGCCGGAACATCCCGAAAGTACGACTAAGCGCGGGGTCACCGCACTTTCAGCGTCGCCAGCCCGATCATCGCGAGGATCAGTGAAATGATCCAGAAGCGGATCACGATGGTCGATTCAGCCCAGCCCTTCTTCTCGTAATGATGATGGATCGGAGCCATTAGGAACACGCGCTTTCCAGTGCGCTTGAAATAGAGAACCTGAATGATCACGCTCAGCGCTTCGATCACGAACAGACCACCCACGATGGCCAGCACCAATTCGTGCTTGGTGGCCACCGCAATTGCGCCCAGCGCACCGCCAAGAGCCAAAGATCCGGTGTCACCCATGAATACCGCAGCCGGAGGAGCGTTGTACCACAAGAACCCAAGACCTGCGCCAAAAAGTGCCGAGGTAAAGATAAATATCTCCCCTGTTCCTGGCACGTAGTGCACGTCGAGATATTCTGTAAAGTCGACCCGCCCCACCGCATAAGCGATCACGCCAAGCGTCGAGGCCGCAATCATAGCAGGCATGATGGCCAGTCCGTCCAAGCCATCGGTCAAGTTCACTGCATTGGCGGCACCTACGATCACGATCACAGCGAACGGGATATACAACAGGCCAAGATTGATCAGCGTATCCTTGAACACCGGTAGGGCAAGTTGGTTCTGCAGATCACCGGGATGGTGCAGCGTTGCCCACAACGAGGCCAGCACGGCAATCAATATCCCCAACGCCAGACGCATCTTGCCGGAAACACCCTTGGTGTTCTGCTTCGAAACCTTTGCATAGTCATCGGCAAACCCGATGGCCGCATAGCCCAGCGTCACAAACAGAACCATCCAAACATACGGATTGTCCCAGCGCGCCCAGACCAGGGTCGATGTCACCAACGCACCCACAATCAGCAAACCGCCCATGGTAGGGGTTCCAGCCTTGGACAAATGCCCCTCGGGGCCGTCATCGCGGATCGGCTGGCCTTTGCCCTGTTTGCGGCGCAGCACATTGATCAAGGGCTTGCCAAACAGAAAACCGAAGATCAATGCGGTCAGAAAGGCGCCACCAGCCCGGAACGTAATATAACGGAAGAGGTTCCAGAAATCCCCTCCGTCCGACAGGGCGGTCAGCCAATATAACATACCAATACCTTTCTCACACGGGCGTCGGCGCCACGCTTATGACTCAAGCGCGCCCCCTTGCCCCATTTTCCGCAGACCGTCAACAATCTGCGCCAATGCCATGCTGAGCGAACCCTTGGCCAGCACCGCATCGCAATCGCGGATCAATTCGGGCAGTTGTGCGGCCATTTCGGCGCTCGTCGCGGCCCAGAGCCCGCGCTTGCCTTCCGGCAGCGCCTGATGCAGCGCCTGCATCAGAGGACCGATGCAATGGACCTGATCGACCTGCTTCATCGCCGCAACGTCTGCCATCGCTGCATGCATCGCCTGTTCCTGCGCTCCGAGTTCTTTCATATCGCCCAGAAACGCGATCTTGCGCTTACCTGCCGACGCAGCCAGCACGTCGAGAGCAGCCTCCATCGAGGTTGGATTGGCGTTATAGCTGTCATCGAGCAGTTCGATCTGCCCGCCATCCCGCAGCGCGATCATCTCGCGTACACCGCGCCCTTTGACGGGGGACCAGCGGCGCAGGCCAGCAATGGCCTGATCCAAATCAACGCCCAGTTCGACACAAGATGCCAGAGCACCCAGTGCGTTCATGGCAAAATGTGTACCCGCAGACTGCACTTCGAATGAAATTGCCTGTCCGCGCGCGCTGCCTTGTGCATGAAGGCTGTCTGAGCCTTGTTCAATTTTTGTCAACGCATAGTCTCGAGCCGAGCGACCGAACTCAACAATCTTTGCATCCTGGGCCTGCGCGCAGTGGCGCAGGATGTCGGCGTGTTCTATGTCGGCGTTGACGATGGCTGCTCCACCTTCGGTGAGTCCATCAAAGATCGCAGCCTTTTCATGGGCAATACCTGCGACCGAGTCGAAGGCTTCGAGATGCACCGCTGCCACCGTGGTCACCAGCCCCAAATGCGGTTGCGTCTGACGCGCCAACGGGGCGATTTCGCCCGGGTGGTTCATGCCGATCTCGATGACGGCAAATTCGGTGTCACGCGGCATTCGTGCCAGCGTCAGCGGCACGCCCCAATGGTTGTTGTAGCTGGCGACGCTGGCATGGGTTTTGCCTTGCGTTTCCAGAATGCTGGCCAACATTTCCTTAGTGGAGGTCTTGCCGACGCTGCCGGTCACCCCCACAACACGCGCTGCCGTGCGGGCGCGGGCCGCCTGCCCCAACGCCTCGAGCCCAGACTGCACGTCATCGACGATCAACAGCGGCGCATCCTTGGGCACGCCTTCGGGGATATGGGACACCAACGCTGCACCGGCTCCTTTCTCCAGCGCCTGAGCGACGAAATCATGGCCGTCACGGACGGCTTTGAGGGCTACAAACAGATCGCCCGGTTGCAGGGTGCGGGTGTCGATCGAGACGCCGTTCACCTTCCAATCGGTGGCGGTACGGCCCTTAGTGGCCTCTGCGGCCTCAGTTGCAGTCCAGAGCGTCATGCGACCCTCCCGTCCAAGGCTGCGACCGAGATGCTGGCCTGTTCCACGTCATCGAAGGGCAGAACCTGATCGCCGACAATCTGACCGGTCTCATGGCCCTTGCCTGCGATCAGCAAGGCGTCGCCGGGTTGCAGGGCGTCGATGCCACGCAGAATGGCCTCGGCCCGGTCGCCGACTTCGGTGGCTTCGGGCGCGCCCAGCATGACAGCGGCGCGGATGGTGGCGGGGTCTTCACTGCGCGGGTTGTCATCGGTGACGAAAACCAGATCGGCGTTTTCCGTCGCCGCCTGTCCCATGAGCGGGCGTTTGGTGGCGTCACGGTCGCCCCCTGCACCAACGATGGCGATCAGACGGCCCATGACATGGGGGCGCATCGCTTTCAGCGCAGTGGCGACAGCGTCCGGCGTATGGGCGTAGTCGACGAATACCGCAGCACCATTGTCTCGCGTGGCCGCCAGTTGCATCCGTCCCCGAACCGTTGTGAGATGCGGAAGGGTTTCAAACACGCGGTCGGGGTCCTCGCCCGCCGCGATGACAAGTCCGCAGGCGAGCAAAACGTTTTCGGCCTGAAACCCGCCGATCAGGTTCAGACGTGTCTGGTAGGTTTTTCCCTTCCATGAAAAGCGCAAGTCCTGCCCGGTCGCGTCAAAGCGTTGATTCAGCAGGCAAAGGTCGGCTCCTTCTGGTCCGACGGTAATAATGTTCTGACCACGCGCCTCGGCAATCTTGCGTATTTCAGCGCCTTTCTGGTCGCCGAGATTAATCACCGCGACCCCATCTTCGGGCAGCACCCGATCAAACAGACCCGCCTTGGCAGCGAAGTAAGCCTCAAACGTGTCGTGATAATCCAGATGGTCCTGCGTGAAGTTCGAGAACCCGGCCGCGCTCAGATGCACGCCGTCCAGACGGCGCTGTTCGAGGCCATGGGACGAGGCCTCCATCGCCGCGTGTGTCACACCGTTCTCGGTTGCCTCGGCCAAACAGCGGTGCAGTGTGATCGGTTCAGGCGTCGTGTGCGCCAGTGGCGCGGTCCATGCACCTTCGACCCCGGTGGTGCCGAGGTTGACGGCGGCAAGATCCAGTTCGGTCCAAATCTGGCGCACGAAACTGGCAACTGAAGTTTTGCCATTGGTGCCGGTGACAGCCACGATTGTTTCCGGCTGCGCGCCGAACCACAGCGCGGCGGCACCTGCCAGCGCCTGACGTGGGTCTTCGGTCACGATCAACGCAGCGTCGGAGGCGGTCAGCTCTTGGACCGCAATCTCGGCCCCTTTGGCGTCAGTCAGGACGGCGGCGGCCCCCATGCGCAGGGCATATTGGATGAACTCACCGCCATGGACCCGCGTGCCGGGAAGGGCTGCGAAAAGAAAACCGTCTTTAACCTCGCGGCTATCGACGGCCAATCCGGTGATGTCAGGATTCGCCCCGCCCCGCGCGGTCAGGGCCAGTTGGCTGAGTTTCTTTGACCGATTGCCCATGACCCACCTCTTGTCGGACAGCCTAATTTGAGGTCAGCGTTATAGCAGCGCGCGCCTCAGGCTCAAGCCGGGGTCTGAGGCCAAGCAATGGCGCGATGCGCGCGATCAATTCGGCAGCAACAGGTACGGCAGTCCAACCCGCTGTGCGGCGCTTTTCGCCATACGCTACGATCGACGGTTCATCCAAAGTGACGATCAACACATATTTCGGATCGTAGGCCGGGAAGATCGTGGCAAAAGTCGCGATCACCTTGTCATCATAATAGCCACCGCGCGGCTTGGGTTTGTCGGCTGTGCCGGTCTTGCCCGCCACATCATAACCCTCCACATCGCCAAAGCTGGCCGTGCCTTCGGTGACCACCTTGCGCAGCATCGCTTGTGCCTGCTTGGCGGTGTTCTCGGACATCACCCGAGGCCCGTATTGCGAACCATTACGGCGCAGGATGGTTGGGCTGACATAGTGCCCGCCATTGGCGATCGCCGCATATCCTGCCGCCAAATGCATCGGGCTGGTTGATAAGCCGTGACCGTACGAGATGGTCACTGTGCTCAGCTCACCCCATTTCTTCGGCTTGAGGGGTTCACCGCCCTTGGCTTCGACAATCTCGAAAGGGGTCGGATCAAACATGCCCAGCGAACGCAAAAACTCCTGCTGCCGCTTACCGCCGATCTGCAGCGCCAACCGCCCGGTGCCCCGATTCGAGCTGTGGACGATCACATCCGCCACACTGATCTCGCCATAGTTCTTGCCGTTGAATTCCCCAATCGGGAAGCGCCCGATTTTCATCGGGCCGGACGTGTCGATGATCGTGTTGGAATTCACCAAACCCAGCTGCACCGCCTGCGCGGCCGTGAAGATTTTGAACACTGAACCGAGTTCATATACGCCCTGCACATAGCGGTTGAACAGCGGGCTGTCCGATGGATCAATTCCCGAGGTTGGCGGGCGTGGGCGGTCGTTGGGATCGAATGACGGCAGCGACGAGGCGGATACCACCTCACCCGTATGCGCATTCATCAGCACAGCCGACGCGCCCTTGGCGTTCATGATCTTCATGCCACCAAAAAGCACCTGTTCAACGGCCGCCTGAACGGTCAGGTCCAACGATAGTTGCAAAGGCTTGTTGCCGTTGGCCGGGTCGCGCAAATAGTCGTCGAATTGTTTTTCCACGCCCGCCACGCCGATGACTTCAGCAGCGCTGACACCTTCACGACCAAAACCGGAACCGCCCAGAATATGCGCAGCCAGACGACCATTCGGATATAGCCGCATTTCGCGCGGACCGAACAGGATGCCCGGATCACCGATGTCATGCACAGCCTGTTTCTGCTCAGGCGAGATGCGTTTCTTGATCCACAGGAACTTGCGTCCTCCGGTGAAGTCCTTGACCAGACGCTCTTTTTCCAAATCAGGGAAGATCGCAACCAGTTGATCGGCAGCCGCAATCGGATCAATCATCAGGGGCGGCTGCGCGTAGACGGAATAGGTATCCAGATTGGTCGCCAGAATACGGCCTTCACGGTCGACGATATTGGCGCGCTGCATGGCGATGGAGGCTCCGGGTGCGCTGGCAAGCGGTTCCTGTGCCTCCGACGTTGCCAGAACGCCCATGCGGAAGCCCACGACCGAGAATGCGCAGAAGAAGAACAGGCCCAGCACCAGCAGGCGGCCTTCGGCCCGCGCGCGGGCGGTGTCCTTCATGTCTTCGTGACGCTTGCGGATATTCTCGCGCTCAATCACCTTGGGGTTCTCACCCTTGGCGCGAGCGTCGAGGATACGGGCCAGAGGGCGGAGCGGTGTGCGGGTCATGGGAATTGCACCTCACCCAGCGCCTGAACATCCTTGATTTCCTGCAGCTCAAGCGGATCAACGATAGGCAGGTCCGGGTCTTCGCCATAAGAAATCTGATCGGCACGACCGAATTGCTCAGCCCGCAGCGGCAACAGGCCGAGGCGTTCGAAGTTCAGATCGGCCAGCTCGCGCAACCGGTCAGGCCGGTTCAGATAAGCCCACTCGGCGTTCAGCACCGCCAGCCGGACCTGCGCCATGCCGATTTCCTGCTGCAGCGATTGCGTTTCTTTCAGCACCTGCTGTGTGCGATAGTTTTCCTGATAGGCCCACAGCGCCAGTCCAAAGACGGAAAGGGCCGTCAACACATACAAAATACTCTTCATCTTGCCCGTCCCCCCAGTTGCGGCGTGCCGATGGCGCGCGCCTCAATTTCCCCCGCCGGTGCATCTGTTCGTATTGCAACACGCAGCTTGGCCGAGCGCGAGCGCGGGTTCTCGAGTAGTTCCTCATCATCCGGGCCCACGGCCTTGCGGGTTTTCAGCGTGAATTGCGGCTGGTCTTCCTGCATCTCTGGCGCATAGCGGTTGGCGCGACCTGTCTTGCCTGCACGCGATTGCAAGAACCGCTTAACCATCCGGTCTTCGATAGAATGGAATGTGACAACGGCCAGTTTCCCGCCAGGCTTTAACGCCCGCTCGGCAGCCATAAGGCCCTGAAACAGCTCTTCATATTCCGCGTTCACCGCGATCCGCAGTCCTTGAAAGCTGCGCGTTGCCGGGTGCGATTGACCGGGTTTCGGGCGCGGCAGGCAGGATTCGACGATCTCGGCCAGACGAAGTGTCGTCGTAATCGGCTCCTCAGCCCGCGCCTTGACAATAGATTTCGCAATACGTCGGCTGGCGCGCTCTTCTCCGAAATGGAACAGGATATCAGCCAGTTGTGCTTCGGTCGCGGTGTTGACCAGATCGGCCGCGCTTTCTCCATCCTGGCTCATGCGCATGTCCAGCGGGCCGTCTTTCATGAAGGAAAAGCCGCGTTCAGCCTGATCCAATTGCATTGACGAGACGCCTAGATCCAGCACCACGCCGTCTAAATCCTGTGCGTATTCATCCATGCGCGAGAACACGCCCTGCTGCATCACCAACCGGTCACCATATTCCCCAGCCCAACCTGCGGCCATTTCAAAGGCCAGTGGATCGCGATCGACGCCAATGACCTTATCGGCCCCAGCATCAAGCAAGCCGCGCGTATATCCGCCTGCACCAAAGGTGCCATCTAGCCAGACACCGGATACCGGCGCGACGGCAGCCAACAAAGGACGCAACAGAACAGGGATGTGTGGTTTCGAAGAGGTCTGAGCGCCGGCCATGCCGTCACCCATCCCCAATGCCATCGAGATACTGCATCGGATCGAAATCCTCGGGCAGATCGTCAAGCCATTCCTCGGTCGTGGCCAGTTCCTCGGCCTCGTATGTTTCGGGCTTCCAGATTTGGAACGTGTCACCGGCGGCGATAAAGAACGCCTCATTCTCAAGGTCGATCTTGTTGCGCAGCTTGGCGGGCATCACCAACCGTCCGGTTTCATCCACATTGGTCGGGAAGGACTGACCATGGAACATCCGTTGCAACATCCGACGCTGCATCGAGCCGCGCGGCAACGCATCGATCTTGGCGTCGACCTCATCAATCGCCTGCATCGTATAGCATTCAAGGTATTTGCGGCGGTGGTCGCCATAGACAATCACAAGCTCTGGATTGTCACCGGGCTGCCAGTTGGGATCGGACGATTCAAGCACACGGCGAAACGAGGCCGGGATCGAGACCCTGCCCTTCGTGTCCACCTTATGGTGGCTTTCACCTCTAAACCTGCGCGCCAAGACGACTGTCCCTTTCGCTTGCGCCCCACCAGAAATTCACGTTCCCCCGGAAGGAAAAACGGCGGGTTGATCTGCTGCCACTGATCAACCCGCCGCATTGACCCGCTAAGCGGGATGTCCAGCTGCGCGCGCCACCTGGGGGGATGTCTGCTCGCCCGCGCGCCGGATCTGTAGTTTGATGAAAGCGAGATGCCTGTATGAAACCTGTTTTTATATTTTTGGTTCGGGGTCGTTTGGTGCCCCTTAACTGTCCTCGCCCTCATCGGGTAAGTAAGGGATGCCATGGGAAATCATGGAAATCAACCAAAATATTACATGGCGACAGCAGGTTTAGGCACCAAAACTGTCGTAAAGAAAACAAATTGAGCGAGTGAGATACTATAAATTGTAGCATACTGGATGCCAGCTACCACATGTCCACAAATTGGTCATGAGAAATTTTCTCCCATCATTTCCCAATAATTTATCAGTTTTGCGAAAAGTCACCGGAAAAGACAGTCAAATCCAGTTTCATTATTCGATTCGTAAACCGATGACAGGCTATTCCCATGCCTGGCCCATGCTTTCCCATTGCGTCGCCGAAACGCTGATTGGACCCACTACAAGGGCGCCTTCCCCAAATAGGCGCGGGCAAAACACGCCCAAGAAAGTGGCTATCTTGTTCAAAGGACAAGCACCCATACTCAGAACCTCTGACGAGGCAAAATGCCAACCACGCGCGAGAACCTATGTTTTCAAAGCGATTATCAGGTTGGGTTGGAAAGTCACAACAATCCATGCATTTGCTGCATAGCGGCATTGATGGCGTGGGCTATTGTGCAATTGCAGCATTTGCCTATTTTCAATCTCAAGCAAACGCCGGACATCACCGGTGACAGCAAGAATGAACGGATGAAGACGATGGCAGTAGCAAGCGCACATACAACTCTAAAAGGCACCCCCTCATTTGGGATCGCCACCCTGATCGAAGCCGCAGTAGCACGTTTCGTACGTTACCGCCTGTACCGCCAGACCGTAAAACAATTGTCGGGGCTATCGGACCGCGAACTGGCCGATCTTGGCTTGCATCGCTCGATGATCCGCCAGCTTGCCATGCAGGCCACCGTCGAACACACCGCGCAGTAAGCGCGACACGAAACACCGAGATCAGGTCCGTCCTCCTCCCTTTCGGATCTGTATTTCTGCGGCAGCGTCTCTCCTCCTCCCTGACGTTGCCGCACCTTATACCGGCCCTAAGCGCCGGAACCTGATACATCGGGGCTCTCCTCCTCCCTGCCTCGATGTTGAAAGCGCGCGGCGACGCCTCCTCCCTGACGTCGCCGCGTCTTCCTCATACCGGGATCAGACCCGGGTTCGGATACATCGGGGCTCTCCTCCTCCCTGTCCTGATGTAGAAAAGAACGGCGGTTTCCCTCCTCCCTGGGAACCGCCGTTTTTCGTTTTGATACGCAAGATGTAAGCTGAGGCCGTAAACTATTTTCAGGAGTATCCCATGGCCGCCAATTTCATCGCCCAGATTTCCATTCATGACCCCGAGGGCTATCAGAAATACCTCGAAGGCTTCATGCCGATCTTTGACCGGCATGGCGGGCGCCTATTGACCATTTCCTCAAAACCCGTCGAGATCGTCGAAGGCAGTTGGGCAGAAGACGGTATCGTCTTGATGGAGTTCCCGGACATGGCTGCCGCAAAGGCCTGGAAAGACGACCCAGACTATCTTGAACTGGCCAGGATCAGGCAAAAAACGGCGACGGCGAATCTTGTGCTGGTCGAAGGGTTGTAAGCTTCAAAACGGCACGTCGTCCTTAGCGCTCAGAAAGCGCGAAACCACTTTCTTCGTCCCCGCCTTGTCGAAATCAACCTCGACTTTGTCACCCTCAATACCGATTACCGCACCATAGCCGAATTTCTGGTGAAACACTCGTTCGCCCAGCGTGAAGCTTGCCACCGCTGTGGCATCGATCACCGTGTTCCGGCTTTCTTTGGGTTGAGACATGCCATATTGCCCCTGCCGCGCCTGTAACCGCTTCCATCCCGGAGAGTTATAGACATTCGCCTCGGCCGCACGGGTTTCGATCCCCGCGCTCTGCTGACCACCACCATAGAGCCCCGGAGGCGTCAGGACCTCTACATGGTCCTCGGGAAGCTCATCAATAAATCGGGACGGCATAGAGTTCTGCCACTGTCCAAAGACCCTCCGGTTCGCGGCAAAGGAAATCGTACAGACCTCTTCGGCGCGGGTAATGCCGACATAGGCCAATCGTCTTTCCTCTTCGAGACCTTTGAGGCCCGTTTCGTCCATCGAGCGCTGCGAGGGGAATAACCCATCCTCCCACCCCGGTAGGAATACGGCAGGAAATTCCAATCCCTTGGCCGCGTGCAGGGTCATGATCGAAACCTTGGCCCCGTCGCTATCCTGCTCATTGTCCATCACCAGGCTGACATGCTCCAAAAACCCCTGCAGGTTCTCGAAATTGTCCAACTGGTTGACCAGTTCCTTAAGGTTTTCCAGCCGTCCCGGCGCCTCGGGTGTCTTCTCGTTCTGCCAATGGTCGGTATAGCCGGATTCGTCGAGGATGATCTGCGCCAGCTCGATATGTGTATGCTCGGGCGCGCCATAACGGATCGGCGATACGCCATCATCGATCACTGTGTCATCATCCACTTCGATCCGAGGCCCGCGCGTCATCGCGTTCCACCGCGCCAGCCCGTCGATCAGTTCGCGCAGCGCCTTGCTGCCCTTGCCCTTGATCAAACCGTTGTCGACGGCGATCCTTGCCCCTTGGACCAGAGACACCCCGTTCTCACGCGCCACCACTTGAATTGTCTGCTGCGCCTTGTCGCCAAGGCCGCGTTTGGGTGTGTTCACGATCCGCTCAAACGCCAGATCGTCCTCGGGGCTGACCACCAGCCGGAAATAGGCCATGGCATCGCGAATCTCCATCCGCTCATAGAACCGAGGGCCTCCGATGACCCTGTAGGGCAGGCCAATGGTCAGAAACCGATCCTCAAACGCCCGCATCTGGTGCGAAGCGCGCACAAGAATGGCCATCTCGTCGAGGTTCATCGGCCGCGCGCCGCGTGTACCGCCCTGCATCGCGTCGATCTCCTCTCCGATCCAGCGCGCCTCTTCCTCGCCATCCCAATGGCCAATCAGGCGAACCTTCTCGCCCTCTTCCCGATCAGTCCAAAGCTCTTTGCCCAAACGGCTCTCGTTGCCACGAATGACGTTGGAGGCAGCAGCCAGAATATGCGGGGTTGAGCGGTAGTTCTGTTCCAGCCGCACCACGAATGCGCCGGGGAAATCCTTTTCGAACCGCAGAATGTTACCGACCTCGGCCCCACGCCAGCCATAGATCGACTGATCATCATCGCCGACGCAGCAGATGTTCTTGTGTCTAGCAGCCAGCAGCCGCAGCCAGAGGTACTGGGCGACATTGGTATCCTGATACTCGTCCACAAGGATGTAGCGGAACCAACGCTGGTATTGTTCCAATACATCCGGGTGGGTCTGAAAAATCGTGACCATGTGCAGCAGCAGGTCTCCGAAATCTACCGCGTTCAGCTCGCGCAGACGGGTCTGGTACTGGGCGTAAAGTTCAATACCCTTATGATTATAAGCCCCCGCGTCAGCAGCAGGCACTTTGTCGGGCGTCAGCGCGCGGTTTTTCCAGTCATCAATAATCCCGGCCAGCATCCGCGCGGGCCAGCGTTTGTCATCAATGTTTGCGGCCTGAGTTAGCTGTTTGAGCAAACGTTTCTGATCATCTGTATCCAGAATAGTGAAGTTTGACTTCAACCCGACCAGTTCCGCATGGCGACGCAACAGCTTGACGCAGATCGCGTGAAATGTACCCAGCCAGGGCATCCCCTCGGCGGGTCGACCCAGCATACGCCCGACCCGCACCTTCATCTCGCGCGCGGCCTTGTTGGTGAAAGTCACCGCCAGAATTTCATTCTCGCGCACGCGGTGGGACCTGAGCAGGTGAGTGATCCGCGCGGTCAGCGCCTTGGTCTTGCCCGTTCCCGCACCCGCCAACATCAGCACCGGACCGTCCAGCCGTTCAACCGCTTCGCGCTGCGCCGGGTTGAGATCGTTGAGGTACTCTGCCGAGGTCGCAGGCATCGCCCGCGCCGACAGCGATGCGCCTTCGAAGGCGTCCATTTCGTCAAAACTGCTCATAGCTCCAAACTACGCCGGATGTGTACGAAGGGAAAGGGTTTGTTCACGGCTTGTTCACAAGAAATTTGCAGTGCTTTCCACTCAATTCTAAACAAAGACCCGCTGCCATTAACCCGTTGTCAAACCTTGCCAATGATGCTGACCACATTGCTGTGGGAGCGCGGGTTATGAAACAGATAGACAAAACGGGCCGGACCTCTGGCCTGAAGGTTGCAGGCATTTCGCTAATGCTAATCGTGCTGACGGCGCTGGCTGGCTGGGGGATATACGCAATTCCCGCCCCAGTGGTCGACCGCATGCTGGAATCGGATCTGCGACACCGCGCGGCACAGTTAAATCAGCAAGTTTCCTCGCATCTGCATGATGTCGAGGCCACGTTCAAACGCGGCATCCTGGATGAACACGATCAAGAGTTTTTAGAGCTTCTGCCCGAAACATCGGATATTTACCGCTTCAAACTGTTTGATAGCGAAGGTCGTGTGTTCTGGTCAACGCGCTCGGCGGATATCGGGTCACTGAACTCAAAGCCTTACTTTCAGGAGATCCTCGCAACCGGCGGATCCTTTTACAAACATGAGGAAAAGCCCATTGCCGAGGTCAGCGGATTGAATCACGAATTGATGGCCGGGTCCGGCAAGAAAACCTGCCACGTCGCCGAGATTTATACGCCCGTTATCAAGGACGGGCAGTTTCTGGGCGCGATCGAGTTCTATTCGGACATCACGCAGCAGCGGGATTTGTTCATCACGCGCGTCCGGTGGTCATTGGCTGTGCTATGCGGCGTGGCCTTGCTGGCGTTGACAGTGGTGATTTTGGTGATTTACCGCTCCAATCGTCGGCAGGTGCGTGATTTAAGGGTGCGCGCGGCCAAGGAACGTGAGTTGATGGACGATCAGTTGCGTCTGGCACGCGAGGTCCGGCTGTTGGGTGAACTGAACGAGTGGCTGCAATCCAGCCGCTCGCTCGATGAGCTTTTTGACATGGTATCGCGCTTTATGACCCATATTCTGCCCGAGGCCGAGGGCAGCGTGTATGTCTATTCCAACTCACGCGATGTTCTGGACGGGTGTGCCAGTTGGAATGGTGGCTCGCACAAGGCGCATATCCACCCCGAGGGCTGCTGGGGCCTACGGCGCGGCAGAACCTATGAATTTGGTGCATCCGAGATCGATTTCGTTTGCGAACATGCCGAACCGCATGACGGGCGGCCATATTTCTGCTTTCCCATTCTTGCCCATGGCGAGACGGTGGGATTGCTGCATCTGCGTGCGCATGAGGGCAGAAATGACGCCTTTCACGACAGTAAGAAACTGGCGCAGCTCTGTGCGGAACAGATCAGCATGGCCATCGCAAACGTCAGGATGCGGGATCAGTTGCATGACCAGTCCGTCCGCGACCCGCTGACCGGACTATTCAACCGTCGCCACATGACCGAAACACTGCGCAAATCCATCGGCCGCAGCCAGCAGACCGGCGCGCCGTTAAGCCTGATCGCAGTAGATGTGGATCATTTCAAGAAGTTCAACGACACCCATGGGCATGACGCAGGCGACATGGTGTTGCGCGCAGTGGGGGCGGCCCTTGAACAAGGATGTGATCGTGATGAAATCGCCTGCCGGATCGGTGGCGAAGAATTCACGCTGATCCTGCCAGACAACACCCCGGACGAGGCCATGACACGGGCTGAACAGCTGCGACAGGCGGTCGAGGCAATCTCGGTCCGGTACGGTGAGAAATCGTTACCGCGCATCACGATCTCGGTTGGGGTTGCACATTATCCGACACATGGCGTGATGCCACAGGATTTGATGCGCGTGGCCGACGACGCGCTTTATGCCGCAAAGGACAAGGGCCGGAATCAAGTGCAGGTCGGAAAAACTGGCAATGCCGCCTCGGGCATTGTCGACCGAAAGAAGGCGGCAGCGTCCTGAACCCCAACTCAGATCCCAGCGTCTTGGTGTCTTGCGATAGGTGATCTTATCCGAAAGGAACGCCGACAGGTTATCGATGGCTTGGATGCTTCGAGTTTCCAATAACTCCGAATCAGGCCGATCAAAGCTGGTTCATGCGGTGATTTTCAAAACATCAGCCGCGTGGTGCATAAAAAAATTGCAACATAGATACAGCAATTGATGCTGCGATGCAGCATGTGCGCGGAAAAGTGGCGATGAGCTGCGCTTGAGAGCGTTAACATGCTGGCTCTACCCGGAACTACATGTGTACGTGGTCGCATTGTCCGCCTATTCACAAGGCCACACCAAGTAATGACCGGGACCTGAAATGACAGACTTCAAGAAAATCCTGATCGCCAACCGCGGCGAAATTGCCATCCGCGTCATGCGGGCAGCCAACGAGATGGGTAAGCGCACCGTCGCGGTTTTTGCCGAGGAAGACAAATTAGGCCTGCATCGTTTCAAGGCGGATGAGGCTTATCGCATTGGTGAAGGGATGGGGCCGGTTGCGGCTTATCTGTCGATTGATGAAATAATACGCGTTGCCAAGGAAAGCGGCGCGGACGCGATCCACCCGGGCTATGGCCTTCTGTCCGAGAACCCGGATTTTGTAGATGCCTGCGTTCAGAACGGTATCACGTTCATCGGCCCCAAGGCCGAAACCATGCGCGCGCTGGGAGATAAGGCAAGCGCCCGGAAAGTGGCGGTCGCCGCCGACGTCCCTGTTATCCCAGCGACCGAAGTTCTGGGAGATGACATGGCGGCGATCAAGGCCGAAGCGGCCGAGATCGGATATCCGCTTATGCTCAAGGCCAGCTGGGGCGGCGGCGGACGCGGTATGCGTCCGATTCTGTCCGAGGATGAGCTGGAAGAGAAAGTGCTGGAAGGCCGCCGTGAGGCCGAAGCAGCGTTCGGCAATGGTGAAGGCTATCTGGAGAAGATGATCATCCGTGCGCGCCACGTCGAAGTGCAGATCTTGGGCGACAAGCATGGTGAGATCTATCACCTCTATGAACGGGACTGCTCGGTTCAGCGCCGGAACCAGAAAGTCGTCGAACGGGCCCCTGCCCCATACCTGACGGACGAACAACGCGTCGAGATTTGCGAGTTGGGGCGCCGTATCTGCGCCCACGTAAACTATGAATGCGCCGGTACGGTTGAATTCCTGATGGATATGAACACCGGCAAGTTTTACTTTATCGAGGTCAACCCCCGGGTACAGGTGGAACACACCGTCACCGAAGAAGTCACCGGCATCGACATCGTGCAGGCTCAGATCCTGATCGCCGAAGGCAAAACTTTGGCCGAAGCCACCGGTAAAGATAGTCAGGAAGATATCCGTCTGAACGGTCACGCCCTGCAGACACGGGTCACGACCGAAGATCCGCTGAACAACTTTATCCCCGATTATGGCCGCATCACCGCCTATCGCTCGGCCACTGGCATGGGCATCCGTCTGGATGGCGGCACCGCGTATGCGGGCGGGGTGATCACACGGTATTACGACTCGCTGCTGACCAAGGTCACCGCATGGGCGCCTACGCCCGAAAAGGCCATTGCCCGGATGGACCGCGCCCTGCGTGAGTTCCGCGTGCGCGGCGTCAGTACCAACATAGCCTTTGTCGAAAACCTGCTGAAGCACCCGATCTTCCTGTCGAATGAATACACGACCAAGTTCATCGACGACACGCCGGACCTGTTCCAGTTCAAGAAACGTCGCGACCGGGGCACGAAGGTTCTGACCTATATTGCAGACATCTCGGTCAACGGGCACCCCGAAACCAAGGATCGCCCGGAACCGCGCGCCGACCTGAAAGAAGCCAAGCCTCCTGCACCCAAGGCCGAGCCGCAGATGGGCACCCGCAACTTGTTGGAGCAGAAGGGCCCGCAGGCCGTTGCCGACTGGATGAAAGCCCAACGTCAGCTGCTGATCACCGACACCACTATGCGGGACGGGCATCAGTCGCTGCTGGCAACGCGGATGCGATCGATCGACATGATCAAGGTTGCCCCGACCTATGCGGCGAACATGCCGCAGTTGTTCTCGGTGGAATGCTGGGGCGGCGCGACCTTCGATGTAGCCTATCGCTTCCTGCAGGAGTGCCCGTGGCAGCGTCTGCGCGACCTGCGCGAAGCGATGCCGAACCTGATGACCCAGATGCTGCTGCGTGGGGCGAACGGGGTTGGCTACACCAACTATCCCGACAATGTGGTGCAGGAGTTTGTACGTCAGGCCGCAAATGGTATCGACGTGTTCCGCGTGTTCGATTCACTCAACTGGGTCGAGAATATGCGTGTTGCAATGGATGCCGTCATTGACAACGGCAAAATCTGTGAAGGCACCGTCTGCTATACCGGTGACATTCTAGACCCCGACCGATCGAAGTACGATCTGAAATACTACGTCGGCATGGCGAAAGAGCTGCGCGACGCAGGCGCGCATGTGCTGGGTCTGAAAGATATGGCGGGTCTGCTGAAACCAGCCTCGGCTCGTATCCTGATCCGCGCGCTGAAGGAAGAGGTTGGTCTGCCAATCCATTTCCACACCCATGACACAGCCGGTATCGCCAGCGCCACCATTCTGGCGGCTTCCGAGGCCGGTGTGGATGCAGTGGATTGCGCGATGGACAGCTTCAGCGGCAACACCTCGCAGGCAACACTGGGCACGGTGGTCGAGGCCCTGCGCCATACCGAGCGCGACACCGGACTGGACATCAAAGCGATCCGCGAGATCAGCGATTATTTTGAGGCGGTGCGCGGCCAGTACGCGGCCTTTGAATCCAGTCTTCAGGCCCCGGCGTCCGAGGTGTATCTGCACGAGATGCCCGGCGGTCAGTTCACCAATCTCAAAGCCCAAGCGCGTTCGCTTGGACTGGAAGAACGCTGGCACGAGGTCGCTCAGATGTATGCCGACGTGAACCAGATGTTTGGTGATATCGTCAAGGTAACGCCGTCTTCGAAAGTCGTTGGCGACATGGCGCTGATGATGGTCAGCCAGAATCTGACGCGCGAGCAAGTCGAAGACCCAAGCACTGACGTGGCCTTTCCCGACTCGGTCGTGGACATGATGCGCGGCAATCTGGGTCAGCCTCCGGGCGGGTTCCCTGATACGATCATCAACAAAGTTCTCAAAGATGAGGCCCCAAACACAGAACGCCCGGGTAAAGGTGTCGAAGCCGTCGATCTGGAGGCCACCCGCGCCGATCTGTCCAAGCAATTGGATGGCAAAGAAATCGATGACGAGGACCTGAACGGGTACCTGATGTATCCCAAGGTGTTCCTGGATTACATGGGTCGCCACCGCACCTATGGCCCGGTTCGCACCCTGCCTACGCGCACATTCTTCTACGGTATGGAGCCGGGCGAAGAGATCACGGCCGAGATCGACCCCGGCAAGACCCTGGAAATCCGCTGTCAGGCCATGAGTGAGACCGATGAAAAAGGCGAGGTCAAAGTGTTCTTTGAACTCAACGGCCAGCCGCGCGTGATCCGGGTACCGAACCGGTTGGTGAAGGCCACGACAGCGCAACGCCCCAAAGCCGAGGTGGGCAACCCGAACCATATCGGCGCGCCAATGCCAGGTGTTGTTGCAACCGTAGCCGCAGTCGCTGGCCAGGAGGTTAAGGAAGGCGATCTGCTGTTGACCATCGAGGCGATGAAGATGGAAACCGGCATCCATGCCGAGCGTGACGCGGTGGTTAAGGCCGTCCATGTCCAGCCAGGCGGTCAGATTGACGCTAAGGACCTGCTGGTCGAACTGGAATAACCGGTCTAGCCTTCTAATCTGATATGGGCCGTTCGGGGAACCGGGCGGCCCTTTCAACATCAGGAGGCACCATGCTGACCATCACCCCGATCTACGCCGCGCTGATCGCCCTGCTGTTTGTTGCGCTTAGCATAAACGTCATCCTACAACGCCGGAGGGGCAAGATCTCGGTCGGGGATCACGGCGACAAAGCGATGATCAAAGCGATGCGAACGCAAGCGAACTGCGCCGAATACGCCCCTTTTGCATTGCTGCTGATCGCGATTGTCGAATTGCAGGGCGCTGGCGGGTGGCTTGTGAATCTGCTGGGCCTGTCGCTGTTGGCAGGACGTCTTTTGCACGCCTATGGATTTGGCAAGACGCCCCAGATTATCGTCCTGCGTCAGATCGGTATGGGGCTGACGTTCGCTTCTATTCTGGTGGCCGCAATCGCGAATCTTGTGCTGACTGTGTAAGCGCGAGGCTAACCCGTCAGGACCTGCGTCTCGATCAAGGGTGCTTGGGGGAAGACAGGTTGCGCATCCGCCAGCTTATCGTTGGTCTGACCGCAGATAACTGCGGTCAACACGATCAGCGCAGCCAGCACTGCCATTTTCATATCTGCAAAACTTGTCATTTCGACTACTTATCCCTCGTTTCGCTGAATCCTATATCTCTTAAACACGCCAACCCCGCTTTTCCGTCGAAAGATTTTTGCGGTTTATTGTGTTTTTCCGCTTGCAGCATCGTGCGGGAATTAATACATCCCTCCTCACTCAACGGCGCGGGCGTAGCTCAGGGGTAGAGCATAACCTTGCCAAGGTTAGGGTCGGGCGTTCGAATCGCCTCGCCCGCTCCATTGAGAGGTCTTGGGACCACATATGTATCTGATGCGGGCGTAGCTCAGGGGTAGAGCATAACCTTGCCAAGGTTAGGGTCGGGCGTTCGAATCGCCTCGCCCGCTCCAGATACGAGACGTCCCAGACTGCAAACTCTTTCTCCAACTCTCTCCCGTAGTGCGTTGCGCTTTGGTATTGATTTCGCTTTAGTCCCCGTGCGTTGTTGCATGCAGGGAGGACCGATTTGGCCAGGCAATACAGTTTCCCCGACGGGCATTGGGATTGGCCCGTCAAGCTGACCCACCACCATGCGGTGCGTGCAGGCGAGCTGATCTTTACCGGTGGTCAAGTCGATCTGGATGCGCAGGGAAACGTGCGCAATATTGGCGATTTACCAACTCAATGCGCCAACGCAATGGCCTACATGGCGACATTGCTTCAAGATTTGGACGTCGATTTCGACGATCTGGTGCGCTTGGTGGTCTACTATGTGGGCGATGCCGCAGATGAATCCGGCCTGATGGATCAATTGGCGCAAATCATCGGTGTGAAGGCACAGCCGGTGATTAGCATGATCAATATGCCCGAACTTTGTTATCCGGATATGTTGATCGAAATCGAAGGCGTGGCCATGCGCGGCTCTGACGGCACACGCACTCAACGTCAATGCCTGCGCCTTGACGATATGCCGCCTGTCCCGCCTGCGTTTTCACATGTCGTGCGCGCAGGGAATATGGTGTTCACCGGCGAAGTCTCGGCCCTGACCCCACAGGGAACGGTTGCAAGCCCCGAGGATGTCCCGACGCAAACCGCCCAAACGATGGAGCGTTTAGGTCGAGCGTTGGCCGCAGTCGGGGCGGATTTCGCGGACGTGGTCAAACTGAACACCTTCTATAAGGACGATTTGCTGGGCAGCGACTGGGATCGCTCCGCCCGCCTACGCGCCGAATATTTTGCAGATCCCGGCCCGGCTGCCACAGGCATACCCGTGCCGTGGTTTGCCCAAGATGGGTTGACCGTCAAAATCGCAGCGACAGCAATCTGTTCAACCGAAACAAAGCGATTTTCCTGGCCCGAAGGTCATTGGACCTGGACTGCGCCCTTGCCCTATAAACACGGAAATTTGTGCGATAACGTCATCCATATCGGCGGGCAGGTTGCCTTGGATAGCGGGGCGAATGTGGTCCACCCGGGTGATATGGTTGCCCAGACCCGCGTCGCGATGGACAATCTCTCACGAGTGCTGGCCGAGTTCGGAGCAACGCTCGACAATATTGTCAAGGTCACGACCTTCTACCAGGGCAACGCTTCGGCTGAGGCCTTGCACGAGAATCTACTGATCCGGTCAGGTTCATATTCTGCGCCTGGCCCGGCCACCACAGGTATTCCCGTGCCCGCGCTGATTTACAAAGACATGGTGATCGAGATCGAGGCGATCGCGATACTGGACAATGCGAGCCGGTCCAGGGTCACAGCGCAAACAGGAGTTTGAAGATGCCCCGCTATGATATACGCCCGCTCACCGCAGCCGAGCTGCAGCACGCCGTGGATTGGGCCGGGCGCGAGGGGTGGAACCCGGGGGTACATGATGCCGAGTGCTTTCGCCCAACGGACCCGGATGGTTTTCTGGGCGGGTTTCTAGATGGCGAGATGATCGCATCGGTTTCAGCGGTAAACTATGACGATGCGTTTTCGTTCCTGGGATTCTACATCGTGCGGCCCGAGTTTCGCGGATCGGGTCACGGGCTAGAAATCGCCCAACACGCGCTGGCCCATTGCAAGGGGCGTAATATGGGGCTGGATGGTGTGGTCGAGCAACAGGACAACTATCGCAAGTCCGGCTTTAGCTTTGCCTACAACAATTATCGCTTTGTCGGAACGAAAAACGGAATCCTGGCGGCGCTCGGGCCGCAACCCGTGGCAAATATCGCTTCGCTGACCAGCGCTTCAAATGATTTGGCGGCCTATGACCTTGCCCTTTTCCCTGCCGTGCGCGGTGTATTCCTGCATGACTGGCTGAGCGCGCCCAGCCATGCGTCGCGCGTGTTCACTGAAAATGGTGCGATCAGGGGCTATGTGACGCTTCGCCCGTGTCAGACCGGTTACAAGATCGGGCCGCTTTTTGCGGATAGCTCTGAGATTGCGCAGGCGCTGCTGGCCTCGGTGCTGAGCGCCATACCAGAGGATCACGCAGAGCAAGAGATATTCATCGACATGCCTCAACCCAACGCCGCCGCCTTCGCACTGGCCGATGCGCTGGGGTTGGAGAAGGTCTTTGAAACCGCGCGGATGTATTCGGATCACGAACCAGAGATCGATCTGAACCGGATCTTCGGCGTGACGACGTTCGAGCTGGGTTAAAACACCTTGAACGTCATCGTGGTCAGCGAACGTTCGATATTTGGAATCACCAGCAGATTTTCGTTGATGAAATGGCCGACATCCTCGGTTTCGGGGATATAGAGTTTCAGCATTAGATCGTATTCGCCGCTTGTGGAGTACAGCTCGGAATGGATTTCGCGCAGGGCGATTTCCTCGGCCACTTTGTAGGTGCTACCGGGTTTGCAGCGGATCTGGATGAAAACGCAGGTGGACATGGGCCGTGCCTTGTTGGTTCGTGTTGTGCGCAGGCTGGCACGGGCGGCGCGTGGGTGCAATCCCCCGCAACAGTTTGCATCGAACGCGTCAAGCGGTCTGGATAGGCCGCCCATCCGCGTCTATAAGCGCCCCTGTAGCAAAAGGAATTCGCCCATGCGCAGCGCTAAGATCAGCCGTCAGACCGCCGAGACCGAGATCTCTGTCGAGGTCAATCTGGACGGCACCGGCCAGTATGACAACCAGACTGGTGTAGGGTTCTTTGACCATATGCTGGACCAGTTGGCGCGCCATTCGCTGATCGACATGACGATCCGCGCCAAAGGCGATTACCACATCGATGATCACCACACGGTTGAAGATACCGGGATTGCTTTGGGTCAGGCGCTTACACAGGCTCTGGGCGACAAAAAAGGCATCCGTCGCTATGGCGAGTGCCACCTGCCGATGGATGATGCACAGGTGCGCTGCGCGCTGGATCTGTCGGGGCGTCCGTTCTTGATCTGGAATGTCGATCTGCCGACACACAAGATTGGTACATTCGACACCGAACTGGTGCGCGAGTTTTTTCAAGCGCTCAGCACCCATGGCGGCATCACGTTGCACATCGACCAGTTGCACGGCTTCAACAGCCACCACATTGCCGAGGCGGCTTTCAAGGCAGTTGCACGGGCGTTGCGGCTGGCGGTTGATACAGACCCGCGCAAGGCGGATGCGATTCCGTCCACCAAGGGCGCGTTATAGGGTGCCGGTGTGAGGGGCGCTGCCCCTCTTGGCTTGCAGCCAATTCACCCCGCCGTATTTGGAACAAGAAGAAGAACTGGGCCGTATCATGTTGACTGCGATCATTGATTATGAGTCGGGCAATCTGCATTCTGCGGAAAAGGCGTTTCAGCGTATGGCGCGTGAAATGAATGCAGGTGAGGTTGTCGTGACCTCGGATGCAGAGGTTGTCGCGCGTGCAGATCGTCTTGTGCTGCCAGGAGATGGGGCTTTCCCGGCTTGTGCTGCCGAGTTGCGAGGGCACAAGGGCATTTATGACGCTATGGTGGAGGCGGTTGAACAGAATGGTCGCCCGTTTCTGGGTATTTGCGTTGGCATGCAGCTGATGGCCTCGAAGGGACACGAATATCGCGAGACCGATGGTCTAGGCTGGGTGGCCGGGGAAGTTGTGAAGATCAAGCCATCAGACAACGCCCTGAAGGTTCCGCATATGGGCTGGAATGATCTGGTATTGGAAAGCGATCACCCGGTCTTTGCCGGTGTGACATCGGGCGATCACGCCTATTTCGTCCACTCCTATCACTTCCGAGTGACGGACCCACAGCAACGATTAGCCTATGTGGACTATGGTCAAGAGGTCACGGCCGTGATCGGCCGCGACACGATGGTCGGGATGCAGTTCCATCCCGAGAAAAGCCAGGGTGTGGGCCTGCGGATTATCGGGAACTTCCTGACCTGGACGCCCTGAGAGGTTACTCGACGCGGGTCCAGACCTGCCCGCGGCACACCAGACCACCGACAGCGCATCCTTTGACGGTCAACTTGTTCTGGCCGTCCAGTGTCATCTTCGAGCTGTATGTTTTGTCCCGATCCGGTGCCCAGATTTTTCCGTCGTCATAGCTGCCACCACCTTCGGGAATCATGTCCCAAATGATCTGCTTGCCCAGATTCTCATATTCCAGCTGCTCGTTTCCATCCGCGTCAAAGGCGGTATCGATCGTTCCACAGATGGCGCTGCCGCACTCGGCAATCGACACATGCAGATATCCGCCCGTATCCCCCGGAGCGGTCTTCCAAAGACCGTCCACAGGATCGGCGGCAAAGGCAGTGGTTGCTATCGCGGCAAAACCCGCTGCGAGTGTAAATGTCTTCATAGTTGTCTCCCTGTCTTTCCGGCCAGTCTGACCTGCCCTTCGGCACCGGGCAAGACTGACTTTGCGTCGCGTTGCGCCTCTGCCCGGCCTGTGCGATATCCCGCGCGTGTAACAGTGATATAGGGCCGCCCGACATGATCCTCTACCCCGCCATCGACCTTAAAGACGGCAATGCCGTTCGCCTTCTGCGCGGTGAAATGGACAAGGCAACGGTATTCAACGAAGATCCCGCAGCTCAGGCCCGCACCTTTGTCGAAGCCGGCTGCGAATGGCTGCATCTGGTCGACCTGAACGGAGCCTTTGCCGGGGAACCGGTAAACGCCGCCCCGGTCGAAGCGATCCTGAAGGCCTGTAACGTACCCGCCCAGCTTGGCGGTGGCATCCGCGACATGGCGACGATTGAGACCTGGATCGACAAAGGGCTGGCGCGGGTGATTCTAGGTACCGTCGCGGTCGAGAACCCCGATCTGGTGCGCGAGGCGGCCAAAGCCTTTCCCGGCAAGGTCGCCGTGGGCATCGACGCGCGCAACGGCATGGTTGCCACCAAGGGCTGGGCCGAAGAGACCAACGTGCAAGTCACCGATCTGGCACGCAGCTTCGAAGATGCAGGCGTCGCCGCGATTATCTACACCGACATCAACCGCGACGGCGCAATGCAGGGGCCGAACATCGAAGCCACTGCAGCACTTGCATGCGCGGTCTCGATTCCGGTTATCGCCTCTGGCGGTGTCAGCTCTTTGAATGACCTGATCGCGCTGCGCGACTGTGGTGTTGAGCTGAATGGCGCGATCTCGGGCCGCGCGCTCTATGACGGCGCGATTGACCTGAATGAGGCCATTCGCGCCTTAAGCTGAGTTATTGGGCAGAGGCGGCTGTCAGTTTTGCCAGCGCGCCGCGCATTTTCTCGATGACAGGGGATTTTTCGACCTCATCAAGCTCATCCATTGTCTCTTTCGGATCTTCATAAGCCAACCAGACCTGCCCGTTCGCATCCTCATAGGCCTGAACCTTCAGCGGCAGGAACAGCCCAGCGCGCGGGTCGATCTGCATTGCAGGTGTACCCAGCGCGGGATTGCCGAAGATCAGCACCTGATTGGGCGGAATGGGCGTGCCGACCTTTTCGGCACCAGCCGCGTGGTCAACACGCGCAAAGACGGTCGCACCCGCATTGCCCACGGCGGCTTCGAGCGCGTCCAGCGCCTCGGCCACGGATTTATTGGTTTCCACTTTGATGATGTCGTCAGCCATGGCGGTCAGAGCGCCTCCGAATGTGAGTATTGAAGCCAGAATAAGATGTCGCATCTCGATAATCCTTTTCATGAATTTCACCTCTAATTTCTATGGCTTCACGCCAGATCACAATCACAAGTCTGGCATCGGCGGGGCTTTGCCGGTAAGGGTGCGGCCAACAAAGGAAGGCCGATGCTGAAAACCCGTATCATTCCCTGTCTGGACGTCGCCGATGGCCGCGTGGTCAAAGGGGTGAACTTTGTAGGCTTGCGCGATGCAGGTGATCCGGTCGAATCAGCCAAGGCTTATGACGCCGCCGGAGCGGACGAGATATGTTTTCTCGACATTCACGCCACCCACGAAAATCGGGGCACCATGTTTGATGTGGTTCGACGCACGGCAGAGCAATGTTTCGTTCCCCTGACTGTGGGCGGAGGGGTCCGCACAAAGGATGATGTGCGCGCCTTGCTATTGGCTGGGGCAGACAAGGTCAGCTTTAACTCGGCTGCCGTCGCCAATCCGGATGTGATCGCCAAGGCAGCGGACCAATTCGGCAGCCAGTGCATCGTCTGCGCCATCGACGCCAAAACCGTCAGCCCTGGCAAGTGGGAGATTTTCACTCATGGCGGGCGCAAATCCACCGGTATTGACGCAGTCGAGTTTGCCAAAACCGTAGTCGCCAAAGGTGCAGGAGAGATCCTGCTGACCTCGATGGACCGGGACGGCACCAAGGCGGGGTTCAACCTGCCCCTGACTCGCGCAATTAGTGACGCGGTGGATGTGCCGGTAATCGCCTCGGGCGGCGTTGGCAATCTTGATCATCTGGCCGAGGGCGTCACCAAAGGCGGGGCTAGCGCCGTGTTGGCAGCCTCGATCTTTCATTTCGGTGAATACACCATCCGCGAGGCCAAGGAACACATGGCCGCCGCTGGCATTCCGATGAGGTTGGCATGAGCATTCTGCACGAACTGGCCGCCACGATTGAGGCCCGAAAAGGAGCAGACCCCGACAGCAGTTGGACGGCCAAGCTGTTGGCCAAAGGCCCTGAGAAATGCGCCGAGAAATTCGGGGAAGAGGCCATCGAGGCCATCATCGAAGCGGCTAAGGGCGATAAGACAAAGCTGACCTCTGAGGCGGCGGATGTACTTTATCATCTGCTGGTTATGCTGGCCGCGCGGGATGTGGCATTGGATGACGTGCTGGCCGAACTGGCGCGCCGTCAGGGCATCAGCGGCATTGCGGAAAAGGCGGCTCGACCGAAGAACTGATCGACTGGGTTCCGCACGGTGGCACAGCCCGCTATATTCAGATTTCGGAGCGCATTGAGGCAAAGGACGCGTGAATGATCAGAGCATTGATGTTCGCAGTAGTCCTTGCCACCCTTGCCGCTTGCGCCCCGCCTCCGCCCTCTTCCGGGGATGAGGTTCAGCGTCTGGCCAACGAAATCCAACGCCTCGGCCCGGATATCGATCCAGAAGAAGCCAATCGTGCCGCCCGCATCGCCTATTCCTACACCGCACAATTGGTACAGGAATACCAGATCACCGACCCACCGCTGATCCACAATGCCAAGGTCAACAAAGGCCGGCGTCCGCGCGGTCTGTGCTGGCACTGGGCCGAAGATATCGAGCGCCGCTTGGATCAGGAACAGTTCCGCACACTTGAGATGCACCGCGCCATCGCCAATGCGGACAATCCGTTCCGGATCGACCACAGCACCGCCATCATCAGCCGCAAGGGGGAAAGCATGTATGAAGGCGTCGTGTTGGACCCTTGGCGGTATGGCGGGTTGTTGTATTGGTCGCCTTTGACCGAAGACACGCGTTATGACTGGGTCCCGCGTGAAGTGGTTCTGCAGCAGCGCCGTCAAGAGCAATACGGTACGTTGAAACCCTACGCCGGTGGCTAACCATCAGAGCTTGGACGAGATCACCCCGGTCGCGAACCCACCCAATCTCAATTCACCAAACAGGCGTTGGTATTCGATCTTCGGACAGCGGTTCATGATCACATCCACTCCTCGCGCCTGCGCCTTTGCCGCCGCCCCAGCATGTTCGACACCGATCTGCATCCAGATCGTGCGCAGATTGGGAAACGCAGCCAAGGCCTCATCAACGATCGGCGGCACGGCCTCGGACCGACGGAAGATATCCACCATGTCGACGGGATCGGAAATCTCGGATATCGACGACCTGACCGTCTGACCGAACAGTGTTTTGCCCGCGTGCCCTGGATTGATCGGAATGACCTTATAACCTTTGAGCGACAAGTAACGCGCCACGTAATAACTGGGCCGCACCGGGTTCATCGACACACCGACGACAGCCACCACCTTGGTGCGCTTTAGGATATGGGTCAGGAAGTCATCGGGATAATCAGCCATGACCACACCATAGGCAGGTGCCTAAAAAGAAAAAAGCGCTCAGGTCTTGCCTGAGCGCCAGTTGTTGGAACGAGGGACAGTGAAATGACCCGCGGCAGTTCCGTTCCGCGGTCACTGTGACATTTAAGCATGAGTTTGGTAAAAAAAAGAGGGGGCGCGCATTTTTGTGATGACAGATCACAAAAAGCGGATTTCCGCCGACTAGTGATACAAAACCTGAGGCCAATGCCCCTCGGCCTCGCGGATGTTCTGGGACACGTTCTGCTTCCAGACGCGTTCAATCGTTGCCGAGTGTGTCAGGTAAAGCTTGCCCTCCACAATCTGCCATGCGCGAGGGTCGGCACTGCTGAGCAGCCCCTGCACCATGGCATAAGCGCAATATCCGCCGAATTGAGGCGCAAAGGCCCTTGGATTTCGTTCAAACCTGTCCCGATTTTCCTCGGACGCGAACCGCCACACGGCTCCTTTCCACATCAGGGAAATGTCGGGCTTTCCCGGCATGGGCGTTCCGATCTTGAAATAGGTGACCGCATCATAGCCAGAAACTGCCAGCCCGTTTGCAGTATAGAACATGGGCTTTTCCTGCGCATTTACCGCGGGCGCGAAAGCAAGACAGGAAAGACTGGTCAAAAAGGAACGTCGGGACAGCATCACTGATTCATCGATGGAATTTGCAGAGAAGTCTAATTTGCATACTTCGTGTAGTTGCGGAAACCCCTATGACGCTGATGTGAACAGACTTGCGATTCTCAATCAAATACGTCTTCGATGACGTCCCAGGCCTCATCCAATACACGCGAAAACAGGCCTTTTTTCTTCTTTCGCTTGTTCTTTTTATAACTTTGGGAAGGCTTTGTTCTTTGGACTGGTCGCTCGGCAAGCTTGGCCTTGGGGACCATCTTGAGATTATGCAAGGGCGCGCCACAGCTTGCGCAGCTCAGCTCGTGCTGCTGTTTTCCCTTTAGGACCAGCGCTGCGCGCGTGCCACAATAGCAGCAGGTAGCGATTTTGTGCGGAGTGGAAATGGGAACCTCCTGTTATCTGGGCTGTGACGCATATAGTGCAATTGCGGCAGCATTTGAGACATTGAGTGACCCAAATCCGCCTGACGCGTCAATCTTGACCAATTGATCCACCGTCTCTTTGGTTTTTTGGCGCAAGCCCGGCCCTTCAGCTCCTAAGACCAACGCCACCGGCTGGGTGCGCTTGTCATGCAATGCGGTTTCGATTGTTTCGCCTGCCTCACCGTCCAGCCCCAGAACCAGATAGCCCATGTTCTGTAATTCAGTAATTGTATCGGCAAGGTTGCGAACGCGCAGATAGGGTTGCCTTTCCAATGCACCGCTGGCCGTTTTGGCCAATGCGCCGGTTTCAGGCGCGGAATGGTGTCGGGTACCGATCACTGCACTGGCACCCAAGACTTCGGCCGAACGGAGAATTGCCCCCACGTTATGCGGGTCCGTTACCCGATCCAGCAGCAGCACACGCGGGTTTTCCCGCCCGATGCAGTTCTCGGCAAGCCCACCCCAGTCCAGCGGCTTCACCTCAAGCGCGGCCCCTTGATGAACCGAACCGGGATCAATCGGGGCCGTGAATTTTCGCGGATCGGCCATCTCGGCCTCGATCTTTGCAAAATCAACGGCTTCCGCCAGTTTGTCACGCGCATTCCGAGTTACAATCAGGCGTATTTTTTGCCGTTTCGGGTTCATCAGCGCATCACGAACGGCGTGCAGGCCAAACAGCCAGACGGTCTCGGAAGCCGCCGCTTTTCGCGCCTGTTCCTTCTCGACGACCCACTTTGGTTTCTTCATGTAACAGACCTCCGGGCCGTGAATTCGGTTTCCTGCGTCAAAGCGATATTTTCCTGTTGACGCCCTTTAGACGCGCTAGTAATCACGCCTCCACGTCAGGTGCAACGCCTGACAGTGGGCGACAGGCCGCAAGGTGTGGCAGGGGACTGTAACTCCCTCGCGGAGACGCACGCCTGGTTCGATTCCAGGGTCGCCCACCATCTTTCCCACCTCATTGATATGTTTGATTTTGCCTAAGGCTACTCCTTGGCAAGAGATCGGTCGGCAGTGTGTCCCACCAAACCAGCGATTATCGATCGGAATATCGCGACACGCGTAATAACATCGCAGGGTTGATACTCCGAAAAGACATGTAAAAGATGGTCGCGCAGTAGCACATCGTTTTCTGTCTGCCCCAAGGGCTCGTCCACCAGCACAAAGAGAGAGGATCGTTTCATGAGCGGTATTGAAGTAATTGAAACCGTTTGGATTCCGATGCCCGATGGAACACGGTTGGCCGCACGTTTGTGGTTGCCCCATGAAGCGAAGGACACCCCGTTACCCTGTATCCTCGAATACATCCCATACCGACGTCGAGATCGCACGCGTATGCGCGATGAAGGCATGCATCCACATTTTGCAGCCGCCGGATACGCATCGATCCGCGTGGATATTCGGGGTTACGGTGACAGCGACGGGATTGCCGAAGACGAATATTCGCATCAGGAAATCCAGGATGGGCATGACCTTATTCAATGGCTCGCGTCGCAGGACTGGTGCGATGGAAATGTCGGAATGTTCGGAAAAAGCTGGGGGGCGTACAATGCGTTCCAAGTGGCCGCAACACGCCCACCTGCGCTGAAGGCCATCGCGCCGGTTATGGGAACGGATGATCGATGGCGTGAAGACATTCATTTTTACGGCGGGTGTTTGGCTAATGACAATTTCTGGTGGGGCTCAATCATGCAGCTCTATAATGCCATGCCGCCTGATCCGCAGATTGTCGGTGTCGACCGCTGGATCGATATGTGGCGCGAACGGTTAGAAGGCACCAGCTTCTGGCCCGCCATGTGGCTGGAACATCAGACCCATGACGAGATGTGGCGACGCGGCTCGATCAGTGAAAACTACGCTGATATCGAGGTGCCGGTTTACTTCTTCGGTGGCTGGATGGACCTGTATCGCGACACGCCGTTTCGTATCGCCCAGAATCTCAAAGGTCCTGTCAAAATCCTGATGGGACCTTGGGCTCATCTCTACCCCCACGAAGGGGTTCCCGGACCGAAGGTTGATTTCGTCGGCGAGGTTATTCGCTTCTGGGACCATTGGCTAAAAGGCCAGGACACCGGCCTGATGGATGAACCACCGTTGCGGTTTTTCCTGCAAGACAGCGCTGCACCGTCGGGCACACATCTGCAGAGAACCGGACGCTGGATTGAAGAACCTAGCTGGCCATCGCCCAATGTAACCGAACAGACGTTCTGGCTGAACAATCAAAGTCTGGGCAAGACGGCAGAACCCGGAGGTGTAATGTCCATCTGCTCACCCCAAACTTTCGGGGCAACCGCAGGCGACATGTGCTCGTTCGCTATTCCCGGTGATATGGCAACGGATTGCCGGACCGACGCCGGGGGCGCGTTGCAGTTCAAGGGCCCACCACTGACTGAACCGCTTGCGCTTTTGGGTCAGCCCCGGGTTGAGCTAACGGTAACTGCCGACCAGCCGCAGGGGCTTGTTGCGGCTTTGTTTGTGGATGAGGCCCCGGATGGTGCGCAAACGCTGATCGCGCGCGGATTTTGCAATCTCAATCACCGCGACAGCGACACTCGGCCCACCCCAATCACACCCGGCGAAGACATGTCTGTCAGCGTTCCACTTTATGGAACAGGCTACCGAGTACAGGCAGGCCACCGCCTCGTCCTACAGATCGCCTCGGCGTATTGGCCTGTCCTTTGGCCCTCGCCCGCGCCTGTAACGCTCACCATACGGCCCGGCACCTCCCGGCTGGTCCTGCCTGTCCGAAGCCAGCCCAAAGGCGAGACGGAGCCGCGATCGTTACCTGAACCGACCGCCCCGAAGATCGCCGCACGAAAGACCCATGTCCGGAACGGTTCAATGGAACGCTCGGTCCACACCGACCTGACCAACAATAATGTGACCCATCGCTTCTTCTTGGATGGCGGCGTGTTTGGTCCTATCGGCGACTTTCGCCTCGACGAAATCGGAACAGTGCTGAGCGACGTTTCGGACCGACGCTATACGATCCACCCGAGCGATCCGTTATCTGCAGTTGCAACCATGGAGCAAACGGCAGGTTTCGAACGCGAGGGCTGGTCGGCGAAAATCTGGACCTACTCCGAACAAAGGGCAACCGAAACTGAATTTCACCTGACATCGCGCCTTAAGGCTTGGTCGGGCGAAGACCTGATTTTTGAAGAAGAAAAGACACACGTTATTCCACGCAACGGGATGTGACAGCACTGACCATCACGACCAAACCGGGCGCCTTGTGCCCGGTTTTCCGGGTGTCAAAGCGTGCAAGTCGACTAACACATCCAACAAAACCTGCGCGTGAATTGCGGCGCAACACCGGGTTAGAAAACGCAATTGAAATGAAATCGGTATGAGTGGCGGGGAGACAGGGATTCGAACCCTGGGAACGCTCTCACGTTCAACGGTTTTCAAGACCGCCGCATTCGACCACTCTGCCACCTCCCCGCGTGCCGCAGGGTCTAAGCGGTGTTTAATGCAGAGGCAAGCCTATAAAGAGGGAAATCTTGCCGAACGGTGCGCAGCAGCCTTTTCATAGCCCCGCGCCCGCGTTATTGTTTGCGCATGAGACCGCTAGAGACTGGCACCAAGAACCAGCAATTACGCGGTGGGGCGCGGCCAATATGGCCTTGTCAGGCAAGGGATTGAGAAAATGGAGCGAGCGACGGGCACACGCTTTGGGCCACATCGGCTGGCGATTTTGGTCGTGGTTCTGGCCGCTTTGGCCGGGTGCGAGGAAGGGTTTGGCCTGCAAGAGGCCCCCGAAGAGGAAGCCGCAATCGAAGATGCGGACAATACCAATCGGTTTGAATTGTTCCCTGAGGCAGCGCCCACCAACCAGCGGGATGTTGAGGCACCGGATGTATTTCAGGTGACCGAGGCCGGTCTATGGGATGGCCGACCATCGCTGGGTGGCATCTGGGTGGCACATCCCGACGTCACACAACCCGAACGCGTACTGATCAAAAATACGGCAAACAACAAAACTGTCACCGGCGCCCTGTTCCGACGCGAACGGAGTTTGCCTGGCCCCGCGCTGCAGGTCTCGTCTTCAGCCGCCGAGCAGCTGGGCATGCTGGCCGGTGCCCCGACCAAGGTGCAGGTGGTGGCGTTGCGGCGAGAGGCGATCGAACAGCCTCCGGCCCCTGTGGAAGCGGAGCCAACTGAAGACAGTGATGTAGCTGAGGATACCGAAACCACGACGGAAACCGCTGAAGCGGACGTACCCGAACAGCCCGTAAAACGTAAGTGGTGGCAGAAAAAACCGTCGGATGAGACCAACGCCGGCGCGGCCGTCGTAGCAGGCGCGGCCGCTGGTGCCGCTGTTGCATCTTCCGAAAATGAAGCCGCCCCTGCGGAGGATCAGACCGTCGAAGTCGCCACCGCCGACCCACAAGCTGCCGAGGAAAGTTCCACCAAACGCAAATGGTGGCAGAAGAAGCCTACCGACGAGGCCAGCGCCGCTGCGGCAGGCGCAGCTGTTGCCACGACGACCGACACCGAGGTCGCTGCACCGGACGCTCAGACCGCAGCATTGGCAGACCCTGAGGTGACGCCGCCTACAGAGAAACCTGGCAAGCGCAAATGGTGGCAAAAAAAGAACCCCAACGAGATCACACAGACACCGCTGGATCCGATCGCCGGAGCCGCAGCAGCGATAGAGGCGTCTGAACCAACCGCTGCACCAGCCGTGGCGGCCACAAGCGCCTCAGCAACGGGTGGTTTGTCAAAGCCCTATGTTCAGGCTGGCACCTTTAGTGTTGAAACCAACGCCAAGAGTGCGGCGGAAAAGATTCGTCGCAATGGTATGAATGCCGAAGTGTTCGAACTGAAGAGTGAGGACAAATCGATCTGGCGCGTTTTGGTTGGACCTGTCGCAACCCGCACGGAACGTCGGGCGTTGTTGAACGACGTAAAAGACCTCGGGTTTACCGACGCCTTCACGGCCAAGAACTAACAGAAAAGGAGGCCTATGATGTTTTCCGCTTTGCGATCAACCACTCTGGCCATGGGGCTTGCGCTTTTGGCCCTGCCCGCCCAGGCGTTCGACACAACCGCGCGCGCGGCCTATGTGATCGACCAGAAAACCGGCACGGTTTTGTTGTCGAAAGACGCCGACCAACCACTGCCCCCGGCGTCGATGTCAAAGCTGATGACGCTGTATGTCGCGTTCGAAGCCCTGCGCGATGGCCGCCTGACGCTGGACGAAACACTACCCGTGTCCGAACACGCCATGAGCTATGGTGGATCAACCATGTTCCTGAACACGCAGGACCGGGTGCGGGTCGAGGATCTTTTGCGCGGGATCATCGTGCTTTCGGGCAATGATGCCTGCGTGGTGATTGCCGAAGCGCTCAGCCCCGACGGAACCGAGGCCGGGTTCGCCCGGTTCATGACCCAACGCGCACAGCAGATGGGCATGAACAACTCGAACTTTGCCAATTCCAACGGCTGGCCCGCAGCCGGGCACATGATGTCAGTGCATGATCTGGCTGTTCTGTCCGATCAACTGATCACTGATTTCCCCGAATACTACCCGCTCTTTGCCGAAGAGACGTTCGAGTTCGATGGCCGTGCCCCGTCGAACGCACGAAATCGCAATCCTCTGCTGAAACTGGATATCGGGGCCGACGGCCTCAAGACCGGCCATACGCAAGAGGCCGGGTACGGTTTGGTCGGCTCGGCCAAACAAGGGGATCGCCGGATCGTCTTTGTTCTTTCTGGTCTCGACAGCGTCGGAACCCGCGCAGAGGAGGCTGAGGCCGTGGTTAACTGGTCGTTTCGAAATTTTGTCGAGAGGTCAGTTGCCAAAGCAGAAGAACCGGTAGCCCAGGCCAAGCTATGGATGGGCGCAGAAAAAACTGTGGGATTGGTGCCCGAAGATGATCTGACACTGCTTTTCCCAGTGCTGGGGAATAAGGATATCCAAGCCGAGGTTGTCTATAAAGGCCCAATCAATGCACCTGTCAGCAAGGGCCAGAAACTGGCTGAGTTGGTAATCAAACCGGAAGGCCTGCCGGAAATCCGCCGCCCTCTGGTGGCGGATAAGGATGTGCCTCTTGGTGGTTTTGTCGTGCGCATGATGACGGTAGGCGGCATCGTTCTGAAGGACGTCATAAACAACCCGCTGGAGCAAATGTGACGGCGCGCGGCACGTTTCTGACCTTCGAAGGCATTGACGGATCGGGCAAGTCCACGCAGGCCCGCCTGCTGGCCGAACACCTGCGCCATCATGGTCGCGAAGTCGTTCTGACCCGCGAACCGGGCGGGTCTGATGGGGCCGAAGAAATCCGTAGCTTGGTCCTGCAGGGTGATCCTGATCGCTGGTCGGCAGAGACAGAGATTCTTTTGTTCACCGCTGCCCGTCGCGATCATTTGGAGCGTACGATTGAACCCGCACTTGCAGAAGGCAAAGTGGTGATCTGTGACCGTTTCGCCGACAGTACGCGGATGTATCAAGGCCTTTCGCGCGGTGATCTGCGCGGTATGGTAGATCAGTTGCACAACCTGATGATCGGGCGCGAGCCTGACCTGACTTTGTTGATCGACATGGACCCGGAGACCGGCCTGTCCCGTGCCAAAGGGCGTCAGGGGGCCGAGGAACGGTTCGAAGATTTCGGCCTCGACCTTCAACAGCGAATGCGTGGTGGATTTCTGGGATTGGCCGAAGAGTTCTCTGACCGGTTTCGAGTGATCAATGGCAATCGTGACATGGACAGCGTTGCACGGGATGTGACAGACATTGTTATGACATCCCTGCCATAGACCAGACATGAGCGACCACACCCCATCACCGGATCAAGCCCCCGGCGCACCACATCCGCGCGAAACCGTTCAGCTTATTGGGCAGGATGCTGCACAGCAGGCATTTCTTACAGCCTATAATTCTGACCGGTTGCATCACGGCTGGCTGCTGACCGGTCCGCGTGGGGTGGGCAAAGCCACTCTCGCCTGGCGAATTGCGCAATTCTTGCTGGCAACACCACCGTCAGATGACACCGGGCTGTTTGGTGCGCCGCCTCCGCCCGGCACTTTGGATATCGACCTGGATCACCCCATTACGCACCGCATTCACGCAGGGGCTGAACCCGGCCTTGCAGCAATCACCCGGTCCGTGAACGATCAGGGACGGCTGCGAAACGAAATTGTGGTCGATGATATCCGCAAGCTGGGGCGCTTTTTTGGCCTTTCCTCCGCTGACGGCGGTCGACGAGTCGTTATTGTGGATTCAGCAGATGAAATGAACGTCAGCGCAGCCAATGCGCTGTTGAAAATGCTTGAAGAGCCACCCGCACGCACGACGCTGCTGCTGATTTCGCACCAACCCTCCCGGTTGTTGCCGACCATCCGGTCACGTTGTCGAACATTGCGGCTTGCCCCTCTTGATCCTGACGACATGCAGGCTGCGCTGGCTCAGACCAACACTGAAGTGTTCGGTCAGACCGATCATCTGGCCGCCCTCGCTGCTGGATCCGTGGGTAATGCCGTTCGGTTGATCAACCTCGGTGGGCTAGAGCTTTATGCCGAGTTGATTGCCATTCTGGGCACCCTGCCCCGGCTCGACCGGCAGCGCGCACTGAAGCTGGCTGAGACCGCCGCCCAACGCGGCGCAGCCGAAAAATTCGACCTGCTGCTGTCCCTAATCGACATAGCCCTGTCCCGTCTGGCTTTGACCGGAGCAACAGGTGCCGCACCGATGCCCGAGGCGGCCCTGAACGAGGCCGAAACCTTGACCCGCCTGTCTGGTTCGCCGCGTCAGGCACGCCACTGGGCTGAGGTCGCAGCCCTCATCACCGCGCGTACGCGGCACGGGCAGGCTGTGAACCTTGACCCTGCCTCGCTTGTCCTAGATACGGTGTTCAAGATACAGGAAATCGCCGGTCATAGCAGATGAGCCTAACCCCCGAAATTACCGACAGTCACTGCCATCTGGATTTCCCGGATTTCGACGGTCAGTTGGATGATATCATTGCCCGCGCCACTGACGCTGGTGTGACCCGCATGGTGACCATCTGCACTAGGCTGCGCAACGAACCCACCGTGCGCGCCATTGCCGAAGCCCACGCCCCGGTTTTCTACGCGGCAGGCACACATCCGATGAGCGCTGCAGAAGAACCGATGGCCACGGTCGACCAACTTGTTGCTCTGGCTCAGCATCCGAAATTCGTAGGCATTGGGGAAAGCGGGCTCGACTACCACTACACGTCAGACTCGGCCGAAGTGCAAAAGCAATCGCTGCGCATCCATATCCATGCCGCTCAGCGAACTGGCTTGCCCCTGATCATCCATGCCCGCGCCGCCGATGACGACATGGCCCGCATTCTGACGGAAGAGCATCGCAACGCGCCCTATTCCTGTGTGATGCACTGCTTTTCCTCGTCGGCTGAACTGGCCCGGGCGGCGCTTGATCTGGGATTCTATCTGTCTATGTCCGGCATCGCGGCGTTCCCCAAAAGTCAGGAGTTGCGCGATATCTTCGCCACCGCACCAATCGATCGCATACTGGTTGAAACCGACGCACCGTATCTGGCGCCTCCACCCCATCGCGGCAAACGGAACGAACCTTCCTACACCGCGCATACAGCACGAAAAGGGGCCGAAGTATTCGGGGCCGACTATGCCGAATTTGCCGCGCAAACACAGGCCAATTTTGATCGTCTCTTCACCAAAGCCGCCAGCTACAAGGCTGCTGCATGAACGAGTTGCGCCTCACAATTCTTGGCTGCGGGTCTTCCGGAGGCGTTCCCCGTCTGGGCGGGCACTGGGGGTCTTGCGACCCTGAAAACCCCAAAAACAACCGACGACGCTGTTCTCTATTGGTTGAACGCGACGGGCCGGATGGCACAACTTCGGTTCTGATCGACACATCGCCCGATATGCGTAGTCAACTGCTGGACACAGGTACCGGGCGTCTGGATGGTGTAATCTTTACTCATTCCCATGCCGATCACACAAACGGTATCGACGACCTGCGGATGATCGTTTTCAACATGAAAACCCGCGTGCCCGTGTGGGCCGACGGCGACACACAGAACGATCTTCTAGGCCGATTTGGCTATGCCTTCGTCCAACCAGAAGGCTCACCTTATCCGCCAATTCTCGATCTGAAGACAATCAATGGATCGTTTGAGATTTCTGGCCCCGGCGGCGCAATCCCTTTTCGACCATTTCGCGTGAGCCATGGGTCGATTGACGCGCTTGGTTTCAGGATGGGCAACGCCGTATACCTACCTGATGTCGCAGATCTGTACGATGAGAGCATGGCTGAACTGGCAAATCTTGATTGCCTGATCATCGACGCCTTGCGCCGATCCCCGCACCCCACCCACGCGCATCTGGAAAAGACGCTGGGCTGGATTGATCAGCTGAAACCGAAACGCGCTGTGTTGACCAACATGCACATTGATTTGGACTATGCCACAGTCGACGCGGAAACCCCGGATCACATAACACCCGCCTTTGACGGCATGGTGATCCGGCAGATTTTGTAGGGCAAGCCGCTGTCCGCGCGCGCGATACCCCCTATGGCTCGGCCATGTTCCAAAACCTGATCGATGTCATCCTGCCGGTGTTTCTGGTCATCGGCGCCGGGTATACGGCAACGCGACTTGGCTACTTCCGCGAAGTCCATATCGACGGGTTGATGAAGTTTACGCAGGGTTTCGCCATTCCTTGCCTGCTGTTTCTGGCCATCGCCAATCTCGACCTCAGCGCCAGCTTCGACCCCCGGCTTCTGATCAGCTTCTATTCCGCGGCTGGTCTGTGTTTCATCGCCGGAATGATCGGGGCACGCATCATTTTCGGGCGCGATTGGGAGGATGCGATCGCAATCGGCTTTTGCTGCCTGTTCTCTAACTCGGTCCTGTTGGGGCTGCCCATCACTGAACGCGCCTACGGACCCGATAACCTGACCGGCAATTTCGCAATCATCGCGTTCCACTCGCCCTTCTGTTATTGCGTCGGCATCACGGTGATGGAAGTTTTTCGCAACCGCGGACATGGTGGGGCGCGGATGATGAAATCCGTACTGTCGGCGATGTTCAAAAACGCGCTCATTCTTGGCATTTCCTTGGGGTTTGTCGTGAACCTTGCCGGGCTTGTCATACCTGCTGTCGTGGATGAGGCTCTAAACCTGATCACCCGCGCCGCGCTGCCGGGGGCGTTGTTCGCACTCGGAGGTGTGCTCGTCAAATACCGACCCGAAGGCGATTTGCGCGCCATCGTGTTCGTCTGTTGCATCTCACTGTTGCTACACCCAAGTCTGGTATGGCTGTTTGGAACATCGCTGGAATTGCCGCAGGACCTGTTCCGCTCGGGTGTTCTGACGGCGGCGATGGCACCAGGTTTCAACGCGTATATCTTTGCAAACATGTATGGCCGTGCCAAACGTGTCGCTGCATCCTCGGTTCTGATCGGAACAGCCGCTTCTATTCTAACCGTCGGGATGTGGCTGACCTTTTTGGCGTAGCGAAATTGCCAATCCTGCATTGACTCTGCCGGCAAGCAAGACATCTATCTCAGAACCCACCCGGAGCCCTACATGTCACACGCCGTTATCGTAGCCCATGGCCAACCCTCAGACCCAGAGCCTGCCGAGGCCGCGCTGGCATCCTTTGCGCAAGAAATCGATGCTTTATGTCGGTTTGTTACCGTGCAATCGGCGACACTGGCGGCCCCTCAAGCCCTTGAGGATTGCCTTGACAATCTGCCCGGTGGCACAGCGATTTACCCTTTGTTCATGGCGCGTGGCTGGTTCGTTACCAGCGCGTTGCCCAAGCGGATCGGCTCTCGGTCTGTCAGGATTTTAGACCCAATAGGGATCGACCCTGAGTTGCCTACTCTGGCTACTGCTGCATTGCATCAGGAACTGGCGGGCAGAGAGTGGTCTGCTGCGGAAACAGATCTTGTGATCGCCGCGCATGGATCGGGCCGCAGCGCCAACCCTGCAACTGTTGCCAAAGATTTCGCAGAAAAACTGGGCCACCTCACGACATTCAAGAGCATTCGCATCGGGTTTGTGGAACAACCCCCTTCCATCGCTGCAGCGGCTGCAGACTGCGGGGACAGGGCGCTCTGCCTGCCATTCTTTGCCTGTCCCGGAGGCCATGTACTGGAAGATGTGCCACAAGAACTGGCGCGCGCCAATTTCTCCGGACACGTCATGCCGGTCATTTCAGAGTTACCGCAAGTTGAACAGCATATTGCTGCAATGCTGGACGCCATGGGCTCAAACGGCACCGTATCCGCCAGCGTTTAACCAGATTGCCGGGTATCGGACATTTCACAATAGAACCGATGACACGACCGCCCGTTTCGTTTTGCGGCATATAGCGCCAGGTCGGCAGCATGTAGAATATCCTGAGCTTTGGGAGATTCGAATTGGGTCGACAATGCTGTGCCAACACTCGCCGAAATTCCACAGGCCGACCCGTCGAATTTCATCGGCAGGCAAAGTTGCGAGATCAGGCGCCCAGCAATACTATTGAGTTTCCGGCGGTCGGTCATCCCTTTGAAGATCAAAACAAACTCATCCCCACCGACGCGAGCAACCGTATCGTCACTGCGCGTCTCTTGCAGCATGATCTTCGCGGCTTGCTGCAGCACATAATCCCCTGCGGCATGGCCCAAGCGGTCATTAACCGATTTGAAAAAATCAAGATCAAGATGCATCAATGCAAAGCTCGATTTGGTCGAAATCAAGTGCCCGAGAATATGATCCATTGCGCGCCGATTTTTCAGCCCAGTCAGGGTGTCGGTATAGGCCTGCTCTTCTGCCGCCAGCATTGCGCCCTGCAAACGCAGGTTCAGCGATCTTGATGCCTCCATCGCAGCGGACTTCGCTTCGACCAGATACAGCAACTCGATCGCCAGATCCGTGCCCGAAAAATCTGCGCTTGTCAGCGCGTAGTCCCGCACAGCGTCCAATACCGAAATTCCGAACGACAGGTTAATCACCGTAACGCCCTGTCCGGGAAGTGGGACAACCAGCCCCTTGAAAGTCGTTTGTGGTGAATCATGAAATCGAAGACGCAACCTAGCGCCTGATGTCGACAGCAATGCCGGAAATTCTGTAGCTGATCGTGGGCGAAGCAATTCGAAGATATCGAGGAAACGTCGACCGGCCATAGGATGATCCGGACGCAACTTCTGTAATGTTGGTCCGACTTGCCCAACCCGCTCGGCATCATCAACAAGCACGAACATGGGACACAAAGTATCCAGAAGTGTACCCAGTTCCTCGGTTGCCATCATGATTTGCGGGCCCCAAGCTCGAACTGGCGCCCTTCTGCGAAGGCACTTTCGACAAGCGTGATCGAGATAATGTCTGCCTCGTTTTGGCGCCCTTCATTCGATAGAATAACAAGCGCGCCGTAATCATCCGCCATTGCCCGCAAAATACCGGTCATGACGCTGGAATATCCCGGCAGTCCAGGAAAGCAATACAGCAGATACTCTGCTGGTGATTGTTCCCGCAATTCAAGATTCGGGAGCGTCAGGTCCGACACGGCAAGACGCACTTGATCGGATAAATCATCAAGAGAATGCAAAAACTCAACATAAGTCACACCCCCGAAACGCAACAATCGCCGCAGATCTTCCATGTTGGGATGTGAAACAAGGTATGTGCCCAAATCCTCAAGAAACTCAGGCTTTCGGCGCTTCAACTCGGTGCAAAGCACATCAAGAAGGCGGTTTGAAATCTCTGCATCGTAGATCAGCATCGCCTCAAACTCGTTGAAATCCAATTCAGCAGCTTGGGTCGCATGCAGCCAGCATTGGCGCCCATAAGTCGCGCAAACGAAGGATTGAATCGCCCTGTTGATCAGCCCATGCATGAGTCGCCTCGGATTGGATGCCTGCATCAGGTGATCGCAGAAAGCTTAATAAACACTCAATTCCTGAAACAAGATCATGAGAATGCCGAGGAAACCTCCCAACCCTTTTTTAGTGTCAACATCCAGACCAACTGACTGGGCGCAGCATCGCCGCGCCGATCGGTCAGCCGAACTGGCATTTCACAGCACCCGGCAATCAGTTTTGTGACAACCAACCTGGAATATAGCCGATATTCGGCAATACAACGTCTGCAAAGGGTTCCAGTGTTTCGATCGCGGCCATCCCCGTTAGAACACCGATGGTCACCATACCTGCGGCACGACCTGCCTCAAGATCATGAAGACTGTCACCCACCATCGCAATACGAGCGGGTTCGACATCAACATGTTTGGCAAACGCCAATAGCTGCCCCGGACCGGGTTTGAAGCCGTGCCCACTGTCATATCCTGCGACAAAATCAAAATGATCCCGGATTCCGACAGATTCGAGATGTTGCAGCGCCGGCGCCTCGGCATCGTTGGTCGCCACACCCAATTTCAGGCCGGCTTTCCGCATTTCTTCGAGAAAGGGTGCCAGGGGAACAGCAGGCATCTGTATCGCTGCTGCGGACGCGTGGTTAAGGGTTTCGACGATTTGTTTCTGTGCAATCCCAGGCAGATGTGGCGTCAGAGCATGCGCTATTTCATCAACAGTTCCAGCGATAACAACGCTATCAGGCCTATACCTTTCCTCAGCAAAATCGAAGCCGATAACATGGCCAAGTTCGGCCGCACGCTGAGTGTCACCTTCGGACAAGCGTTCCAGCGCAATACGCCCGAACGCGCCCCAAGTTGAGGCAAAATCAAAAAGGGTCCCGTCCTTGTCGAAGACGAGGGCGTCAATGATCATGAAACAAAGCTCCAGTTAATTAGGTCCAGTGCATTTCAGAACTGCCGGACAATACAGCGCGGGCTTGGCCCGGCTCTTCGTAGGGTACGGAATGGGCGTCACAAAAGGCGATCACCCACGAATCGTCAAGCACCAAAAAGTCCAGAACTGACCCCAAAAAGTCGCGCTCACCCGCCCGATCGCGAACATCCTCAACCGCTGCACCGGTTGCACCCAAAAAAACAGGCAACAACTCGTCATTTCCGACCAACCAGCTCAGCACATTCAGAGCCAGAGTTTCAGCTGAATTGGCAGAGATTGGCATTATCTGGCCCCGGTGACTGACTTGGAAAGGGTTTGTTAACCAGAGTCATAAACACTTTGGTAGCGCATGCAATCTAACGGTGAACGGCAATGTCTGTACAGGGTACCATACTGGTCCTCGACGGTGTTTCGACCAATCGCATAATGCTCAAGGTCCAACTGACGGCGGCCTGGTATCATGTTGTGCAAGGGGAAAAGCTTGCCGGGCTGGGTGCATTGCTTCGGCGAACGCGCCCGGATCTGGTTTTGACGGCTCAGACCCTGCCCGATGGCACAGCATCAGATGTCAAAAAGGTTTTGGCTGCCGACCCCGCCTTGGCCGATGTACCGGTTGTTGCCATCACGCCACAAAATGATCGGGCTGCGCGATTGCAGGCGCTGTCAGATGGGTTAGATGACGTGTTGGGCTATCCATTCAAGGATACTCTGCTTTTGGCACGTGTGCGTAGCCTTCTACGCTCGCGTGCCGACCGGCAAGAGTTGAGCATACGGGATAGTTCTCAGACCATGGGCTTTGGCGAAGCGGCGCAAACGCCGATTGCGCCACCGGTGATCGCCCAGATCGCCCTTCTAACGCAAACACCCCGCACTGGGGCATTGTGGCGCAAAGCGCTGACACCGCAAACACGACACCAACTGAGCAACTTTACCCTACCCGATCTACAAGGCGTTCTGTCTGGGCCAGCCCCGGATGCAATTGTTATCGAACTTGAGCCCAGCGAGGCAGGAGGGAATATTCTGGCCGATTTACGATCACGCGGCGCCACCCGGAACACCGTACTGATCGGCGTGCTTCCCCATGATGACGCCAACCGAGCAGCCGAAGCGCTGGACAAAGGGGCTGATGCAATTTGTTTGGGCGGGTTCCATCCCGATGAAATTTCGCTCCGCCTTGAAACGCTGATCGCACGCAAGACCCGTGATGACAGATTGCGCGCCTCCATTCGCAAGGATCTGTCTGAATCTCTGACCGATCCGCTGACAGGGTTGCACAATCGTCGCTTCGCAATGCGAGCGCTGGATCAGATCGCACATCATGCCTTGGAAACTGGATACGGGTTTGCCGTGATGTTGGCCGATCTGGATCACTTCAAAGCGATCAATGATCGCTTCGGTCACGCGGGCGGCGATATTGTCCTGACCGAAGCCGCGCTTAGGCTTCAATCGGCAATCGGAAACGCCGGGTTCGTCGCACGTATCGGAGGTGAGGAGTTCATGATCGGCCTCCCGCGCTGTTCGGCAGCGCAGGCGCTTAAACAGGCGGACATAATTTGCGAAAGCATATGTGAAAAGCCGTTCTGCCTGCCCGACGATTCCACATTGACGTCGGTCACGATCAGCATTGGCGTGAAATGGTGTGCTCCACCTGATCTGAGGACGAACGACAACAGAAGTGCCGTCAGTCAACTGATCCGCTCGGCCGATCAAGCTTTGTATGCGGCAAAAAATGCAGGGAGAAACCAAGTGCATCTCCGAAATTCAGCGGCCTGAAAGCTCAGTTCCGCTTCTTATGTTTGCGCGGGCCGCGTTTTACGATCTCCTCCAGGCGATCCGCATAATCAGCCCTCTCTTCTTCACTCATTGCCGAGACCTGTGCCAGCCATTGCTGGTGAAGAGCCGATTGAATCTCTGCGGTAGCCTGAGCCTGCTTTTCCAGTAAATCTTCAACTGCAGAAGGATCAAAGGGCATGGCCCTCAGCGCCTGACTAAGCGCGCTAAAGTCCTGCTTGCGCATATGTGATCCCTTACCGCGCAGACCCGATAGTTCCCCCCTAAGCGCTTTTCGATCTGTTTTGGGCAAAGCATAATACAATGCAGGACCAAATCCGGGTGGAGCCACTGCACGATCGCTGCCCTTGAAACGCAATGCTGTGCCCAGGGCAACGCCGGCGATCAGCAGGTTCACTGCAAGCGAGACGACCAGCAATATCGGCATCCATTTGCGTTTGAGTGCGGGGCTATCGCTCATTCTGTTTCCTCCAGATAGGTCTCGTCCAAATTCAGATCGGCCATCAGATAGGTCACCTCTTGTGAGACGAAATAGTCCGCGGGATCCGGCAAAAAGGTCGGCGCGGAAAACCCGATCCAAACGCCCGCCGCACTTGCGGCCACCAGGCCACTTACCCCGTGCCAGCCACCGATGGCCATCATTTTGTCCCGCCAGGTCCGACGCCCTTTGCGCGCAGATCGCGCTAGCCGAACCGCCTCTGCATCTGTTTCAATTCGGACGGCAAGATCGTCTGGGAACACATCCCGTGCTGCGCGTGCCTGCGCAAACAGATGGTCGAGTTCTTTGTCTTGATCAGCCATGTTCGTACCCCAATTCCTCTCGGCGTGCCGCCAACATCGCGGTCAAGGACCGTTTGCCGCGCGCGGTCAGGCTTTCAACTGCCTCGACCGAAATGTCCATGATCCCCGCGATTTCGGGATTGGACAACTCTTCTATATGCCGCAGAATGACGGCTTGCCGCTGACGATCAGGCAGTTGATCCAATGCGGCCTGCAGCGCGTCCTTGCGTGCACTTTCCTGTATCTGGTCGACCACACTGGCGGCTTGATCCTCGGGCTCGGCCACATTTTCCAGCGCGTCGGGCCGTTTCTTGCGGCGCAGATCGACACACAGGTTCAACGTCACCCGATAAAGCCAGGTCGAAAGCTGCGCCTGCCCTGGCACCCAGTTAGGGGACATTTTCCATAGACGCATCATAGCCTCTTGTGTCACGTCCTCGGCTTCAGCTCGGTTTCCCAGCATACGCAGGGCCACGGAATAACATCGCGGTCCCAACCGCCCGGTCAGCAGGCGGGCCGCTGCTGTATCCCCATCGGCAAACTGGCCCAGCAACTCTTCATCGCTGGGGTCAGGCGCGGCAGATGAACCGCCGTGCGCCGTGTTCGGGTAAGAGGTCAGATCCTCCATCCCGTATTAATTGTCGTCGGTATCCGACTTCTGATGCCGCTTGTGTTTCCGGCCCATTTTATCTTTCGCATCCGCATATTCCTGCTCTGAGATCGACCCGTTCCCATCGGCGTCGATACGCTCGAACATCTTGGAGGCACGGCGCGGTTTCGGCAATTCATCTTCGCTGAGGAAACCATCGGCGTTTGCATCGTGCTTTTCGAACATTTTGGTTACACGCTCGTTGGCTTTCGTCTGTGCAGCGGTCTGCATTTCCTCGACGCTCAGTTGTCCATCACCATCCGTGTCGGCTGTTGTGAATTTCTGGTTGCGATGCGCGGTGATCTCGGCCTGAGTGACCTGCCCGTTCCCATCGACATCCAGATCCTGAAATGTCGGGCGCGGCCCTTTCGCCAATGCTGAGCTGCCAGTAATGGCAACTGCTGCAAGAACTGTAGCCGAGATGATGGTTGTGGTTTTCATTGCAAAGTTCCTTGAACTACGCGGCCCACTGCCGCCGTTGATACCTATTCAAACGCAGCCCGGGCGGGTTTCCGTCGCAGCGGGATCAACTTTTTTCACCTTGTTTGAAAAGAGTTCGGAAGCTGTTACGTTACCAGGCATCGCCACAAAGCGACGCACCCCCCTTTTCCGAAAGGCTTAATACAGCCTATATCGCCAAAGGATGAACGCGCGAGATTCAAATGACTGATCAGACTATCGAAACTTCGATCGACGAAGACCGCCCGACAAAGCCCGCAATGATCCGTGGGTTCCGTTGCAAATGCCCAAAATGCGGCGAGGGCAAGCTGTTGCACAGCTATCTCAAGGTGAATGATACCTGCACGAATTGCGGGCAGGAACTGTTTCACCATCGCGCCGACGATGGCCCCGCCTACCTGACCATTCTGATCGTGGGGCATCTTCTGGCCCCTGCGCTGCATGTGTCCTATGTCCATTGGCGGCCTGATCCATGGACGATGGCGATTGGCTTTTCAATTGGATGCGTCGCACTCTCCTTGTTCCTTCTGCCTCGCCTGAAAGGTGCCGTGGTCGCCTATCAATGGGCGCGCCGGATGCATGGGTTCGGCAAAACCGCATGAGCGCGGACAAAGCGGCCATCCGCAATGCCGCAACCGTGATCGTCTTGCGCGACCGGTTCAGTGACCCTGCAATCCTGATGGGCCAGCGCGGTGCAAAAGCGGCATTCATGCCCAACAAAGTTGTCTTTCCCGGCGGTGCAGTCGATCCCGAGGATGCGAATATTCCACTGCACAGCTCGCTGCCCGATCTCTGCGCCGAGCGCTTGTCGCAACAATCCGCGCCGGACCTGCAGAATGCTCTGGCTGCCGCTGCAATCAGGGAGTTGTGGGAAGAGACCGGGCTCATCCTCGGACAACGGGGCGAATGGCAGGGGGCAATCCCGCCCGACTGGCAGAGTTTTGCGGCGATGGGCTACGTGCCTTCCGCCGAAGCGCTGCAATTCGTTTTCCGGGCCGTCACTCCGCCGGGTCGCCCCCGCCGCTTTGACGCCCGGTTCTTTCTGGTCGATGCAGATGCGATTCAGGGGGATCTGGATGACTTCACCCATGCATCAGACGAGTTATCGCACCTGCAATGGGTAAAGATCAGTCAGGCGCGCGCGTTCGACCTGCCCTTCATAACCGAAGTCGTATTGGCAGAAATCGCAGCCCGCACTTCGGACCCGAACCCGCCGGAAACAGTACCCTTCTTCCTTAACAACGAAGAAGCCAGCCTGTTTCTGCAGCTTCGGGGCTATCCAATGCCTTACGCGGATTAACGCATCCGACTGACAACCACAGTGACTTCGGGTTTCTTTCCGATCTCAGCCTGTGCCGTCTGTCGAGCGATCCGGCGCAGCCCTTCTTCCAACTTGTCGTCATCACGCAGAGTTTTGGCACCGGCACGCATCAGGAACTGGTTCAAATCCTCTTCCAACACCTCGATCAGCCCCGCACGCGATGATCCCATCTCGGGCAGGCCCATCGTGTCACACCAAGGCTCTCCCAACGGCTCATCTTCTTCGTCCAGAATGACCGTAATCGTTATGTGGCCGTTCAGCGCCATACGGATACGATCACGCACCACACCGTCCAAGGCGCCGATCTTGACTGAACCATCCAAGTAGGTGCGCCCGGTTTCAATGTAGTCGGTCACTTTCGGTGCATTGCCCGTCAGATCCAACATAGTGCCATTCACTGCCAGAATACCGGTGCGCCCGCCCGCTTCGGCCAATTTAGCGTGTTCGCGCAGGTGGCGATGTTCGCCGTGCATCGGGATGACCATCTGCGGGTCGACCAGACCATGAACCTTTTCAAGATCAGGCCGGTTCGCATGGCCCGAGACGTGATAAAGCCCCGAGCTGTCGTCAACCACATCCACGCCCTTTTCACTGAGCTGGTTCATGATGCGGATCACCCCGCGCTCATTCCCCGGGATGGTCTTAGAGGAGAACAAGAACAGATCGCCCTCTTTAGCCTCAAGCCCGCGATACTTTCCTCGGGCCAGCTGCGCGCTTGCAGCACGACGCTCGCCCTGGCTGCCAGTGACGATTAGCATCAGGTTCTGGCGTGGTACATCCAGCGCCTCTTCTGCGCTGATGACCTTCGGGAAATCGCTGAGAATTCCCGTTTCGGTCGCAGCCTCGATCATCCGCCGCATCGCACGGCCCAGCAACACAACCGAGCGACCGGCCCGTTGCCCAGCTTCGGCCAGCGTTTTCACCCGCGCCACGTTCGAGGCGAAGGTCGTCGCAATGACCATTCCACTGGCATCTTGCACCAAACGGGTAATCTCAGGGCCCACCTCGGATTCTGAACGTCCAGGGTGAGAGGAGAACACATTGGTGCTGTCGCAGACCAGTGCCTTTACACCTGACTTGGCAACATCAGCCCACAGATCAGGATCAAACGGCTCACCCACAATTGGGTTGGCATCCAGTTTGAAATCGCCTGTATGCACCACGCGTCCAGCCGGAGAATCGATGACCAGTCCCGCACTTTCGGGGATCGAGTGTGAAACCGGTAGGAATCCGATTGTAAACGGCCCTGCCTTGATCTGCTCGGGCCACGGCGACGCGGTTTGCACCGCCTCGGTCGGATGACCGTGTTCTTCCATCTTGCGGCGTGCGATGTTTGCCGTGAATGCGCGTGCGTAGATAGGTGCGCCCAGTGCCTCATAGCAATGCGCCACCGCGCCAACATGATCCTCATGCGCATGGGTGACAAAAACCGCCTCAAGCCGGTCGGCGCGTTCTTTCAGCCAGCTGATATCGGCAAAGATCAGATCGACTCCGGGCGAGGTATCCATATCCGGAAACGCCACACCCAGATCGACGAGGATGAACCTTTCTTTTCCCGGCTCACCATAGCCGTAGACATAGGCATTCATGCCGATTTCGCCTGCACCGCCCAGCGGTAAATAAATTAGTCTTTCACTGCTCATGTTGAGCCATTTTCCTTGTTATAGCGATGGATCACGGTCAACCCGTGCATCGTCAAATCGTCCTCGATCACGTCGAAGCCTACGTCGGCCTGATCAAACAAAGGTGCAAGCCCTCCGGTGGCGACGACCTTCATCGCCATCCCGAATTCAACCTTCACGCGTGAGATCAGCCCTTCAATCAGACCGGAATACCCCCAATACACTCCGGATTGGATACAGCCAACTGTGTTTGTACCAATCACCTTTTCCGGTCTGGTGATATCAATATGCGGAAGCGCCGCCGCACCTTGATGCAACGCCTCAAGGCTCAGGTTCACGCCCGGCGCGATGATGCCGCCGACATAAGCGCCGTCCGCTGCGACCACATCGAAATTCGTTGCCGTGCCAAAGTCGACCACCACTACGTTGCCACCATGGCGATCAAAGGCTGCGGCGGCATTGGCCAAACGATCCGGTCCAGGTACGGTCCCTTCGTCTACACGCGGGTAAACAGGCAACTGGCAGTCCGGCTTACCCACGACCAAAGGCCGGCAGCCAAAAAACCGATCTGCAAAAACACGCAGGTTGAACACCACGCGTGGCACGGTCGAAGCGATAATGACGTCCGTGATGTCCGCCTCGATCCCGTAATGCTTCACCAGTGTCGAGTACCACGTAAAATAGGCATCCGCAGTGCGCGCATGGTGGGTCGAGGTGCGTAGAGTGCACAGAAAGTTCTCGCCATCCCAGATCGAGAAAACGGTGTTGGTATTGCCGCAATCAATCGCCAGAAGCATGTGCGCCTCCTTTAGAAATAGACATCCGCGGCAGGAATGCTGACACGGCCCTTGGCGGTGTTTATGACAAGGCTGCCGCCCGCGTCTACCGTTTCAAATGTTCCGACCGTCTCTGCCGCAGCGGTACGGGCGGTTATAACCTCACCAAGCCGCGCTGCGCGCGCAAGCCAGGCGGTGCGGATCGGTTCGAACCCGTAGGTCATGAACTGGGTTTCATAATGCGCATAGGCAGAGGCCAGTTCAGTCAGAAAATCCTCGGGCGTGACATCCGCACCAGTTTCAGAAAGCAGAGAAACCGGTCGCACTGCACCAGGCTCGACGCTTTCGATACCGGGTGCCTCGGACAGATTTACGCCAACCCCGATCGCCAGATGGGAAATACCCCGGCCCTGCCCTGTACTTTCCAACAAAATCCCGGCCAGTTTGCCACCGTTCAGCAGCACATCATTGGGCCATTTCAGCGACAAGCCGGTCGCGCGACCGGATACCGCAACGCATGAATCATAAAGCGCTAGCGCCGCAACAAAACTGCGAAGTGCAGCCTGTTCCGGATCTCCGGGCGGTCGCATCAGCAGGGTGGCGGCCAGATTGCCTTTGGGGTTGGTCCAGGCCCTCCCGCGTCGTCCGCGTGCCGCAGTCTGACGATGCGCCATGATCCAGACCGGACCCGCAGCGGTTGGCGCAAGCCGCGCGGCTTCGTTCAGGGTGCTGTCGACCTCCTGCAACACATGCAGGCCGTATCCTTGAGGCCAGTCGCTCATGTCAAAAAGGCCCGGTGCAACGACCGAGCCCCTTGCTGTTCATGGGTATGGGATCAATTGACAAGCGTTGTCGCCGCCGCAGCCGCAGCGCCTTCGATACCAAACTGATAGAACACTCCGATCAGCATCAGCGCCGCAGATCCCATCAGCGCGCCCCACAGAACGGGTGACGAACGGGTTTCAATCGGGTCTTCATTCTCGGCGCCGAAATACATGTAGAACACGATCCGCAGGTAATAGAACGCACCGATGACCGAGGCGATGGCCGACACGATTACCAATCCAATCAAACCGGCATCCACACCCGCCTGCCAAACGCCGAATTTGGCGAAAAAACCCAGCATCGGCGGCACCCCGGCAAGGCTGAACATCAGAATCAGAACAGCCAGTGCTTTCCCCGGGTCGCGTTTGGAATACTGCCTTAGGGCATCGATATCCGTCACCGGCTTGCCGTCACGCTCCATCATCAGAATGAAGGCGAAGGTGCCGATATTCATCGTCACATAGATCGCCAGATACATCAGCATGGCCTTGACGCCCAACTCGGTCCCGGCGGCCAAACCGATCAGCGCGTATCCCATATGCGCAATCGACGAAAACGCCATCAGGCGCTTGATGTCGCGCTGACCAATGGCGGCAACCGCACCGAGCAGCATCGATAGAACCGAAAGCAGGACAATCACCTGCTGCCAGTCTTTGACAACGCCGCCAAACGCATCGTGCAATACGCGCGCAAACAGTGCCATTGCGGCCACTTTGGGTGCTGTGGCAAAGAATGCGGTGATAGGGGTCGGCGATCCTTCATACACATCAGGCGTCCACATGTGGAACGGCACGGCAGAGACTTTGAATGCAAGACCCGAGATCAGCAAAACCAGCCCGAACAGCAGGCCAAGTGATACATCATCGTGGTGGACCGTCTGGATGATGCCCGAGAACAAGGTGGTTCCGGTAAATCCATAAACCAGCGAGGCACCATACAGCAACAAGCCAGAACTGAGCGCGCCCAGAACAAAATACTTCAATCCAGCCTCAGTCGATTTGGCACTGTCCCGGCGCAGCGCGGCAACGACGTAGAGCGATAGGGATTGAAGCTCCAACCCCATGTAAAGCGACATCAGATCGCCCGCGCTGACCATCATCATCATGCCAACAGCAGCCAACGCCACCAAAAGCGGATATTCAAAACGCAATAGGCCACGACGGGCCATATAGTCCTGACTCATCAGCAGCACCGCAGCCGCAGAGAGCAGAATGGCAACTTTGGCGAAACGCGCGAAACTGTCATCCACGAACATTCCGTTGAATGCCACATTCGTGCCGTCGCCGTTGGTCGCGATCCAGATCGCCAACAGGGCCATCAGCCCAGCCGTCGACCAAACCAGCAACGGGGCCAGCCCATCCTTGCTCGTGTAGACAGCTCCAATCAGTGCCGCCATCGCATAGAGTGCCAGAACGATTTCCGGCAGAATGATTGTCAGATCAGCCTGGATCATGTCTCCAAAGCCTCCTTAATGCGATGCGGCTGACTGAGCCACGGCCTCAGCCGCGGCCAGAGCCGTGTCATAGTTCGAAATCAACGCGGCCGTCGAATTGCCGATCACATCGGTGACAAGCGACGGGTAAACGCCCAACAAGATCGTCATGATGATCAAAGGTGCAAAGATCAGCCGCTCGCGCGAGCTCATGTCGACCATCGCCTTCAGGCTTTCCTTGATCAGGTCGCCAAACACGACCCGACGGTACAGCCACAGCGCATACCCCGCCGAAAAGATCACACCCGTGGCGGCAACTGCCGTTACCCAGGTGTTGACTTGGAAAGCACCCATCAACGTCAGGAATTCCCCGATGAAGCCAGATGTGCCAGGCAGCCCGACATTGGCCATGGTGAACAGCATGAAGACCAACGCATAAGCAGGCATCCGTATGACCAGACCGCCATAAGCTTCGATATCGCGGGTGTGCATCCGGTCGTAGATCACGCCGACACAAAGGAACAGCGCTGCCGAGATGAACCCGTGGCTGAGCATCTGGAAAATCGCGCCATCAATCCCCTGCTGGTTCGCCGCAAAGATACCCATGGTCACAAAACCCATATGCGCGACCGAGGAATATGCGATCAGCTTCTTCATATCTTCCTGCACCAGCGCAACAAGCGAGGTGTAGACAACCGCAATCGCCGACATCCACAGCACAACGTCCGTCATGACAGCCGAGCCTACAGGGAACATCGGCAAGCTGAACCGCAGGAAGCCATAGCCGCCCATCTTAAGCAGGATCGCCGCCAGCACGACCGAACCCGCCGTCGGAGCCTGAACGTGCGCGTCCGGCAACCAGGTGTGGACCGGCCACATCGGCATCTTCACAGCAAAGGACGCAAAAAAGGCCAGGAACATCAGTGTCTGCATTCCGCCGACGATATAGACACCCAGAACACTGAACCCTTCGGACGAGAACTGATGGCTCATCAGCGCCTCGATATCCGTGGTTCCTGCGTCCGCGTACATCGCAACCATTGCCACCAGCATCAGCACCGAGCCGAGGAAGGTGTAAAGGAAGAATTTGAAGCTGGCATAAATCCGGTTCGCACCGCCCCAAATGCCAATGATCAGGAACATCGGGATCAGGCCTGCCTCAAAGAACAGATAGAACAGTACCAGATCCAGCGCCATGAACACGCCCAGCATCAGCGTTTCAAGCAGCAGGAAGGCGATCATGTATTCCTTAACCCGGTCAGTCACATTCCAACTGGCCAGAATGGTCAACGGCATGATGAAGGTGGTCAGCAATACGAACAGAACGCTGATCCCGTCGACACCCATCTTGTATTTCAGGCCCATTAGCCACTCACCCTCTTCCACCATCTGGAAGCCAGTGTTGGAGGGGTCAAAGCCCGTATAGATACCGATCGAGACCAAAAAGGTCACGGTCGTCGCAACCAGTGCAACCCATTTGGCATTGCGCTGCGCAGCTACGTCTTCACCATGCAGGAACAGGGCCAAAATGCCTGCTGCGATGGCGGGGATGAAGGTGACAATAGATAGGATATTGTCCATTAGTGTGCGCCTCCGCCGATCGACATCCAGGTGACAAGGGCGGCCAGCCCCAAAACCATCCAGAAAGCGTAAGTAAAGATGTAGCCCGTCTGGGCTTTCCCTGCGAGGCGGGTAAAGAAGGGCACAACACCCATGGAAACGCCATTCAGGAAGCCGTCAATCGTGTTGCCGTCACCGCGTTTCCACAGGAACCGACCAAGCGCGAGTGTGGGTTTGACAAAGATCGCATCGTAGATTTCGTCAAAGTACCATTTGTTCAGTAAGAACAGGTACAGCGGACGCTGGTTTGCGGCCAGACGGGCGGGCAGCGACGTGTTCACGATGTAGAACCAATAGGCCACGACAAAACCAAGCAGCATGGCCACAAAAGGCGAAACCTTGACCCATTTTGGAGCCGCATGCGCATCGTCCAGAACATGGTTGTCAGGCGCGATATAGAGCGCGCCTTCGCCCGGTTCGCCCGCAAAGACATAGTGATGATCTCCGCCATCCGCATTGTTTTCGCCGTGTGCACCATCGTCGGCATGGCTATCCTCACCATGCGAAGTATCCGCCACAGCATGATCGTCAACCTCGGCATGTTCCGAAGCTTCGGCCATCGGTATACCGTAGAACTTTCCGACTTTGTCCGCATGACCAAAGAAGTTCCCGTACCAGATCATCCCGGCGAACACCGCGCCCAAGGACAGAACACCCAGCGGCACCAGCATGGTCATCGGACTTTCATGCGCGTGTTCATGTGTGTGCTTGTCGCCACGTTCTTCGCCATAGAAGGTTAAGAAGATCAGGCGCCAGCTGTAGAACGAAGTGAACGCAGCCGCGATGACCAGCATCCAGAAGGCATAACCAGTGCCACCGGCATAAGCGCTCTCGATAATGGCGTCTTTCGACAGGAAACCGGCAAAACCGAAGGTGGTCAGCGGGATACCCACTCCTGTGATGGCCAACGTACCGATCATCATCGCCCAGAACGTATAGGGGATCTTTTTCCGCAGCCCGCCGTATTCGGTCATCTCCTGCTCGTGATGCATCGCGTGGATCACCGAACCTGCGCCAAGGAACAACAGCGCCTTGAAGAACGCATGTGTCAGCAGGTGGAACATCGCGGCTGAATACATGCCGACGCCTGCAGCAACGAACATGTAACCCAACTGGGAGCAGGTCGAATAGGCAATGACACGTTTGATATCGGTCTGAACCAGACCCACGGTTGCGGCAAAGAACGCGGTCGAGGCCCCAAGGAAGGTGATGAACCCGGTGGCACCCGGCGCGAACTCCATCAACGGTGACATGCGGCAGATCAGGAATACACCCGCGGTCACCATGGTCGCAGCGTGGATTAGCGCCGACACCGGCGTCGGGCCTTCCATCGCGTCCGGCAACCAGGTGTGCAGGATCAACTGCGCCGATTTACCCATCGCGCCGATGAACAGCAGCACGCAAATCACTTCGATTGCAGTCCACTCACCCCAGAGGAAATGCAATTTCTCTTCTGCCAGCGCCGGGGCGGAGGCAAAGATGTCAGAGAAATTGATGCTGTCCGTCAGGAAGAACAGCGCGAAGATTCCAAGCGCAAAGCCAAAGTCACCGACCCGGTTGACGATAAACGCTTTCATCGCGGCGGCGTTGGCCGTGGGCTTACGATAATAGAACCCGATCAACAGGTATGAGGCAACGCCCACGCCTTCCCAGCCAAAGAACATCTGAACCAGATTGTCCGCCGTCACCAGCATCAGCATCGCGAAGGTAAAGAAGGACAGATAGGCAAAGAAACGTGGCTTATAGCTCTCGCCCTCGCGCCATTGCGGATCGTTGTCCATATAGCCGAAGGAATACAGGTGCACGAGCGCCGAGACGGTTGTCACCACAATAAGCATGATCGCGGTCAACCGGTCTAGTCGCACTGCCCAGCTTGTCGACAGCGATCCGCTCTCGATCCAGCGCATGATCTCGATCTGCTGTGTCTGGCCGTCGAAAGTCAGGAAGACGATCCACGACAGCAGACAGGCCAAAAACAGCAGGCCCGTCGCGGTCCACATGGCGGCCTTCTCGCCGATAAATCGCCAGCCAAACCCGCAAAGCAACGCGCCCACCAGAGGGGCAAAGAGGATGGTGGTTTCCATGTTCTCTTACCCCTTCATCATATTGACGTCTTCAACCGCGATGGTGCCACGGTTGCGGAAGAAGCAGACCAGAATGGCCAGACCAATCGCCGCCTCGGCTGCCGCCACGGTCAGGACGAACAGCGTAAAGACCTGCCCGACCAAATCGCCGAGGAAACTGGAGAACGCCACAAGGTTGATATTCACCGCCAGCAGCATCAGTTCGATGCTCATCAGCAGGATGATGACGTTCTTGCGGTTCAGGAAGAGACCGAAGATGCCGATGACGAACAGCGTCGCCGCGACCGTAAGATAGTGTTCAAGTCCGATCATTTTCTTTCGGTCCCATTCGTTTCCTGTTCTTCGCTGCCCTATACCCGATCCAAGCAAGTACAAAAGGCACCGCAATTAGTATTTTCAGCAGCCAGTACTCCATCGGAAGTACTAGCGGCAAAGTCAAAGCCCCTGCCCCGGTTTCACGTCCTTTAGCTCCATCGCCTTGGCCGGGTCGCGCATCATCTGGCCGATGATGTCCTGACGCTTGATGTCCTTACGGTGGCGCAGCGTCAGAACGATGGCGCCGATCATAGCCACCAGCAAGATCAGGCCCGCGAGTTGGAACAGAAGGAAGTATTGATCATAAAGGATGACACCCAGCGCCTCGGTGTTGTGGCGATCCGCTGGTACCGGCTGCGCCAGATTGCCCGCTACCCCCTCTGCGCTGTCCCATGCCCCGAAGGCCATGACAAGCTGCATCAGGATGACCAGACCGATCAGCAGCGCCAACGGCATATAGCGCGCCATCTCGGCCTTCAGCTCGGCAAAGTCCACGTCCAGCATCATCACCACGAACAGGAACAGTACCGCAACCGCGCCCACGTAGACGATGATCAACAACATCGCCACGAACTCGGCCCCCAGCAGCACGAACAGCCCCGCCGCAGACAGGAAGGACAGGATCAGCCACAGCACCGAGTGCACCGGCTGACGGCTGATCACAGTGAACAGCCCGCCGGTGATGGCGCTGATGGCGAACAGGTAGAAGGCAAAGACGGTCATTGATCCTCATCCTCGTTATCGCCCATGACCTCTTGCGCCAAATCCAGCGCGCGGGTCATGGCCGGGATGCCGGCGAACACCGACATCTGACCGATCGTTTCCACGATCTCTTGTTTCTTGGCACCCGCCTCAAGCGCATGGCGCACGGTCTGGCGCACGGCGGCATCGGCTTGCGCGCCCTGACAAGTCAGCCCGGCCAGCGTTAGCAACAGGCGGGTCTTGGCATCCAGACCGTCTTTGTTGACGGTGTTGCCGAACATCATTTCCATGACCTCTTTGGGCATGGTCGGCCACAGCGCTTCGAACCCCTTGGGCGAGAAATTCTCCATCGCCGGGTTCATCGCCTTGGCCATGTCCTGCGCCTGCTTCATCATCAGCTCGAACGGATTTGTCGGCGTGTCACTCATCTGTACGGCGCGTCCATTTCCAGATTGCGGGCGATCTCGGCTTCCCAGCGTTCGCCGTTGTCGAGCAGTTTTTGCTTGTCGTAGAACAGCTCTTCGCGGGTTTCCGTGGCAAATTCGAAGTTCGGGCCTTCGACGATAGCATCGACCGGGCAGGCTTCTTGGCAGAAGCCGCAATAGATGCACTTGGTCATGTCGATGTCATAGCGCGTCGTCCGACGGCTGCCATCCTCACGAGGTTCGGCGTCGATGGTGATTGCTTGCGCGGGGCAGATCGCCTCGCACAGTTTACAGGCGATGCAGCGTTCTTCGCCGTTCGGATAGCGGCGCAGCGCGTGCTCACCGCGAAAGCGTGGGGACAGAGGGCCTTTTTCGTGTGGGTAGTTTATGGTGGCCTTGGGGGCGAAGAAATACTTCAGCCCCAATTTCATACCAACCCAAAAGTCCTGAAGCAAAAAATATTTGGCGGCGCGGGTGTAGTCGATTTGGGTCATATCAGCCTCCTACGCTCCAACGGGCAAAGACGCCCCAGAACCAGTCGAATTTTGCCGCGAAGGCTACGAAGACCACCCAAGCCAGCGAGAATGGCAGAAACACTTTCCAGCCCAGTCGCATCAGCTGGTCATAGCGGTAGCGGGGTGTGATTGCCTTGACCATCGCAAAGAGGAAGAAAAAGAACGCCATCTTCGCGACCATCCACAACACGCCATCGGGTAGACCGGGGATCGGTGACAGCCAGCCACCAAAGAACAGCAGCGTGGTCAGGGCGCACATCAGGAAGATTGCGATGTATTCACCGGCCATGAACAGCAGGAAGGGCGTGGCCGAGTATTCGACCTGATAGCCCGCCACCAGCTCCGATTCGGCTTCCGGCAGATCGAACGGGGGACGGTTGGTTTCGGCCAGAGCCGAGATGAAGAACAGGAACACCATCGGGAAATGCGGCAGCCAATACCAGTTGAACAGGCCAAGATTGCCGTCTTGCGCCTGAACGATTGCTCCGAAATTCATCGAACCGGTCGAAATGATCACGCCGATGATGATCAGGCCGATAGAAACCTCATAAGAAATCATCTGTGCCGCCGAGCGCAGTGATCCTAGGAACGGGTACTTTGAGTTCGACGCCCAACCACCCATGATCACTCCATAAACCTCCAGCGACGACACCGCGAAGACATAGAGGATTGCGACGTTGATATCCGACAGAACCCAGCCGTCATTGAACGGGATCACCGCCCAGGCGATCATCGCCAGCACGAAGGATGTGAGCGGAGCCAGTATAAAGACCGCACGGTCAGCACCGGCAGGGATCACAACTTCTTTGACGACATATTTAAGTGCGTCTGCCACCGATTGCAGCAGGCCGTAGACGCCCACCACATTGGGGCCACGGCGCATCTGGACAGCGGCCCAGATCTTGCGATCACCATAAACGAGGAACAACAGTGAGATCATCACGAAGGCAACAACCGCAAGGACTTGCGCCAGAATGATGATGGCTATTCCGCCTGGGGTGTTAAAGAATTCAGCCATTGGTCCTCACACCGTGGGTATTCCGTTTTCCGCGCGCGATGCAAAGGCCAGATGCCTGCGCAATCTGCGGCTGGGTCGGCGCGTTGGTGTAAACAGCATCTGCCGCCATTGCGCCACCCTTAATCTTCGATTTCACACGCAACGCGCGCGCGGCCATCTGCCATCCGGCAACCAAGCTTGTCTGCGATATGTGACAGGTCTGGTTCATTCCGCCGCGATCTTCCCGGACTTGCGGGCCTGGGCCTGCGCTGACAATTCAGCCATCAATTGCGAAGCACGAGCAATCGGATTGGTTAGATAGAAATCCTTGATGGCATCACGGAAGGTCGCCTTGCCCAACGGGCCAGCGTCCAAAGCCTGAATCTCGTTTTCGATCACTTCGCCGATACGAGCCAGATGTGGAACCGCTTCGATCAGAGCGGTCCGCAGTTGCGCCAGCGAGTCATAAGGAAGCGTTGTGCCCAGTTCGGCTGACAAGGCCCGCAGAATCGCCCAGTTTTCCTTGGCCTCACCCGGGGCAAAGCCTGCGCGCATGGCAAGCTGCGGGCGGCCTTCAGTGTTCACGAACAGACCGTTTTCTTCCGTATAGGCCGCTCCCGGAAGGATCACGTCAGCACGATGCGCACCCCGGTCACCATGGCTGCCCTGATAGATCACAAAGGCACCTTCGCCAATTTCGACCTCATCCGCGCCGAGGTTGTAGATCACATCCGCTGTGCCGACCGCGTCCATGCCACCTTCGTTGGTGGCGTCCACGTCCATCGCGCCAACGCGCGAGGCGGCAGTATGCAGGATGATCAGGCCACTTTCGGTATTCGTTGCAATGGCTTGGGCAGCGGCAAGAACGGCGGCGCCATCTGCCTCTTGCAGTGCGCCTTGCCCGACGATGACCAAGGATGCCTTGCCCTTGATTTCATCGTCGCCGCCCATGTCGACGACCTTTTGCAGCGCTGCGCGATCATCGCCCATATGGTGATACTGATATGTCAGATCGGTGGCAGGCCCAACCAGAGCCACCTCGGCCCCGTGTGCCCACGCCTTGCGGAGACGTGCGTTCAGAACCGGCGCTTCATCACGCGGATTGGTGCCGATCAGTAGGATCCGCTCGGCACTGTCAATATCATCAATCGCGGCAGTCCCGGCATAAGCCCCACGATTGCCCGCAGGCAGCTTCGCGCCATCCGTGCGGCATTCGACGACACCGCCCTGCCCTTCAATCATTTGCTTCAGCGCAAAGGCCGCTTCAACCGGGGCCAGATCGCCGACGATCCCCGCCGGTTTCTTCGCCCCCTTCAGCGCCTCAGCCGCTTTGGTCAGCGCCTCGGGCCAGCTTGCGGCACGCAGTTTGCCATTCTCGCGGATGTAAGGCTTGTCCAGCCGCTGGCGGCGCAGACCGTCCCAGACAAATCGGGTTTTGTCGCTGATCCACTCTTCGTTTACCCCATCATGGTTGCGCGGCAGGAAACGCATCACTTCACGCCCTTTAGTGTCCACGCGGATGTTCGAGCCCAAAGCATCCATCACGTCGATGCTTTCGGTCTTGCTCAGCTCCCACGGGCGGGCAGTGAAGGCATAAGGTTTCGAGGTCAGCGCGCCAACTGGGCACAGATCAATGATGTTACCCTGCAGGTTCGATTCCAGTGTCTGGTTCAGATACGAAGTGATCTCGGCATCTTCGCCACGCCCGGTTTGACCCATCTGAGTGATTCCGGCCACCTCGGTGGTGAAACGCACACAGCGGGTGCAGCTGATGCAGCGGGTCATCGCAGTGCCGACCAGCGGCCCTAGGTCCAGATCATCCACTGCGCGCTTGGCTTCCTTGAAGCGCGAACCGGACACGCCATAGGCCATCGCCTGATCCTGAAGATCACACTCGCCGCCTTGGTCGCAGATCGGGCAATCCAAAGGGTGGTTGATCAGCAAGAACTCCATCACCCCTTCACGGGCCTTCTTGACCATGGGCGAGTTCGTCTTGACCACCGGCGCCTGCCCTTCCGGACCCGGACGCAGGTCGCGGACCTGCATCGCGCAGGACGCGGCGGGTTTCGGCGGGCCGCCCACGACCTCGACCAGACACATCCGGCAGTTCCCGGCAATCGACAGACGCTCGTGATAGCAGAAACGCGGCACCTCGACCCCAGCCTGTTCACAAGCCTGGATCAGGGTCATCGCGCCATCGACTTCGATTTCCTGCCCGTCGATATTGACTTTGCGGAGGTCAGACATAGCCTAGTTCGCCCTCAAATACACGCCGATGGCGCTGTTTCTTTCGATTTCCTTCTTGCCCAACGTGCAGAAGGTTTTGGGATTGTCATACGACACACCGTTCTGGGTCAGATAGGTCTCACCCTTGGCGCGCATACGGTCTTTTTCGGCATCCGATTCCACGTAGGCCCGGATTTCAGTGTCCGAATACCCCAGCTTGTTTGCTTTGGACTTCAATCCCCACAGCACACCGATCGCCTTCAACCGACGCCCACTGATCGATGAGCAATAGTCCGAAATCTCATTTGCGATGGCGATGTAATAGAGTTCGTTGTCAATCTCTTTGACTTCGCGCAAGGGTGGCTTGGCCTCGGCCAGAATGGGCACAGAGATCACACAAATCGTGGCAATCAGTCTAACGACAGACATGACATTTCCTTTCGTCTTGGGTATCCCAAGACGATGGTCCCCCCGCGTGCTATGCAATAACAACCCGCGGGTCTTAACGTGATATGCGTTGCGGAAGCTCATGGTCGTTGGCAGCGTCCGGCATAGGTCAGCTTGTCTTTTTCAATGCGCAGGTTCTGCGGTTCCGTGTCCGGTCCAACTTTCCACACGATTCTGGACGAACCAAAGTTCTGGATGCAGAATTTTGTTCCTTCATAACGGGCAGCCTCGCGCGCGCCGTCGAAAGATTGTGATACACCGTTCACTGTCACAGTAAACTCGGAAGGCGTGGCCTTCTTGTTTACATGCTTTGCGCTAGCCCGGAAATAAATGCCGTCAAACGCCACCCGGGTGGCACGTGAAGGCGCCGTTCCGCAGGCGGAGACAAGCAAAGTTCCCGTCAAGACCATCATCACTACGAAGCCTCGTTTCGCTATCATGGCCACTCCTGTTTGATGACTGGAGCTTGTCGCATCCACTTGCCCAGCTGATTGATGTGATCGAGATCGCCCAACCGTGGACCGTTTGCCAAAGCAAGGAACCGACCGACATTCGATCCGGCCAAATGATATCCGTCAAGCTGGATCAAAACGCAGCAACCAATGCAATAAGGCCAAGAATGACCATGCAGGCCCATCCAACCACATAAGTCACAGATCGCAGACCACTATGCGGCTGGCCGATCCCGCGCAGATGGATCACCAGCATCACGATACGCGCCAGCAGCGCCAAGCTTGCCAGCAGGTTAACCCAGAACGGGCTTCCCCCCAGCAGGATCGCTGCAACCGTCACGGTCAAAAAGGCGGGCAGTGTTTCTGTTCCGTTCAGATAGGCGCGGTTCAGACGATAGGCCTTGTCAGCATAGTCTTGCTCCGGAGTAGCGCCCGGTGCTAGCCCCTTGCCCGCTTTTGCAAGTGCCGAAAACGGCGACATAAACAAAATGATCAGGGTAAAGATCACCAGTGAGGCAATCGCGTGGGAATATTCGGCATAGACTTCCATCTGACTTACTCCGCTGCCATCGCACCCATACGGCCCGATTTCTGGGCCTTGATGCGGTCTTCGATCTCCTCACGAAAATTGCGGATCAGGCCCTGGATTGGCCAGGCTGCCGCATCGCCAAGGGCACAGATTGTGTGGCCCTCGACCTGTTTGGTGACGTCGAACAGCATGTCGATCTCTTCCAGCTCAGCCTCACCCCGCACCAGACGATCCATTACCCGCATCATCCAGCCGGTGCCTTCGCGGCACGGCGTACACTGGCCACAACTTTCATGCTTGTAGAACTTCGACAGGCGCCAGATCGCCTTGATGATGTCGGTGGATTTATCCATCACGATCACGGCGGCTGTACCCAGCCCCGAGCCCAGCTCACCGCGCAGATAATCAAAATCCATGATTGCGTCGCGCATGTTTTCTCCGCGCACGCAAGGCACCGAAGATCCGCCCGGGATCACCGCCAGTAGATTATCCCACCCGCCGCGAATGCCGCCACAGTGGGTCTCAATCAGGTCCTCAAAGGAAATCGACATCGCCTCTTCGACGACGCAAGGATTGTTCACATGGCCCGAGATCGCAAACAGCTTGGTGCCCGCGTTGTTCTGACGGCCAAAGCCCGCGAACCAGTCCGCACCCCGGCGCAGGATGGTCGGCACAACAGCGATGGATTCCACATTGTTCACCGTGGTCGGGCAGCCATAAAGCCCCGCCCCCGCCGGGAACGGTGGTTTCATCCGCGGCATGCCCTTTTTGCCCTCAAGGCTTTCGATCAGGGCTGTTTCTTCACCGCAGATGTAGGCCCCAGCGCCGTGATGGAGGAACAGATCGAAATCCCAACCCGAGCCAGCAGCGTTTTTACCCAGCAGGCCTGCGTCATAGGCTTCGTCAATCGCGGCCTGCAGCGCCTCGCGCTCGCGGATATATTCTCCACGCAGGTAGATATAGCAGGTATGCGCATTCATCGCGAAGGACGCGATCAGGCAGCCCTCAATCAGCGTATGCGGATCGTGGCGCATGATTTCGCGGTCTTTACAGGTGCCTGGCTCGGATTCGTCCGCGTTCACGACCAGATAGGACGGGCGACCATCGCTTTCCTTGGGCATGAACGACCATTTCAGACCGGTTGGAAAACCCGCGCCACCACGACCACGAAGCCCTGAGTCTTTCATCGTCTGGATGACCCAGTCGCGACCCTTGTCGATCAGGCCAGCCGTGCCGTCCCAATGCCCCCGGGCCTGCGCGCCGCGTAGGGTGCGTTCGTGCATCCCGTAGATGTTGGTAAAGATCCTGTCCTGATCCTTCAGCATCGCTCAGTTACCCTTGGCTATCCTGACGCATGCGCCAGAGTTGAAATATGTTGACGCCGGCATAGATGAATCCTGCCAGAGCGGCGAAATCAAACAGCAGCGCATAACGCCCCGGCAATCCCAGCGCGGGGCCGATGAACAGGGTCATGCCAAGCCAAATCACCATCGTCACGGCAATGACGATGCTGATATGTCGGCCCTTGCGGGCTATGGCCTGTTCCTTGTCGATGTCCATCTCATCCCGATGCCCCGGACGGGCACCTTCTTAGTCCTCGTAAGTGCCGTCTTTCTTGGCACGTTTGGCGAATTCGGTTTCCTCACCCGCCGCCAGTTTCGCGGCCTGTTCGATCCATCCGTCCCGCTCGATCCGGCCTTTGAACTTCAGACGCGCGTCAACCCAAGCCACATGCTCTGGCGTCCAAGCTGCGATCTGGTCGTAGTGGTAGAAACCCAACTCATTCAGGGTCCCTTCCAGCTTTGGCCCAACACCTTTCAGCATCTTCAGATCATCCGGCTTGCCTTCCCGCGCACCGGTCAGCGTTTCAGGTTGATCTTCCTTGGCCGCTTTCGCCTCTTCCACCTGTTTCACTGCAGGTTTCGCTGCAGCCGGAGCCTTGGGCGGTTTTGGCGCGGATTTGGTCGCGGTTGCTTTGCCATCCTTACCCAGCCAGGGCGTCAGGATCGGAACCTCGGTCCCGTCGATCCGCTTGACCGTATCTCCCAGATCACTGGCAAGCTGAACGCTGGCATTGTACTGCGTCCGACCGCTGTCGTACTTCGTCAGACTGGTCAGCCCTTTGAGCGGTTCCGCTGCGTAGCGCCCGTTTTGCGGACCCGGAGTTGGCACTTTGCCAGCCGCCAAGTCATCAAGAATATTTCCAAAGCTCTCGGCGGTCAGATCTTCGTAATAGTCTTTGCCAATCTGCGCCATCGGCGCGTTGGTGCAAGAGCCGAGACATTCGACCTCTTCCCAGCTCAGCTTGCCATCGGCGGACAGCTCATGCGGTTTTGCAGCAATCTTTTCCTTGCAAACCGCGATCAGATCTTCCGCCCCGCAGATCATGCACGACGTCGTACCGCAGACCTGAATATGCGCAACAGAGCCAACCGGTTGCAGCTGAAACATGAAATAGAACGAGGCGACCTCAAGCACACGGATATAGGCCATGCCTAGCATATCCGCGACAGATTCAATTGCCGGACGGCTCAGCCAGCCCTCCTGCTCCTGCGCACGCCACAGCAGCGGGATCACCGCGCTGGCCTGACGCCCCTCAGGGAATTTCGTAACCTGCGCTTCGGCCCATTGCTGGTTAGCGGCAGTGAAAGCAAAGCTATCGGGTTGTTCGGGATGCAAACGGCGGAGCATTAGCGGTCAATCTCTCCAAATACGACGTCCATGGTGCCGATGATCGCGGCGACGTCGGCCAGTTGGTGCCCTCCTGCGACGTAGTCCATGGCTTGCAGGTGCAGGAACCCTGGAGCGCGCAGTTTGGCGCGGTAGGGTTTGTTGGTGCCGTCGGCGACCAGATAGACGCCGAACTCACCCTTGGGGGCCTCGACGGCGGCGTAAACTTCGCCTGCAGGGACGTGGAAGCCCTCGGTGTACAGTTTGAAGTGATGGATCAGGCTTTCCATCGAAGTCTTCATGTCCGAGCGATTCGGCGGGGTGATCTTGCCACGTGCCAGAACGTCACCGGGGCATTCGCGGATTTTTCCGATGGCCTGACGGATGATCAGCAGCGACTGGCGCATCTCTTCCATTCGGACGAGGTAGCGGTCATAGCAGTCGCCGTTCTTGCCAACGGGGATTTGGAATTCGAATTCGTCATAGCATTCATAGGGCTGCGCGCGCCGCAGGTCCCATGCCAGACCCGATCCGCGTACCATCACGCCAGAGAAGCCGTATTTCTGAATGTCATCCTCGGTCACGACGCCAATATCGGCGTTTCGCTGTTTGAAGATGCGGTTTTCAGTCAGCAGACCGTCAATATCATCCAGTATGGCGGGGAATTCGTGGCTCCACGTCTCGATATCGTCCAACAGTTCCGGCGGCAGGTCCTGATGGACACCACCGGGGCGGAAATATGCTGCGTGCAGGCGCGCACCGCAGGCACGCTCGTAGAACACCATCAGCTTTTCGCGCTCTTCAAAGCCCCAGAGCGGCGGGGTCAGCGCGCCAACGTCCATCGCCTGCGTGGTCACGTTCAGCAGGTGGTTCAGGATGCGCCCGATCTCGGAATAAAGAACCCGGATCAGAGAGCCGCGGCGTGGCACCTCGACCCCAGTCAGTTTTTCGATGGCCAAACACCAGGCGTGTTCCTGGTTCATCGGCGCCACATAATCCAGACGGTCGAAATACGGCAGGTTCTGCAGGTACGTCCGGCTTTCCATCAGCTTTTCGGTACCGCGGTGCAGCAGACCAATATGCGGGTCACAGCGTTCGACAATCTCACCGTCCAGCTCAAGCACAAGGCGCAGAACTCCGTGCGCCGCAGGGTGTTGCGGGCCGAAGTTAATGTTGAAGTTGCGGATCTTTTGTTCTCCGCTCAGCGCGTCCGTGCTGCCGTCATCGTATCTTGAGCCGTCCATCAACGCCCTCGTTTCTTCTTTGCTTCGGCCCGAACCCGGACCTTTTCCGCCTCAGCCGCTTTCGCTGCAGCTCCGGCCAGCAGAACACCTAACGCGCCCAGAATGATCAACTCACCCATCATATCAGCGACGCTCCAACTCTTGCAGTTTGATCCCGACCCACCACAGCAAGGCAATTGTGCCAAAGGGGATCAGACAGAGCAGACACCAGTATTTGTTGATCCCGAAAAACGGTAAAATCTTTACCATCGGAATGATGGTCAGCGCAGAAAGGATCAGCCACCAGATGCCACCCATTATTCGGTCTCCTGTTTCTCATCCCCCGGAAGAATGTAGTTCGCACCTTCCCACGGGGACATGAAATCAAACTGACGATATTCCTGCACCAATGACACGGGCTCATAGACCACGCGCTTTTGCGCCTCGTCATAGCGAACCTCGGTATAGCCGGTTGTTGGAAAATCCTTACGCAGCGGATAGCCGCGGAACCCATAATCGGTGAGGATGCGCCGCAAATCCGGATGACCCGAGAACAGGATGCCGAACATGTCAAACACCTCACGCTCGAACCAGTTGGCCGAGGGGTGAACGTCGACGATCGAGGGCACCATGTCATCCTCGCGGATCGAGACCCTCAGTCGGATGCGCTGGTTCTGATACATCGACAGGAAGTGATAGACCACATCGAACCGCTTGGCACGTTCGGGGTAGTCGACACCGGTAATGTCGACCAGCGAGGAAAACTGGCAATTTCGGTCGGATTTCAGGAATTCGATAAATTCGACCAGATTGGACGGCGCCACATCTACATTCAATTCGCCATGGGTCACATCCCAGGACAGAACGCAATCAGCCCGTTTCAATTCCAGCTGCGCGCCGAGTTCTTTGAGTGCTTCGCTCATCTACCCTCTCCTCAGCGTACAATGGTGCCAGTGCGGCGGATTTTGCGCTGCAGCTGCATCAGGCCGTACAACAGGGCCTCGGCGGTCGGAGGGCAGCCGGGGACGTAGATATCCACGGGAACAATGCGGTCACAGCCGCGAACGACTGAATAGGAATAGTGGTAATACCCACCGCCATTTGCGCAAGATCCCATCGAGATCACATAGCGCGGCTCGGGCATCTGGTCGTAGACTTTACGCAGTGCGGGGGCCATTTTGTTGGTCAAAGTGCCGGCCACGATCATTACGTCGGACTGACGTGGAGAAGCGCGAGGGGCGATGCCAAACCGTTCCGCATCGTAGCGTGGCATCGAGGTATGCATCATCTCAACCGCGCAGCAGGCCAGACCAAATGTCATCCAGTGCAGCGAGCCGGTGCGGGCCCAGTTGATGATGTCCTCGGTCGAGGTCAGCAGAAATCCTTTGTCCTGAAGCTCGGCATTCAGGGCCTGGGTGGCGACTTCTTTGTCGACGCCCGCGGTGTTTGCACCCGTCATCACTCCCATTCCAGCGCCCCTTTCTTCCATTCATAGGCAAAGCCAATGGTCAGAACGCCCAGGAACACCATCATGGACCAGAAGCCGACATCACTGATGTCCTTGAAACCGACGGCCCAGGGGAACAGGAAGGCGATTTCCAGATCGAAGATGATGAAGAGAATCGCAACCAGATAGAATCGGACATCGAATTTCATCCGCGCGTCGTCGAATGCGTTGAAGCCACATTCATATGCGCTGACTTTTTCAGGATCTGGATTGCGGACGGCAAGCACTACAGCAGCAAGAATCAAGACGATTCCAAGGCCTACAGCGACGGCCAGAAACACCAGGATCGGGAGGTACTCCCGCAACAGGTCTTCCACGTATAGCTCCTTTCCTGCGCATGTCCCGAAAGGGTGCGCCGTCAATTGGCGAGTTGACTGGACATTCTCTATCTCTGTGGGGTCAGAGGGTCAACCGAACAGAAACGCGCACACGGGCATTATTACAATCACCCAGTGGGTTATAGCAGCGAAAACCTTCGGCACTGCGTGATCGGCTAAACCTGCCTATTCCAAATAGGTTTTCGTTTGTCGAAAAATGCACTGATTCCCTCTTGAGCCTCGTCGGTTTCCCAACGGGCGACAAGCTGTTGAATGGTGTGGTCGATCACAGCATCGTCAATGCGTGGACCAAACGACTGGACCAATTGCTTCGCTGATGAGACCGCACCGGGCGCGCAGGACAGATAGGGTTGCACCTCGGCCTCGACGGCATCCGCCAAGGCCTCGGCGGGCACAGCGCGGGCCAGCAAACCCAGTTCAACCGCTTCGGCCGCATCGAAAAGGCGCGCCGACATGAAGACACGTCGCGCCCGCGCCTCTCCCATGCGGGCAATGACATATGGACCAATCGTGGCTGGGATCAGGCCCAAACGGGTTTCCGTCAGGCCCATCTTCAGGCTTTCAACTCCAATCGCCAGATCGCAGACGGATGCCATCCCAACACCGCCGCCGAACGCATTACCCTGCAGGGCGCCAATCAGAGGTTTGGGTAACGTGTTGAGAGCATTCAGCATCTCAGCCAGTTTGCGCGCCTCAACAAAGCGCGTCTCTGGGTCGGCGGCCATCTGTGCCTGCATCCATCCCAGATCACCACCGGCGCAGAAGCTTTTGCCTGATGCGTTCAGAACGACCACCCGTACCGCCTCATCTCTGGCCAGTTGCCCGGCGGCCTGGGTCAGCTCAATTATCATCTGCGCCGAAAGCGCGTTGTGCTTTTCAGGACGGTTCAGTGTCAGTGTCGCGACACCGCGCTCATCAGTCTTCAGTGCAATAGTCTCGAACATGCCCTATTCCGCCCGCATCGCCCGCGCCATTTCGGCCGCCTGTTCCAAAACAGACGCGTCCAGACCGGTCTCATACCCCAGCCGTTCCAAATGCGCGGCAACTGCTTCGGTCGCGACATTGCCTGCCGCCCCAGGGGCATAAGGACAACCGCCCAGCCCGCCTACGGCTGCATCAAATACACGCACGCCCAGCGCCAGCGAGGCATCGATATTGTCGATCGCCCGCCCATTGGTGTCGTGGAAATGACCCGCAAGCCGGGTAACCGGTACGCGTTCGCGCACGGCCAACAGCATATGGGCAATCTTGTCCGGGGCCCCCTGCCCGATCGTATCACCCAGCGAAATCTCATAGCAGCCATGGGCAAACAGAGCGTCCGCCACCTCGGCCACCCTCTCGGGCGGGATCGGTCCATCATAAGGGCAATCGGTCACGCAAGAGACATAACCCCGAACCGGCAGATCGATATGCCGCGCGGCCTCAAGGATCGGGACAAACCGCTCAATGGATTCGGCAATGGTCGCGTTGATATTTGCTTTCGAAAATCCTTCGGACGCCGATGCAAATACAGCGATCTCATCCGCCTTTGCGGTAAGCGCGTCCTCATAGCCACGCATGTTCGGCGTCAGCGCCCCATAGCGCACGCCCGCTGCCCGCGTGATCCCCCCCAGAACCGCACCGCTGCCGGACATCTGAGGCACCCATTTCGGAGACACAAAACTCGCCACTTCGATACGGCTGAATCCTGCTTTGCTGAGACAATCAACAAGCGCTACCTTCTCGGCCACCGGAATTTCGCGCTGTTCATTCTGCAAACCGTCCCGCGGCCCGACCTCAAAAATCTCGACCCGTTCTTTCATATGCGCATCCCTTCCCGGCTTCTTCTCGTTTCAAATACGGATGACCCGACTGTGCCACGCAATGCACGGGCCGAACAGATCAATCCTCAGCCAACCGAACCAAGGCGGCGCCGGCCTCAACCTGCGCACCCGCATCGGTCAGAACTTCGGCCACCACCCCATCCCGCGCGGCCAGCAGTGAATGCTCCATCTTCATGGCTTCAAGAATGGCCAATCGGTCGCCCTCTTTCACCGCCTGCCCTGCTGTGGCAAAGACGGCCTTGACCAAACCGGGCATCGGCGCTTCGATCACATTTGTGTCGCCTCCCGCGCTGGCATCGCGGTCCAGCGGGTCGACGACCTCAAACACCTGCCCATAGTTATCAAACACAGTGACCTGAGGCCCCGCGACGGCGACATTGGGCATGGGCTTTCCATCGACGGCCCAGCTACCGCTGCGCTGCGCGATCAACTGTGTGCCATCCACTTCCCAAATCTGCCTATCCGGACCTTCGACTTGCACATCCAGATCAACAACCTCTCCCTCTCGCATCAATTGAACTGCCCGGTGCAACGCCCCCCAAAGGGTAAAGCCCGTTTCCGAACCCGTATCGACCAGACCCAGCGCGGTCATCGCTGCAGCCACCATTGAAGCTTTACCTGTTCCGGTCTCCTGCACCAGATCATCAAGGTCCCGCCCAATCAGCCCGGTATCCACGTCCCCGGACGCAAACCCGCTGTGACGTGTCAGAGCCCCTAGGAACGCAAGGTTGGTTACCGTCCCGGCAACTTCGGTCCGGCGCAAAACACGATGCAGGCTTTCCAAAGCAACGGCACGCGTCGCCCCATTCACCACGACCTTTGCAATCATCGGATCATACCAAGGGCTGATCGTATCTCCGGCCCGAACGCCGCTATCGGCGCGGCACTCGGGTGGAAATTGCAAATGGGTCAGAGTACCAGTTGCAGGCAAGAAACCCTTAGGCACGTCCTCAGCATAAAGACGCGCCTCAAAGGCATGTCCGTTAATCGACAGATCGTTCTGCTGTCTCGGCAAGCTTTCACCTGCGGCCACACGCAGTTGCCATTCGACCAGATCGACGCCCGTGATCGCCTCGGTCACCGGGTGCTCGACCTGCAGGCGCGTGTTCATCTCCATGAACCAAAACCGATCAGACCGCAGCCCGTCTGAGGCATCGACGATGAATTCAACCGTTCCCGCGCCTTTGTAGCCAATCGCCTCAGCCGCGCGCACGCCCGCCTGACCCATCGCTTCACGCATTTCAGCGGTCATACCCGGTGCCGGGGCCTCTTCGATCACTTTCTGGTGCCGCCGTTGCAACGAGCAATCGCGCTCAAACAGATGCACCGCATGGGTTCCATCACCAAACACCTGCACTTCGATATGCCGGGGCTTAGAGACAAATTTCTCAACCAGAACAGCATCATTGCCGAAGGCTGTTTTCGCCTCACCGCGCGCACTGTCCAAAGCCTCCGAGAAATCCTCGGGCTTTTCAACTAGACGCATCCCTTTGCCACCGCCGCCTGCGACGGCTTTGATCAGGACGGGATAGCCGATGGTTTCCGCTGCCCCGGCCAGATGCTCGGGGTCCTGATTGTCACCGTGATAGCCGGGCACGACGGGAACACCTGCCCGCTCCATCAAGACCTTGGCCGCATCCTTTAGACCCATCTTGCGGATCGCATCTGCAGACGGCCCGATGAAGGTCAGACCCGCAGCCTCGACCGCATCCACAAAATCAGGGTTTTCCGAGAGAAACCCATAGCCCGGATGAATCGCCTGCGCACCGACATCCAACGCCGCCTGAATGATGACACCACCCTTCAGGTAGCTTTCAGCCGGGGGCGCGCCGCCAATATGCACCGCCTCATCCGCCATCTGCACATGCTTGGCCGAGGCATCCACATCCGAATACACCGCCACACAGGACACGCCCATCTTCTGGGCGGTTTCCATCACCCGGCAAGCAATCTCACCCCGGTTGGCTATCAGGATTTTATTGAACATGGCTTACCCCTCAACCGCAAGATCTTCGACTAGTCGGAAGCGCTCACACAGCAATTCCATCTCGGGATCAAATCCGCCATTACGTTCGAAATACCGGCGATGGTCTTCGCGCCATCCCTCAAACGTCTTGTTTTCACCCTCGGCCAAGGCGAAATCTTCGGTCACATCGCAGTATCGGCAGGTCGAAACCGCGACCGTTTCTATAACCAACGCCGGACGATCATCCCATTCCAAAGCGATATCCCGCCGCCCGACAACTGGGGTGTCAGGGCTACCTTCGGGATAATCGCGTAATGCACCGCAGGTTGCCGTTTTCCGGCCCGCACGCACTAAGGCCAAAAGCTCCGCGCTCAACGTTGCGTTGTCCCCAAACTTGAAAGTCTGAGCGCCCGGGTAGCGGGCCATGACATCATTCAAAGAAACGTTCATCTTACATCCTGAACACGCCGAAACGTGTCTCCTCGATCGGGGCGTTCAGCGCGGCGCTCAGGGACAGGGCCAAAACATCACGACTTTTACGCGGGTCGATGATGCCGTCATCCCAGAGACGGGCCGAGGCATACAGCGGATGCGATTGCTCTTCGAACATCTCCAGCGTCGGGCGTTTGAATTCGGCCTCTTCCTGGTCGGACCATGAGCCCCCCTGCCGCTCAATCCCGTCGCGTTTCACGGTGGCCAGGACGCCTGCGGCCTGTTCGCCTCCCATCACGGAAATACGGGAATTTGGCCATGACCACAGGAAACGTGGCTGATAGGCCCGCCCTGCCATGCCGTAGTTTCCAGCCCCGAAAGACCCCCCGACCAACATGGTGATTTTGGGGACGCTCGTCGTCGCAACTGCCGTGACCATCTTGGCCCCATGCCGCGCGATGCCCTCGTTTTCGTATTTCCGACCGACCATGAAACCGGTGATATTCTGCAGGAACACCAGCGGAGTTTTGCGCTGAGAACACAGCTCGACAAAATGCGCACCCTTCTGCGCGGCCTCGGAAAACAACACGCCATTGTTGGCAATTATCCCAACCGGGCAGCCTTTGACATGGGCGAACCCGGTTACCAACGTCTCACCAAACCGAGGCTTGAACTCATCGAACCGAGAGCCATCGACCAGACGCGCAATCACCTCGCGGATATCGTAGGGCGTACGCAGATCTGCGGGGACAACCCCCAGTATTTCATCTGGATCATAGGCTGGGTCTTCAGGCGCCTCGAACCGTAGGCCAGGCTTCAGCCCTGCACCCCCCAATGACACAACCGCGCGTCGGGCCAAGGCCAGCGCGTGTGCATCATCTTCGGCCAGATAATCTGCCACACCGGACAGGCGCGTATGCACGTCCCCGCCGCCCAGATCTTCGGCCGTGACCACCTCACCCGTCGCAGCCTTGACCAACGGTGGTCCGGCCAGAAAGATCGTCCCCTGATCTTTCACGATGATCGTCACATCGGACATCGCAGGCACATAAGCGCCGCCTGCGGTGCACGAGCCCATCACAACGGCGATTTGCGCAATCCCCTTCGCGCTCATCCGCGCTTGGTTATAGAAGATACGGCCAAAGTGATCCCGGTCGGGAAAGACTTCATCCTGATTGGGCAGGTTCGCACCGCCGCTATCGACCAGATAGATGCAGGGCAGATGGTTCTCTTCAGCAATCTCCTGCGCGCGAAGGTGTTTCTTGACGGTCATCGGATAATAAGTGCCGCCCTTCACGGTGGCATCGTTGCACACCACCATGACCTCACGCCCCTGCACCCGACCGATGCCTGCGATCACCCCGGCGCAAGGCGCGGCATCGCCATACATCCCATGCGCCGCCGTCGCGCCGATTTCCAGAAACGGAGACCCCGGGTCCAGCAGGTTCGCCACCCGGCGACGAGGGAGCATCTTACCCCGGGATTCATGCCGCGCGCGGGATTTTTCACCACCACCCATTCGGGCCGCCTCTGCCGCGGCAGAGATTTGTGCGAGCGCGTCGAGATGGGCGGTACGGTTTGCCTTGAAACCCTCAGAGGCGGGCATGGCATTGGATGTGAGTTTCATTCACCTTTGTCCTTCAGCAACCTTTGAGCGTATCTTAAGTCAAGCCACCTCAAAGTTGTGACCAGCAACTGGCAGCGCAGTTCCGGCATAGTTTCATCGCAAGCTTCTGAGTCTGATCTTGATGTACGTTCCACGGCGCTTTCATAAGACTTCAAATTGAAGCCTGTGAGACTGACTTGCGCAGGCAGAGAACTCAATATTTCACTGCTTTTGTGCTGTAGATGATCAACAAAGACCGTGTGACACAACTCCTCCAAGTTCGACGAGATGTTGCCGATACAATAGTCTAGCGCTTGAGCAACACAGTCAGCATCAAGTGTCATTTTTGAGATGGTAACCTTCGTTGAATTGCTTAACGCCGCGCAACCATCAAACCATTCTTCAATCCAAATGATAGGCTCTTCTGGTTCGGAGATGGAGTAATTCTTCTCATTTTCCGCCAGGCTGAAGCCTGTCGAGACAACAAGCGTGATTAGAGAAGATACAAGTGTACTGGGCTTCATCATGGAGCATCCACGTTCTTAATATTCACTTCGCTCGCTAAACGCTTCAATTCCTTCCGGATCACCTTCCCCGTCACTGTCATCGGCAGTTCCTCCAGAAACGCCACCTCGCGCGGGTAGGAATACTGCGCCAGACGGTCTTTGACCCAGTCCTGCAACTCTGGCCCTGAGGCCTCGGCCCCCGGTTTCAACACCACATAGGCCTTTACGATCTCGGTCCGCAGCGGGTCGGGCTTGCCGACCACTCCGACCGTTGCAACCGCCGGGTGGGTCAGCAGGCAATCCTCAATCTCTGCGGGGCCAATGCGATACCCGGAGGATGTAATCACATCATCATCGCGCCCGACGAAACGCAGATAGTCGCCTTCCCACACGCCTCGGTCACCGGTGATCAGCCAATCGCCTCGGAACTTGCCCTCTGTTTCCTCTGGACGATTCCAGTATCCCAGCAGCATCGAGGCCGAGCCGCGCCGGATGGCGACATCGCCTTCTGCATTCGTAGGCTGGCCGTGTTCATCGATCACCGCAACCTCGTGCCCCGGCACTGGCTTGCCGATACAACCGGGCTGCGCCGGGAAATCGTCGGTGCAGGAGGACACGACCATGTTGCACTCGGTCTGGCCATAGAATTCGTTGATCGTCAGACCAAAGGCCTTCTGCCCCCAGGCCAGCATTTCGGCCCCCAGCGGCTCCCCTCCAGAAGCGACCGAGCGTAACCCGGTAATCGACTGATCTGCGGCCTTGAGCATCCGCAGCGCTGTCGGCGGAAAGAACACGTTCCGCACGTCCCCTCGCGCAATGACATCAGCGCAGGCCTCGGGCGAGAATTTCTCAAGCCGCGCCGCGACCACCGGAATGCCCAGCGCAAGACCGGGCATCAACACGTCAAACAAACCGCCAATCCATGCCCAGTCAGCCGGCGTCCACAAACAATCACCGTCACGCAGATGGTTGTGGCTGATCGAGACACCCGGCAGGTGGCCTGTCAACACGCGGTGTCCATGCAATGCGCCCTTGGGACTGCCGGTGGTGCCCGATGTGTAGATCAAAACCGCAGGGTCTTCGGGGCCGGTTTCGGTGAACGGCACCGGCGCACCTTGGCGCTCGATCTGATCAACCAGCAAAGGTTGTGCCAGATCGCCCAGCAACGCTGCACCCTCAGCATCTGTCAGAACAAGGCGCGCCCCCGCATCCCCAACGCGCGATGCCAACGCGTCGCGCTTGAACAGCTTGAACAACGGCACCGAAATGGCACCGATCTTCCAAATCGCCAGATGTGCCGCTGCGCACCACGGCGACTGGCTGAGCAACACGCCGACCCGCTCGCCCGGCTCGACTTGGTCCAGAAGTGCCCGTGCAAGGCGATCAACCATGTCATTCAAATCGGCGAAATTGATCGTTCGGATTTCGCCATCCGAAAGGTCCAGAATTGCAGTTTGCCCTGCAGGATGCGCCAAGCATTGGCGCGCCATATTCAGCCGATCTGGAATCGCCCAACTGCGATCAGAACGCAAACCCGGTATGACCTCAGAGGGACGCATGCGAATTATCCCTTAAACTACTAGCACTTAACGCCGTTTCAGGGGCAACATCCGGCAAGGAAACTTGATACAGATCAGGGCTATGTCCTCGTGCTGCAGACACAACGCTCGCATCAACAGAAGCAAAGGCATGAATATGATGAACAAACTCGCCTCTTTGACCCTGTCTGCTGCGCTTGTAGCTGTGGCTGCCCCGGTTTTTGCCCAGTCGCAGGGCGATTGGACCGTTGGCGTCGGTGTCGGCTATCTGGACCCCAAGTCGGACAATGGCTCGCTTGCTGGGTTTGACGCCGACGTTGACTCGGACACTCGCCCGATCTTCACCGTCGAATACTTTGTTCAAGACAATCTCGGGATCGAACTGCTGGCGTCGACCCCCTACAAGCATGACGTCACCCTTGGCGGCAGCGTTGATGCGGGCAGCGTCAAGCATCTGCCGCCCACTCTGTCGCTGAACTATCACTTTCCGACGAGCAGTGCATGGAAACCTTATGTCGGAGCCGGTCTGAACTACACAATCTTCTTCGACGAAGATTCTCCGCTGGGTGATCTGGAATTGGACAACTCGTTCGGCGTTTCGCTGCAGGCCGGTCTGGACTACATGGTCTCCGAGAAAGGCGCGGTGCGTCTGAACGTGCGTTGGTTCGACATCGACTCGGACGTCAAACTCGACGGCAACGACATCGGCACCGCCGAGATTGACCCCTTCCTGATCGGGCTGTCCTACGTTCATCGTTTCTGATCCAATCGCCTAAAGCCCCGTGGTTCACCGAATTGCGGGGATTTACGTCACAGCATCTCGTTCATCATTTCCCGGCCGATCAGCATACGGCGGATCTCACTGGTTCCTGCACCAATCTCCATCAGCTTTGCGTCGCGGAATATCCGGCTGACCGGCGAATCCGACAGGAACCCGGCCCCGCCCAGCGCCTGCACGGCCTGATGCGCCTGCAACATGGCCTGCTCTGAAGCATAAAGGCAGCACGCCGCCGCGTCCTGACGGGTTACATCCCCCCGGTCGCAGGCCTTGGCGACCTCATAGACATAGGCCCGTGCCGAGTTCATCGCGGTGTACATATCCGCGATCTTGCCCTGCATCAGCTGGAACGACCCTATCGGTTTGCCAAACTGCTTGCGCTCGGCCAGATACGGCATGACCTCATCCAGACAGGCCGCCATGATGCCGGTGCCGATCCCAGCCAGTACGACACGCTCGTAGTCGAGGCCGGACATCAGGACGGCAACGCCTTTGCCCTCTTCACCCAGAACATTCTCGAACGGCACTTCGACATCTTCAAAGATCAGTTCAGCCGTGTTCGACCCGCGCATTCCAAGCTTGTCGAAATGGGACGATGTTGAAAATCCTTTCATCTCTTTCTCGATCAGAAAGGCCGTGATCCCTTTTGATCCAGCTTCAGGATCGGTTTTGGCGTAGACGACCAGAGTATCCGCATCCGGCCCATTGGTGATCCAGTACTTGTTTCCATTCAGCCGATAATGATCGTTTCGCTTTTCAGCCCGCAGCTTCATCGACACCACATCCGAGCCCGCCGAGGCCTCGGACATGGCAAGCGCGCCCACATGATCCCCCGAGATCAGGCGCGGCAAATACTTCTGTTTCTGCTCATCTGATCCGTTCAGCTTAATCTGGTTCACACACAGGTTCGAATGCGCCCCGTAAGACAAAGAGACCGAGGCCGAAGCCCGCGCCACCTCTTCCACAGCGATGGTATGCGCCAGATAGGACATGCCCGCGCCGCCGTACTCTTCAGGCACAGTGACGCCCAGCAAGCCAAGCTCGCCCATCTCTTTCCACAGCTCATTCGGGAATGCGTTCGATGTGTCGACCTCTGCCGCCATTGGTTTCACGCGTTCCTGCGCCCAGCGATGTACCATCTCACGCAGGGCATTCACGTCTTCGCCCAGATCGAATTGCATAGTGGCCATGAACATGCGGGGCTCCTCCGACTGCATTAATGAACAAGCGTTCATTAATCAGATAACAGCGAATCCGTCCCCGGTCAACGACACCGCGCAGATCAACGCAAAACGCCGCCCATTATGATGGGCGGCGCTTCGCAAACAATCGAGCGTGCGCTGCAAGCGCACTCTGCTGGATTACGACTGATAAACCGCGCTGACTTCGGCCCGAACTATGCGCGCGATTTGGCGACAATCGTCCAGCGAGAAAGTCAACGGAACCCGCATATCCATAATCCCGGCCAATATCCGGTCACTTGCAGGCATAGGTGCACTGTCCGCATAACGCCAACTGTCATAGCGCGACGTAAAGCCAGACGGCTCGGCCCCGCCAAACCATTTCAGTTCAACCCCGCGTGCAGCGCAGCGTTTAATCACCTCGGCAATACGCTCGGGTGTCCAGTCCAGCAGCAGGAACTGGATGGACGAGCCGACATAACTCTCATCGTCGGGTCGCTCTACGATCGTCAAACCCGGCGTCTCTCGCAAGCCACGCTCGATTTCATCATAGCGCTCATTCCAGCGTTGAACCTGCTGGTCCAGATCCCGAAGTTGGGGGCGCAGAATCGCAGCGCGCAGATTGTCCATCCGGCCCGAGACGTTGGGGGTGGTATATTTAATCTGTTCGAACACCTCGGGATCGGGTGCCGCCAGATGGCGTTCATACAGCATATAGGATCCGGACAGCATGGTGGCCTTTGCCGCCAGCTCAGGGCTGTCGGTGATCAGCAACCCACCCTCACCCGAATTGACATGTTTATAAGTCTGACACGAATAGCACCCGATCGCGCCCTGCCGCCCAGACAACTGCCCGCGCCAGGCCGCTCCCATTGTATGGGCGCAATCTTCGATCACGATCACACCAGCGGCATCGCACATCTGCATCAGTCGATCCATATCGCACAGATGGCCGCGCATATGGCTGAGCATCAGCACCTTCGCCTGATCCAGCTTGGCTTCCAGATCATCCAGATCAATGGTCAGCGCTTCGGTCACGCCAACAAAAACCGGCTTCGCGCCAACCGACGCAATCGACCCGGGAACCGGGGCAAGTGTGAATGCATTGGTCAGAACCGGATCACCCGGCTTTACGTCAACAGCCCGCAGTGCCGTGGCCAAAGCATAACCTCCCGAAGACACAGCCAAGCAGTATTTCGCGCCCATCTGAGCGGCGAATTCCTGCTCTAACACAGCCGTTTCGCTCAACTCTCCGGGCAGGACGTTGTAGCGATGCAGACGGCCATGACGCAGGACGTTCAGTGCTGCCTCAATCGCATCTTCAGGGATGGGTTCTTGCTGGGTGAAACTGCCAGTAAATATCTCGTTCATGCGTCGTTTCTGGGGCCGAAATGCTCAAGGGTCAAGCGATCACGCTGCCGCTCCGATCAAATCGGAAACCAGTTTCGGTAAATCATTAAAATGATGCAGCAAAGCCTCAGGCTCCAGCGCTGCCATATCATCACCCGATGGGCCGAAAGTAACCAGAACCGAAGGCACACCCGCCGCTCGCGCTGTATTCCTGTCGGTGTCTGAATCGCCGATCAGAATGCAGTGCTCTGGATGTCCCCCGGCGCGCCGCGCCGCCTCACGCAAAGGCTCAGGGTCGGGTTTGCGCACGGGCAGCGTGTCCGCGCCCACCAGCGAGGCGAATTTGTCGCGCACCCCCAAACGGGTGAGCAGCAACTCCGCTAGTGCCTCGGGCTTGTTGGTGCAGATACCGACGCCATAGCCCGCTTGCGCAAGGCGCTCCACTGCATCCATAGCGCCAGGATAGAACCGTGTGTGCGTGTCGATAGCCCCGGCATAGGCCTCAAGCAGGACCGGGTAGTAGTCCGAAACTGTATCTTCGGCAAAGGCCCCAACGCGTTTCAGACCATGAGTCAGCATCATCCGCCCACCGCGCAATGCGACCCCGGCATCGTGTTCGTGCACCAGCACATCCCCATGCCCCATCTGCCGAAAACAATGGTTGGCCGCAGCCAGCAAATCACCGGATGTATCCGCCAAAGTTCCATCCAGATCAAAGATCACCGTACGCATGTTGCCTCCTGCCTCAGCGGTTTTTCGCCGCCCCATGTTGCAAACGGCAATCTTGTTTGATGGCCGAACCGCTTGCGCCTTTGACCTCAGCGGATAAAACGGGGCGCAACAAAACACAAAGAGAAAACGATTTCATGACCACCGCCCTTGTCATTCTTGCTGCCGGAAAAGGCACAAGAATGAATTCAGACATTCCCAAAGTCCTGCATCCGATTGCACAAGCCCCCATGCTGGTGCACGCCATGCGCGCAGGTGCGATCCTGTCCCCTGAACGCACCGTGATTGTCACGGGCCATGGGGCCGAAGCTGTCTCAAAGGTCGCTCAAGCCGAAGATGAGACCGCCAGGATCGTGGTTCAGCAGGAACAGCTTGGCACGGCGCATGCCGTCGCGCATGCCCGCGAGGCGCTGGCTGGGTTCGAAGGTGATGCGGTTGTCCTGTACGGTGATACACCATTTCTGCAGCCCGATACGCTGAAGCGCATGATTGCAGCGCGGGCCGAGAATGATCTGGTTATCCTTGGGTTCGAGGCCGCCGATCCCGCGCGCTACGGCCGCCTAGTGATGAACGGCAACACGCTTGAACGGATCGTCGAGTTTAAAGATGCCACAGATGAAGAACGTGCCATAACTTTCTGTAACTCAGGCCTTCTGGCCTGTAATACGCAAACGCTGTTCGCGCTGATCGATGCGGTCGGGAATGACAATGCTTCGGGTGAGTACTACCTTACCGATGTCGTTGAGATCGCCCGCACCCGCGGCTTGCGCGTGACGGCTGTAGCTTGTGATGAGGCGCAGACACTGGGTGTGAACTCGCGCACCGACTTGGCGGTGGCGGATGCGATCTTTCAGACGCGCGCGCGCACCGAACTGATGGAGCTGGGCGTAACACTGATGGCCCCCGAGACGGTCTATCTGGCCGCAGATACTGTTATTGGCCGTGATACGGTCATCGAACCAAATGTGGTTTTCGGCCCCGGTGTGACCGTCGAAAGCGGCGCCACGATCCGGGCGTTCTCGCATCTGGAGGGTTGCCATGTCAGCCGGGGTGCCACCGTGGGTCCCTACGCGCGGCTGCGCCCGGGAACTGAGCTGGCCGAAAACACCCGTGTCGGAAACTTTGTCGAGATCAAGAATGCCGAGATTGCCGAAGGTGCGAAGGTCAACCACCTCAGCTATATCGGTGATGCTTCGGTCGGGGCTGCGTCGAATATCGGGGCGGGCACCATCACCTGCAATTATGATGGCGTGATGAAACACAAAACCACGATTGGTGAGAATGTGTTCGTCGGGTCCAACACGATGCTGGTTGCTCCGGTCTCACTGGGCGATGGCGCGATGACGGCAACCGGAACAGTGGTGACCAAAGATGTTGAGCCGGATGCGTTGGCCGTTGCGCGGGCCAAGCAGGAAAACAAGCCCGGCTATGCGCGAAAATTGTTTGAGATGTTGAAGGCGAAGAAGGCTCGCCGCGACAAAGGAGCCTAATTTATGTGTGGAATTGTTGGTGTTCTGGGCAGCCACGAGGCGGCCCCCATTTTGGTGGAAGCGCTGAAGCGGTTGGAGTATCGCGGCTATGACAGCGCCGGTATTGCTACGGTGAATGGCGGCGCATTGGACCGTCGCCGGGCCATGGGCAAGCTCGTGAACCTGAGTGACCTTTTGGTGCACGAGCCTTTGCCGGGGAAATCTGGCATCGGTCACACCCGCTGGGCTACGCATGGTGTGCCATCGGTTAACAATGCGCATCCGCACAAAGCTGGACCTGTCGCAGTTGTACATAATGGCATTGTCGAGAACTATCGCGAACTGCGCGCCGAACTGGGCGAACTGGGCGTCGGGTTCGTTACGGACACCGATACCGAAACCGTTGCTCTGTTGACAGAGCAATACATGAAAGACGGTCTGGCACCGGTCGACGCGGCCTTCAAAACCATCGATCGGCTCAAGGGTGCGTTCGCGCTTGCCTTCTTGTTCGATGGCCAAGAAGACTTGATCGTTGCAGCACGCAAAGGCTCGCCCCTCGCGATTGGTCACGGTGAAGGTGAGATGTATGTCGGATCCGACGCAATTGCTTTGGCCCCTCTGACCGATCGCATCACCTATCTTGAGGAAGGCGACCGGGCCGTTCTAACGCGCACCTCTCTGGAAATCCGAACCGAAGCCGGGGAACTCGCCAACCGCGAAGTGAGACAAATCCAACTGGACCAAACCCGCGCAGATAAAGGCGGCCATAAGCACTATATGGCCAAGGAAATCGCCGAGCAGCCCGTCGTGGTGGCCGAGGCGATCCGGTCGTACCTTCCGACTGGTGCCGATCAGGTGGTATTGCCGGGGGAAGATCTGGATTTCACCAAGCTGGACCGCCTGACCATGGTCGCCTGCGGCACCGCTTTCTATGCCTGCCTGACCGCAAAATACTGGTTCGAACAACTTGCCAAAATGCCGGTTGAGGTCGATATCGCCAGCGAATTCCGCTATCGCGAACCTCCGATCTCGGATCGCACGCTGGCCTTGTTTGTCAGCCAATCGGGCGAAACCGCTGACACACTGGCGGCCCTGCGCTACTGCGAAGGCAAAGCCGACAAGATCGTATCGGTTGTCAATGTGCCTGAAAGCTCAATTGCGCGTGAAAGCGATGTTGCGCTGCCCATTCACGCGGGCGTGGAAATCGGCGTGGCGTCGACCAAGGCGTTCACCTGTCAGCTCAGCGTGTTGTTGATGCTCGCGCTTAAGGCTGCTGCAGACCGGGGTACTCTAACGGATGAAGAGATTGCCGATCACGCGGCAGCTCTGCGCGGTTTGCCGACAGTGCTGAACGCCGCGCTGGATCAGAACGACGCTATTCGCCAGTCTGCCCAACGCCTGTCCGAGGCGCGCGATGTGTTGTTCCTTGGGCGTGGCCTCATGTATCCGCTGGCCATGGAAGGCGCGCTGAAGCTTAAGGAAATCAGCTATATCCACGCCGAAGGATACGCCTCGGGTGAGCTGAAACACGGACCAATCGCCCTGATCGACAAGCACATGCCGGTTGTCGTTATGGCACCGCGCGATGCTGTCTTCGACAAAACGGTTTCGAACATGCAGGAAGTGATGGCGCGTAAAGGCAAGGTCATTCTTGTCTCAGACGACGACGGCATCGCTGACGCCGAGGATGGGGTCTGGAGCACGATCCGGATGCCACATGTCCACACAAACCTTGCACCGATCCTTTACTCGGTACCCGCACAGTTGCTGGCTTATCATACGGCGGTCGCTAAAGGCACCGATGTCGATCAGCCCCGCAATCTGGCGAAATCCGTGACGGTCGAGTGACCGCACATGCTGGCCTACCTTGATCAGATCAAAGCGCATGCCGATCCCGAACGTGCCAAGCAGGCAGCGGCCTATCACAAGATAGACCGCCTCTATCTGGGCGTCCCGAACCCGGTTCTGAACGATCTGACAAAGACCTGGCGGCAACTACTTGAGATCGCTGAACGCATAGCCGTTGCAGATGGGCTGTGGCAGACCAACATTCACGAGGCACGGGTCGCCGCTGCAAAACTGCTCACGCAAGCACGTATCCGCCCGGATGACGCGGTGTGGGACCTGTTGCAAAGCTGGGTGCCAGATTTCGACGCCTGGGCGGTGGCCGATCATGCCTGCACATCGATGCAAAAGCGCCTGTTCGCCGATCCAACGCGCCTGGATCAGGTCGAACGCTGGACCACATCGGACCATATGTGGACCAAACGCGCCACTCTGGTTGTCACTTTGCCGTGGACCAAACAGAACCATCCAAAACCTAAAGAGCTGGAATGCCGCGACCGTATTCTCGGCTGGGCTGCAGGCTATGTCCCTGACCAGGAATGGTTCATCCAGAAAGCCATCGCGTGGTGGCTGCGCGAGTTGTCAAAGCATGACCCAGAACGTGTGGTTGCATTTCTGGATCAATACGGTGCGGAGATGAAACCCTTCGCCCGCAGAGAGGCCGGAAAATACCTGCCCGCTCAATCGGAATAAACTTCCAATTCCACCAGCTCATCGAATGGCACCAACAGGGCGCGCATGGCCTCAAGCGACAAGCGGCTGCCACCACCATCGGGACCCGGTGCGGGAACAAGTGCAACATAGACCTGCGCACCGGTGCGCGGCACCACGACACGGCCATTGATCTCGGTTTCAACCAAAGGTGTTTGCAGCCAGCGCCCCGGTGTGTTGGGGTCCCCCAACCCGGCAACTGTTGTTTTCGCACCAGCCCATCCGCTCGCGGTGGCCACCAGTTCAGGGGCTTCCTCCGGGACATCGGTGGCAACGGGTTCAGCCGTGGACTCACTGGACGAATTTCCAAAAACCCGATCCGTCGTAGACCGGACGGCATCACAACCAGCGACAAGGGCACAGGCCAAAATCAACGCATATTTCATATCAGAAAGCCTAGTGCCCTGCGCCCATCTGTTCCAGTCCAAAACGCAAGTAGCCCTTGCCGCGAACCCGCCTCCGCTTTACCTATGGGCCATGACAGCTCCGCTTATTGATCCATTTGCCCGCGCCATCACCTATCTCCGCGTCTCCGTTACGGACCGCTGCGATTTTCGCTGCGTTTATTGCATGTCCGAGGATATGAAGTTTCTGCCCAAAAAGGACCTTCTGACCCTGGAAGAGCTGGACCGCATGTGCACGACCTTCGTGAACATGGGCGTCGAAAAGCTGCGCATCACTGGGGGTGAGCCTTTGGTGCGCCGGAACATCATGTCGTTCTTCAACAGTATGACCCGGCATCTGGACAGCGGTGCCCTGAAAGAGCTGACGCTGACCACCAACGGATCACAACTGCATCGCTTTGCGGATGATCTTTATGCGGCGGGCGTGCGGCGTGTGAATGTATCCCTGGATACTCTGGACGATGACAAGTTCGCGAAAGTCACCCGCTGGGGCCGCCTGAAACAGGTGTTGAACGGCATCGATGCAGCGCAAAAGGCAGGACTGCGGATCAAGATCAACGCCGTAGCGCTGAAAGGCTTCAACGAGCCCGAGCTTCCCAAAATCACCCAATGGTGTGCCCAGCGCGATATGGACCTGACCTGGATCGAGGTCATGCCGATGGGCGATATCGGCAACGAGGACCGGCTTGATCAATATTGGTCGCTCAAGGACGTGCGTGCGGAATACGAAAACCACTATACGGTTAGCGATCTGGCTGAGCGTACCGGTGGCCCGGCACGCTATGTCCGACTTGAAGAAACAGGTCAGAAGATCGGCTTCATCACGCCCCTGTCGCATAATTTCTGCGAAAGCTGCAACCGCGTACGCCTGACCTGCACCGGCGAGCTTTATATGTGTCTCGGACAGGAAGACATGGCCGGTCTGCGCGGACCCTTGCGTGACCATCCAGATACGGAGCGTCCCCTTGAACAAGCAATACGCGCCGCGATCAACCTCAAGCCCAAGGGGCATGATTTCGACTATTCCCGGCAGGCCATCGACGGTCAAATGAGCCGCCACATGAGCCATACAGGCGGCTGAAATGCCCACCACAAGCGCACAGCCGACGCTGCTGTACAAACTGTACTGCGGTCTCACAACAATTGCCGGACCATTGGTATGGCATAAGGTGCGCGGTAAGCTGCAAGCCGCAGGCGTCCCCCAAAATCGTCAGCTGGAACGGCTAGGCCATCCCAGTTTACCGCGCCCCAAAGGGCAACTGATCTGGTTTCACGCAGCCAGCGTTGGCGAAAGCCTCTCAGTCCTGAGCCTGATCAACCGTTTAGGGCAACACTTGCCGGATACCGAGTTTCTGATCACCTCAGGAACCCCAACCTCAGCGGAAGTGATCGCCAAACGCTTGCCTGCACGCGCTCGTCATCAATATCCACCGCTGGACAGCGCTGCTCCGGTGCGTCGATTTCTGGACCACTGGCACCCCGATGCCGGGATCTTCGTCGAAAGCGAAATCTGGCCACGCCTGATCGTTGAAGCGGCCAAAGATGAAACACCGTTGGCACTGCTCAATGCGCGCCTGTCCGACAAGTCCGTAGCGGGTTGGAAAAAGCGCCCCAAAACCGCTCGTTTCATACTGGACCACTTCCAACTGTTTCTCACCCAAAACGACAAGACCGCCGCCAACCTGATCGCAATGGGTGCAGATGCTGATCGCGTTCAACCCGGCACCAATCTCAAAGCCATGTCCGATCCGCTGCCGGTGGATCATAAGACTTTGTCCAGCACACAGGCGCAGATAGCCGACCGTCCGGTTTGGATCGCCAGTTCAACCCATGCAGGCGAAGAAGAAACCGTTCTGGCAGCCCACAAGGACCTCTTGCAGCGCTGGCCCGACCTTCTGCTACTGTTGATCCCACGCCACCCCGAACGCCGGAGTGACGTCATGAAAACTGTCAACGACGCAGGCCTGACCTGCGCTCAGCGCAGTGCTGGTCAGCCGATCACCTCGGACACACAGGTCTATGTTGCCGATACATTGGGTGAAACCGGAACATGGTACGCACTTTGCCCAATCGTTTTCCTAGGGGGATCGCTGAAGAAAATCGGAGGCCATAACCCCTTTGAGCCCGCTCAGGCAGGGGCGGCTGTGATAACCGGCCCCGGTTACTTTAACTTCGCGGAAACCTTCGCACCACTGATCGAAACCGGAGGCGCAGTTCTGACCAACTCTGCACAGGATCTATCAGACGCCGTTGCTCTGTGGTTATCGGATGAGACCAAACTGGAAGCCGCACGAACAGCGGCCAAAGCCTGCGTCAACACACAGGCCAATGCCCTGACTGCGGTCATTGAAACGCTATGCACTCAGCTCAACCTGAGTGCACAGGAACCCTCTTCATCTGGCTAAAAATACCTCGGGGAGCGCGAGGGGCTGGCCCCTCGCCCTTAACCGATCAAGCTGCAGGCATACGCTGTTCAACAATTTCTGCCCACCAGCTACACCCTGCCGGAATGGCTTCATCATTAAAGTTGTATTCCGGGTGATGCACCATCGCCGTATCGCCATTGCCCACAAGAATATAAGCCCCCGGACGCTCTTCGAGCATGAAAGCGAAATCCTCACCGCCCATGACCAAAGGTGCCTCATCACAATTGCCCGAGATCGACTTCGCTACTTCGGCCGCAAAATCCGTCTGCGCATCGCTGTTCACCATCACCGGATAGCCACGGATATAGGTCACATCCGCCGTTCCGCCAAAGGTCGCCGCAATGCCCGCGCAAATCTCGTTGATCCGCTTCTCGGCCAGCTCTCGCATCTCCTTGCTCATGGTGCGCACGGTGCCTTTGATCTGCACTGTCTGCGGAATCACGTTGAATGCTTTTGATGAGGTCTCAAACGACGTCACCGACACCACAACCTGATCAATCGGGTCGGCATTGCGCGATGCGATCGTCTGCAGCGCCAGAATGGCCTGAGCGGTCATAACGGTCGTATCCACCGTCTCCTGCGGCTTCGCCGCATGTCCGCCGCGGCCTTCGAACGTGATGTCAAACTGATCAGTCGCCGCAAAGAATGAACCCGGACGGATGGCAAAACTGCCCACCGGGCGACCCGGCCAGTTGTGCATGCCGTAAACTTCCTGGATATTCCAGCGTTCCATCATGCCGTCTTCGCACATCTCGCGACCACCGCCGCCACCTTCTTCGGCGGGTTGGAAGATCACCACGACCGTACCGTCAAAATTGCGCGTCTCCGACAGGTATTTTGCGGCCCCCAACAGCATCGCCGTATGTCCGTCATGACCGCATGCATGCATGGCGCCGTCAGTTTTCGAGGCATAGTCCAGACCAGTCGCCTCGTGAATCGGCAGCGCGTCCATGTCCGCCCGCAGGCCAATGACCTTACCTTGCGAGTCGGATTTACCCTTGATCACGCCAACAACTCCAGTGCGACCGATCCCGGTTACAACCTCATCACAGCCGAATTCCTTCAGCTTTTCAGCGACCAACGCACTGGTGCGATGGGTTTCAAACAAAATTTCGGGATTTTCGTGAATATCACGTCGCCACGCGGTGATTTCATCCTGCAATTCGGCAAAGCGGTTCTTAACTGGCATCTCTTCTCTCTCCTAATTCAAGCCGCCGGCATCCGGCGCTCGACCATTTCGGCAAACCATGAACAACCCATTGGGATGATCTCATCGTTGAAATTGTATTCGGGGTGGTGCAACCCGGCGCTGTCGCCATTGCCCAGCACAATGAAGGCCCCCGGGCGCTCTTGCAGCATGAACGAGAAATCCTCGCCCCCCATCACCATCGGCACCTCGCCACAACTTCCCCCTACGGAAACGGCGGCCTCAGTTGCATATTCGGTCGGTTCCTCGGCATTGATCGTTACTGGTACACCGCGTGTGTAGGTCACTTTGATCGTGCCGCCAAAGGTAGCAGCGATCCCCTGGCTGACCTCGTTCAGGCGCTGTTCGATCAAGTCTCGCATTTCGTTGGAATGGGTCCTCACCGTACCATTCACCTGCGCCGACTGAGGGATCACGTTGAACGCCTTCGACGAAGTTTCAACCGAGGTCACAGAGAGAACTGCCTGCAATATCGGATCGGCATTCCGAGACACTATGGTCTGTAACGCAACGATTAGTTGCGACAGCATCACCGTTGTATCAATGGTCTCCTGCGGTTTCGCTGCATGTCCACCACGGCCCTCCAGGTGAATGTCAAACTCGTCCGCGGCGGCCAGAAATGGGCCTGAGCGGATGGCAAACTGACCGGTCGGCACACCCGGCACATTGTGCATGGCATAGACTTCCTGGATCCCAAACCGATCCATCAGACCATCCTTGCACATTGCCTCGGCCCCATTGCCGCCTTCTTCCGCCGGTTGGAAAATCACAATGGCTGTGCCGTCGAAATTGCGCGTCTCGGACAGGTATTTCGCCGCCCCTAGCACCATCGCCGTATGCCCGTCATGCCCACAGGCATGCATCGCGCCTTCGGTCTTCGAGGCGTATTCGAGACCTGTTTGTTCCTGCATAGGCAGCGCGTCCATATCCGCGCGCAGCCCGATGACCCGGCCCTGCGTGTCCGTCTTGCCCCTGATCACACCAACAACGCCGGTTCGGCCAATACCGGTCACAACCTCATCGCAGCCAAACTGTTTCAGCTTTTCGGCCACCAAGGCGCTTGTGCGGTGGGTGTCATATAGGATCTCGGGGTGCTGGTGGATGTCCCTCCGCCAACCAGTGATTTCCTCGTGCATTTTGGCAAGTCGGTTCTTGATTGGCATCTGATCCTCCCAAATCAGGCGACAGGCAATCGTCGTTCCACCAGCTCTGCAAACCAGCTGCACCCGGCGGGGATCGCGTCATCGTCAAAATTATATTCCGGGTGATGGCACATCGCGGTGTCCCCGTTCCCGATAAAGATGTAGGCTCCGGGGCGTTCTTCAAGCATGTAGGCAAAATCTTCTGACGGCATGATCGGATCAGTGCTGTCATTGACCCTGCCTGACACCGCTTCTGCGGCGTCGGCCGCGTAGCCGGTTTCCGCCTCAGTATTCACGGTCACCGGATATCCCGGCGTCCATGTCATTTCAGCCGATGCACCAAAGGCCGAGGCCGTGTCTTCCGCGATCCGGCGCACGCGTTCCTCGGCGATTTCACGGTATTCCGGGTCCAGCGTACGCACTGTCCCGCGCAGCCGCACTGTATGGGCAATGACATTCGATGCGACACTGTCGGTTTCAAACGTCCCAACGGTCAGCACAACGCGTTTGATCGGATCAACGGTCCGCGACACAACCGATTGTAACGAAACGACAATATGTGACGCCACGAGTGTCGTATCGACCGCATCATGCGGCGCGGCAGCGTGTCCACCTTTGCCTGTTACGACGATTTCGAACTCATCTGATGAAGCCAGCAGCGCACCGGGGCGGATCGCGAATTCTCCGACCGGCAAGCCCGGCATGTTGTGCATGCCATAGACTTCCTGAATGCCCCAGCGCTCCATCAACCCGTCCTGGCACATGGCCAGACCACCTGCCCCGCCTTCCTCGGCCGGTTGGAAGATCAGCACCACGGTGCCATCAAAATTCCGGGTCTCGGCCAAGTATTGTGCTGCGCCAAGCAACATCGAGGTATGGCCATCATGCCCACAGGCATGCATCTTGCCCGAAACGGTCGAGGCGTATTCCAGTCCCGTCGCCTCGTGGATTGGCAGCGCATCCATATCAGCGCGCAGACCGACGACCCTGCCCTGCGTGTCCTGACGACCTTTGATGACAGCGACAACACCGGTTTTGCCGATTCCCGGCGTGATTTCATCCACGCCGAATTCCTTCAAACGATCGACCACGAAACCCGCCGTTTCTTCGACATCGTACATCAACTCGGGATGCATATGCAGGTGACGGCGCCATTTCGTGATCGCACCGTGCATCTCGGCAAGCCGGTTTTTGACAGGCATTTTCAATCTCCCTCCCGTTCACTAACGGGACAATATTCTAATCAGTTTCTGCATGAACGCGTGGCCTTGATTGAATTGCGCAACCTCGATGAATTCATTGGGTTGATGCGCCTGCGCAATATCCCCCGGCCCGCAGATCACAGCGGAATAACCTGCTTCCTGAAACTGACCCGCCTCGGTGCCATAGCTGACCACATGGGCCGCGTTATCTCCGGTCAACGCACGTACCAGCATCTCGGCCTCACCATCGGTTTCCGGGACCAAGGCAGGGACCGCAAAGTGATCGGAAACATCAATGCGCGCCTCAGGGTGGACCGCCTGCATTCGTGCCTCGGCCTGGCGGACCTGATCAAGATAGGCGTTGCGCCATTGATCCGCGCTTTCGCCCGGAACAACTCGGAAATCCATCATAAAGCGGCAATCCTTGGCGGTGATGTTATGCGCGGTGCCGCCCTCGATCATACCAACATGGCAGGTCGTCCATGGCGGATCGAACACGGCTGCAATGTCAGAAGGCTGTGCCGCCATACTCTCGACGTTGCGTTTGTTGGCCCAGTCGATCAGTGGTGCTGCTTCCATGATCGCATTGACGCCTGTGTGCATGATCGAACTATGAACTTCGAATCCTACGACATGTGTGTCATAGCCAAACCCGCCCTTGTGGCCGGTGACGGCCTGCATCATCGACGGCTCACCTACAATCACGGCTGAGCCCTTGGGTAGCACTTTCTGCATTGCTTGAATCATCGGCGGCGCACCGGTGCAGCCCACCTCTTCATCAAAACTCAGTGCCAGTTGCAGAGGGCGTTTGACGCTTGCGTAGTGCGCCTCGACCAAAGCCCAGATCGCAAGCGCATCAAATCCTTTCATGTCGCAGGTGCCGCGCCCGTAATACTTGCCGTCCTTTTCGGTCACGACAAAAGGATCGGTATCCCAAGGCTGACCATCAACAGGCACCACATCCGTGTGTCCCGACAGAACAATCGCGCCTTCTTCCGAAGGACCCACATGGGCGAAGATAGCCGCCTTATGCGGTTGATCCGGATCGGGCCAGCGATGAGATTCAATTCCGTGGCTTTGCAAGTAGCCCTCGACCCAATCCACCAATGGCAGGTTCGTGTCACGGCTGACCGTCGGGAACGAAATCAGCCGGGTCATGATATCAAGCGGTGACAGTCTTTCAGCCATGGGGCTTAGTACCCGCTGTCTGTTGTCAGCACGAAATGACCCGGCTCGACCTCATTGTACTGCGAAGACTCTGGCTGGTATCCGATCGGATGAATTGGCGACGGAATGGGCTTGAAGTTCAGATCTTTTTCAGACTTGCGTTTGTTCGGATCTGCAATCGGGACCGCTTTCATCAAAGCCTGCGTATAAGCATGCTGAGGATTTTCGAACACACGGGCACGCGGGCCAAGTTCGACGATCCGCCCCAGATACATTACGCCGACATGATGGCTGACGCGTTCGACCACCGCCATGTCATGGCTGATGAACAGATAGCTGAGGCCAAGCTCGGACTGCAGTTCCATCATCAGGTTCAACACCTGCGCCTGAACCGAGACGTCCAGCGCCGAAACGGCCTCATCCGCGATGATCAGCTTGGGGTTCAGTGCCAGCGCGCGCGCGATCGCAATACGTTGACGTTGACCGCCGGACATTTCGTGCGGGAAGCGGCGCATGAAGCTGCGGGGCAGTTGCACCTTGTCAAAAAGTTGCGCGACACGATCCTGAAGTTCGGACCCCGACGCAACTCCATAATTCCGCATCGGTTCGGCAACCTGGTCAATCAGTTGCATCTGCGGGTTCAGCGAGGCGAACGGATCCTGAAAGATCATCTGCATATCCAGACGCGCCTTGCGCAGGTCCGACTGATCCAGCTTCATGATGTCGACGCCATCCAGATCGACCTCACCCGCCATCGGCTCGACCAATCGCAGGATCGAGCGCCCAGCTGAAGACTTCCCGCACCCTGATTCGCCCACAAGGCTCAGGGTTTGCCCCCTGTTCAACGTGAACGAGACATCTTCCACCGCATGCACGTTCGAAATGGTCCGGCGTAGCAATCCACCTTTCACCGCAAAGCGCGTGGTCAGGTTCTTGACGGTCAACAGAACTTCGTTGGTGCCAGGGATCGGCGCGATATTCTGGCCTTCCTCTCCCAGCAGCTTCATGGGCTCAGGCGCAGCTTTACCCTGCATTTCGCCCAGTTTCGGGACCGCCGCCAGAAGGGACTTGGTGTAGTCATGCTGCGGGTTCTCAAATATCTCGTGGACCGTGCCTTCCTCGACCTTGTTACCGCGGAACATGACAACCACGCGGTCCGCCATTTGCGCCACCACCGCCATGTCATGCGTGATGAACATCACCGCTGTTCCGGTTTCGCGTTTAAGACGATCCATCAGCGCCAGAATTTCGGCCTGAATTGTCACGTCCAACGCCGTGGTCGGTTCGTCCGCGATCAGCAGGCGCGGCTCACACGCCATGGCCATGGCGATCACCACGCGTTGACGCATACCACCCGAGAGTTCATGCGGATATTGTTTCAGGCGGCGCTCTGGTTCCGGAATGCGCACTTGCCGAAGCAGCTCAAGCGCGCGTTCCTCGGCCTGTACCTTCGTCATGTCCTTGTGGATTCGCAAACCTTCGGTCAGTTGCCGACCAACGGTAAACACAGGGTTCAGGGCTGTCATCGGCTCCTGAAAGATCATTCCAATCTCGTTTCCGCGAATCTGCTTCATCAGATCCTGATCGGCATTTGACAGGTCCATTTCGTCGCCATCGCGGCGATCGAACAGCAACTGTCCCCCTGCGATCTCGCCGCCGCCGAACTCGACCAAGCGCATCAGCGACAGGGATGAGACAGACTTGCCTGACCCCGATTCGCCCACGATACAGACGGTTTCGCCAGGGTTGACCTCGAACGAGACATCCTCGACCCCAACCACAGGGCCATCCTTTGTTTGAAATTCGACCCGTAGTTTTTTGATCTGGGCAATAGGCTGATCCAGCACGCGCGCTCTCCCCTTGGCGGCAATTCGGATTGAGTGCCAAACGCTAAGGCGGGGGGATGTGAAAAGTCAAACTGATTGGTCAGATTTCGCAAGGCAAGGCTTGCAATTTTCCAAAACTCTGTTTCGATACGCCTCGTAACCGTTTTGGGGAGAGAACGGAAAACACGATATCGAAGCAATCGTTTTCGTTTGATTTCAGATTCTTAAACCCCGACATGGCAACGCTAAATCCGCGGGCATCGCGGAGATAATCGAGACACGTAAGTGTCCAACATGGAGTGTATGATGAAGATCAAAACCCTTTTGCTCGGTGCGATTGCAAGCACGGCGATGGCCCCGATGGCCATGGCCGAGCGCGGATCGGACGGCAATGTCAGCATCATCTATTGGCAAGCCCCGTCCATTCTGAACCCGTTCCTTTCGGGCGGTACCAAGGATGTGGAATCGGCGTCGCTGGTGATTGAACCGCTGGCCCGCTATAACCAAGACGGCAATATGGTTCCCTTCCTCGCGTCAGAAATCCCGACCGTCGAGAATGGCGGCGTCAGCGAAGATCTGACCTCGATCACCTGGAAAATCGCACCGGGAATCACCTGGTCAGACGGCACCCCGTTCACCTCGGCTGATGTGAAATTCACGGCCGATTACTGCATGCATCCCGAAGGCGGCTGTGCGCAGGTCACCAAGTTCGAAGGCGTAACGTCGGTCGAAGCTGTGGACGATCTGACCGTCAAGGTCACGTTCGATGCGCCGACCCCATTCCCCTACGGACCGTTTGTAGGCGGTGAGAGCCCAATCATTCAGGCCGCACAATTCGCGGATTGCGTCGGCGCAAAGGCACCTGAATGCACCGATCAGAACTTCAACCCGATCGGCACCGGCCCGTTTGTCGTCACCGAGTTCAAACCGAATGACGTGATAACCTTCAAGGCCAACGACAACTATCGCGACCCAGCGAAACCGGCCTTCGCATCTGTGACCTTCAAAGGCGGCGGCGATGCAACCGCAGCAGGCCGCGCAGTCATGGAAACAGGCGAGTTCGACTATGCCTGGAACCTGCAGCTGGCGCCCGAAGTGATCGCGCAGATGCAGGAAGGCGGCAAAGGCACCCCGGTTGCAGGCTTTGGCCCGCTGGTCGAGCGTATCATGCTGAACCAGACCAACCCATCTTCGGACCTGCCCGAGGGCGAGCGTTCGACTGCCACGCATCCGCACCCCTTCCTGCAGGACCCGGCGGTTTATAAAGCCATGTCCATGGCCATCGACCGGCCGCTGCTGGTGGAAATCGGATACGGCCAGGCTGGTAAAGTGACCTGTAACTGGGTTCCGGCACCTGCGGCGTTCAACTCGACCTCAATGACCTGTGACACACAGGACATCGAAGGCGCGAAGAAGCTGCTGGATGACGCTGGCATCGTCGACAGCGATGGCGATGGCGTCCGCGAAAAAGACGGCGTTCCGCTGAAAATCGTCTACCAGACTTCGACCAACGCCGTCCGTCAGGACTTCCAGGCGCTGATCAAGGAATGGTGGAGCCAGATCGGCATCGAATCCGAGCTGCGCAACATCAACGCATCGGTCTTCTTCGGCGGTGACCCGGGTTCGCCCGACACATTCCAGAAGTTCTATGCTGACGTTGAGATGTACGCCAACACCTTCAACGGCACGGACCCGCAGTCCTATCTGGGCAACGGGTTGTGCGACAAGGCTCCGCGTCCGGACAGCCAGTGGCAGGGTGAAAACATCAGCCGCTTCTGCAACGAAGAGTTCGACAAGCTGCATGGTCAGCTGGCCGAAACAGCAGGTCTGGAGCAGCGTGCCGAAATCGCGAAAAAGCTGAACGATATCATGGTTGAAAACGGCGGTATGATCCCGCTGGTGCACCGTGGTCGTCTGTCGGCCCACGCAAACACATTGGGTGGTGTTGTCCTGAACGTATGGGACAGCGAGCTGTGGAACATTGCGGACTGGTACCGCAAAACAGGTTCCTAAGCGTTAGCCTTGCAAAGCCGCGCCCCGATCCATTTCGGGGCGCGGACATTTGCAGACCACTCCAACAAGAAGACGCATATAAAGGCGCCTCTTAATGCTTAACTTTACCATCAGACGACTGGTGCTGGCTGTTCCTACGCTGCTGTTCATCAGCCTCGTCATTTTCCTGCTCCTCGAACTCGCCCCCGGCGACCCGATGGCGCAGGTTCCGCTTACCGTCCCACCCGAAGTCAAAGAGAAGATGCGCGAGGCACTTGGCCTCGGTCAGCCGATGCATATCCGGTTCTGGAAATGGATCGTGCAGTTCTTCTGGATCGAACCGCAGGTTCTGATCGACTCGATGTTCGGTACAACTTTTTCCGAAGGCGATCTGCGCGTAATCTCCTGGCAGACCCGTTCGCCCGTCATGGATATCGTCGTTCAGCGTATCCCGCAGACCCTGTGGGTTGTTGGCACTGCCTATGTGGTTGCCATCCTGATCGCGCTGCCGATTGGCATCTATTCGGCCTATCGCCAGTATTCATGGTTCGATCAGATGGGCACATTCGTGTCGATGATCGGCTTTTCGGTCCCACCTTTCTTTTCTGGTGTGCTGGTGATCGTGATCTTCTCAGTCCAGCTGGGCTGGTTCCCGTCGATTTATGACACCACGCTTGTTGTCAACAGTTGGGACAGCTTCATGCTGCAGCTGAAACAGATGATCATGCCGGTCATGGTTCTGGCTCTGCAGATCACTGCGCAGTTAAGCCGGTTCATGCGCGCCTCAATGCTGGACAATCTCAATCAGGATTACGTCCGCACCGCCCGTGCCAAGGGGTTAAGCGAATATACCGTCGTGATGGTCCACGTGCTGCGGAACTCGATGATCCCGGTGGTCACCGTGATCGCGCTAGGTATTCCAGCCATCTTCGGCGGTGCCATCATCACCGAGCAGGTGTTCAAGGTAAACGGCATCGGCCAATTGCTGATCGGGGCCATTCAGGCCAATGACCTGCCAATGGTGCAGACACTGACCTTCATCTTTGCCGTGCTGATCGTTCTGTTCAATCTAATCGCAGACGTTCTGTATGGCATTCTGGACCCGAGGATTCGCTATGACTGATCATGATCGTACCGATACGCTAATCCCGGATGAAGGGCTTGCACCCGCCTCGACCGCGCTGCCAACCACTGGTGTCATGGAGGAACTGGCCACACCGCCCCGCAGCCAGTGGCGCGATGTGTGGGACCAATTCAAAACCCACAAAGGCGCGATGATCGGAGCTGTGTTGTTCATCTTCATCGTCGTCGGCGTTTATCTGGGACCTTATCTCTGGAGCATTGATCCCACCCAAATCGACATCCGATCTCGCAATCAAGGCCCCAGTTGGGCACATCCCTTTGGGACTGACCAATTAGGCCGGGATATTCTGGCGCGGATGATGTCAGGGGGCCAGACCTCGGTTTCGGTGGGTATCACCGCGATGCTTCTGGCGCTGTTTCTTGGCTCACTTGTCGGGGTGGTTGCCGGGTTCTTCAAACGCCTTGACGGGCCGCTGATGCGCCTGACCGACTTGTTCCTGGCCTTGCCCTTGCTACCGCTGCTGCTGGTCATGATGTTGCTGTTCCGCGAACCTTTGTCCGCGGCATTCGGATTGGAACGAGGCATCTTCATCCTGATCGTTTGCGCCATCGGCATCACCTCATGGATGCCGACCGCGCGGATCGTGCGGGGCGACGTGCTGGCGATCAAGGAACGCGAGTTCGTTCTGGCGGCCCGGTCCATCGGCACCAGCAACAGCCAGATCATCACGCGGCATATCCTGCCGAATGTGCTGTCTCCGATCATGGTGTCTGCAACGTTGGGTATTGCGACCGCGATCATCACAGAAAGCGCATTGTCCTTCCTCGGCCTCGGCTTCCCGCCCGACTTCCCGACATGGGGCCGTCTGCTGTTTGATGGTGTCGATTATCTGCAGCAATACCCTGAACGCGTGTTCTGGCCCGGCTTGGCAATTTCGCTGACCGTGCTCAGCGTCAACTATCTGGGCGACGGCCTGCGCGATGCACTCGACCCGCGTATTCGCGGGCGCTAGGAAAACTCAGTCGGCGCGCCTTAGCGCGCCGGCCAACACGATGATCAGGGCTGCCAGTGGTAGAAGAACCGCAAAGGCCAGTCTCAAAGTCATCAACTCGGCCAAGAACCCGATCAGGGGCGGCCCGATCAGCAACCCACCGTATCCCAAAGTCGCTACGCTCGCGATCGCCTGCCCGGGCGGTACATGCGGATCATTTGCTGCCCGGCTGAACGCCAATGGCATAATTACGGCATATCCGATCCCCATCAATGCGAACCCAGCCAAGGCCAACCCCGCTTGGCCCGCCGACACCACGGCAAAAACACCCATTGCAGCGCAGACCCCGCCAAAACGTGCGGTCGCCACCGGTCCGAATCGGGTGATCACAAAGCCGCCAGCCAGCCGGAACAACACCATCGTCACCGAAAACACTGCGTAGCCAAGCGTGGCGACGCTTTCGGCAGCGCCGGTCTCGTCGCGCAGGAAAAGTGCGCTCCAATCTGCGACGGCCCCCTCGCCCAAAGCTCCGCACATCGCGGTGAAGCCCACCAACACCAAGGCGCCGGACGGCAAGGCAAAGACCGATCCTTTCTTGGGTCCTGACTGACGCGACGTCCACCGCACCCACGACAAGGACAATGCCAGCCCCACGACGACACCACCTGCCACCAGGAAATGCTGCATCACGGTCAACCCCAACTGAACCGCAGCAAATCCGCTGAGCGCACCGAGACCGGCCCCAAGGCTCCACATTGCATGAAACGAGGACATGACCGGCTTGTCATAGGCCTGCTCGACCTCTGCCGCCCAGGCGTTCATCGCCACATCCATCGAGCCGTGACAGGCACCAAATACAAACAGATATGCGGCCAGGGTCCAGAATCCACCAGCGAACGCAAGCAATATCAGCGAAGCGGTATAAAGAACCGCAATGACCCGCGTGATCCCTACGGCTCCGAACCGATCGGTCAACCACCCGGTAATCGGAAACGAGCACACCGCGCCTGCCGCCATGAACAGCAGACCATAGCCCAATGCCTCGTGGCTTAGCTCTAGCTGGTCACGGACCGCTGGGATGCGTGACGCCCAAATGCCGAACAAAGCACCGTTCAGGATGAACATGGCGGCAACCGCGCGCCATGCGGCGACTATACCAATCACGGAAAACCCTCGCACAAGACCTGCTAAATCTTGCCCGTTCTACAGACCCTGAGGCATTTGGCAAATGCCGTCTATTCCAACCGCTTGCGGATTTGGCGAATGGCAAACCAAACGCCAAGCAGAACGGGCATTGTAAGTCCCGCAGTCAGCATCCCCTTGCTGATCCCGGCCTTGGTCAACGGATAGAGCAAATAGCTTGCAAGCGACACCGCGTAGTAACTGATTGCCACCACCGAGAGCCCCTCGACCGTGTGTTGCAGTCGCAACGCCAGATCGGCACGCCGATCCATGCTTTCCAGCAATGCCTGGTTCTGAGCACTGCGTTCAACATCCACCCGAGTCCGTAGCAAGTCGCCCGCCCGGATGGCCCGGTCAGACAGGGCCTGCAGGCGGCGTTCGGTGGATTTTACCGTCCGGATCGCCGGATCATAGCGGCGCATCATGAAGTCAGCAAAGCTTTGACGACCCTCGAACCGTTCCTCACGCAGTACAGCTATCCTCTGGTTCACGATCGCCTCATAGGCTTCGGTCGCCCCGAAACGGAACGAACTGCGCGCGGAAAGGGTTTCCAACTCGGTCGAGGTCGACAGCAGTTGCGGTAACAGATCGTCAGGTGACGCGGAATCGTCCGTCATCTCGACCATCAGATCGGACAATGTCTTATCAAGCTCACCGATGCGCGGCATCAGGTCTTTGACACGCGCGAAGCCAAGCATCGACATTGCCTTGTAGGTTTCTATCTCGCACAGGCGCTGAATGATCCGCCCAGTCCTGCGTCGGCCGGTCTCTTTCGACACAAACAGAGCAAACCGCATGTGCCCGGCCGGATCGATGCGGAAATCGCTTGCGCAAATGGCCGAGTCGTCCAATACACGCGCCACCGCCAGGCTCTCGGGCTCGAACCAATCCGACAGCGCTTGCGTGACCGGAGCATCCTTTGACCGCTTTACCACGCGCATCATGATCGAAGTGATCCGCCGGCCCGGACTGGCCATCAGCCAGTCGGGCGGAAACACCTCGAAATCTGCAGGATCAAAGGCCCGGTCGCTGACATTCTGCGTAATGGCTGTGTAAGCCACAAACTCGGTGTGCTGTTCCCATTTCAGCCAATGTCGCCCGATCTGCCCGGCATAGTGCGTTGCGCCCGGTTGCGGATGCTGCGCTCCGTGGCGATCCAACAGGTTGATCAAATGCATCGAATCCAGATTGCGATCTCGCGCTGCAGCGGCGTCGGTTTTCTTGATCGCCAGAAACACCACGGTGCAGGGTGCCGCCGCCACCGGAAAAGGCCGCGCATGCAGTTCGTTTGTCAGCGCATAGCGCAGCGGATGGTCATCAAGTGGAGTCATGGATCATTCCCCAAGGCTTACGGCACTATACGCAGCTCGGGAAATACATCAATTATCTTTTTATTTCATATAGTTACGTGGATACGATGGTATACATCCCGCTATGTCATTGATTAGGCTCCCACAGTTCGATGGGATTGCCCTCGGGGTCGTGAATACGGGCGAATTTGCCAACCTCGCTATCCCAATCTGGATTCGTTTCCACGGGGATTCCTGCCGCTTCCAGCTGCGCAATCATGGCACCCAGATCATCTACGCGGAAATTGATCATCCATTGCTGTTCTGACCTGCCAAAATAATCCGTATCCTGCGCAAATGGGGCGAACACGGTATACCCTTCACGCTGTTTCCAGGGGACCGGGATATAGTGATTGACACCCAAATGCGTTTCATACCAGGCGCTCAACGCTTCTGGATCTTTAGCCCGGAAAAACACGCCACCTATGCCGTTTACCGTTTGCATTGCACCTCTCCTAACTGCATCCCTGTCATACCAACATAGCACAATCCGCTTGCTTCATCTGGCTCCAAATACCTTGGGGGTTCAGGGGGCAAAGCCCCCTCTACCCATAAAGAAAAGGGCGCCCGCAGGCGCCCTTTGCAATTTGGCTATGTCTCGTGGTCACTCGATCATCGGCAACAGCTTGTCGAGGCTCGCCTTCGCGTCGCCATAGAACATCCTGGTGTTCTCTTTGAAGAACAGCGGGTTTTCGATACCCGAATAACCCGTGCCTTGTCCGCGCTTGGACACAAACACCTGCTTGGCCTTCCAGCACTCCAGAACCGGCATGCCGGCGATGGGGCTGTTGGGGTCTTCCTGCGCCGCAGGGTTCACGATGTCATTCGAACCAATCACGATGGCCACGTCCGTGTCCGGGAAATCGTCGTTGATTTCGTCCATCTCCAAAACGATGTCATACGGCACCTTCGCCTCGGCCAGCAACACGTTCATGTGGCCCGGCAGACGACCCGCAACGGGGTGGATGGCAAAGCGCACGTTCTTACCCTGCGCGCGCAGCTTGCGGACCAGTTCAGACACTGACTGCTGTGCCTGCGCGACCGCCATACCGTAGCCCGGGATGATGACAACACTGTCGGCATCGTTCAGGGCGGCGGCAACACCATCGGCCTCGATAGCGATCTGCTCACCCTCAACCGCCATCTGCTCACCCTGTGGGCCGCCAAAGCCGCCCAGGATCACGCTGACAAAGTGACGGTTCATCGCCTTGCACATGATGTAGGACAAGATCGCACCTGACGAGCCCACCAGCGCTCCAACCACGATCAGCAGGTCATTCCCCAACGAGAAGCCAATGGCCGCGGCCGCCCAACCCGAATACGAGTTCAGCATCGACACAACCACCGGCATGTCAGCTCCGCCGATACCCATGATCAGGTGATAGCCAATGAAAAGCGCGGCCAGAGTCATCAGAAACAGCGGGAAGAACCCACCAGAATTGGTGTACCAGATCAGGCAAATAAACGACAAAGCCGCCGCACCCGCGTTCAACGCATGACCACCGGGCAGCTTGGTCGCCGTCGAAGTCACTTTACCCGCCAGCTTGCCATAGGCCACGACCGACCCGGTAAAGGTGATCGCACCGATGAAGATGCCCAGGAACAGCTCGACATGCAGGATCGCCAGCTCGGCCGAGGTTTTCTTGGCGATCAGCTTGGCAAAAGCACCCAGATTGGACAGGTCCGCCTGACTCGCGCTGTCTGCAATCGCCATGACCTGCGCCACGTTGCCGATCTCAAAATGCGCGTTGAAGCCCACGAACACAGCCGCCAGACCGACCAGAGAGTGCATCGCCGCCACCAGTTGCGGCATCTCGGTCATCTGGACGCGCTGCGCCACATATTGACCGATCAGGCCACCGCCCGCGATTAGTAGCAGCGACAATAGCCACAGGCCGGAACCTGGGCCAACCAGCGTGGCAAAAACCGCCAGCGCCATACCGACGATGCCATACCAAACCGCGCGCTTGGCGCTTTCCTGGTTTGACAGACCGCCGAGTGAAAGGATGAAAAGGACAGCCGCAACAACGTAAGCGGCAGTGGTGAAGCCATAATCCATGTGCCCGGCCTCCTTAAGATTTCTGGAACATGGCGAGCATGCGCCGGGTTACGAGGAAGCCGCCGAAGATGTTGATCCCGGCCATGAAGACGGACAGCGCCGCCAGCAGAATGACGAGGAACGACCCCGACCCGATCTGCATCAAGGCCCCAACAATGATGATCGATGAGATCGCGTTGGTGATCGCCATCAGCGGTGTGTGCAAGCTGTGCGAGACGTTCCAGATCACCTGGAAGCCCACAAAGATCGCCAGCACAAAGACGATGAAGTGCTGCATAAAGCTGGCCGGAGCAACCAGCCCCACCAAAAGCATCAATGCGCCACCGACACCTAACAATGTAAATTGCTGCTTGGTCTGCGCCTTGAACGCGGCAACCTCTTGCGCCCTTTTCTCCTCAGGGGTCAATTCCTTGACCTCGGCCTTGGGCTGCGCCGCAATCGCCTGCACCTTGGGCGGTGGCGGCGGGAAGGTGATCTCCCCTTCATGGGTCACCGTTGAACCGCGGATCACATCATCTTCCATGTCGTGATTGACCTGACCGTCCTTCTCGGGCGTCAGGTCGGTCATCATGTGGCGGATGTTCGTGGCATAGAGCGAAGAAGCTTGCGACGCCATACGGCTGGGGAAATCAGTGTAGCCGATGATGGTCACGCCGTTGTCGGTCACGATTTTCTCATCGGGCACAGTCAGCTTGCAGTTGCCGCCCTTTTCCGCTGCCAGATCAACAATGACCGATCCCGGCTTCATCGCTTCGACCATGTCCTTGGTCCAAAGCTCGGGCGCTTCGCGGTTGGGGATCAGCGCAGTGGTGATGACGATATCCATTTCCGGAGCAAGCTCACGGAACTTGGCCAATTGCGCCTCGCGGAACTCTTCAGACTGGACCGAGGCGTAGCCACCGGTGGCCGCCCCGTCCTGCTGTTCTTCTTCGAAGTCCAGATAGACGAACTCGGCCCCCATGGATTCGACCTGTTCGGCCACTTCCGGGCGCACGTCGAAGGCGTAAGTAATCGCACCCAGCGATGTCGATGTGCCAATGGCCGCCAAACCGGCCACGCCAGCGCCAACGATCAGCACCTTCGCAGGCGGGACCTTACCAGCCGCCGTCACCTGACCCGTGAAGAAACGACCAAAATTGTTGCCCGCTTCGATCACTGCGCGATAACCGGCGATATTGGCCATGGATGACAGCGCGTCCATCTTCTGCGCGCGCGAAATACGCGGGACCATCTCCATCGCGATCACAGTCGCGCCCTTGGACTTCGCAGCCTCCATCCCCTCTTCATTCCCGGCGGGATTAAAGAATGAGATCAGAGTTTTATCCTTGGTCAGACGCTTCAGCTCGGTCGCGTCGGGCTGACGAACCTTGGCAATGATATCTGCCGCCTTCCAAAGTGAGGCTGCAGTCTTCATGACCTCGACACCTGCAGCTTTGTAAGCAGCGTCCGAAAAACCTGCGGCCGCACCTGCGCCCTTTTCAATCAGGCACTCATAGCCCAGTTTCTGCAACTGCACAGCCGAGTCAGGGGTCATCGCGACCCGGTTCTCGCCCTTGTACGTTTCCTTTGGCGTCCCAATTTTCACCAGTCGGTTCCCCCTAATTTTAGATTCAGGCCAGGTGGGTGTTCAGCATAGAATGACACGCAGACATCTATCCCGCGCAAGATTATTTCGCAAGCGCAGCAATCGTAACGCTGTGTCATGATCACCACACCCTCATATCCATCGCCGTGTTTTACGCTCATAGCGGGCGAAATCGGCCCGAAACGTGCGGCGCAGCCGGTCTTCTTCGGGCAATATAAAGCGGCGTTCCAGAAGCCAAACGAAGACCGGGATTAGCACCAGCGACAGCACCGCATCAAAGCGCAGGATCAACCCGGCCAATATCAGTACGTCGCCCAGGTAGATCGGATTCCGGCTACGTTTGTAGATGCCCGATTGCACCATTGCCGAGGGCGTTTCATGTGGAAAAACGGTCGTGCGATGGCGGCGGAACTCGACCACTGCCATGATCGCCAGGATAATACCACCCCCTATCAAAATGCCGCTGATCAAGTCCGTCACAGCGCTGTCCAGAGACAACCCAGCAGGCAACATGCGTGCCTGCACCCAAGCCAACACGGCAAAGCCCAAAAGCCAAACAGGTGGGAGGTCGATCCGGCGCATGGCCATCCTCAATACAGCGACACACACCCACGCATGTCGTTTCTGGGCGACGTGTTATCGTTTTCTGACCTCGAAAGCAAAAGTTCAGGTTGTCGCATCTGAACAAAGCTGCCGCGCACCCGACCTTGAAAGGCACAAGGTAACAGGAATGGACAGGTTGGTTCGGATCAGATAGGCAATTTTCGAACAACTCCGACCTATCAACACGTAAAGAGATCCAATGACCGATTTTGCCGCAACCAAGTCCATGTTCCACCTGCCTGAAGGAATGTTGTATCTCGACGGCAACTCGCTTGGTCCGCTGCCCAAATCTGCCGCAAGCCGGGTGGAAGGCATGATGCAGGACGAATGGGGCGAGATGCTGATCACCGGGTGGAACAAGGCCGGGTGGATGGGCATGCCGACGGGTCTGGGCGACCGGATCGGGCGGTTGATCGGGGCCGAAACGGGCTGCGTTATGGTGGGAGATACGCTGTCGATCAAGGTCTATCAGGCAGTCGCCTCGGCCTTGGAATTGAACCCCTCCCGCAAGGTCGTTCTGTCGGACAATGGCAACTTTCCGTCTGACCTGTATATGGCCAGTGGTCTGCTGCGGTCACTGGGGTCGGATTATGAGCTGCGCGTCGTCAATCCCGAAGATGTCGCCGCGCATATCACGGACGAGATTGCGGTTCTGATGCTAACCGAGGTCGATTATCGCTCGGGCCGGATTCACGACATGAAAACCTTGACCGAATTGGCCCATGCCCATGGCGTCGTCACGGTTTGGGATCTGGCGCATTCCGCCGGAGCGATCCCAGTGGATCTGTCTGGTTGCAAGGCCGATTTCGCAGTTGGCTGCACCTACAAATACCTCAATGGCGGCCCCGGCGCGCCTGCCTTCATCTATGTAGCCCCGCATTTGTCAGATCGTGTGCGCCCGGCGCTTTCCGGCTGGTTGGGGCATGAAAGCCCGTTTGCCTTCGATCTCGACTATCGCCCCGGCGCAGGGATCGAACGGATGCGAGTTGGCACCCCTCCGGTCATTCAGATGGCAGCGCTGTCTGCGGCGATGGATATCTGGGACATGGCTGAAATGGCCGATGTGCGCGCCAAATCGATCGAGTTGACCGAGTTGTTCATCGCCCGCGTCGAAGCCACATGCCCCGGGCTGACCCTGGCCAGCCCCCGCGACCCTGCCCAGCGCGGCAGTCAGGTCTCGTTCCACTTCCACGAAGGCTACGCAGCCATGCAGGCCCTCATCGCACGCGGCGTTATCGGAGATTTCCGCGCCCCTGACATCATACGCTTTGGTTTCACACCGCTATATGTCGACGAAGGAGACGTGGAACAGGCTGCCGAGATATTGGCCGATATCATCACCAATGATCTGTGGGACAAGCCGGAATACAAAATCCGCCAGCGTGTTACCTGACTTCAAGCGCGGCGCCCAACAGCGCGGCCAGCTGAGAAACGCTCTGCTCATACTCCTCGGCGGTAGAAGCCGTCATCTTGATGCCCTTTAGTGACGCGGTGATCGTCCTTGCCGCTTCATCCGGCCCGACGGGCAGATGCGCACGGCCCGCAGCATCCTCACGCCGCAACCAATCGGCATACAGACGGGTCAGCTCGGCCTCCCCGTCCTGAATGATGTCGGTCGACATGGACTTGGTGGCATCCAGCATCTCAAGCCCATGGGGCGAGGCCAAAATCTCGGCCATGCCCCGGGATTGCACCTGAATGGCCTGTTCCAGCAGCTGTGGCAGAGTACCGTCGCCAGACAAGGCCTCTGCTACCAAAGCGGTTTTTTCGCCATAGTAGAACTGCGTCAGTTCGCGGACGATGGCCTCTTTATTCTTGAAATGCAGATACACAGCGGGTCGCGACATCCCTGCCCCTTTGGCAATGTCATCCATCGAAGTTTTTCGAAATCCATAGGTCGCAAAAGCTTGGAATGCCGAACTCAGGATCGCGGAGGTCTTGGAATCTTCACTTGCACTCGTCATGAGAAAACCTCTGACATTTTTTGTTTATTTTGTCAATTGACACACTGACACTTTTCATTAATTATGTCAGAAACCAGCCACAGCTAAGAGAGGTGAGCCATGGCGACGGCCCTTAAAGTCAACGGAAAGACCCATCAGGTTGATCTGCCTGATGATGTGCCTCTTTTGTGGGTTCTCCGTGATGAAGTTGGTCTGACCGGCACCAAGTTCGGGTGCGGTGTAGCCGCCTGCGGTGCCTGCACCGTGCATATCGATGGTGAAGCCGTACGCTCGTGCCAGGTTGCACTTTCAGATGTCTGGGGCGACGTGACCACAATCGAAGGTCTGGGCACACCAAACGCGATGGCAACGATCCAGAAAGCGTGGGTCGATCATCAGGTGGCGCAATGCGGTTATTGCCAGTCGGGTCAAATCATGCAGGCCGCAGCTTTGCTGGCCGAAAATTCTGCACCCACAGATGCAGACATAGATGACGCCATGCAGGGAAACCTCTGTCGCTGCGGCACCTATCCCCGCATCCGCGCCGCCATCCATGACGCCGCATCCAAGTTGAAGGAGGCCTGATCCATGGCAAGCATCGGAAAAATTCTGCGCCGCACCTTCCTGATCGGATCAGCTGCTATCGTTGGCGGTGTGGCCTTCGGCGCATATTATGTGACCCGCCCTGCCGCCAATCCACTGAAACCGCGTGAAGGCGAAACCGCGCTCAGCCCCTTTGTGCTGATCGATCAGGATGGCGTAACGCTCTTTGCGCCCCGCGCTGAAATGGGTCAGGGCGTGATGACGACATGGGCCGCGCTGATCGCCGAGGAACTGGATGTCGAACTCGACGATATCCGCGTTTTGCATGGTCCGGCAGCAGCGGCTTACTACAATTCGGCCATGATCGGTGAAGGCCTGCCAAACAAGGGCTACGATATCACGGATTTTCAGCACAATCTGGGCGAGGCTCTGGGTGTGCTCGGTAAGACGCTAAGCCTGCAGGTCACTGGCGGCTCGACCTCAATGAAAGACGGATTCGAACGGATGCGCATGGCCGGTGCCACCGCACGTGAAACGCTGAAACAGGCGGCGGCGGATCAGTTAGGTGTGGACAGGGCGCAGCTGAAAACCGAAGGCGGCGCGGTCGTCGCCCCGGATGGCAGCCGCATACCCTACACCGAACTGGCTGAGGCCGCAGGACAGATCGACCCGCCTGAGGTCGAGCTGCGGGACCCGGCCCAATGGCGCTTACTCGGTCAATCGCTGCCACGCGTCGACATCCCCGGAAAATCCACCGGAACCGCCGAATTTGGTATCGATGTACGTCCCGAAGGGTTGAAATTCGCCTCGGTTCGCATGAACCCAAAACTGGGCGGCGCAATGAACGGTTTTGATGCCAGCGCAGCCGAAGGCATGCCCGGCGTGGAAAAGATCGTTGATCTGGGAACCGGCGTCGCCGTGATTGCAAGTAACACATGGCTGGCCATTCAAGCGGTCGAGGCGATTGACGTGGACTGGGGCGCTGCACCCTACCCACCCGAAACCGACGCATTGTTCGATCAGATCGCCAAAGCCTTCGACGACGACCCGAACTCGACCATGCGCGATGATGGCGATGTTGAAGTCCTGCCCGAAGGCGCAACCGAGATCAGGGCGGACTACACCGTACCCTATCTGGCCCACGCCACGATGGAGCCAATGAACGCCACAGCGCTTTATACCGGCGACAAACTGGAGCTGTGGTGCGGCAATCAGGCCCCCACCCTGATCCAGATACGTGCGGCCAATACCGCCAATCTGGATAAGGACGTGGTCGAGATCCACACGACTTATTTGGGTGGCGGGTTTGGCCGCCGGGGTGAGTTGGATTTCGGTGAGATCGCAACAAAGGTTGCTATGGCAATGCCCGACACTCCGGTTCAGACCACCTGGAGCCGCGAAGAGGATATGCGCCACGACTTTTTCCGCCCCGGCGCGTTGGCCCGGATGCGCGGCGCGGTCAAGGACGGCAAGGCCGTGCTGATCGATGGCAAAGTCGCCGCCCAATCCTGCACCCATCAAGCTGTTGAGCGTGTCACAGGTTTTTCGGGCGGTGGCCCCGATAAGGTTTTGGTCGAGGGGTTCTTCAACCAACCCTACGCGGTGCCGAACTATCGAATGAGCGGCCATGTCGCCGATTTGGCCGTGCCGGTGGGCTTCTGGCGTTCGGTCGGCAACAGCCACAACGGTTTCTTCCACGAGACCTTCTTGGATGAAATGGCCCATGCCGCCGGGCGTGATCCCTTGGATTTTCGGATTGAACTGACCAGGACCGAGTTCGCTCCGGCTGCGGGATGTCTGGAAGCGGTTAAGGAAATGTCCGGCTGGACCAGCAAGACCCCCGATGGTGTTGGACGCGGCGTGGCGATGACATACAGTTTCGGTACTCCAGTCGCGCAAGTGATCGAGGTGGTGGACGAAGACGGCACCATCCGCATCAACAAGGCATGGATCGCCTGTGATGTCGGTCTCGCACTGGATCCGTCAACGGTTGAGGCGCAGATGATCGGTGGCATGATCTATGGCCTGTCTGCTGCGACTACGGGCGAAATTACCTTCTCGGACGGCGAAGTCGAACAGTACAACTTCCCGGATTATGATGCGTTAAGGATGCACAGCACGCCGATCACCGAGATGCGCGTGCTGGAAACCAACAAGCATCTTGGTGGCGTGGGTGAACCCGGCACACCACCGTCGATGCCTGCCTTGGGGAATGCGCTGTTCGATCTGACCGGGAAACGCGCGCGCAGCTTGCCGCTGAACAAACAATTCAACCTGATGGTTTGAGAACGAAATGGCCCGGCAAAACGTCGGGCCGATCTACCCTTAGGCCAATCGCTGTAAACGAGAGGTCTCATTCCTTTCGGCCCATGCGTAGACAGCCCGTCCAAATGCCTGAAACAGCGGGCGCGAGACCGGATCGTTCGCCGCATCCCATTCAGGATGCCATTGGACCGAAAGCGTAAAACCGGGCGCGTCCTTGACATAGATCGCCTCGGGCGTGCCATCGGGTGCATGACCGTCGATTACGATATTCTCACCCAGCGTTTTGATCCCCTGCCCATGCAATGTATTGGTCATCACCTCAGCCGCGCCCAACAGTCCATGGAATACACCGCCTTCAGTCAGCGTCACAACATGGCGCAGGGCGAACTTCTCCTCCAATGAGCCATCGGGGGGCATCCGGTGGTTCTGACGCCCCGGAAGATCACGAATTTCGGGATAGAGCGTGCCGCCCAAGGCGACGTTTACTTCCTGAAACCCCCGGCATATGCCAAAGAACGGCTGCCCCCGGTCGGCACAAGCCCGAACCAGCGGCAGCGTGATCGCATCGCGCGCACGGTCAAACTCTCCATGCGCCTCGGTTGCAGGTTCGCCGTATTCCTCAGGATGAACGTTGGGCCGACCACCGGTCAGCAGAAAGCCGTCGCAGACCTCGAGCAGTTCCTCGACCGCGACATAGCGCGGGTCGGCGGGGATCAGCAGCGGCAGACAATCTGAGACGTTGGATACCGCGTCAGAATTCATCGTCCCCCCCGCATGGGTCGGGTACTGATCATTCATCAAGTAAGAGTTGCCGATAATTCCAACGACGGGGCGCGCCATTCCAAGTCCCTTATTTCGCCTGTATCTCGCAAAACCTATCGGCAGCCCAAGCCGCGCGCAACGGCACAGACCCTGCATGGCAGCGCAAGCGCGTGTTCAACCGCGCACAGTCTGGCCTTTGGACGAACAGACCGAACCCTCGGCGAACTCAGATCTCGCCCGTCAGTCCTGCAGCCTCGATAGCGGCCAATGCGGCCTGAGCATCATTATCTGACGTATCGCCGGTTACACCAACCGCACCGATCACTGCGCCCTTGCGGTCGCGCAGCAAAACACCACCGGGCACCGGAACAACCTGACCGCCATAAACACCATTCACAGCCGCCATGAAATAAGCCTGCCCTTCGGCGCGCTGCATCTGCGCGGTGCCCGCCATGCCCAGCATAACCGACCCGTAGGCCTTGCCATGCGCGATCGCAAATCGTCCCGGCGCGGCCCCGTCCTCGCGTTCAAACGCGATCACGTGCCCCCCGGCATCCAATACCACGACCGAAAGGGGTTTCAGTTCCATCTCTCGCCCTTTTTCCAAAGCTTTGCGAATGATAGCACGCGCTTTGCGCAAAGAAATTACCATGCCCGATCCCTTTCATCTGGCCCAAAATATCTTCGGGGGAGCGCGAGGGGGCAGACAGCCCCCTCGTTCCTGCCGTTTCCACTAACGCACGCTGGCCTTCAATTCCAGCCGCCGGGCGTGCAAAACCGGTTCGGTATAACCAGAAGGCTGCACCCGACCCCGGAATACCAGATCGCAAGCCGCCTGAAAGGCAATCCCGTCAAAGCCGGGTGCCATTGGATTATATTCAGGGTCACCTGCGTTCTGACGATCAACGACGGCGGCCATTTTCTGCATCGCCGCCATCACCTGCTCCTGACTGATCAGATCGTGATGCAGCCAGTTGGCCAGCGCCTGTGACGAGATCCGGCAGGTCGCGCGGTCCTCCATCAGGCCGATATCGTTGATATCCGGTACTTTCGAACACCCAACACCCTGATCGACCCAGCGCACCACATAGCCCAGAATACCCTGCGCGTTGTTCTCGATCTCACGGGTGATCTCATTGGAGCCGAGGTTGCGGCCGCCCAGCAGCGGTATGGTCAGCAAATCATCCAGCGTCCCCCGGGTCCCGCCAGCGGCCAATTCGTCCTGACGCGCCAGCACATCAACCTTGTGATAATGCGTCGCGTGCAGGGTCGCTGCAGTTGGCGATGGCACCCAGGCGCAGGTCGCGCCGGATTGCGGGTGGCCGATCTTGGCCGCCAGCATGTCTTCCATCCGGTCGGGCATCGCCCACATCCCCTTGCCGATCTGTGCCCTGCCCTTAAGGCCACAGGCCAAACCGATATCGACATTGCGATCCTCATAGGAAGCGATCCATGGCGTATCCTTGATGTCGCCCTTGGGCAGCATCGGTCCCGCCTCCATCGAGGTATGAATCTCATCCCCTGTGCGGTCCAGAAAGCCGGTATTGATAAAAGCCACACGCGATTTCGCAGCGCGAATGCATTCCTTGAGGTTAACCGATGTGCGGCGTTCCTCGTCCATGATCCCCAGCTTCACGGTGTTGCGCGGCAGGCCCAGAATGTCTTCGACCATGTCGAAAATCTCGACCGAAAATGCGACCTCTTCGGGACCATGCATCTTGGGTTTCACCACATAGACCGAGCCTGTGACGGAATTCCCACCCTCGCGCTGCAGATCATGCATGGCGATCAGCGTTGTGCAAAGCGCATCCATCAGCCCCTCGCCAATCTCACGCCCTTCGGAATCCAACACGGCCGGGTTGGTCATCAGGTGACCCACATTGCGCACCAACATCAGCGACCGGCCTTTCAGCATCGCCGATGCACCATTTGGCGCTGTATAGCTCAGGTCACCCGCAAGCTTGCGGGTGAAAGTGGTGCCGCCCTTCGTGACCTCTTCGGCCAGATCACCCGCCATCAGGCCCAACCAATTTCCATAGGCCAGCACTTTGTCGGTTGCATCCACACAGGCGACCGAATCTTCGCAATCCATGATCGTGGAAAGCGCGGATTCCAGACGTACATCCGCTATCCCGGCCGGATCCGTTGCACCGATGGTGCTCGAAGCGTCAATGTCGATCCTGATATGCAGACCATTATTCTTCAACAGCACGAAATCGGGGCGCTCAGCCGAACCGCCAAAACCGACGAAACGTCCAGCATCAGACAATGCAGGCACCAATGCGCCGCCTTCAACGCGCAGCTCGGACACATCTGCCCACGATCCACTCGCCAGCGGGGCGGCGTCATCCAGGAACGCTTTGGCCCAAGCTATCACTCGTGCACCACGTGCCGCGTCATAGCCCTTGGCAGAAGGAAGATCGCCCATCGCATCGGTGCCATAAAGCGCATCATACAAACTGCCCCAACGCGCATTTGCTGCATTCAACGCAAAACGCGCATTGGTTATGGGCACAACCAGCTGCGGACCCGGCGTCAGCGCAATCTCTGGATCTACATCCGAGGTCTCGATCTCGAAATCGCCACCCTCCTCAACCAGATAGCCGATCTCGCGTAGAAAGGACCGGTATTCGCCTGCGTCAACGGGCAATCCCCGCCGCGCAGCATGCCAACCATCGATCCGCCCTTGCATGTCTGCACGCTTTTCAAGCAGAGCACGGTTTTTCGGTCCCAGTTCATTTACCAAACGTGCAAGACCCGACCAGAACTGGTTTGCTGAGACCTCGGTGCCCGGCAGCGCCTTCCGTTCGATGAAGTCTACCAAAACCGGGTCAATCTGCAGCCCGCTGTGGGTCTCTCTGCTGCTCATGTTCCGAATCTCCTCGAATTGTGTGCCATTGTATGCGCTCTTCAATTAGGGGGTTTGTTTCCGATAGGCAAATTTTGCTTTTGCCATTGCAGATTGTCGGTTTTACGTGAAACAGCTCAAACAAATGAACAAGGTGACCTGTCGGTTGCAGCTTCGCGGTGAAGACCATAACGTCGCGCCAGATTCCTAATCGATGAGTCCCCGAGATGCACGATGCCGCCCCCACCACGATCTATCTGAAAGACTACACCCCGTTCGGCTTTCTGGTGGACAACGTACATCTGACCTTTGATCTGGCCCCAAATGCGACGCGCGTGACGTCTCGTATCGCGTTTTGCCCGAACCCCGACGCCACTTCGCGCACATTCTTTCTGCACGGCGAAGGTTTGAATTTGATCAGCGCCGCAATTGATGGCGCCAAGATCACGCCTGATGTGACCCCCGAAGGGCTGACCGCCACGGTTCCCGACGCGCCCTTCGTTTGGGAGGCCGTGGTAGAGATCGATCCCGGCAACAACACCGCGCTTGAAGGTCTTTACATGTCGAACGGCATGTATTGCACCCAGTGCGAGGCCGAAGGCTTTCGCAAGATCACCTACTACCCGGACCGCCCCGATGTGATGTCGACGTTCACCGTGCGCATCAATGGTGACCTTCCAGTGCTTCTGTCCAACGGCAACCCATCGGGTCAGGGCGATGGCTGGGCCGAATGGATCGATCCCTGGCCCAAACCTGCCTATCTGTTCGCGCTGGTCGCGGGCGACCTGATCGCTCATCCCGGAAAATTCACCACAAAATCCGGTCGTAACGTCGAACTGAACCTTTGGGTCCGTCCCGGGGACGAAGGCAAATGTGCTTTCGGTATGGAGGCGCTGAAAAAGTCGATGAAATGGGACGAGGACGTCTATGGCCGTGAATACGATCTGGACGTGTTCAATATTGTGGCTGTTGACGATTTCAACATGGGCGCGATGGAGAATAAGGGGCTGAACATCTTCAACTCCTCCGCGGTGCTGGCCAGCCCCGAAACCTCGACCGATATGAATTTCGAACGGATCGAGGCGATCATCGCGCATGAGTATTTCCACAACTGGACTGGCAATCGCATCACCTGCCGCGACTGGTTCCAGCTGTGTCTGAAAGAAGGTCTGACCGTGTTCCGCGATGCGCAGTTCACATCCGACATGCGCTCGGCCCCGGTGAAGCGTATCCACGATGCCATCGACCTGCGCGCGCGGCAGTTCCCCGAGGATAATGGCCCTTTGTCTCACCCGGTGCGCCCTGAGAGTTTTCAGGAAATCAACAACTTCTACACCTCAACCGTCTACGAGAAAGGCGCTGAGGTCATCGGTATGCTGAAACGGCTGGTCGGCGATGAGGCCTATGCGCAAGCGCTGGACCTTTATTTCGAACGTCATGACGGGCAGGCCTGCACCATCGAAGACTGGCTGAAAGTGTTTGAAGACACCACGGGCCGCGATCTGAGCCAGTTCAAACGCTGGTACAGCCAATCGGGCACCCCCCGCGTCTCGGTCGCCGAGGGCTGGGCCGATGGCACCTATACCCTGACGCTCCGCCAACGGACTGAGCCGACACCAGGGCAGGAAGACAAGCAACCTCAGGTCATCCCAGTGGCCATTGGCCTGCTTGGCCCGAACGGGGATGAGGTACGCGCCACCGAGGTATTCGAACTGACCGAGGCCGAGCAAAGCTTTACCTTCACCGATCTCGCCTCCAAACCCGTGCCGTCGATCCTGCGGGATTTTTCGGCCCCCGTGATCCTGGAACACGAACCCACGAATGCAGCGCGCGCCTTCCTGTTGGCCCATGACACCGATCCGTTCAATCGCTGGCAAGCGGGGCGCTCACTGGCCGAAGATACCCTGCTGCGTATGATCACCGATGAGGCGACGCCAGATGCCGACTATCTTGACGGCTTGCAGGCGGTGCTGCGGGACAAGGCTTTGGACCCAGCCTATCGCGCGCTGATGCTGGGCCTACCGACGCAGTCGGAACTGGCAGCTGAACTGCATGACAAAGGGATCACACCTGACCCGATGGCGATCTGGAGCGCAGTTGAAACCCTGCGGCAAGCCACGGCCCAGCATGTTCAGGACCTGCTGCCCCGGCTTCACAGTGAAACGCTGGTGGATGGCCCTTACCAACCGGATGCGGAGCAATCTGGCAAACGGGCCTTGGGTGGCGCGGCACTAGCCCTGACCTCGCGGCTTGACGGCGGCCTCAAGGCGGCCGAAGGCTATGCACGTGCTGACAATATGACCCTGCAATTGACGGCCCTGTCCTGTCTGCTGCGCGCGGGCAAAGGCGAAGCGGAACTGGCGGGCTTCTACGATCAGTGGCAGCATGACCGGTTGGTCATGGACAAATGGTTCGCCCTGCAGGTCACGATGACCGGCCCCGAGAATACGGTCGAAACTGCACGCAGACTGACCGAGCACGCTGATTTCAATTGGAAAAACCCCAACCGATTCCGCGCGCTGATGGGATCACTGGCTGGCAGCCACGCGGGATTTCACCAAGCGGACGGGGCGGGATATGCGCTGCTGGCGGACTGGCTGATTCGACTTGATCCGGTGAACCCACAAACCACCGCCCGGATGTGCGGCGCCTTCCAGACATGGAAACGCTATGATGCCGATCGTCAGGCCTTGATCCGCGCTCAACTCAGCCGTATCGCCGAGACGCCGAACCTTTCGCGCGACACAACCGAGATGGTCACGCGCATCCTGGGTGCATGATTGCCTATCAGTTCACCCGGCGGAACCGCAATCCGCGCGCGGTTCTGATCCTGATCGGCATCTATACGGTGCTGATCGGGCTGATGATCCTGCTGGACGCGGTTTGGTGGCTGATGGCTCTGCTGGCCCTGACCACATTGCCCGCACTTTGGGATGTCATAAGGAACACGAGCGCCGGAATGGAACTGTCCGGCAATTCATTGCGTTGGCACACTGGCCAGCGTCAGGGGCAGCTTGACCTGTCCAAAGTGGATCGCTTTCAGTTCGACACCCGTTGGGATTTCTCGGTCCGCGTATCGGCCATGCTGAAATCCGACAAGCTTCTGCCTCTACCGACTGAGTCGTTGCCATCACATTGGAAACTAGAAGATGTCTTAAACACGGCAGGATTCGCCGTTGAGCGCCATCATTTTAGAGTTTTCTGAAACGATTCATGGGTTCAGGGCCTAATTAGCACCAGATTCGATGACTCTGAGGGGCTCACTCTTGATTTGAGTACACTTTTTTTGGCAAACTGAACGGGTTATATATTTGTTCCAGTTCGAGTTTTGCCATGTTTTGGTCTATGAAGGCGTTTGCCGCCCGTATTGTCGGTTCCTCCGATCCCACCCCAACACCTATGCCTGCATCGGTCGCTGATGCTGCGGCTTGGCTTGTTGCCTCGGGGCAACTGAACATCCCGATTGCCGAAACTAGCGAGGGTGATGTGGTCGGACATCAGGTGATTGAGCGTGGCCGCTATCTGGCGCGGCAGGATATGTGGGCTGAACTGTCGCAAGAGATGCGCGCAGCGGACGCGGAGCTAAAAACCACTCCCTGCGGCCAGCCGGTCACTGATCTGCTGGCCTTTGGCGCGCGTGCGGATGTGGTTCTTGCTGTCGAACATGCCCTGTCTGATGGCAAGGCGCTGTCGGACTATGATCTGCTGTGTGGGATATCCGAACTTGAAGGTGAGATTCAGAACTATCCTGACGATCCGATGATCGCGCTGGTTGTCGCGCTTGCCCATATTGATCTAGCCTGGGCATGGCGCGGGACAGCACATCCCGAAGCCTTGCCACCGTTACATCAATCCCGCTGTGCGGCGCATTTCGACCGCGCTGCTGCTCTGCTGCCGGGATGTCGTGCGTCGATGCCGGACAGCCCTGCGATTGCCGCGGCGGATTGCGCCCTGCTGGCAGGTCACATCGACCCGCGAACTCGCGTTGCCGATAAGTATGAAGCGCTGATCACCCTTGACCCTCAGAACCACCGCCATATGCGCGCGATGGGCAGCCATCTGTTGCCCCGTTGGTTTGGCAGCTATGAACAGCTTGAGGTTCAGGCCCTGCGCAATGCCGCACGGACTCAGAAAATTTGGGGCGCAGGCGGGTACACCTGGGCCCAGTTCGACGCCATCGCGCTGGATGACGAAGCCTGCGCGCGCGTCGATGTCGAGTATTTTTTGGAAGGCCTGCGCGATATTGTTGCGCGTCGTCCCGATCAGCAAACCATCAACCTGCTGACCGCCTATTGCGCGATCACCTTGCAAAACGGGATGGGCCGCAGCGCAAAAGCTGACATCGCACGGAAACAGATTTGCGAGGCCGCAAACTGGCTGATCCGTGATCATCTGACCGAGCTGCACCCGATGATTTGGGCGCACGCGGCCAATGGGTTCAACAACAGCCTGCGCGTCAACTCTGCCGAGCGGTTTGCAGCCAGTGGCCGCCGTGATGCGCTGAAGGCTATCGCCAATTTATTGCGGGACGAACTGCGCAGTGGCCAGAGAGTGACCTTCACCCCGTCTGGCCTGCAGTTCTCGGGGAACTAAACCCCCATTGCCCCTTGCCCCTTTGGCGCGCCGGGCCTAATACGCAGACTTAGATTTCTGCAGAATTGAGGCGCGCCATGCTCGACCTGACATTTGATATGCCCAAACCCAAAACCATTGCCGGGGCCAAGCACGATTGGGAGCTGGTGATCGGGATGGAGGTGCACGCTCAGGTCTCATCCAATGCAAAACTGTTCTCGGGCGCGTCGACCCAATTCGGGGCCGAGCCGAACTCGAACGTGGCCTTCGTGGACGCGGCGATGCCGGGGATGCTGCCGGTGATCAACGAGTATTGCGTTGAGCAGGCGGTGCGCACCGGGTTGGGCCTTAAGGCGGAAATCAACCTGAAATCGGCCTTTGACCGTAAGAACTATTTCTACCCTGATTTGCCGCAGGGTTACCAAATTTCCCAACTTTATCAGCCTATTGTGGGCGAAGGTGAGGTATTGGTTGAGATGGGTGACGGCACCGCACGCATGGTGCGGATCGAACGCATCCACATGGAACAAGACGCGGGCAAATCAATCCACGACATGGACCCGCATATGTCCTTCGTCGACCTGAACCGGACCGGTGTTTGCCTGATGGAGATCGTCAGCCGCCCCGATATCCGTGGCCCCGAAGAGGCTGCCGCTTACATCGTGAAGCTGCGCCAAATCCTGCGCTACTTAGGTACCTGTGATGGCAACATGCAGAACGGCAACCTGCGCGCGGATGTGAACGTCTCGATCTGTTTGCCGGGCGCTTACGAGAAGTATCAGGAAACACAGGATTTTTCGCATCTGGGTACACGATGCGAGATCAAGAACATGAATTCGATGCGGTTCATTCAGCAGGCGATCGAGGTTGAAGCTCGCCGTCAGATCGCCATCGTCGAAGGGGGTGGTAAGGTCGACCAGGAAACCCGCCTGTATGACCCGGACAAGGGCGAAACCCGCTCGATGCGGTCGAAGGAAGAAGCGCATGATTACCGCTATTTTCCCGACCCTGACTTGCTACCGCTGGAGATCGAACAGGCTTGGGTGGACGACATCGCCGCCAAGCTGCCCGAGCTACCGGACGACAAAAAAACCAGATTTATCAGCGAGTTCGGCTTGACAGACTATGATGCATCGGTGCTGACCGCCGATGTGGAATCAGCGGCCTATTTCGAAGAGGTCGCCAAAGGACGCAATGGCAAACTGGCCGCGAACTGGGTGATCAACGAGCTGTTTGGCCGCCTGAAAAAAGAAGACCACGACATCACCGCCTCGCCTGTATCTCCGGCCCAACTTGGAGGCATCATCGACCTGATCGCCTCGGATGCCATCTCTGGCAAGATCGCCAAGGATCTGTTCGAGATTGTCTATACCGAAGGTGGTGATCCGGCGCAGATCGTCGAAGAGCGTGGCATGAAACAGGTGACCGATACCGGCGCGATTGAGGCCGCTTTGGATGAGATCATCGCCGCCAATCCAGCGCAGGTTGAGAAGGCCAAAGTGAACCCGAAACTTGCCGGCTGGTTCGTTGGTCAGGTGATGAAAGCCACCGGTGGCAAGGCCAATCCAAAGGCCGTTAACGAATTGATCAGCAAAAAGCTGAATTCGTAAATCTTCCGAGTTGTACAAGCCCCATGCAGGGGTTTGTTCGACTTGTACATAATGAAAAGTTAATTTCAGAGCGCTCAAAATGGGCAAGCCATCGGCTTGACTCCCTGCCCGAATGCGCTTTCTCATCCCCGAGACAAAAAGGTGAGCACTCATGAAAAATCGTTTTGATCAGGAACTGGAAACCCGGCTGGTGCGCTATGCAGCCATCGACAGTCAGAGCGTTGAAACCTCGCCCTCGACACCCAGCAGCGCAATCCAGATGGACATGCTGAACCTGCTGCAGCAGGAGCTGACCGAGATCGGGGCACATGATGTGCAGATGACTGGTGACAGCGTTGTGGTGGCAACAATCCCCGGCACTGCCGAGGGGCCGACCATCGGGTTTCTGGCGCATGTGGATACGGCACCTCAGTTCAATGCAACCGGGGTCAAACCGCGGGTGATCAAAGGGTATAATGGCGGAGAGATAACTTTCCCCGATGATCCCGATCTGGTGCTCTCACCCGAGAAACATCCTTATCTGGCTGAGAAGATCGGGCACGATGTGATTACCGCGTCGGGCACGACCCTGTTGGGCGCGGATGACAAGGCAGGTGTTTCGATCCTGATGACGTTGGCGCGACACCTGCTGGAGAACAAGGACACCCCGCACGGTCCGATTCGTATTGCCTTTACACCCGATGAAGAGATCGGGCGCGGCGTTACCGAGGCACTGCCCAAGGATCTGGGCGCGGATTTCGCCTATACTCTGGATGGTCAGGAACTGGGTGAGATCGAATACGAGAGCTTTTCGGCTGATCGCGCGGTGATCAAGATCACCGGCGTGTCGATCCATCCCGGTCTGGCCAAGGACAAGATGGTCAACGCCGCACATCTGGCAGCCAAGATCGTGCAAACGCTGCCTCAGGCAACGATGACCCCCGAGGTAACGGATGAGCGTCAAGGATTCATCCATGTAACCGATATGAACGGCGGCTCCTCCGAGATGGAGGTCAAGCTGATCCTGCGTGATTTCGAGATGGAGGGGCTTGAGGTGCAGCGCGAGATCGTGCGTCAAGTCTGTGCCGCCGTACAGGCCACTGAGCCGCGCGCCCAGATCACCTGCGAGATTTCGCACCAGTACCGCAATATGCGCTATTGGCTGGAAAAGGACATGACCCCGGTCGATCTTGCCCGCGACGCTTGCCGAGAACAGGGGGTCGAGCCCATTTCCGTCCCGATCCGGGGCGGCACCGACGGGTCGCGGCTGACCGAGTTCGGCACACCCTGTCCCAATATCTTTACCGGCATGCAATGCATCCATGGCCCGCTGGAGTGGATTTCAGTGCAGGACATGGCGGTGGCAACCGAGGTTTGCCTGTCGCTGGTCGGCAAGGCTGCGCGGGCCTAAAGTCACAGTGCGGGCCGAAATTCGCTTAAGCGTGATCTTAGCTTTCGCCCGCCTGTCAAAATGTTAATTTGCCCCGACATGGCAATCAGGACCAGTTGATGCAGCGCTACGAATACAAAGTTGTCCCCGCTCCGCAGAAGGGCACGAAGGCGAAGGGCGTAAAAACGCCCGAAGGCCGGTTTGCGACCTCGATCGAGCAATTGCTGAACCAGATAGGTCAGGATGGCTGGGAATATCAACGCGCCGAGCTGCTGCCCAGCGAAGAGCGTTCGGGGCTAACCGGATCGACCACCAACTGGCGCAATGTACTGGTGTTCCGCCGGGCCTTAGCTGTGGAAGAGGACGCGCAACCCGAAGCGCCCGAGCAGGACGACACCCCCACACCCCGTCCGGTGCCTGGCCCTGACGAAATACTTGCCAAACCGCCTGTCGCCGCCCCTGCCCCGATTTCAGAGCAACCGCAAGACCCGCCGCTATCGCTAAAGCCATCGGATGCCACACTAGAAGAAGTATCGTCCGAGGATGCCGATAAACAGTGAGTTTGGCCGGTCCGAATGAATCATCGAACCTAGTGATTATCAGGTAACTGATTACGCGGTAATGATTTAATGTATGTAAGACTTGACAATATCATACGACATTTCTTCTAAGGTTTTGCTGCGCCAAAGGCTCAATGTCAGTACTTGTCTTTTCTGTGCAACTCAAAGGGCCGTCTATCTCGACAGAGTGACCCGGTGATCAGACGATACACAGTTTTGTGCGATCGCAAGGTGAAGAGAGCACCGTTCAAGCCCAGCTTGAACGGTGCAAACAATCATTGACTTGCGTCCGTGGCTATCTATGAAACGCCACTTAGAGTGATACACCATCGCGCCAGAGAATGAACATTTCGCGCCCGTCGCGCGCGCGCCCCAAGGAACGCGCATTTTGAATTCCGGTGTGTTCCTTGATGTATGCGACAAACTGCGCTTCATCCGGATTGCGGAAGGCGTTCTTCATCTGACCCGGAGGGTCGGACACATGCGCCTGAAACAGAATGACTTCTGCGTTGCTCATACGTTTGAGAAGTGTAGTCAGTTGTTCAGACAAACGCTCTGTCTTCAGGAAGTGATGAAGGATATTTAGCACAACGATCACATCCGCTTTTTCGATATCTGGGAAATCGAAAACATTTTGGTTCACGACATCGATGTCCAAGCCCGATGCACGGGTGATGCGCTCGGCAAAAAATGCAGCCTTATCGCTAGACTCGATGGCAGTGCACTTAAAACCAAGCCCAGCCATGCCCTGAGAAACTGCACCCCAGTGGGTGCCAATGTCGATCAAGGTCTTACCCTTTGCGTCATACCCCTTCATTGCCTCAAGAAGCGTAGGCAGGCGGTCATCTACATGGGTAGCGGGTATCGTTGCCAAGTCAGGATGATCGATCTTCTGGTAGACATTGCCCGAAGGGATCGTTGCGGCGTAGTCCAAGATGTTTTGTTTAAAGTCGGCCCAGGCTTGGTGGCGAAGGACGACCCTGACCGGGATCAACTCCAGATTCTGCAATCGCGAGATGATCAAGCGGTTGCGTCCGTCCATTGCAATGAAATGACCGTTGCGATCGATCGCAACGCGAACCTCATCTGCAAGGTACTTCGAAGCCAACAGCTTATTTGTACCATTTCCTTGGATCTCGGATTGCGACTTGAACCCACCCTTCGCTATGTCTTCGTATAACTCTGGAATATCCTTATTCACTCGTCGAGAGAGAGCCTCCTCATCGCGACAACCCCATTTAACGGCACCTCCGTCGATTTCGCGAAGGACCCGCGCATAAAACGGTGTATCCTCCCATCGTGCCCCATCCTTAAAATGCGCGTGATACGCCTTGTAGACATCCATTTCTTTCATGGGGAAAGTATTCTGATCCCAGTCACCATCAAGGACTACTGAGCCTACTTCAGTCGTAAGAACAGCCTTTCTTAGTTCGTCGCTCAGAGAGGCCAAATTTAGAAAATGCGTTAGACGTGATGGGTTTACGTAGGTTATTGGTTCACTCTTATTGACGTTCATCGCGGCACTTTCGTGTTATAAATCGGCGATTCAGTATCCACTTTCACATAGGTTGTAAAGGAGCGGCGCCGACGGCCTGCTAGATTGAGCTTCTCTTTTCACACCATAGCCCGCACCCTGTCCTGAGAACGTGAAGAAAATTTGTAGCCCGCGATTTATGAACAAGGCTAAGCCCTCACTACTTAAATCCAGGCAAGAAGTTACTAAACAGAGGGTTGATCGATTTTCCCCCAAAATATCAAACCCTTCCAAAGCTTATGCAAGCTGCGCGGGCTGCTGACTAGCGAAAGTAGGCATAACGCATTGATTCCAAACATCACCCGATTATCAACGTATATTAGAAATATCGCCTCTCAGTTAATTGATAAGTATGTAAATTCATATAAGTGGGTGATTCAATGGTGCCCCCACACGGACTCGAACCGCGGACCTACTGATTACAAATCAGTTGCTCTACCAGCTGAGCTATAGGGGCACTGGGTGTCGATTAATATCTCAGAACAGGGACTGCAAGCCCGAAAATTCGCGTCACCTTAACTTTGTGATGGTTTGCCTTAAGATAACAAAAAGAGCGGGCCTTATCCGAGTTTGACTGCGCCGGGAACAGGTTGTAACCCAAGCGGCGATCCCGCCCGAGGTAAGGACATTTCTGATATGCAGATGGTTATCCAAGCCGGAGCGCACTTTACCGACCACGATCGGTTGCTCGACCTGCTGCAGGCAAATTCGGCGATGGTGGCAGAAAACCATGCTGCATTCTGGGGGCTTCGCCCGTTCAGAAAGATTTTCCGGCCGGCATTGAAGCCATCGGCCGATCGCCCTTCGCACCAGGAAACCCTGGCGAGGTTTCAGAAATTAATGCCTCAGGAGCAGCAAGTCGATCGGGCGATCCTGTCGAGTGCGCTGTATCTTGGCGAGCGGGCCTCAATCATCATGGATGGGCAGTTCTATGCAAACGCAGGGCAGAGGATGGCCTATCTGGATCATCTGTTCAGCGAATCGCCGGTGGAATTGTTTGTCGGGCTGCGCAATCCGGGCAGCTTTATCCCCAAAGTGCTGATGCTGTTATCGGCGCCGGAACGCGAGCATATCATTGCCACAACCGATCTGAGCTGCCTGAGTTGGTTCTCTATGATCGAGGATATTCGCGATCTTGCGCCAGATGTCAGAATCACGTTGTGGAGCAACGAGGATTCGCCGCTGATCCTTGGAGACATTGCCCGTGCGCTTGTCGGATTGCCCGAGGACGTGCCGCTTGACCAGGAATACACGCTCCTGTCCTCGCTCGTTTCGGATTTGGGCAAGCAAGAGCTTCATGGGTTAATAGAACAGCAACGCGCGCCGAATGATCCCATCCTCAGGGGACGGCTTTCACAGCTCTTTCAGCAGCATGCGCTGACAGAAGCGATCGAGGAAGAAGTAGAGTTGCCCGGTTGGAACGAGGAAATCGTTGCGGCCTTCACCGAGCTTTATGAACAGGATCTGGCACGGCTTCAGATCATGCCAGATATCCGTTTTCTGAAACCATGAATGGCCTGCGCTACATACCCAGCGCTTCTTTATACATTTCCAACACCGCCTCTTCTTCGGCGATATCGTCCTTGTCGCGTTTGCGCAGAGCAACGACCTTGCGCATGACCTTGGTATCGTAGCCGCGGGCCTTGGCCTCGGCCATGACCTCTTTCTGCTGGTCGGCGATGTCCTTCTTTTCAGCTTCAAGACGTTCGAACCGTTCGACGAACTGGCGCAGCTCGCCTGCGGTTACTCGGTAATTGGCTGCGGCCTGATCTTCGGTGATGTCTTCCATCTACGTCTCTCCCAAGGTCTGAAAATAGAAGCCGGATACATCGCCACCAGCCCGACCGCAAGCAGGCATTCGACCCGGCAGGCTTGTCTGCCAAGCGCTGATCCGTTAAGCGCGTTCACGGGTTCAAAGGGTGAGCGTTGACAACCATGTTCGACATTATCGTCTGGGGCGGAGCCGCCCTGTCTATGGCTGGACTGATCGGCCTTGTCTGGTGCATCCTGCGCGTGATGAAAGCGCGCAAAGCGAACCTGACGGACGACGAACTGCGCGCTGCGGTTCAGGGAGTTCTGCCCTGGAACCTCGCATCGCTTTTTCTGTCGGTTCTGGGCCTGATGATGGTTATCGTCGGGATTTCGTTCGGATAACCAAACAAATCAAACCGGAATGTTGTCGAACCGCGCTTCCAGCGCCTCTTCGCACAATGCGGCGTCCAGACGCCGCAACCGCGAGGGGATCTGAACACGCTGCGCGCGCATTTTGTTCAGCACAATGCTGACACTCGGCTGCAGCGCCAGACGGGTTTCCGGACTTGCGTCATGCAGCTTTTGTTCAAGCCGTTCCACTTCGGTAAATAGATCCTGAGCAGTCATTTTGCATCCTCCCACACAGTGCCAGTCTGCCTGATATAGGTAACAATATTAAGACCAGCATGAGACCTGACTAAAACATCGCGGAATCTTGCCTGTGCGGGCAAAAAATCTGACAATGTGAGACAGGTCGCCCAATGCATACGCGCAAACTGAGCCAATTGCTTTGATAGACATCAAATCGTGATTTGGTACTTTTAACATATTCCGCTATCGCTATATGAATGAAAGCCGAACGGAGAATCCCATGACGCCCATTGTGAAAGCCTTTTTCGACACCCAGACGTTCACCGTCTCGTACGTTGTGCAGGAACCCGAGGGCCGGTCCTGCGCCATTATCGACAGTGTTCTGGATTTCGATCACGCCTCGGGACGTACCGATACCGGTTCGGCGGATCAGATCGTGGAGTACGTGACGGAAAAAGCGCTCAAGGTAGAATGGATACTGGAAAGCCATGTCCATGCCGACCATCTGTCGGCAGCTCCTTATCTGCAGGAAAAGCTGGGCGGAAAAATCGGGATCGGTGAAAATATCGTGGTCGTTCAGGACACATTCGGCAAGGTTTTCAACGAAGGTACTGAATTCCAGCGCGATGGCAGCCAATTCGATGCCCTGTTCACCGAAGGCAGCAGTTTTCACATCGGTCAGATGCGCGGCGACGTCCTGCATACGCCCGGCCACACCCCTGCCTGCATGACATACGTGATCGGCGATGCGGCCTTTGTAGGCGACACGCTGTTCATGCCGGATTTCGGCACCGCGCGTTGCGATTTTCCGGGCGGATCTTCGGAGGATCTATTTGCCTCGATCCAACGGATTTTGTCTTTACCCGATGAAACGCGGATTTTCGTGGGACATGATTATAAGGCACCCGGTCGGGACGAATATGCGTGGGAAACCACGGTGGGAGAACAGAAAGCGCTGAATGTTCATATCGGTCAGGGCCGCAGCATCGAAGAGTTTGTCGAGATGCGGGATGCCCGCGATGCAACTTTGGCAATGCCCCGCCTGATTCTTCCGTCGCTGCAGGTCAATATGCGGGCCGGTCAGATGCCCCCTGCGGATGAACAAGGCGATGTTTTCATGAAAATTCCTGTCAACAAGCTGTGAAGCAGGATCGGGAGAGGAATCGTACATGAATACCGAATGGATCTGGGGACTGACCGGAGGCCTGTTCATTGGTCTTGGCGCTGCGGTATTTCTGTTGTGCAATGGCCGGATCATGGGGGCCAGCGGCATTCTGGGCGGGCTGGTTGAGCGTAGCGACCGCAGCGCTACGGCAGAACGTCTGGCCTTTGTCGCTGGGGTGATCGGGATGCCGTTCCTGTTACGCCCACTGATCGCGCCTCAGGCGCAGACACATCTGACCCCGGATCTGGCAATCGTGATCCTTGCCGGATTGCTGGTTGGGGCAGGCACGCGGATCGCCAATGGTTGCACTTCAGGCCATGGCGTTTGCGGAATTTCCCGGTTCTCGCTGCGAGGGATCGTCGCCACGGTGTTTTACATCCTTGCAGGTGGACTGACGGTAGTCCTGTTTCGGCATGTTTTGGGGGTGATCTGATGCGTCTCGTATATGCCTTTCTCGCCGGGTCACTGTTCGGTATCGGGCTTTTGATCTCGGGCATGACTGACACCACCAAGGTGCAGGGATGGCTGGATGTGTTTGGCAATTGGGACCCGACGCTCGCCTTTGTCATGGGCGGGGCAATCCTGCCCATGCTGGTGGCCTGGCAGCTGACCCGGAACCGCACGCCGCTGGTCGGAGGCCGCTTTCCAGCACCGCCCCGCGTCGAACTGGACCGGCGGCTGATTGTCGGATCGGTTCTGTTTGGGGTCGGCTGGGGACTGGCCGGTTTGTGCCCCGGACCAGCGATGGCATCGCTGAGCTTTGGTGGCGCTGGCGGAATTGTGTTCATAGTTGCGATGATTGTCGGCATGTTTGCGGCCCCAAAGCTGGGGGCGCAACTGGACAGGATGGCCAGCGCGGCCTAAGCAATTGCCATGGAGATTCGACCTATTACCCCCCGCTATGCCGTTTCGCCCCAGATCACGGTTGAGGACGTGCCTGCCATCGCCGAGGCAGGCTTCGTCAAGGTGATCTGCAACCGCCCAAACACCGAAGTCCCACCGGATCAGCAGTCTGATGCCATCGGACAGGCCGTGCGCGATGCCGGGATGGAATATGAGGTACTGGAACTCACGCACCAGACTATGACGCCCGAGAATGTGGCGCTGCAAAAGGATTTGGCCGAAAGCTGTAGTGGCCCGGTTCTGGCGTATTGCGCGTCTGGCACACGGTGTTCGGTGGTCTGGGCACTGGGGCAATGCGACCAGCTGAGCACGGACGAAATCCTCGATGCGACTGGCAAGGCGGGCTATGAGCTTGACGGGTTGCGCCCAGCGCTTGAACAGATCCGGGGACGGGGCTGACGCCCCTACTCCGCGCCGTTGCCCTCGGGTGCAGGTAGACCGGCAAGCTGCGAAATTTCCGCAACCACGTGTTCTGAACCGATCGCCATCAGATCGTCAGGATAGGTTGAGCCAACATTCAGCGGCGTATCTTCGTTTATGATGTCATCGTCAAACGCTGAGGGTGTTTGATCATCTTCCGATGCAGGGGGCGAACTGGTCTGACTGACCAGAAATGCCTCTGGGTCTTCGGATGGGAGCATGGGTGCCGTATGATTTTCATTAATTCGAACCGCACGCATTCCGCCGCATTGCCCCAATCGACCGATCGTCGCGCGGGTGCGGTCGATTGACAGAACCTCGACGCGGTCCACCCGCGCGCCTTGCAGCGGCAGGACATCCCCGACCGACAGGTTTGACAGGGCGGTGAGCGGCACGGTCATACGGCTGATCACAGTGTTCAGTTCTACTCGCATCACGCCCGACGCCTGATCCAGACTCAGCCCCGGTTGCGCCGGGTCATCCGCGCACTCATCGAACGAATGAGGGCGATCCGGCAACAGCACCAACACCTCTGCCTGACGCGCACCACCTGCCAGTTCAACCTTCAGATCGAACATCCGATATGCCTCATCCACCAGTGCAAGGATCAGGCTGCGCCGATCCTCGGCCCGTGTGGCAAATTCGAACCCTGACAAGCTGGCCAGATCCGGCGGCGCCTCGACCAGATCGCGTGCCCGACCCAGCATATCTTCAACCAGCGGCGCAACCATTGCCGCATCGGTGTCGGTAAAAGGACGTTCGGGCGGTGGGTCGGCCGTGACCATCGCAATCGTCTGCTGCTGTACGATGGCCGACACGCATCCCGGATCGAGGCAAACTGCCGCCACACCCCCCTGATCCGAGGCGAAAAGCAGCAACAACCAACCGTCCTGTAATCGCCGCGCGATGTCGTCTTGCGCGCGTATGGCCTGTTTCGCACCTATAACCGTCAGAGCCAGCCCCAAGCCTTCACCAGCGGCGCGCGCCAATCCCAATCGCAGCGCACGCAGGATAGAATGGGGGGCGTCAGAACCGCTTTGCCCTGCAGATAGCTTTCGTGCCAGTGCTGATGTGGTCATAGCCCCATACCGCCGTTAGTCGATGCTCTGACCAAATGACTAACCCGGCGAGGGTTACGAATGTCTTTATGACGGCGCTATTGTGCGGCCTGACGATAGGCCAGCGGCAGGCTGACGCGGAAAGCCGCGCCGCCCTGACCGGGCAGATAGGTGACCTCACCGCCAAGGCGCTGCATGATCTCGCGGCAGATCGCCAGTCCCAGCCCGGCACCGCCCGCCTTGTCCGGGCCGACGCGGGCGAATTTCTCGAACACCAGTGACTGCGCCTCGGGTGGGATGCCGTCGCCATTGTCGATGAAATCAATCACCACCTGCCCGCCAACATCATGGGCGGAAATCGTCAACACCGGCTCGACTGCGTCACAGTATTTCTGGGCATTCGAAATCAGGTTGATGAACACCTGCCCCAACCGGTCCAGATCGGTGTGCAGTGGGATGCGTTCGCTGGCGCGCACCCGTCGAACGCCAATCTTGCGATCACTGCCCGCCAACGCACTTGAGACAGCGCGGTTCAACACGTCGCTCAGTGTCGCCTCACCCATGTTCAGGCTGACTTGCCCGCTTTCCAAAACGCTCAAGTCAAGCAGATCGTCGAGCAACCGTGTCAGCCGCAGCGCCTCATCGTGAATAATCGCGGCATAGCGGGTCTGCTCTTCGGCGCTTAGGCCTTCCGTGTCGCGCATGATTTCAGAAAAGGCACGGATCGAGGTCATGGGCGTCCGCAATTCATGACTGACCTGGCTGAGAAACGCGTCTTTTTGCATCGAGACCTGCGTGAGCTTGGCATTCGCTTCCCGTAGCTGTCGCGCAGTGCGACTAAGTTCAGCCGATTTCGCCTCGAGCTGGCTGGAATATTCCAGCATCTGAGCGGATTCGTCGGCCACGGCCAGCAAGTCCTCGACCGAGACAGACGCGCCACCGACGATCTGGCCAATCATTGCGTGCGCCGTTGCGGCACCAACCGAGCCGCTGAGTTCACGTTCCAGCCGTTCCAGAAACTGCGGTGTGGGTTCGGGAAGTCGTCCGGGTCGGCCATTCTGCCGCTCCGCTTCGGCCTGAAAGAACTCCTGCGCGGGTATGGTGCCCAGAATACGTTGGGTCATGATCATCAGGTCTTCGCTTTGCGCCACCGAACCGGTCCAGCCGCGCGCCGAAACCGAATGGTCGAAGACATTGACAAATTGCGCACCCTGCAGGCGTTCCAGCGGGCTTGGGAAGCTGAGCATCGAGGCGACGCAGAAAGCGATCGTGTTCAGTGATAGCGACCACATGACCGTATGCACCATCGGATCGATCCCCTCGATCCCGAACAAGGCCTGCGGGCGCAGCCACCCCCAACCGAAGGGGCCGTGTTCGATCACCGAGGCGGGGATAATGCCGCCTTCCATACCAGGCAATAACAGCGTGTAGATCCACAGGAAGAAACCGACGCTGAGCCCCACCAAGGCGCCAGTACGCGTGGCACCGCGCCAGAATAGGCCACCCACCAGCGCGGGCAGAATCTGGGAAATGCCCGCAAACGCCACCAAGCCGATTGAGGCCAGCGCTGCCCCGCCGCCCGACAGCCGGTAGTAGAAGTAGCCCAGCGCCATGATCACCGCGATCGAAACGCGCCGTGCCATCAGTACTATGGTTCGCACGTCGCCCGAGACTGATGCCGTGCCTTCCTGCGTGTTCAGCCAGATCGGCATAACCAGATGGTTCGACACCATAGTCGACAGCGCCATCGCGGTGACAATCACCATTGACGTCGCCGACGAGAACCCACCGATGAATGACAGCATCGCCAGCCAATCATTGCCCTGCGACAGCGGTACGGTCAGCACGAACAGGTCAGGATTTGACCCTTCAGGCAGCAGGTCCAGTCCGACCACGGCAATGGGCACCACGAAAAGGCTCATGAGCAGAAGATAGAGTGGGAAGGCCCAGGCAGCGGTTCGCAGGTGGCTTTCGTCATCATTCTCGACCACCATGACCTGAAACATCCTCGGTAGGCAGACAAAAGCCGCTGCCGAAAGGAAGATGAAGGTGGTCCAGCGCCCCGCATCGACATGCCACTGTCCGATCTCAGAGGCATCGATCTGATCCAGCATCGGTCCCAAGCCGCCTGCAACGCCCCAGACGACAAAGATGCCAACAGCCAGCAGGGCGAACAGCTTCACCACCGATTCCAACGCGATAGCCGTGACAACGCCGTGGTGGCGTTCGTTGGCGTCCAGATTGCGGGTGCCGAAAAGGATCGCGAAGACGGCCAAACCTGCAGCCACCCAGAATACACTGGACCCTTCACGGTATAGGCCGGTTGGATCAGCCTCGGCAAAGATCGAAAACGACAGTGTGATCGACTGCAATTGCAACGCGATATAAGGCGTGCCACCCAGCACCGCCAAAATGGTCACGCAGACCGCCAGCGTGTTGGACTTACCATAGCGCGACGAGATCAAGTCAGCGATGGAAGTGACACGCTGGCTGCGCCCGATGCGCACCAGCTTGCGCAGCCCCCACCACCAACTGACCATCACCAAGGTCGGACCAAGATAGATGGTCACGAATTCCAGCCCCGAGCGCGCGGCGTTGCCGACGGCGCCATAAAATGTCCATGCGGTGCAATAGATCGACAGCGACAGGGTGTAGATCAGCGGGGACCGCAGCCACTTGCCACCTCCGCGCGCTGCAACCCGATCAGCGGCAAAAGCCACGCTGAACAGCAGCACCACATAGCCCAGACAGACCAGAATCAGGACGTTCAGCGTTGCCATGTCTCGGCCTCAGGGTCGGCGTTTTCGCGGGCTGCCAAACGTCTGGCAGCAATTCCGAAGACCACACTGATCAGGATCAGAGCCCCCCAACAGGCAAAGATGTAAAACATAGCCGCAGAGAGCGTCAGCGGCTCGGCACCTTCGCTGTCATCCGGCCAGAGCAAGGGCAGTGCGAGCATGGCGGCCCCAAGAAACGGCAGCAGCCGCGCCGCATCTGCCAATCTGCGCCGACGATAACTTTGCCGCTCAAGAAACAGAGACGGTCGGACCGGCGAAGGCCGGTCTTTGCCGTCACCCGCAGAGCTCATGACTGGGACGCCTGCGCATGCAGGTCACGGACCGCTGTCAAAACCTCGGTATTTGAAAACGGCTTGGTCATGAAACGACTGACCCCTGCCTTTTCGGCCATTTCGCGATCGCGGGATTGACCGCGCGCGGTCAGCATCAGAACCGGCAATGCCTTCATCTGGTCATGCTCGCGCAGATCGCGCAGCACATCCATTCCGCTTTTGCCCGGCAGCATTACATCCAGAATCACCAGATCGGGTTGGGCGGACAGGATAACCTGCACCGCATCCGTGCCCTCGGCATGGGTTTCAACCTGCCACCCTTCGCGCGTCAGCAAGAAACGGATCGCCTCGGTGATATTGGGCTCATCCTCGATCAACAGAACCTTACGGCTCATATTTTCATGTCCTCCCCATGACCGGTTGCACATCCGGCCACCCGTCCAGACCAGCTTAAGCGCAGCGTCACGAAACTGTCAAAACCCTTCGCTCAAGATCGACGGCTCGCGGCGTGCGCTGCAATCGCGTCTTGGGCATATTCGACAACTGGCCCCGGCCTGCGCCACGTTTTCCGCTGGTTGAACGGTATCTTCGACCGGCAGCACCAGCATAACCGAACGGTAGACCGGCTCGGCCCCGAACGTATCGGCCGGTTGGGGCGAGGCGATGGCGAAACATTCGAACTGGGCTGCGGTTCGACCAAGTTGCACAACGCGTTTTCGGATCGGAACCAAAGGTCTGTTCAGTGCGGTAAACAAAGGCCAAAGCGGACAGGCTTCACCATGACGCGGTAATGCGAAACCGGGCGAGGGCTTGTAGAACAGAACGCTGCCCGAGGCGTCGCAGATCACCAGCCCTGCCGTACGTGCAAGCGTTCCTTCGGGCAGAAAGGCGAGCCGCCGAAACACCGTGGCCAGATCCACCGAAAATGCCGCCGCAAGCGCGAGGGGGTCGGGATCTGCCGCATCAAGCGCGGCGCAGATCTGATCCAGCGGCATGGCCCGCGCGTCGGCTGCGTATAGATTCAGCAATTCCGAAGCCACAGTGTTAGCTGCTGCCGACCCGAGCTCAGCCAGGGGCACTTCGGTCGGTTGCCCCCCGGCTTCGAGTTCCGGAAAATGATATCCCTGTTCGGCAAAAAACGCCTCGACCGCATCCAAAGGGATGCCACGCAGATCACGTTGCCCATCACTGTCATCCAGATAGGTCACAAGCGCCTTGGAACTTTCTGCCAGGCGTTCTGCATCCTGATGCAGGTTGCGATGGAAACGATCGCGCCATTCAGCCTCAATCTCTCCCGGCTCGGCCAGAATCGCGGCGGTCGAGCGGATGGCGGCGGCGGTCGACAGCACCTCGTGCATCGAAGCTGCCAGATGAGGGTCATGTGTCAGCCGGTCTGACATGATTTCCACGGTACGCTCCAACGACACCACGCGGCGGTGCATTTGCGCCAGAACACCGGACCAGCCGGGAAAGCGCCCGGCAAATTCTTCGAGCCCGTCCACCTCGGCCTTTTGGCCCACCGCATCCGCCGCAGCCTCGCGCAGGGCTGAGATGAGCGTCTCTTCGATCCCCTGCGTCAGCAAAGACGGCTCGACCGACAACGCCGTCGCGATATCAACCAGCAGCTTGCCCCCGATACGACGGCGATTGTGTTCGATCAGGTTCAGATAAGACGCTGAAATCCCAACCTGCCGCGCCAACTCGGCCTGACGCATCCCGGAAATTTGCCGCCTTTCACGTATTCGGCTTCCGGTCAGGGTGTCTCGCATCGCTTCTAGATCCGTACTTGCGGTACATTTATTTGCAGATTAATTAAATGATCTTAGCTTATTAACGATTAATTTTCAAAGAAGATTAACAACCTTAACAGTGCCAAGGGAAAGAAACCCTTTCTTTCCTGCCGCCCACCCTTCTCTTTCAGCACAATACCCGTCACCATAGGTATATGAGTGATACCGCCTTCGAATATGCACCCATCGGGCTTGTCGAGCTGGAAAACCGGATCATTCGCCGTTGCAATCTTCAGTTCGCGCGGACCTTCGGCGGGGACGAAGCCGACTATCGCAACATGCCTTTGCTGCATCTTTATCCATCGGTGGCCGACTGGGAACGGATTGGCGCGCGCAGTCTGCAGGTGATGCGCGACACCGGGTATTACACCGACGAACGGGTCATGCGGCGGCGCGACGGAGATCTGTTCTGGTGCCGTGCACGGGGCCGGTCGCTAACGCCAGACGACCCGTTTCGTCACGGAATCTGGAGTTTTTCAGACATCTCGGAGGAACGCCCGCTGGTAGAACTGACGACCCGCGAACGAGAGGTCGCAATCCTGTCCTGTCGGGGGTTATCTGCGAAGGAAATCGGCGCCGAACTGGGGCTAAGTTACCGCACGATCGAAGCCTACCGCGCCCGCTTGTTAGAGAAATACGGCGCCCGTAAACTGCCAGAACTGGTGGCGAAATTGTCGGGAACGCCGCTGTAATCGCACCGGCACTCGAAATTGACGCTAAAACCCCCATTTATCAGGTTCAGTCGACGCTTTTCATGGACGTCGGCATAGCTTATAACGCTGCGTAATCAGACCAAGCCCGCAGGGAACAGACGGGCCATAGGGGAACCTTCGAGGACACTCATGACAGATACCAAACACGAAGCGGATGTCGCGTTTATCAAGGCACTGGCGGAATTGCTGCGCGAAAATGATCTGACCGAACTGCAGGTCAAGCGGGACTATGGCGATGACGACAGCCTGAATGTCCGTGTGAGCCGCATGTCGCAGACTGTAGCTCCGGTTCAGGTTGCGGTTCCTACGGCTGCGCCAGCAGCACCCGCGCCTGTCGCCGCCCCTGCTGCGGCCGAAGCCCCTGCCGCCGCGGACGATCCTGCCAGCCACCCTGGTGCCGTCACCTCGCCCATGGTTGGAACTGTCTACATGCAGCCCGAACCAGGTGCGCCGTCGTTCATCACGGTTGGTGCTTCGATATCCGAAGGCGACACGTTGTTGATCGTCGAGGCGATGAAAACCATGAACCACATCCACGCACCCAAATCAGGCACCATCAAGCGCATTCTGGTCGGCGATGGCGACGCTGTGGAATTCGGCACGCCTCTGGTCATTGTTGAGTAAGGCGGGCACATGTTCGACAAAATCCTGATTGCCAACCGAGGCGAGATCGCCCTGCGTGTGATCCGTGCCGCGCGCGAGATGGGCGTCAAGACGGTTGCTGTCCATTCCACCGCTGACAGCGACGCGATGCACGTGCGCATGGCGGACGAATCGGTGTGCATCGGCCCTCCGCCCAGCCCGCAGAGCTATCTGTCTGTGCCCGCGATCATTTCGGCCTGTGAAATCACCGGCGCGCAGGCGATCCATCCCGGCTATGGCTTCTTGTCCGAGAATGCCGAGTTCGTGCAGATCGTCGAAGATCACGGCATCACGTTCATCGGCCCCACCGCCGAGCATATCCGCGTGATGGGGGACAAGATCACTGCCAAGGACACGATGAGGGAACTGGGTGTCCCTTGCGTTCCCGGCTCCGACGGCGGTGTTCCCACGCTGGCCGACGCCAAGCGCATCGGTGAAGAGTTCGGCTATCCGGTCATCATCAAAGCCACTGCTGGTGGCGGTGGTCGCGGCATGAAAGTCGCGATGAGCGCCGATGAAATGGAAAGCGCATTCATGACTGCGCGGGCTGAAGGCAAAGCTGCCTTTGGCAATGACGAAGTCTATATCGAGAAATACCTCACGACCCCGCGCCACATCGAGATTCAGGTCTTTGGTGACGGCAAAGGCAAGGCGGTTCATCTGGGCGAGCGTGACTGTTCGCTACAGCGTCGCCACCAGAAGGTGTTTGAAGAGGCCCCCGGCCCCTGCATCACCCAGGAAGAACGCGCAAGGATCGGTAAGGTCTGTGCCGACGCGGTCGCCAAGATCAACTATATCGGCGCGGGCACTATCGAGTTCCTGTATGAAAACGGTGAGTTCTATTTCATCGAAATGAACACCCGCCTGCAGGTCGAACACCCGGTAACCGAGGGCATCTTTGGCGTCGATCTGGTGCGCGAGCAAATTCTTGTCGCGGCAGGTGAGCCGATGTCGTTCGGTCAGGACGACCTTGAGATCAACGGCCACGCCATCGAGGTCCGGATCAACGCTGAGAAACTGCCCAACTTCTCACCCTGCCCGGGTAAGATCACAGCCTATCACGCGCCGGGCGGTCTGGGTGTACGGATGGATTCGGCGCTCTATGACGGGTACTCGATCCCGCCTTACTACGACTCGCTGATCGGCAAGCTGATTGTTCAGGGCCGAGACCGGGATGAGGCGCTGGCCCGTCTGAACCGCGCACTAGGTGAGTTGATCGTCGACGGCATCGACACAACCGTGCCGCTGTTCCACGCCTTGCTGCAAGAGCCCGACATCCACAGCGGAGACTACAATATCCACTGGCTGGAGAAATGGCTTGCGGAGAACATGGCCGAATAAGAACAAGGGGTTGGAAGGTCACTGCCTTTCAACCCCAGGGCATCCGGCATGAGTCTTTCCCCCGAACTTTTGCTGCATGGCTATTCTATCGGTATTTTTCCGATGGCTGAACACCGTGACGACCTCGAACTTTTCTGGGTCGATCCAAAGTTCCGGGGTATTTTCCCACTGGATGGATTTCATATCTCTCGCAGCTTGGCGCGGCGGATCCGAACCTGTGGATATACAGTCAGCATCGATCAAGACTTCGTGGGCGTGGTCGATGGCTGCGCCGACCGGGCGGATACCTGGATCAATCCCGAATTACGTCGTCTTTATCAGGACCTGCATCGCGCCGACCGGGCGCACTCGCTTGAGGTTTGGGATGGCCCCTCGCTGATCGGCGGCGTCTATGGCGTGGTTCTGGGGTCTGCCTTTTTCGGAGAAAGCATGTTCTCACGGCGCACAGACGCGTCGAAGATCGCCCTAGCTTATCTGGTCGACCGGTTGCGTCAAACCGGATTTACGCTGTTTGATACGCAATTCCTGACCGCACATCTGGCCTCAATGGGTGCAATCGAAATCCGGCGGGCCGCCTATCATGGTGAGTTGAGACAGGCGCTTGAACTGAGCGCAGATTTCACCGCGGACCTGAAACAGACCCCTCAGGGTGTCATACAACGGATCACCCAGACATCGTAACGCGCGTGATCCAGCGCATTCAGCGCGGGGGAAGTCGCGATCATCCAGCCATCAAACAGTTGCTGCGCCTTGCCCTGCTCCCAGATGGTTAGGTAGGCAAACGCATCACCCGTTGGATTCTCGGCCGGATACCGGCAGTCACCCAGAGCGACATCCAATCCGAACACCGTCACCGTCTGTCCGTTCTGCACCTCGATATCCACGGTCTGCCCGTTGACTTTATCGAGCCCACGCAACATGGCTCCGAGGCCGGATTCGGCCTTTTGCTGTGCCGCGGCTCCGGTCGCCGTGACCAACAAAGCCACAAGGGCCGCGCGTATCATTCGCTGCCGTCCCCAGCCACGAACTTGACCAGCAACGAGATCAGGCTGACCGCACCCTGTGTATCCTCGATCTCATCACCTGCCTCAAAATAAAACGGAGACCCGCCGGGCATAACCTCAACAAAGTTGCCCCCCAGCAGCCCTTCGGAAGAAATCACAACCGCACTGTCATCCGGGATGAGAATTCCATCGGCCACAGAAAACTGGGTATCTGCGCGGTAGGTGTCAGAATTCAAGGTAACACCCGTCACCGTTCCGATTTTTACGCCCGCAAGCCGCACATCTGTGCCAACCCCAACGCCTTCCAGCGAACGGAAGGACGCGCCCAACTCGTATCCTGCTTTGGACTGAGATAATCCGGTGGATTGGCTGGCGTAGACGCCAAACGCAATGGCGCAAGCCAGCACGGCACCGCCGACGATAACTTCGGTTTTTGTATGATTTGACATCTATGTTTCGCCTATTCCGGGGTCCAGGCCTCGTAGTCCGAGCGTTCGACCGGATCGGCACGACGCAGAGACCCAGCCGGTGCATAGGCAAGCGCGGTTCCGGTCAGGTTCTCTTGGTGTGGTTTTTCCCAGGATTTGTGGGCCAGAGGTTTCTCAGTCGGCGGCTCATCCCATGTGCGATGCAGCCAGCCGTGCCAGTCGGGGTCGATCCGGCTGGCCTCGGCCTCGCCATTGAAGATCACCCAACGCCTGCTGTCATCGGCGGTGCGATAGAACACGTTACCTTCGTCGTCTTCCCCGACCTTTACACCTTTGCGCGAGGTGTAGATCTGCGTATTCAGGGTGGCTCCGTTCCACCAGGTCACGGCCCGCAAAAGACTGTTCAGGATTCCCATCGTCTGCCTCCGGCATTTCTGTCCCCGAAGATATGGACCAAAGGCACGCCAAGGTCCAGTACCGCAAGCCCTGCTTGCGTCATTCCGGCAAGATAGCAGTAACTTCGATTTCGATACGGTACTTCGGATCAATCAAACCGCATTCAATCATAGTCGCAGCAGGCGGATTGGCCCCGAAGGTCTCGGCAAGCAAAGGCCAACAAGGCGCGAACTCCGTTCGATCCGGCAGCATATAAGTTACACGCACCACATCCGAAAATGAGGCCCCGGCCTCAGTCAGTGCAGCCTCGATGATACCAAGTGCCGAACGGCATTGTTCGAGCACAGTTTCGCCCTGTCCAACCGTTCCGGCGACATGAACCCAGCCTCCGGCAACAACGGCACGGCAATAACCGGCCTTGGCCTCAAATTCACCACCCGACGGCAAGCGCTTGATTGTCATTGTGCCCCTCTCACAAACCAATTTTCCTTTTCGCGTGAACACACAACTTGCGAGGCTCTGCCTCGCGCTCCGAGGTACTTTTAGCCAGATGAAGACCGGATCCCCTGCTTCATCTGGCTCTAAATATCTCGGGGGAGTCGCGGCTCGCCGCGGCGGGGGCCGCGCCCCCTCCTCACATCTTCGGAAGCGATCCGATTAAGTTGAGAACCTGTTTAGCCTGCAGACGCTGACTCTGCCGGGTCCGCATAGATGATCAATGGCTGAGACTCTGACATCACGGCCTCTTCATTGACCACCACTTCGGTCACGTTCTTCATGCCCGGCAGTTCAAACATTGTATCCAGCAAGATGTCTTCGAGGATCGAGCGCAGGCCACGCGCACCGGTCTTACGTTCGATCGCCTTCTTGGCGATCGCCTTCAGCGCATCGTCAGTAAAGGCAAGCTCTGCATCTTCCAGCTCGAACAGGCGCTGGTATTGCTTGACCAGAGCGTTCTTCGGACTTGTCAGGATGGTGACCAGAGCATCTTCGTCCAGATCTTCGAGCGTCGCCAATACCGGCAGGCGACCGACAAATTCCGGGATCAGGCCGAACTTCAGCAGGTCCTCAGGCTCAAGGTCCTTGAATATCTCACCCACGCCGCGATCATCGTTGTCCCGAACATCGGCCCCAAAGCCCATCGCCGAACCCTTGCCGCGCTGTGCAATGATCTTGTCGAGGCCTGCAAATGCGCCACCACAGATAAACAGGATATTCGTGGTATCCACTTGCAGGAACTCTTGCTGTGGATGCTTGCGACCACCCTGTGGCGGCACGGAGGCCACGGTGCCTTCCATCAGTTTCAGCAGTGCCTGTTGCACACCCTCGCCCGAGACGTCGCGGGTGATCGAGGGGTTCTCAGACTTCCGCGTAATCTTGTCGACCTCGTCGATATAGACGATGCCGCGCTGCGCACGCTCGACGTTGTATTCACTGGACTGCAACAGTTTAAGGATGATGTTCTCGACATCCTCTCCTACATAACCGGCTTCGGTCAGCGTGGTCGCATCAGCCATTGTAAACGGCACGTCCAGAATTCGTGCCAGTGTTTGCGCCAGCAAGGTTTTACCGCAACCCGTCGGCCCAATCAGCAGAATGTTGGACTTCGCAAGCTCGATATCGCTGCCCGCTTTCTGGGCGTGATTCAAACGCTTGTAGTGGTTGTGCACCGCAACCGACAGAACCCGCTTGGCGGTGGCCTGGCCGATCACGTAATCGTCCAAAACCTCGCAGATATCCTTGGGCGTCGGCACACCGTCCGAGGATTTCAGGCCGCTGGCCTTGGTCTCTTCACGGATGATGTCCATGCAGAGTTCGACACATTCGTCGCAGATGAACACGGTCGGGCCTGCGATCAGCTTACGCACCTCATGCTGGCTTTTGCCGCAAAAGCTGCAGTAGAGCGTGTTCTTGCCGTCTCCGCCTGAATTCGTCGCCATGCTTTACCCCTCGGGCTCCGTCTCAGCAGCCCCTCTCAGGGCCGCGCTTGCCGTATCTGCCTGCAGCTTAGGCCAGCGTTCTGGCAGCTACAATCTCAAAATCAATCCTCACGCCAGACGCGCGCGGATTTGAACCTAGGCTTCCTCACCATCCATTTTGGCGCGGTTCTCGACGATCTCGTCGATATGACCCCAATCCTTGGCTTCTTCCGGGCTCATGAAATTGTCGCGATCCAGCGCCTTTTCAACCGCCTTTTTGGTCTGCCCGGTATGACGCACATAGATGTCATACAAGCGATCTTTCAGTTTCTGAGTCTCGGCCGCGTGGATCATGATGTCGCTTGCTTGACCCTGATATCCACCGCTGGGCTGGTGCACCATGATCCGGCTGTTGGGCAGCGAAAAGCGCATCCCTTTCTCGCCCCCGGCCAGCAATACCGACCCCATCGAGGCCGCCTGACCGATCACCAATGTGGAACATTTCGGCTTGATGTACTGCATTGTGTCGTAAATCGACAAACCGCTGGTTACCACACCGCCGGGCGAATTGATGTAGATCGAGATTTCTTTGTTCGGATTGTCCGCCTCAAGATGCAACAGCTGAGCGACGACCAGATGGCTCATCCCGTCATGGATCGGGCCATTGATGAAAATGATCCGTTCTTTCAAAAGGCGCGAAAAGATATCGTACGCGCGTTCGCCCCGGCTGGTCTGCTCGACGACCATGGGGACGAGAGTGTTCATATATGTGTCAACTGGATCGAACATGTGGAACCTGCCTGCTTTGCGATGGATCGGGACATTACCCGAAGAAGAGTTACCCGAGTCTTAGTGCTGCCACAGGGGGGCTGCAAGGGGGGCTGCGTGTTCCAATGAATTCCGTCGATTTGACGGCCACCAGTTCGCCTTCCTGCGCGAGGTTTTGTCTGGGTGGGTTGATGCCGCGTTCATCACATCACGCTATTTTGATCCGTGCATATGGAAATTGATGCCTAGAAATTGTACCACAGGCACTCTCAGCGAAGTCGCATAAGACGATCCCGATCTCGGGCAATAGCAATTAAGGAAAAAGATCATGGCTCTTCCGCAGATGACCGAAGAAATGTCGCCGGCCGAACTTGACCGGATGGTCGAGAACGCCACACAGGCGTCGAATTTTCTAAAGGCCATCAGCCACGAAGGGCGCTTGATGATCCTGTGCCACCTTGTTTCCGGTGAGAAATCGGTGACCGAGCTGGAACGACTGCTATCCGCCCGACAGGCGGCCGTGTCCCAGCAGCTGTCACGCCTCAGACTTGAAGGGCTGGTTGTGCCTCGGCGGGACGGTAAGACAATTTACTACAGATTGGCGGATGAACGGCCTGCGCGGATACTTGAAGTGGTTTACGAGCTGTTCTGCAGCCAGAAACCAAGCTAACGCCCCGGTCACCCCATCTTAACAGGTTGTTATCGAACTTTTCCCGACCGGCTCAGCCTGCGATCTCGGGCGAACAAGTGCCAGGCCGGGATCGTGAACGATGTCTCCCGGATGTCCCTACAAAAGCTGTAGCTCTGCCCCCCAAAAGCTGCTAACCAATTCGAAACAAGCACTAATGGAGTAACCGATGATCCGCGCAATTCTGATTGGCCTCGCCCTGTTCACACTGACCGCTTGCGAAACCGCAAAAGGGGCTGGCAAAGACATCGAAAAGGCTGGCGAAGCCGTCCAAGGTGCCGTTGAGGATGTTCAGGAAAACATCTGATTGTGAGCGGATGTTGCGCATTGGCAACGTCCATCCGCAATATGTAGTTGTCACAGCCATTCGACAAGAGTAGTGTTGGCGGCACAGGTGCATAGACGCGGCATTGCATTTCTGACACTTTTACGGGGTTCTTTTGCGCAAGCGAAAGAACCCCGTTCTAGTTCGGAGAGTGGTGCGTGGTAGCCTGTATGAACCTAAGGTTCTGAAATAGGAAAAGGCGTCAGGTGCTCAGACGCGGTCTTTGCATGCATCCTTGCGGACACTCCTGACGCCTTGCCGGTTCGATCCGCCCGAGGGGCGTTCCGATCCAGTTGCCTCTGCCCCCGAAGAGGCATTGGCGACTGCCACACGCGCTATGTCGCGTCGCAGCCCGCTCAGACCTTCTGAGAGGCTGACCATCTAAGCCGAACCGAAGTCCAGATCATCTGATCCACCACCGGTAAGCCATTGCAACTTGGGACAAATCCTAAAATCCGCCTTCGCCGCCGTGGCCCCCTTGGCCCTTGCATCCCGCCCCTGTTCCGAAGATCAGAAGCAGTAACCAGACTGTTACATCAGCGCCCTGATCCGGCAAGAAAATAGCACTGCAGCATAAAATTTATCCGGGGATAAACTGTTGATATCCGCTGGGAGAGTCATGTGGATAACTCGAGAATTCGCGTCATCGCGGAGGCTTGGGGGCGGAAAAAATCTAACATGGATCACAGGCCAGATTCCGCTGGATTTCTGCACCTGCGAAGGCCCCGCACGCTGTGTTAGGGGTGAATTGTCCGAGTTGTACAACACTCAGCCCCCTAATCCTTCGAATCGTACAACCGGAGATTCGCCCATGCGCCTGACCATCTCTCAAGCCCGCGCCCGTCTGGGAGAGCTGGCGACCCTCTCGCAAGACCCGCGTCAGGTGATTGTTCTGACCCGCTATGGCAAACCGATCGCCGCGCTGGTGTCGATGGCCGAGGCCGAGCGAATCTGGCACCTGCAGGATGATGACCGGATCGGACGAAAACACTCGCTCAGCGGGCTGCGCGGGTGGTGGTCGAAGGCGCGTGGAATTCCGGGGATGGAACCTGGGCCGGACGGCAGTTACCTCACCGCGCGTGACGCCGCGCTGAAGGTTCGCGAGATCCAGATGACCCGAGCTGAGGAACGCCGCATTCTCAAACGCGGTGGTCTGGACCCTGTCGCGGGCGGCGAAATCGCCGCCCGGCCCGTCGCCTCCCTGTGGAGACGCGTGTTCATGAGAAGCGCTCCGACCCGAGCGGGGTAACCTACTACTCCTTGCCGCAGTCACAACATGAGCGGCAATCGTACCCCCTTAACCTCCCCGCTTGGGTCAGAGACGCTTCAGTTCACCTGACGTTCCAGAACGGTGCTGTAGGTCGTTCCGTTTCGCAGGCTACGGAAATCGGCAAATATCTTGCCATCTTCGTACCGCGCATCGATCAACGCGTTTGCGCCGATCACCAGCGGGGAAGTCTCGATCATGCCAATGGCGCCCGAGCCATCGAGGCTGATGGTTCCGGTGGCTTCGTATTCATTCCAAACGGTATCGCCCGCGCGACGCCACTTGCTGGGTCCCCAGAAGACATTGTCTTCCTGCATTTGTACGTCCAGCAACCATTCGGCCTGATTAAAGCGGGGCTGATCACCTTTGTAATAGTGGCTGGGTTGAACAGTCGTATACGTCCCCAACCATGTTCCGCGCAGGTCCGGCGTGGTGTCGGCAAAGGCAGCGGTTCCGAGGGCTAAGCTCGTGGCCAGAGCGGCTGCTCCGGCAGTCATATATCTGGTCATGGGATCTCCTCCTGAATGCGACCTTTTGGAGTTCAAAAGCGAACATCTTGCTGTGGCATACAGATTGGGAGGAGCCCCTCTGGTTGCAACTAACCTAAGGGAAACTTCATAAACCGGTAATGTTTGAGTCAAGTATCGGCCAGCGCGGAGTTAATGAGGATTAGGCCCTTCCCCTCAATACACGAGAGGTACGCGCCAAACAGAAACAAAGGGATGATGACAGTTGGAATGACGCGGCTTTCAGAGTGCCGGCACCGAGAATCGATCAACAGTTTGAATCAATTTTCATCCATCACATTTGGAATGGCCGCAACTTCTACAGGTCATACATCCTTCGATCATCACCATGTCGAATTGGCCGCAGGACGGGCATGCTTTGCCGCGTGGTGGGTCCATATTGACCACCTGTGCCTGCGGATCAGACTTCAGACCCATACCTTCTCCCTCAAGGAACCCGATCACAACCATATGTTGCTCGATCACGCCGCCGATTGCTGCAAGGATCGACGGGATGTACTTGCCTTTGACCCAGGCTCCTCCGCGCGGGTCGAACACCGCCTTCAATTCCTCCACCACAAATGATACATCCCCGCCGCGCCGGAACACGGCTGAAATCATCCGCGTCAGCGCCAGCGTCCAGGCGTAGTGTTCCATATTCTTCGAATTGATGAACACTTCGAACGGACGGCGACGGCCACCAATGACGATATCGTTGATCGTCAGGTAAATCGCATGTTCACTGTCGGGCCATTTCAGCTTGTAGGTCGACCCCTCCAGCGATTGCGGGCGGTCCAGCGGTTCGGACATGTAGACGACTTCGCCGCCATTGACCTCCTGCGGTGCAGCGGCACTTTCGCCAGGTGCGTTATCGGTGCTTTCCGACACGGTCAGGACCGAGCCAGTCACATCGTTGGGTCGGTAAGTCGTGCAGCCTTTACAGCCCTGATCCCAGGCCTGCATGTAGACATCCTTGAAGGCGTCAAAACTGATATCCTCGGGGCAATTGATCGTCTTCGAGATCGAACTGTCGATCCATTTCTGTGCCGCCGCCTGCATCTTGACGTGATCGGACGGAGACAACGTCTGCGCGTTCACGAAATAATCCGGTAGATCCTTATCACCGAACTTGTCGCGCCACATCTGGACCGCGTAGTCGACAACCTCTTCTTCGGTGCGTGAACCATCCTTCTGCAACACCTTTCGAGTGTAGGAATATGCAAAGACCGGTTCGATCCCCGAAGACACATTGCCCGCATACAAGGAAATCGTCCCAGTCGGGGCAATCGACGTCAACAACGCGTTACGGATGCCATGTTCACGGATGGCGTCGCGCACGTCGTCGTCCATCTGCAGCATCGTGCCGCTGGCCAGGTATTTTTCGGCATCGAAGAGGGGAAATGCCCCCTTGTCCTTGGCCAAGTCGACCGACGCCAGATACGCGGCGCGGGCGATCGCTTTCAACCAGCTCTCAGTCTGACGCGCCGCTTCGTCTGAGCCATAGCGCAGGCCCAGCATCAGCAGCGCATCAGCCAGACCTGTCACGCCGAGCCCGATGCGGCGCTTGTCTTGCGCTTCGGCCTCTTGTTCGGCCAGCGGGAATTTCGACGCATCCACCACATTGTCCATCATGCGAACGGCAGTGGCGACCAGTTCCTGCAGAGCATCTTCGTCCAGATGCGCCGCATCCTCGAACGGTTCGGTCACCAGCCGCGCCAGGTTAATCGAACCCAGCAGGCAGGCGCCATAAGGAGGAAGCGGTTGTTCACCGCATGGATTAGTCGCCGAGATGGTCTCGACATAGTTCAGGTTGTTGGCCTGATTTATACGATCGATGAAGATCACGCCAGGCTCGGCGTAGTCATAGGTGGCCTGCATGATCTTGTTCCACAGATCACGCGCCTGAACTGTTTGGTAAACCTTGTCGTCGAACACCAGCTCCCACTGGCCGTCGGCCTTGACGGCCTCCATGAATGGATCGGTCACCAGCACTGACATGTTGAACATGCGCAACCGCGCCGGGTCAGACTTGGCGGTGATGAACTGTTCGATATCCGGATGGTCGCAACGCATGGTTGCCATCATCGCCCCACGACGCGAACCCGCGGACATGATCGTGCGGCACATGGCGTCCCAGACGTCCATAAAGCTCAGCGGGCCGGACGCATCCGCCGCAACCCCTTTTACGTCCGCACCACGCGGGCGGATTGTCGAGAAATCGTACCCGATCCCCCCACCCTGCTGCATGGTCAGCGCGGCCTCTTTCAGCATATCAAAAATGCCACCCATGCTGTCGGGCACAGTGCCCATGACAAAGCAATTGAACAGGGTGACCTGCCGCGCGGTTCCTGCGCCTGCGGTGATACGACCGGCTGGGAGGTATTTGAAATCCTCCAGCGCCTCAAAGAACTTCTCCTCCCAATGCGCCGGGTCTTTCTCCACCCGCGCCAGATCGCGGGCGATGCGTCGCCAGCTGTCCTCAACCGTCTGATCGATGGGTGTTCCATCCGCCTGTTTGAAGCGGTATTTCATGTCCCAGATTTGCTCGGCGATGGGGGCGGCAAAGCGGCTCATTGGCGATTCCCTGTTCTGAAAGAGGAATACAGACTATCATCCACTATACCTTGATGACAATCGTGCATGAGCTACAATGGATAGATAGTGGATGGACGACTCTGTGGGAAAACTGTGGATAAGTATGTAAACCTCATAAAACTCTCGGTCGGATCGGAAAGCGTCGACACGCTGATCGCATGGCAGGACAGCCGCAAACCACTCTACGAAGATGGCAACCCGCGCCATGTCACGCGCATGTGGCCAAAGCGCGAGGCTGAGATTCTGAATGGCGGATCAATCTATTGGGTGGTCAAAGGTGTCGTCCAATGCCGCCAGCGTATCCTGCGGCTGGACGAGGTCCGCGGCGAGGATGGTATCCGCCGCTGCGCCATCGTGCTTGACCCCGATGTGCATCGCACGCAGAACGCATTGAAACGTCCTTTTCAGGGTTGGCGCTATCTGAAACCCGAGGACACCCCTGCTGATCTGTCCAAGGGGCGCGAGCAGGACGATGCCCTGCCCGACGATCTGAACCGCGCTCTGGCGGATATCGGAGTTCTTTAGGCCAACCTGTCCAGCAGTTCATTCAGAACCGCTTTTTCGTCCGGGTCATATTTCGCGATCCGGCTACGCCACAAGGTCGCCTGCGATTGTAGGATCAACCCGTCTGACAAGATCTTCAGGTGGTTCGCCCGCAAGGTTTCACCTGTCGAGGTGATATCCGCAATCGCCTCGGCGGTTTCATTCACCACCGTGCCTTCGGTCGCGCCCTGACTGTCGACCAAAGTGTAATCGGCCACGCCCGCGTCGGTCAGGAATTCCCGAACCAGACGGTGGTATTTGGTGGCGATACGCAATCGGTGACCGTGTGCTTTACGAAAACCAGCTGCCGCAGCATCCAGATCGTCCAGCGTATCCACGTCGACCCAACAAGCCGGCGTTGCAATGATCAGGTCGGCCTTGCCGAACCCCAAAGGCGCGACCTCTTCAACCTGCTGTTCCCAGCGCGGCAATTTCTCATGCACTAGATCAATGCCGGTCACGCCCAAATGAATACGTCCCGTGGCCAGTTCGCGCGGGATTTCTCCGGCGGACAGCAGGATCAGCGATACGTTGTCGATCCCTTCGACCTTGCCCGCATATTCCCGGTCCGACCCACTGCGCGACAAGGCGATGCCGCACTTTTCGAACCATGCGAAGGTCTTGTCCATCAACCGGCCCTTCGAAGGCACGCCCAGTTTCAAGCTCATTGCGCGGCCTCCTCAAGTTCCAGCATCAGGTCTGGGCGGATTACGCCACCAATGGCGGGTATCTCGACCCCGTCGCCCAACTGTCGGGTCAGCGCGTCATAGCGCCCACCAGTTGCAACCGGTGGCAGATCTGGGCGGCCTTCGGCGTAGAAACCAAAAACGAAACCGTCGTAATATTCCATTGAGGTCCGGCCGTAGGAGGCCTCAAAATCCAACCGGTCCACATCCACACCCCGCGCCTGCAGGGCGGCAATGCGGGCCTCTAGCCGATCCAGAGCTGGCGTAATCTGCGGCAAGTCGACCGCCACGTCGCGCAGTTGTTCCAAAGCGAAAGGCATCGTCTCGCGCACATTCAGCAGCGTTTCTAGCCCGGCCAGCTCATTGTCCGAAATCGGCGGCGCGGTGCGGTCTTCGCGCAACGCCTCAATCCGCTCGAAGATTTCTGGCGCTCGGCGCTTACCGATCATTGGTGCATCAATGGCCAATGGATCAGCCGCGTCCAACAGCGCATCGCGACCTTCGGGGCCCGGTTTGCGCCCGGCATATCTGTCCAACAGAACACGGAAGCGGCGTGGTCGCCAGAGATGCCGCATGAGTGCAGCCTTGCGACGGTCGGTTGTTTTCAGCCCCGCGACGGCAGCCGTCAGAATACCGATATCACCCGTCGCCGCACGCAACGGCAAACCGCGCAGTTGCAAGGCAAATAACGAGAACACCTCGGCGTCGGCGCCAGCGGGATCTTCGCGATCAAACACCTCATACCCGACCTGAATATACTCGTTCGCCCGATCCGGGTCGTGTTCCTGACGGCGAAAAACCTCGCCAGAATAGGTGTAGCGCGCAGGTTCTGCCCCTTCGGACATGTGCATCTGCACCACCGGCAGAGTGAAATCCGGGCGTAGCATCTGCTCGCCCCGCAACGCGTCGGAGGTGACATAGGCGCGTGCGCGGATATCTTCGCCATAAAGATCCAGCAGCATCCCCGCCGGTTGCAACAAAGGCGTATCGACCACATGGGCACCCGCGGCCTCGAACCGGACACGCATCATCGCGGCGCGGGCCTGTATCTGCGAACGGTTGGGCATGGCCTAGTCCTGATTGTCCAGAATTTCGCGCACTTTGGCGACCAGATCACCGCGCGGTACTTCGAACTGGCTGGGGCGTTCTTTCCATTCCTCCAGCGTGGCGCTTTCGGCAATCTTCGCGCCAAGGATCAAGTCCTTGATCTGCACGATCCCATTGGCCTTTTCGTCACCACCTTCGATTACCGCGATTGGAGAGTTCCGTTTGTCTGCATATTTCAACTGGTTGCCGAAATTTTTGGGGTTACCCAGATAGACCTCGGCCCGGATACCTGCATTGCGCAGCTCGGCCACCATCGCCTGATAATCGGCCATGCGATCGCGATCCATGACGGTTACGACCACCGGGCCTGTGGCCCGTTCAGCGATCCGTCCTTTTTCGCGCAGCGCGGCCAGCAAGCGATCAACACCAATGGAGATACCAGTCGCGGGCACTTCCTGCCCGGTGAAGCGCTTGACCAGATCATCATAGCGTCCACCGCCAGAGACCGATCCGAACTGCCGCTTGCGGCCTTTCTCATCGAAGATCTCAAAGGTCAGTTCTGCCTCGTAGACCGGACCGGTGTAATACCCCAAGCCACGCACGACCGAGGGATCAATCTCGATCCGATCCGCGCCATATCCACCTGCATCCAGCAGGGCGCCAATCTGCTCCAACTCGGCAATCCCGTCCGCGCCAATCTTACTGTCGCCGACAGCAGCGCGCAGATTGGTCAGCGTTCCGGCGGTATCGGCGGCCTTGGAGGTCAGGAAGGCAATCACGGGCTCGGCCTGATCATCGCTGAGACCCACGCCGTCGATGAACGCGCCTGATGCATCCAGACGGCCCTTAGTCAGCAGGTCGCGCACACCGGCCTCACCCACCTTGTCGAACTTATCAATGGTGCGCAGGACATTGTCACGCGCAACAGCGTCTTCGCCAAGGCCCATCGCCTCTAACACGCCGTTCAGAACCTTGCGGTTGTTGACGCGCACCAGATAGTCGCCGCGCGGAATGCCCACGGTTTCCAGCGTGTCCGACAGCATCGCGCAGATCTCAGCATCAGCGGCCATTGAAGCCGTGCCCACCGTATCCGCATCACACTGATAAAACTGACGATACCGCCCTGGCCCTGGCTTTTCGTTGCGCCAGACCGGTCCCATCGCATAGCGGCGATAAGGTGTGGGCAGGTCATTGCGGTGCTGCGCGTAAACACGCGCCAAAGGCGCGGTCAGGTCATAACGCAGGGCCATCCAATCGCCCTTGTCATTCTCGTCAACTTCCTGCCACGCAAACACGCCTTCGTTCGGGCGGTCCACATCCGGAAGGAACTTGCCCAGCGCCTCAACGGTTTCAACCGCGCTGCTTTCAAGCGCGTCGAAACCATAGCGATGATAGACGCCCGCAATCATCCGCAGCATCTCGGTGCGCTGCGTGACTTCTTCGCCGAAATAGTCACGGAACCCTTTCGGCGTTACGGCCTTGGGGCGGGGCTGTTTCTTGGGCTTGGCCATGTGGGGCGTCCTTGGGGCTTAGTGTTCCGCGCGCGGTCTATCCCATGGCCTGCATCGGGGCAAGGCGGGGTTTCTCTGGTCAGGGCGTCACGGGGTCGCTAAGAGACGCTTAAAAGGAGAGCCCAATGCAGCATCTGGAAGAACAGATCGCCCACCTGACCCGCACAGTCGATGAACTGAACACCGTCGTCACACGCCAACAGGCCGATATCGACCTCTTGACCCGCCGCGTTGAGATGTTGCTGCAGCGCGAGGGCGAACGGGCGCAGGAAGGATCGGGCGGCATTGTGCTCGGAGACGAACGCCCGCCGCATTACTGAGGGCTTGCCGATGACGCATGAGGACAGCGACGCGACTTGCGTTTGGATTGCCACAACGGTGAACAATATCAATGTTATCGAAGCCGTGATCCGAAAGGAATACACTCCTCAATGGCGGGAAAGGCAGTCGCCCGAGGACGTTGAATGGTCAAAGCGAATGGTTCAGGAAGCCGATCTGGGCTGGAAACGCGGTGAGCTGCTGACCAAAGAGCAAATTGGCAGTCTGTGGTATTACAACTCAAAAGTCGAATATCACACTGCGCCATTTATTAGCGGCGGTGGTTATCCACTGGTTTCAGAAGCCGCCAAATCTGTTCTGGAACAGTTCGATCTGGGCGATACGGTGTTTCATCCGCTGACGTTGATGGATTCGACCGAAAACCATCTGACCACGTCCGAGCGGTATTACTTTCTGAACGTGTGCAATAAACGACCCATGGGGAATTATAATGTGTTGGGGCCAGCGGGGGATGTTCGGTCACCACTTAGCAATCGCTACGGTCGAACCTACCTTCCTAGAAGCAATCAAGAAGCCCAACTTGTAGTCATACCCGAAGCGTTGGGCGGCCCCGACATTTGGCTGGACCCAAAAGTTCCGAAACTTCTCTTTTTGTCCGACCACCTCGTCTCGGGCCTGAAAGACGCCCAAATGGACAAAGGCTGGGGTCTTGTGCGCTGCCCGGTGGGCAGGCTTTAGCGCGCGCAACTCCGGGTGGGTCGGTTACAATCCCAGCGTCGATTTCACCGCGTTATCGACCACCCCGCCCAAAAGGGCGTTCTTATCAGCGGCACAGCCTTCGGACAGGGCGGCAATGAAGGTTTCGCGCAGTTGGGCCTTTTCCTCGTCACTGGGCGCGTGATCTTCAATATTGATCTGACGATTATAGAGCGACAGAGCAGTCATCTTTCCGACAACAGCCACCACAAATTCTTCGTCCCCATTGGCCTCTTCCGCGATCGAGGCACATGTATAGTGCATCACGGGCAATGCTTCCTGCACCAACTGATCAGCAGCGTCGTCTGCCGATGCGAATGTCGGAATAACAAATAGCGCGGCGCAGATGGTCGGTTTGATTAGATTTGTCAGCATCGCGTTCACTTCCAGTTATGTCCGATAATCGCTCCGGCCACACCGCCGATCGCCGCCCCTTTGCCGTCGCCGACGAGCGCACCAACACCAGCACCAACCAAAGCGCCGGTCAGAGTATTTTTCTTTTTCTTATCGTCCGCGTGCCCGGCCGAGGCCAGCGCCACTGAGCATGCCATCGCAAATGCAAGTGTCTTGAAAAGATTACCTGAACTTGTCATTTCGGAACCCTCCTGTGAAATGACCTATGAGGATGTACATTCAGCCTAGCGGGGTCCATCGCATGTGGCAACAATGCGGTGCGGGGTCAGACTTCTTCGATCTCCGAGATCCCCTCAAGCGATTTCAACGCGCCTTTGATTTGCGGGTTGATCGCAAAGTTTCGACCCAAATCCATCTCGACCTCGCCCGGCAGGCCGGGATCAAACAGGCAAACATAAACCGGGCCTTTTGCGGCCCTTTTTGCCGAAACATCCGCGTCTTCCAGCACCTTTGCCATATTCGGCAAAACCTTCGGGTCCTCGACAAACACACGCAAGCCAGTTGCACCGGCGTCGGCCACAACCACGTCGACCGGACCAACCGAGCGACCCAACAATTTGAGCTGATCCGCTTCCATCGTTGCTTCGGCGGTCAGAACAACTTGCGAGCCGGTTTCCAGAAACTCGCGCGACTTTTCCAATGTATCCGAGAACAGCGTAACCTCGTATGCGCCCGACGGGTCAGAGAGCTGGGCAAAGGCGAACCGATTGCCGCGCGCTGATTTCCGCTCTTGCCGGCCGGCAACGACACCGGCCATCTTCGCAATAAACGGACCAGAGCGCGCCTTTTCGGTCACCTGATCCAGTGTCAGCACCTGTTTACGCTTCAATGCAGGCATGTAGTCGTCCAGTGGATGGCCGGACAGATAAAACCCAATGGCCTTGAACTCTTCGCTCAGGCGTTCGGCGGGCAGCCAATCGGAGGCAGGTGACAGGCGGGGTTCCGGCAGGTCATCCCCTGCCTCGCCAAACAGCGACACTTGGTTCGAATTCTTCTGGTCATGAATGGCAGCCGAATACTGCACCAACGGGTCCAGACTTTCGAACACACGACGACGGTTCTTGTCGAGCTGATCGAAGGCCCCAGCGCGGGCCAGCATCTCTAATGGGCGCTTGCCGACTTTCTTCAGATCAACCCGTCGGGCAAAATCGAACAGGTTGAAGAACGGTTTGTCCGCGCGCCCTTCTACGATCAGGTTCATCGCCTCAACGCCCACGTTCTTGAGCGCGCCCAACGCATAGACCAAGTGCCCGTCATCGACATCAAAAGTGGACTGAGATCGGTTCACACACGGTGGTACATATGGCAGTTCCAGCCCCTTACGGACCTCTTCGAAGTATACGGCCAGCTTGTCGGTCAGGTGGATATCGCAGTTCATGACACCCGCCATGAACTCAACCGGGTGGTTCGCCTTTAGCCAGCCGGTTTGATAGCTGACCACTGCGTAAGCGGCCGCGTGGGATTTGTTGAAGCCATAGTTGGCGAATTTATCCAACAGATTCCAAACCTCGGTCGCCTTGGCCTCGTCCACGTCATTCTCAGCGGCACCTTTGAGGAATTTTGGGCGTTCGGCGTCCATCGCCTCTTGGATTTTCTTACCCATCGCGCGGCGCAGCAAATCCGCGCCGCCAAGGCTATAGCCCGCCATTTCCTGAGCGATCTGCATCACCTGTTCCTGATAGACGATGATGCCTTGGGTTTCGTCCAGGATATGGTCGATGCTGGGGTGCAACGTGTCCCGTTCGCTCAGCTTGTTTTTAACCTCGCAGAATTTGGGGATGTTCTCCATAGGGCCGGGGCGGTAGAGCGCGACGAGGGCGATGATATCTTCGATACAATCTGGCTTCATCCGCTTGAGCGCATCCATCATGCCCGAGGATTCCACCTGGAACACCGCGACGGTTTTCGCTGCTGAATAGAGCTTGTACGTCGCCTCATCATCCAGTGGGATGGCGTTGATCTGGTTCACGGCCCCTTCGGCGGGCTCATAAAGTTCCGTGCCGTCGGCTGCGATGTGCAACTCGCGCCCGGCCTTGAAGATCAGGTCCATCGCGTTCTGGATCACCGTCAGCGTTTTCAGGCCCAGAAAGTCGAATTTGACCAGCCCCGCCTGTTCCACCCATTTCATGTTGAACTGGGTCGCAGGCATGTCTGAGCGCGGATCCTGATAGATCGGCACCAGCGCGTCCAGAGGGCGGTCACCGATCACCACGCCAGCGGCGTGAGTCGAAGCATTCCGCAGCAGCCCTTCGACCTGCTGGCCGTAAGTCAGCAAACGATCCACGACCTCTTCATTGCGTGCTTCTTCGCGCAGGCGCGGCTCATCCTTTAGTGCTTTTTCGATGGAAACGGGTTTTACGCCTTCGACGGGGATCATCTTGGACAGGCGATCAACCTGCCCATATGGCATCTGAAGCACTCGCCCGATATCGCGCACAGCCGCCTTGGACAGCAATGCACCAAAGGTAATGATCTGCCCCACCTTATCGCGCCCGTATTTCTGCTGCACGTAGCGGATAACCTCTTCCCGGCGATCCATGCAAAAGTCGATGTCGAAGTCGGGCATCGAGACCCGTTCGGGGTTCAGGAAGCGTTCGAACAGCAAGCTATAGCGCAGCGGGTCAAGGTCGGTGATCGTCAATGCATAGGCCACCAGGGACCCCGCGCCCGAACCTCGGCCCGGCCCAACCGGAATATCCTGATCTTTGGACCATTGGATAAAGTCGGCGACAATCAGGAAATAACCCGGGAAGCCCATCCCTTCGATGATATCGAGCTCAAAGTTCAGACGTTCCTGATATTCTTCGGGCGTCACCGCATGCGGGATAACGGCCAGGCGTTTCTGCAAGCCTTCGTTTGCGATACGGCGCAGCTCAGCAACTTCATCATCAGCAAATTTTGGCAGGATCGGATCGCGGCGATAGGCCATGAAGGCGCAGCGCTTTGCGATCTCAATCGTGTTCTCGATGGCCTCGGGCAGATCGGCGAATAGGGTCACCATTTCCTGCTGCGACTTGAAATAATGCTGGGCAGTCAGGCGGCGGCGGCCCTGCTGCTGGTCGACATAGGCCCCTTCGGCAATACAGATCAGGGCATCGTGGGCCTCATACATATCCGACGTCGGGAAATAGACATCGTTGGTGGCGACCAGTGGCAAGTTCTTGGCATAGGCCATCTCGACATGACCGCGCTCGGTTAGGCGTTCAGCCTCGGGCTGGCCATCTTCGCCCGGATGGCGCTGAAGTTCGACATAAAGCCGATCCGGGAATATCGCTGCCAACCGGTCCACAAGGGCCTCGGCCGCAGGGCGCTGGCCCTGTTGCAACATCATCCCCACCGGACCTTCCGGGCCACCCGTCAAACAAATCAGGCCGTCCGACCGTTCGGCTAGCTCCTCCAGTGTGACCTGTGGCAACTGCCCGCCCTTGTCCACATAAAGGCACGAGCTGAGCTTCATCAGGTTCTCGTACCCCACCTCGGACTGCGCCAGCAGAACCAGTGGCGCGGGCGCTTTGGGTTTTTCACCCGGTTGCGGCTGCACAAAGGTCAGGTCCACCTGACACCCCATGATCGGCTGCACCCCTGCCCCGCTGGCGGTGACCGAGAATTCAAGGGCCGAAAACATCGAATTGGTATCCGTCACCGCAACCGCGGGCATCTCCATCTGCTCGCAAAGCGCGGGCAGTTTTTTCAGCCGCACGGCACCCTCAAGCAGAGAATATTCGGTGTGGACGCGGAGGTGAATGAATCGGGGTTTGCTGCTCATTCCTGCAAGCTATCCCAGCAAACAGCGATGCAAAAGCATGAACCGATACCCTGGATTCGACGAATTAAACGCGTTGATTATTCGGATATTTCTGAAGGTGCTTCTGGTCGCATGAGTGTCGAAGACCAGAAAACACTTTAGTTTCAAGTCTCTGCGCGATAGACAAACGAGGCAACGAACTATTATTTGCGTCATTTGATATATCACAAAGACAGTTTTTCTTGCCAGATCACACAGGCTGTTTCTAACATCGGACGGCAAGCTACACGCCCGCTACTCTTTCTACGTCGCATCGAAGGAGTGCACCTAATGGGCGCAACCGGGTAACGCGACGGGTTTCATTCATGAATATCACGTTTCTTCTGAACGGAGAGACAGTGGAGCTGAAGGATATCGATCCGACGGCGACCCTGCTTGATTGGCTGCGCGAGGATCGCGGCCTGACCGGTACCAAGGAAGGTTGCAACGAAGGCGATTGCGGGGCCTGCACCGTGATGGTGACAGATCAGGACGGTGCCAAAGCGGTGAATTCGTGCATCATGTTCCTGCCGCAACTTCACGGCAAGGCGGTACGCTCGGTCGAAGGCGCAAGCAGTCCGAGCGGAGACGCTCACCCAGTTCAGAAAACACTGGTGGACCTCCATGGCTCGCAATGCGGGTTCTGTACGCCCGGTTTTGTGATGTCGATGGTGGCAAGTCACACCAATGGCGCGAGGGATCATGACACTCAGCTGGCCGGAAACCTGTGCCGCTGTACCGGCTATGCACCGATCATCCGAGCGGCTGAGGCTGCTGAGGATCATCCTGTTCCCGTATGGGTTAAAGACAAACCGATGGCTGTCCAGCCGACCTCTTCCATGTTGCCCGATTCGTCGGATGAATTGGCCAAAGTTTACGCTGAAAACCCCGATGCCACATTGGTTGCAGGGGCAACGGATGTTGGACTTTGGGTCACGAAACAGTTGCGCGGCCTTGATCCTGTGATCTTCCTCAATCGCTGTGAGGATCTGAAAGAGATTACGATCACCGACAAGGAAATCCGCTTTGGCGCAATGGTCGATATGAACCGAATGGGCGAGGCGCTGATCGATCTGCATCCTTCCTACGCCGAAATGATCCGACGCTATGCAAGCGTCCAGGTTCGGAATGCAGCAACGGTCGGCGGCAACATCGCCAATGGCTCGCCCATCGGGGACAATCCGCCCGCGCTGATTACCCTGGGCGCCACACTGCACTTGCGCAAAGGGGATACCCGCCGGGCAATCTTGCTGGAAGAGTTCTTCGTTGACTACGGCAAACAGGATCGCACGCCGGGTGAATTTGTCGAGGCGGTCAGCTTCCCGCGTCAGGCCGACCGGTTGAAATGCTACAAGCTTAGCAAGCGGTTCGATCAGGATATCTCGGCCGTTTGCGGATGTTTCAACATCACGGTGACCGACGGCGTCGTCGAACACGTGAGCATCGCGTTTGGCGGTATGGCCGGAACTCCAAAACGTGCAACCGCTGTCGAGACCGCGTTGACCGGCAAACCCTGGACGCGCGAGACAATCAAAGCCGCCCTGCCCGCTTTTGCCGAAGATTATTCCCCAATGACGGACATGCGGGCTTCGGCCACGTATCGCTTGGAAACGGCCAAAGCGATGCTGAAAAGATACTATTACGAGGATCAGGGCGAGCTTTCCAATGTGCTGGAGGTGTCGGCATGAGTGTAACCAAACCCCTGCCCCACGACACTGCGCCGCTGCATGTGGCCGGTTCAGCGCGCTATGTCGACGACATCCCGACCCCCACAGGATCGTTGCATCTGGCTTTCGGCATGAGCCCGATCGCCAAAGGCAAGATCGCCGCGATGGACTTGTCGGCGGTAAGGGCTGCCAAGGGCGTGGTCATGGTGATGACCGCCGATGACCTGCCTTTTGAGAACGACGTATCCCCATCGATCCATGATGAGCCGTTGCTGTCGGATGGAACGGTCCACTATATCGGACAGCCGGTATTTCTGGTCATCGCCACCAGCCATCTGGCCGCCCGAAAGGCAGCCCGGTTGGGTAAGATCGACTATGCTGAGGAAACCCCGATTCTGACGGTTGAAGACGCAATGGCGGCAGACAGCCGGTTCGAGGACGGACCGCGCATCTATGTTAAGGGCGATGCGGATGGTGCCATCGCAGGCGCGGCGCATGTGGTTGAAGATACCTTCGAAATCGGCGGGCAGGAACATTTCTATCTGGAAAGTCAGGCCGCCCTGGCCGTGCCGAATGAGGGCGCGGATATGCTGGTTCACAGCTCGACCCAGCACCCGACCGAAATACAGCACAAGGTGGCCGATGCGCTGGGCGTTCCCATGCACGCGGTCCGGGTTGAGACGCGGCGGATGGGCGGAGGGTTTGGCGGCAAGGAAAGTCAGGGCAACGCTTTGGCCGTCGCCTGCGCCGTAGCTGCCCGTGCGACCGGCAAGGCGTGCAAGATGCGCTATGACCGTGACGATGATATGATTATCACCGGCAAGCGTCATGCTTTCCGGATATCGTACAAAGCCGGCTTCGATGACAACGGTCACATTCAGGGGGTTTCCTTTGTCCACTATGCCTTGTGCGGCTGGGCGCAGGATCTGTCTCTTCCCGTGGCGGACCGCGCGATGCTGCATGCAGACAATACTTATCTGTTGCCAAATGCCCGGATCGAAAGCCACCGCTTGAAGACCAACATCCAGTCTGCGACCGCCTATCGCGGCTTTGGCGGCCCGCAAGGGATCGTCGGGATTGAACGCGTGATGGATCATGCCGCGCATGTACTGGGGCTGGACCCTGTGGAATTGCGCCGCCGGAACTACTATGAGCCGGCACATGAGGTGGCCGAGCAGCCGATCCCGCAGAAACCGCTGGGCCACCCCGACCCACATGAAGACCTAACCAGCCGGGGTGCGGTCGAAATGGGGAATGCACCGGTTCGCGCTGTCCCTGCAGGTGGCAACACCACGCCATATGGCATGGAGGTCAGCGATTTCGAACTGCATGGCATGACCGCCGCTTTGCTGAATTCCAGCAATTACGCAGCCCGCAAGTCGGCGGTTGCAAAGTGGAACGCCGAGAACAGCGTGATCAAGAAGGGAATAGGCTTTTCCCCGGTGAAATTCGGCATTTCCTTTACGTTGACCCACCTGAACCAGGCTGGTGCGCTGGTGCATGTGTATCAGGACGGCTCAGTCCATCTGAACCACGGCGGCACCGAGATGGGCCAAGGATTGTTTCAGAAGGTCGCGCAGGTGGCAGCGTCCCGTTTTGGCATACCTCTTGAGTTGGTGAAAATTACGGCCACCGACACGGCCAAGGTGCCGAATACGTCGGCCACGGCTGCCTCTTCGGGCAGCGACCTGAACGGCATGGCGGTGAAAGCAGCCTGCGATACGATCCGTGATCGGATGGCAGACTATCTGGCAGAACGACATCAAGCAGACCCGTCTACTGTGACATTTGTGGATGGGTATGTTTCGGTTGGTGAGGAACGCTATACCTTTGCCGAAGCCGCAGCGCTCGCCTATCAGGGGCGTATTAGCCTGTCGGCAACCGGGTTCTACAAAACCCCGAAGGTCGAATGGGATCGGATCAAAGGGCACGGGCGACCGTTCTTTTATTTCGCCTATGGTGCGGCGATCACCGAAGTGGCTGTCGACACACTGACCGGCGAGAACCGTATCCTGCGCACGGATATCATGCATGATGCAGGCGCGTCACTGAATCCAGCGCTGGATATTGGGCAGGTCGAAGGTGCCTATGTTCAGGGTGCAGGCTGGCTCACCACGGAAGAGCTGGTCTGGGACGACAAAGGGGGGCTGCGCACTCATGCGCCGTCGACCTATAAAATCCCGGCCTGTTCCGACCGGCCAGACATCTTCAACGTCGCGCTTTGGGATGGCGAGAACCGCGAAGACACGATCTATCGCTCGAAAGCTGTGGGTGAGCCGCCCTTTAATCTGGGCATATCGGCTTGGCTGGCTCTGTCGGATGCGGTGGCCGCATGTGGCACCGGCTATCCGGCGCTGAATGCGCCTGCCACCGCTGAAGAGGTCTGGCGCGGAATTCAAAGGGTAAAGGGAGATACCTGATGAGTTTTGACAGGGAGGCATTGAGGGAGGCGGTCGAAACCCACACTAAGGTGGTTCGGGTCGTCATTGCCGGGATCAAAGGATCATCGCCCCGCGAAGTTGGGGCATCCATGTTGGTCTGGAAGGACGGGCAGAGTGGTACCATCGGCGGCGGTACGCTGGAGTATCAGGCCGCCGAGGCTGCGCGCCTTCAGATGCAGCCGTCGCGGCTGAGCCATCATGCATTAGGTCCCGATATGGGCCAGTGCTGTGGCGGAGCTGTTTCGTTGGTCTCAGAGATCTATGACGCCGCTTCCTTGGCGCGACTTGAAGGCACAGTTATCGCACGACCCGTCGCGCAGAGTTCAGAAACTGACACCTTAACGGGTTCTCACACCCAACCTATGGCAGTCAAACGTGTGCTTGCCCGGTCCCGCGCTCAGGGCGTCGCACCTGAACCTCAGTTGATCGAGGGCTGGATGATCGAGCCTATCCACGAGCCAACACGCAATTTATGGATTTGGGGCGCAGGGCATGTTGGTCGTGCGTTGGTAGATGTTCTGGCCCCGCTGCCCGATCTTGCAATCACATGGGTTGATACCGGTCCTAAACGATTTCCGGACGGTATTCCAACCGGGGTGACGGCAGTGCCGGTCGCCAAACCCGTTGAACTGGTGCCCCATGCGCCACGCGATGCTGAACATCTGGTGCTGACATATTCACATAATCTGGATCTGGAACTGTGCAACAGGTTGCTTTTGCATGATTTCCACTTTGCTGGGCTGATTGGCTCGGCTACCAAATGGGCGCGATTCCGGTCGCGGTTGGCCGCACTTGGGCACCCGCCCGAACGGATCAGCCGGATCACCTGCCCGATTGGCAATCCCGACTTGGGCAAACACCCGCAGATGATCGCCGTTGGTGTCGCAGCACAGCTTCTGCGACCAGCCCGACAGAATGAACTGAAGAAGGACCTGAGCGCGTGACCACTCCACTTCTAAGTCTTCAAGGGCTGACCAAAGCCTATCCTGGCGTCGTGGCCAATGATCAGGTGTCTTTTGACATCGGTGAAGGTGAGGTTCATGCCTTGCTAGGCGAAAACGGCGCAGGCAAATCAACGCTGGTCAAGATGATCTATGGCCTCGTTAAACCCGACAGCGGTACGATGTTGCTGCGTGGGCAGAATTTCGCGCCACCCGAACCACGGGCCGCGCGCTCTGACGGAATTGCAATGGTGTTCCAGCACTTTTCGCTGTTCGATGCGCTAAACGTGGCTGAAAACATCGCGCTGGGGATGGAGAACCCGCCCCCGATGGGTGATCTGGCGTCGCGTATCCGCGAAGTGTCAGAAACCTATGGCCTGCCGCTGGACCCTTATCGCACTGTAGGTGATTTGTCAGCGGGTGAGCGTCAACGGGTCGAGATCATCCGTTGCCTGCTGCAGGACCCCAAGCTGTTGATCATGGACGAGCCGACATCAGTTCTGACCCCACAGGAGGTTAATATCCTGTTTGAAACGCTGAATAAATTGCGCTCTGAGGGGACCTCGATCTTATACATCTCACATAAGCTGGAAGAGATCCGGACGCTGTGTGACCATGCCACCATCCTGCGTCTGGGCAAGAATGTAGGCGAGTGTATTCCCGCCGAAACCTCTGCCCGCGACATGGCGGAAATGATGGTGGGTTCAACCCTGCAAACGCCCGAACGGTCGGGCCGCGATTTCGGTGAGGTCGCGCTGGATGTAAGCGGCCTTTCGGTGCCCTCGCCCTCGGAATTTGGCACGGCGCTGCGCAATGTTCACTTGACCGTCCGTAAGGGCGAGGTTCTGGGTATCGGTGGGGTTGCCGGAAACGGTCAGGATGAGTTGCTGGGCGTGCTGTCGGGGGAAATCCAGACCCCTGCCGACGCGATCAAGTTCAATGGCCAAGCAATCGGCATGCTTGGGCCGACAGCACGCCGAAAAATCGGCGTACTGACGGCTCCCGAAGAACGGCTGGGCCACGCAGCGGCCCCGGACATGAGCCTGACCGAAAACGCCCTGCTGACCGGTTCTGTACGCGAAGGACTGGAAAGCAGCGGGTTTCTGAAATGGAACGAAACCAAGCAATTTGCCGAGAAAATCATTGATGCGTTTGATGTACGCACGCCCGGGCCCGAGAATGCGGCGCGGTCACTTTCCGGCGGAAATCTGCAGAAATTCGTGATTGGGCGCGAGGTGTTGCAAAACCCCGATGTGTTGGTGGTGAACCAGCCGACCTGGGGTGTCGACGCCGCCGCCGCCGCCTCGATCCGGCAGGCAATTTTGGACCTTGCCGCAAAAGGCACGGCCGTGGTGTGCATCAGCCAGGATCTGGATGAGCTGATGGAAATCTCGGACAGCTTTGCGGCACTCAACGAAGGGCGTCTGAGTGCGCCGCGCGAAGCCACAGGCCTGACGGTTGATGAGATCGGCCTAATGATGGGTGGGGCGCATGGCATGGAGGTGGCGCATGTCTGACGTGTTTATCCGCCTCCGGCGGCCGTATTTTGAACGAGAAGAAGAACTGAGGGGCAAGAGCAGATGATTGTGTTGGAGAAACGGCCACAGCCGTCGAAAGCGTGGTCATACGCGACCCCTTTGGTTGCGGTGGTTGCCACCATGGTGTTCGGCGGATTGCTGTTCGCCATTCTTGGCAAAAATCCGATTGAAGCAATCGGTACGATTTTCTGGGAACCACTGTTTGGTGAGTTCGCCTTTTACTACCGCCCGCAACTGCTGGTGAAGGGTGCGCCACTGGTCCTGATCGCGATTGGCCTGTCTCTGGGCTTTCGCGCAGGTATCTGGAACATCGGTGCCGAAGGGCAATACATTATGGGGACCATCTTTGGTGCGGGTGCTGGTTTGGCCTTCTACCCCATGGAAGCTTGGTTCATCTTTCCCATCATGATTTTCGCCGGAGCGTTCGGCGGCTGGCTGTGGGCGACAATCCCGGCGTTTCTGAAGGTTCGGTTCGGAACCAACGAGATCCTGGTGTCGCTGATGCTGGTCTATGTGGCCGAGCAGTTTCTGGCCTCGGTTTCCTTGGGTCTGTTGAAAAACCCCGAAGGGTTTGGCTTTCCCGGATCCCGCAACCTGCAATCTTATGAAAGCGCGCATAACGCGGAACTGATTGCCGGATCGGGCATGCACTGGGGAGTGGTTGCGGCGTTTATTGCTGTCATCTTCTCATATGTCTTGCTGAACCGGCACATGCTGGGCTTTCACATCCGCCTGACGGGTGAAGCGCCCCGCGCCGCTAAATTTGCGGGTGTGAACCCGGCCCGCCTGATCCTGTTCTGTCTGGGTCTGTCCGGTGCGCTTGCCGGCCTTGCAGGCATGTTCGAGGTCTCGGGCCCTTCGGGTGTGGTCAGCATCGACTTTAATGTTGGCTATGGCTTTACCGCGATCATCGTGGCCTTTCTGGGTCGTCTGCATCCAGTGGGTATCCTGCTGGCGGGTGGTCTGATGGCATTGACGTATATCGGCGGTGAAATCGCGCAATCCCAACTGGGCCTGCCCGCTGCCGCCATTCAGGTCTTCCAGGGAATGCTTCTGTTTTTCCTGCTGGCTTTCGATCTTTTGACAAACTACCGCATCCGTGCGGCCCGTAGCGAGGTAGCGTGACCCATGGACCTTGGTGAAATTAACCCCATCCTTCTGGTCGCCTCGCTTATGGTGGCCGCAACCCCCCTGCTGTTGGCCGCAATCGGAGAGCTGGTCGTCGAAAAGGCAGGTGTTCTGAACCTCGGCGTCGAGGGCATGATGATTGTTGGCGCGATAAGCGGCTTTGCGATCTCGGTCGAGACCGGCTCGCCCTGGCTGGGCTTTATCGCGGCAGCCATCGGAGGTGCGGTGCTGTCTCTGCTATTTGTGCTGTTGACGCAATTTGCACTGGCCAATCAGGTGGCCAGCGGTCTGGCCCTGACGTTGTTTGGTCTGGGTTTTAGCGCCTTGATGGGACAACGCTATGTGGGCATCAAACCGCCCAGCATGGGCGATGTTCATATCCCATTACTTAGCGACATACCTGTTATCGGACCGATCCTATTCCAGCATGACCCAATCCTCTATGTCGGTATCGCGATAATCGCAGCCGTTTGGGCCACGTTGAAATACACCCGCGTTGGCCTGATCCTGCGCGCGGTCGGAGAAAATCACGACGCCGCCCACGCGCTTGGCTACAAGGTCATCAAGATCCGCATCATAGCGATCCTGTTTGGTGGGGCCTGTGCAGGTCTTGGCGGCGCCTATATCAGCCTGATCCGCGTCCCGCAGTGGACCGAGGGCATGACCGCCGGTGTCGGCTGGATCGCTTTGGCTTTGGTGGTCTTTGCCAGCTGGAAACCATGGCGCGTTCTACTGGGCGCATATTTGTTTGGCGGCATCACGGTTTTGCAGCTTAATCTGCAAGCTGCAGGCGTTGCCATCCCAGTCGAGTATCTGGCAATGTCGCCCTACATCATCACGATCCTTGTGCTTGTGATCCTTTCGGCCGACAAGAGCAGAGCACCTGCCTCACTGGGCCGAACCTTCCATGCCTCACACTAGAGGCCAACTGAACCAAACTGGGGAGTAACACATGAAATTCACTACACTTATGGCAAGCGCCGCCTTGGCGCTGGGTCTGGCCTCGGGGGCCATGGCCCAGGACAAGACAAAGGTCGGTTTCGTCTATGTTGGCCCGGTGGGCGACGGCGGCTGGACCTATGAACACAACAAGGGTCGTCTGGCCGTCGAGGAAGAATTCGGCGACAAGGTCGAGACCGTGTTCGTTGAATCGGTGCCCGAAGGTCCGGACGCCGAGCGCGTGATGACCCAGATGGCACTGGAAGGGGCCGATCTGATCTTCACCACTTCGTTCGGCTACATGGACCCGACCATCAACGTGGCCAAGAAGTTTCCGAATGTGAAGTTCGAGCATGCGACCGGATATAAAACGGCCGACAACGTCTCGGTCTATTCGGCCCGTTTCTATGAAGGCCGCGCTGTTCAGGGCCACATTGCGGGCAATATGACGAAGTCCAACATCATTGGCTATATCGGCTCGTACCCGATCCCCGAAGTTATCCGCGGCATCAACTCGGCCTATGTGCACGCCAAGAAGGTGAACCCGGATGTCGAGTTCAAGATCGTCTGGGCTTACACATGGTTCGATCCCGCCAAAGAGGCCGACGCCGCCAAGGTTCTGATCGAACAGGGTGCAGACGTTATCCTGCAGCACACTGACTCGACCGCGCCGCAGGCGGCTGCGCAGGAGGCTGGCAATGTCGTGACCTTCGGTCAGGCCTCGGACATGAGCGAATACGCCCCCTTCCCGCGTGTGTCATCGATCATCGACGATTGGGCTCCTTACTACATCGCGCGGACTCAGGCTGTCATGGATGGCACATGGGAAAGTGTTAACACCTGGGACGGTATCCGCGAAGGCATGGTTGGAATCGGTGAGATTTCTGACGCGGTTCCGGCTGATGTCAAAGAAGAGGCGTTGGCTCTGAAAGCCGCCATGGCTGCTGGTGAGTATCACCCCTTCACCGGCCCGATCAACAAACAGGACGGAAGCGTCTGGCTGGCCGAAGGCGAAGTCGCCGATGATGGCACCCTGGCGGGCATGAACTTTTATGTCGAAGGGCTGGAAGGCGATATTCCGCAGTAATTACTGTTGCTGAAAGAAACAAAAGGGCCCGCAGGTTTTGCGGGCCCTTTCTGGCATCTGACAACTGATCAGTATGAGGCATAAGCAGCTTTTTGCCCCTGAACCCCGCGTCTGGGTTTGGCCTGAAACTTCGCCTGTTTCTAAGATTTATTCGTGATTGCGATGACAAGCGCCGATCCCGCGGCATCCAACTCAAACTGCACTTCCTTCGTCCCAGTCAAGGCCATGCTACCCCTCCGTAACAGGGCCTGCCCACCGATCTTTACGGTGCCTTTGGTACAAAATACTGCCGACATCAAATTCAAAGCAGCGCCCGAGGTGCCATGATACGGTCCTTGGATTGCCGTCACCTGTCCCAAGCATTTCAACGGATCAAACATCAGATTCAGCGCCCGAACCGACCCATTGCTTAACGTCGAGTAGATCTTTGTGGCCCCATCAAACGAAACCGGTTTGTGAAGCTCGGCTGGCAGGCGGTTGTGGGGTGTTTTCAACGTCATCCCGGCGCCCTCAACTACTGTAAGAACACGGGTCAAGCCGCCAAACAGTGAAAATGGGCCATCTGCAGTTATGCCAGCCAAGCTCAACCGCCAAAAAACTTGCTCACCTTCGTGAGCGACGGCGATTTCACGCGTTACGCCGCCCCCGTTTTTCCAAGTTACTTCCGGCAAATCATATGCGTGGATGATCTTCATTCTGATTTCCGATCAATCCGGTCTATCACCGTTGGTGCCCTGGCTAAAAAGTTGACATGGCAGGATCAATGCCCGGTCAGAACCAGCGTGTTCACCGGCATCAGGATCAACCGCAGCCGCAGGCCCGCGGCATGGACAACGCCAATCGTATCAACCACATGCAGGAACGACTTTTCCCAGAACCCCAGATTCTCGTCTTCCAGCTTGGCATGATTATCGGTGTAGACATTGGCCAGACAGTTGCTGCCCGGTGGCACATCGTCTGCCATGCTTTCATAAAGCGGCTCTAGGTAGACGAGGATCGAACCCGGGTTGTTATTGGATTGTACATCGCGCAGCTCATCCGATGGCCTGATCTGCCCCGATGGGATCACATCCTGCACCTCGACGACGACAACAGGGATCACTGTAAAGGGTTTGGTCATGCAGCCCAACTCGCCGATCATGCCCGGTTTGATCACCTGCGCCGAGAGCTGACTGAACGCAGCCTGGAACCGGTCATGCCCGGAAGAGGACGGCACAAGGATACCAGCCGGTCGTAACAGTGGGCTAACGTAATCCCCGACTTGAAGCCCAAATTGTTCAACACGACCGGTGACCCCGGCGCTGATCACGGTTTTGTCCAACTCGGTCAGTGCCGCATCAAGTTGCGCATTGGCACTGGCAAGCTGGGCCGGGATCAACTCTTCGATCTGCTGCACCACTGCCGCACGCCGCGATGTGGCTGCAGTAACCTGGGCCTCACGCTCGGCAACTAGATTTTCCAAACGGTCAATCTCGGCCATGCGTACGGCACTGGACCCTTCGTCGCGCAGCGTTGTATTGCGTTCGAGATCCTCAAGCGACTGATCCAACGCAGCCCTCGCACCCGCAATTCCCGCATCGGCCTCGGCCAGATCAGTTTCCGCCACTTTCAGCGATGCCTGCACCTGAGCAATCTGTGCATGCGCCGCCTCGACCTGAGCGGTTTGGGTGAAATCCTCGATGCGGAAAATCGGCTGTCCGGCGCTCACCTGCTCATTGTTGCGCACATAAACCTCGGATACGCGCCCCCCAAGCTGTGGAAGGATCGTAACGGTCCGGAAATAAGACGCCGCCGTTTTGCTGGCCGGGTGGAAGTAGAACAGTGTGGTGATCACGGTCAGCGCCAGAATGGCACAGGTCGTCAACCCCCAGCGCAGTTCATACCACATGGTGAACAGGGTGATCTCATGCCCGATCCGTTTGCCCTGAACAAAGCGACGGAACAGATAGTCGGGAAGCACAGTTATCAGTGCGCACAGCATCGTCTCGATCATGGTTCAGTGCCCCTGCGCTACTGGTTCGGATGGCTCAGGCTCTACAGCCGGTTCAGGAGGATCAGGGACCACTTCATTATCCTGCCCGGGCGCCAAAGATCGGATAGCATCCGCGATTTGTCGCAGAGGAGCGCCGAAATCGGGAAACTGAAACCCGGCGACGAGCACGGCTGCGATCCAGAAAATGCCGTTATGGGTAAACAAGGCCAAAAGTGCCAGAATCCCAACCAGTTGGAACTGCGGGTGATTGGTTTCATGCGCCATTTTCTCGGGGATCGAATGCAGCGTGAAATACGCAACCCCGATCAGCACAATCATCCCCACGGTGAAAACGACCATGAAGGTGAACAGGTAATCGCTACCGTCTGCCTGCGTGACATATGAGGGGATGTGCCCCGTTGCCATCGGGTGAATGTCTGCCACGTTCACGTTCGCCTCCGAATCTTGCGTTGCTTGCACTAAAAGCAGGCTGGCCGCTTGCGATCAAGTTTCCATTGCAATGTGCTTGTGTCTTTTCGTTTGCCATCGCACATGCCATGTTCCGCCCGCGCCCCATCAAAAAGCAACATCACACCAATTGTTTGGTGACCGAAACGGAAGAAAGTACATGATTGATTTCCTGATTATCGGTGGCGGCATCGCCGGACTGAGCACAGGCGCGCGCCTGTCTGCGCACGGTACAGTCACGGTGCTAGAGGCCGAGGATGCGCTGGGATACCACACTTCGGGCCGGTCCGCCGCCTTGTTCGAAAAAGGCTACGGGCCACCCTCGGTCAAGGCGCTGAACGAGGCAAGCGCCGAATTCTTTGCATCCAATGAATATCTGACACCGCGCGGCCTTGTGCTGGTAGGCGGCAAGGACCAGCGAGAGTTGTTCCTAAAGGAATCAGATGAACTTGGGACGCAACAGATTGCGCTAGACGACGCCATCGGACACATCCCGATCCTGAATCCTGAAACTGTCGGTTATACCGCAATTAGCCATAGCGCTCTTGATATAGATACGGATCGCATGCTGCAGGACTTTGCCCGGATCATCCGGCGCAATGGTGGCTCGGTTCTGACCCGGCAGCAGGTCAAGAGCATTCGCAAATCCGATCATTGGATCATCGACGCCTCTGAAGTGTTCGAAGCGCGTAATATCGTAAACGCCGCGGGTGCATGGGTTGATGAGGTGGCGCAGGCCGCGGGAATTCCACCGATCGGGATCACGCCGTATCGCCGATCGATGGCTCGTATTCCCGCACCTGGTGGGCTTGATTTGCGAAACTGGCCCATGATGCTGGGCGTGGGTGAGACCTGGTATGCCAAACCCGATGCAGGCAAGCTTATTGTATCGCCCTGCGAAGCGGACCCGACCACGCCCCATGATGCCTATGCCGATGACATGGTTCTTGCCGAAGGTCTGGCGCGCTATGAAGCCATGGTGACCGAACCCGTTACGCGCGTCGAAACAAATTGGGCCGGGCTTCGCAGTTTTGTTGCCGATGGTACGCTGGTACTTGGGCCAGATCTTTCGGACCCGTCATTCATCTGGTCAGCTGGTCAAGGAGGCTATGGGTTTCAGACAGCCCCGGCCGCTTCGCAGCTTGTGGCGGACCTTGTGATCGGGGCGACACCAGAGCTTGATCAGGCAAACGTGAAGGCACTGAATTCTGAAAGAATGCGTAGATGAAAAAACGCAATCTTCCCCCCAATGCCAGCGTCGCGACTGAAGGCGATGGCAGTAAGCTGATCGCCCCAGCGGCGAGCCGAAATGCGGCGGTGCTGTGCGATCTTATTGCGCGCTTCGCCCCGCCCTCGGGACGGGCGTTGGAACTGGCCAGCGGAACCGGTCAGCATATTTCGACCTTTGCACAGAGGATGCCTGCACTTGCCTGGCAACCTAGCGAAGTCACTGCGGAGCGGCGCGCCAGTATTGATGCCTATGCTAGAGGCATACCAAACATCTCCGCTGCGGTTCATCTGGATGCAACCGTACAGGGCTGGCATAGAACTTTGGCGCAGCAGGATATGGTTGTTCTGATCAACCTGCTGCATCTGATCAGTTTGCCTGAGACCAAAACCCTTATTTCCGAAGCCGCGTGTGTATTAAACGCAGATGGACATTTGGTGCTATATGGCCCCTTCAAACGCGACGGGCATTTGACCAGTGAGGGTGATCAACGGTTTCACGACGCCTTGATCCAACAAGACCCCGAGATCGGGTACAAGAATGACGCCGAGATATCAGCGTTGCTAACGGCAAACGCCCTAAAACTGGTCGAGATCGTTCAGATGCCCGCGAACAACTTGGCTTTTATTGCCAAAAAAGTTGGAATCTGATCAGGATCAAAGTCACCGCTGCCCACCCGCCATCATATGCATGTTATCATATGTATAGAGAAGGATGTCGGAATGAGCTGGCAGGAAGCACTTAATGGCACACGCAAAAGCCTACGCAATCTGAACGGGGCTATTCCCGATACTATGCGCGCCTTTGGTGCCTTGGGGAAATCGGTCAAGGAAGGTGGAACACTGGACTTTAAAACCAAAGAGTTCATTGCGTTGGGCATGTCCATTGCAATCAGATGCGAACCTTGCATCACCCTGCATTCCGAGGCGTTGGTCAAAGCAGGTGCCACACGGGATGAGGTTTCAGATGTTCTGGCGATGGCGGTGCAGATGGGCGGAGGACCGTCGATGATGTATGCGGCGAAAGCCCTAGACTGCTTTGATGAATTGTACGCATAAAAAAAGCCCACCAGGGGTGGGCTTCTGGGAAGGCGGCGCTGTTTGGCACCGCCTATTTCTAACTTTTAGCCGTCTTTACGGATGGTTTCGTTTTTCGGATCATAAGGGCTGTCACAGGTGACGACCGCATCCCATAGCTGGTCCTGGATTTTGACTTGAAGCTTGGTGCCTTCAACCGCCAGTTCGGGCTTCACATAGCCCATGCCGATGGATTTCTCGAAAGCCACCGAATAACCACCCGAGGTTAGACGGCCCACGCGCTCACCTTCCGGTGTGTACAACACCTCGCGACCCCAAGGATCGGCGTCGTCCGGCCCGTCGATCAACAGGGTGCAGCACTTTACCCGCACACCGGTCTCTTCCAGCTTGGTCTTGCCGTAGAAGTCTTTCGACAAGTCAACAAAGCGCGGCAGATCGGCCTCCAGCGGGGTCGCGTCGCGGCCCAGTTCGGTGCCGAAGGCACGATAGGATTTCTCCTGACGCAGCCAGTTTTGGGCGCGGGCACCGACCAATTTCATACCGTGCTTCTCACCGGCTTTTTCCAGCAGGTCGAACAGGTAGTTCTGCATCTCGATCGGGTGGTGCAGTTCCCAGCCCAGCTCACCGGTATAGGCCACGCGGATCGCGTTGACCGGGCACATGCCCAGTTCGATCTGACGGGCCGACAGCCAAGGGAAACGCTTGTTGGACAGTGCGGTTTCCGGATCGGAGTCCTTGATGACCTCTTTCAGAACGTCACGCGACTTGGGACCGGCGATGGCGAAGACGCCCCACTGGGTGGTCACGTCCTGGATTTCGATATGGCCGAACTCCTCCATCTTGTCCTCGGCCGCCTTGCGCAGGTAGTCGGCGTCATACTCAGTCCAGGCACCGGCAGAGACGATGTAGTAGTTATTCTCACCATTGCGAACGATGGTGTATTCGGTGCGTGTGGTGCCATGTGAGGTCAGCGCATAGGTCAGGTTGATGCGACCGACCTTGGGCAGCTTGTTGCAGGTGAACCAATCTAGGAACTGGGTTGCACCGGGGCCTTTGACAACGTGTTTGGTGAAGGCTGACGCGTCGATCAAGCCAACGCCTTCGCGGATCGCTTTTGCTTCTTCCACCGCATACTGCCACCAGCCGCCGCGACGGAACGAGCGTGCGTCATGATCAAAGTTTTCCGGGGCATCAAGCGGGCCAAAGTAGTTGGGACGCTCCCATCCGTTAACCCAGCCAAACTGTGCGCCACGCGCTTTCTGACGGTCATAGGCCGGAACGGTACGCAGCGGGCGGCAGGCTGCACGCTCTTCGTCGGGGTGGTGCAGGATGTAGACGTGCTCATAGCACTCTTCGTTCTTGCGGGCCGCAAACTCGGTGGTCATCCAGTTGCTGCTGTAGCGTTTGGGATCAAGCGACGCCATGTCGATCTCGGCTTCGCCATCGACCATCATCTGCGCCAGATAGTAGCCGGTGCCGCCAGCGGCAGTGATACCAAACGAAAAGCCCTCGGCCAGCCACATGTTGCGCATGCCCGGAGCGGGGCCAACCAGCGGATTGCCGTCGGGTGTGTAGCAAATCGGGCCGTTGAAATCGTCTTTCAAACCGGATTCGGCGCAAGAAGGAACGCGTTCGGCCATCGCCATGTACTGATCGGCGATCCGATCCAGATCCAGCGGGAACAGGTCGGCGCGGAAGCTATCCGGCACACCATGTTCGAACTGCGCGGGCGCGCCGTGTTCGTAGATGCCTAGAATCCAGCCTCCACGCTCCTCGCGAGCATAGGATTCGTTATCCGCGTCGCGCACAACTGGGTGTTCGGGATTGCCCGCTTCACGCCATTTGACCAGCTCGGGATCTTTGTCCATGACGATGAAGGTGTGTTCGACCGGGATCGCGGGCATCTTGATGCCCAGCATCTTAGCCGTGCGCTGCGCGTGGTTGCCCGATGCGGTGACGACATGTTCGGCCGTGATAACCACCTGCTCGTCCGAAGGGATGAGGTTGCCGCCCTTCTCGACCATCTTGGTGCAGGTCACCTCCCAATGGGTGCCATTCCAGTGGAAAGCGTCGGCCTGCATTTTACGCACGATGTCGACACCGCGCTGACGGGCACCTTTGGCCATCGCCTGGGTCACGTCGGCGGGGTTTATATAGCCATCCTCGGTGTGATAGATCGCGCCTTTCAGATCAGAGGTTTCGATCAGCGGCCAGCGTTCCTTGATCTGGTCCGGGGTCAGCCATTCGTATGATACGTCACAGGTTTCGGCGGTGGACGCGTAAAGCATGTATTCATCCATACGCTCCTGCGTTTGTGCCATGCGCAAGTTGCCGACAACGGCAAAGCCCGCATTCAGGCCCGTCTCTTCCTCAAGCGTCTTGTAGAAGTCGACCGAGTATTTGTGGATGTGGGTCGTCGCATACGACATGTTGAACAGCGGCAGCAGGCCTGCTGCGTGCCAGGTCGAGCCTGACGTCAGCTCATCCCGCTCGATCAGCATCACGTCGTCCCAGCCTGCTTTGGCCAGATGATAGGCAATCGAGGTCCCGACGGCGCCGCCGCCAACAACCAGTGCTTTGACTTGGGTTTTCATAACCGGGCGTCTCCCCTTGAATTCTGTTGACACCATATGGCGCATTTGAGGACCCCGGCGCGACATTCATCCGACCAGTGATAGAAAAAAAACGACCCGCACGTCGGTGCGGGCCGCAATTCTACAGGTCTAGGCGGCCTTTAGCCGCCGCCCAATGTACATCTTTTTGCAGCGCCTTTAGAGGCGCACTCTCCGATCGATCCAGTCCCGCCCTTGGTCACGCGGACCTGAGGTGCCTGATCGGAATCTGACGCTTGAAAGAAAGACTTGAACCCTGCGAGAAGTCCCGCGCTTTCTTTGGGGCCCGTCGCGTCCTTATTGCCCTGGAAACCTGCAAACAAGCTGCCAAAAAAACCTTCGTCCGTTTCGGCCTTTTGCAGTTCGCCTTCGAGAAGGTCGCTTAGCCCTTTGCGATACCCAATCTGCACCATATCATCTGCAGAATTTATCTGGTTACCCGTCAGCTCAAAGATGTCGTTTGGCAGGCCATACTGTGCGCTCATCGTGTTCGCCAAAAGGGCCAACCCGTCAACATTGTTCAACCGCAGCCGCGCAATTTCACCACGAAGTTTTGCGAATTCTGACCGGACACCAGCCATATTCACGGCCAGCTCAGCCTCGTCCTCGGGATTGACGACCGAACCATTGCTGATCCCGGGTACGGGTCTGCGCAGCAATGCATTAAAGCTATCGTAATCCAGTCCTGTCAGAAACGCGCGAACCTTTTCCGCAGGGGCGTCAGAGTAGGCCTTGAACCGGATTTCCTCGCCCAGACCAATGACCCCCTTGTATACTTCAAACCCCGGGGGACCGTTCAAATCCGTTTTGCTGGCGGTGATCATCGACCAGAATGCTCGGTCGTCGACCCTCAGTACGTTATAGTTGTTTTGCGCGAACTGGAAAAAGGCGACCCCTCCGATTATGCCAAAGGGGACATAGTCGCTTTTGCTGGATTGAACTGCATCAACAGATACGGCGATATTGCCTGCCAATGTGTTTGAATTGGCGTTGTTCTTGAAAAGCACCTGCAACCAGATCGTATGATCGCCCTTCTGATACACCCAACTGTTACGGTCCATCTTGGCGGCCAATTGTTCCGTTTTTTGCACCGCGACCTTTTTGGCCAAAGGTCGTGCGGCTTCGCTAATGTTGTCTTGTAGTACGCCCTCTCGTGCATCGAGCGTGAAGTCGGCGTCGACAATCGCGCGGCGGGTCCATTCATCGTTTGATGCGGGTAGAAGAGCTTTTTCGCCAGCGCGCCAGCGCTGCTGGCGCTCGCGCTCTTGGTCTTCTGCTGCAAGCTCACTCTGGTACAGGTCGAAACGATCGTTGATGGTTGTTAGATAACCACTGAACGAAAGCGTGCCTTCGCTCTTTTTATCCTGCTGATAATAATCAAGACCGGTGACAACCACCGCCGCAATCAGCAGGAACCCAATGAAACGCAAAGCGCCCATGAAAAACCTCGGAATCAAATGCTGCTCTGGGGTCTTCAATCACATAAAATTGCGGCGGCGTTGTGGCCGCTTTTTTGCACAAAAGTGAAGTAGTTCGGGGAAATTCGCCGCTTAGAGAATCTTTCCCGGATTCATGATGTTGTCAGGGTCCAGCGCGGTTTTAATTGCCGCCATATAGGTCGTCGCCAGACCAAGTTCTTTCACAAGATAGGGGCGTTTGCCCTGCCCGATCCCGTGCTCACCCGTGCAGGTGCCCTCCATCGAAATGGCCAGGTCGTTCAGCCATCCCACGAATTCCTCGGCGCCTGCGACGTCATCCGCGTCGTCCATGTCGATCAATAGAAGGGTATGGAAGTTACCGTCTCCGACATGACCCACAACCGGGGCCAGCAAACCCAAATCAGCTGCTTTGTCTTGCGCGGCCGTCACGCATTCGGCCAGACGCGAGATCGGCACACAAACATCCGTCGAAATCCCCTGCGCACCCGGACGCAATTGCAGGCTAGCCCAATACATATCGTGCCGGGCCTGCCAAAGCTTGTTGCGTTCTTCAGTTGTCGAGGTCGCAGTGAAATCGGTACCGCCAAATTCTTCGGCGATTTGACCAAATGTTTCGGCCTGTTCGACCGCACCGCTGTCTGAGCCGTGAAACTCAAGCAGCAGCAGAGGCGTTTCAGGGAGATCCAGCCCCGAATAGGCGTTTGCCGCTTTGACCGACATCTGGTCCAGCAGTTCGATCCGGGCGACCGGGATGCCATACTGAATGGTCATCATTACCGCCTGACAGGCCGCATCTACCGTGGGAAATGAACAGCGGGCTGAGCTGATGGCCTCGGGAATGCCATGCAGGCGCAGGGTGATTTCGGTGATGATACCAAGCGTGCCTTCGGCGCCAATCAAAAGGCGTGCCAAGTCATATCCGGCCGATGATTTGCGGGCACGATGCCCGGTGCGGATCACTTGTCCATCCGGCATCACCGCCTCAAGGCTGAGCACGTTATCTTTCATCGTTCCGTATCGAACCGCATTGGTGCCGGATGCGCGCGTCGCGGCCATGCCGCCCAGTGACGCATTGGCGCCCGGATCAATGGGAAAGAACAGCCCCTGATCCCGCAGGTGGGTGTTAAGGTCAGCACGTGTGACGCCCGGTTGCACCACGCAATCCAGATCACCCACATTGACGGCCAGTATCTTGTTCATCTGGCCAAGATCGACAGAAATGCCACCGGCAGGAGCGTTCACCTGTCCTTCAAGCGAGGTGCCTGTTCCGAATGGAATAACCGGCACCTTATGCGCCGCACAGGTTCTTACAATATCTGCCACCTCTTCGGTGGAGTTGGGAAAGATGACGGCATCCGGGCTCTGGTTTTCTATCCACGTCGTGGTGTGCCCGTGTTGTTCCCGGATGGCGGCGCCGGTCTGCAATCGGTCTCCGAACCTTTGCTTCAGAATTCCAACAGCCGTTTCAATCCCAGCTTCATTTCGCGGTAAAGCGGCTGCCTGCACCATTGCGTTCCCTTTCTTTCAGACCAAAGCCTATAGCATCGCGGGCACAACCTGGTCCGGAGGACGATGGCCGTCTTCGAATGTCTTGATGTTGATGATGACCTTTTCGCCCATCTCTATCCGCCCTTCCAGCGTGGCCGAACCCATATGAGGCAAGAGCACGACGTTGGACAGCTGTCGAAGGCGAGGATTCACATCTGTTCCCTTTTCGTAGACGTCCAGACCCGCTCCGGCAATCTCCCCCGCTCGGATCATCCGGGTCAACGCGTTTTCGTCGACAACTTCGCCTCGTGAAGTATTTACGATCACGGCAGAAGGTTTCATCAGTTTCAACCGGCGCGCATTCATCAGATGAAAGGTCGAAGGTGTCGACGGGCAGTTGATCGAGATGACATCCATCCGCGCCACCATCTGATCCAGACTGTCCCAATAGGTCGCTTCAAATTCTTGCTCGGTCTCCGGGCGCAATCGACGACGATTGTGGTAGTGCACCTGCATCCCAAATGCGCTGGCGCGACGGGCAACAGCCTGCCCGATCCGGCCCATGCCAAGAATGCCCAGCCGACGTCCACCGACCCGGCCACCCAGGAAGGCGGTCGGGGCCCAGCCAGTCCAATCGCCCTTTTGCATCACGCCCAACCCTTCGGGGATACGCCGTGTAACCGCCAAAATCAGGGCCATAGTCATATCTGCTGTATCATCGGTCAGAACACCCGGAGTGTTCGAAACCAGTATGCCCCGCTGACGCGCCGTCGCCACATCGATATTGTCGACCCCAGCGCCGTAATTCGCGATCAGGCGCAGATTCTCACCGGCCTGCCCCAAAACACCACCATCAATGGTATCGGTAATGGTCGGGACCAGCACATCCGCCATTTTGACGGCTTCGGTCAGTTCCTCGCGTGTCATAGGGTTGTCATTGTCACGCAGCTTTACATCGAAAAGCTCGCTCAGTCGGGTTTCCACCGCTTCGGGCAACCGTCGCGTAACGACAACACTCAGACGTTCTCTTGGCACTTCGACCCTCCTACTGCTTTGCAAACAGTCGCGCGTCATGTCATCGTGGCGCAGGATTACACGGGGCACAAGAACCCCTTGGTCATCGTCTCAACCTTTTTTCGCATGCGGACCACAGGCATAAGAGCAGACAGGCAGTGAGTGCTAGTTTTTCAGTGAACCGCCGAACTGTGGCGTTGATCTCGGTATTTTTTCTCGCGCTCGGCGTCGTGGCCGCATCTGCGCAGGAAAAACGAGGCCAGGTGACGAATCTGCCGCTCCCCCGCTATGTCTCAATGAAGGCAGCCGAAGGCAATGTGCGGCGCGGCCCCTCTTTGACCCATCGAATCGACTGGGTGTTCAAACGGCGTGGCATGCCATTGCAAATTACGGCCGAGTACGGAAACTGGCGCAAAGTTCAGGACCGCGACGGCGCAGGTGGTTGGGTCCACTATGCCCTGCTTTCAGGCGTGCGCACGGTCCTCATTGAATCTGACTTGCTGCCGGTTTACGCCATGCCCGACCCAAAATCACAGGTGAACGCGCATTTCGAAACCGGTGTTGTTGCCCGACTGGAAAAATGCACCCCCGAGTGGTGCCGTGTCTCGGCTGGCGGTTATCGCGGCTGGACCCTCAAGGGCAATCTGTGGGGGGTCGATCCTTCCGAAATTCGGGAATAACCGAAGACCCCTGCCCCTGCCGTATGCCCTGCTTACGCGCCGGCCTGACCGCTGCCACGCTTGGCCAAATCCTGATCCAGCAGCAAGAGGTTCCAGCGATCCCCATTGGCCGCCTTGGCCTTATCCAGGATCGAGGTAAACAGATCCTCTTCTTCAATCTGCTCGGCCAGAAACCAGTTCAGCATGTTCTGCGTGCTATATTCTTTGACGTCATGCGCCAGCTCGAACAAAGCATTAATCTGCCCCGTCACCGTCTGTTCCTGCGCCAGAGCCTGCTCAAGCACATCAACTGGCGATTCGTATTCCGTTTGCGGCTTGGTGATCCCATCCAGATTGATCCGCTCGCCCCGCTTGGCGATAAAGTCAAATATACGCATTGCATGCGTATCCTCTTCGGCGGAATGACCCCGAAACCAACTTGCGAAACCGGGCAGGTCCTGTGCTTCGAAATAGGCTGACATCGCAAGATATGTGTATGAGGCATGGAGCTCATTGTTGATCTGCTTGTTCAACGCTTCTGCTACTTGCGCGTTCAGTTTCATCTCTTGCTCCTTTTTTCCGGATAGCGGACATCTTACAGCTAGCCCTCGGCGCCAGGGAATTCAACTGCATCCATAGATTTTAATTATATTTTTCAATTATTTAAATGCCATTTCGTGCGATTGAAACGCAATCGCAGAAAGGCGGATTGGCATTGCTAGCCGTTAGGGAGTCTTTGCAACGGGATCCAGAGGTTGCCTCCTGATTGGGGACCTCTGAATAGGTTTCTTATCAATCGTTTTGCACCTCGCAATAGATGTCGCGGGTACAACCAAACCGCAACCGTATGAATTTGCAGATTGATGTCATTTTTGTCCAAAAAACCCCTTGAACACAGAAAGCAACAGTCGTAGATAGCCGCTCACCGTTGGGGTGTAGCCAAGTGGTAAGGCAGCAGTTTTTGGTACTGTGTATCGTAGGTTCGAATCCTACCACCCCAGCCACGATTTCCAGAAAAGCCGAGAAAAATTGAGGCAACAGAGCCGCAGGAATGCGCCGTTTGTCACAGCGTTCGGATACAGTAATACCGCATGCTAGAAATCGGCCCTACAAGCACTGCGCGATTCCCGCCATTGCACGGTTCCATACTTCATGCGCCCGGACCGCATTTCCCAATGCGCAAAACACCGACAAATGAGCCTTCGAAAAAGGTCTCCTGTACAAAAAAACGGCCCACCCAAAACGGGCGGGCCGGACCAGTAGATGTGAGTGGATTTCCTTAGTCGTACAGAACGGCTGAGATCTTTGGATCGTCCATGTTCGAGGCGTCATAGTAGTAAAAGCCTGTGTCGATCAGCACTGGAACCTCTTCTCCGTTCAGTGCGGCAACCGCTGCTTTCACAGTCTCATAGCCGATACCCACTGGATTTTGAGTGATCGCACCGGCCATCAGGCCGCTTTTGATAGCGTCTTTCTGGGCTTTGCCACTGTCGTAGCCGATGATTACCAAACCTTCCGTGCCCAGTTCCTGAACGCCATTTACGACGCCAATGGCCGAACCTTCGTTGGTTCCAAAGATACCGTTCAGATCGGGATTCGCCGTCAGAATCGCCTTGGTGACTTCGGTTGATTTCAGGTGATCACCCTGACCATATTGCACGGTTACAACTTCGATGTCCGGGTAGTTTTCAGCCATGCGATTAACAAACCCATCGCGCCGGTCGATGCCGGTGCGGCTGGTCTGGTCATGGGCAACAACAGCGACTTTTCCCTTGCCGCCGATTTTCTCTGCCATCTTGTCGGCTGCCAGCGACGCAGCGGCCACATTGTCCGTTGTTGCGGTTGAAACCGGGATATCGCTGTCAACGCCGCTGTCGAAAGCGATGATTGGGATGCCTTTTTCATTGGCCTGTTTCAGAAGCGGGATCGCTGCCTGACTGTCGAGGGCCGCGAAACCGATCGCTTTGGGATTGTTGGCAAGCGCGGCCGCAAGCATATCGATCTGGCGGTCCACCATTGTTTCGTTGTCCGGGCCTTCGAATGTGATGGTGACATCAAACTCGTCAGCTGCCTGTTCCGCACCGGACTTCACAGCCTGCCAGAACTGATGCTGGAACCCTTTGGATACCAGCGGGATATAGACGTCTTCCGCAGCCGCCATTGAGGCGGGTGCTGCAAGGGTGGCTGCACTCAGCACACCCAGAATGAAACGACGTGATAACATGTTTTCTCCTCCACAGTTGGTCGTTAGTTTGTTGATTTTCTCAACCTGCCTTCTTCCTCCGCGCCATGTCGGCGTAGACGGCCAGAATGATGATCGCGCCGGTCACGACGGTCTGCCATTCCTGAGCGACGGACAGAACGCGAAGCCCGTTGGTCAGCACCGCCATGATCAGCGCGCCGATCAGGGTGCCAAGGATGGTGCCGCGCCCACCGGACAGGGACGTCCCGCCGATCACAACCGCTGCAATAGCTTCTAGTTCGTAACCCAGCCCCAGCGCGGGCTGGGCCGAGTTCAGGCGCGATGCGATCAGGATACCGGCGATGCCGCAGATCGCGCCGGCCAGCGCATAGATACGTATCTTCCACATATCCGTGTTCACACCGGAAAGGCGCACGGCCTCTTCGTTCGACCCCAGCGCAAATGTGTAGCGCCCCAATACCGTGCGCCCCAGAATGTACGATGCTGCAATGGCAACCAGAAACAGGATCAGTACGCCGTTGGGGATGGGGAGAGATGGAAAAACCTCGCCGATCAGAGACCCGCGTGAAATCTGGTCAAACCCGGGTGTGTCATTGAAATAGATCGGCCGCGTCCCCGAGATCACCAGCGATAGACCCTTGAGAATCAGCATCATCCCCAGCGTGGCGATGAACGGCGGAATTTTCATTTTGGCCACGAAAGTTCCGGAACAAAGCCCGCAAAATGCGCCCGCGGCGATAGCTGCGGCGACGCCCAGCAGCAACGGCATGCCAAGATTGGTAAGCACCACGCCCGCGATCACAGCACAAAAGGTCATCAGCGTGCCGACCGACAGGTCAATACCCCCGGTGATGATGACCAGCGTCGCAGCGACTGCCAGCACTCCGTTGACCGATGTCGCCTGAAGAATGGCAATCATATTCGATGTTTGCATGAAATTGGGTGATGCAATGGAGAAGCCGATCAGCAGCACGATCAAACTGGCGAACGCCAAAAACTTTTGGTACGCGCCGCTATCCGCGAGACCTGAGAGTGGCTTTTTCTTTTCGATGTCCGTCGCTGTCGTCATTGGACTGTCCCTGTTACCTGCATCGCTGCCGCGCGCTGCGTGGCGAGGTGCATGATGTCTTCTTGTGTGGTGTCTTTGCCGCCCGGCAAAATCCCGGTCAGCCGCCCTTCGCACATCACGGCAATACGATGGCTGAGGCGCATGATCTCAGGCAGTTCGGACGAGATTACGATGACGGTTTTGCCCTGCCCTGCCAGTTCTTCCAGCAGTTTATAGATCTCGGATTTCGCGCCCACGTCGATGCCGCGTGTGGGTTCGTCAAAGATCAAAATATCGCAATCGCGCAGCAGCCATTTGGCGATGACCACCTTCTGCTGGTTCCCACCCGAAAGCAGGCGAACTTCCTGCACATCTGAAGGTGTACGAATGCCCAATTGCTTGATGTAGGTTTTGGCGCTGTTGCTGATTTTGCCGTCGTTCAGAACGCCGCCCGCGCCAGTGAACAGGTCCATCGAAGCAAGCGCGATGTTGTCGCGCACATTCATACCGGTGGCGAGGCCAAAGTGCTTTCGGTCTTCTGAAAGATACCCGATCCCCGCTTTGACGGCATCGGTAGGAGATGTGATGGAAGTCACCCGGCCATGCACCTGGATTTCGCCGCTATCCTTGGGGTCAGCTCCGAAGATGGCGCGCGCGACCTCGGTTCGGCCCGCGCCCATCAGGCCGGCAAGGCCGAGAATTTCACCCTTCTGAACTGAAAAACTGACATCCTGTATCTCTTTGCCTCGGCTCAGTCCATTGACCTGCAAAGACATCTCGGCGTCGCCCAGATCAGGCACATCCAGCGGCTCTTCCTTGACCTCTCGGCCCACCATCATGGCGATAATTTGGCTGATGGGGGTTTCCGCGGCGACTACCGTACCAACGTATTCACCATCGCGCATCACTGTCACGCGGTCCGATATCTGTTTCAACTCGTCCATTTTGTGGCTGATATAGACGAGGCCAACACCTTCGGCCTTGAGGCGGCGGATGATCACGAACAGCTCGGCAATCTCGGCGTCATTCAGGGCCGCAGTCGGCTCATCCATGATCAGCACCTTGGATCGAAAGGATAACGCCTTGGCGATCTCGACCATCTGCTGTTTTGCGATGGTCAGGCTGCCCACCAGCGCCTTGGGGTCAAGGTTCAGGTTCATCGAGGCAAATATCTCGGCTGTTTGCGCATTCAACGTGGCCTCGTCCAAGCGGCCAAAGCTCTTGCGTGGTTCGCGCCCAATGAAGATGTTTTGCGCCACGGTCAGATCGTTCATCAGGCTCAATTCCTGATGGATGATTCCGATGCCCAGATCCTGTGCTTCGCGCGGGGATTTCGGGCTGACCTCTTGCCCTTCGATCATGAGGGTCCCGCCGTCGCGTTGATAGATACCCGACAGGATCTTCATCAACGTGCTTTTTCCGGCACCGTTCTCTCCCATCAGCGCGTGAACTTCGCCCGGATCAAGATCGAACTGCACGGATTTGAGCGCGTGCACACCGGGGAAAAACTTATCAATCCCCGTCATGTCGACCAGTTTGGACATATTCCCTCCCATTTGCGCCTTTGTTCCAGTTGCGGATTACATGACGGCGCCGATTTGCCAGGGTACAAATTCGACGCCTCCAAAGCCAAGCGTCTCGCTTTTGGTTTTTTCGCCCGAGGCGACCCGGATCAGGATTTCGAACAACTCTTCGCCCTTGGTTTCGATGCTGATCCCGTCGGTCACGATGTCGCCGCAGTTCAAGTCCATGTCGTCAGCCATGCGGGCAAACATCTCGGAATTGGTGGCCAGCTTGATGCAGGGTGTGGGCTGATAGCCCGAGACCGAGCCACGACCGGTGGTAAACACGATGAGGTTCGCGCCAGAAGCCACCTGCCCGGTTACCGAACACGGATCAAACCCGGGGCTGTCCATAAAGACGAACCCGTGCTTGTCGATCCTTTCACCAAACATGTAGACATCACGCAGCGGCGCTGTGCCGCCTTTGGCGACTGCGCCCAGCGATTTTTCCAAAATGGTCGTCAGCCCACCGCGCTTGTTGCCGGGGCTTGGATTATTGTCCATCTCACCGCCATTGCGGGCGGTGTAATCCTCCCACCAGTGGATGCGCTCGATCAGCTTTTCACCAATATCAACCGTCTCGGCCCGGCGGGTCAGCAGGTGTTCTGCACCGTAGATCTCTGAGGTTTCCGACAAGATGGTCGTGCCCCCGTGGCGCACCAGCAGATCCGAGGCATATCCCAGCGCCGGGTTCGCGGTGATCCCCGAATACCCGTCCGACCCCCCGCATTGCATACCAACCGTGATGGAACTGACCGGGGCCGGGGCGCGTTCTGCCTGATTGGCCAGTTCCGCAATGCCCCGCAGCTCATCCAGCCCCCGCTCGATTGTGCGGCGGGTTCCGCCTTCGGTCTGAATGGTCATATAGCGCAGGACGCCATCGGCGCGGATCGGGCGACCATCAACAAGGTCTGCAATCTGCATAACCTCACATCCCAGCCCGATCAGTAGAATGCCGCCGAAATTTGGATGCTGTGCATATCCGGCCAATGTGCGGAACAAGGTAGCATAGCCCTCATCTTTGCCCGACATCCCACAGCCTGTGCCATGCACGATCGGAACCACACCGTCCACATTTGGGAAGCTGTCCAAAAGTCCGGATTTTTCGGCCGCTTCCGCGATAAAACGCGCCACCGAACCCGAACAGTTAACGGTTGTCAGAATGCCGATATAGTTGCGGGTGCCCACTTTCCCGCCGGTCCGGTGAAAGCCCGCAAATGTCCGCCCTTCCGACAGGACAGGCAAAGGCGTGTTCGCACTGGCATGCGCATAGTCCTGCTGATGCGCGCCCATTCCCAGATTGTGCACGTGGATATGCGCGCCCGGCTCGATATCGCATGTGGCCTGCCCGATAATCTGGCCATAGCGGATGACGTTCTCACCGGCCTGAATAGGGGCCACGGCAATCTTATGACCCCGGGCGACAGAGGCGGCCAACGGCACGGAAACAGGCGCTGGCTGCTCACCCGCCTGCAAATCGCGCAGCGCAATAACGATATTATCTTGTGGGTTAAGCCGCACGACATCACGCGCTGCACCCTCAAGAACATTTATACCGCTGCGTGCTTGCATCTCTTCCCCGCTTGCTTGTCTCATGTTGCTAAGGTGAACTTCACCTCTTGTCAACTAACATGTTAGAATGCTAATTAAGACACATGACCAAACACCAAGATATTGACGCCTCACTATTGCCCGAGATCACGACGACTGAAGGGTCGCTGAGCCAGCGGGTTCACCACGCTATGAAGCAAGCAATCCTGGCGCTGGACTTCCCGCCCGGTGCAAACCTGCGCAAGGCACCGGTTTGCGAACGACTTGGCGTATCGCGCGCGCCTGTGGCGGATGCAATTGCCCGCCTAGCCTCGGAAGGGCTGGTGGATGTGGTGCCGCAATCGGGTACGCGCGTGTCCTACTTTTCGATGGACGAGATTCGCGAAGGTGCTTTCCTGCGCGAGGCGCTGGAACTTGCGACAGTCGCCAAGGTAACGCGCGACCTGACCGACGATCAGCGCAAAAGGCTGAGCCGCAACATGCGCCTGCAGGAGCTGTTGATCGAAGATGACGATATCCCTGGATTCTATCAGGCAGATGAGGAGTTCCACGGCTTACTGATGGAATTCACAGGCTTTCGCCGCCTCGCTGACGTCTCTCAGACCGTCTCGCTGCAGGTTAGCCGCGCCCGGATGCTGTTGTTGCCGACGCCGGGTCGGATCGCCGAAACCCTGGCAGAACATCGGGCCATCTTTGAGGCGATCAGCAACCGTGATGAGCGGGCAGCCCAGGACGCGATGCGCGCGCATCTGGGACAGTTGATGCCACGTATCGAACAGCTGGAACAACAAAAGCCACAATTGTTCAATCTTACCCCACAGCTGCAGAGCGAGGCAGGATGACCGTTTCCCGGACAGAATTACTGAACAACCGTACCACGCGGCCCGTCCCCCTGACCCGCATGGGTTTTGGCGGGGCGCCGCTGGGAAACCTCTATCGCAAAGTGTCCGATGAGGATGCGCAAGCGGCCTTGCAAGCCGCGTATGATGCAGGCATCCGGTTTTTTGATACCGCCCCGCAATACGGGCTGGGCCGTTCTGAGCATCGGTTCGGAGAGGCAATCGCCCGATTTGGTCGCGACAATATTCAACTGTCGACCAAGATCGGCCGCTTGCTGCTGGATTGTGAACCGCATGAGGTAACGCCCGAGGCCTTCGTGGATGTTCCCCAGAAACGCATCGTGTTCGATTACACCTATGACGGGGTGATGCGATCTTATGAGGCCAGCTGCGGACGGATCGGGGCTGCCAACGCGGATATTCTGTTGGTGCACGATGTCTGTGCCTTCAGCCAAGGCAGCCAGGAAAAGTCGGACGCAAAGGTGCGCGAGTTGTTCGATGGCGGCGGCTACAAGGCGCTGGTTGAATTGCGCGATGCCGGTGAAATTGCGGCCATCGGTGCAGGCGTAAATGAATGGCAGGTCTGCGAAAGGCTGCTGGGGTTGGGCGACTTTGACGGCTTCCTGCTGGCTGGGCGCTACACGCTGCTGGAACAAGAGGCGTTGGACAGTTTCCTACCCCTTTGTGAGAAGCGGGATGTAGGGATCATTCTGGGAGGGCCCTATAATTCAGGAATTCTGGCCACCGGTGCTGTTCCAGGTGCCAAATATAACTACGCCGATGCACCCGAGGCCATTCTGGATCAGGTGCGTAGGATTGAGGCAATCTGCACCGCGCATGACACGCCTCTGATCGCCGCCGCGTTGCAGTTCGTTCTGGGCCATCCGTGCGTCAAAACTGTGGTTCCCGGTGCGGTCAGCGTTGCCGAAGTGCAGGCCAATGTCGGCCTGCTGGACCATGAAATCCCCACCTCGCTTTGGTCGGATCTGCGCACCGAAAACCTGATCCGTCCCGATGCCCCCCTACCCAAAGAGGCCGCCAATGCTGCGTGATATCGACCCGATCCTGTCGCCAGAACTGCTCTACACTCTCCGCGCAATGGGCCATGGCGACGAAATCGTGATCGCGGATGCGAACTTTCCGGGTTCCAGCGCCGGACCAGAATGCATCCGCGCCGACGGGTCCTCGGCCAGCGAGATATTAAAGGCGGTGCTGTCGGTGATGCCATTGGACACGTTCGTACCTGATCCAGCGCTGACAATGCAGGTGGTTGGTGATCCCGAGGCCGTGCCTGTAGCCGTGGCCGATTTTCAGAGCATCATCGACGCGACGGCGGACAATCCCCAGCGCATTCAGGGATTGGAGCGGTTCGCTTTCTACGACCGCGCTGCCAATGCGTTCGCCATCGTCCAGACAGGTGAACGCAGGCTCTACGGCAACATCATCCTGAAAAAAGGCGTCATCGGATGAAAATCGACGCGCATCAGCATTTCTGGGCTTTGGCGCGAGGCGATTATGGCTGGCTGACGCCCGCGCTGGGTGCGATCCACCGGGATTTCACACCAGACGATCTGACACCTTTGCTCAGTGCGGCCGGGATTGACGGCACGGTGCTTGTGCAGGCCGCCCCGACAGTGGCCGAAACTGAATACTTGCTTTCTTTGGCCGATGAGAATGCGTTCATCAAAGGTGTTGTCGGTTGGGTTGACCTTGAAACAGCGGATGCGCCTGCGCAAATCTCGGCCTTGGCGGCCCATCCGGCATTTGTCGGGCTGCGTCCGATGATACAGGACATCGCCGATCCTTTGTGGATGCTTGGCGACACGTTGACCCCAGCATTTGAGGCCCTTCAACTGGCTGATCTGACCTTCGATGCCTTGACGTTGCCCGAACATCTCAAACCGCTCAGGACCCTGCTTGCGCGCCACCCCGATATGCGTGTGGTGATCGACCACGGATCGAAGCCGTTGATCAAAGATGCAATCATACGCGACTGGGCAGATGATATGGCTGTGTTGGCCCGCGAAACCAACGCCTGGTGCAAGCTCTCTGGTCTTGTCACCGAGGCAAAGGCGGATTGGTCACTTGAAGATCTGCGTCCCTATGTGGATCATTTGCTCGACGGCTTTGGCCCGTCTCGTTTGATCTGGGGCAGCGACTGGCCCGTTTGCACTTTGGCCAGCACTTACGACCGCTGGTTAGAAACCACCGACGCATTGCTGAGCCAGCTAAGCCACGCAGAACGTCAGGCAATCATGGGCGGCAATGCCACCCGAGCCTATAGTCTCAGGGATTGAAATGATCATACCGACACTGGATTCAGACGGCCTGTGGCTTGGGCGCGTTGAACGCGCGGGGATCGGCCCCAGCATAGTGACCCTGCGCCAGGGACGTGTCGTGGATATCACCTCAGCTACGGCGCCCACCGCCCGAGATGTATTGGAACGTGACGACGCGGCGGACTATCTGCGTGCTGCCAAAGGTGAAGACGTCGGCCCGTTGGAGGCAGATCATCGCTGGCTCGCCCCGTGCGACCTGCAAGCTGTGAAAGCCTGTGGCGTGACATTTGCCGGTTCGATGGTCGAACGCGTGATCGAGGAACAGGCCGCGGGCGATCCCGCCAAGGCAGACGCGATCCGAGCGCGTATCGGCGACAGGATTGGCGACAGCCTATCCAACATCGTGCCGGGGTCAAAGGAAGCCGTGCAAGTCAAAGAGGCATTGGTCACCGAGGGCCTCTGGAGTCCGTATCTTGAGGTCGGCATTGGCCCCGATGCCGAAGTTTTTTCCAAGGCACAGGTCTTATCCTCGGTTGGGTTCGGCGCGGATATCGGGCTTCACCCGATTTCAACCTGGAACAACCCCGAACCCGAAGTGGTTCTGGCCGTGACATCGCAGGGCCAGATCAAGGGCGCAACACTTGGCAATGACGTCAATCTGCGCGACGTCGAAGGGCGATCAGCCCTGTTGCTAAGCAAGGCCAAGGACAACAACGCGTCTTGTGCGATCGGGCCCATGATACGGCTGTTTGACGAAACCTTTTCGTTGGACGACATACGTCAGGCCGAATTGACGCTTACCGTCATTGGACCGGAAGGTTTTGTGCTGAATGGCAGTTCATCCATGTCCCAGATCAGCCGCGACCCGGCAGATCTGGTGGGACAAACCATCGGGCGTCATCACCAATATCCTGACGGGCTGATGCTGTTTCTCGGCACGCTGTTTGCCCCAACCCAGGACCGCGACACACCCGGCGGTGGGTTCACCCATAAATTGGGCGATGTCGTCACCATTGCCAATGACCAGCTTGGAACGCTGACCAATACCGTGCGCCTGTCGACAGAATGCCCTGAATGGACCTTCGGGGCGTCTCACCTGATGCGAAACCTCGCCCAACGGGGCTTGATATAAGAGAAGTTTGAACATGTTAACCGGAAAACACCTGATCGCTGGCGAATGGATCAGCTCAGAACAGACCTTTACATCAGACCCCGCCCATGGCCCCAGCCATGACTTTGCCATCGGGACACCCGCACTTGTCGACGCTGCCGTGGAGGCCGCCGAGGATGCGTTTGCCTCCTTCGGCTGGTCGACCCGTGCCGACCGTGCGGCATTGCTGCGCAAAATCGCCGACGAGATTGACGCGCGCGGAGATGCGATCACTGAAATCGGAACTCAGGAAACCGGCCTGCCCGAGGCCCGTTTACAAGGAGAGCGGGGCCGCACGGTGGGTCAATTGCGCCTGTTTGCCGATCATATCGAGGCCGGAGATTATCTGGACCATCGCCACGACCCTGCCCTGCCGGATCGTGCCCCCCTGCCCCGACCGGATTTGCACATGATCCAGCGCCCTCTGGGCCCGGTCGCGGTTTTTGGCGCGTCCAACTTTCCGCTCGCCTTTTCGGTCGCAGGCGGTGACACAGCCGCAGCCTTGGCTGCTGGTTGCCCCGTGGTGGCCAAGGGCCACCCGGCGCATCCCGGCACAGGTGAGATCGTGGCGCAGGCAATCGACGCCGCAATCAAGTCCACCAACACCCACCCCGGCGTGTTTTCATTGATCCAGAGCAACGCGATCGAGGTCGGCACGGCATTGGCGAAGCACCCTTTGGTCCGCGCGGTCGGGTTCACCGGGTCATTGCGCGCGGGTCGCGCCCTGTTTGACCTGTGTGCACAGCGTGACGAACCCATTCCCTTCTTTGGTGAGCTGGGCTCGGTCAATCCGATGTTCATATTGCCGCAAGCTGCAGCCGCGCGCGGGGCTGAGATCGGCGCTGGGTGGGCCGCTTCGCTCAGCATGGGTGTCGGCCAATTCTGCACCAACCCAGGTATCGCGGTCATCATCGACGGACCCGACGCTGACGCGTTCCAGACAGCAGCCCGGACGGGCCTGTCAGCAGTAGGCAGCCAAACCATGCTGACCGATGGCATTGCTGCCGCTTACCGGGATGGTGTTTCCCGTGTGGCCGCTGGAACAGGTGTTTCCAAGATTATGGGTACCAGCTGCGATGCGCGCGATGCGGCCCCCAATCTGTTCACGGTTTCAGGTGACGATTGGCTGGCGGATCATGCATTACAGGAAGAGGTATTTGGCCCGTCGGGCATCATCGTCCGCGTGAAAGATGCCGCGCAGATGACCCAGATCGCCCGTACCACCCAAGGGCAACTGACGTGTACACTGCATCTGGACGAAGGCGACAAACCGGCGGCCCGGGCTCTCGTTCCACTCCTCGAACGCAAGGCAGGACGCCTGCTTGCCAACAGCTTCCCCACCGGGGTCGAAGTCTGTGACAGCATGGTCCATGGCGGCCCCTATCCCGCATCAACCAACTTTGGCGCGACGTCCGTCGGCACTTTGTCGATCCGGCGCTTTTTGCGGCCCGTTTGCTATCAAGATATTCCAGCTGACCTTCTGCCCAACAACCTGTGAGACACTCATGACAACATTCAAAGCATCAAACCGTCTTGCGGGTAAAACCGTGCTTATTACCGCCGCTGGCCAAGGCATTGGCCGCGCAACAGCCGAGCTGTTTGCCGCCGAAGGCGCGCACGTCATCGCCAGCGATATCAACGATACGGCCCTTGCGGAAATCGGCGATATAGATGGTATCCAACCCCTGAAACTGGACGTGACAGATGATGGCGCAGTAAAGGCTGCCGTGACTGCCCTGCCCAATCTGGACGTTTTGTTCAACTGTGCCGGTTACGTTGCGGGGGGGTCGATCCTTGAATGCGCGGAAAGAGATTGGGATTTCAGCTTTGACCTTAACGTCAAGTCTATGTTCCGCCTGATCAGGCTGATCCTTCCCGGAATGCTAGAGGCGGGCGGTGGGTCAATTATCAATATGTCCTCGGTCGCCTCTTCAATGAAGGGTGTTCCAAACCGGTTTGCCTACTGTGCATCGAAAGCGGCGGTGATCGGTTTGACGAAATCGGTAGCTGCCGATTTTGTCACGCAGGGCATTCGCTGCAATGCCATCTGTCCCGGAACGGTCGACAGCCCGAGCCTGCACGACCGGCTGCGCGCCACCGGAGATTACGATCAAGCGATGTCCGATTTCATCGCACGACAACCCATGGGGCGTATCGGAACAGCCGACGAAATCGCTGAACTTGCCCTGTATCTGGCCAGCGACGCCAGCAAATACACAACCGGACAGCCCTTTGCCATTGATGGCGGCTGGACGATCTAAGCGACAAAGGATCAATACTATGAAACTGCTACGCTTTGGCCCGAAAGGGGCTGAAAAACCCGGATTGCTGGACGCCGAGGGCGCGATCCGTGACCTTTCTGGTGTGATCGACGACATCGCAGGCGATACGCTTGGGGATAAAATCATCGGACGCCTGATAGGAACGGACCCCTTCAGCCTTCCGAAGGTCGAGGGCGAGCCGCGGATTGGCGCCTGCGTTGGTCAGGTCGGCAAGTTCATTTGCATTGGTCTGAACTATGCCGATCACGCCGCCGAGGCCGGAATGGAGCTGCCAGCCGAGCCAGTGATCTTCTTCAAAGCAACATCGGCCATCATCGGCCCCAATGACACAGTCGAAATCCCGCGCGGCTCGGTCAAGACGGATTGGGAGGTTGAACTGGGCGTCGTCATTGGTAAAGAGGCCAAATATGTCTCAGAAGCCGAAGCCTTGGATCATGTTGCCGGTTATTGCGTGATCAACGACCTGTCAGAGCGTGACTTTCAGCTCCATCGCTCGGGCCAATGGGTCAAAGGTAAATCGGCTGACACCTTCGGCCCAATTGGTCCTTTTCTGGTGACACGGGATGAGGTCCCTGATCCGCAGAACCTGCCGATGTATCTTGAGGTCAACGGCCACCGCTATCAGGACGGATCAACCAAAACGATGCATTTCAGTGTGGCAACCATCATTTCCCATCTGTCACAATTCATGTCGCTGCAACCCGGTGATGTGATTTCTACCGGGACCCCTCCGGGTGTCGGAATGGGGCAGAATCCTCAGACCTATCTGAAACCCGGCGACAGGATGGAGCTGGGTATTGAAGGACTGGGCGTCCAACAACAGGATGTCGTCGCAGGATAACCCGAATGGGGTCGCGCAAACCGACAATCCACCTCGACGCAACTCCAGATGCGTGTGCATGCTGCCGCGCAGGATTCATTGAATGATAGATGTATCGCGTAGGCAGATTTCGAAAACGACGACCATCAGCCTACGCGATAACTGCAAGTTTGGTCTACGAACGCAGACCTATTTGCAGCCGATAACTGGCGCAGTCTTGCCACGCCAATTTTTGTGAGGTCGCGATGTCAGAAACTTGCCCCGCACATTCCTAAGGAAAGGCACCATTGCCAACACGTCAGCATGGCGGTTTGGCTGATTGTCCCGGGGCACAACCTCGGGACAATCCCCTAAGACGCGTTTTCTTCTATTACCTTACGCGCCGCGCGGAAACATTCCAGCGCCTGTGGAACCCCACAATAGATGCCGATAACATGGATGATGGCACGGATTTCCTCGGTCGTGACGCCGTTGTTGATCGCCCCGCGACAGTGGAGTTCCCATTCATGCATTTTTCCCAGCGCACCGATCATCGATAGGTTCATCATTGAACGCGTCTTGGCGTCGATCACATCGTCACCCCAGCCGAAGCCCCAGCACCAGGCGGTCATCGCCTCCTGAAACGGGCGCGTAAAGTCGTCGGCGGCGGCCAGATTCTTTTCAACATACTCTGATCCCAGCGTTGCCTTGCGCTGCTCAAGACCTTTCAGGAACAGGTCTTCGTCAAATGCACTCATGCTTTTGTCCTTCTATTTCCGGCATTCATCTGACCTTCATACGCCATCCACGGCGTTACGCATCCATTTTTGCGGGTGCATGGTCGGATGTTCCAAATTTACGCCCCTTTTATCTGGATCACCTGCCTCTACCTGCCGCGCCGGATCAGACAAGGTTGACCTTGCTGCCTTGCCATGGGAACGATGCGCAAAAGCTCAAGCAGGCAGGATAGCGCGATGAAGATCGAACCCTTTGGTGTCGAAATCTGGATGGACGAATGGGAAACCAGATGCGCCTATAATCTTGCGGAAACCTGCGTCGAAAGCCTGACCATAGCCGAGCTTTTGCAGCTTGCAGGGCGAAACTCGGATGATTTGTCCGGATTGCTGGGGATGAAGATGACCTATGGCGCGATCCGGGGCTCGGATCGGCTGCGCGATGCGATCTGTGGCCTGTATGACCAGCAAAAGCGCGAGAACATCATCGTCACCCACGGCACGATCGGCGCCAACATGCTGGTCCACAAGACGCTGGTCGAACGCGGCGATAAAGTGGTGGCCGTGGTGCCGACCTATCAGCAGCACTATTCGATCCCTGCCAGCATCGGAGCCGAGGTGGCACAGGTGCATCTGAGAGCTGAAAACGCCTATCTGCCTGATCTAGACGAACTGCGCGCTGCTGTAACCCCGGACACCAAGCTGATCGCCATCAACAACCCCAACAACCCGACCGGCGCGGTAATGGATCGCGATTTCCTGCTTGAGATCGTCGAGATCGCGCGCAGTGCCGGGGCGTGGTTACTATGTGACGAAGTCTATCGCGGCACCGGGCAAGAAGGCGCTGGCATGACGGACGCGATTGCGGATCTCTATGAGAAAGGGATTTCCACAGCGGGCATGTCCAAGGCGTTCTCGTTGGCGGGACTGCGACTGGGTTGGATTGCGGCGGATCCAGAACTGATCGAAGCTGTTTCGATCCATCGCGATTACGATACGATCTCGGTTGGCATGATTGATGACCATTTCGCAGCACTTGCGCTGGAACATCACGACAAGGTCTTGACCCGCAGCCATGCCATCACGCGCGGCAACCTCGCCCTGTTGGAAGAATGGGTTGAGAAAGAACCAAAAATCAGTTGGGTCAAACCCAAAGCCGGCACAACCGCCCTGCTGCATTATGATCTCGATATGCCCTCGCGCGAATTCTGCGTGAGATTGCTGCAGGAAACCGGCGTGATGTTCACACCGGGCTCGGCGCTCGGGCTCGAAGGGTGTGTTCGGATTGGGTACGCCAATACACCGTCAATCCTTCTCGAAGGATTGACGAAGGTCTCCGATTTCCTCGCAAAGCTGGATTGAACTTAACGCCGCATCGTCTGCCCGTTGTGGAACAGATGCACTTTGTCCGGGACAGCGGTGACCGAAACGGTTTGCCCCCGCAAATTGCGCTGAACGCCCGGCAGTTTTGCAATCGCCGCTTCTCGGCCTTCTGATGCTGCGAAATAGAGCAATGTGACCTCACCCAGGGCCTCGGTGAAGTCCACCATGCCCGAATAGATCGGGCGATCCTCGGTCATCACCAGATCCTCGGGCCGGATACCGATGTTGACGGTCTTGCCTTCATCACCCGCCTCGGTCGGGACCGAGGAGACCGCCACACCACCATCATCCAAGGTCACAGTCGTCGTCTCACCGGTGGCAGTAACAGTACCCGGCAGCAAGTTCATGGCGGGTGAGCCTATGAACTGCGCAACGAATTCATTGTCGGGTGTTTCATACAAGTCCAGCGGTGTGCCGACCTGTGCGATCCCCTTGTCGGCCAGAACCACGATACGGCTGGCCAGCGTCATCGCCTCGACCTGATCATGGGTGACATAAATCATCGTGCTATCTGGCATCGCTTCCTTGAGTCGTGCGATTTCGATCCGCGTCGCCACACGCAGTGCGGCATCGAGATTCGAGAGTGGCTCGTCGAACAGATAAACCTTCGGGTCGCGCACGATGGCGCGGCCAATCGCAACCCGCTGGCGCTGACCGCCAGACAGCGCCTTGGGCAGACGGTCGAGCAATGGTTCAAGCTGCAGGATTTGCGCGGCACGGTCCACGGCGGCGTCCACCTCAGCACTGGGCATCTTGGCAATCTTGAGCGCGAAGGCCATGTTCTCGCGTACCGTCATATGTGGATAGAGCGCATAGGACTGGAACACCATCGCGATGCCCCGCTGTGCTGGCGGAACATCGTTCACAACCAGCCCTTCGATCTCAAGCGTGCCGCCCGTGATCTTTTCGAGGCCCGCAATCATCCGCAGCAAAGTGGATTTACCGCACCCCGATGGACCGACAAAAACAATCAGTTCGCCCTGCTCGATTTCAAGATCGATATGTTTCAGAACGTCGACCGGACCATAAGATTTGGCCACATCCGTGAGTTTGAGTTCCGACATAATTTACCTCTTTTCCCGAGCCAGTAGACAGAATTGAGCGGCGTTCAGCGTTACTGTGCCTTCCCCGCGAACGCCGCCCAACTCCTCCCCGATTACACGCCAGTCGCCGCCGGGCAGCTCAAGTTCTGCGGGCTGTGACCCCATGTTGAAGGCGCAACACACCTGTTCGGTCTCATCCTCGCGAGCGAAGGTCAGAACCGATCCTATCTGTGACATCCCGGTCTGCGCCCCGGACATCAGCGCCGAATGCGTATGGCGCAGCGCAATCGCCCGGCGGTAATGGTGCAGCGTCGATTGCGGATCCTGCTCTAATCTATCCACAGCCCGTTCAGCTTGTGCGGAACTGACGGGTAGCCACGGGTGGCTTGAACTGAACCCGGATTGTTCATCCTGCGCAGCCCAGACCATCGGCGTGCGGCATCCATCACGGCCCTTGAACTCAGGCCAGAATTCAATGCCATAGGGATCTTGCAGATCCTCGAATGCCACATCCGCCTCGGGTAAACCCAGTTCCTCTCCCTGATACAGGCAGGCGGAGCCGCGCAGGCACATCATCAGAACCGCGTGTTGCCGGATGGCCGCATCGTCCAGACCCCAACGCGACGCATGGCGTTGAACGTCGTGGTTCGAAAAGGCCCAGCAGGGCCACGCATCACCCGCCTTTTCCTCTAGCTGATCAAAAACCTGTTTTGCATAAGCCGCTGTAAGGGCTCGCTTTTCGAGAAACTCGAAGGCATAGCACATGTGCATCCGCTTATCGCCGCTGGTGTATTCGCCCATGATCTCAAGCCCGCGCTGCGCGTCACCGACCTCACCCAGACAGGCGCGGCCTTCGTATTCGTCAGTCAGCGCACGCAGGCGTTCGAGGAAGGCGATGTTCTCGGGCTGGCTTTTGGAAAACAGGTGATCCTGATGATTATAGGGGTTCACCATTGGCGCAATGGATGCGTTGCGCTGCTCCATGGGAAGGCCAGGATTGTCGCGCAGTTGAGCGTCGTGGAAATAGAAGTTGATCGTGTCCAGACGGAACCCGTCGACGCCCAGATCCAACCAGAACCGGGCCACATCCAACAACGCATCTTGAACATCCTTGCAATGGAAGTTCAGATCCGGCTGCGAGGTCAAGAAATTGTGCAGGTAATATTGAAGACGCCGTGCATCCCACTGCCAGGCCGAACCGCCAAAGATCGACAGCCAATTGTTAGGAGGCGTCCCATCCGGCTTAGGATCGGCCCAGACGTACCAGTCAGATTTCGGGTTCTCACGGTTGGCGCGGCTCTCATCAAACCAAGGGTGCTGATCCGAGGTGTGAGACAACACGAGGTCGATCATGACTTTCAAGCCGTGCGAATGCGCCTGATCCAACAACTCCCTGAAATCCGCCATCGTGCCAAACATCGGATCAACATCGCGATAGTCGCTGACATCATACCCAAAGTCTTTCATCGGAGATTTAAAGAACGGCGAAATCCAGATTGCATCAACGCCCAGAGAGGCAATATAACCCAGCCGCTGAGTGATACCCTTAAGGTCTCCGATCCCATCGCCGTTGCTGTCCTGAAAGCTGCGCGGATAGATCTGATAGATCACACCGCCCCGCCACCAGTCCGATGTCGCTTTGGTTGATTTGGAAAGTGTTGGGTTGTTCTGCACGTTCATCACACGCCCTTATTTTACGGAACCGGCCAACAGGCCGCGAACCAGATATTTTTGCATTGCAAAGAAGACCACCAGCGGCACAGCGATTGAGACGAACGCCGCCGTGGCAAGGATTTCCCAGTTGCCACCCCGTGTGCCCAACAGCTCGACAATGCGGTTGGTCATTACCGTGGTCTGACCCGTGGCATCGATCAGGAACACCTTGGCAACCAGCAGATCGTTCCATGTCCAAAGGAACTGGAAGATCGCGAACGAGGCCAACGCGGGGAAGCTGAGCGGCAGGATCAGTTTGGTGAATATCTGAAACTCGGTCGCTCCATCGACCCGCGCGTTTTCAATCAGATCGCGGGGCAGCCCGGCCATGTAATTGCGCAGCAGATAGATCGCCAGTGGCATCCCAAAGCCGGTATGCGCAAGCCAGACGCCCAGATATCCTTTGGGGATACCAATGCTCAGATGAAGTTTCAGCAGCGGGATCAGCGCCAGTTGCAAAGGGACAACCAGCAAACCGACCACCGCTGCAATCAGCAGGGCGCGACCCGGAAAATCCATCCATGCCAGCGCGTAGGCCGCAAAAGCGGCGACAAGGATCGGGATGATCGTCGCCGGGATCGTCACGGTGAGTGTATTGAAGAAGGCCTTGCCCATGCTGTCGGTGCTGTCTTCGGCCAGCAGCACCTTGTGATAATTGCCCAACGTAAACTCGGGTGGAAGCTCGGCGGTGACAAATACACGCGCACCTCGACTGCCCGAGAATTCTTCGGTGTTCTCCATGCGGTAGTTACCATCGGCGTCGACGGTGATCTCGCCACCACGGCGCAATTCAGCGGTTTCACCCGGTTTAAATGCATCAATCGCGCGAGAGCTGACGCCCCATTGCGAAATCTTGGCCGTCACACCGGCGTCAAACAGATTACCCTCGATCACATAAAGCCCGTTCTCAAGCACCTGCGTCTCGGGCGCGGCGCTGCGCAGGGTCAGGTTCTGCTCGGACGGAAACAGTGATCTCCACCAGCCGCTGGTCGCAATCTGATCCGCCGTCCTGAATGACGAGATCAGCAAACCCAGTGTCGGGAAAACCCACAGCACCACCAAAAGAAGGACCGAGGCATGGACCACCCATCTGAGGGCCGGTTTGGTTCCTGCAATATCGTTCATGCCGCCCTCCGCTACTGCATTTCTTTGCGCGCATTGCGCACGTTCCAGATCAGGATCGGTGTCACCAGCAGCATGATCACCATGGCCGAAGCCGACCCGACACCCCAGTCATTGGCGCGGAACAGCTTGTCGAACATGTAATTGGCCAAAACCTGCGTTTCCCATTGCCCGTTGGTCATGGCAAAAACGATGTCGAATACCTTGAGAACGGTGATGGTGATCGTCGTCCAGACCACCAGAATGGTTGTTTTGATTTGCGGCACCTTGATCCGGAAGAATATCTGGAACGGGTTTGCGCCGTCCAGAACGGCGGCTTCAATGGTTTCCTCGGGGATGCCGCGCAAGGCGGCAGATAGGATGACCATGGCAAAACCGGTTTGTATCCAGACCAGAACGATCATCAGGAAAAAACTGTTCCAGAACGGAATTGTCAGCCATGTCTGCGGATCGTTGCCGCCAAAGAAGATGTAAAGCGCGTTCAGGATGCCGATCTGATCTTGTTCCGCAGGTCGCGTGTCATAGACCAGCTTCCAGATCACCGAGGCCCCCACGAACGAGATCGCCATCGGCATGAAGATCAGCGCCTTGGCCACGTTGCCCCATCGAATACGGTCAGTGAGCTGCGCTACCAGAAGTCCAAATGCGGTCGACATCGCTGGAACCACGATCAGCCAAAGCATATTGTTGCGCATGGCTTCCCAGAATTTGGGCTCTGCCGCCATCTGGCGGTAATTGTCGAGGCCAACCCATTTGTAACCGCCTCCGGGGATGCGATCCGTTAGCGAAAGGCGCAGCGTCTCGAAGACTGGATAGGCCAGGTACAGCCCCAGGGCGAGCAGCGCGGGCAACAGGAATAGCCAGGGCCGGATCATGTTGGCGCGGTTGATATTCCGGCCCGCATTCGGACCACGTGCAGGGAACAGAACCTTATCCAGAACCTGGTTTGACAGATAGAAATAGCCCACACAGCCCGACACGCCGATGGCGATGGTCAGCAGGCCTTGAAATGCCGGATGCATGACGCTCTCCGTTGCGAAAGGGGGGATTTGGGCGGCCTGATGTGCAGACCGCCCGATCTAAAACACGCTTAGTTCAACGCATCCCAGGAGGACTGGATTTCGTCGGCGACCTCTTGGGCAGGCTTGCCACCAGTATAGTCGACCATGCCGGTCCAGAATGTACCCGCACCAACACCGCCCGGCATCAGGTCGGAACCATCAAACCGGAATGTGGTTGCGCCCAGAAGAATGTCGTTCATCTTCTTCAGCGTCGGATCCGAGAACAACGAGGTGTCGACGCCTTTATGGGGGGTCAGGAAACCGGTCAATTGCATCCAGATCTCATGCGCCTCGGGCGTCTGCAGATACTCGATCAGCGCATGTGCGCCGGGGCTGTCATTGGTGACCGCCCAGAGCGTGCCTGCACCCAGAACCGGGCTGCCGAGGTCCTTGCCCGCATACGCCGGGAAGTAGAAGAAATCAGCATCTTCACCCACCACTGTTCCTTCGGGGAAGAATGCAGGGATAAATGACGCCTGACGGTGCAAGTAACACTGCGGGGGTGAACTGAACATGCCCTTTGGGCTATCGCGGAAGTCCGTGGTTGCCACTGCACCTGCGCCGCCTGCAACATAATCGTCATTGCGAGCGAAAGCTCCGAATTCCTCGATGGCTTCGATCACCTTGGGGTCGTTGAACTTCATTTCGTTGGCGACCCATGCGTCGTAGTCTTCGGGCGACTGGGTACGCAGCATCATGTCCTCGACCCAGTCCGTCGCGGGCCAACCGGTTGCGCCGCCAGACCCCAGACCGATGCACCAGGGTGTATCTCCGTCGGCGACGATCTGATCGGTCAGCGCCTTGAGCTCTTCCATCGTGGTCGGCACTTCATAGCCCGCATCTTCGAAATTCTCAGGCACATACCAGACCAGCGATTTCACATCGACCTTGTAGAAGAAGCCATAAAGGTGATCATCGCCATCAGCACCGGGATAAGTGCCCAGATCAACCCAGGACTGACCGGCGGCATAGTTGTCACGAATCCAATCCCCAGTGCCATCGTTCAGCGGTGTCAAGAATCCCGACTTTGCCATATCCGCCGCCAGACCGGGCTGAGGGAAGACAGCCACGTTTGGTGCAGACCCGGCTTCGGCATCAATTCTGATCTGCTGTTCGAAGCTGTCGGAACCGACATAGGCATATTCATGACCCGTCGCTGCGGCAAAGCCATCCAGAACCTTTTCGACATTTTCCTGGTCCGGCCCAAGCCAGGGCCCGAACACGGTCACTTTGTCGGCCTGCGCCGCGCCCGCCATCAGGGCGAACGTGGCCGCGCCTGCGTAAAGCGAGTGTTTCATGAACTTCTCCTCCCAACTGAGTTCAGCGCCAAGAGAATCGTTTTTCAAAGCGCTTTGAATGTCTGATGTTATCCGCTAACATTTGAGCGCTGTCAATATTTCGTTACCGTTACCTCTATTAATATAATTATTTTGACTCCCCTTCAAAACAGGTTGACGGAGATGAAATTTCACAACACAACAATAAGAGGAAGAATTTTGAAGGCGCTTTGGAAGCCATGAACCTTAAGAAACTCTCGGAGATCCTCGGTCTTTCACAGACGACTGTCAGCCGTGCGCTGAATGGCTATCCCGAAGTGAATGAGGATACGCGCATCCGGGTTCAGGCTGCCGCCGACAAGCACGGATACCGTCCAAATAGCCGCGCCAAAGGGCTGGCCACCGGACGCTCGATGGTGATCGGACACGTGATTCCCACATCTTCCCAACATGAAATGGTCAATCCGATTTTCGGGGATTTCGTGGCGGGGGCCGCGCGAACCTATGCTCAGAATAACTATGACATGATGTTCACACACACACCTGATACCTCAGTTGAAGACTCTTATCGCAGACTGTTCAACCGAGGCGTTGTGGATGGCATCGTGCTTCAGGGACCCAAGGTGATCGAGCCGCGGATCTCAGCACTGTCGCAAATGGGCGTGCCATTCATCGTACATGGCCGTTCGACCTGTGCAGATGTGCCTTACGACTGGATCGACGTGAACAACCAGCGCTCATTCGAAAGGGCGACACAGTTTCTGATCGATCTCGGCCACCGGCGCATTGCACTGATCAACGGGCTCGAAGAGATGGATTTTGCCCGACGCCGTCGAAATGGTTACATGGCGGCGATGACGAATGCCGGGATCGAGGTCGACCCGGACCTGTTGCGGAGCGCCGAGATGACCGAAATTTACGGTCATCAAACCGCCTGCGATATGCTGAAACTGGACGATCCTCCGACGGCTATCCTTGCCTCATCAATCATTTCAGCGGTTGGTGTCAGGCGCGCACTGGAAGAGCGTGGATTGAAGATGGGGCGCGATATCTCTGTCATCGCCCATGATGATGAACTGTCCTACATGCGCAACGGCATGGATGTGCCGATATTTACTGCTACACGATCCTCGGTCAGGCACGCCGGAGAACTTGCCGCCGAAATGCTGATCGATCGAATAAACGCCCCGGATGACCCGCCCAAAACACGCCTGCTGGAAGCTGAGCTGGTCGTGGGCAGTTCGACGGGTCCGGTGCCTCAAAGGTCCTGACATGAAGCATAAAAGATCAGACTTTCCACAAGGGTTCCAGTTTGGTGTGGCAACGTCGTCCTACCAGATCGAAGGGCATGCGCAGGGCGGTGCTGGCGCAACTCATTGGGATAGTTTTTCGGCCACGCCCGGTAACGTCGCAAATGCCGAAAACGGAGATATTGCCTGTGACCACTACAACCGGTTCGAGGCCGATCTGGATCTGATCAAGGACGCAGGCTTCGACGCTTATCGATTTTCGACAAGCTGGGCGCGCGTACAACCCGAGGGCCGTGGGCCTGCCAATCCACAGGGGCTCGACTTTTATGACCGCCTGACCGACGCGCTGCTGGACCGCGGCATCAAGCCCTGCGCCACGTTGTATCACTGGGAACTGCCCTCACCGCTTGCCGATCTGGGCGGATGGCGGAACCGGGATATCGCGAATTGGTTCGCAGACTTCACCGAGATCATCATGGGTCGTATCGGCGATCGGATGTTTAGCGTGGCACCGATCAACGAACCGTGGTGTGTAAGCTGGCTCAGCCATTTCGAGGGGCATCACGCCCCCGGTCTGCGCGATATCCGCGCAACCGCGCGCGCGATGCATCATGTCCTGCTGGCCCATGGTCGGGCAATCGAGGTTATGAGCGGATTGGGCATGTCCAATCTGGGTGCGGTTTTTAATCTGGAATGGTCAGAGCCCGCAGAGAACAGTCCCGAGGCGCAGTCTGCAGCTGCACTTTATGATGGAATTTATAACCGGTTCTTTCTGGGTGGTGTTTTTAACAAAGCTTACCCCCCGAATGTCTTGGAAGGGTTGGCCCCTCACTTACCGCAGGGCTGGCAGGACGATTTCGACACGATTGGTACACCAGTCGACTGGTGCGGGCTGAATTATTATACCCGCAAGCTAATTACGCGTGCTGACACCGCGTGGCCTGCTTTGAAAGAGGTGCCCGGCCCCCTGTCCAAAACGCAGATGGGGTGGGAAATTGATCCCGCTGCGCTTTCCCGGTTCCTGATACGCACCGCACGCGACCACACGGGCGACCTGCCCATCTATGTCACTGAAAACGGTATGGCGAGCCCCGAGCGCAGGCAAGATGAAGACCGGATTGACTATATTGATCGTCATCTGGCCGAGGTGCGCCGGGCGTTGGATCATGGCGTTCAGGTCAAAGGTTACTTTGTGTGGTCGCTGCTCGACAATTACGAGTGGGCGTTGGGTTACGAAAAACGCTTTGGTTTGGTCGATGTGGATTTCGACACCTTGGAGCGAAAGCCCAAGGCGTCATATTTCGCGCTGAAAAATGCGCTGTCTCGAAGCTAGGGCGCGTTAGTCGCCCAAGGTCAATACAGGCGCATCGCGGTATACCGTATAACTGCGCTCACCGGCTGCTGAGATCAAGTTGACCTCTAGTTTCTGGGCACCAGAAAACACATCAAAATACGTGAAACGGATCGATGTCACCAACTGGATTTCCTGGCATCGCATCATGTAATCCGCCTGGAATTCAGTATGCACCTCGGTTCGATTACCGGTCTGGTCGTCAACTTGCCCGAAGGCGTCACCGACAAGACCCACATTTGCAGTCGCCGTTTCACACTCGGCATCAGGCGACACCTCGAACAATTCCAATGGCTTGGACAGGTCCGACATCGCGGCGGCAACCTCGGTACGCTCTTCCTTATTTTCGGCAGCGTGCTCAAAGCCGACGATATCAGCCCCGGGAACCGCGAGAATCCCGGTGAACTCATTGCTTTCGAATGAAATAGCCACCCGTCCTACGCCATGAGTATGAGTTTCAATCTCTGTCAGTTTCTGCGCCATAGGAGTGGCAGGCAGAAGCGCCAAAAGGACAGCCACGCTTTTCATTACAATCACCATTAACCAAAACAATCATATATTATTCTAGTGCAATTGCACCCGGGTGCAATTGCTACACGAGGGCTCCGAACCCGCTAGATATGGGGAGGTCGGGGCATGGCTGAATATCCGACAATAAAAGTCAGGTTGACTTTGTTGACTAAATCACTCAGTTATTTTCGCATCTGCCCCGCTTCGCTGCGGGGTCCGATTCCCGTTCAGCAGGAAAGAGCTCCAAATGACCAGATTATTCGCAGCGGCTAGTGCGCTGACCTTGTGTATCGCAAGTGCCGTTGTTGCAGACGCCCCGTCCAAGGCAGACGTTCTGAACACGTACTCCAATATCGCGGAAGCCAAATATGACGACAGCCTGATTGCTGCAAAAACACTGCAGGCTGCGGTCAACGCGCTGATCGCCGACCCGTCGGATGCAACCCTGAACGCTGCCCGCGCCGCGTGGGTTGCTGCGCGCGTGCCCTATCAGCAAACCGAGGTTTATCGCTTTGGCAACGCCATCGTCGACGACTGGGAAGGCAAGGTCAACGCGTGGCCTCTGGATGAGGGCCTGATCGATTATGTGGACGCCTCGTACGGTGGCCCCAGCGACGAGAACGAATTCGCTGTGCTGAACGTCATCGCAAACCCCAGCTTTGAGCTGTCGGGTAAGACCATCGACGCCGGTGAAATTACTCCGGCCCTGCTGTCAGACACTCTGCACGAAGCTGACGGGATCGAGGCAAACGTCGCGACCGGCTATCACGCCATCGAATTCCTGCTATGGGGTCAGGACCTAAATGGCCACAATGCAGGCGCGGGCAACCGTCCCTATACCGACTATGTTCAAGGTGATGACTGCACTGGCGGTAATTGCGATCGTCGCGCCCAGTATCTGAGCGCCGCAACTGATCTGCTGGTCAGCGACCTGGAGTGGATGACCACCCAATGGGCCGAGGGTGGTGAAGCGCGTGCTGCTCTCAACGCGGATGAGACTGCCGGTGTCAGCGCAATCCTGACCGGTATGGGTTCGCTGTCCTACGGTGAACAGGCCGGAGAACGTATGCGCCTTGGCCTGATGCTGAATGACCCCGAGGAAGAGCATGATTGCTTTGCCGACAACACCCACAACAGCCACTACTATGATGGCCTGGGCATCCAGAACGTCTATCTGGGCAGCTATACCCGCATCGACGGGACCCCGATTTCAGGCGTGTCGCTATCGGAACTGGTTGCTGTAACTGATCCAGCGCTGGACGCCGAAATGAAAGCCAAGCTGGCAAACACCATGCTTGCATTGGGTCGCATCAAATCAACCGCCGAAGCGGGCTTTGCCTATGACCAGATGCTGGAGCGCGGCAATGAGGGCGGCGAAGCACTGATCATGGGGGGCGTCAACGGCCTGGTTGATCAGACCAAGACCATTGAACGCATTGTGACGGTGCTGGACCTCGAACAGCTCGAATTCGAAGGCTCGGACAGCCTGGATAACCCTGACGCGGTGTTCCACTAGATTTATCGGTTGGGCCCACTCACCCGAACACTCCGGAAGCGCGATTCAGTTGCGCTTTCGGCCTGTCCAGTCACGAAGAATTGCCTCTTGTCGCTGGACGTTAGTCGAATAACCTACTATTTAAATCAGAAATACCTGAGCAGGCTAAAGCCATGATCATATGCCACTGCACTCACATCTCTGACCATGACATCCGGGCCGCTATCGACTGGATGCGAACAGCCGACCCGCAGACCGTAATTACCCCCGGCAAGATTTATCATGCCCTTGGGAAATCAGCGGGTTGTGGCGGATGCATGCCGCTTTTCCTAGACACAATGCGATCCAGCGATAATCTGGAGGTCCCCATGCAGCTTCGAACATTACGGTCCGAAGCATCACAGGAGAGAGCACATGAAGGGCGATCCCAAAGTCATCGAATACCTAAACAATTCTCTGCGGCATGAACTGACGGCGGTCAGCCAGTACTGGCTGCATTACCGTCTGCAGGAGGATTGGGGGCTTGGCCACATGGCCAAGAAAAGCCGCGAGGAATCCATCGAAGAGATGGGGCATGCGGACAAGCTAATAGAACGCATTATCTTTCTCGAAGGTCACCCCAACCTGCAAAAACTTGATCCCCTGCGGATCGGCCAGACACCCAAGGAAACCCTTGAATGCGATCTGGCCGCTGAAATTGATGCAAGAGCACTTTACAAGGAAGCGCGCGAATACTGCCGGGAAGCCGGTGATTATGTGTCGATGGCTCTGTTCGAGCAGTTGATGTCCGATGAAGAGGGACATATCGACTTTCTCGAAACGCAGCTCGACCTCTATGAAAGGATCGGCGAAGCCAATTATGCGCAACTCAACGCATCAAAAATGGATGAGGGCGAGTAAACTTGCCCTTGCATCGGTGGCCGCACTGTCGGCCACCCCTTCCCTGGCGACTGAGCTGCGGGACTTACACCTAAATACCCTTCCCAGAACCACTGATGAACGCGCAAGGATCGAAGCTGTTACTGCCGCGCCCAATGATTTCAGTGCACCGCAAAAGTTCGAAGAATTGCCCGCAGGGGCCGCGACCGTTCGGGTTCGCACCGACGCAGACGCGTTTTCCCAGCCGTCTGCCAATATCAGTTTTGAACAGGAATTGGATTTCAAAGTCGGCAACGGGTTGTTCAAAAAGATCTGGGTTTCGTCGCCATCTTCCACTCTGGCCTCCGACGGGTTGGGGCCGCTTTACAACGCCCGTTCGTGCCAGCGCTGCCACATCAAGGACGGGCGCGGTCATACACCCACCGGGCCGGGTGACAATGCGGTTTCGATGTTTCTGAGGGTTTCCATTCCAGGTAACCCCGAAGATGCTCCTGCAGGGATTGAGGATTACATCGCCACCCTGCCCGACCCGAATTACGGCGCGCAGATGCAGGATTTCGCATTGGCGGGCCACCCCGCGGAATACCGGCTTGATATCACCTACGAAGAGATTCCGGTTGAACTGTCCGATGGCGAAATGGCCTCGCTCCGCCGTCCTGCGTACAAAGCTGCCAATCTTGGCTACGGACCGCTGCATCCCGACGCGATGCTCAGCCCCCGTGTCGCCCCACAAATGATTGGGTTGGGGTTGCTTGAATCCATTCCGGTTGAAGATCTGTTGGCAAATGCCGATCCCGAAGATGAAGATGGCAATGGTATCTCAGGACGTCCCAACATCGTGTGGTCGGCTGAATTCGGTGAGCCCATGATGGGCCGCTTTGGTCACAAGGCCGGAATGCCCACGGTGATGGAACAGTCATCCGCTGCATTTGCAGGCGATATCGGCATCTCAAGCCCGCTTTATCCTGCCCCATACGGTGATTGCACCGAGGCGCAGGTCAACTGCATCGACGCTCCGCACGGAGATAACGATGTGCGCGGTTTCGAGATTGACGAAGTTGGCATGGACCTTGTGGCCTTTTACAGCCGCAATCTGGGTGTTCCTGCCCGCCGAGATACCGGTGATCCAATGGTGCTGCGTGGCAAAGAAGTGTTCCACACCTCCGGCTGTGCATCCTGCCACACCCCTGCTTATGTCACCCACAGGATGCCGGATCGACCCGAACACAGTTTCCAATTGATCTGGCCCTATACCGACCTGCTGTTGCACGACATGGGTAATGGTCTGGCCGACAACCGCCCCGAAGCGCGTGCTACGGGCCGTGAATGGCGTACACCGCCCCTGTGGGGTATTGGCCTGACGGAACGGGTCTCTGGCCACAACCAGTTTCTGCACGATGGGCGCGCCCGATCCCTGCTTGAGGCCATCTTGTGGCACGGAGGTGAAGCACAGGCTGCCCGAGACAAAGTAGTCTCAATGCCCAAATCGGATCGCGACGCCCTGATCCAATTTCTAGAGAGCCTTTGACCATGCGTATCCTTGCATATCTCACTGCCATTTTGGTGCCTTTGGTTGCCTATGCACAAGACCGCGCGCCGATCCTGATGGATGTAACCGAAACACACATACTGCCACGCTTTGCACAATTAGCGAATGCAACCGAAACCTTGGCAACCACTGCACAAACTGATTGTGATCCGGCATCAGATGACCTGCGCGCAGCCTACGGAAGAGCCTTCGATAGCTGGATTTTGGCCAGCCATTTACGTTTTGGTCCGACCGAGACAAACGACCGAGCCTTTGCCATGGCCTTTTGGCCAGATACCAAAGGCTTCACACCCAAAGCATTGTCTCGACACATTGAATCTGAAGACGCCGCGGTAGACACCCCTGAAGCCTACGCCGAGACCTCGATTGCCGGGCGTGGCTTCATGGCTCTGGAACGGATGCTTTACGATCAGGCCTTTGCCGAGCAGGGGCGCGCCGCCTATCGCTGCGCGCTGATCCGCGCCATTGCCACCGATATCGACCAAAATGCCAAAGCAATGAACACTGACTGGCAAACCTACGCACCAAACCTGACACAGCCTGGTGGCGACAGCCCCTATCGCACGGGTGATGAAGCGATGCAGGAGTTGTTCAGGGCACTGACAACAGGCCTCGAATTCACCGCCGATACGCGGCTAGGGCGTCCAATGGGTACGTTTGAGCGCCCTCGTCCGAACCGTGCCGAAGCACGCCGGTCTGCGCGATCATTGCGCCATGTAGAGCTTTCGCTGATTGCGCTGCGTGATCTGGCCGCCCGGCTGTCGTTTGATCACCCCGAAATTGCTGCCGATTTGGATGCCGCTTTTGCGCAGGCCATCGACCGTGCGCAGTCACTGGACGATCCCGCCTTTGCCGGTGTTGGCACAGCACAAGGCCGCATCCGGGTCGAAGCGCTGCAACAGTCGGTCAATGACATTCGCCAGATCGCCTCAGCCGAGCTTGGACCGACGCTTGGCATCAGCGCCGGGTTCAATTCTCTTGATGGGGATTGATCCGTGACGAACCGCCGAGGGTTCATTGCAGGGCTCGCCGCCGCCGCTAGCCTTGCCCCCGTGCCAGCCTGGGCGTCTGTCGGCGCACCAAGCTTTCTTGCGGCCGCGCTGTTCCCTGATGGCAGCTATCGGCTTTCCGGGCTCGATCAGGCAGGGGTTATCTTGTTCTCGATTCCGTTGCCCGCCCGGGGTCACGCGGCTGCGGCGCATCCGTTCAAGGCACAAGCCGTCGCCTTCGCCCGCCGTCCCGGCACGTTTGCAATTGTAATCGACTGTCAAAGCGGGACCATCATCCGGCCTTTAGAGGCCCCGAAAGGCCGCCACTTTTACGGTCACGGCACTTTTTCGGCCGACGGCACCCGGTTCTTTACAACAGAAAACGATTATGAAGCCGCGGAAGGCGTGATCGGGGTTTGGGACGCGGTCAGCTTCAAACGGCTTGGAGAGTTTTCTTCAGGTGGCACCGGCCCACATGACATGCAATTGCTGCCCGATGGCAACACACTGGTGATTGCCAATGGCGGTATCGAGACCCACCCAGACACCGGCCGAACCAAACTAAACCTGCCTACGATGCAGCCTAACCTGTCTTACATCGACCTTTCGGGATCGATCCGGGCACAGGTGGAATTGCCGCCTGCGTTGCGCAAAAACTCGATCCGCCATCTCGCAGTGCGCGGCGACGGCCTTGTGGGCTTTGCAATGCAATGGCAAGGCGGCCTGACCGAATATCCCCCACTGCTGGGCTTACACGCACTGGGCAAAGACCCGCTTTTGTTATCGGCGCCAGAAGCGGATCAAAGCACATTGCAAGGTTACGCAGGCAGCATTGCCTTTTCTGCTGATGGCCAATCAATTGCAATCACATGCCCACGTGGCGACGCATTGCATCGGTTCGACGTCTCAAGCGGCGCATTCGCTGAGGCGTTTGCGCTCAAAGATGTATGCGGACTAGGTAGTGGCAGTAAAGGCTTGGTATTCACCACTGGGACTGGAGCATTTGGCGCCCTGGACCCTGCAGGCGCTGAAATCTCTGCCCGATCGGATTGCCAGTGGGACAACCATCTGATCCCGATCCGTTCCTTTGGATAATTCTCAGCAGCAACCTGTTTCATAGATTACACTTGGACGAATCAAACCGCTGCCGTATTGGCGGGCGCGAAACTGGCATCCAAAGCTAAGGACTGATTTGATTGAAACAGACGCCCGACGCACCGCATTCCATCTACGGGGTTGAGAAATGGGGCAAAGGCCTCATCGAGGTGACAGAGCAGGGCGAGATCGGTCTGCGCAACCCAATCGTGCCCGAAGCCCATGCAATCAGCCTGCCGGGTATTCTAAGCGATCTGGATGATCGGGGCATCAAGGCCCCGATGGTATTGCGCGTGACCTCGTATCTGGAACACGAGATTACGCATCTGAACGAAAGCTTCCGCCAAGCCATCGACCGTGTGGGGTACAACGGCAAATATCGCGGCGTGTTCCCGATCAAGGTAAACCAACAGGCGCAGGTGATCGACCGGATCGTCGAGTTTGGGAAGCAGTACAACTACGGCCTTGAAGCAGGATCAAAGCCCGAACTGGTAATCGCTCTGGCGCACCGTCTGGCCTCGGAAGCCCTGATTGTCTGTAACGGTGTTAAGGATGCCGAATTCATCCGGCTGGCGATCCTAAGCCGCAAGATTGGGTTCAACACGGTCATCGTTCTGGAAAGCCCGAAAGAGGCCGACACGGTGATCGAGGTCTATAACGAACTGAATATCGAACCCCTGATCGGCGTGCGGGTGAAACTGACCAACCAGATCAGCGGTAAGTGGGAAGAAAGTTCAGGCGATCGGTCGGCTTTTGGCATGAACACCGACCAGCTTGTGGCCACAGTGGACAAGCTGAAAGCGGCAGGCCTGCTACATTGCCTGAAGCTGCAGCATTCGCATCTGGGTTCTCAGGTGCAGGATGTGAACGACGTTCGCCGCGCCGTGGGCGAGGCGTGCCGCTATTACACCGAACTGACCCGCGAGGGTGTGCCTCTAACCCATCTGGATCTGGGCGGCGGTATGGGCGTGGACTATACCGGTGAAAAGAAAGCGGCTGAGAATTCAATAAACTACACGGTCGAGGAATACTGCGCCAACGTGGTCGAAACTGTGGCCTATGCCATGGACGAGGCTGAAATCGCCCACCCGACGCTGGTCACCGAAAGTGGCAGGGCTGTGGTGGCAACCTCTTCGATGTTGGTATTCAACGTGCTGGAAACTACGCTCTACGACGCACCCAACGGACCTGAGGTTGAACCGGACGATCATCACATGGTCGCTGACCTCGCCGCCGTTCACAGCTATCTCAGCAAAGACCGCCTGCAGGAATGCTGGAACGACGCTGGCTTCTATCGCAACGAATTGCGCGCCCTATTCCGCCGCGGTTATGTTGACCTGCGCCAAATGGCGCGCGCCGAACGCATCTATCTGTCATTGATGGCCCGGCTCAAGGCGCTGGCCGCCAGTGATGATCTGGAAACAGATGTGGATGATCAGCTAGAGAAAGTCGCTGATATCTATCATTGCAACTTCTCTCTGTTCCAATCCCTTCCCGATGTCTGGGCCATTGATCAATTGCACCCCATCGTGCCGCTGCAGGGCCTGAACGAAACACCCGACCGCCGCGCGGTGCTGTCCGACATCACCTGCGATAGCGACGGCAAGATCGATCGGTTCATTCTGGCCGATGGCGTCTCACCCAGTCTGCCAGTACATTCCTTGCCCGAGGATCAGGAGTACTTGATGGGCGTCTTCTTCGTCGGGGCCTATCAGGAAACGCTGGGTGATCTGCACAACCTGTTCGGCGACACCAACGTCGTCACCATCGATCTGCGCCCTGATGGTGGCTTCGACCTGTTGCACGAGCAGGAAGGCGACACGATCAGTCAGGTTCTGTCTTACGTGGAATTCGACCCCAACGACTGCGTCGCCGCCTTCCGTAAAATGGTGGACGAGGCGATCTCGACCGGTACTCTGAAAGCCAAGGACCGCAAAACCCTGATGAGCGCCTATCGCGACTCAATCAACGGCTACACCTATTACGAATAAAAGGAGACGACCCCATGGGAAAAACACTGGTTGTCGGCGCAGGTGGCGTATCCCACGCCGCTGTGCACAAGATGGCGATGAATTCGGACATCTTCACCGAAATCACTCTGGCCAGTCGCACCAAATCGAAATGCGACACCATCGCCAAAGCGGTGAAGGAACGCGTGGGTGTTGATATCGCAACCGCTGAGCTAGACGCTTACAAGGTCGAAGACACGGTCAAACTGATCAAGGACACCGGCGCCGAGCTGCTCGTGAACCTTGCCCTGCCCTATCAGGATCTGGTGCTGATGGATGCCTGTCTTGAGGCTGGCATCCACTACCTCGACACCGCGAACTATGAGCCCGAGGATGAAGCCAAGTTTGAATACCATTGGCAGTGGGCCTATCAAGAGCGGTTCAAACAGGCCGGTCTGACCGCCATCCTCGGCTCGGGCTTCGATCCGGGCGTCACGTCCGTCTTCGCCACCTGGCTGAAGAAACACAAACTGGACACCATCCGCCAGATCGACGTGCTGGATGCCAATGGCGGCTCAAACGATCAGGAATTTGCCACCAACTTCAACCCCGAGATCAACCTGCGCGAAGTGCTGGCAGAGGTCCGCCACTGGGAAAACGGCGCGTGGCATACCAGTCCAGCGATGACCACAAAGGTCGAATACGACTTCCCCGCCATCGGCCAGAAGAACATGTATCTGATGTATCATGAGGAGCTGGAATCGCTGTCGACCCACTTCCCCGAGATCGAGCGCGCCCGCTTCTGGATGACGTTCGGAGATGCCTATATCACCCATGCCAAAGTGCTGGAAAACGTTGGCATGACGCGCATCGACCCGGTGATGCATGACGGTAAGGAAATCATCCCGATCCAGTTCCTGAAAACCCTGCTGCCCGACCCCGGCGATCTGGGTGCGGAAACCAAGGGTAAGGCCTGCATCGGCGACATCGCCACAGGTCAGGCCAAGGACGGCTCGGGCGAGAAGACTTATTACATCTACAACATCTGCGACCACGAAGAATGCTACGCCGAGGTTGGGTCGCAAGCCGTCAGCTACACCACCGGCGTCCCCGCCATGATCGGAGCTGCCCAAGTTCTGAAAGGCAACTGGACCAAGCCGGGTGTATGGAACATGGAACAGCTCGACCCGGACAACTTCATGGACATGCTCAACGAACACGGCCTTCCGTGGCAGGTCCACGAACTCGAAGGCCCCGTCGAATTCTGATCCGCTTCAACTTCATCTGGCTAAAAATATCTCGGGGGTCCGGGGGCAGAGCCCCCGGCCTCGCCCACTAAGGAGACGCCGGACATGTCCGACATGATGACCACACAGGCGGGCGACGCCGGGGCCTTCCGCGATTTTAATCTAAGTCGCGTGCCGTCCCCCTGCTTCGTGGTCGACGAAAAAGCGGTTGAACGGAACCTCCGTATCCTCTCCGAAATCGGTTCTCGGTCCGGCGCGCATGTCCTCAGCGCCCTCAAGGCGTTTTCCATGTTCTCGCTGGCGCCGCTGGTGCGTCAACATCTCGACGGTACTTGCGCCAGTGGTATCTACGAGGCCCGACTTGGCCGTGAGGAGTATGGGGGCGAGGTCGCAACTTTCTGCGCCGGGTACAAAGACGCTGATATTGATGAAATCCTGTCGCTGTCCGACCACATCATCTTCAATTCATCGGCTCAAAAGGACCGGTTCGTCGAAAAGGCCCAAGTCGCAGGCGTTCAAGTTGGTTTGCGCATCAACCCGGAACATTCCGAAGGAGAGGTTCCCAAATATGACCCCTGTGCGCCGTGTTCACGTTTGGGAACGCCTGTCAGCCAACTGACCCCCGACGCTCTGACCGGCGTGGAAGGCCTGCATATGCACACCCTCTGCGAACAGGGGTTCGAGCCCTTGCAGCGCACATGGGCCGCTGTCGAACCAAAGCTCAAGCCATTCCTCGGTCAGCTCAAATGGCTGAATTTCGGCGGTGGCCATCACATCACCCGCGACGACTATGACCGCGATGGGCTGGTGGCCTTCATCAAGACCATCCGCGCCGAACACAATATCGACGTTTACCTTGAACCCGGCGAGGCCGTCGCACTGGATGCAGGTATTCTAGTTGGAGAAATCCTGGACCTGCCAACCAATGGCATGAACCTTGCGATCACCGACATCTCGGCCACCTGCCACATGCCCGACGTGATCGAAGCCCCTTATCGCCCTGCCCTGATGAATGAGGCTGACGCGGGCCACACGTACCGGCTGGGCGGTCCCTCCTGTTTGGCAGGCGATGTGATCGGGGATTACACTTGGGATATACCGCTGGAAATTGGCCAACGCTTTGCCTTTCTGGATCAGGCCCATTACTCGATGGTCAAAACCAATACTTTCAACGGTGTTCCCCTGCCGACCATCGCGCTGTGGAATAGCGAAACGGACGCGCTGAAGATCATCAAGCAGTTCAACTACGACGACTTCAAAGAGAGACTCTCATGAGCACTTTCCTCGACAGTGAACTTTCGGCCTCAGAACGCACTGAAGACGCCCGGTTCCACGTGATACCTGTGCCGCTTGAGCGCACGGTCTCCTACGGGTCTGGTACTGCTAAGGGCCCCGACGCCATCATAGAGGCCAGCAACGAACTAGAACGCATCACCGGCCATGCCGAACCCTGCGTCGAGGGCATTTTCACCGAAGCACCCGTCGATTGCGATGCCTCTCTGTCTGAGATCATGGAGCGCATCGCCCAGCGCACCGAGGCCGCCATCCGCGCGGGCAAAGTACCGGTCACGCTAGGCGGAGAGCATTCGCTCAGCTATGGTGCTGTGATGGGCGTGGCGCGCGCGCTTAATCAGCCTATCGGCATCGTTCAGATCGACGCCCATGCCGACCTGCGCAACGCCTATCAGGGTGAGAAACACTCTCACGCGTCGGTCATGCACCTGCTGGCCGAAGAAGGTATCCGTCTGGCGCAGTTCGGTGTCCGTGCCTTTTCGACCGAAGAAGCCCAAAGCCGCCTGAAAAACCATGTCTTCCACGTGGATGCCGAAGAACTTGTGACTGGCAACATCCACTCAGTCGACCTGCCCGATGAATTCCCCGAACTCATCTATGTCAGCTTTGATGTCGACGGTCTGGACCCATCGCAGATGCCTGCAACGGGCACACCTGTTCCAGGTGGGTTGGGTTACTATCAATCACTACGCCTCGTGGAACACGCCTTGAAGGGTCGTAAATGCGTCGGTTTCGACGTCGTGGAACTGGCCCCCGATGGCAATGCCGCCTGGGATTTCACTGCGGCGCAGATCGTCTATCGCCTTATGGCAGCCTGTTAATCCTTGGACGTCTCGTTCAGCTCCATGTGCCCGTTGCCCTTGTTCAACACGCGGCGCAGCATAGGCTCAAAAAACTCCAGCGGTTTGGTCGGGTAATTCGGATCAAACGCCTTTTGATCGTATTCGTGACAGAAATAACGGCAGTCCTCCCAATAGGGGCTGTCGCGATACTTGTCGCGGGCATTTCGATCACCGCCGAGGTGGTGGTTGTAGTAATACCCCTGAAACACACAATGATGCTTGAGGATCCAATGTGTTTTCTCGCTGACATACGGCTTCATCATCGCCGCTGACAATTCTCCATGATTATAGGGTGACAGGATATCGCCGGTGTCGTGGATCAATGCGGCCACGATCAACTCCTCATCCGCCCCATCCTCATAGGCCCGTGTCGCGGCCTGCAGGCTGTGCTGATAACGATTGACGGGATAGGGTGTCCATTCTTCGTCCAGGGATCGGATCGCATCCAGAATCCTGTCCGGCAAAGCGGCATTATAGGCCTCTTCATACTCCATCACGGCGTGCCAGTCCGCTTTGGTGGCTTCTTCAAAACTGGTCCAGGTAGGTTTGTGGCTTTTGTCCAGCATGGCGCGTTCCTGTGGCGGGTTACCCAATCAGGTTAGCGGGGCCGAAGAGCAACGCAATAGGAATTCTGACCCATATGCGCCGGCAATCACGTGGATGGGATCGCATCCCTCTGGCCGGCGTTTGACCGACGAAACAGCGGCCGTCCTGCAATGGTCAGGAAAAGGCCGGACAATATGACACCCAGCATCGCCGGAAGATAAAGCAATATCCATAGCTGGGGGTTTCCAATCACTACAGGAGAGACAAACCCCCGCACGCCTTCCAGCAACACCAGAATCGTGAAAGCTCCCAATATCTGAGGCCACAATCCAAAACGCGAAAAGCTGCCAAGCATAAGCGCCGAATACCCAACCAACGCAACCGCGATACATATGGCAACCCACGAGAACCTCTGATGCAGCTCATCAACCAAATGGCCGATGCTGTGATCATCTTGAACTGCGACAGCTTCCCGGTCCCAGATCAGCTCCATCGTCGGGATCGCTTCAAGGCTACGATGACCCATGCCGGATTCCTTCGTCAGCTCTGAGATATCGTAAGACGCATCTTCGAATAAGGTGGAAGACAACGTATTGCCTGCCTGATCATACCGCAGGGCAATGCCATCCAACATCACCAGATGTAGGCCCGAAGCCTGATTTACCAGATAGGCCGTTGTGCTTGAGTAACTAACAGGGTTCACCGCATCGCGCTGGTCTGAGACGAAGACCTCGTGCAGCGTTCCATCCAGATCGATACGACCGATATAGACGATGACACTGTCTGCAGGGTGCAGGAATTCACCTTCGTTCAACAATTGCGCAGTAACGTCCCCGGCGACCTCATCCTGTCTTTGTTCAAGTTGATCAACCGATGCGGGGCGCAGAAATACACTGATGACGGCCATCATCAAACCAGCGCTGAGCCCGAACATCAAAACGGGACGCGCCAGTCGCCAGGGGCTGGACCCTGTTGCCAGCATTACCGTCATTTCACTTTCGCGGCTCAGCCTGTTGGTCGCATAAACAGCCGCGGCAAAGACCGCCATGGGCATGACCGTTCGGATCAACGTCGGCAGGGTCAGCGCAGTGAATTCCAGAAACACCATCGCGGATTGTCCGCCGCTGATCACCCGGTCAAACAAGCTGACCGAGCGTGTGATCCAGAACACCCCGACCAGTACCAAGGTGAAAAAGCCAAACAGCACCAGCAATTGCCGCAGGAAATACCCATCAAAACGCGACATTCGACCTCTTGTTTCTTGGCGGTTGGTGTTGCGGCGGACCTTATGCCATTCAGCGAGCCGAGGAAACCGTGATTACGACCGATCCCGTGTTGCAATCAGGATGCGATGATACCAAAGCCATCGCAGAATACGGGCTGCGCGGTTGGTATCGAGCATATCAGACCAACGCACACAGATGTCCAAACTCGTCGCGGGCCCGTCCAACCGACGCAACAAAGGGCCCAGCGAGATCCCCTCCAGATTGGCGACCGGCCGAGGAAGGTTCGGGTGTGTGACGACAAGACCGGGCTCGATACGAGAGGCAGCCTGCACGCCGGACCTGATCAGTTTTGCGGTCGGGGACAGGATCAAGGCCTGATCGTCGGGTAACATCTCGGGGTTCGGATCAGACTGGGACGACTGCAGCCAGTCCACCGGTTGCGCACGCTCGGCCCAAAAAGGTGAAGGATTATGGGCCTGCTGCCGTGCATAGAAATCTGCGGCAAGCGCTGCATGGGTCTGAACACGCTCCGCCTGACGGTCGGCATAAAAAGACAAGGCCAGATCGCTATGTTCAGGTGTTTCCTGCAGCGTGTTCACCACAGCAGCGGCTTGCACAGCCTGCCCCATCGCCAGTTGCACCCCCTGCGATGACAAGGCGTCGACTGTGAAACTGGCTTCCCCCACCCGCAGAAGATCGTGCGCCGGAGGTGTTGTCTCGGCCCGGCTGGTCGCATCCGTGCGCCGCACGGGCCCGATCCGGCGCTGCTCTAGACAGGGCGACAGCAAAGGCGATTGCGCCAGTAGGTTCAGATAAAGATCACGTCGCCCTGCAGGTGACAATCCGGTGCAGGTGTCAGGATTAACGAAAATCATCGCATTAACCACACCGCCGGGCAGAAGGGCACCCCAATACCAATGCGACGCCCCGGCCTCGACCCGCGCTTGTGGGCCAAAGCCCGGCGGCACCTGCCAATAGGCGTAAAGCGCCAGCAAGGGTTGGGAAGCTGCGCGAAACCGGCGTCCTAACCCGGCCTGCCGTCCGGCAGCATCGAGAAGGATCTGCGCCCGGATATGGAAGGCGTCCGTATCGGTTCGGACCGGTATATTCCAACCAGATCGACCACGTATCGGGCGATATGCGCGCGCGGGCTGGACGATCTGAACACCCGCACCCTGCGCAGCCTGCAGAAGGATCGCATCGAATTCGCCACGATCCACCAGAAGGCCGGGATTGTCACCATCAACTCCACGACGCTCAAACGCGCCGGCCCAATGTAGAATCGATCCGCTTGCACGTAGAAAGCCGGCTTGTGCGACGGGTTGATCAACCCCCAATAGCTTCAGGATCGGCCAGATCGAGGGGGGCAGAGATTCACCGACATGCTGGCGCGGAAACGGCTGGCGTTCAACCAGGCAGACACGTCGGCCCAGCTGCGCCAGTCTTAGCGCCACCGCGCTGCCTGCAGGGCCACCGCCAATCACGCAGATTTCGGTTTGTATCGTCATCGGGTCAGGCAGAGGCCGCCTGCGCGGACACGCCAAAATAGTCCGGGCGCGCTTCGGACAAGCGGATATAAGCCTGCAAGCAATGGTGCAACCAACCGCGGATATAATCGCAAGCGGGGCGTCCACGGTGGATGACCTCGTGATGGCAGCCGCCGCCACACAGATACCGAGCCCAACAAGTGTTGCAGGGGGATTGAGTGTGGACGTGCCGATCCGCCAGCCAGTTTTCGCGTCGCAGGTCAGGGCCATCATAGACGTCGCCCATCGCTCCGGCCTCGTCCTCGACAAAGCGATGGCAGGCGAACAGCCCGCCATCGGCTGAAACGCCAAAATATCCACCACCTGCGCCGCAAGCATAGGGGCGGTGCGTGCCGCGGTGGATTTCCTGCATCGCCGCCGCCATGTTCGAGAATGGATAGCGCCGCCCTTGGATCACCGCCGCCTCAAACACCTCACCACAACGGATCATCTGTGTCAGCATCTCGTCCAAATCGTTCCCGTCCAACTCATGCTGGCCGTTGGGCGACGCCAACATCGGTGAGAACCCGATCGAATGGAAACCCATCCCGACAAACCGATCCAGCGTTTCAGGCAGGTTCATGTTCTGCGGTGTGACCGTCACCCGGGCACCAACTTGCATGCGATGTTGTGCGGCCAGCAAAGGCTCGACCCTTTTCAGGATCGTATCGAAACTGCCCCGCCTACCGCGATTTGGGCGCAGCTTATCATGCACCTCGCCAACACCATCCAGACTGATCGTGACGGCAAAGCCATGCGCTTCGAAAAAGGCAGCGTCCTCGGGGCGGAGCAAGGTGCCATTGGTGGTGATCGAAAAGCCAACGCTCAACCCGTTTGCCTGCGCCTGTTCAACCGCATAATCCGTGGTGCGCTGCACCAGATCGCGGTTAATCAAGGGTTCTCCGCCCAAATAGGCAAGGTTGATCCGTACGCCGGGCTCGGCCTCGGCCACCAGCCGATCGACCGAGGCTTTGGCGACCTCCCACTCCATATTCCTTGCAGGACCGCCAAATTCGCCACCTGCCGCATAGCAATAGGTGCAGGCCAGATTGCATTTCTGCGCCACCGCCAACGACAGCGACCGCACCGGCATGTCCTGGGGCGGCGTATCGTCAATGAACGGCGTGCCATCCAACCCCATCGACCTGAGGAAAGCGCTTTGGCCGGGCGCGTCCATCGACGCAAACTGATCCGCCGTTCCGCTGGGTACATCGAACACGCGCGAGCCATCGACGGCCAGCATGTGGTCCCCATGCCCGCTGTCAAAGAAATGCACCTGCGCGGCGGGTGGAATCACGCCTTGCCCTCCGTCCAGAAGGGAATGCCGATATTTTTGGCGGCCAGTGCTTCGCCCTCGTCCCGGAACAGCTTCATGTTATCGCGCACCTGCTGAATAAAGGTTTGCGATTCTTCAAACTGGCCCTGAGCCTCCAGCGTATAGGCTTTGGCCAGCCCATCTTTAACCTTCGCATACAGATCAAGCGCCGTTTTGGCCTGCGCTTCAGTCCCGACCTCAATCGGGCGCAGATAGGCAGGTGTGCCCTCACCTGTGTCATATTTGACCAGAACGTCCTTCATCTGGCTGAAACGCAGGAAGTGTTCATCGCCGTCCGTGTCAATCCGAACCGCCAGAGCGTACAGGCGACGTTCGGGGAACAAGTCCTCTTGCTCTAAGGTCGCCACGCATTGCGCATAAGCGCGGTCGATGTAACCGCCAGGGCGCTCGATCTCGATGAAATCCGCAAGGGCTTCGGCGGTTAAGGGACGAAGCGCGCGCGGCTGCGTCTTACCTCTGCCCGCTGGCAGGGTTTCAGACGGGGTCAGTATGGGCTCGTAATTCTCAGGCTCAAGTTCCCACAGCAGCTGGTTGGCCCAGCGCATATGGGTCATCTCGCCAATCGCGACCTCCAGAACCGAACGTCGGGCAAAGATCAGATCATCCTTCAGCGTCGGCCATTTCTTGGTATCCGCCGTATCGGGATCGGCCAGAGAGAAATAGGCATAGAGATATTGCAGGCTCAGCGTCATTTCCATCGCAGCCAGACGTGTCCTGAGGTCATTGATCATCTCTTCGGGCGTATCGTATGGCTCAACGCCCGGCATTTCGGGGTCGACCTCATAGACCTCGCCGGTTTCACGACCTTCGACAACGATGGGCAGCTCGCTCCACATCTGATTCACCTGATAGTGGTCGATCTGATAGGGGCGGTTCTGTTCCACTGTATTCAGCGCAGCCACATTCCCGGACGGAGATTTGTCCGAGCGTAACCAATCCAGATAAGTCTCGGCCTCGATCGGATTCTTCGACTGGCCCGAGGGCAGCTGATCGTCATGGGCCACCTCAGCCATCACCACGTCAGGGTGGTTCGAGGGCCAGTAATGGCAGCCGCAATCGCGGAAATCATGGGACCAGGGGTTGCACAGGCTCTGCGTCAGTTCACCGGGGTCATAGGCTTCGCTGAAGACGCCCGCCTCGGTCCGGTACTGGCGTCGAAAACCGTGCAAGACAACCTGTTCAGTATCCACAATGCCTTCGTGATTGCGCCGTTCCAGAGCAATGCTGACCGGTTTGTCATCACCGTGTTCCAGACTGCGGATAAAACGCCAGATCATCAGACCATCATAAGGCGTGCCGTCTTCCTCTTTGAAAGTGATCCGCTTGCCGCTTTGTTCGACCCATGACAGGAACCAGCGCCCCTGGCTGAGTTTCGCACCCACCTCGCCACTGTAATCCTCCAGCAAGGTCTGCACCCAGTCCTCGGGGCTGTTATCGGGCAGCATCGGATCGTAGAAATAGTCGACGAATACCAGATGGAAGCCCTGCGCATTCTTCGGCGCCTCGGGGACGGGGCTAAGCGGCACGCGCACCGCGTTGAACACCAGTCCGGGAAAGAAACGCCGGTCGAGGTTGCGCACATCCATTTCCAGACCTGGGAAGCAATTGCCCACCGATCCGTCCAGACGCGTGTTATCGGGGTTTCCCGGCACCTTGTAAGCCGCACGAGCGGTCAGGTTGCGGGGTGTGACGCGGATTTGGCCGGGTTGATCAGACATTCTGAGCCTCCGATTCCTGTGCAACCAGATAGTCGATGAACGAGATCACCAGATGATACTGCCTGCGCGACAGCGACAGCGGGTAGTAATTGGAATCGCGCATATAAGGCGGCATCCGCGCGTCATGCATCGAGTCGCGGATGATGCGTGGATCACGAAAATCTGGATTGGGGTCTTGATCCGGGTTCGGGTCGGTCTCAAGCTCCGTCAGGATGCCATAAGGCGGGCGCAACAGAGTTTTTACGAAATCCGGACGACGGCGTAGGAAGTCAAGCAGGTTCGCCTCGTCAATCAGTTGTTCATGCACGAATTTGGTCGCTACCGTATAGGGCAACCGGTCATTGGGCACCGAATTCGAAAAGACCGAGACTGGCTGCGGGCGGATCAGCTCATCAATCTTGTCCGGCGGCCTTACGTCCTTTTCTGTCATCGAGGCCGCATCGGTCGACGGTAGACCCGGTGTTGGGGAAATTCCGGTCTTCGCCTGTAGCTTGGCATTATCCTTCAGACCCTGCGCACGAATATCGTCGAGGTTGATCAGGCTGTTGGTCTCGAACGCGCGGCGGAAGATGTCGACCACTTCGGTCTTGGCCTGTTGGTAGTTGTCTTCGGTCACCGAAATCAACGATAAATCGCGGTCGGCCAAATCATCCTCAAGGCTATAAAACGGCCTTGCATCGGGCGCAAAGTCGGGCGGGCCGGTCATGATCTGCGCGCGCGCAGTCAGACGCTCACCGCGCACGGCCAGCGTCGCCTCGATCACGCCATCGCTGGTGTCATCGGCCACGCCCCAGGACTGGTCGTTGCCCACCCGCGCGCCATCATAGCTGTCATGTGGTTCAGGATCGTCCGAGGTGCCAGACATCATGATCCATTTCGACCATGGAGTGTCGGGGTTCAGGATGCGGTTCTGCTCGGGTACGATTTCATGGATGCGACCATATTCCGATTTCGGCGGGTCGTTCTGGTATCCCGGCACCGCGAGAGTGGCAGGGCCATAAGCCGCATCGGGTGGGCCATAAACCTCACCTTTCGGGGGCATGAAGCGCAAGCGCAGGATGCTGCGATCGATGAACTCGCCTTCCACCGGTTCATCATGTCCCTGTACCGGATGGATCGCGCGGACCGAACCCAGCGGGATCGGATTATGTTCATAGACCATCGGCTGCTGTTCGGACGTGTACGGACTGAAGGCCAACAGGGGCTTGGGTGTGAAATCCTGCCCTGCAATCTCGACCCGTGCACGAAAACCGCAGGCTGCGTCTCCGGTCCGACGCTCGGCCTTGGTGTTCCCGACAGTGACTGAATAGCGCACGTTCTGCAGCGACAAGCCCTGATCGTCGAGTAGGTCCAGCGTCACCGGCGTCTCATATATTTCGCCCGTCTCAGCGTCGTGCATCCGCGCCCAAAGCTCAAAGAACGGCGCAACCGGCCGCAACGCACCGCCTTCGTCACGAAAGCGGATCGTGTCGGGATCGGGAAGGCAGGCGGTAACGCTGCCATCTTCGACTTCGCGCAGGGTTATGTTCGAGCGGATGACCGTCTTGTTGTTGCCATGGGCATCCAAATCCTGCTGCCACTCATAACTTTCTAGCGGTGTTTCACCCGGTCCCAAACGGGCAACCGCAATGGGTGGCAGAAAGAAAATCTCCTGAATCGTGTCCATGCTGGGCCCTCCCCCGTTTGGCCTTGGCTGCCCCCGCTTTCAGGGGTTCGAATATGTCTCATAAGTGATAGTCGGGTCGTCGAAGATCGATTTCGACTTGTCTCGAATAATATCCGCCGGCGCGTCATCGGGCACGGGCGAGATGCTTTGCTGGTAGTGGAAGAAATTGTTCGGATCGAATTTCTGCTTCACGAACAGTAGCGAGTTGAAATACTCGCCCCAATATTGCCAGCGATAGTTCAACTGCGTCCGGCGCGGATAGTTTTGATAAACCCGGTCGATGAAATAGCCCTCATCGGTCATCAGCGCCATGAACCCGTCAAGCCAGGGCACAACTGTCTCTTTTTCCTCTTCGGACAGCCAGAATACATCGACATAGAAGTTCAGTGACACATCGCGATGAATAAAAGCGTTGCCATCTTTACCCAAAGGCATCCGGTTGATCGCCCCGCCATAAGGTTCGATCGCGACAGCACCATAGGCATTGGGCGTACTGTCGAGGTAATCGACCACGCGCTGCCATTCCGCCGTGCTAAGCTGGCGTTTGATGTACCCGGCCTGTTTATCCTCTCGCGCCTGATCGGGCACAACAGGGATGTCGTATTTATCGTCATAGAGCCACGAGTTGATTTCCTGATAGGTGCCATAGTTCTGATCATCCTCACCCATCTCACCGGCGATTTCATCGCTGAGCAAGGGCTGGACAAACGCATCACCTTCTTGAGGCGTGCCATCATAAAGCGCTGAAAGCAGCAGCACCTTCTTGTCCCCCTGATAGGCCAAGAAAATATACGCACCAAACCTGTCATCTTTGCAGGTGCTCATGTAATTGGCCTGCAGAAACTCCAGCGCTTTTGCGGCTTTGTCTAGCGGCCATGTGATGTGGCAACCCCAGACCTTATATAGCGGATGCAGCTGATAACGAATTTCCAGCAGAATACCAAAGTTGTTACCCGTTCCGCCCCGGATCGCCCAAAACAAATCAGGGTTTGTATCCTTGTCCGCGATTACAATGCTGCCATCCCACAGCATCACGGTGACGCCCAGCACATTGTCGCACGCCATTCCAAAACGGCGCGAGGTAAAGCCATATCCGCCGCCCATCATGAAGCCTGCAACACAGACATCCAGACATGCCCCGCCGGGCACATGAAGATGATAGGAATTCAGAATCGAGTTCAACATTTTGAACGGCGTGCCCGGCCCCACATAGGCCATCGGCACATCCGGATCGACGCTCACATAGCGCATCTTGCTGGTGTCCAGCACCATCTGGTTGTTGACCGAATACCCTGCCGTGCTGTGCCGCCCTGATCGCGCCACAACCCAAAGCTCGTGTTCGCGGGCAAAAGCAAGACTGGCGCGTACATCGTCAATGGTTTCACAATAGACGATGATTTCAGGATAATCCTGAAACGCCGGGTTCCAGACTTGTCGGTCATTGTTGTATTCAGCGTCGGTGGGCAGGGTGACCGTTCCGATCAGCTTTTTCTCAAAGGCGCGTATCTGCTCGGGCGAGATCGAATGATATTGCTGCAGCGTCAGATCGGTGCGGCTTTGCGCCAGGATATCTTTGGCCAGAAGGGTTTTGCTGATCTTACGCATCGGGTCTCTTTACTCCAAACGTCTCAGGAACGCAGGAGAGGTACTCTCCGCGCCGTAAATTCAAAAATGTAGGTATCATCCCATATCTGCCAGTGCCAAGCTGGCAGCAATTGACCCCACCGGTCAAGTAGCCGTTTCCAACAACGCCCGCGCATCTATTAGATCCGCTTGATCCGCGTCCGGTTCGAAATGAGACAATGCATCGCGCAAGGCTTCACCCGCTGGCTCTCCACGGCTCTGCCGCCAACGTGTCAGTGCTATGGCCGCGCGCAATTCGTACAGGCGTGCCCCCTGCCTTTGCGCCGTTTTGATTGACTGCAACAGCAAAGGTTCAGGGTCGCCACCGGTATTGGCGACAAAGGTGGCTTCGATTCGTAGCTGCTCGGCTTCGGCCCATTTCTCTTCGGTTTCGGACAGCATTTGGGCAGCGTGCGATAAAGTCTGCTCAGCCGCCTTATGATCGCCCGCGTTGATTAGAAGCTCGGCGATCAGAGACGGGAAGAAACACTTATAGTTTCCTGCCCCAACGGCCCACCAGTCTTCCGAGGCTTGGCGCAAACTATCAATATGGGTGATATCAGAGGATTCTGTCGCCTTTGCCCAGCTTTCCCACAATCGCGCAATGGTGGCCATGAAGGGCAACGAATGCTCTTCGGCGACCTTGGACAGAGCTTCGACATCTTGCTGCAACGCCGGGATGTCGCGGGCCAACAGGTGAACCTTGCACATATAGACCAGAATCTGGGCCACGCTGTGAGCGTGCTTCAGATCCTTTGCCCAGTCCAACGCGGTACGCTGAACCTGCAAGGCTTCCTGGTGCCGCCCCATCAGGCAATAACACGTCCCCAGAAAGGCCGATGTAATGGCGGCGTGATCTGTACCGTAGACATAGGCCAACTGGCTGTGTTGATCGAAATCGTACAACGACCAGGCTTGTTCAAGGTGTGTCTTCGCCTCGGGCAGATTGCCCAGATGCAATTGCACCGCACCCATCGCGCGATGGCCAACCATCCGATGCTCGGTCCTGCCGCTTTCCGCAGCCAGATCAAGTATCTGTGACGATACGTCTTGCGCCAAACGATATTCCGCGCGCACCAGATGGAAGGCATAAAGCCCATTGAGAACAGGGAACAGTCTGTCGGTCTCATCCGCGCGATGGCAGAGATCGCGCAGGCGGCCATAGGCCTCGCCCGTGGCATCCCCTGAGATTCCGCTGGTCGAGCGCAGAACACCCGCCCGCAGGATCTGGATGTCGATCTCCTGCAGATCACGGTCTCGGCTCTTGGGCAGGTCTGCCAATTGGTCCAAAGCCGTTGATAGATGCGTCAGCGCCTCGGTCTGGGCCGAGCGTTCAATGGCCCGCTGCCCTGCACTTTGCCAATGCAAGACAGCCTCATCTGCGCGCTGGGCCAAGGTGTAATGCTGCGCAAGAACTTCGGGCTGCGTCTGGGCAAGCTGAGGTTGGTTTTCCAGCAATGCGCCTGCTGCACGGTCATGCAATACCTGCCGTTCCGTGCGCAGCAGACTGTCATATGCCATGTCTCGGATCAAAGCGTGGCGGAAGATGAATTCATCTTCTGCCTCATCGGGCGCCTGAAGGATGATACCGGCTGAAGAAAGCTGCTCTAGCCCAGCTTGCAAAACCGTCGGAGACAGAAACGACACCGAGGCCAGCAGCGCGATGGAAAATTGTCGGCCGAAGACGGCACCAGTTTGTGCCACTTCTTTGGCTTTGCCCAAACGATCCAGACGCTCCATCAGCGAGTCCTGCAGCGTACTGGGAACAGAAAGTGATGGCAGCGGCCCACGCAGGGCATATCCTTCATCGGTCAGCCGCAACTGCCCCGATTCCAGCAAGCCACGCGTGACTTCCTGAATAAAAAGAGGGATGCCGTCGGTTTTGGCTGCAATCAGATCGCAAACCTCGGGCGGCACCAAATTCCCTCCGGCCACTTCCGCCACGATCTCAGCGACGTCCCGATGTTCCAGACGCCTGAGCGGCAGATGCAGTGTATTGTTGTGATGCCCCCAACCCGGATCAAAGCCGGGACGTGCCGTCACAACAATAAGCACCGGCAATTCCCGAATGCGTTCAATCACCCGGTCGGTCAAAGACAAAGTGGTCGGATCAACCCAGTGGGCATCCTCAAACAACAACAATACAGGCTTATCACGCGCCAGCGCGGCAAGTTGTTCAGTCACCGCTTCCAGCGTCTGCTCAAGCTTTGCCTGCGGCGGCAGGTCAAGTGGCCCAAGTGCTGCGTCCGCTTCGACGCTCAGCAAATCGGCGATAAGACGCACATGTTCGGGCGGGTGGTGACGCAGGAGATGCGACAGCTTTCCGAGTTTATCCTCGTCACCGTCCGATGGTGCGAACCCTGCCGCACGTTCCAGATGTTGAATGATGGGATAGAGCGCGGAATTGGCGTGAAACGGAGAGCATTGGAAATTCAGCCGTAGCGCGCCCTGATCCTGCACCTCTTGGCTCAACCCTTCGATCAGGCGCGATTTGCCAATCCCGGCCTCACCTGAAATCAGCACAGATTGGCCTGCACCCTGACATGCCTCGTGCCATTTGTCGGTCAGCTTGCGAAACTCGGCCTGACGCCCGACAAGTCGCCCCGCCCCCGCATCCGGCATGATGTCAAATCTACGTTCGATACGGGCCTGCCCCGTCACGATCCAGGCTTGAACCTGTTCCGAAAATCCTTTGAGTGCGAAAGAACCCCGATCCCGAAGCTCGAACGCATTGCCAATCAACCTGCGGGTTGATGGGCTGATGATCAGGGTATTGGGCTCGGCCAGCCCCTGCAAACGAGCGGCCAGATTGGGCGTGCGCCCCATGACCACATCATGTTCTTTCAACCCTTCGCCATGGATCTCGCCAACCACGACGAGCCCGGTCGACACACCGATCCTTGCGCTCAGCTTTTCCTCACCTTCGATGAGGGTCAGCCCGTCCAGAATATCCAGACCGGCATGAACAGCCCGCGAAGCCGCATCTTCAACTGCGTGAGGGTAGCCGAAATAAATCATCGCCCCATCGCCCATGAAGCTCGCGATATGTCCCCCAAACCGTGCCACCGAAGTCGAACAGATTTCTTTGAACCGGCGCAGCAGCTCACCCAGATCTTCGGGGTCCAGACGCTCCGACAGGGCCGTCGAACCAACGAGATCCACAAACATCACAGTCAATTGACGGCGCTCGGCCACGATCTTCCCATGTCCATGCACTGGAACCGGATTCGCATCCCGTGCCCGTCCCAAGGCCGCCATCAGGCGCCGCCTCGGGCCCAATGGAAGACCCAAGTCGATGAGATCATGTTCGGTCAGGTGTCCCAGATCAGTCAGAGAAACTTCGTTCGAAGCAAAAACGGGCGCAAACTTCGACAGTCCAAGGTCTTCAAGAAATGTGTCGATCTCTGCCATTATCCCCATTGCCCCCGATTGGCTCCGGGTTCCCCTACCCGGTCAGGCTTGTTGCCGCCGGAACAAAAGTCGAGCGACCTTAGCACTTTAAGCGGACACCCCTGATGGCCCGTCCACCAGCCATGATCAAGCTTTTTCTTTCTTGTCCTGTACGTCAAGTGAATTGCAGCAAACCAAACGCCGCAATTTCATGCACGTACGTGGCGAACTCATCATTTTGTGGGAATGGCAGGGGCAGCAGGGTTCGAACCCGCGACCTACGGTTTTGGAGACCGTCGCTCTACCAACTGAGCTATACCCCTAGACTGGGCCATCAGATATGCCAGCGGCGCAGAGGACTCAAGAGGCTTTTTGAGTTTTCCGACCACTTTGCCACTGACAAAAAAGTTGCGCCCGGCGCGCAGTTCTTTAAGACAAAGCTCGGCCAGCAAAAGGAGCGCAGCCTTGAGCATCCGCAAGAAAATCGCCGACAGCGAAGCCGTGCTCAACTGGGTTGCGCGTCGAATTGCAAGCTACATCCGATTAGTTAACCGCAACACACGCTGGCAGCGCATCGGATATGAGGAGTTGGATCAGCTTGCCGAACAGGGCGAACCGGTCATTGTTGTATTGTGGCACCAACGACTGGCGCAATCGCCCTATTTCTTTCCCCTGGACAAGGGCGGCATCTGTTCAATCACGTCCGCCGCGCGTGCCGGCAGTATGGTGGGCCGGGTGCAGAAGCTGTTCGGCATGGACACGATTGCAATGTCCAGTCGCAAACGCCACGTCGCTCTGTCGCGCGAGGTGTTGGGGAAAATAAAACAAGGGATCTCGATCGGGATTGCCGCCGACGGCCCGCGCGGGCCCGAGCGCGTGTCCTCGACCGTACCTCTCATCTGGGCGCGCACCTCAGGCAAACGTGTGTTCGGGATCACCTATTCTGCCCGCCATGGTCGAGAGGCCGGAACTTGGGACCGCTTGCTGATGCCCCGCCCTTGGCGAAACGAAGGAGTTTTTCTTTGCCGCGAATGGACCAAGACGGTGCCCCGGAAAGCATCCGAAGAACAGATCGAAGCGCTCCGGTTGAGCCTTGAACAGCACATGAACGATATCACAGCCGAAGCGGACCAGATGGTCGGGCGTGCGCCTTGGGTGTCTTCTGATCAAAACTAAAACCGAGTAGTGCCAAAAAGCCCTACCGCATTCACGGCAGGGCTTTTTTTGTTTTCGATTTCAAGTGAACCAAAATCGGTGTTTTAGCAGAACAGCAAAACACTCTGGTTTCTTGTGTCTTGTTCAATCGGCGCCGAAAGAACCGATATAAGCAACACCACCTGAGCCGGTCGCCTGGAAGGTGCCGCCAACCTCTTCCGCATCAGGGCCATAAAAGCGCCCATCTGCCGAACCGTTGATCCCTGTTCCTGAAATATTGGCCTTAAACCGGTTTCCAGACACATTGCCTGTACCGCTAAAATCCAACTCGGGCGCAGTGCCTTCGACACCGGTTCGCAGGTTGTTGGCGCTCGTGCCTGAACTGGTAATCGTGGCAGTGCGGAAATTGGTTCTGACATTGACTCTCGAGGCCGTAAGATAGGCATCACCGTCTGCGCGTCGGGCAACACCCGTGCTCACGCCGTTATAAGTCGCCGATCCACTGCTTGGAACACTGCTGTTGGAAGTCCTAACGCCATATGAACCCGCCCCTGCCGTTCCAGTCGCCTGGCGTCGATCTTCCAACCAGACGCCAAAGGTCTGATACTCGAAACGCGATCTCGAAGGGTCGACGATCACTGCACCATCATTTCGATCCGTTGTATCAAAGCCGACAACCGCGCCGGTACGCACCCGATCATCACCGCCAGGCTCGCTCAGGTTCACGCTCGAACCAGGTGCTGCAAATGACGCACCCACGATCTCAGAGTTTGACGTGGTCAGCCTGACTGTCGATGAATTGGGACCAGAAATAGAATTCACGGTAACCCCGCCGCCTGGATCCGTCGCAAATTCGGCTACGACAGCCTCGCCATCAAGCTCCACAGTACCATTCCGCGGAAGCGTCAATTTATCCGAACCATTATCAGAGGATCCGCCGCTCCCGCCAGAGCTGCACGCACCTAGTAATAAAAACGACAGAGTTGCGGCAATACAACAGCTAGTATTAATACTCATATTCTCTCCAACGTATTAAATTAACGGCAGATTAGTTAACGGATCGGCGAGTACAAGTTAATTGTATAAGACAATCTTAAGGCGTTCTATGATGTCGCAGATTGCGACCATCTCAAAGACTGGATACTCATACCGCGCGCCCATATTGATGCGGGGGCTGTAATCTTCAAAACGTTGGTGTGTGAAATTTGCTCCGTCTTCATTGTCTGTTTTTAACCCTCTTCTTATCCTTCCAAATTCCGCAAATCTCACAGGCTGCACCAACCGAGGGTACGCCCGCTATCGCTGCGCCAGAGAGCGCCAAGATCGAAACCGTATTTCTCAGCGGTCTCGCAGACCTTGAACAAGGAAACGCGCAGAGCGCGATCGAAAAATTCTCATCAATTTTGGCAATTGATCCCAATTTGGTCCGGGTGCGACTTGAACTTGGATTTGCATATTTCATCGCTCGGCAGTGGGATCGAGCCCGGAATGAGTTCTATACGGCGCTCTCAGGTGACTTGCCTGAACCGGTACGTTCAAAAGTTCTAGGTCTTATCCGGGAAATAGACGCACGCCGCGGTTTCGATTGGGATCTCAGCCTCGGTCTGACCGATGTCGGAAATCAGAGAGACTATGACACCGATCAGATCGTCCTTGATTTCGCGGGTTTGAATCTCCCATTCAGATTGAACCGTGAAAAGTCGTCTGAAATTGGGATGCGCGTCACGGGGGCCGCAAACTTCCGTCGACCAGTAAACTTCAAAGTGTTTGGGGCTGACGCGTCCGCCTTCGCTGCGTTTACGTTCGACATTACTGAAGCCAGGACTTCGCAATATGACGACTATGTCTTCGGGGGTCGCATTGGATTGCGGACGGTGGGACCGAACACAACCGCTTCATTTGGGCCCGTTGTCACATCGCGCCTGATCGGCGGCAATGTATACGAGAACCGTGTGGCTCTTGAAGCTGCTTTTGAACGCCGAAGCTTGCAAGGCGGATCGATCTTTGGACTATTGAGCGGCGCGAAATTGCATAACCCAACATCCGATCTGTTGGATGGTTATGAAACCGACGCAGAAATTGGGTTTCGTCGCTCATTTGGCGGGCGCGGGCTGATCGGTATCAGCGTCTTTTTCGAAGATAAATCCGTTGATGACACGCTGGAAAACTTCCTTCGCCAACGTCTGACAATCTTCGGACGCGCGGATGCGCGTGGTGGGTTTACCCTTAGGCCTTCGGTCTATGTTGAGCATAAGCGCTTCAGGACTCCGAGTATTCTCTTCACCGGGGACCCAGACGAGACGTCTTGGGGCGGGACCTTCAGAATCGAAAAGAACGATGTATTCTTTGGGAATGGATTTTCACCGTTCCTGCTCGTCACATACCAGCGAACCAAATCCGGCATTGAGGCTTTCAGCTATACCGAAACAGGATTTGAGCTGGGCCTTGAAAGGCGGTTTTGAACAGCAAGAAAATCAAATTGTATTCTGAACAGAGATTATTCGTCGAATAATCTTAGTCCGTGTTCATTTCCGGAGATTTTCAACAGAATTCAGAATAATCGGCTGAACAAGGCTGAACACGAAAAAGGCCGCCCCGATGTGGAGCGGCCTTCATTAGTCTCACCGATGAGCCGGGCTGAAGCCCGGCCTACCGACTT
>NZ_CANMQQ010000001.1 GCF_947500045.1 uncultured Ruegeria sp. | reverse complement strand
GCCCGTTGCGACGTTCAATATCTATAAACGTCCGGTAACGACCTTCGTCATGCAGCCTGGCAATCGCTGTTTCGAGCTGAGCAGTATAGTCCAACGGACCCTCCTTGGATGCCCAGCCATAATAGCCCCGGGCGACTTTTTCCGCCACATCACAAACAAGTGCGATGTTGGCGACGCGTTCCTCTGTTGAGACTGCCTACAGCCCAACCGGTGAACCCAACTTTGATTTGCATCAAATACCGGGTAAGACGCGACACGACAAGTAAAGTTACGGCAACGGGACGCGAGGAAACGACGCAGGCAATTTCACATGCTCCGTTCGCAATACGGGCTGGACGGCCCCGCCTGCGCTGCTAGGCTCTGCGCAAATTCCAGACCTTGCAGGAGAGACCCATGTCGCTAGACGCTGTACTCAGCCAAATCGATTCAGATCTGAACACTTCTATTGATCGCCTGATGGAGTTTCTGCGAATCCCATCGATATCGACAGATCCGGCGTTCAAAGAACATGTGGACAAGGCCGCCGACTGGCTGGTCGCCGATCTGCAAAGCATCGGTATCAAGGCAGAAAAGCGCGAAACCCCTGGCCATCCCATGGTTGTTGGCCATGTCGGTGAAGGCGGCGATGGTCCACATGTGCTGTTCTATGGCCACTATGATGTGCAACCGGTCGATCCGCTGAACCTGTGGAACCGTGACCCCTTCGATCCAGCGCTGGAAGACACGGCGCATGGTCAGGTGATCCGTGGGCGCGGATCATCCGATGATAAGGGTCAGTTGATGACCTTCGTCGAAGCCTGCCGCGCATGGAAAGCGGTGCACGGCACCCTGCCCTGCCGCATCACATTTTTCTTCGAAGGTGAGGAAGAATCCGGATCGCCATCGCTGGTGCCGTTCCTGGAAGCGAACACAGCCGAGCTTCAGGCTGATCTGGCCCTGGTCTGTGACACCTCGATGGTTTCGCGTGGGGTCCCGTCGATCGCGTCACAACTGCGCGGAATGCTCAAAGATGAATTCACCATTGTCGGCCCGCGCATCGACCTGCATTCGGGCCACTATGGCGGACCGGGCCTGAACCCGCTGCGGGAATTGTCACGTATCGTTGCCTCTTTCTATGACGAAGAAACTGGACGTGTTGCAGTCGAAGGCTTTTACGATGGCGTACATGAGGTCCCTGCAGAGCAGTTGCGCCAATGGCAGAACTGCGGCTTCGACGAAGCTGAATATCTGAATTCGGTCGGCTATTCCAAGGCTCATGGCGAAAAGAAGTACTCCACACTGGAACAACAATGGGCGCGTCCAACGCTTGAGGTGAATGGCCTCTGGGGCGGATATAACGGTGCTGGCTCCAAAACCGTGATCCCGTCCGAGGCGCATTGCAAGATCACCTGCCGTCTTGTCGGCGACATGGATCCAGATGTACTGCGTGATCGAATCCGCAAGCATGTCGAAGACCGCTTGTCGCCCGATGCCAAAATCGTGTGGGACAACGACCTCGAAGGTTCGCCCGCGTCAGTTATGAACCTCGACCGCCCCGAATTCGAGGCTGCCCGTGGCGCGCTGTCAGACGAATGGGATCGTGAGGCCGTTTTCACCGGTATGGGCGGCTCAATCCCCGTCGTAGGGTATTTCAATACTGTGCTGGGGCTGGATTCGATGCTGGTTGGTTACGCCAACGACGACGATGCCATCCATTCGCCGAATGAGAAATACGACGTCAAAAGCTTCCACAAAGGCATCCGATCCTGGGCGCGCATTCTGGAGGCACTCACCAAGAAATAGACAGCGTTTCATGCGAGGCTCTGCCTCGCGCTCCGAGGTATTTTCAGCCAGATGAAGAACGGATCCCCTGCTTCATCTGGCGCTAAACACCTCGGGGGAGTCGCGGCTTGCCGCGGCGGGGGCAGAGCCCCCTTCCCTTACATGTGAATCACGCGCCCATAGGCATCCAGCACACTTTCATGCATCATTTCTGACAGCGTTGGGTGCGGGAAGACAGTGTTCATCAAGTCTTCTTCCGTGGTCTCCAGCTGGCGGCCAACCACATAACCCTGAATCAACTCGGTCACTTCGGCACCAATCATATGTGCCCCAAGCAGTTCACCGGTTTTTGCATCAAACACCGTTTTGATCAGGCCCTCTGGTTCACCCAAAGCGATGGCTTTGCCGTTGCCGATAAACGGGAAGCGACCGACTTTGATTTCATAGCCCAGCTCTTTGGCCTTGGCTTCGCTGTACCCAACCGAGGCAACCTGAGGCTGACAATAAGTACAGCCCGCGATGCTTTCGGGTTTGACCGGGTGCGCGTGTTTGCCCGCGATAAGTTCGGCAACCATTACACCTTCGTGGCTGGCCTTGTGGGCCAACCATGGCGCGCCAGCGATATCACCGATGGCATAGAGACCTTCGACACCAGTGCGGCAGAACTCATCCGTCACAACATGGGTGCGGTCAATCTTGGCACCCAACGCTTCGAGCCCGAGGTTTTCGACATTGCCCACGATCCCAACGGCGGAAATCACCGTGTCGAAATCGTGTTTCTCAACCTTGCCCTTCACTTCGATATGCGCAGTGACCTTACCCTTGGCGCGGTCCAGCTGTTTGACCATCGCCTTTTCCATGATCTTCATGCCCTGCTTGGTGAAGGCCTTCTTGGCAAAGGCGCTGATCTCGGCGTCTTCGACCGGCAGCACACGGTCCATCACTTCGACAACCGTCGTATCCGCGCCCAGCGTGTTGTAGAAACTGGCGAATTCAATTCCGATCGCACCAGAGCCGATGACAAGTAATTTCTTAGGCATCCGAGGTGGTTGCAGCGCGTGCTTATAGGTCCAGACCAGATCACCGTCGGCCTCAAGCCCGGGCAATTCACGCGCACGGGCACCAGTGGCCAGAACAATGTTCTTCGCGGTCAACTCTTCGGTACCTTTGCCCGTTTTGACGCTGACCTTGCCCTTGGCGGGGATTGTCGCATCTCCCATCACAACGGCCACTTTGTTCTTTTTGAGCAGATGACCGATGCCGCCGGAAAGCTGCGCCGCAACCCCGCGCGAGCGTTTTACCACTGCGTCCAGATCGTAGCCGACCTTGTCGGCCTTCAGGCCAAAGTCCTTGGCGCGTTCCATCAGATGGAACACTTCCGACGATCGCAAAAGCGCCTTTGTCGGGATACACCCCCAGTTCAGGCAGATGCCGCCTAAATGTTCGCGCTCTACAACAGCGGTCTTCAGGCCCAACTGTGCCGCGCGAATAGCGGCCACATAGCCACCGGGGCCAGCCCCGATTACGATCAGATCATAAGATTGTGCAGCCATGTTTCCCTCTCGGCACAGATCGGTTCAAAAAACTAGTTTACCGTTAAACTATTTTCTACAACGCATCAACATCACAACCCGCGACATATGTGACGCGGGGTCAGGTCAAGTCTTTCAAGCTGATTTCAGCCTATACCCATGCCAATGCAAAGGCTAGAACAGAGGCTTAAGGACTATCCGAATTTGACATTCCCGACTTTCGAAAGGCGTATTCATGGCCAAAACCCTTAAAGACCTACTACTCGCCCTGTTGAACGCGACGTTGATATTGCTGGCGTTGTGCCTCTTTCTGGGATGGAAGCTTGCGCAATCCGTGGATCAAATACGATCCGGATTTGCTGAGAATCTGCAAGTTGTGGCGCCGCTGCGCGAGCAGGCGCAAGGCATTCGTGGTGAACTGACCGCGTTGCGCAGCGAGCTGGCTACTCTTGCAAGTCAGAACACTCTGCCTGACACAAACACCCGCCAACAGTTGAACGCCACACTGCAACGGCTGAGCAATCTGGAGAACAGCCTGAAAGACACCCAAGATCGACTGGCGGGCCTGGCCAAAAATCCGGAAGAACTGATAGATTATGCCATCACGACATCCGTAGACAGCATAACTAACCGGCTTCTGCTTATAAGAGGATGCGAGCCGCCCGCCTAGACCGAAGCTTGCATTTCGCGAACTGTCGAGCCGTAACCGCCACCGCTGACATATGCAGCTTCGTGTTCAGTAGTCGGTCGATCCAGCGCATCGTTGCGATATGGGAAACGACCGAACTTTCGGATCACCTCACGATGGGCGCGCGCATGCAGCAGATTGCTGTCACCGCTTTCGGGCATCCTTTCAAGCATCAGGCGCACACAGCGTTCCTGATCGCACAAATTTTCCGAATGCATCATCGGCAGATAAAAGAACTGCCGCGCTGGTTCATCGATCTTTAAATCCCAGCCCTTGTCGACTGCACATTTGGCTGCTGCCAGCGCTGCCCTGTCCGATGCGAATGCCTGTTTGCTGCCCCGGAACATGTTACGAGGTAACTGATCCATAAGGATAATATAGGCCAGCGATCCGCTGGGATAGGTCAGCCAAAGCGAGAACTTCCCCTCGCCTGCATCCTTCCACATTGTAAGGAATTTATCCCGGATTCGCGCATCCAGCGCTTCATCCTGTAGGTACCACCCCTCGGGGCCAACCTCATCTAACCAAAAACTCAATACTTCTTCAGGACCTGCCATTGCCCTAGACTCCGTAATTGCCCTCCCCAGGACGTAACGTCATTAAAATCTCTTTTACAGATTTGTGACAGTAACATATTGCAACACAAAAGTCACAATTGCGTCGCTTAGGTGAGTTCTTGCGCATCCTGCTCATCCTGCGCGGCCTCAATCGCGACTTCTTGCGCGACTTCAAGCGCGACCAGCGAAGATGTCGGATAGAGCGGCGCAATTGTCCCGGTCTCATCCACAGGTGCGTAAACGCGCTGGGTCATCCGATACGCGGCATACAGGGCCATGATGAACATCAGTACGGCAATGAACAGGAAAAAGCCCCATGGACCGATAACCCCGGACCCCATCAGCCATCCAGTGATAATCGGTCCTGCGATCGCGCCAAGACCATTGATGAAAACCAGCCCCCCTGACGCCGCCGACATATCGTCATACTCCAGATAGTCATTTGTATATGCGATCAGCAGCGAATAAAGCGGGCTCGTCATACCGCCAATAATAAAAGCCGACACCAACAGCATGGGAAACGTGACACCCAGCACAATGCCAATCACGGCCCCAACGCCGCCAACAGCGGCAACCGACATAATCAGCAGGCGGCGATCCATTCTATCGGACATCCAGCCGAGCGGATATTGCAGCACGACTGCGCCGATATAAAACGCGGCAACAAAGGTAGAAATTTCAACCAGGCTCAGCCCAACCTGGGCGCCATAGACGGCGCTCATACCGAATTGCGCCGAGAATATTCCGCCTAACAAAAACATGCCAACACAGCCCAACGGTGATGTCTCCAACAATTTGCGCAGGGTCATCGGCTTGGTGGTGTCGAATGCGGGTGTGGGAGAGATCGACAGCAAAATGGGTCCGAACGAAATCGAGACCAGGATCGATGCGATAACAAACGTCTCATACCCGGCAGGGTCACCGACCAGCAAAAGGGCCTGCGCGCTCACGACACCCGCCATCTGCACTATCATGTAGAGCGACAGCGCCTGCCCTCGGTTCTCGTTGTTGGCCGCGTTGTTCAGCCAGCTTTCGGCTGTCACATACACGCCCGAGAAGCAGAAACCGATAATCACGCGGCCCAGCGACCACGCGATTGGGTCGGTCAGCATCGGATACATGATCATAACGGCCGAGATAAACGAAGCCAAAGCCGCGAACACGCGCACGTGGCCCACGCGCCGGATCATCTCGGGTGCCAAACGCGAGCCGCCGAGAAAACCCAAAAAATAAGCCGACATGACAAAGGACATCTCGAGGGTCGAGAAGCCCTCGATCTCGCCGCGCACGCCCAGCAACGTGCCTTGAAGGCCGTTGCCGACCATCAGCAATCCCATTCCCAGAAGAAGCGCCCAAGCGCTGGAAAGAACCTGAAGCATAATGCCTATCCAAGTTGCCGACGTGTTTTGTTCGCTTTGCGATCAATTCCTTCCCGCGTCGCGCCTGTCTACGACATTGTCGGGGCGCGGATGAAACAGATGCGACTAAGGGATCAACAAAGACGCATCGCCATATGAGAAAAAGCGATATTCACCCGCGATGGCATGATCATAAATTGTATTGACCTGATCCTGCCCCATCAGTGCCGAAACCAGCATCAGCAAAGTGGACTTCGGCAAATGAAAGTTGGTCATCAGCGCATCGGTGACGTGAAATTCGAAACCGGGATAGATGAATATGTCGGTCTCACCTTCCCACGGTTCGATCCGTCCCCCACGCGCCGCGCTTTCGATCAGGCGCAGCGCTGTCGTTCCTACCGGGATGATCCGCCCACCCCTTGCCCGGGTCGCCGCGATCTCAGCTGCGGCCTGCGCGCTGACGCGCCCCCATTCGGCGTGCATCTTATGTGTGGTTACGTCTTCGACTTTGACCGGAAGAAACGTGCCAGCACCTACATGCAGGGTTACATGAGTGAATTCGACGCCGCGTTCCGCCAGCGCGTTCAACAATGCATCGTCGAAATGCAGCGACGCCGTAGGCGCCGCAACAGCACCGGAATTCCGCGCCCAAACGGTTTGGTAATCGGTCTTATCCTGCTCATCCGCAGCGCGTTTTGCCGCAATATAGGGTGGCAATGGCATTGCGCCTGCCTGTTCCAGTGCGCGGTCGAAATCTTCCCCAGTCAGATTGAAACGCAAATAGGCCTGACCGTCGGCGACACGATCCAAGGTCGCGCTCAGATCATCCGAAAACACGATCTCCTCTCCGGGTTTGACCTTTTTCAGGGGCTTGATCAGCGCAGCCCAGCAACCATCGGATTGCGGGTCAAGCAGCGTTGCTTCTATCGCAGCGGAAACAGGGCCCTGCGCACTGTCGCGATGGCGGCGGCCACTCAGGCGCGCAGGGATTACGCGGGTGTCGTTCAACACCAGACGATCACCTGGCTGCAGTATGCCCGGCAGATCGAACACATGCTGATCCCGAATGGTATTTCCTTGCGCAACCAACAGCCGCGCCGACGAGCGTGGATTGGCAGGCCGCGTGGCAATCAAGTGTTCGGGCAGGTGGAAATCAAAATCGCTAAGTTTCATGGCCGCGCCATACATCGGCCCGACAGATTCGGCTACAGCCCAGATCAGCGATCTTCACCCCGCGATTGCACGGCCGGATGCGGTTGGCCCGAGCGGTCAGGCGTGGCATTGGGGCCATCTGAAACGGTTGGCGCCGGTTCACGCAGCAGGTTGCGCAGAAACAGGGGGGCGAGGCCCGACAGCGGATTGACCGATACCCGCGGGTCCACCAACGGCCCGGTCAGTGTGTAGTTGAAGGAAAAAATCCCTTCGCCTTTCTTGGTTATCACACTGCCAATCGCATTCAAAAGATAGATCGGTGAGATCGCGCCGCGCAGATTTAACATCCCGGCGACTGTATCAACGGTGCCATCAAACGACAGGCCCATCGAGGGGCCAACCGCGCTGCCGCTCAGCACCTTCACCTCGGTCGGAGTAATGCGCATTTTGCTGTCGATGGCTGAAAAGAAAATACCCTGCCCCGCCATTTCATCCAGCAACCCAACCAGACTGATCGCGTTCAGCAACGCCGCCATGGCTGGTGCGTCCGTAATCCGCGTATTCTTGATCTTCAGGTCGACATCGTAATTTCCGGGCTCGGCAATGGGATCGAGTTGCAACTGCATGGAACCGCCTCGCGCTTGTGTCAACACTCCGGCTGAACGCAGAACAGCCCCCGCATCGTCCGAAGTCAGTCCAACTGCGGTGCGACCATCGCGCGGCGTCACCTGACCGTTTATGCGCGCGCCACCATTCACCTGTGCGGCGAAGGGGCCCGTCAATCCGCCTGTGGTTTGGAATGACCCGGTCAGCCCTGTCAGCGCCACAGTCTCGGTAACCTGTAACCGGTCCAACGCAACGTCGAGTTTCGGCCCTGGTCCACCCCCCCCACCACTGTCGCCACCGCCCTCGCCCAGCGTAGATTTGCCAAGATCAAGGACGCCGCCCAGCACCCGAATATCCGGTAAAGCCGAACCGCGCCCGATCAGTTCGGCAGGAACAGCCAGCCAATTTCCCAGTTCGAATGAACTGAACCGCACACGATCAAACGCACCATCGCGGAAGGAAATGGAGGCCGTGGTACGCAAACCAGCCGTATCAATCCGCAGCGCATCGACGCTAAGCTGCGCACCCAGCGTCGCCTCAGCCGTCAGGGTACCGCTGCCATTACCACCTTTGCGCCACCCGAGTTCCGGGATAGCCAGCGCAACCCCTACCAGGTCTGATTGCGCGTTCAGGCGCGGCGGCTCACCCGCACCGATGCCTAGCGTAAAATCTGCCAGCCCCTGCCCGGTCAACATGCCGTTGGGCAGTCCGGCATTTATCTGTTCCATCAGTCGTGGAGAAAGTTCGATCTGGCCAGTTAGCTCACTACGTTGCGGCGTGTCGCCCCCGATCGGCTGGCGCCACGAGGCCTGAACCGGGACGACCCCAAACAGCCCTTCACCTTCAATGGCGACCTGCGTCTGATCTCCGCTCAGGTCCAACTGGTCTGCACTGACTTCGAACCCCGGCACCAGTTTGTCGCTGTCCAAATTGGACAGCTTGCCTGAAAAGTGAAACTGCGTGTCTTCAAGTTTTAGCCCCTTGATCAAGGGCAATGACAAAGTACCGCCCAGGCTAACCTGACCGTCTGCGAGTTCGACCGGAAGATTGGCCTTGGTCAGCAATTGCAGGGGTGGTCGGTCCAGAAGAGACAATGCAGCGGTCACGCTGCCCTTCGCCTGCACCCGGGCAATACCCGGCGTGGATTTCTTGATGCGGGTGTCCGGAATGATAAACGAGGTACCCGAAGCATCGACTGCCCCGCCTTCATCCGCGATCACGATCCCCTTTTGCGCCGAGACCGTAAATCGCCCGTTCAGCAGGCTGGCCTGCCCCTGCGCATTTTCAATGGGCGGCAGGGTCTTTGCAAACCGGACCTTGGTGTCTTCAAACTCGAAATCCACATAGATGTCGGGCTTTTCGCCGGGTCGCAGGCGCAGGGCGAAATCCAGATCTGACATTTCACCATGGTAAAGGTTCTCGGTCACCCAAAGGCGCGGTTTCGGGGCTAGCCGTTCGGGCCAGTAGTTCAACAGTTGATCAGATTTCATCTGATCAATCTGCGCATCAATTTCGGCGACCCAGCCTTCGGACAACCCGGCCAGAGACCCGCTCAGACGTGCGCGATACGCGCCATCTTCGACCGTCATCTGCCCCAATTGCATCCGAAACGGTGCCAGTTTCATCTGGAAGTCCACATCAGCCCGCGTCAGGTTCAGCGCTTCTGGGAACAGATTGGCCGGATTGACCTCGATCCCGCTCAGGCGAAACTGTCCAGACATGCTGTCCAACGCGCCAGCTTTGATCCCCTGAAGGAAAGCCTTGCCATCGGCCTGCACCCTGCCCCAGGCGGAACTGATTGAGACCTCGTTGAAATCCAGCGCCTGCTGTATTGGGTCGTAGGTGAAATAGGTGCGCGCTGAATCAAACTTGATGGGCGTTGTCTCGGGCGTCGGCTGTACCGCACCTGCGCCAAGGTTTAGCGTGGCGAAGACCGGCCCCAGCGCTCCGTCGGCGTCAATGCTTCCGCGCAACGCACCAGAGATGGGCGTTCGCAGCACCTGCATCCATGCCAGTACCGGGCTGTGACCGGCAATATCTTCCGCCGGTAGATCAGTGATCGACACACCAAACCGAGCGGCAAGGCTGCCCAGCGAACTGGTATAGTTGGCCTCGATTGTGCTGACGAAATCCCGCCCGGCCAGAACCGAGAAATTAGTGGCCAGGCGAACCTCACCCGCGCTGCGAGTGGCCTGAATGCGACCGCCGTCCAAAACCCACGAACGGCCCAAGCGCAAGTCCTGATAGTCCAGAGTGATTGCATCCAGTTCGACAGAACTCAGCGCCGACAAAGCCGGTGATTGAAATACCTCATCCGATCTTTCGATAAGCTGCGCAAAGTTCGGAGCTTGGCCAACCGGCGCACTGTCGGCACCAACGGTCAGTGTCAAAACCCCGTCCAGGCCCCTGGTCAGCGCTATTTGCGCCCCTTGCAGGATAATGCGTTTTGGCCGCACATGACCACGCAGCAGTGGCCGCATCGACAGGCTGGCGCGCAGGTCCGACACTTCGGCAATCTGCTGACCCGCGGCGTCACTGATGCGGACATCCGTCAGGCGCATTCGTGGGCGCCAGCCTTCGTGCACGATAAAACTGACGTCGCCGAACCGCACTTTCACGCCGCCTAAAGCTTCGTCAAGGCGCGTCTCAACGCGGTCACGCAACCATGCTGGCGCGTGCATCCGCTGACCAATCACCATGAATCCGGTTAGCAGCGCCAGAAAGACCAGCACAAAGACACCGCGCATGGCCCACAACCCAGCTGTCCGGCGGCGCGATCGTCGGCGGGGCTTCTTACCCGTCTCTTCGTCATCCTGCTGTTGTTGCTGGACCAATTTGCGTCCCACGCCTTTCAACCTGCTATTGGCGCCCTATGATAAGCGGCAACCTTCAATCTTCTCAATCGGAGTAGGAATATGCCCGAAATCTCAGACATCGCACCCGACTTTACTCTGCCCCGCGACGGCGGCGGCGAGGTGTCCCTTTCGGAACAACGCGGCCACGCTGTCGTCCTGTTTTTCTATCCCCGCGATGATACGCCGGGCTGCACCAAGGAATCCATCGGATTCTCAGAGCAACTGCAGGCATTTGCGGATGCTGGCGCTCACGTCTTCGGCATCTCACGCGATACCGTCGCCAAGCACGACAAGTTCGTTGCCAAGCACGGACTGACCACACCGCTACTGTCAGATGATGGCCAGACCGTGTGCGAGGAATTTGGCGTTTGGGTCGAAAAGAACATGTACGGGCGTAAATCAATGGGTATTGAGCGTTCGACCTTTCTGATCGACACAGATGGCAAAATCGCCCGTGTCTGGCGCAAGGTGAAAGTCCCCGGTCATGTCGATGAAGTGCTAGAGGCAGTGCGCGCGCTCTGACCCTCTCGACCCGCGCGGGCATCAAGGGTATGACCCGCGCGTAAATGCAGCGAAAGTGGGGTTAGACGTGGCCAAGACACTAACCGAAATGGCGACCGAAGTTTTGACCACTGCGGAAGGGCGCGAGAAAACTGCCCTGTCCAAACGCTATGCCGCCGATTGGTTTGCCGCCCGAAAGGGAGAAGCGCCAACGATCGAGATCGGCACCGCTGAACCACCGCTATATCCTGCGCGTCCCAAAAAGCCCGAACTGCTGTCACCGCGCGATGTGCCTCGCCGCAGGCCAGGGTCCGAGGCGGGCCGTATCGCCCTGTTGCACGCGGTGGCGCATATAGAGTTGAACGCGGTGGACCTGCATTGGGACATCATCGCCCGGTTTGGCCATGTCCCCATGCCGATCGGTTTCTACGACGACTGGGTGAAATGTGCCGAGGAAGAATCGCGCCATTTCGAGATGATCTGCGATTGTCTGGATCAGATGGGTAGCCATTATGGCGCGCTGCCCGCCCATGCGGGGATGTGGCGCGCGGCAGAAGACACCGCCCAGGACCTGATGGGTCGCCTCGCTGTGGTTCCGATGGTCCTTGAGGCCCGCGGGCTGGACGTGACGCCCGGCATGATCGATATCTTCCGCAAGGCCAAAGCCGATGATGCCATTGCCGCGCTGGAAGTGATCTATGCCGAAGAGGTTGGCCATGTTGCCTATGGATCAAAATGGTTTCACTTCCTGTGCGGGCGTGAGAATGCAGATCCCAAGGATGTGTTTCATGATTTGGTGCGCCGCTATTTCCACGGCGTACTCAAACCACCCTTCAATGAAGAGAAACGGGCCGAAGCCGGGCTGCCACCCGATTTCTACTGGCCCCTGACCGAAGACCTGCCACCACCCGGGGTTGTGTCAGACTGACGGCAAATGCCCGCTATCGGCAAGTTCTCGCCGATCACACGCGGTAAAACTCCGTTCATAGCCGTTGATTGGTTAACAAACTTGCTCGATTGCCCCGACCGCATTATGCAATCGCCTCAAGGAGCGGCTACTCACTCACGACCGGCTCCGGTATATGGGGACAACTGAGGTAGGACGCGTGCGGACACGTCTGGCAATCAAACTACACTCACTGCTTGAGCGGCACTTTCCAGAGCGCCGTGTATTTCTGAAATCTGACAAAGATACGCGGTTCATCCGGCTGAGTTCGGAAACGCAGATCATCGCTGTCACCGGTGTTGCCGTGATGGTTGCCTGGACCGCCATCGCTACGTCGATCCTGTTGATGGATAGCATCGGTTCGGGCAATTTCCGGGAACAGGCCAAACGCGATCAGGCCACCTATCAGGAACGCCTGAACATCCTGTCGCAAGAACGCGATGCGCGCGCAGCCGAAGCTTTGGCAGCGCATGACCGCTTTAACGCCGCGTTGGAACAGATCTCGGTCATGCAGTCCGAGTTGCTGGAATCGGAAAACAGCCGTCGCGAACTGGAAACAGGCATCGAGGTCATCCAGACCACCTTGCGTGCGACGATGAAACAGCGCGAAGACGCCCGGACCGAACTGGCAGAATTGCTGCAAAGCACGGATGGCGATGCGGCCTATGTGATGGCATCGGCCAATCCCGCGCAGATGGCATTTATGGCTGACGCGCTGACCCGCACCGCAGCGCAACGTGACCAGATCGCTGCCGATGCGCGTGGCGCGCTGGACCAGCGTGACGAGCTGGAACTTGAGATTCGGCTGATGCAGGAACGCAGCGACGAGATTTTCCGACAGCTGGAAGAGGCGATGGTGATCTCGGTCGAACCACTGGATAAGATGTTCCGCAATGCGGGCATGCCCACAGATCGTATCCTCGACGAGGTCCGGCGCGGATATAGCGGTATGGGCGGTCCGCTGACCCCTTTATCCTTCAGCACACGCGGTGAGGAACTGACCCCCGACCAGATCCGCGCAAACACCTTGCTGGAACAGATGGACCAGCTGAACCTCTATCGCATTGCTGCCGAAAAGGCCCCCTTCGCCAGCCCTGTGCGTGCCGCAGTCCGTTTTACCAGCGGCTATGGTACACGACGTGACCCTAAAACCGGTGGACGCCGGATGCATAATGGTGCGGATTTCGCCGGTGCAACCGGTACGGATATCTTTGCCACCGCCGACGGTGTGGTCACGCACGCAGGCTGGCAATCGGGCTTTGGACGGCTGGTCAAGATCAAGCACGCCTTCGGTATTGAGACACTTTACGCTCATAACACCAAGATACGCGTAAAGGTTGGCCAAAGGGTCTCGCGCGGAGATCATATTGCTGATATGGGTAGCACCGGACGGTCGACCGGCACGCATCTGCACTATGAGGTTCGCGTGAACGGAAAACCTGTAAACCCAATGACTTACATCAAGGCTGCGAGAAATGTTTTCTAAGAGCAAAATCAACGAGCCCGGATCGAAAGAAACCGAGGCAGCAAAACCCGCCGCGCCGGCAACTCCGGTATCGCCTGCACCGGCTGAAACCAAGGCAAGCACCCCGCCTAAACCCAAGCCGCCCGCATCGGTTCTGTCCTCTGATCTGCACATCACCGGCAACATCAAGACCTCGGGCGACATTCAAGTCGAGGGCACGATTGAGGGCGACATCCGCGCCCATCTGCTGACCATCGGCGAGACGGCCACCATCAAAGGTGAGGTCACCGCCGATGACGTCGTCGTCAACGGCCGTATCGTTGGTCGCGTCCGTGGCCTGAAGGTACGCCTGACCTCGACCGCGCGTGTCGAAGGCGACATCATCCACAAGACCATCGCCATCGAAAGCGGCGCACATTTTGAGGGTTCCGTGCAGCGTCAGGACGACCCGCTGAACCCCGGTCGCAGCGGCAAATCCGGTGCCAACCCGGCGGCGGAAGTAAAACAGTAACTTCCTGATCTGGTATCAGAGTATATGAGCGCCGCAGGTTCACTTGCGGCGTTTTTCGTTGGCATGTCAGAATGTTGGATTGTCTGATTTGCGGACAAACCGAGCTTTCGCCGCGCTTGTTCGAGCGACCGCTTTAGTGCGTTCAGGAGAGTTCTCAGCGTCGCCGAGGTATTGCGCAAGTTGTCTGCAGAGCCGAAGGTGCGACCATGGCAACGGAATTAGAGTTCTCCATCGATGCGCTGCCCGTTCCGGCGAGACGGCATATCCGGGTATTTCAGGTCCATCAGTTTCTCGATCGTTTTGCGATGGGTTTGACGGTTGCCGTTGTTGCACTGGCGTTGACCGATCGAGGTATGGACCTCTTCCAGATTTCGCTACTTTTCGGGATCTACTCGATTACGACCATGGCGATGGAACTCCCGTTTGGCGGATTGGCCGACAACATTGGACGCAAGCCGGTCTTTCTGGCAGCGGTCGTCGCCAGCGTGATCTCTCTCGCGCTCTTTCTATCGACAAGCGATTTCTATGTTCTTGCGCTCTCCTTTGTCTTCATCGGTTTTGGACGTGCACTCCGGTCGGGCACGCTCGACGCATGGTTCATTGAAACCTTCAAAGCCGCCGCGCCGAATGTGGACGTTCAACCTGCTCTTGCAAAAGCACAATGGGCCAACGCCATGGGCTTGGCTGTGGGGGCTGTTTTGGGAGGGCTTCTGCCCGATCTCTTAGGTTCAGCGGCAGAGAGGCTGGGTTTCAGTGTCTATGATGTTTCTTACGTGGCAAGCTTGGCAGTAATGTTTGGAGTGTTGTTCTACACCCAATTTTTCATTGTGGAAAAACCGCGCCCACTGAACCCCCAAGCTCTGAAACAGGGCTTTGCATCTGTACCACTTGTGATCAAAGACGCAGGTCTTCTAGCACTGAGACATCCCGCATTATCGGCGCTTTTGGCGGCTCTGGCGTTTTTCCTGATGGCGACCAATCCAGTCGAGGTGCTCTGGCCGACCCGTGCGAAGCCAATGTTGGATGAAGACTATGCAAACACGGTCATTGGCGTTCTAACCGCTGCCTATTTCTTCTCAATCGCATTCGGCGCGTCGCTGTCTCCGCGTATCAGTCGGATTTTCAAACGGCGGCACGCGTTTACACTTGCGGCGGCTTTTGTCTGCATGGCGGGCGTTCAGATCGCATTGGCTTTACAAGGCAGTATCATCGGCTTCGTGACGGTTTTCATCCTGTATTCTATTGTCCTTGGTGTCTCTGAGACGCCAGCCAGCAGTATTCTGCACAGATGCGTAGAAGACCGCCAGCGATCCACAATGCTGTCTCTGAAGTCGCTGATACAGCAACTAGGGGCAGCTTTGGGCCTGATTTTGGCGGGCGCTATCGCTGAGGTCTACTCCACACCGACGGCTTGGATGTTCGGCGCCGTGTTTCTTGTTATTGCCGTGATTCTGATCGGCATCCTGGCCAAACGGCTTGCCCCAGAGATTGAATAGCGACCATTCCGACCTGCAGCATTCGTCAGCCTGGGCCCGGAGCCAACCATCCCGATCTGCCAACCACTCGTCAAAACCCGCTACACATATACAGCTTATTGATGCGCTCTCGGTAAAATTCCCCTGAGCCACCAGTTTCACAAAAAGCGATTTTTGAATTACACTGAAAGCCATTGTTTTTCGGAGGACTTTTCATGTCATCAAAACTCATGGCCGAATTCTTTGGCACCTTCTGGCTTGTACTCGGCGGCTGTGGCAGTGCGGTTCTAGCCGCAGGTGTTGCCGATGTGGGCATCGGATGGTTGGGCGTATCTTTCGCTTTCGGCCTGACTGTTCTGACCATGGCCTACGCGGTCGGGCATATCTCGGGCGGGCATTTCAACCCGGCGGTCAGCCTTGGACTGATGATCGGCGGGCGGTTCGACGCCAAAGATCTGATCCCCTATTGGATCGCTCAGGTAACAGGCGCCATCGCAGCCGCAGCCGTTCTGTATCTGATTGTCAGCGGGGCGCCCGGCTTCGAAGGTGTCGGAGGATTTGCCTCGAACGGATATGGTGAGGCCTCTCCCGAAGGGTATTCGATGATGTCGGCCCTTGTGATCGAAATCGTCATGACGGCGTTCTTCATCGTGATCATTCTTGGAGCCACATCTAACGGAGCGCCTGCCGGGTTTGCCCCGATTGCCATCGGGCTGGGGCTTACGTTGATCCACCTGATCTCGATCCCGGTGACGAACACATCCGTGAACCCTGCCCGCTCGACCGGTGTAGCTCTGTTTGCTGATGGTCCGGCGCTGGCGCAGCTTTGGTTGTTCTGGGTGGCACCCCTGATCGGCGGCGCGATTGGTGCGCTGATCTGGCGGGCCATGTCGTCAGACGACTGATCCAACCGCCTTAGAAAGCCCCGGCTCGCAACTGCGCGCCGGGGCTTTCGTTTATTCGGTCACAGTGACCTTTTTCATCGCATCAGGCTGTCCGACCACTGCGCCATTGGGGCCATCACCGCGCTTGATCGCATCAACCACATCCATCCCGTCGGTCACCTGACCAACGACTGTGTACTGGCCGTTCAAGAACGGACCGGGCTCGAACATGATGAAAAACTGCGAGTTCGCGCTGTCGGGGTCCTGTGCCCGCGCCATGCCAACAACGCCCCGGTCATAGTTGTAGTCCGAGAATTCGGCAGGCAGATCGGGGCGATCCGATCCACCGGTGCCCACGCGACGCATGTCCGAGCCCAGGCGGCCGAACTCAACATCGCCGGTCTGTGCCATGAACCCATCGATCACGCGATGGAACACCACACCATCATACTGCCCGGCAGCCGCCAGCGCGGTGATCTGCTCAACATGCTTGGGTGCGATGTCTTCAAATAGATCAACGGTGACGGTGCCATTGGCCCCCTCGCCTTCAATCTCAATTTCCAGACCAGTGGCCAGCGCCGGGCTGGCCAGCAGGGCAAAAACAGCAGCCAGCTTATGCATCGGCAGCCACCTTAACGCTGATCATGCGGTCCGGGCTTGCTGGCGGCTCACCGCGAACAATGGCATCCACATGCTCCATCCCGTCGATAACGCGCCCATACACGGTGTACTGGCCGTTCAGGAAATGGTTGTCACCGAAGTTGATGAAAAACTGCGAGTTGGCCGAATCCGGACTGGCCGAGCGCGCAGCACCCAATGTGCCACGATCATGAGGCAGTTTTGAAAATTCTGCCGGAACGTTCGGCAGTGACGACCCCCCCGTGCCCGCCATACGAATGTTGAACCCGTCTTCCATGTCGCCATGCTGCACATCGCCGGTCTGCGCCATGAACCCGTCGATCACACGGTGGAAGGCGACGTTGTCATACTCACCACCGCGCGCCAGCTCTTTCATGCGGGCCGAGTGCTGAGGGGCCACATCGGGCAGAAGTTCGATGACGACATTGCCGTCTTTCAGCTCGATGATGATCGTGTTTTCGGGGTCTTTGATCTCGGCCATCTGGCCCTCCTGTCTTTGAAACTTGCGCAAATACCTATGACGCGGGCGCGCGAATGCCAAGTGACGCATTGACCTGAAGGCAAAATGCAGGAAAAGAACCGCCTGAAACTGGATGCAATGGGCAAGGATAGACACGATGGGCTGGAAATCTCTGGACGATATGGATCTGAACGGCAAACGGGTTCTGGTGCGTGTGGATATCAACGTACCCGTTGCGGATGGTGTCGTGACAGACGACACCCGCATTCAGCGCATCGTGCCCACCGTACGATACATTCTGGACGCAGGTGGCAAACCGATCCTGCTGGCCCATTTCGGCCGCCCCAAGGGTGAGCGTGTTGCCGAGATGTCGCTGAAACAACTCGTGCCCGCGCTTGAGGCTGCATTCGACACGCCGGTCCGTTTCGCCGATGATTGCGTTGGACCAGAGGCCGAAGCTGCTGCCGCCTCGCTAGGTGACGGCGAAGTATTGCTGTTGGAAAACACCCGGTTCCATGCCGAAGAAACCAAGAACGACCTGGCCCTTGCCGAAGGCATGGCAAAACTGGGTGATGTCTATTGCAATGATGCGTTCTCAGCCGCGCACCGCGCCCACAGCTCGACCGAGGCGCTTGCCCGTTTGCTGCCCGCCTGTGCCGGTCGTCTGATGCAACAGGAACTCAGCGCGCTTGAGGCTGCATTGGGTGCGCCCAAGCGGCCTGTTACTGCGGTCGTTGGGGGTGCCAAAGTGTCGACCAAGCTGGACCTGCTGAGCAACCTGATCGAAAAGGTTGATTATCTGGTGATCGGTGGCGGCATGGCAAATACCTTCCTTGTGGCGCAGGGGCTGGATGTCGGTAAATCGCTGGCGGAACACGCCATGACCGACACCGCCATCGAGATAATGAGCAAGGCCAAAACCACAGGCTGCACAATTGTTTTGCCACGTGACATCGTGGTGGCCGAAGCATTTGAGGCCAACGCGCCAAATCAGGTCCTGCCTGCAGATCAATGCCCAGCGGACGCCATGATCCTGGACGCCGGTCCTGACAGCGTCGTAGCCGTGTCCGAAGTGCTGGAGAAAAGCCAGACCCTGATCTGGAACGGCCCTCTGGGCGCGTTCGAGTTGACCCCGTTCGATACTGCCACCAACGCTGCTGCCCTAAAAGCCGCGACCTTGACCCGCGAGGGCAAGCTGACCTCAGTCGCGGGAGGGGGCGACACCGTGGCCGCACTGAACGCATCCGGTGCAGCAACGGATTTCTCCTACATCTCTACCGCAGGCGGAGCCTTCCTGGAATGGATGGAGGGAAAGACCTTGCCGGGCGTGGCTGCACTGGACCAGTAAGCGCCTGAATTTCAGTCGCCAGCTTTTTTACACATGAGGGGATTCACAAGCCGAATCACCTGTGACATAGTGCGTTCAGACATCCGCAAAGGGTGCGTTTCTGAGGCAGTTTGTTATACGGCGGTTGACACAGTGACCCGTTCCCATCGGCCCGGTCTTGGGGCCTTCATGTTCTTCTCGGTTGCCTTCATGCTGGGGGTCTATTTCACCTTTGCTGCAGTGCAGGGGGATTACGGCCTATTCCGCCGAGTGGAAATCACGGCCGAACGTGACGCCCTGGCACGGGATATGACTCAGCTCAGTGATCGGATCGCACAGATGGAGAACCTGACCCGTCGTCTGTCGGATACCTATCTGGATCTAGATCTGCTGGACCAGCAAGCGCGCTCGGTCCTCGGCATGATCCGCGCGGATGAGATTGTCATTCGCTGATTGCCGCTAGGGACAAGATTTTTCGCCGAAAAATCTCCCGCTTAATATCATCTTCGAAGACTTCCCACACCCGAACCGATTGCACCCTGCCCCCGCGTCACATTTGCACTCGCCAGAGCGCGTGAAATGCTTTATGAGATAGTTTAACGCTAAACTATCTGTCCGAGAGGGGGAGATCGCCACAATGGCTGCGCGAAAAACCACAAAGAAACCAAATGTTTCTGCGGAAGAGCTTAAAGCCTATTACCGCGAAATGCTACTGATCCGCCGATTCGAAGAAAAGGCCGGTCAACTCTATGGCATGGGTCTGATCGGTGGGTTCTGCCACCTTTACATCGGGCAGGAAGCCGTCGTTGTGGGCCTTGAAGCCGCAGCCAAGGAAGGCGACAAGCGGATTACCTCTTACCGCGACCACGGCCACATGTTGGCCTGCGGGATGGAGCCCGGCGGCGTGATGGCCGAACTGACCGGACGCGAGGGCGGTCTGTCCAAAGGCAAGGGCGGCTCAATGCACATGTTCTCGAAAGAGAAGCATTTCTACGGCGGCCATGGCATCGTTGGCGCTCAGGTTCCTCTGGGGGCCGGTTTGGCATTTGCCGACAAGTACAAAGAGAACGGAGGCGTGACGTTCACCTATTTCGGTGACGGCGCCGCAAACCAGGGTCAGGTCTACGAGACGTTCAACATGGCGGCGATCTGGGAATTGCCCGTTGTCTTCGTGATCGAGAACAATCAATACGCCATGGGCACCTCCCAGGCGCGTTCGACCTCCACCAAAGACATCTATCACCGCGGCGAGGCATTCGGCATCCCCGGCGAGATCGTCAACGGGATGGACGTCTTGGCGGTGAAAGCCGCTGGTGAAAAAGCGGTCGCCCATTGCCGCGCGGGCAAAGGTCCCTACATCCTTGAGGTCAAGACCTACCGCTATCGCGGACACTCGATGTCCGACCCGGCCAAGTACCGCACCCGTGAAGAGGTTCAGAAGGTTCGCGAACAAAGCGACCCGATCGAACATGTGCGCGAGCTGCTGCTGACCGGCAAACACGCGACCGAAGATGACCTGAAAGCGATCGACAAAGAGATCAAAGAGGTCGTCAATCAGGCCGCCGAATTCTCAAAAGAAAGCCCCGAGCCGTCGCTGGATGAGCTCTGGACCGATATTTACGCCTGAGAGGACGAATAAGACATGGCAACCGAAATTCTCATGCCCGCCCTTTCGCCCACGATGGAAGAGGGCACGCTGGCCAAATGGCTGGTTAAGGAAGGCGACACTGTATCATCCGGCGATATCATGGCCGAGATCGAAACCGACAAAGCCACGATGGAGTTCGAAGCCGTCGATGAAGGCGTCGTTGGCAAAATCCTGATTGAAGAAGGCACCGAGGGGGTCAAGGTCAACACCCCTATTGCGGTCCTGCTCGAAGAAGGCGAAGACGCCTCCGCCCTGCCCGCGGCTGCACCAGCGGCCGCAGCGGTGGCCGAGGCCGCCCCGGCGGTTGAGGCCCCCGCTCCTGCTGCTGCAGCCCCTGCAGCCCCGGTGGTGGACCTTTCGCCCGACTGGCCTGCCGATGCCGAATTGAAATCGGAAACTGTCCGCGAAGCCCTGCGCGATGCGATGGCCGAAGAAATGCACGGCGACGAAGATGTCTTCCTGATGGGCGAAGAGGTCGCTGAATATCAAGGCGCCTACAAAATCTCGCAAGGCCTGCTGGATGAGTTTGGTCCCAAGCGTGTGATTGACACTCCAATCACAGAACATGGTTTCACCGGCATTGCCGTCGGGTCTGCGATGGCTGGATTGAAACCGATTGTCGAGTTCATGACATTCAACTTCGCCATGCAGGCGATGGACCAGATCATCAACTCGGCGGCCAAAACACTTTACATGTCCGGCGGCCAGATGGGCTGCCCCATCGTGTTCCGCGGCCCCAACGGTGCCGCTGCACGCGTCGCAGCACAGCACAGCCAGGATTACACGGCCTGGTTCATGCAGGTACCAGGGCTCAAAGTGGTTGCACCCTATTCCGCCGCCGATGCCAAGGGTCTGCTGAAATCGGCGATCCGCGATCCCAATCCGGTGATCTTTCTGGAAAATGAAATCCTCTATGGCCGATCATTCGACATGCCGCAGGTGGATGACCTAACCATCCCGTTGGGCAAGGCGCGCATCTGGCGCGAAGGGTCGGACGTGACCATCGTCAGCTTCGGCATCGGGATGCAATACGCGCTCGAAGCTGCCGATAAGCTGGCCGATGACGGCATCAGCGCAGAAGTGATCGACCTGCGCACCATCCGTCCGATGGACACTGGCGCGATCATTAACTCGGTGATGAAAACCAATCGTCTTGTGACTGTGGAAGAAGGTTGGCCGCAAGGCTCGGTCGGCAGCTACATCAGTTCGGTCGTGATGCAGGAAGCGTTCGACTACCTCGACGCGCCGGTCATCAACTGTACCGGCAAGGACGTTCCTATGCCCTACGCCGCGAACCTCGAAAAGCTGGCGCTGATCACCACAGATGAAGTGATCGCAGCCGTCAAACAAGTGACCTACCGGTAAGGAGCGACAGACAGATGCCCACCGAAATTCTGATGCCCGCCCTTTCACCGACCATGGAGGAAGGCACCCTTGCCAAATGGCTCGTCAAGGAAGGTGACACCGTCTCTTCCGGCGACCTGCTGGCCGAGATCGAAACCGACAAGGCCACGATGGAGTTCGAGGCCGTTGACGAAGGAACCATCGGCAAAATCCTGATCCCCGAAGGCACGGAGGGGGTCAAGGTCAACACCGCAATCGCCGTTCTGCTGGAAGATGGCGAAAGCGCCGATGACATCGCGGCCACGCCTGCCGCTGCTCCAGCGGCTGCGCCCGCAGCTGCTGCGGGCAACGAGGCTGCCGCGCCAGCGGCACCCGAGGCGCCCGCCCCCGCTCCGGCGGCTGCGGTCAAAGCCGATGGCGGTCGGATCTTTGCATCCCCTCTCGCCCGTCGGATTGCCGCGCAAAAGGGTCTTGATCTGGCGCAGATCTCTGGTTCCGGCCCCCATGGCAGGATTGTCAAAGCGGATGTGGAAAGCGCCACGGCGGCTCCGGCAGCCGCCGCGCCAGCACCCGCCGCCGCAGCTGCCCCTGCTGCCGCACCGGCTGGTCCGTCAGCAGATATGGTTGCCCGCACGTATGAGGGTCGCGAATACGAGGAAATCAAGCTGGACGGCATGCGCAAGACCATTGCCGCGCGTCTGAGCGAGGCGAAACAGACCATCCCGCATTTCTACCTGCGTCGTGATATCAAGTTGGACGCGTTGCTGAAGTTCCGCAGCCAGTTGAACAAGCAGCTTGAAGGTCGTGGTGTAAAGCTCAGCGTCAATGACTTCATCATCAAAGCCGTCGCCAACGCCCTGCAACAGGTTCCCGAATGCAACGCCGTGTGGGCGGGTGACCGTGTTCTGCAACTGAAACCCTCGGACGTGGCCGTTGCGGTTGCGATCGAAGGCGGTCTGTTCACGCCGGTCCTGCAGGACGCCGACACCAAGTCGCTCTCTGCTCTGTCGGCTGAGATGAAGGACCTTGCGGGCCGCGCCCGCGAACGCAAGCTAGCCCCGCATGAATACCAGGGCGGCACTTTCGCGGTCTCAAACCTGGGAATGTTCGGCATCGACAACTTCGACGCCATCGTGAACCCGCCGCATGCAGGCATTTTGGCGGTTGGCACCGGCCTCAAGAAACCTGTCGTCGGCGAGGACGGAGAGCTGACGGTCGCCACCGTTATGTCTGTCACAATGTCGGTTGATCACCGTGTCATCGACGGCGCGCTGGGGGCCCAGTTGCTGCAAGCCATCGTGGATAACCTGGAAAACCCGGTGGTCATGTTAGCCTAAGCCATTACGACCCAAAACAAAAAAGGCCGCCTCGGAACTCGAGGCGGCCTTTTTTTTCTTATTCAATTCAAACTACTGGTCCTTGCCCAGCATATGATCCATCGAAATCGACGGCTGATCACACCCGGCTTCGCCAACGATCTTGGCGGGAATTCCGGCAACGGTCGTGCACGGCGGAACCTCCTGCAGTACCACCGAACCCGCAGCAATGCGGCTACAATGACCTACTTCGATATTGCCAAGAACCTTGGCGCCGGCACCGATCAGAACGCCATCACCAATGGTGGGATGGCGCTGTTCTTCTTCCTTACCGGTCCCGCCCAGCGTTACCGAGTGCAGCATTGAGACATTGTCGCCCACAACAGCGGTTTCGCCGATTACGATGGAATGCGCATGGTCGATCATGATCCCCTTGCCGATCCGCGCGGCAGGATGGATATCGATCCCGAATATCTCGGACGACCGCATCTGGAAGAAATAGGCCAGATCGTGCCGCCCTTTTTTCCACAACCAATGGGCCACACGATAAGACTGCATTGCCTGATAGCCTTTGAAATACAGGATCGGCTGCAGCAGGCGGTGACACGCCGGGTCGCGCTCATAGACGGCCATCAGATCGGCCCGCGCGGCTTCGAGCAGCGCCTTGTCGGCAGCATATGCCTCGTCCACAATTTCGCGAAGCACCATCATCGACATCTCGTTCGAGCACAGCTTGGCTGAAATACGATAGGAAAGCGCTCTCTCCAGGCTGCGGTGATGCAGGATACAAGCATGCACCAGACCACCCATCAGCGGCTCTTGCTCAACGGCCGCGTGGGCTTCAGAGGTGATACGATCCCAGACCGGATCGACTTTGGTCACATGGCTGCGCGTTTCAAACATGGCGTTTCATCCTTTGCTACGCTTAGAATAGCCATCTAGTGGCAAAAACGCCAAACGCAAACCCTTGATAGGCACTGCAACAAAAAATGAACTCAGCCGAAATGGAACATTTCCGCCAGCTTATTCTTCAGCGCCTTGGCGATCTGGCCGCGCAATCAGCCGCCGGTCAGGATGCGCAATCGGTTGTCGAGCTGGACCAGCAGGCGGTTGGTCGGCTCAGCCGGATGGATGCCTTGCAAAATCAGGCAATGGCCAAAGCCCAACAGGTTCGGCGTGATACCGAGATACATCGCCTTCAGACCGCGCTGGCCCGGATGGACGAGGACGAATTCGGCTATTGCGAAGATTGCGGAGAAGAGATTGCGCACGGACGGTTGGAATTAGACCTTGCCGCATCGAAATGTGTCAGCTGCGCCTCTGGGTGATGTGAAATCGGATCAGTTTGCGCAGAACCATTTCGAAACACTGGCAATATTGCAGATCACCGAAATTTGGTTCTTCGGCCAGAGGGCGATTATTTGCGACCGCCATAAGGGAGCCATTCCCAAACAAGGGATGCAAACGGCCGGTTTTTGCAACATGCTGATCCGCCAGTTCAGCCTCGGCAATCATATCACAGCTCAACCGGTCGCGATCAGGCAGCGGCACGGCCAACAACGCCCGCGCCGCCGCGCTGATATCTCCATGCAGGACCGGCCTCACCGCTACCTTACCGAAAGACGGGCAAACGCCCCGGGACCATAGGTGGCCGAGACCTGTGCGACCGCAACATCGTAGGCCCCGGCCAGCCCATCGTCGGCCTTCATCGAAGTGGAATACTGCCAGACAGGATCACTGGTGACTGTTTCGCGCAGCAAAGCACCGTTTGCAAACACACGGATCAGATAGGATTCGGTCTCTTCCCCCAGAGGCACCTCAAGCCCGCTCCAGTCATCGCCATCGATCCGCGCCCGGCGCACCCACGAGATGTCGTCGCCTAAACCCGATGCAGACACGCGCAAATGCACCGGCGCATAGGGCCTCAGCCCGTTGCCATCGAAGGCTTCGACCAGATGCACATAGGTCGGGTCCTCATAACCGCGCGTTGCAGGGCCGATGCGATAGTGCTTGGCCACGCGGCGTTCCGTACGCAGTAATCCGGTCTGATAGACGCGCTCGTCCAGCAAAACAAAGGTTGACCCTTCCGGCCAAATGTCGGGCATCAGGGCATCTGTCCCCAACTGTCCACGTAGCCGACCCGAGAGAGTGTAAACCCCCGCTTCCTGCAAAGCCGCTTCGGAGAATTGGAACACTTCCCAATTGCCGGGCGTCCCGTCACCGATGGCGGCCAGATTGGCACCACTCAGCAATGCCGATCGTGGGCGTGATTCCAACACTCCATCGATCAGATTGACGCGTAACGCCGCGCCTTCGTCCCAGAGACCCGCGCCAGCACGCCGCAACGGTGTTTCGGTGAACCCGATCACCGCCTGCCCCGCAATCACCTGATGAAGCGTGTAATCTTCATCCTGTGCGGCTGAATACACCGCAACGCTACCGGGCCAGGGTTCTGCCGAAATCGCCAGATAGGGCGCATGCGGCGCTTCGGACCCGGTGATCAGCGGCAGGTCCATGAATACTGGAAGAACTGGCACCGGCGCTGTGAAAGGTTTGGCCGACGCCACATCATCCTGCACCTCGGACGGTGTATAAACACCGGGTTCAATGCGCACTGCATCCACCAGCTGCATTTCGGCCTGCTCCAGCCTGTCGATCCGGTAGAGCGCACTCTCGCCTGCTCCGGGCAGGCGCACCACGTCTCCGGCCCCCACATGCAATAGCGACGGGGGCAGAGCGAACCGCGCGGTTTCACGCGAGATTCGGGATTCACTTAGCCATCGCTCGACTGTCTGGCGCCCCTCGGCACGGGTCATCGACAAGGGCATTTCGTTAACCGCAACCGCGTGGGTTCTGTCGTCAGGCAAGACGGCCTCTTCCGCGACCACGTCGTGATCCGCATCCGACTGAACGAACCGCAGGCGCACGCGCCCGGTCATTTCGGCCTCGGCCTCGCGGCGATGTTCGATGGGTCCGTCGATATCCGAACTGAACGCGATCTGTTCAGGATTCAGATCATGCGCTTGGCGTCCATCGCGTGTTCGAAACACCAGAACACCATCCCGTTCGATCGCATCAAACCCATAGCGCAGCATCAACGGCTGCAACGCCTGCCGTGCGTTCATCGTATCCTCGACCGCATAGCCGCGCACCACGCCGTACAGTTCAGAGACATCGATTGCCGTGACCCCGGCACCATAGCAAAGCTCGGTCACGACCGAGGCCAAAGTCCGCGACCCGGATCGACCATTCAGCCAATGGCCGCGCGCATAATTGTCCCCATCAGACCATTGCGAGCGCAGATTGGGAAAGGTCGGAAATGGACGCGCATCCCAAGCCCAGACAAAGGCGTTCGACAGGTCGACCATCTGGCCATTGTAGATGTCCGATGCAGGGTTAATCTGCGGATCACCCCAATAGCCAAGGACGGCCCTGAGGTATTGAACCATGATAAAGTCGTCCCGTACTCCGTTGGAATAGATCGGCAAATCCGATTCCGAAGATTTCGGATCAAGAAACTTGTTCGGCTGGTTCGTACCCTTGTCGATGGCGGCACAACCCAGCTCGGTGAACCAGATTGGCTTGGCACCCGGCACCCAATCTGTTGGGGTTTCCTGCCGCACGCCCCCGATCCTCTCGTGGTGCCGGTTTGCCCACCAGTTGCGTAGGTCCTTATACCGCCAAACCCATGGCTCACCATGTGCGTCATCGGTGATCGTGCTTCTGATCTGCGCTTCGGCTTCTTCGGGCGAGGCATAGTACCAATCGTACCCTTCACCCCCTTCGATATTGCCACGCAGATAATCCAGATCGTAGATCGAACCGTTCGATGCCCCAGCATCCAGGTGCGAGGCACCATCACGCCAATCGGACAGTGGCATATAGTTGTCGATACCGACAAAATCGATGTTCTCATCTGCCCATAGCGGGTCAAGATGGAAATACCGATCGCCGCTTCCGTCCTGAGGCTGATACCCAAAATATTCGGTCCAATCAGCGGCATATCCGATCTTGGTCTCTGATCCTAAAATCGCACGCACTTCGGCAGCCAGAGACTGCAATTCCTCAACCGCCGCAAAACCCGATGCCCCACGGATTTGCGTTAGCCCACGCATTTCTGATCCGATGCAGAATGAATCCACACCGCCTGCCGCTTTGCACATGGCCGCGTAATGCAGAATGAACCGCCGCATCCCCCATTCACTGGGGCCGCTATAAGATACCGTTCCGCTGCCTACAGAAAAATGCGATGCGCGCGCGGTTCCAAAGAACGCCGCTACTTGCGCATCCGCATCCGCGCTCTGATCCGGCGACCCCGACCGCCCAGGGGCCACGCTCAGCGTAATTCGCCCCCGCCACGGCAGATGCGGCTGATTGCTCGCATCTGACCACGGATCAGGCAGGCCGTTGCCTTCTGATTGCTCCATCAGGATGAACGGATAGAACATGACGCGTTTGCCAGAACTCTTCAGATGCCGGATCGCCTGCACCACAGCTGCATCAGCCGGGGTGCCGCCATAGACCGGGCGCCCCTCCTCCCATTTCACCTGCCCCGCCGCCGCGCGCGACAAGCCCGAAACACTCCAAGGCATATTCTTGCCTTCGATATTCTTGCGCTCGACCTTGGGGCGGATCTGGCACTCTGCGCACCGCAGATCATCACCAAACCACGAAACGATCAACGAGGCCGCTTCGCAACCCGGCAATTCTTTCTCAAGCGCCCGGGTCGACGTCACAAGATCGGACCTTCCCGAAGGCGAATTAACATTCGCCGCCCAGCTGCGCCCCCGCCCTTTGGTGTAATTCACCTGAGATGAGGCCAGCGCGTATTCCCCGGTCCCGGGCATCAGCGCCACGCCCTTGACGATCCGCGACAGCGCGTCTTCGGCGTCCGGCATGCCGTCCTGTTCCTGCCGCACCACCTCGAAAGAAAACTGCGGCACGCGGTTGCCATAAGGACCCAGCGCCAGATCCTCGATCACCACATATGCCGTGCCACGATATGCAGGCACCGTGCCTGCCCCCTCGACCGCCTCGATCAGGGGATCGGGCAATTGTTCGTGATCGCCACGGTAGATCCGCATGTTCAGCGTCCGGCGCTCAACCTCTTCGCCATCGGCCCAGATGCGCGTGATATTCGCGACCTCACCCGCACCAACAGCTATCGCCAGAGACACCGAATAGCTGTAGCTGTGCGTCGTTGTTGTCGTCGTGACCTCAACAGGCTTTGGTTTACCCTTGCCCCCACCACCCCCGCCGGAGGTTTGCGTCGAAGTCGATGTAGATCGGGTTTCCAGAAAATCCGATGCCCAGATGACCTGACCACCGACCCGCATTCGACCAAACACCGTCGCCACCGGCGCGCCCTCACCGGTTTCGGTCAGACGAAAGCGATCCAGACGTCCGGTTTCGACAACCTCGCTGCCGCCGCCCATAACGGACTGGCTCGCCATCAGCCGATTGTCGATAACCCGCCCCAGCGTTGCCCCAACCGCCCGACCGATCACTGCCGTCGACAGGCCCGCAACTGAGCCTCCGATAGAACCGCCAATTGCCGCACCAGCGGCAGACAGAAGTATTGTAGCCATCAGAGGTCCTCCAGCGGGAATTCGAAACAGGCGACGACGCGGCGACGCCACGGCTCGCTCAGCGTATTTTCAACAACACCGTGTCCGGTATAGGCGTGGATAAATCGCTGCGGATCGGTGGTGCTGACGATGCCAAGATGTTTGGCGACCGCCGCATCCCGCATCCGAAACAACAACACGTCACCCGGGGTCATGTCCTCGGGCGATTTCTCGATCAGATGACGGCGGGCCGCAGCCCACATACGCTCTTCGCCCTGTGGCTCGGACCAGTCCATGCTGTAGACCGGCACCGCCTCGGGTTCATGCCCCATCACACCACGCCAAACCCCGCGCAGCAAGCCCAGGCAATCCGCGCCTGCCCCAAGCACTGACGCCTGATGCACGTATGGCGTGCCTAACCAGCGCCGCGCTTCATCAACAACTTTCTGCTTGGCTTGCATCACCGCCTGCTCCTGCCTTTGTGTTGGTTGCTTCTCTTAGGCACCGCCATAACCCAGTCTTCGTGCGGCAGGTCTGGAAAGCCCTGAAAGTTCAGCATGTTGTTGAACTTCAACCGACATGTGGTCATGCGTTTGTCACACCCAGCGGTTAGTTGAACCCGGTCTCCCACCGCCAGCCCGCCACCAATTGCGGACCACAAAGTGATGGCGCGCCCGCCTTTAGTCTGCTCATCCAGTTTGACCGAGGCCCACAAGCCCTGCGCCGCACCGTCCAGCACATCCAGCCTGCCGCGCTCAAACCATCCTGCATCGGCACCATCTGCACCCTGCAAACGCAAACCCGCACCATCCACAGCAACAATTTCTGCCTCAGCGCGATAACCAGTCGAATCCAAAGCAAAACGGCATGCTTTATCGCCCAACACCGCGGTACAGGGCTTTTGATAAATCCGCCCCAATGGCCGGTTCAGCAAATCGGTCAACCCGCGCAATTCCGCGTGAAATGCCCCACCCGCGCGGCGCAATTCGCCGATCGAGCCGCGAAACTGCAGCATCCGCTGCGTTGGGTCAGCCCAGTTGACCAGCCAGGCGCGAACCTCGGCTCCGTCAAAGCGACCCGCCTCGATATCTTCGTCCCGGACCGAGGCATCAGACAATGCTCCCATTGCCTCGGTGTTATCGATCGACAAGCCCGTGGCCTGTTCGATGGCTGCGGCGGTCAGCCCAGTGCTGGCCTTAAAGGTGAGCCCGTCAAAGCTCAGCACCATATCGTGATCGGTGAACCCGAATGTCCGCCCGTCGCGGCGCGTGATCGCCCAACAGCGGCAGGTCGTGGTCAGCCCGCTTTGCAGATGCGCCTGCAGCGCCTGTTTGTCCCCGCTCATCAAACCCGCACCTCGACCACCGGCACGTTCGGCACGTCACCTGCCTGAAAGCTGGCGACGCTGGTCTGGATCTTGTCAGTGTCGAACCGCACGGGCACGTCGAACTCGAACCCGGCAGTGATCTCGACCTGCTCAGGCGGTGGCGTGGTAAATGTCACGCGTCCGATCGCGAGATCGACCTCAAAATCAACACCCTCGCGTTGCGCGTCCTGATCCAGCCCCAGAGTTACAGTCCCCAGCACCGGTTTCAGAATAGGCCGGACATAGCTGAACCCGCCCGAGCTGTAGGTCTTGACCAACTGAAACGTGGTCGTCTCACCATCCCCACGTGCAATCACCTGATCGCCTTTGTCCACTCCAGCCGAGGCGGCGCCCGATTTGAAATCCGACCAGTCCTTCCAGCGGAACCCGAACATCTGGCCCTGTCGCGCCTCGAAGAACGAGATCAACGTCTCGACATCATCCAGCGACCGCATCCCCAGCCCGGCATCGTACCGCCTGCGTGAATGCGCCCAGGGGGTGTTGCGCTCTTCAAACCCGTTGGCCAGCGTCACGATATCTGTGCGCCGCTCAGGCCCACCGACCGAGCCAAAGCTCAGGCTGGCGGGAAATCTCACCTCGTGGAAATTCATGACCTGCTCCCCTTATCTGTTGCGATTGCCGCGGCCCAACGCACGGCTCATCTGTGCCGCGATCTGCCCTTGAGAGCGGTGGAATCCCTGTACATCAGGCGTCGAGATGTTCATCACCACGTTCACCGACCGGCCCCCACCCTGCGTCCGTACGCCAAGCTTGCCGTCCGCCCCACGCGCCAGCGGCATGATCGCTTCGGGACCAGCTTCACCCATCAGCCCGGTGCCGCCCCGCATCGGGAACATGGTCGGGCTGCTGACGATGCCGCCATTCGCAAACGGCATCACGCGGCCCTGGGAAAAACTGCCGCCATCGGCAAATGGCAAAATCCCTTGCACCAGACTGCCAACCCCATTGGCCAGCATGCCGCCAAAGTGATCCGTCACTGGCTTGATCGCCGCCGAATAGGCCGTTCGGATCATCGAGTTCTTCAGGACATCCAGCGCGCCCGACAGGTTCATCCCGTCCAGCACCACGCCATCAAACGCCTTGCGCAAACCACCGGACATACCGCGTTCCAATGTGGCAACATCCTTGCCGGTCTCTTCAAACGCGGAGCTGATCCGCTTCATTTGGTTGTCAAACGCCGAGGCCATAGTGGCAGCATCGCCCAGCGCATCGCCCAACGCCTCTCCTCGCTCCTGCAGGTCGTCAAAACCTTCACGATCCGTCATCACACTCTCCTTGTGTCTTGTCCGGATAGGCCGCCAGCAATGCATCCAGCCCCGACCGGTTCATCGCAGGCAGCCCCGACCCTTGCCCCAGCATCAGCCGCAACTCGGCTGGGGTCAGACGCCAGAACTGCTCCGGCGCCAGCCGCAGGCCGAGAAACCCGGCTCTCATCAGGGCGGGCCAGTCGAACCCGCTCACTGCCCCGGCACCATAAAGGCCCGCGCCAGCAACTCGGCGGCGACCTTGGCCCCTGCCATCGGCCCGCCCGCGATCTCGGCATGCAGCAGGTCATCGCGGACGACCTCAGCACCCCCACCGCGCAAACCAGCCACAATCAGCGCCAGCACATCACCGCTGGAATAGGCCCCGCCTTCAAACCGCTGCACGAGTTCCACCAAGGATCCGGCCCCCAGCTCCTGCTCCAGTTCCGCCAAAGCACCCAAAGTCAGCTTGAGCACCCGCCGCTCCCCATCGATGGTCAATGCCACCTCGCCCGTCCACGGATTGGCCATCAGAGCGCCGTAAAGCTCAGCGCACCGGCGCTTGCCATGCTCATCTCATAGGTCGCCTCACCGTTATGCGAGCCCGCATATTCAATGCTGCTCACCTGAAACGGGCCTTCAACGATGCCGAAATCCGGGATGATCACCTGAAAACCGGGCGTTTCACCGTCGAAGAACAATTGCCGGGCTCGCTCGTCAGTCCCTGCGTCCTTGAACACACCCGAGCCCGAGATCGCGGCCGATTTCACCCCGGCCCCCGACAGCAGCTCACGCCAGCCGCCCTGACTTTCCAGGCTGGTCACATCCACACTTTCCGCATTGAAACTGATCCGCGTGGCGCGCAGGCCCGCGATGGTTTCGAACAGACCGGTGCCGTTCATATCCACTTTGACCAACAGGTCTTTTCCGTTCTGGGCAGCCATATGCTCTCTCCGTTGATTGCTTAATCGTCTTCCACGCGGGCGCGGAATCTCAGGTCGATCTGGCGGATCGCACCGCCTGTACCGGTGCGTCTCGCGCGGGCGCGTTCAAACCACAGGCCAACCAAGCGGCCCCGGTCCAAAACCAGTGCCGTGTCTTCCAGCGCATCACACACGGCACCCGCCAGCGTCTTGGCCGCACCAAAGCCTGCCGCCTCGGACACCACCGACACCGTGAACCGGTGTACTGCGCCAACGCCCGACCGGTCCGACGCTTCGCGCACCTCTTCAGGCCCCAGCGTCACATAGGTCTGAGGCACCGTCCCCGCCGGCACCGCGTCATAGATCGCTCCGCCCGAAAGCGTGCTGACCTGTGCGTCGCCCGAGAGCTGTTGAAACACCGCCGCCTGCAAAGCGGCCGATACGCCATAGCTCATGCCGCCACCTCTTCATCTGCAAAACAGGTCAGGTACTGGCCACGCCCATCACGCTCGGCTACTGCGCGGATCACGAACCGGCGCGCACCTTCGCGAAACCGCTGATCCGGTGTGGGCCGCATTTGGGCCCCCTCGGGCGCCCCTCGCACCACGATCCGAAATCCGACACGCGACACTGACGCGCCACCCACCGCACGTTCCGATCCGCTGCGCGCCGTCACCTCGGCCCAAAGCGTACCCAGCGCGGCCCATGTCTCGGTATAGCCCCCTGCGCCATCGGCGCTGCGGATCGGAGCCTCCAGCACCAGCTTACGGTTCAGTCGCGGCGTGCTCATTGCACCACCCCGGCACCGAAGCGCACCGTGCGATAGCGTTGGATCAAGCTGGTCACACCAAAGGGCATGCAACCCGCGCCCAGCGCCGTTTCATCGCGATATTCGTAGTAATGCGCCGCCAACAGCAGTACTGCCTGCCCTAGGTCAGCGGGCAACCCGCCCCAATCCGCCGCCATCCCGGCGGTGAAGACGATCTTCACCGATCCTCCGGTCTGAACCTTTGGCAAACAAGACCCCATCGGACGCAACCGAGGGCATTGCGTGTCGCGCTCCAATCGGTAAGCCGCCGCGTCCACTACGGTCTCAGTCCCTGACGCATCGGCCATTGTGACCGTATCTACAGACCCAATCGGAGCCACCGGCAAAACCTCACCCGCAGTGTCACGCCAGCCGTTCAGGCTCCACGAGAAATCCCGTTCGATCAGCACCTTACCGGTGCGCGCCTCAATCGCCGCAATGGCCGCACGCAGAAAGCTTTTCAGCACCTCGTCTTGCACATCATCTTCGGCAAAGCCCGAACCCAGCCGCAGATGCGCCTTGAACTGATCCACCGGCAGCGCCGCATCCGCGATGGCGGTTTCTTCGATCAACATCATCCATTCACTCCGCAATCTCGGACCCCACCGGGGCCTCTCTCATGAAAATGACGGGCACGCGCCGCCCCACGTTGCTCGGACGGAGGGGAGCAGCTAGACAACGCGGGGGATCTCACCCCGGCCCGCGCCCGCCGCCCGAAGGGCCAATGGCCCCCCGGATCCGCCACCGTTTAGGCAGTGCCGAATTTCAAAAGCTTGATTGCTGCAAAATCGCTCACATCGCCGCCCACGCGCTTGGTCGCGTAGAACAGGACATGCGGCTTGGCGCTGAACGGATCGCGCAGCACGCGCAGATCGGGACGCTCGGCGACGGTGTAACCCGACTGGAAATCGCCGAAGGCAATCGAATAACTGTCGGTTGCAGCGTCCGGCATATCCTCGGCAATCAGCACCGGATAACCCATGAGGCGCGCAGGCTCACCGGCGGCCAGACCATCGGACCACAGGAAGCGGCCATCGCTGTCCTTCAGCTTGCGGATCAGACCCGCGGTTTTCGAGTTCATCACGAACGTGCCATTGACCCGGTACTGTGCACCCAGAGCATAGACCACATCCACAATCGCATCCGCTTCGACACCACCGTCAACGCCGCTTGCAATATAGCCCAGGCTGTCCCAACCCCAACTGCCGTTTTCCATCGTGCGATGGGTCAGGATACCCTTGGGCTTATCGACGCCGTCTCCATTGATAAACGCCGCCGCCTCGGCTCGTGCGAATTTGTCGGCGATACGACCGGCCAGCCAGCCTTCGACATCGAACGCACTGTCATCCAGCAGACGCTGCGACGCCTTGGGAAGCGCGCTCAACTCATGCAGCGGGATCGAGATACGATCAATCGACGGGGTCGATGTCTCGGTCGTGGCCGAGTTCTCATCTGCCCAGCCCGCACCCACATCGGTGTGGTCAATCAACACATCGAACGAGTTCGCCTCGACATTCACCACCGACGCGATCGACCGGATCGAAGCGGTCGAGTTCAGCACCGATTTGATCATCTCAGCCGTCTGCGGATCGATCAGATAACCGCCATCGCTGTTGACCGCACTCGATAGCGATTTCGACTCCATCTCCAGCCCGCGCAGCGCGTCATCCTCGCCTGAACGCACATAGGCATCAAAAGCTTTCTGGTGCGGGGCACCGTCAAGGGTCGAGGCCGCAAGATGCGGGCGTGCCGCGATGGTTGATTTACGATCCAGCATGGTCAGTCGCTCTTCTGTCTGTTGCAGTTTGGTTTTAACTTCGGCCTTGAGGCCCTTGAATTCATTCACGAAGCCAGCCATCGCCTGCTTCACCTCCTGAACCAGGGGCGCACCCTCTCCGGTCAAGGCCGGGCTCTCGGTCTCGCTCATCAGCATGTCCTGTTCTGAGTGTGTTTGAGGCGCGCTAGGTCCGCGCCAGCTCCTGCCGGGCGTGGTCAAACACCTCGGCAATACTGCGCCAGGTGTTCTCGGCGTCAGGGTCGCTCCCCTTCGCCGCCACCCGCGCACTGGGCAGCATCGGGAACGTCACCAGCGACACCTCCCACAGCTCCAGTTCCGTCAGGACCCGCTGGCCCTTATCATTCTTCACGGCCCGCTTGGTACGATAGCCAATTGACAGGCCATCCATCGCGCCCGCCCGGATCAGCTCCGCCGCCTCGCGGCCCTTCTGCGTGCTTTCCAGCAGACGCCCCTTGACCCACAGGCCCTTGTCGTCTTCCCGCACCTCATCCCAGACACCAATGGGCTGCGCCGGGTCGTGCTGCCACAGCATCTTGACCCGCTGACCAGCGGCCTTAAGCCCCTCAAGTGAGCCCCGATACGCCCCGCGCTGTACCACATCGCTGCCTTGATCGACCTGACCAAACAGGCTGGCATAGCCCTCGATCACCGCATCCTCAGATACGGATAACCCATCGCCAAACCGCGCAAACTTATGCTCTAAATCCATGAACTTCTCCATGTAACCAACTGAACTCATGGCGTTACCACCAACAGAGACTGAAACGCCTGCGCCAGGATCACCGCCGCCACGCCATAGACCGTCAACCACAACCGTTTCTCCAACCGCTCCATCATCTCTTCGATCTGATCTAGCCTGCGACACAAATGCGCGTGCTGAATCTCGGCCACCCGCTCATGCGCATCCAGACGCAGGCCAGGGGCGCACTCGAACGGGGGATAGCCGTCACCCATCCACACGCTCCGGCAGGCCCAGCAAGGCACGCTTCTCGGCATCGCTCAGGAAGTCGGCCCCATTGACCCGCGCCCATTGCGCGTCGCGTTCTGCCGAGAGCGCAGGCACCTGATCCAGATCCGGCTTCAGCACCAACTCCTCGCCTCTAAAGCCCGCCAGCCAATCCGACACCGCCGCCGCCACCCGCGTCACCAGAGGCAGCACGGTCAGGCGATAAAACGCCCGGTTGGCCTCCTGATAGTTCGAATAGGTCGCGTCGCCCTGGATCCCCAGCAGCATCGGCGGGACCCCAAAGGCCAGCGCGATCTCGCGGGCGGCGGCTTCTTTGGTCTTTTGAAACTCCATGTCAGAGGGCGAGAAACCCATCGGTTTCCAATCCAGCCCCCCCTCCAGAACCATCGGACGACCTGCATTGCGCGCACCGCGATAGTTCTGCTCAATCTCATCCGAAAGGCGCCGAAACTGATCCTCGGCCATCACCCCATGGCCATCACCACCCTTCCAAACCAATGCTCCCGAAGGCCGCGCCGCATTATCCAGCAGCGATTTCGACCACCGAGACGCGCTGTTATGCACATCAATCGCCATCGCCGCCGCCTGCATCGGTGAGAACCCGTAATGATCATCCTGCGGGTGGAACGACTTGATATGACAGATATTTTCCGCCGCAAACCGGTGCTTCTTGCCGCCAACCGCGTAGTCATACGCCTTAGGCCACCCATCTGCGCCCGGTACCACGCTCATCCGGTCCGAGCGCAACACATGCAGCTCGACCGGCAGGCTCTCATCGGCTTGCACCGCCTCGACATAAGCATTGCCCGACAACAGCAACTGCCCGAACAAAGCCTCCATCAACTCCGCCCGCCCCTGCGCCGCATTCGGACGGCGCATCAGCGACAGGATCGGATGCACATCAAACCGCTGCGCCTGATCCTGCAACACCAAGGGCAGAGCCGCCGCCGCCTCGGCAATCAGCTTGACCGAACGAAACCCCACCGGGTTCCCCGAAAACCCAGTCCGCGTCAGCGACACCGCATCCCGAGGGCTCCACGCCACGCGCCCGCCCGTCTGCCACGCCACCACAGGCCCCGCCGCGCTCGCCTTCGCCTCGGGCGCTGCCTCAGCCGATCCACGACGCAAGAAATCGAATACCATCTGTGCTCCTTTCTGCCGCCGCTCTGCCCGGCTTGTTGAAAGGAGTTATGACGGAAAGAAGTTTAGGGCTTGGGAATGGGGCGTACGGGGGTTGGGCAACGGGTTTGCCCCACTATGCCGGCATGCTAGCCAAGTATCGCTGCTTGGCTTTTCGGCATTACAAGAATACCATCTTCATCTACAGAGTATTCCACTATCAATGTGTCTCCAGTTCCGCCTGCACGAAGAGTAAATTCAGGTATATCAAGGATGGAAATCTGGTCTTCCTCCAACTGAGTTTGCGCATCCAGAGACTGCTTAATCTGGTCTTCACCTGTGACTCCGTTCATCAATCGGGAATCGTAAGACAATTCGACAATGTAGCTTTCTCCGCAACGTTCTCGTTCTGCTATTAGACGCAATACGCCCAATGCATCCGACTTTTCGGCGTATGGATCGCCTTTTGGCTTTCCGCAAAAATATGGACCTTCTAGATAGTTGTAAGCCTTAACAGCTACTAGGGCATCACAGTCCGGTTGAGATATTATCCATCCGATAGTTTCGTATGTACTGGGAAGGTCATAGTTCAACCCGGACACGACCGAAAACCACAACGATTGATCACGGTGGGTTTCAAGAAAAGGTATTGTTTCATCAAGAGAAACCCCGAACGAATTCAGGGGATGACCAAAATACGTTCCATCCCGATAATTGGCTCGTTCAGGGACAGGGACCATATCTTTTGGGTCTGCCGGATTCTCTTGAATTCCAGCCTTCACTATGTCGAGCTGAGCCTGGTAATAATTTAGCTCTTCTTCAGATGGCTTTCTTGGCGTTTGAGGTACAACTTGGTTATGGCTTGGTTTTCCGAAAATCGACTTGAGTATTTTCAGCAAAGACTGTCTACCCCGTAATTTCTTTACAGCTGACCAACAAGAAGCCAAAGGCGTTCTCTGGCATCAGAAGGAGCGTTGAAATGCTGCCCGAAGTCAACTCAAAGCTGAGTCTTTTTGCTACAAACTCCGCACCCTCGGCCTCCGATACGCCCCCGCAGGTGCCACAACCAACTCATGCAGCGCCCAGACCAGAGCGTCTACCCGGTCGGGCGAACCCTGCCCCTCGAACCCGCGCGCGGTCATCTGGCACATCTGCTCCTCCAGCGCGTCCAGCCCGGCCACATGGCTCACCCGCCCCTGCTCGTACAGTGCCGCCACAGGCTCGGCTCGCGCGACCTTGCCGCGTGAGGCCCGCACCGCCCGATAAGGCACCAGAGGGTCCACCTGCCGCACGACCTCTTCCACCAGTTGTCCGCCCTGATTGACCTCGGCCACCAGCCGCTCGGCCCCGAATTCATCCATCGCGTTAATCGCCGCCTGCGCCCAGCCCGCCGGGCCAACGCCCTGCACCGTCCGGTCGGCCAGCACATAGGCGCGCCACGCCTCGGGCGGCCCCTGCACCTGAGCGCCCACGACCACAATCCCACAGGCATCCGCATCCGCCCCTGCCGTCACCGCCGGGTCCAGCGCCACCACGATGCGATCCAACGCGGGCACCTGCGCGCACCGTGCCGCCTCCAGCATCAAGCCTGTCCATAACGCCCCCTCGGCATCCGACAAAAGCACCCCATCCAGCTCCTGCCGCCCCAGCCGTGTACCGGCATAACGCGCGCGCACTTCCTCTAGAAACGATCCCGCCAGATTGGCCCGGTTCGCCTCGGTCGGCGCATGGGTTTGCACGGTGGAGGGCGACGCCAGCAGATCCTTCAAAACCTTCACATTGCGCGGTGTCGTAGTCACGCAGACCCGGGGCCGATCCCCCAACCGCAGGGCAAATTGCAACATATCCCAGGTCTCGCCCGCCTTCTTCCATTTGGCCAGTTCATCCACCCAGGCCGCATCAAACTGAGGGCCACGCAACCCCTCGGGATCATGCGCCGAAAACGCTTGCGCCTCGGCCCCATTGGGCCAGACCAGTTTCCGCTCGGATGCCTTCCACGTGGGTCGCCGATCCGGCGGAGAGCACTGCAATATCCCGCTGTCACCAAAAATCATCACATCGCGCACCTGATCAAAGGTCTCACCAACCAAAGCCACGCGACACGCCTCACCCCGATCCAGCGGCAACGACCCTTCGACCACAGACCGCACCCATTCGGCCCCGGCGCGCGTCTTACCAGCCCCGCGCCCGCCCATGATCACCCATGACCGCCAGTCCCCTTCCGGCGGCAACTGATGCGGCAGCGCCCAAAACTTAAACAGGAAAGGGAGGGCACACAGCCCCCCCTCCCCGATCTCACTCAGAAATCTGTCCTGCACCGCAGCAGGCGCGGAGGCGAGCCAGCCTGCACCCGATCTCAGATCGTGCCCGATCAAGGTCGAGCGCATAGCCCCCTTGGGCAATTCCGGCTTGTCTGTGATGTTGTTCGACAAAGCTTGTCTCCACTTTCTGGCAACTTCGGATCAGCCCCTCTAGCTGACCCAGTTGCTTGCCTGTTCCGGCAAGGTCTGCATCCTCCCCGGCACCGATCTGTTTGCGCAGTTCTTCCGCTGCTTGGCGCAGATCGCGAATGGACCTCTCAAGCGACATCAACAAGTCAGCCGTCTGGGAAATCCGCTCTTCCGGGGTAATCAAAGTCATGTTTGCCTGTGACCTCATGCGTGAGTTTTCTCCGCACGAGAGAAACGAAAAAACGGCCGCCGGGTCGCCCCGGGGCCGTTGCCCACTTCTTCTAGCATGACATAATTCATACGAGATTAAGTTCGCAAAGTCAATGAGTTGCGCAACACGAACGCAACGGCGACCGTCCTATCAATTCATAATTCGATAACTCGCAAACCACCACTATTCACCGAATCTGTATAATGCACCAAGCCTCCAACAACGCCGGATTGCGCGCTTCAGGAACCAACTTCAACTATTACCGAGTCATCCTTCCTGACTTCGGTTGGTGCGCCTCGGGAACCCATTCTTCTGCGTCACCATTCCAGAACCTGTTGGGATTATCCTCATCCAGCCCACGAATATGGAGCGTTCGCAAACACTGACCTACAAGGATTACCGGTTCCTCGTAGGGATGAGTTTCATAAATGGTCTTAAGCACTTTTGTCGTGTTTGACGCATCACCCGATAAAAAGAATGACACCTCTACACAGGGTACTTTGACCGCACTGGGAGTCGAGGCGTTGCGCCCTCGCCCTGTTGAACGGAATTGCTGTTGTCCCAATGCCGTCTGGTAGGTGACGCTATCGTAATCGCCGTATGTTAAGGCGTCCTCTGCCAGTATCGCGTCCATGATCTTTTGGACATGGGTCTCAGGTACCTGCACGATCACACGTACCCCGGTTTCGGTTTTGAACCGGTCATTCTCATATTCTGTTGGTGCCATGGTTTGGTCCGCCTTTCAGGTCTTTTCTAGACTGAAAACACGGCACTACGGGAAAAGGACGCTTCGTTCTCGACCGAACCATTAACCTGTTTTGACAGGGTAAACATCCTCTGGGAACAGGTCGAACCAGCGCTCGAAAGCGTTATAACCTGATGGCGTGATGGTAAGCGCACGGCTTCCAGTTCTTCGAACCAACCATCCAGTGTCCAAACACTTCTGCATAAGCGCGATCGCAAAAGGACCCGAGATATGATGCCGCCGCTCTGTCCAATCCAGGCAGAGCTTTGCAACAGGTCTATCTGACTCCGAAATCATCCCTCTCAGGCCGAAATCGGTCAGAAAAGCCTCGTATTCCGAGCCCCGAGTAACTGTATCATTCTGGATGTTCAGAACATGTCGCTCGGCCAGAGCTTTCGTCATCATCACACCCAACTGTCCTGCAATGTGATTGTAACAACTCCGCACCAATCGCGTATCCTTTTGGGAATTACCAGCCCGGTTAAGATGATCAGTTGGCGACAGGAGAGACAGACATTCAAGTGTGCTGGCCACATCTTCGTTTCGAATACGGTGATAAACATGCCGCCCACTCCGCACCGAAGACGTCAGTCCCGCCTGTTCCAGTTGCTTCAAATGTGCAGTTGCGGTTTGCGGCGTAATACCTGCGGCACAGGCCAGTTCCTTGTTGGTGAACGCACGCCCATCCATCAATTCGCACAAGATGCGTGATCGGCTGGGATCGGCAAGCGCCGCCCCAACGATATCCAGTCTTGGTTCAATCGCCATACCGCAACCTATCGCCAATCATTAAATCTCGCCAGACACGACAATTCGACAGTGACCGAAGTGCCGATTGGTTTTTGTTTAATAGTATCTGCCAAGTAAAAACTTGACAAAGCTTGCGGTTACCCCCATTTCCCGGAACACAAAGCGCCAAAGCGTGAGCATTGGCGGGCCTCAATCGGCCCGACGGCGCCCAACCTTCCCATAGTTCCCCATTCACGCAGGGTTCTTGACGCGACGACCAGATGATGCAGGAACCGCCTGCGCTTCCCGAGGTGTCGCACAACCCCTGCCGGTCGCAGATGCGGCCTGTCACGACTTGCCTTTGGCCTTATGCCATTGGCTGTAAAGGAATATTATTTGTTCGACTTCGACATGCTGGGCCTCGCGCCCGAGCTGAACGATGCGCTGAAACGCGCAAAATTCACCCAACCTACACCAATCCAGAACCAGGCGATCCCGCTGGCCCTGAACGGGCACGATATCCTCGGCCTGGCGCAGACCGGAACCGGCAAGACGCTGGCCTTTGGCCTGCCGCTGATTGACCATCTGCTGGCACAGCCCGGCAAGCCTGCGCCAAAGATGGCCAAGTCGTTGATTCTTGCGCCCACCCGCGAACTGGTCAACCAGATCGCCGACAGCCTGCGCAACCTGACCAAGGGCACCAAGCTGCGCGTCGCCACCGTGGTTGGCGGCCAATCGATCAACAAGCAGATCATGTTCCTGTCACGTGGCACCGACATTCTCGTCGCCACTCCCGGTCGCCTGATCGACCTTATGGATCGCCGTGCAGTTGACCTGAGTTCAGTCAAGCATCTGGTGTTGGACGAAGCCGACCAGATGCTCGACATGGGCTTTATCCACGCCTTGCGCCGCATAGCACCCGAACTGGGCACACCGCGCCAGACCATGCTGTTCTCGGCCACTATGCCAAAACAGATGGAAGAGCTTAGCCGCGCCTACCTGACCAACCCGCAACGCGTACAAGTCTCGCCTCCCGGCAAAGCAGCGGACAAGATCACCCAATCGATCCATTTCGTTGAAAAGCCTGCCAAACCCGCCAAGTTGCGTGAGATCCTCTCGGCAGATATGGATGCCCTCACGTTGGTCTTTTCCCGCACCAAGCACGGGGCCGAGAAACTGATGAAGGGCCTCGTCGCAGACGGGTTCAACGCCGCCTCCATCCATGGCAACAAAAGCCAGGGCCAGCGTGATCGCGCGATCAAGGCGTTCCGAGCAGGTGAGATCAATGTTCTGGTCGCCACAGATGTAGCGGCGCGCGGCATCGATATCCCCGGTGTCGCCTACGTGATCAACTACGACCTGCCCGAAGTACCTGACAACTATGTCCACCGCATCGGACGCACAGCGCGCGCGGGTCGCGAGGGTGAAGCGATCGCCTTCTGTTCAGCGGAAGAGGTCGATCTGCTGCGCCAAATCCAGAAGCTGATGAAGATCGAGATTCCAGTCGCCAGCGGCACGATGCCCGAGGCAGTGGCACCCAAGAAACCCGCACGTCGTCAGAACAACAACCGTCGCGGTCCAAAGCCTCAGAGCTGGGGCGGGCCCAAACCGAGTGGCCAGAAGCGTCGTCGCCCGCGCCGCGCCAAAGCTGCGTGAGTTAAAAAGGCCCGGTCAAATGACCGGGCCTTTTTTCGATTCACCTAAATCGAAGTTGTACAAGTCAGACAAAACGCTGTTTTTGCGCTGTACAACACGAAAGATCTGATCAGTTTCCTGAGTTTCGCTCGGCCTCGATCTCGCGCCACTTTGCGACGTTGCGATTGTGCTCTTGCAGCGTTTCGGCAAAGGCGTGACCGCCGGTTCCGTCCGCAACAAAGAACACAAAGTCGGTGTTTTCCGGGGCTACGGCCGCCTCAAGGCTGGCCAGACCAGGATTGGCAATCGGCGTCGGCGGCAAACCGTCAATCACATAGGTATTCCAAGGCGTTGCACGGCGCAATTCACTCCGCCGCAATCCACGCCCCAAAGGCCCTTGGCCCTTGGTGATACCATAGATGACGGTCGGGTCTGTTTGCAGCAACATACCCTGGTTCAAACGGTTAACGAAGACGCTGGCCACCTGCCTACGCTCTTCAGGCAAACCTGTTTCTTTCTCGATGATCGAAGCCAGAATCAACATCTCTTCAGGGCTGCCCAAGGGCAATCCTTCCTGACGACCCTCCCAAGCGGCATTGATCCTAAGCTGCTGTTTTTCGTGCATATCCGCTAGAATGGAATTCCGATCCTCGCCGGGTGTGACCTCATAGCTATCGGGGGCCAGCATCCCTTCGGCGGGCAACTCGGTCACATCACCGGTCAGCAAATCCATCGCCTTCAGAGACTCAACAACCTGCCAACTGGTAACCCCCTCAGCCAAAGAAACCCGATAGCGTGTATCAGCCTCACCCCGTTTTTCTGCATAGACTTCAGGCGCTTCTTCCGCGCCGATCACAAACGATGCGACCTCATCAAAGTCCAGCGTTGTCGGGTTCAGCTCCCGCACGCGGGTTTGCATCCGGGTCACGCCGATGCGGTACTCGATCTCAGTCCCGCAGGTGCTTGCACCGCTGCTGGTGATCTCATCAACGATCTGCTCCATCGTCGCACCTTCACGCACGAGGAAACTACCCGCTTTCAGCTGCTGAGACTTGTCCGCATAATCGGCTGCCAACCGGAAGATCAATCCACTGCTAATCGCACCCTGATCTTCCAGATCGCGACTAACACGGGTCATGTTCGAACCGGGTTTCACCTGCAGGCAAATCGCGGTTTCCAGCGGGCCGTCAGATTTGTATTGCGACTGCCCCCAAAGGACGACGCCGCCCAACAGGAACAAACCAACCACCAGAATGGTCAGTGCATTCGACGCAAGGGCCCGCCACATTTAGCTGACCTTTCCGAAGATCACACTGGCATTGGTGCCGCCAAAACCGAACGAGTTCGACAAGGCCACGTTGATCTCGCGCACGCACTTGGCATTCGGTGCAAGGTCAATGGGTGTCTCGACCGCCGGGTTGTCCAGGTTGATTGTCGGTGGCGCAACCTGATCGCGGATTGCCAGGATCGAAAAGATCGCCTCAATCGCCCCAGCTGCGCCCAAAAGGTGGCCCGTCGCTGATTTGGTCGAGGACATGGTCGCATTGCTGGCGTGATCCCCCAGCAGGCGCTCAACAGCCCCCAATTCAATCGTATCCGCCATGGTCGAAGTGCCATGCGCGTTGATATAATCCAGATCGGTTGGCTCCAGCCCAGCGCTTCGCAGCGCGGCTTTCATCGAGCGCTCGGCTCCGTCGCCATCCTCGGACGGCGCGGTGATGTGATATGCGTCGCCTGACATACCATAACCCAGAACCTCGGCGTAGATCTTCGCGCCACGGGCCTTTGCATGTTCGTATTCCTCAAGAACTACAATGCCAGCGCCTTCACCCATGACAAATCCATCACGGTCGCTGTCATAGGGGCGGCTCGCCTTCTTCGGATCATCGGCATATTTGGTCGACAACGCCTTACAGGCGTTAAACCCAGCAATCCCGATCTCGCAGATGCAGCCTTCGCCGCCCCCAGCGATCATGACATCAGCGTCACCGGCACGGATGATACGGCTTGCATCGCCAATCGCATGCGCACCAGTTGAACAGGCGGTCACGACCGAATGGTTCGGGCCTTTGAAGCCATGCCGGATCGACACCTGACCAGACGCCAGATTGATCAACGCACCCGGAATAAAGAAGGGCGAGACACGGCGTGGGCCTTTATCGCGGATCAGGTTTGCCGTGTTGGCAATCGACCCAAGCCCGCCAATACCTGAACCAATTAGAACACCTGTACGCAGGCGGTCCTCTTCATCCTCGGGCAACCAGTTTGCGTCTTTACACGCCATCTCGGCAGCGGCGATGGAATAAAGAATGAAATCCTCGATCTTGCGCTGCTCTTTCGGCGGCATCCAATCGTCGGGGTTGAATGTCCCGCCGGTCCCGTCACCGCGTGGTACTTCGCAGGCATAGGTCGTGGTGACACCACTCGCCTCGGCATCAAATTGCGTGATTGGACCTGCGCCGGATTCTCCGTCCAGCAGCCGTGACCATGTTTCCTCGACCCCACTGGCCAAAGGAGTGACCAATCCAAGACCGGTTACAACGACTCTGCGCATGAAGTGCCTCTTGCCTGCTTCCTGTTATGAGAACCGCTCATACCCCGGCCCGGGGTCCGGGGGCAAGAGCAACGGCAAATACCGGTCAGGCATCATGTTGCCGTATGTGCTTCTCGTGTCTTTTTGACTGGGTTGAAAATACGCCGAAAAACAAAAAAACCGCCCCATCCGTCGATACGAAAGGGGCGGATATAAGCTGCGCAGGATGTTACTGGAATTCTGCAACCGGTTCGTGCGCTGACTTCGCAACATCCAAAGCTTCCGACAGATCGACTGTCTTGCGGAACAAAGCCCGCCCGACGATGGCACCCGAGATGTTCGAGATATAGGCCAAACGCGAGATGTCATCCGTGCTGCGCACGACACCACTTGCGATAATCGGTGTGCGCGATTTTTCGGCCAAACCAGATATCAGGCCCAGCTGCGCCTCGACATCTTCCATATCGCTGTCGATATCCGTGACCAAAATGGCCGCGAACGGAGTATCAGCGAATGCTTCAATGAATGCCTCCGGGGTAAAGGCACTTTGGCTGCGCCAGCCTTCGGTCATCACCTGTCCCTGCCAGACATCAACCGCCAAAACGATCTGGTCGGGATAAAGCTTGGCCAGTTCCTTGACCAAGCTCGGATCCCACGCCGCAAGCGTGCCGATTACGATTCGACCAGCACCTTTGTTGATCCAGTGTTCAACCTTCTCACGGGTTCGCATACCACCCGCCAATTGCACCGGCATCTCAGCTGTCCGAATGATCTCTTCGACCAAATCTGAGTTGGTGTCGCGTCCTTCGATGGCATCGAAATCCGTCAACTGCATCCATTCAGCACCAGCCGCAGACCAGCTACGCGCTGTCTCAATGGGGTTCACGTGCCAGACCATCGCCTCGTCCAGACGCCCCTTATCCAGCGTCACGCAGCGGCCTTTCTGTAGTTCCATTGTGGGATAAATTCTCATGAGCCTTTTCCTCCGCTCACTCAAATGGCAATACCACGATATCATATCGCCATCGAACGGCCCATCGTTTCCCGGGATCGGCAAAGTAAACCCTGTTTGCGGCATCGCTGTCGGGGACGCACGTCAAACCCGCGCCGGAGGTCCGTTTCGGCGAAACAGATGTACCGATGTGTCGAGGTAATCAGCCTCGCGCAGCAACTTGTACCCCAACTTCTCGGCAAGGCTCTGTGAAACAGTATGATCTGCGTCGATCAGGGCAACCAGCGGACCGGGTATGACACGATCGAACCAATCATGTGCAGCCTGCGCGGCCTCCAACCCATATCCCTGCCCTTGCATTTCGGGAGCCAGAACCCATCCGGCCTCGGGAAAATTGTCAAAGTCTTCGCCAAGCGCCCGATTACCATAGAAGAATCCGGCCTGCCCGATCAAAGTACGATTCGATTGCAGCATTACGCCCCACTGGCCGAACCCAGTCATTTGCCAGTGCCCGGCATTGCGCACGAACGAATCCCAAGCCTCACCACGCGTTTTAGGAGTGCCGCCAATATGGCGGACGACATTTGGGTCGCGCCAGATCTCGGCGAACCGATTGAAATCTTCAGGTCGCATCGCACACAAGGTCAGACGCGCCGTATTGATCATCGGGATGGATCTTATCATGCCCTTGCCCGCTCAATTTTTTTTGCCTCAGGCGTCAGAGTGCGAACCCTTCCCCCCTTTAGGCAAGCGCGAATTGCGGCAGGCACAAAAAAACGGCGCCTCCGTTGCCCGGAAGCGCCGCTCATATCTCAGAATGAAAAGCTCAGGAAGCTTCGCTGATGAACTTGACCGCGTCGCCAAAGGTCTGGATGGTCTCGGCTGCATCGTCCGGAATCTCGATGCCGAACTCTTCTTCGAACGCCATTACCAGTTCAACGGTGTCCAGGCTGTCTGCGCCCAGATCGTCGATGAACGAGGCGTTTTCAGCAACCTTGTCCTCTTCAACACCCAGGTGCTCAACAACGATCTTCTTAACGCGATCTGCGACGTCGCTCATGTCTATTCCTCATTTCATTTCAGGGCTGTCCGCCCGGTTCTGCCCTTGCCCGTTCGGGATGGACTGGTTTTGCCCGTTCCGGGCGGTTTGGGTCCCGGGTCCCCGGGAAATCAGAGAACCGATCCTCAGACCGGCCCCTGCGCATACGCGCCGCCTATAGCACAGACGACGCGCAAGGCAAACGCTTTCGCATCCGCCCCGAATTGCGATTACAACATGGCCATACCGCCATTCACATGCAAGGTGCTTCCGGTCACATAACCTGCTTCGGGGCTTGCAAGATACAGTACGGCAGCAGCGATCTCGTGCGGATCCCCCATGCGGCCTGCAGGAACCTTGAGCAGCAGACCTTTCTTTTGCTCATCAGTCAGCTTCTCGGTCATCGCTGTAGTAATGAAGCCGGGTGCCACCGCGTTCACGGTGATGCCACGGGTTGCAACTTCATGCGCCAGCGCCTTCGAGAATCCGATCATACCGGCCTTGGACGCGGCATAGTTCGCCTGACCCGGGTTTCCGATTGCGGCCACAACGGACGAGATATTCACGATCCGGCCCCAGCGCGCCTTCATCATGCCCCGGATCACGCCTTTGCACAGTTTCATGGTGGCGGTCATGTTCACGTCGATCACACTCTGCCACTCTTCATCCGACATGCGCATGAACAGATTGTCGCGCGTGATGCCTGCGTTGTTGACCAGAATATCAACCGAACCCATCACCTCGGCCGCTTGTTTGGGCAGCGCTTCGACAGCTTCGAAATCGCTTAGATTGCAGGGCAGAACATGCGCACGCTCACCAAGGTTTTCAGCCAGCGCCTGCAGCGGTTCAACTCGCGTACCTGATAAGCCAACCGAAGCACCAGCATCATAGAGTGCACGGGCGATATCGCCGCCAATGCCACCCGAAGCACCAGTGATCAGCGCATTCTTACCTGTCAAATCAAACATCTATGTTCCCTCTCTGGCCGCCGTGGCCGGCGACTTTTCTTTATTCAAGCGCCGGGATTAACGGCTTTTTGTACATCCTCGGGTGTCCCGACCGCCGCGCAGGCCAATGCACGATCAATCTTGCGGATCATACCCGACAAAGCTTTGCCCGCGCCGATCTCCCATGCCTCGGTCACGCCCTGCGCAACCATGTACTGCACGCTTTCGCGCCACCGGACCGCCCCAGTCACCTGCTCAACCAGCAACTGACGGATCACATCCGGATTGTTTACAGCCTCGGCACGAACATTCGCGACCAGCGGCACGGCAGGCGCTTTGATTTCAACAGCGGCCAAAGCCTCTGCCATTACATCTGCCGCAGGTTTCATCAACGCACAGTGAAATGGAGCACTTACAGGCAACATAATTGCGCGTTTCGCACCTTTTTCCTTGGCTATCTCAGCGGCGCGTTCAACAGCCGCCTTCGCGCCCGACACAACAACCTGCGTCGGATCGTTGTCGTTTGCGGCCTGACAAACCTCACCCTGTGCTGCTTCTTCAGCCACGGCGCGCACCGCCTCAAGGTCAAGCCCCAGAATGGCGGCCATTGCGCCTTCACCCACCGGCACGGCGCTTTGCATGGCCTGCCCCCGCGTGCGCAGCAGGCGCGCAGTATCTGCAACCGACAAAGCTCCGGCGGCGGCCAGAGCCGAGTATTCACCCAACGAATGCCCGGCGACATAAGAGGCCATTGAGATCGAAGCCCCTTCAGCGTCAAGTGCGCGCATTGCGGCCATGGAGGTGGCCATCAGCGCTGGTTGCGCATTCTGCGTCAGGGTCAGTTCTGCAATATCGCCTTCCCAGATCAGATCGCTCAGTTTCTCGCCCAAGGCTTCGTCAACTTCATCGAAAACGGCGCGGGCTGCTGGGTAAGCTTCGGCCAGGGCCTTGCCCATTCCGATGGTCTGGGCACCCTGCCCCGGGAAAACAAACGCGCGTGTCATTAGTGCCTCTTGCGTGACGTCAGGTTTCGGCGGGGTGTAAACTGACTGACGGCGCGGCACAAGCATTGCCTGCGTTCTGCATTGGGACACGATTGTTGTGCATTTCTCTGCCTTGTGTCCGCACGGCATCCATTTAACCTAGCCCCAACTTATGCAAGCGGAGAGCCCACCAATGCCCATGACGAACACCCATTCCAGTTATGGCGGTGTCACTAAAGCGTTTCACTGGTTGACTGCCCTGCTGATCCTGACGGCTCTACCCTTGGGTTGGTTCGCGAACGAGTTGGCCCACGCGATCTATGACCCAAACATCGCCACCACCGAGGAAGACATCGCCCGCGCGGCCCGGCTGTTTTCTTTGCACAAAACCGTGGGGGTCACTGTTTTCTTTGTCGCACTGGCTCGTATCTTGTGGGCTTTGACCCAAAAAAAACCGGGCCTGCTTAATGCTGACAACAAGCCCGAGGCCTTTGCCGCCGAAACCGTGCATTGGCTTCTTTACGGTTCGCTCATGCTTGTCCCGCTGAGCGGCTGGATCCACCACGCCGCGGCCGAAGGTTTTGCCCCAATCCTGTGGCCGTTTGGACAGAACTTACCTTTTGTTCCGAAATCGGCATTCCTGGCCGAACTCACTGCAAGCCTGCATTGGTTGTTTATCTTGGTTTTGGGTGGGTCGTTGGCGCTGCACATTCTGGGAGCAATGAAACACCATGTCGTGGACAAGGATAGCACATTGCGCCGCATGCTGCCCGGCCAGTCTGATGCGCCAGAGCCACCGGCGCAACACCACTCTGCCGTACCCGCTGTGGCCGCTTTGGTCATTTGGGGCGCGGTGCTTGTCGGTGGCTGGACCATCGGCGTGTTTGACGACCACTCCCAAGCATCCGTGGACACCGCGGAACTTAGCGACGTCCAATCAGAATGGGAGGTCGAAAGCGGCACCCTGTCGATCACTATTTCCCAGTTGAACAGCCCTGTTACCGGCAGTTTTGAGGACTGGACTGCGGCGATTACGTTTGAAGACCCAACCGAGGCGGGGCTGGCAGGGTCAGTAGATGTTACGATTGCCATCGGTTCACTCAGTCTTGGTACGGTGACTGATCAGGCGATGGGGGCGGATTTTTTTGACAGTGCGCAGTTTCCCACGGCCCAATTCAAAGCTGATCTGTTCAAGACCGAAAGTGGCTATGAAGCGCGTGGTCCCTTGACGATACGAGATCAAGCCATGGATGTCGTCCTGCCCTTCACTTTGGACCTCCAGGACGACACGGCAACCATGTCAGGGCAGCTAGAGCTCAATCGCTTGGACTTCAACGTCGGGACATCGCAGCCAACAGAAGACTCTCTGGGCTTCTCTGTCATTGTTTCGATCGAGCTGACCGCCGAACGTGACGAAGAATAAAAAAACCGCCGGGGGAAATTCCTCCGGCGGTCTGAATTGTCGATCAATGTCGGCTTAGTCGGCTTTCTGTGCCTCAACCGAAATCTGAATCTCTACTTCATCGCCAACGAACGGGGCAAATTGGCCCAGATCGAATTCGCTGCGCACCAAGGTGGTGGTCGCGTCGAAACCAGCCCACGGCTTGCCGGCCATGGGGTGTTCGCCAACCTGATTCAGCTTGGCATCCAGAACCACTGATTTGGTGACGCCATTCATGGTCAAGTCACCGGTGATGTTGGCTGTATTCTCGCCGGTCACTTCGATCGCGGTTGAGGTGAAAGTGACCAGATCCCCTTCGGCGGCACCAAAGAAATCCTCGGTCATGAAGTGATCTTCACGCGGCTTCCAACCGGTCATCATCTCAATAACCGGCATCGAAACAGTCACGCTCGATGCTGCCGGGTCTTCCTGATCGAACATGATCTCGCCCTCAAAACCCGAGAACATGCCCGTAGTGGTTGAAAAGCCAAGGTGGTTATAGCTGAAGATGACCTGGCTATGGCTGGGATCCAAAACGTATTTTTCAGCGCTTGCAAAAGCTGTGGTCGCCGAAACGGCCAGAGCGGCGGCAAGAAGGGTGGTTTTCATGACAATCTCCGCATGATTGATAATCGCAAACCGTTCAGGTTGCTCACCAACAAAAATGTGCTGCCCAAGGGCAGCACACAAGTCTTTTTGATTCACAAGTTCTGTTCCTTTTTGAACAGAAGAGAAATCAGGCGAAAATTGTTACGTTTTGGCAGAGTTGGCCTTTCAAAGCTGAGCTAACATCCGCCGATTGCAACGGCAGCTTCATCAGCAGGCTGCCGTCCACATCGAACAGCTCAACCTGATCATCTGCAAATCGCGCGCCACCCAGCGAGTCGTAGCTGCGGCGCAGAACCGTTTGCGGGCGGCCATTTTCATTCTTTTGAAGAATGCGAACCTCGCGACGGATCGGGTCGAAATAAGCATCGGGGCGAGAGTCCATGACCTCAAGAGTCAGTAGGCTGACACCAGCGATCAGGAACATAAGGGAAGCGACCAGCTTGATCGGCCAAACCTCGGCGCCCATGACAGAACCCGGCATCAGCCACATGGAAAAGGCTGATATGATCAGAAACGCCCCGATTGCACGCATAAGGACCATCCGTGCGCGCCAGTTCGGTGCGAAAGTGATCAAAACGGGTACGGATTTGTCAAATGCTGCGCGAGGCGCGGATTGTTCAAAAGTGTTTGTGTTCATGACGGCCATTGTCTTGCCCTGTCTAAGTTTTCCAAACTGCCGGGTACTCCGGTCTTCATGAACAACCTCGGGGCGAAAAGCGTCAGGAATTGGGCACACCAGTGGAAATTGGACGACTTCACCGGGGCACATGTGGCGGGGCTTGCCCAGCCTGCTCAAACGTGTATATGGGGCCATCCTTCGCAATATAGTGAATCGCGCAGCCTCTCGTGGCAGGGTCGCGAAGGACGAACCGGCCCCGCCTTTGAAATGCGCCTTGATAGAAACAGGAGTGAACATGCCACTGTATGAGCATGTAATGATTGCGCGTCAGGACTTGTCCAACACGCAGGCGGAAAGCCTTGTCGAACATTTCGGCACCGTTCTGGCTGACAACGGCGGCAATGTCGTCGACAGCGAGTACTGGGGCGTCAAGACGATGGCTTACAAAATCAACAAAAACCGCAAGGGTCACTATTCCTTCCTGAAGACCGACGCCCCCGCTGGCGCCGTTCAGGAAATGGAACGCCTGATGCGCCTGCATGACGACGTTATGCGCGTTCTGACCATCAAGGTCGACGAGCACAACGAGGGCCCCTCGGTCCAGATGCAAAAGCGCGATGAGCGCGAAGGCCGCCGCGAGCGCCGTTGATCAACGCCTGACGAAAGGACTTAAACCATGGCCGCAAAACCATTTTTCCGCCGCCGCAAGGTCTGCCCGTTCTCGGGCGACAACGCGCCGAAGATCGATTACAAAGACACCCGTCTGCTGCAGCGCTACATCTCGGAGCGTGGCAAGATCGTTCCTTCGCGCATCACCGCCGTTTCGGCGAAAAAGCAGCGTGAACTGGCCCGTGCTATCAAGCGCGCCCGCTTCCTCGCCCTGCTGCCCTACGCTGTGAAGTAAGGAGAGACTGATATGCAAGTTATCCTTCTGGAACGCGTTGCGAAACTGGGCCAAATGGGCGACGTCGTTGACGTCAAACCCGGCTTTGCCCGCAACTTCCTGCTGCCCCAAGGCAAAGCCTTGAGCGCATCGGATGCCAACATCGCGTCTTTTGAGGCTCAGAAAGCGCAGCTTGAAGCGCGCAACCTGGAAACCAAAGCCGAGGCCGCTGCACTGGCCGAAAAGCTGGACGGACAACAGTTCATCGTGATTCGCTCGGCATCGGATGCTGGTGCGCTGTACGGCTCGGTCACCCCGCGTGACGCTGCCGACGCCGCAACCGAGGCTGGTTTCACCGTCGACAAGAAACAGGTCATCCTGATCGCTCCGATCAAGGAACTGGGCCTGCATTCGGTCGCGGTCAAACTGCACCCCGAGGTTGAAGCCGAGATCAAGATGAACGTCGCCCGTTCGGCAGAAGAAGCCGAATTGCAGGCGTCGGGCAAATCGATTCAGGAACTGGCCGCTGAAGAAGAAGCAGCTGCCGAATTCGAGATTGCCGAACTGTTCGACGACATCGGCTCGGCCGCGTCTGAAGACGAAGAACTGGTTTCTGAAGAAGCGCCAGCTGAAGAAGACGAAGCCAAAGCCTGATCTGGTGGCAGCTATTGAAATCGAAGGGCCACGCATCTGCGTGGCCCTTTTCGTTTTCCAATCGGAAAACAGCGGATATTGGCCCGCCGCCGCACCTGAGCTTGCAGTCAGGTCGACATTGCATATCATCGGCCTCTGCAAACCCGGAGTATACCCATGCCTTCTCTTCTTCGCCGCACCGTTTTGGCCCTTTTGATCGTGGCGCCGCTTTCTGCATGTGGTGGCCCCGATACGCCAAGTCGTGGCGAGGCGTTTGATCCGCCACTTTATCCCAACGAAACACCAGAGCTGCGCGCCTCGATCAATAAGTGGGCTGACCACTACGAATTGCCGCGCGAATTGGTGCACAAGCTGGCCATACGCGAAAGCACACATCGGCCCTGGGCGGTGAACCGTCCTTACTATGGCTTGCTGCAAATCCTGCCCGCGACAGCGCGCTCTATGGGCTATACTGGAAATGCCCAAGGTTTGCTGGACGCTGATACCAATCTTGAATTTGCTGGCAAATACCTGCGTGGTGCATGGCTTTTGTCGGACGGAGATCAACAGCGCGCAATATTCCTGTATGCCAAAGGTTACTACCCTGAGGCCAAAGCGAGGGGTATGCTGGTTGAAACCGGTCTGGTTTCCGCCACAAATTAGACGTTTTTACTGCGCATTTTTCCTGTAAAGTATGCACATAACCACTCACAAAAACCGGTGAACCCCGGGATGGATACTGTTGTTCTGATGTTACCCTTCGTAGAGGACACGAAATAGATGTGCATCAAAGGCACATTTCCCTTTAAAAGGCAGACATTTCCCCTAGCTTCTTGTCATGATATGGGAAATGTGGTGTCTTTCTTGACGTCAGGGAAGGCAGTATCTTTTTTCCTGGTTAAAGGGATCCGCCCTCTCACTCGGGTCTAGCTGGTCGTTGCCACATGGATATTGTTGATCTCAGCACCCTACCAGAACAGGATACTCGGTATGACGAGTTCCTGCGTCAGGTCTGTGATAAATACGAAATGGACCACGCGGCCTATGCGGGTATGAACCCGGCTGCGGGTACCATTCATGGTCACGTGACCTATGGCGATGACTGGAAAGCCCACTATCAAGAGCAAGGCCTGCACCTGATTGATCCGACGCTGCATATGAGCCAGCGCAGCATCGCTCCGGTAGATTGGAGCCGCCTTGAACGTGGCAAAGATTTCCAACGTGTTTTTCGCGATGCGCATGATTTTGGCATTCCAGATCAGGGCATTACCATTCCGGTTCGTGGGCCGTACGGGGATATCGGCCTGCTAAGTGCCGTACGTGAATGCAGCCGGGATGAGTGGAAAAAGCTGGTTCCGAATGTGATAAGCGATCTGCAATCTCTGGCCGTACACATCCATGACAATGTGATGACATCGGACACGATCAGCCGGATGCTATATCACCCCACCCTGTCCAGCCGCGAGTTGGAGATTTTGCAATGGGCTGCAGCGGGTAAATCCCAACAGGATATCGGCGATATCCTGTCGATTTCGCACCGCACGGTTGAGGTCCACTTGCGTTCATCGCGTGAAAAGCTTAATGCACTGACCACTCCGCAGGCTGTCGGTCGCGCGATCGGAATCGGCCTAATTTACCCCGGGTAAAGCAAAATCCCCTCAATTTTCGTCCTAAAAAAGCCAATATTACGGGAAACCCCCAATAGATTCGCCCTCGAATCCGAGTAACGTCTTATCCACAGACAGATTACTCGAAGGGGGTTAACATGATTTTGGTAGTTGATGGACTGAACAGACATCTGTTCGGGGAAGTACTTGACGATATGTTCGAACTGCGCGCTCGGGTTTTTGGCGGGCGACTTGGATGGGACGTCAACATAGAAGACGGCAAGGAAATCGACCAGTTCGATCACTTGGATCCAGCGTATGTAATCGGTCTCGACGACGAGGGGAACGTCGTGGCCGCAGTACGCGCACTCCAGACCACCGGACCGCACATGCTTTCGGATGTGTTCTCGGATATTCTGTGCGGTGAGGCACCGATGCGCAGCGCGACCATGTGGGAATCCACCCGCTTTTGCGTCGACACGCAGCGCCTGACGCGCGGTAAAGAAAAGAATTCCGTCTCTTATGCGACCTGTGAGCTCATGATCGGTTCCCTGGAGTACTGCCGCAACGCCGGTATTCAGGATATCATCACCGTGATTGACCCGGTTATGAACCGCGTCCTCAAACGCTCGAACTGTGCTCCTTACGACTATGTGGGCCAAACCGTTCCAATGGGTAAAGTCCCGGCCATGGCGGCCTTGCTGGATTGCTCTGAAGAACGAATTTCGGGCCTTCGCGAATTCGCGGACATCCGGCACGATGTCTTTATCGAGGAAGAAGAAGCACTGGAGATGTTCGAGGCCAAAAAGGCCGCAACACTCAGCCCTGCAAACCGCGACCACAAACCGCTTACCGATCTTGAGAAATACTTTGTCGAACAGATGAGTTCGGCCAAGACGGAAGAGGAAAGACAGGCAGTTCTGAAACTGATCGAGGCCCTGTCAGACACATTTACACCAGAGCAAAAGACCGCTCTGTTACAGACCCCCCGTGCTTTTGCTCATGAGGCCTGACCCCCTCACCTCATAGCACAAAGCCACCCATGCGGAGCCGTCTAATTCTAGGCGGCTCCGCTTTTTTATGACCCCAAGCAGGGGGGAAGGAAGAGGATTATTCCTCTTCCAGTGCCTCAACGGCTTTTTGCAGATCGTCTTTGTTGACTTCTTTGTCTGCGACCTGGGCCAGCTCGACGATGTAGTCAACAACCTTGTCTTCAAAAATCGGCGCACGCAGCTGCTGCTGCATCTGAGCGTTCTGCTGCACGAACTCGAAGAACTGGCGTTCCTGTCCCGGATACTGACGCGCCTGGTTCATGATCGCCTGCGTCATCTCGGCGTCAGATACTTCAACCTCGGCCTTCTGGCCCAGCTCTGCCAGCAGCAGGCCCAAACGTACGCGGCGCTCGGCCAGTTTATTGTGTTCATCGGTGGGCTCGATCGGATCGTGATCGTGGCCTTCGACCTCCGGGTTTTCTTCGTGCCACAGCTGATGTGCAATCTGCTTGGCTTCGGCCTCAACCAGTGACGGCGGCAGGTCGAACGAAACCTTCTCGTCCAGTGCGTCCAGCAAAGCACGCTTCATGACCGCGCGCGATGCGCCGGCATATTCGGCTTCCAGACGCTCAGCGATCTGAGTTTTCAACGCGGTCAGATCTTCAGCACCGAATTTCGTTGCCAGCTCATCGTCAACCTCGGCTGCAACCGGTTCTTTCACCTCTTTGATGGTGCAGGTGAACACGGCGTCTTTACCGGCTAGATGCTCGGCACCATACTCTTCCGGGAAGGTGACGTTTACGTCTTTTTCTTCCTCGGCTTTCGCGCCAACCAGTTGCTCTTCAAAGCCGGGGATAAAGCTGTTGGAGCCCAGAACCAGCGGGTAATCTTCCGCCGAACCACCTTCGAATTCTTCGCCGTCAACTTTACCAACAAAATCGAACACGATCTGGTCGCCGTCTTTGGCTTTCGAACCCTTGCGGCGCGCTTTGAAGTTCTGCGCGGTCTCGGCCAGATTGTTCAGCGCTTCTTCTACGGCTGCGTCATCGGCTTTGACTACCAGCTTCTCCAGCTCGACCGATTTCAGGTCAACCTCGGGGATCGCAGGCAATGCCTCATAAGACATCTCGACTTCAACGTCGTCGCCTTCTTTCCAGTCCTCGTTGGTCATCTTGACCTCAGGCTGCAGGGCCGGACGATCACCGCTGTCTTCAAAGTGCTTGTTCATCGCACCGTCGATGGTTTCCTGCATCGCTTCACCAAGCAGGCGCTGGCCAAACTGCTTTTTCAGCAGTGCCATCGGCACCTTGCCCTTGCGGAAACCCTTCATCTCAACTTCGGGCTGTGCTTCGGTAAGCTTTTCGTTAACCTTGTCGTCCAGCTCGGCCGCGGTCACTACGATGTTGTAGCCGCGTTTCAGACCTTCGTTCAGCGTCTCGGTAACCTGCATTTTGGTAGTCCCCATAGGATTCGGGGCGCGCAAAACGGGCGCGCCGGGCAAATTTGACGCCTTCTATTTGCCCTGCCGCCCGCGTGCAAGAGGCAATGGCCCTTTCAGCCCGGTTTTGCCCATCTTCCGGACGAAAAAACGCCCCGGTGCAAGCCGGGGCGTTTGATTAGCAAAGTAAGACGAAATCAGAACCTCCAGCGGGCACCCAGCACCCAGGCTTCGTTGTTGTCGAACGAGGCACCGTCTTCGAAGTCGTGATTACGGTATTTCAGGTAGGCATCGGTATTGATGCTGTCGATACGCTGAACAACGGCGATACCCCACGCATCTGTGCTTGAGCCATCGTTCTCAAAATCCGAGCCCGAGTAGTAGTCGATCCCGATGCCGGTTTTACCCCAGGATAACCACTGGTCCTCATAAGCGATCTTGCCGTAGAAGTAGTTCGGATCAGATGCGCCATCCGCATCGTTATCGCGCGTGCCTGCTGCAACGGTAAAGCTCAGACCACTTTGCAGCAGAACCGAGGCCGACCCGATTGTGTCTTTGCGATCTCCCGATCCATCGTCAGCCGAGCGAACGGCATATGCCAATGCCGCAGCAAACTCGACCCCGCCACCGAAGGTGTTGTTATACCTCAAACCGATGTCGTAGTAGTCGTCGTCATCGTCGCTGGACAGGATATTCTGACCATATGCGATCCCGGCCTTGAATCCGCTGAACTCAGGCGTGTCATAGCGAACGCGACCTCGGCGCCCCCCGTCAAAGTTGCTGCTGGAATCTCCAACGGTGATATCACTCAGAAGACCGTCGGTGCCACGGTAGAAAAAACCGCCATTCTCGTCATTGGTGAAGGAATAGAGTGCGGTCCCAACATAGGACAGGTCCGCTTCGGCAGCGCCATCCGATACCATGCTACCCTGACCAGCCGAGAATTTACCCCAGTCACCTGCCAATGCAAAATCGGCGTGACGGATATCTTCACGGGTCCAGCCGCTGAAATCAGTTCCCAACTGGTTCCACTCGCTTGAATTCGGCAGGCCCAGTCCGGTCTCCAGACGGAACGTGAAATCATTGTTGCCAAATGGCTGGAACAATTCCAGTCCGACCCGACTGTTCGAAAGGTCGTTGTCCAGCACACGGGTCTCAGTGTCTTCTCCGTCGTCGACCGAGATCAAGGCCGGGTTCAGCTGTCCATAAAGCAGCACATAACCGCCCGTATTGTTTTCGTATTTCAGTTCAGCGGCGGCAGGCAGTGCGGTTGACGCAGCCAGTACCGTTGCCATTGAAGTCAGTTTGAAATTCACTGTCATATTATTCACCGTGGATGGTTTTACGAGTTTGATACTGCTCAACTATTCACCGGATCCTGCGTTTCCCGAGATACCGGACCAAGTTCCATATTCATTGCTTTTCGCCACAGAGCATTAAGTCGAGATCAAGAATTCAATATGAATTTCGATCCATTAACTGAGTCTCAAAAAGCGACTCTATTGATTATACAAGAAAACTACCGCTCTGACCGTTGCATTCTGCAAACTTCCGCTATGCGTTTTGCGCTGCACTCAGCAGCGCAAATTCGCCAGTCTTGGTAGCAATCGGTCATTAACTGCCAATCTGCCGAAATACTGCTGGCAATTGATCTGCCAAATCTTCGGCAATCAACCCGGGCCCAAAGTTCCGCGCGCATTCCACATGCAACCAGGCTGCCGTTTCCGCCGCCTGAAACGGTTCGAAACCGCGGGCAAGCAATCCGGTGATAAACCCGGCCAAAACATCGCCTGATCCGGCTGTCGCCAGCCACGGCGCTGCGCGTTCATATCGGGCAGAACTGACCGAGCATTGCCCGCCCGGCGCTGCGATAACCGTGTCAGGACCTTTGAACAGCACGCAACACCCTGCCCGTTCCGCCGCTTTACGGGTTGCATCCACCTTGGAAAAGGCTGGGCCCTTTGCCGGGTTCTCATTTAGCTTTTCAGCAATATCAGGGAACAAACGGGCGAACTCGCCTCCGTGCGGTGTCAGAACACATTTGTCATGCAACACATCCAGCAGTTCGGCGGGTTGATCGGCAAACGCCGAAATCGCATCTGCATCCAGAACAGTTCGGCGCTTTGACGCCAACGCGACGGGCACCAGTTCCCGCGAACGCACCAACCCCAAGCCGGGTCCAAGACAAAGCGAATTCAACCGCTCATCCTGCAGTAAATCGGATAATTCATCACCCGCATCGACCCGCTGCAGCATTAGCGCGGTGATCTGGCCCGCGACCTCCATCTGTGCTGCGGGTGGTGCGCCCAGCGTCACCAGCCCTGCACCTATTCGCAATGCTGCGCGGGCTGCCAACCGTGCGGCCCCGGTTTTTCCAACGCCACCTGTCAGGACAAAGGCGTGTCCATACGAATACTTGTGGTCAGGGTCACTCTTGCTGAGGCTGAGGCTAGCTGGCCGTGCTACCAAACTTGCCACTTCTGTACCGTCAGCCTTGGGGTCCAGTCCGATATCTTTCACGATCAGCCGACCGCAATAGGATGGACCGTCGCTCAGAATATGCCCAAGCTTGCGTGCGTGAAACGAGACCGTCAGGGCGGAACGCGCGCACCGGCGACCATGCTGCGGAAACGCGCCGCCAAGAACTTTGCCCGAGTCTGAACAAAGACCCGACGGCAGATCAATTGCGACAGTGCGTGGCGGAGCGATATCTGTACCGCAGCCATGTCTGCGCATTTCCCACGCGTCTGCTGCATCATCATGCGCCCAAAGGTATTCCCACACTGCAGGATCTTCGATCGGTCGCGCCAACCCGGTGCCAAACAGCGCATCAATGGAAAGGTTCGGATGCTGAAATTCCGTCCGGCCAAAATCGGCCACACTGTGTGTTGGCCCCTCCCATCGGTCATAGTTCACCCGCGCATCCGGTGGCAGATTGGTGGGATCGCCATACAGAAACACCTCGACCTGCCACCCCTGCCCTCGCAACAACCGCGCGACCACGAAACCGTCGCCGCCGTTGTTACCAGGACCGCATAGAACCACCGCACGGCCAGAGCTTTCTGCCAGTTCCGGCCATTCTTCCAAAACCGCAGCAACGACACCTTCTCCGGCGCGCTCCATCAGCTCAAGGCCCGTTGCTTGCCCAGACTTGATTGCAGCCTGTTCGATGGTACGCATTTGCCCAGCAGTCAGCAGTTTCGTCATCTCAACCCCTCGGACGATTCCATTTTGATTACTTTTTGTGCAATGCGATCAAAAATTGATCCATAGCTCGCTTTCCCCGCATCTGGCGCCCACCAACACAGCTATCGGATTGCCGCACAATCTTAGACGTGATCAGTGCCATCAAGACAACCATGCAAGGTGAGCTGGAATGAAAAAGATCGAAGCGATCATCAAGCCGTTCAAGCTGGACGAAGTGAAAGAAGCGCTGCAGGACGTGGGCGTACAAGGCCTGAGCGTGATCGAGGTCAAGGGTTTTGGTCGTCAGAAAGGCCATACCGAACTTTACCGCGGCGCTGAATACGTGGTCGATTTCCTGCCCAAAGTGAAGATCGAAGTGGTTCTGGACGACGATCAGGTCGATGCCGCCATCGAAGCGATCGTATCGGCAGCAAAAACCGACAAGATCGGTGACGGGAAGATCTTCGTTTCTCCGGTCGAACAAGCAATCCGCATCCGTACCGGCGAAACCGGTTCCGACGCACTCTAATTCTAATTGAATACAAACACATCCATCAGAAGGACCAAGGGAATGAGCGTAGACGCAGTGCTCAAGACACTCCGCGAAGAAGACGTTGCATATGTCGATATTCGTTTCACTGACGTGCGTGGCAAGCTGCAGCATGTAACTGTGGACGTCGATCTGGTTGACGAAGACTTCCTGGAAGAAGGCTTCATGTTCGACGGTTCGTCCATCGCGGGATGGAAGTCGATCGAAAACTCGGACATGAAACTGATCGCCGATACCACCTCGGCCTATATCGATCCGTTCTATGCCGAAAAAACGCTGTGCCTGCACTGCTCGATCGTTGAACCCGACACCGGTGAAGCCTACAGCCGCGACCCGCGTGGTACTGCGCAGAAAGCCGAAGCTTACCTGAAATCCTCGGGCATCGGTGATGTTGCCTATATGGGCCCAGAGGCCGAGTTCTTCCTGTTTGATGACGTCCGTTTCTCGAACACTATCAACAAGGTATCTTTCGAAGTTGATGCGACCGATGCGTCGTGGAACACCGATACCGAGTATGAGATGGGCAACATGGGCCATCGCCCTGGTGTCAAGGGTGGCTACTTCCCGGTCAACCCAATCGACGAAGCCCAGGATCTGCGTTCCGAGATGTTGTCGACCATGAAGCGCCTTGGCATGAAGGTCGACAAGCACCACCACGAAGTGGCGTCGTGCCAGCACGAGCTGGGCCTGATCTTTGACAGCCTGACCAAACAGGCGGATGAGCTGCAGAAGTACAAGTATGTGATCCACAACGTGGCGCACGCTTATGGAAAATCGGCTACTTTCATGCCCAAGCCAATCTATGGCGACAACGGCACCGGCATGCATGTGAACATGTCGATCTGGAAAGATGGCAAACCGCTGTTTTCTGGCGACAAATATGCGGACCTGTCGGATGAGGCACTGTACTTCATCGGCGGCATCCTGAAACACGCCAAGACCCTGAACGCCTTCACCAATCCGGCCACCAACAGCTACAAGCGCCTGATCCCCGGTTTTGAAGCCCCTGTTCTGCGCGCCTATTCAGCCCGCAACCGTTCGGGTTGCGTTCGTATTCCATGGACCGAAAGCCCCAAGGCCAAGCGCGTCGAGGCCCGTTTCCCCGATCCAGCGGCCAACCCCTATCTGTGCTTTGCTGCTTTGCTGATGGCTGGACTGGACGGGATCAAGAACAAGATCGATCCTGGTGAAGCCATGGACAAGAACCTGTACGATTTGCCCGCCGAAGAACTGGCCGATATCCCAACCGTCTGCGGCAGCCTGCGTGAAGCTCTGGAAGCGCTGGCATCCGATCACGACTTCCTACTGCAGGGCGACGTGTTCACCAAAGACCAGATCGACGGTTACATCGCACTGAAGATGGAAGAAGTCGAAACCTACGAGCATACGCCGCACCCGGTTGAATACGGCATGTACTACAGCTGCTGATCAAGAATTTTCGACGAAAATTCTCGCAAGGGTGCCCAATGGGCGCCCTTTTTTGTCAGCCACACAAGATTTGACGGATAAGGGATGATCTTCCAAACTCGGGACACAGTACCCAGCGGAGAAAGCACATGCCCGCAATTGAAACACCGTTTTCTGAATATTCAGATCTTGTGACCTCGGAAGAGGAGCTGGTTCGAATTTGCGGCCAGCCACTGCCCCAAATCGTTGCCAAGGAATTACCCGCACTTGATGAGATGTGCCGCGAATTCATCGGCACCTCCTCATTCTGCCTGATCGCTTCGGCCAACCCGGACGGCCACCTTGATATCTCTCCGCGGGGCGATCCCGAAGGGTTCGTGCAGGTTCTGTCGGACAATATGATTGCGATCCCGGATCGACCGGGAAACAAGCGCTTGGACACATTTCATAACGTCCTGAAAGACCAGCGCGTCAGTGTTATTTTCTTTGTCCCCGGTAAAATGGAGACGCTGCGCCTGCGTGGATCAGCAATGATATGCGCCGATCCTGAACTGCTTTCAAAAATGGCTGTCGGAGGTCGCGCACCTAAACTGGCACTACTGATCCACGTCGAAACCGTCTTTGCACATTGCCCAAAATGCATCATCCGTTCAAACCTTTGGCAACCGGACGACTGGCCGGATTCTTCTCATCTGCCCAATATGAACGCGATGATGGTTAAACATGCCAAAATCGACAAAACTCCGGATGAGTGGTTTGAAAGCCTTAAAGGTACGGGTGAACTGGACCTGTATTAAACTGCTTTGCGGGATGTCAGTCAGGGCGTAGGCTGACGGTGATTATTCAACCACCGGATTTCACCCATGCTTCGAATTAGTTTCTATGCGGCTATCGCAATATTCTTGCCATCGATGGCATTGTCTGCCCCCTGCGGCAACACCAGCAATGGATTTGAGGCCTGGAAAACCGATTTCGCCAAAACAGCCAAACGCGCGGGTGTCAAAAAGAAGGGTCTGAAAGCATTGGCGCAAACTCAATACGCCACGCGTACCATAGCTGCAGATCGCAATCAGAAGAGTTTCAAATACTCATTAGACAAGTTCATGCAGGTGCGTGGGGCGGACGTCATCGTTGCACAAGGGCGCAAACGTAAAGCTCGCAATCCGCAATTTTACGCCGCGCTGGAACGCCAATACGGCGTCCCGGCGGGTGTGCTGATTGCTATTCATGGCATGGAAACAGGCTTTGGAAATTTCATGGGAGACAGCCAGGTTGTTTCCGCAATCACAACATTGGCCTATGATTGTCGCCGATCCGAGTTCTTTGTTCCGCACGCCATTGGAGCGTTGAAATTGGTCGATCAGGGCAGCCTCACGATGGCGACAAAAGGGGCAAAACATGGCGAGCTGGGTCATACCCAGTTCCTGCCCGGCAACGCGTTGGCCTTTGGTGTGGACGCCACCGGGGACGGCCAAGTCGACTTTTATAACATGACTGACGCGTTGGCCTCGACTGCGAATTTCTTACGTAAGAAAGGGTGGAAGCCAGGTCGTGGCTATCAAAAGGGCGAACCCAATTACGCAGTTATCCAGCAATGGAACGCAGCCACGGTCTATCAGCAATCTATCGCCATTATGGCCGCGCGAATCGACAATTGAGGTGATCAAAGGATCGACATCGGCGCACCCGAATTTAGCCACATTGTTGCCACATAAATTTAGGGAAACCGTGTTTTTCTTGGTTTCCAAAGCGTAATCAATCGCTGAAATTTCTGACTTTTTTGCATTTCCGTCAAAATTTGCACCATTTCGCCGGTTAGTCTGTTGTGAAGATTATTACGGCAAAGGAACATGCTGTGACCTCGAAACATATGTACCATGGCGGTCTCCAATTCGACGGCTCGGCAGACGGCGCGCTCGAGCGTCTTTGCGACGTCGTTTCGACCACACTCGGGGACTATGGTCATCTGGTCGAGCGCAAGACGCTCATCAGCACCTCTGAGGCCAGTATCGTCAGCAGCCAATACCTTGTGCGCCTGACGTTGGATTCCGAACCCAAAAAATTCGAACACAGCCATCATGAGCGGATGGACAGAACCGCAGGCCTAAGAACCAAGGCGCGCCCAGTCGTGGCACCACCCTGCAATCGGTTGACGATCACGATTTGTCCGGTTTCCAAACTTCTGGATGACAGCGAGATTTCTGAATTGATGCTGGTTGTGATCCTCTACCGCATGGTGGACATCTGCACGACACGGCGCGTCGAATGGTTGTCGCCCAATACCGTACTGACCATCGAACAATTCATGAGTGCGTTTGATTCATTTGCCCCGCGCAGTTCTCGAAATCGCAAACAGATTTTCGAAACAATCAGCGGTCCCTTCGCAGGGCTTGATCTACCTGACCCCGACCCGATGCAATTTGAAACAAAGAGCCAAACAAAGCCGCGCCCAATCAAACTGAGCGATGACCAACTTCTCAGCATCGCGTTCCGCACCGAGACCGATTCCCCCGCGTCTGAAAACAACTCTGAGCAGACTATTGTTACGGACGAAACAGACCGCCCCAGTGACATCCTTCGACTGACCAGTTGGGGAATGACTGGTGCGGTTGCCAGCATATCGGCACCGGTTGCCGTTTCTCTGGCTGCAGTCAATCTAATCCGGGGCGAGGATTTTCGCCTCAACACTCAGGTGCTGGCCTTTACGACCGCGATTTTTGGCCTGAACATCACAAATGCATTTGGCGAGGTCGCAACCGTCCTAGGCATGTAACCAAATTACCGAAGACCCTCCTTGGAAGCCCCGCCATCAGGCGGGGTTTTCTAATTTGGCGACCCGCTCGGCAGCCATCACATAGGTGTGGATGGCAAACACCACCGCACCCGTCTGCGGCAAGCGCAATAGGGTCTGGCGCTCACTGCGAAGGTAGCGAGCCGTGTCCTGGTTCTGCGGCGGGCGCCGCTGGGTGATGCTGCGCGGCTGGAACAGTTCGGCATCCGGGTACCAAAGGGCATTGAACCGCCACAGTGGGCGGTCTGGTTGTATGCCATCGAACAGGCGCTGAACTCTGCGCGCAATGTTGGGGTCATAGGCGACGACGGGCTCATGGATTGCAATCAGTGGGCGCATGAACTTCTCGGACAGCATCCAGCTAGCCGGAAAGCACAGGATCGCACCTGTCAGAACATGCTCGTCCCCTATTTTTTGCAGAATGCAGAAATCCTCTTGCACCAGAAGGCACAGTGTCTCCAGCGGGTGTGACCAATCAATCTCGACCACTGTCCCGTCGGGTCGCAAAACCTGATCCGAGGCATCGGGATAGGCTTGCTTAAGAACCAGCTCCAGCAACTCTTGCGCAGGTTTCAGCGCCTCTGAACTCAGGGCCAGAACATCTGATTCTCGTTGCGCCAAAAGCTCGGCGCGGCGTTGCAGTTGGGTGTCGAACGCATCGTCCCGGTGCAGCCAGTTTTGGGGATCAGCCGGTTTGATACCCGGCAACGGGTTCGCCGCAAGCGGATTGTATGGGATGGTTTGCTGCAATATCACTGTCATGACCGAGGCATAGCACCCCTCTTTGACACTGTCGGTCAAAAAACGACCCAAACACAGTCGCAAACCTTTGAGACACAACATTTTTGGCTTTGCAGGTTGTACACGCAAGCAAAAGGGCCCGCCCGTGGACATACCATATCGCGACATTCGCAAGATTGATCCTTCCAGGGGTGCCACGCTCGGCGACGGAACGCCGAACGACAGTGATCGAATCGAGATCGGGCCAACGCAGCGAGCATTTGATGAATGGGCGGCCGCCGGGCTCATCCTGCCCAATCTGGAGCGGATGCGCGAATATCGCTGGAAGCGGCTGGTGCAGGGGATTGTCACTCGGGGTTGGGGCGGCGTCTTGCTGTTTGACCCTCTGAACATCCGCTATGCGACAGACAGCACCAATATGCAGCTTTGGAACACCCATAACCCGTTCCGGGCCGTGCTGGTTTGTGCGGACGGGTACATGGTGATCTGGGACTATAAGAATTCGCCGTTCCTGTCGGAATTCAATCCACTGGTGCGCGAACAGCGCTCGGGCGCGGATCTGTTCTATTTCGATCGGGGTGATAAAATCGATGTCGCGGCTGATGTGTTCTCGAACGAAGTGCGCGCTCTGATTGGCGAACATGGCGGCGGTAAAATGCGGCTTGGCGTCGACAAGATCATGCTGCACGGTTTGCGCGCGCTAGAGGCGCAAGGGTTTGAAGTGAAGGAGGGCGAAGAGCTCACCGAGAAAACCCGTGCTATCAAAGGCCCTGACGAAATCCTCGCCATGCGCTGCGCCAACCATGCCTGTGAGACCGCAGTGGCCGAAATGGAGCGGTTCGCACGTGCAAATGTCGGGGATGGACAGACTTCCGAGGATGATATCTGGGCCATACTGCATGCCGAAAACATCCGGCGCGGCGGTGAGTGGATCGAGACCCGGCTTCTGACCTCGGGTCAGCGCACAAACCCTTGGTTTCAGGAATGCGGGCCCCGCGTCACCCAGCAGAATGAAATCATCGCGTTCGATACTGACCTGATTGGATCATACGGCATTTGCATCGACATCTCGCGCACCTGGTGGATCGGAGATCAAAAGCCACGCCCTGATATGATCTACACCATGCAACACGCGCATGAGCATATCATGACCAACATGGAAATGCTGAAACCTGGGGTCGCGATTCCGGACCTGACCGCAAATGCCCACCGGCTGGACGACAAGTTTCAGGCACAGAAATACGGTTGCCTGATGCATGGCGTGGGATTGTGCGATGAATGGCCCTTGGTCGCTTATCCCGATCAAGCGGTTGCGGGGGCATACGACTATGAGTTGGAACCGGGCATGGTGTTGTGCGTCGAAGCAGCGGTTGGCGAGGTTGGCGGCGACTTCTCGATTAAGCTAGAAGATCAAGTGCTGATCACAGAAGACGGGTACGAAAACCTGACAAAATATCCGTTCGACGCACAATTGATGGGGATTATCTAAGCGCCTTAGCCTAGTTAGACCAGTGTGACCGTCTAACATTGCCATGCCAATCTTCGGGCGCGGTAAGGCTGGGCGCATTCCCGTTAGTGCTGACCAGCGGCAAGCTTTGCCCCAACGCAAAACCAATTGCGCCAGTCAATAGGATGGCAAACAGAACTCCGGGGCGAATTGCCGGGCTTGGTGGTACAGGTGTGGTATATGCCATTTTGGCCTCCGCTTTGGGTCATTGCGATGAGTTCAATTTGGGAATCTCAAGACAATAAGTAAAATGAATACTTAAACGATCACACATCACAGATAATGATCTTTTATTTTTCACTCTGGTAGCGCACCTAAATCTATCAAGCGGGTGCCTAAGCGCTTCTCGGTTTCTCACCTTCCTGTTACGCGATTGACATAGGGGTTGAGCCGCCTGCCCCCAATGCACAGTATTGTCGAAACCTGACGACCAAGGACTTATCATGCCCACCGAACGCATCACCTTTGCCGGATTCGACGGCAGCCAATTGGCCGCGCGCCTGGATTTGCCGGACGGGCCGGTTCTGGCGACGGCGTTGTTTGCGCATTGCTTTACCTGCTCAAAAGACATTCCCGCAGCGCGGCGTATTTCGGCGCGACTTGCCGCAATGGGTATTGCGGTTCTGCGGTTTGATTTTACCGGCCTTGGCCACTCTGACGGTGAGTTCGCGAATACGACCTTTACTTCGAATGTCGAGGACCTTGTCAAAGCCGCGCAATACCTTGCGGGCCGCGATATGGCGCCATCCCTTCTGATTGGCCATTCACTTGGTGGTGCCGCTGTCCTGCGCGCACGTGCGGGCATTCCGTCGGTAAAGGCTGTGGTAACGCTTGGGGCACCTGCGGATCCGGGTCATGTATCCCATCATTTCGAAGCCGCCCTGCCCGAGATAAAATCGCAAGGCAGCGCAGAGGTTTCGCTGGGGGGCCGCCCATTCCGTATCGGTAACGCCTTTGTCGAGGATATTTCGGAAACCGCGCTTACACCGGCCATCGCTGATCTGAAGGCCGCCCTGCTGATCCTGCACGCGCCGCGTGACAGCACAGTCAGTGTCGACAATGCCAGCACCATCTTTATGGCAGCGAAACATCCCAAAAGCTTTGTCACCCTAGATGATGCCGACCACCTGATCACGCGGGCGGCGGATGCGGATTATGCAGCCGATGTCACCACGGCATGGGTTTCCCGTTACGTCAAGCTGTGCCCTCCCGCACCGCCACCGGGCGCTCCTGAAGGTATCGTCCGCGTGACCGAGGCAGACCCGTCGGGTTTCCTGCAAGACATCCAGTCAGGCCCGCGCCACCATGCAATCGCTGACGAACCTGCGTCATACGGCGGTACGGATCGGGGTATGTCACCCTATGGGTTCGTATCGTCCGGGCTGGGAGCATGTACGTCGATGACCATTCGCATGTACGCCCGCCGCAAGCGGTGGCCCTTAACAGGTATCACCGTCGATGTATGCCACGACAAAGTTCACGCGCAGGATGCCGGGCTGGCGAGCGAAGGCAAGGTCGATCAGTTCCGCCGGAAAATCCGGCTGGAAGGTCCGCTGGACGCGGACCAAAAGGCCAAACTGCTGGAAATCGCCGATAAATGCCCGGTGCATCGAACACTTGAGGGTTCGGCCCATATCACAACCGAACTTCTATCGTGACACTCGTTCGGATCAGGGATTCTTCCAGTCGGTTGAGTGCGTCTCTCGGCGTCTTGTTGCGCCAAGACCGCGCTTGACCCCACCAACAACCGAAATCGAATAGACGCATCCCCTCTGATCAAATGAAATCTCCATAAAGGCATCGCGGATATCTTTTCCAAACGGTCCGCGTGGGTGGCCAGCAAAGCCAAATTCGCCCATATCATCTTCTATTTCATCGATTATTTCTTCAGGAATGGCTTTGGCATTTAGATTGATGCGATAGGGGTTCGGCAGATTGATGTTGGGCACAATCAGGATACCGCAGAACGCGGCTGCAATGGCTCTTAGCTGTTCTTCTGTCAGCATCGTCGTCTCCTTTTGGCAAAGATCGGGCGGGCAATGACATTCGATAGGTGATGGTTACAAAGGAATTCATGAACCAAGCCCGCTCAGATTTTAGTCTAGCACAGACTTGGAGTTCACATAATCGGACGAGCCTAAGGGGCCATTCCCCCAAACCGGATGAGTTGATTTCGGGGCAGACCAAGCTGCCCCGATGCCATCAGCGACGCCGCGGTGACGGTCGATGGATCGGTGGTCGCGCCGCCGGAGGACGCGCCACTGGGGGATGCGGTCGCGACGGTGGTTTTGCGATCGGCGGTTTCGGCCTTGCTGGCGGGTTCGGGCGCACCGGGCGGTCAGGCCTATCAGGTCTATCGGGCCGATTGATATCCACGTCCACATCTACGTCGTGATCGTGGTAATAATCGTTCCACAGCATCGAATCGTAGTACGGGTCATAGCCCACGCCATACCCTACCCCGACCGTGACGCCATCGCAGGCTGACAATGTGAAAACCGCGGTTCCAAGTCCCAGCGCCAGAACGGACCGTTTTATCAGTTTGCGGGTCATCCGAGCCTCCTTACTGCAAAGACCGGAACGACGCGAAAACGGCGTTCAGGGCATCAACATAAGACGGGTCAGACCCGTCTTGCAGGATCGCAACCCCAATGGCCACGCGACCGCGCGGCAAGTCGATCACCGTTGCGGTAAAGTTCACACCGCGCCCGTCCCGATTACCGGTACCCCGAACGACATGCGCGGGCAGCCCGCCAATCCGGGTATCGCTGGTGCTGGTCACGGTCGGGTCTTTGACAAGAAACTTGTCGATATCTTCAAGATAGCGCAGGCCATCTTGAATGCTGGAAACACGCGAGGGTGAGACAAAGCCCATCCAGACATTGTCATCGGTGACCGGCCTCATCCCCATGACGCGTGAAACGGCGCGGGCATCGCCCAGTTCCGTATCCTCGATCTCACGTGGGCCGCCGGTGCGTAGGGTCCAAAAATCGGGAACTTCAAAGCGGAACAAAGCCCGCCCCTCGTCCGTATACGTCACAGGCGTGTCCGCCTGCACCGACGCGCCAAGCGACCAAGCCGCGACACAGGCAGTCAGCGTCATACTTAATAATTTACGCATATCTTAATAACCTGATTAGTTTCTCGCATCAGGTTGGCCCAGTTGGAACAGATTTGTCCAGTATCCTGTTCTGCCAGCAACAAAAAGCCGCGCTCGGATCGCTCCGAACGCGGCTGTAATCTTGATTGACGCTGCAGAATCAGGTGCGCGCGTCGCCCAGCAGTTTCCACAAGCCGGGGATCAGCAGCGCTGCCAGCGCCAGTTTGATCGCATCACCCACCAGGAACGGCGTCAGGCCCCATTCCAGGATCGGCTTGTCCCAGCCGTAAAGCTGACCCAGCCACAGCAGGCCCGGCACATAGATCAGGACATTGGCCAGAACCAGCGCCAGCGCCAGCTTGCCAACCGAACGATCCCAGCCACGCGCAGCCAATGCACCCAGCAGAATGGTCGCCATCAGGTATCCGACCAGATAACCACCGGTGCCACCCATCATGTAGGTCAGGCCGAATTTCTCGGCCGAGGACCCGGCAAACACGTCGAAGCCCAGCACACCAACCAGCAGGTAACCCAGCATGGTGATCAGGCCAAGGCGCGTGCCATAAGCGGTGCCGATGGTCAGTACGGCGAATGTACCCATGGTGATCGGAACCGGCCACATCGGCACTTTGATTTTGGCAGCAACAGCCAGAGCAACGATACCCAGGACAACCAGAGCCACCTGCTTGATGCGCAGCGCGGTCCCCTCACGCGGGCCAAATGCGTTGGCCAGTACGTTTGCGTTCATCTCATTTCTCCACGTTCGGACTTATTTGCACCTGCAGCAATGCCCGTTCCGGGCCGTTGCTGCAAGATGATTACGCTATCGCCGAGCGTATTTGGTCTCCATTTCATAGGATTTTCGCGGACCGGACACGGTCCAGCGGACCGTCCAGCACGGCCATCCTGAGAAATCGTAGTGTGCATCATAGCTGTCAGGCGGGCAATCATGGTGGTCTTCGGAGCGGGTTTGACCCAGCCTAAGCCCGTGAAAATAACGATCATCGTCGAAGTGAATGGCGATCTGATCCCCTGCATCGCGCCAATAATAACGGCGCATCCCTGTCATCGCGGGTTGGCCCGGGATGCGCAGTGTGACCGTCTCATCATAAATCAACCCTCGTGCATCGTGCTGCAACTCCGCCTTGCCATCAGCATGGATGACCTGGCTCGCACGCGCATCCCGGATCACGCGCGTCAGGCTCCAAACCCCTTGGAAATCATCGATATTCTTGGGCAGTGTCACTCGGTGTAAGTTCCGTCAGTGGTTCCGCCTGCATCGTCGACAAACCGGATAATATCGCCGAGTTGCTTTACATCATAACAGGCCCAGATATCCGACGGCGGCCAGACCGAACAATATCGATCCTCGCGCACGGCCCAACGCCCCGCGCTGGGGTGGCCCGAAAAGTACAGTGTATGCATGCGGTCGTCGAAGGTCTGGCTGACACCTTCACCGTAATCGAGTTTTTTGCCCGAAAGTGCCAAGAGAATCTCATTCCCTGTCAACTGCTGGAACTCTTCAGCAGCCAAAACTCCGGGCCAGAGCAACAAAATCAGGGCAAACCGTCTCATCCAAGCACTCGCGCCTTGTTCCCTTGTGAATGCGCGGCTAAACCCCGCGCCAACGCCTCATCCCAATCACAAAAAGGTGCTGCCGCCAATGATTCCCCGCTATTCCCGCCCTGACATGGTCGCCATCTGGTCGCCCGAGACCAAATTCCGCATCTGGTACGAGATCGAGGCCCACGCCTGCGATGCGATGGCCGATCTGGGCGTGATCCCGCGCGAAAACGCCGATGCCGTTTGGAAAGCCAAGGACGTGGAATTCGACGTTGCCCGCATCGACGAGATCGAGGCCGTCACCAAGCATGACGTCATCGCCTTTCTGACCCACTTGGCTGAGCATGTGGGCAGCGATGAGGCGCGCTTTGTCCATCAGGGCATGACCTCTTCCGACGTGCTGGATACCTGCTTCAACGTGCAACTGACCCGTGCCGCTGACATCCTGATTACCGATATCGAAGGTCTGCTGGCCGCCCTGAAGCGACGCGCGATCGAACATAAGAACACGATCCGCATCGGCCGCAGCCACGGCATCCACGCCGAGCCTACGACCATGGGCCTGACCTTTGCCCGTTTCTATGCCGAAATGGATCGCAACCTGTCCCGCATGCGCGACGCCCGCGCGGAAATTGCGACCGGCGCGATCAGCGGCGCGGTTGGGACCTTCGCCAATATCGACCCTCAGGTTGAAGAACACGTTTGTGACAAGCTGGGTCTGGTGCCCGAACCGATCAGCACGCAGGTCATCCCGCGCGACCGCCATGCGGCGTTCTTTGCCACGCTGGGTGTGATTGCCAGTAGCATCGAGAATATTTCCATTGAAATTCGCCACATGCAGCGGACCGAGGTGCTGGAAGGGGCAGAATTCTTCTCGATGGGTCAAAAAGGCTCATCAGCAATGCCGCACAAGAAAAACCCGGTACTGACCGAAAACCTGACTGGTCTGGCGCGTATGGTGCGCGCGGCAGTGATTCCGGCGATGGAGAATGTGGCCCTCTGGCACGAGCGCGATATCTCGCATTCCTCGGTCGAGCGTATGATCGGTCCAGACGCCACAATCACGCTGGATTTTGCGTTGGCGCGCTTGACCGGCGTGATCGACAAGATGCTGATCTTCCCCGAGAACATGATCGAGAACATGAACAAGTTCCCCGGCCTAGTGATGAGTCAGCGGGTCCTGCTTGCGCTGACCCAAGCAGGGGTCAGCCGCGAGGATGCCTATGCCATGGTTCAGCGAAACGCGCTGAAGGTCTGGGAACACCGTACTGATTTCAAAGAGGAACTGCTGGCAGACTCCGATGTCACCGCTGCGCTGAGCCCGGAAGAGATCGAGGAAAAATTTGATCTCGGCTATCACACCAAGCACGTCGATACGATTTTCGCGCGCGTGTTCGGCGAATAATCCTGATCCACACAGAACTTAAACGACGGTCCGGCCTGCTTGTTCAGGCTGGGCTTTGTTTTTTGCCAGATCGGCGAAAATGGGGTAATCTACTGGCACATTTTCCGCGAAAGGGAAACAAAATGCTAAGAACTGCTTTATGCACGATTGCTCTTATATGTGTGGGCACGGCTGGACTTGCCTGTAACGGGCATACTAAGCAAACCCAATCTTGTGCAGAAGGCACAGTATGGGACGGAGAGAGCCAAAGCTGCATGAAAATCGTCAACAGCTGAAACTTTTATTTCCTGCTTCTGAATAAAAGCGAACTGTCAATTGTTAGCTTTTCTGAAAATCACGCTATGATTTTGACAAGTCACTTTGACAATGGAGTAGGAAAATGCGTCTCGTACTAGCCTCGGCCATCGTTCTTCAGGCCTTTACCTTTGCACCCATGGCCCTTGCTGCGGGTGGCGGAGACAGCAGCCCGCCCAAGCCAACCAACACTACCAAGAAATGCCTGTTTGGCCGCGTCTATGACGAAGCTGCCGGACGCTGTGTTAAGCCCAACAAATCCAATTTTACCTCAGATCAGCTGTACGACGCCGTGCGCGAACTGGCGTATGACGGGCAGTACGAGAATGCGCAGGGTATTTTGCGTGTCATGGATCAGGATGACGATCGGGTACAGACCTATTGGGGCTTCACCTATCGCAAAATGGGTGAGCTGGAGCTGGCCAACGCCTTTTATCAGCAAGCCATCGAGATCAATCCGGACAACATCCTCGCCCGCAGCTATATGGGTCAGGGGTTCGTCGCCGAGGGTAAGACCGAACTGGCCATCGCCCAATGGCGTGAGATTAAGGCGCGGGGCGGTGAAGGCACTTGGGCCGAGGCATCGCTGCGCGAGGCAATTCGCACCGGGCTGACCTACAGCTACTGAGTTTCAGGGTTTCTTTACCCGACTCTCGCTAATCTGCCTGCAACGCAATTTTGGCAATGCAGGCAGATGCAGGATACAAACCTAGTGGTGCAGATGTCACCGGGCGCGCAGGCCCCGGTGGCAAACACGGGAACCGACGCCCCGCGCCTAGTCCCGCGCAATCTCAGCAATCGGGAAAAGGCTGCAGTTGTGGTCCGGCTTCTTCTGAACGAAGGCGCGGATATCCCGCTTGAGGAACTGCCTGACCTGTTACAGGAACAACTGACCCATCAACTCGGACGAATGGGGCTGGTTGATCGTGTGACGCTCGCCTCTGTTGCACAGGAATTTGCCGACGCGCTGGATGGGGTCGGGCTTTCTTTCCCGCACGGGTTGGCAGGTGCGTTGGATGCGGTGAACGGTCAGATCGCCCCGGCGACGGCTGCCCGGCTGCGCAAGGTGGCTGGTGTGCGCCAGATCGGTGACCCATGGCAACGTCTGCGCGAGGTGCCCGCAGAAGATCTGGCCGAAATGGCCAAGGCGGAAAGCACCGAAGTCGCTGCCGTCATGCTGTCAAAACTTGAAACTGCCAAAGCCGCGCAGTTGCTGGGCCACCTGCCCGGCCCCACCGCACGGCGGATCACCTACGCGGTTTCGAAAACAACCGATGTCACACCCGAGGCGGTGGAGCGGATCGGCTGGTCACTGGCGGCCCAATTGGATCAACGCCCTGAGCCTGCCTTCCGGGACGGACCGGGTGCGCGGGTGGGTGCGATCCTCAATCAGTCCGCCGCAGCCACGCGGGACGGTCTTCTTAACGCTCTGGATGAGGAAGACGCCGAGTTTGCCAATAGCGTACGCCAATCGATCTTTGTCTTTTCTCATGTGCCCCAGCGCATTCATCCCCGCGATATCCCCGCGATTTTGCGCGGCGTGGACCAACCAATCCTTGTCACCGCGCTGGCTGGTGCCAGCACCGATGAAGACCTCGCAACGGCCGAGTTCATTTTGGCCAACATGTCCTCTCGTATGGCGGACAATCTAAGGGAAGAAATGGCAGAGCGTGGGAGGGTCAAACAATCAGATGCCGAAGAGGCGATGTCTCAGATCGTGGCAGCGATCCGTGCCCTGCTGGACGATGGCGCAATAACCTTGGTTGAGGCGGCGGAAAGCGAAGAATGACACGGGCCTACGCGGCACGGCCACTTGTGATCGCATGATCAGGCCTGTATGTCTTGCCGCGCAGTTCACAACACTCAGGTGTCCTTCCCCATGCCCATCGAAAAGTCGGAACTGAGCCGATTTGAGCTTGGAAAATACTATGTCGCCAACCTGTTTCTGACCGGCGTGATCGGCGGCATGCGTCTTTTGCCATATGAACGTCGGATCGCGGCGATGGGTACGATTGTGCGCTGGCTGGCACCCGTTGTAGGATTCCAGACCCGAGTACGCCGCAATCTGAAACTCACCTGCCCTGACCTGCCCGAGGATGAGATCAAAAGCATTTGCCGCGCTGTGCCTGACAATGCCGGGCGGGCGATCATGGAACACTTCTCGGCGGACGGATTCATTGATCGGCAAAGCCAGGCCAAAGTGTCGGGCCCGGGTGTCAAAGCATTTGACACCGCGGTGGCCGAAGGGCGTCCGGTGATGATGATCACGGCGCATTTCGGGCATTACCTGGCTGCCCGGGTCGCGCTGCAGGCCCGTTGTGGTCAGCCCATTGGCTGTCTCTACCGCCGCATGGCAAATCCGTACTTCAACGACATGTATGTCAAAGCGTTCCACCAGACCGGATCGCCGATGTTCGAACAGGGCCGCCGGGGGATGGTCGAGATGGTCCGCTCCCTCAAGAACGGAGGCATCATCGCCATTGTATCCGATCTGCATGCCCATGGCGGGGAGGAGCTGACCTTTTTCGGCAAGCCCGCCGTGACCTCAGTGCTGAATGCGGAACTTGCAATCAAATACAAGGCCGTACTGATCCCTTGCTACGCGGTTCGTCAACCTAACGGCATCGATTTTGAGATCGTACTGCACGACCCTGTCCCACATTCTGATGCCAAGACGATGACACAGTTCACCAATGATGACCTCGAAGCGATGGTCCGTCAGCATATGGGTCAATGGTTCTGGATACATCGCCGTTGGAAAGCCTGGCGAGGATTGGGGGTTCAGCCCAAGGATATGCCTTAAGGCGTCCTCGGATTAGGTTGGATCGATTGTTCGCGCTCTCTCGATTCAATCGAGCGCGAAAAGCGATATGTATGTTTTAAGCGAAAGCGTTGTAGTCACTCAACCCGCGCCGCAGCCACAATCGGACCATGCCCGGCGCGTTGGATCAGCACAACGGCCGGCAGATCCGATGACAGTGTCGCGGTAAAATTCTGCGGCGTCTGGCCATCCCAGTGACCGGCGACTTGCCAGTTCTCGACCACGTTCGCATAATCCAGTTCATGCCCTGCCAGCTCCCCGCGCCGGATTGAGGCATGGCGCATCGGCGAATACTGCACTATCCGCAGTTCGTATGTTTCATCCTTGGGCAAGGCGACAGGGACGACATTCACAGCTACTTCGTTGGCCACGCGTGTGGCGCTTACCTCGGCTTCGGGGGGCGCAGTCAGGTGCGCGTCGATCAGCTGGTTCAGTTCAAGCGACTTGGCCCCCACCACATCCTGCTGCCCGTTCACGACCATCTGCGGTGTGTAGATCATCGTCCGGCCACCTTCGCGCGCATATGCCCTCTGACGGGCCGTGTGGTCGGGATCGGCATACTCGTCTTTCCATCCGATGTAGTCCCAGTAGTCCACATGCAACGCCAGTCCGATCACGTCATCGCGTTTGGCCAGTTCATGCATGATCCGATCCGCTGGCGGGCAGGACGAACACCCTTGCGAGGTAAACAACTCTACCACAACAGGGTTTTCCTGAGCCTTAGCCGAGGCTGTTAGGAAAAGTGAAAGGAACGCGATTGCGGCGGCTGATCTGAGCATTTTGTCTCTCGGGTATTTGCGGATACACAGCAGAGTTAGACCGGAATTGGCTAAATCTCCAATCAAGGTTTCTTGAAACAGCTTATCCTGAGCGCTTCAATAATGTGTGCGATGGTATACAAAACTTGCAATATGTAACGCCTTGGACCTTGAACAGGCGGTTCCGGTAGTACAGATATCCATAAGCGAATCCCGTAATCCAAGTCTTTTGAGAGGGAGGCCATAGATGCCCATCAAGGTCGGACAGGACACCGCCAAGACACGCCGCAGCCTGAACGTGAATGGCAAATCCATTTCCTACTATTCGATTCCAGCAGCGCAAGAGGCGGGTTTGGGTGATTTCTCGAATCTTCCTGCCGCACTGAAAGTGGTGTTGGAAAACATGCTGAGGTTCGAGGATGACGGGTTTTCCGTCTCGGTGGACGACATCAAGGCATTTGCCGAATGGGGCGTGAAAGGCGGTAAGAACCCGCGTGAGATCGCATACCGCCCTGCCCGCGTTTTGATGCAGGATTTCACCGGCGTTCCGGCCGTTGTTGATCTTGCAGCAATGCGGGATGGCATCAAGGCACTTGGCGGGGATGCCCAGAAGATCAATCCGCTGAACCCCGTCGATCTGGTCATCGACCATTCGGTCATGATCGACGAGTTCGGCAACCCGCGCGCGTTCCAGATGAACGTCGACCGCGAATATGAACGCAATATGGAGCGTTACCAATTCCTAAAATGGGGTCAGGGCGCGTTCAACAATTTCCGCGTTGTGCCCCCCGGCACCGGTATCTGCCATCAGGTGAACCTAGAGTACCTGGCCCAAACCGTCTGGACTGATACAGACCAGAGCGGAGAAGAAGTCGCCTACCCCGATACGCTTGTCGGCACCGACAGCCATACCACCATGGTCAACGGTATGGCCGTTCTGGGCTGGGGTGTCGGCGGGATCGAGGCCGAGGCCGCGATGTTGGGCCAGCCAATCTCGATGTTGATCCCCGAGGTGGTCGGCTTTGAACTGACCGGGGAAATGGTCGAAGGCACGACGGGTACCGACCTTGTTCTAAAGGTCGTCGAGTTGCTGCGCGCAAAAGGCGTCGTCGGCAAATTTGTCGAATTCTACGGCAAAGGACTGGATCGTTTGCCGCTGGCCGACCGCGCAACCATCGCCAACATGGCACCCGAATACGGTGCGACCTGTGGTTTCTTCCCCATCGATGGCGAAACCCTGCGTTACATGCGCAATACCGGCCGTGATGAAGACCGTATCGCGCTGGTCGAAGCCTATGCCAAAGAAAACGGGTTCTGGCGGGATGAAAATTACGCACCGATCTACACAGATACCCTTAGCCTTGACATGGGGACCATCGTTCCCGCGATCTCGGGGCCTAAACGTCCGCAAGACTATGTTGCGCTGACCGACGCCAAAACCGCTTTCACCAAGGAGATGGCCGAAACTTTCAAGCGCCCGATGGGCAAACAGATAGAAGTCAAAGGCGAAAACTACGGGATGGAGTCCGGCAAGGTCGTGATCGCCTCGATCACGTCCTGCACGAACACGTCGAACCCCTATGTGATGATCGGCGCGGGTTTGGTGGCGAAAAAAGCGCATGAGTTGGGCCTAAACCGTCAGCCTTGGGTCAAAACGTCTCTGGCTCCTGGCTCGCAGGTGGTGTCCGAGTATCTTGAGGCCGCTGGCCTGCAAGAGCATTTGGACGCCATCGGCTTTAACCTTGTCGGCTATGGCTGCACCACCTGTATCGGTAACTCTGGTCCGATCCAAAGAGAAATCAGCGAAGCAATATCCGAGGGCGATCTGGTCGCGACATCGGTGCTGTCGGGTAACCGCAACTTCGAGGGCCGGATCTCACCCGATGTCCGCGCCAACTATCTGGCCTCACCGCCGCTGGTTGTCGTTTACGCGCTGGCGGGCACCATGGATATCGACCTGACGTCCGAGCCGATTGGCAAGGACAAGGACGGAAACGATGTCTTCATGAAAGACCTCTGGCCGACCCAAAAGGAAATCGCCGATCTGGTTCAGGAAACCGTGACCCGCGAGGCGTTTCAATCGAAATATGCCGACGTCTTCAAAGGCGACGAAAAGTGGCAAGCGGTCGAAACCACGGATGCCGAAACCTATGACTGGCCGCCAGCATCGACCTATATTCAGAACCCACCCTATTTTCAGGGTATGGGGCACGAACCTGGTACGATCTCAAATATCAACGGCGCCAAGGTTCTGGCCATTCTCGGTGATATGGTCACAACCGACCACATTTCACCTGCCGGGTCCTTCGCAACAACCACGCCCGCCGGGAAATATCTGATCGAGCGGCAGGTACAGCCGCGTGAGTTCAACTCGTACGGATCACGCCGTGGCAACCACGAGGTTATGATGCGCGGCACATTCGCCAATATCCGCATCAAGAACGAGATGCTGGACAGCGTCGAAGGCGGTTACACGAAAGGCCCCGATGGCGCGCAGACCTCGATCTACGACGCCTCGATGGCCTATCAGGCCGATGGCACACCGCTCGTTGTCTTTGGTGGCAAACAATACGGTGCGGGTTCGTCTCGTGACTGGGCGGCTAAGGGCACAGCGCTGCTGGGCGTCAAGGCCGTGATCGCCGAAAGCTTTGAGCGTATCCACCGCTCGAATCTGGTTGGCATGGGTGTCATCCCGTTTGAGTTCACTGGTGGCGATACGCGCAAGACGTTGGGCCTGAACGGTGACGAAACCGTCTCGATCGACGGGTTGGACACGATTGAACCGCTGCAGGAAGTACCGTGCACGATCGCTTACGGCGACGGTACCAAGAAAACGATCACCTTGAAGTGCCGCATCGATACCGCGCCCGAGATCGAGTACATCGAAAACGGCGGTGTTCTGCAATACGTGCTGCGGAATCTGGCGCACGCAAGCTAAGGTTTCGTCGGTTGGCAGGTTGGAAAGGGCGCCTATAGGCGCCTTTTCTTTTGGCGCAGCACCATCGCGAGCTTGAGGGTACTATTTGAACGGAAGTCATTGAATTCGCCTTGCATACCGGGTCTGGTGTGCAAAGGAGGCGATGATGGACAAAGTGATATTGGTAACCGGGGGGGCGCGCGGGATTGGTCGGGCCATTGTCGAAGACCTCAGCCGGGATCATCGGGTGGCCTTTACATGGCTTTCCACCGAGCCTGCGCCGGATATTTTGGGCGAGGATGTTCTGGCGATACGCTCTGACCTGGCCGTGCCGAACCAGCCTGCGGCGGTGATTGCGAAGGTGATGGAACGATTTGGACGCCTCGACGTGATCGTGAACAACGCTGGGTTAGTGCGGTCTACGCCCAAAGAAGAATTTCAGGCGAAAGATCACCAGGCCATTCTGGACCTGAACCTGTTGGCACCTGCGGCCTTGCTGACAGCCGCACTGCCATATCTGAAACGCGATGCCTCGATCATCAGCATCTCATCTATGAACGCGGTCCTGCCGCCCCGGGATGCGGTGACCTATGGCGCAAGCAAGGCGGCCTTGAACCTCTGGACCCGAGCCATGGCTAAAGAGCTTGGGCCAGACGGAATACGCGTTAATGCGGTAGCACCGGGGGCAATCAATATTCCCGAAGCGCCCCGGTCAGAGGAGCTGACGGCGCTGTTTGTCAACGACACGGCGCTGGGTCGGCCAGGACAGCCCGAGGATATCGCCAAGGCGGTCAGGTTTCTTGCATCTGATGCCGCGTCGTTCATTACTGGTGAGGTTCTGGCCGTCACCGGTGGCTATCGCTTATGAACCGCCTGCGGCTTTCTCAAGCGCGGGACGGATCGTGCTGTCGATCACCCGCTGTGTAATCGGCCCAGCCCACCGCAAGATAATCGTGCCCTCGCCGTCGATCACATAGGTTTCAGGTACGCCGTAAACGCCCCAGTCCAATCCCATACGACCCTGTTCATCCCGACCGATACCGGCGTACGGATCGCCCAGTTCAGTCAAGAACGCTTCGGCGTTGTCCAGTTTATCTTTGTAGTTGATCCCATAAACCGGGATACCCTCATCCGACAGCGCCTGCAGGTTGGGATGTTCGACGCGGCACGGCGCACACCAACTAGCCCAATAATTGACCAGCTTGACCTCCCCATCGCGCAGAGTGGTGTCATTGAAACCCGGTTTGCCTGCGAACTCGGTCAGTACAACCGGCGGCGCAGGCTGACCTTCGCGCGCCGAGGGTAAAGCGTTGGGATCATCACGGAACATGCCAATGCCCGCCAATACGGCGAATGCACCGAAGATCAGCGGAGGCGCAATCATCAAGGGCGAGATTTTAGCCATTGCGCGACATCCTCTGTTCGACCTTCTCCATCTCCGCCCGCATCTTGCGGCCCCGGATCACGCTGAAGGCGACCAGAGCAATCAACAGACCAATGGAAACAACGTATGACCACAGCACTGTGTCGGCATATTTACCAAGATCAGGGATCATCCGTTCACCCTTTCCCGCGCCAACAGCGCCTTGATCCGGCGGGCGCGAATTTCCGTGCCGGTACGGTAGAAAACCAACGCGATGAACAGCAATACGAAACCGATGATGCAAAGGAGCAGCGGATAGAAATAGATATTGCTGACCTTTTCTTCGGTATCCGTACCGGTAACCGCCCCTGCGCGCATAACAGAAGCCCCCTGATGAAGACCTTGATTCCAGAAATTCACGGCGTATCGGCTAAGGATTGCAAAGACCGAACCCACAAGGCACAGAACCGAGGTCAAATCAGCCGCTGTGTCCGGATCTTCTATCGCTTCCCACAGGGCGACATAGCCCAGATAGAACAGGAACAGAATTAAAAACGAGGTCAAACGCGGATCCCAGGCCCACCATGTACCCCACATGGGTTGACCCCATATCGCTCCGGTGGCCAGCGCGATCAGCGTCATCACGATGCCAATAGGCGCTGCAGCGCGGGCTGCCAGCGCACTGACGTGGTGGCGGCGAACCAGCCAGACAAGCGAGGTCGCCAACATCATAAGCCAGCAATTGACCGCCATGAGCGCGGCAGGCACATGCAGGTAGATGATCTTGACGGTCGAACCTTGCTTGTAGTCATCAGGTGTAAAGAAGAATCCCCAAGTCAAACCTATGACAAGGCAAAGGCCTGCGCTGATCCAGAAGAACGGGAGAACGCGTTCGCTGGTCGCGAGAAACTTACGCGGATTGGCATATTCCCATAAGGAGTTGGCTTTAGCGGCGATTGTCATGAGCCCTATCTAGTCCGAGTCGGCACGGTTCTCAATTGACCTCGGTCAATCTTTGTTCTGGTCACCTAAGATTGATGCGCAGGACAGCGGCGCTGGCAAAAGGCAAAAGCGCAACCGTGGCGGCAGTGATACCAGCCAGCATCAGCAACGGGGTTTGGGTTTCCATTCCCGTGGCCCCGCGCCGGGCGACCTCGGCTCCGAAGATCAGGGTTGGGACATAAAGCGGCAGGACCAGCAACGACAGCAGCAAGCCGCCGCGTTTCAGGCCAACAGTCAGGGCTGCGCCGAAGGTGCCAATAACACTCATCGCCGGGGTGCCGAGCAGTAATGATATCACGAGCCACGAGAAGCCGGGCACAGGCAGGTTCAGCAACACGCCCAGAAACGGGGCGGCCAATACCAAAGGCAAGCCCGTGGTCAACCAATGGGCCAACGCCTTGATCGTGACGACCGCTTCCAGCGGTAGAGGGGCGGTCGCGAGTAGATCGAGCGAACCGTCCTCCCAATCCAGTGCCAACAAACGGTCGAGCGAAAGGAGGCACGCCAAAAGCGCGCCAAGCCACAGAACGCCGGGTGCGATGGTCGTAAGCAACGAGGATTGCGGCCCCACAGAGAAAGGCACAAGTACGGTTACGATCAGGAAGAATGCCAATCCTAGTCCGAATCCGCCCCCTGCGCGAAAGGCGAGTTTCAGATCACGCAGCAACAGGGCGATCACAGGAATCCTCCGTCGAAGTCGTCGATGGGTTTGGGTTTGGCCTTGTTGGGGCCAACATCCAGAACCTCTCCGTCCAGTCCAAGGTCGATATGGGTTGCAATCAAGGCTGACCCACCCTGCCCCAAATGCGCGCGCACCGCATCCGCAAACATCTGCACCGCGTGACGATCCAGCGAGACCGTCGGCTCGTCCAGCATCCAAATCGGGCGCCCTGTGACCAGCATCCGAGCCAGCCCGAGCCTGCGTTTCTGACCCGCCGAGAGATTGCCAGCGTGACGATCCGCCAGCTCGTTCAGTTCAAAAGCATCAAGGGCGCGCTGGATATCATGGGTTCCAAAAACAGACGCCCAGAAATTGAGGTTTTCAGCCACGGTCAAGGTCGGTTTCAGCCCATCGGAGTGGGATGCATACGCAATCTGGTCTTCGGCCCCTTCAATCTGCCCCATCAGCGGGGGCTGCAAGCCCGCCAGCGTACGCAGCAATGTAGTTTTCCCGATCCCATTCGGCCCCCGCAGGATCAAGGCCTGCCCAGCCCCAAGCGAGAAGCTCAGCCCTTCGAGCACGGGAACGCCACCGCGGGCGATTGACAGATCGGTCACAATCAAAGTCATAAAGCCCGCTTAGCGGATTGTGCGTGTGGGCAAAAGGTCGGAATTGCCGCAGAGCCGGTGCATCGGCGTGTGTCGATATTTGAGTGAAGGGCCAGTCTCGCCGTCGTTGGCATTCAAACAAACAGTGCACTAACGTCAGCACTCCGGGATATTCTTAGCAAGATGAAAAGTGGATCCTCAGACCGGGATCAGCGCCAGTGCGACGCGGCGACCCTCTGAGAGAAGCACATTGTAAGTACGGCACGCCGCTGGAGAGTTCATGATTTCGACGCCCAGTCCCGCCCCTTCCAGCGCATCTCGCAGATCGGCCGGGATATGGATCAGGTCTTTACCCGTGCCAATGAACAAAACATCAATGTGTTTGGACAGGACCAGCAGCGCATCGACGTCGGAATATCCGCCCCATGCAGATGTCCCGGTGGGACCAGTCACGATCGTACCATCGTAAACCTGCCCCCCGATCCGAAAGAAACCGGGACCATAGCCATCAACGGGTTGGGCGTTGGTATATGTAATCTCGTTCAGGCGCATGGCTGGGTTCTAGCCCCAAAGCGGCAGGCCCGACAAGGCCGCTGTTGCGATCACCAAGTAAGCCGCGAAACGATAGAGCTTTTCTTGTTCAGGCCGGAACATCCAGCCCCCCAGCCAGTTGCCTGCCATGTTGGGGAGCACAAGCGCCAGCCCCAATCCGATACTTGCCATCGAAAGACGACCCATACCGCCGAGATACCCCAGGATCAGCAAATCGAATGCAAACAGGAACAGCAGGATCGTTGCGCGGACAATCTCGACCGGCAATGGGCGTGACATGTAAAACAGGATCACGGCTGGCCCCGGTATGCCAGCCACGCCGCCCAGCAGCCCCGCTGCCCCACCGATCGTAGTGACCATGCTGCGTGAGACCCGACCTCGATAACGCAGGCCGAGGATCAAAACGACCAGCATCGACAATGAGATCAAACTGACCAGATAACGAAACACGTCGGGTTGCGTACGGGTCAAGAGCCATAATCCGACTGGTAGGATCAGTGCGCAACCGAACAAGAGGCGCGTCAAATCCGCTTTGTCGACGACTGCCCAGGCGCGACGCAAATTGGGAATCGGGCCAAAGATATCCATGACCGTCAGGGCGATGATGGCACCAAAAGGTCCAAGATACGGACTGGCAATGGGTAAGAAGATCAGGGCCGTGCCAAAGCCGGAAAAACCGCGCACGATACCACCGATTAAAGCGGCAAATATGAGTACGGCCAGACCGGTTGAGGTCTGGCCGAAATACTCAGGCATCGATGTTGGCAAACTGGTTGCCCGCCGTATTCGACGGCTTGGACCAGTCGCGCTTGACCCCCAACCACAGCAGGATTGTCGAAGCCACGAAGACAGAAGAATAAGTTCCCACGATCACGCCCCAGATCATCGCGAAGACGAACCCGCGGATCACGTCCCCGCCCAGAACATAGAGCGAGATCAGCGCCAGTAACGTGGTGACCGAGGTCATTACCGTCCGACTGAGCGTTTCGTTGATCGAGATGTTCAAAACCTCTTTGAGGTCTTTCTTTTTGTATTTCCGCAAGTTCTCGCGAACCCGGTCGAACACGACCACGGTGTCGTTCAACGAGTACCCGACGATGGTCAGCAGCGCCGCAATAATGGCCAAGTCGAAGCGGATTTGCAGCTCTGAGAAGATGCCAATGGTCAGGATGACGTCATGTACCAGCGCGGCCACGGCCCCGAGCGCAAACTGCCATTCAAACCTGAGCCAGATGTAGACAAGCACAGCGCCGATAGCCAAGGCAACGGCGATTACAGCAGTCTGGATCAACTCACCCGAGACTTTGGGGCCCACGGATTCGACCGAAACAAACTGGATATCCGGTGCGGTCACTGTCAACGCCTCTTCGACAGATGTGACAATCGCGGCCGAAACAGCCTCGGCATCGTCTTGTGCCTGGATTCGGATCATCGCGACGTTTTCGTCATCGCCGAATGTCGGATCGAAAATCTCGGTGATGGTCACATCCCCAAGTTCCAGCGGAGCGATGGCGTCGCGATATGCACCCACATCGATCTCTTGCGCGCTTTGCGTCCGGATCGTGGTGCCACCGCGGAAGTCGATGCCAAAGTTTAGCCCCTGCAGCATGAAAGAGGTAAAGGCGATCACCATCATCAGACCCGAAATACCCAGCCAGACCTTCCAGCGGCTGAAGAAATCGAAAGAGGTGTTCTGCGGTACGAGTTTCAGTCTCATGTCAAACCTCGATCGTTTTCGGGCGGCGACGTTCGAACCACATCACGATCATCAGACGCGTCACGAAGATCGCGGTGAAGACCGAGGTCAGAATGCCCAGACCAAGTGTAATGGAGAAGCCGCGCACAGGGCCACTGCCCATGGCGAACAGGATCACAGCCGTAATGAAGGTGGTCACGTTCGCGTCCAGAATGGCCGACAGCGCCTTTTCATAGCCCAGCTCGATTGCGCGCGCCGGGCCTTTTGCAGATTTTAGCTCTTCGCGGATTCGTTCGAAAATCAGCACATTGGCGTCGACCGCCATGCCCACGGTCAACACGATGCCTGCAATACCCGGCAAGGTCAGCGTGGCACCGATCAATGAGAGCAGACCAAACAGCAGTCCCACGTTTATGATCAGCGCGATATTGGCAAAGATACCGAACAAGCCATAGCTGAGTGCCATAAAGACCAAAACAGCAACGAAGGCTACAATGGTGGCAACCTTGCCCGCGTCGATACTGTCCTGCCCCAGTTCCGGGCCGATGGTGCGTTCTTCCAGGAATTCGAGCCCTGCAGGCAATGCACCCGCGCGCAGAAGAACAGCCAGATTGGTGCTTTCCTCAACCGTAAAGTTACCGGTGATGATACCTGATCCGCCAGGAATATGGCTTTGAATCACAGGGGCCGAGATTACCTCGTCATCCAGAACGATGGCGAACGGCGCGCCGATGTTTTCAAGAGTGTAATCCCCGAATTTACGTGCGCCTGATGTGTTGAACCTGAAGCTAACCGCAGGGCGTCCGTTCTGATCGAACGCGGGTTGCGCATCGACCAGTTCTTCTCCGGTTACGACAGGTGCTGATTCCAGAGTGTAGTGTACCCCGCCCTCATCAATCGATGGAACAATTTCTTCACCCACACCAGGAACGGCGTCCGGATCAGTGCCGCGTCCCACCACCGGGTTGAACGTCAACTGGGCGGTCGTCCCGATGATCTCTTTCAGTTCCCCGGCACTGCCGATACCGGGCACCTGAATCAGAATGCGGTCCGCGCCTTGGCGCTGGATCGTCGGCTCCCGGGTGCCTACTTCATCGATGCGGCGGCGAATGATTTCCAGCGACTGTCGAACAGTACGGTCATCCGAAGCCAGTTTTTCAGCCTCGGACAGCTGCACGACGATCGTGTCGCCTTCGGCACGCGCTTCGATATCGGTGGCCCCGACCCCGGTCAGCGTCTGAACCTGCCGCGCCAAACCACGCACCACTTCCAGCGCGCGCGCCATTCCCTCGGGCTGGCTGATCCGAAGGCGAATCTCATCAGGGGCAGAGTCCTGTCGGCGGATCGTGCCCACCGTGGCACGCTCATCCCGCAAGGCATCGCGGATTTCGGGCCACATCGCCTCCATCCGGGATTCGTAAACATCGCCGACTTCAACCTCGGCCAGCAAATGCGCCCCACCGCGCAAATCAAGGCCCAGATTCACTAGGGACGAAGGCAGCCAGTTCGGCCATTGCGCAGCCTCGGCCTGCATCTCAGGCGTATCAATGCCAAGCTCAATGGCGGCCTTGGCATCGTTGGATTGCTCGACACGAGTGTAAAACGCATTCGGCAGGGCCAACAGCAGGCCGATCACGCAGACCGACCAGACCAGGACCCGTTTCCAGGAATCAATTTGCAGCATTACTCTGCCTTTTCAAGGAATTGTCGCGCGAAGTTACTTTGCTGGTTCGGTCTTGTTCAGAACCTGAGCAATGGTGGATTTGACCACGCGAACCTTGACGCCCTCGGCGATCTCGACCTCGATCTCGTTGTCGCCTTCCTTGACTTTGGACACTTTGCCGATCAGTCCACCCTGCGTGACAACCTGATCACCCCGGCGCACGGCATCGACCATCGCCTGATGTTGCTTCATTTTTTTCTGTTGTGGGCGGATCAGCAGAAAATACATAATCCCGAAAATCAGGATTAGCGGGAGAAACTGGGCAATTGCGCCACCGTCCATGATACATTCCTTTGTTCTGATAATGCAGAGAGCTCTGCAAAGTTGGCGGGAACCTATGCTTTGGTTCCAGCGTTTGCAAGCAACCGCATTCCCAATTCGCCCATCAGACCAAAAGGTTTGTAGCGGGACGTTGCAGATATGTTCTAGGCAGCCCGGGCCAGTCGGATATAGTCGTCCCGTAGGAGGCCCAATGATTCAATCAATCCAGACCCTTGGCACGTTTGTCCGCGTGATCCTTGCTGCTGTTTGGCTGTGCGCGCTGGCGCTGCCAGTGACAGGCCAAAATACCCCGGACGACGCGCCTATTGTGGACGAAACTGAGTCAGAGGCTTTCAAGGCTCCGGTCATCGTGGACGGCGACACGCTGTTTCATCTGCGAGGGTCCAGCGCCCTGCCCGCGCCTGAACGGGCTGAAAACGTACAAGATAAGATCGTCGAAGTGGCCGAAGCCTCTGATGCCACCGAGGTTTCCATAACCTTCGAAGACTCTGAGTTTGGCATCAGGATTTACGCTGACGGCGTTCAAGTATCGATCGTGACCGATGCCGATGCCGAGCTTGAGCAAATGGATCTGAATGTGATCAGCGTCTTGCACGGCGACGCTATTAAACAATCCATCGAGGGATATCGCGCGAACCGCACCGAACAAGCCCGCGTTTCAGGTGCGATCGAGGCGCTTGGGTGGACGCTGGGTTTTGCATTGTTCGTCGTCGTCATTTTATGGCTGCACCGACGGATCAGACGCCGCACACTCGTTTTTGTTCAGCGCTATCTAAAAGATGTTGAGACCGCCACGGCCAAAAGCGTGCAAGCCGAAGCCATCGCCGCACTAATCCGATACGGTCTGAATTTCGTGTTGCTGGCGGTCTTTTTCCTGGGTTTCTACTACTTCCTGTCCTTTGTATTGCTGGCCTTTGCCGAAACCCGGTATTTCGCCCAGCTGTTGCTGACTTATCTGACGCAACCGGTGTTGCAGATTGCCAAAGGGGTTATCAGCTATATTCCGAACTTGATCATGCTGGGGCTTATCGCGTGGATTACCCTGTATGTTATCAAAGGAATGCGGGTGTTTTTTGACGCAGTCGAAGCGGGAACGTTCGATCTGGGCGATTTTGAAAAACACTGGGTCAACCCGACCTTCAATATCGCCCGCGTGGTTGTGGTTCTGATCGCACTTGTCTTTGCGGTTCCCTATATTCCGGGATCGGATTCAGCGGCATTCCAGGGATTGACCATTCTGGTTGGTGCAATGCTTTCGCTGGGTGCGAATTCGGTCGTATCAAACATGTTGGCCGGATTATTTGTCATTTACCGCCGGTCGACTTCGATTGGAGACCGCATCCAGATCGGCGACCACATTGGCGATGTGGTGCGGATCAAACTGATGGAAACCCATCTGAAATCGATCAAGAACGAATTGATCTCGATTCCCAACGCCCAGTTGATGAACTCGGATGTGGTGAATTTCTCGAAGAAAACTGATGGCAGCGGGCTTTTGCTGCACACAACAGTTGGAATTGGCTATGAGGAGCCCTCGGAAAAAGTTGAGGCGATGCTGATCGAGGCGGCCCATCGCACAAAGGGCATCAAGGCCAAGCCAGAGCCATTCGTGCTTTGGACCGCCTTGGCGGATTATGCGATCAACTATCAGATCAATGGGTACACCACGCGGGGCAGCAGCATCCCCAAGATCAGATCCGATCTGCATCGAAACATCGTAGACGTCTTCAACGAAAACAATGTGCAGATCATGACACCGTCTTACATGGCTGATCCACCCGAACCAAAAATCCCGGCAGAGGCCTGGGATGGCCATCTGGCACATGAAATACACGAGGATGCCGATAAGTCGTAACCGGCGCTACACCCTGCCAATCAGATGGTGCATAAGCGGTTTCAGTGATTCACGCATTTAAGGATCTGAACCATGCACGACATCCGCGCCATTCGCGAAAACCCTGCCGCCTTCGACGCCGCTCTTGCGCGCCGCGGGGACGCGCCGGTGTCGTCAGACCTGCTGAGGCTCGACGAAAGCCGCCGGGCCAAGATATTGGCGGCCGAGACGGCGCAGGCCGAACAGAACAAGCTCTCCAAGGAAGTGGGTGCCGCCAAGGCGCGCGGGGATGAGGCTGAGTTCGAACGCCTCCGTGCGCTTGTGGCCGAGAAAAAGGCTGAAGTCGCCCGGATGCAGACCGAGGCCAAAGATCTGGACGCTTTGCTGGCTGATCAGCTGGCCCGCATCGCTAACTTGCCCGCCGACGATGTCCCCCAGGGGGCAGGCGAAGATGACAATGTCGAGGTAAATCGCTGGGGCTCTCCGCGTAATTTCGATTTTGCCCCGAAAGAGCACTTTGACATCCCCGCCGTTGCAGCCGCGATGGATTTCGAAACCGCCGCGAAGACCAGCGGCAGCCGTTTTGTGAACCTCAGCAAAGGCATAGCTCGCGTTCATCGAGCCTTGGCGCAATTCATGCTCGACACGCATGTCGACAAAAACAACCTGACCGAAATGCAGACACCGGTGCTGGTACGCGACGAGGCGATGTACGGCACGGACAAGCTTCCGAAGTTCGGCGAAGATAGCTATCAGACCACCAACGGCTGGTGGTTGATTCCGACATCCGAGGTCACGCTGACCTATTCGGTTTCTAGCGATATTCTGAACGAAAGCGCCCTGCCCATTCGCATGACGGCCCACACCGTCTGCTTCCGGTCCGAGGCCGGTAGCGCAGGTAAGGACACCGCCGGAATGCTGCGACAGCACCAGTTTGAAAAGGTCGAGATGGTTTCGGTCACGCATCCTGACAAATCGGATGAAGAGCAGAAACGCATGTTGCGTTGTGCGGAAGACTTGCTGGAACAGCTTGGTATCCCCTATCGCACCGTCATCCTGTGCACCGGCGACATGGGATTCGGGGCGCGCCGCACCTATGACATCGAGGCATGGCTACCCGGTCAGGACACCTATCGCGAGATCAGCTCGGTCTCGACAACCGGTGATTTCCAGGCCCGCCGCATGAATGCACGCTTCCGCCCTGAGGCCGGTGGCAAACCGGAATATGTCCATACATTGAATGGCTCGGGTCTAGCCGTTGGCCGCTGCCTGATCGCGGTGCTTGAAAACGGTCAGAACGCGGACGGGACGGTCACCCTGCCCGAAGTGCTGGCACCTTATCTGGGGGGCAAGCTGACCCTTCAGACCGACGGCACACTGGCATTATAAAACCAGCGCAAACGGGCGCCGGTATCTGATCACGCAAGGCGGAGAAAATTACTTTTTCTTCGCCTTTTTCTTATCCTTCTTCTTTCCAGACGTCTTGCCGGACTTCTTCTTGTCATCCGACTTCTTGGCGTCTTTTTTGGACTTCTTGTCTTTCTTGCCCTTTTTGGACTTTTCCTTGACCTTCTCTTTGGCCTTGGAAAATGCCGCCTCCATTTCGGATTTCTTCTTGGCGGCTTTCTCGGCCTTGGCTTTGGCTTTCGCCTTCTTCTTAGCCTTCGCTTCAGCCGCAGCCTGTTCCGCCGCAGCGCGTTCCTCTGCCGCCTTTCGATCAGCCTTGGCCTTTGTTGCGGCCGCATTGCTCTTTGCTGTTGCTCGGCGTATCGCAGATTGCCGCGTTGCTGGTATTCTGGTTTTCGCCGGTCCCGCGGGCTTAGCTGCAGCCGGTTTCGATTTGGCGTTGGCCACCTCTTTCGCTGCAGCTGCAATCAGCCGCGCAGCGCGTGCTGTACCGATGCGAGGGATCGCGGACAGGTCTTCGGGGCTGGCCATGGCCATGGCCTCGGCCGTTTTGTAGCCCTTGGCGCTTAGCGCCTGTGCCAGCACTTTTCCTACACCACGCACATCGGTAACTGCGGTCATTTTGGTTCCTTTCGTTGTCTCCTGCCAATCATGTACACACACACGTCAGCAAGAGCATTTTATCGAGATTTAGGTCTACCCGCTTTCGGCCAGGCGATGGTCGGCGGTTCGGTTGGGAAATGGGACAAGCCTTTTGGCTTCTTCATCCCAGAGTTTCAGGTTCAGCGCCGCCACGGCTTCGGGAAACTTGATCCGACGCGGCGTGTATTCGGGTGGAAGGTTATAGTGGCATGCCCGCAGCCGGTAAGACGGGATACGCGCGTTGAAATGGTGAATATCGTGCAATGTGATGCACGCCACCGCATTGTCAAACCACCAGCCAAAATCCAAGGCCGACGATCCGTCCAACGCTGCCAGCTTCGGGTCCAGATCGGGCCGACGATCCCAATAGGTATCTTCGAAATTATGCTGCAAATACACTAGAAACACACCCAGCATCCCACCCAGCAACGAGAACACCAACCAGACCAGAATGCCCGTACTACCTGCAATCAGATAGAGCAGCCCGAGGAACACAATGATTGAGAGGTTGTGCAGCAACACGCCCATAACACCAAACCGAACCGTGTTTTTGGGCCAGCGATAACGGATGAAATAGGTGAACAGCGCACCGACCGGCACCAGAATGAAGGGGTTTCGGTAAAGCCTGTAAAACAATCGCGTTTTCCAGTCAGCCTCGTTCCATTCGCGCACCGTCATCGTGTGGATTTCGCCGGTCTCACGATGCTCAAGATTGCCGATGCCAGAATGATGCAGATTGTGATTCTGTTTCATCACCTCAAACGGCGCGAAGGTAAACGGCGACAGCCCATGACCGGCCCATTCATTCTGGGTGCGCGTCTCAAACAGCGAATGATGCCCGCAATCATGCTGCAGCACGTAAAGACGTACGGCGGAGAAAGCAAAAACGATCCCCGCAGGGATCATGATATACCAGCGGTCGACAAAGGTGATCGCCAATGCCAGCGATGCGAAGTAGGCCGCAAATGTTCCGAAATAGCTGAGTGCGGCAAGACGGTTGTCCTGCACAGCGTATTGTCTTGTATATTCTCTCAGGTCCATCACGCCCGCTCCCCAGGGTGGTCCGGTTAATTGCAGTACCAAAATTAAGTGCGGAATCCCCGCAAACAAGCAGCGCGTGCGAAAACAAATGCACGCGATTGAATGCTAACGTGATGCGCGGGGACTGTCACGCCCCCTGAGTGAAAACGCTTAAAATTGGCGCAGTTACGCGCGGCCCTTGAGATGCTTGGCTAACGCGCCCGCGTTTTTCTTGCGCCGCCCTTTGTAGGGGTTCTTGTCCCCCTGCCCGCGCAGCGTCAGCCGGATCGGAGTGCCGGGCATATCGAAATCTTCGCGCAGACCGTTGACCAGATAGCGGCTGTAGCTTTCGGGCATTTTGTCGGGATGCGAGCACATGACCACAAAGCCCGGCGGGCGGGTCTTGGCCTGGGTCATATAGCGCAGCTTGATCCGGCGGCCCTGCGGCGCGGGCGGTGGGTGCTGCTCTAGCATCGAGATCAGCCAGCGGTTCAGCGCCGCTGTCGGGACGCGGCGGTTCCAGACATCATGGGCACGCAGGATGGCGGCGCGCAGACGCTCTAGCCCGCGACCCGTTTTGGCCGACACCGTTATCAGTGGCGCACCGCGCAACTGAGGTAGCAGACGCTCAAACGATTCTTTCAGGTCGCGCAGTTTTTCCTGTTTGTCGTCTTCTATGTCCCATTTGTTCACCGCGACAACCACAGCGCGGCCCTCACGTTCGGCCAGATCAGCAATGCGCAAATCCTGTTGCTCGAACGGGATGGCTGCATCCAACAGGACCACGACGACCTCGGCAAACTTCACCGCACGCAGGCCGTCAGAGACCGACAGTTTCTCAAGCTTCTCCTGCACTTTGGCCTTTTTTCGCATCCCGGCAGTATCGAATATCCGCATCGGTGTGCTTCCACCCTCGGGGTCGGCCCAATCGAGCCGCAGGCTGATTGCATCGCGTGTAATTCCGGCCTCGGGGCCGGTCAGCAGGCGTTCTTCGCCTACGATCTTATTGATCAAGGTCGACTTACCCGCATTCGGCCGCCCGACAACGGCGACCTGCAGTGGTTTGGCAGCAGTGATCAGGGGTGTTTCGCCCTCGCCATCCTCATCCAATTCAATGTTGGTTTCAGGAGTATGGTCGACCGCTTGCTCGTCAGCGGCATCGGCCAACGGCATCAGATGTGCATAAAGGTCGGTCATCCCTTCGCCATGCTCACCTGACAAACGGACCGGTTCACCCAGTCCGAGGTTGTAAGCTTCAAGCACGCCTGCATCAGCTGCGTTGCCCTCGGCTTTGTTTGCAGCAAGGATCACGTGTTTCGAGCGTTTGCGCAGGATCTCAGCGAACATCTCATCCGTGGGGGTCAGCCCGACGCGCGCGTCAATCATGAACAGACAGACATCCGCCATGTCCACTGCGCGCTCGGTCAAACGACGCATCCGACCCTGCAGGCTGTCATCGGTTGCGTCCTCAAGACCCGCCGTATCAATAACGGTAAAGCGCAAGTCGCCCAGACGTCCTTCGCCTTCGCGCAGGTCGCGTGTCACGCCGGGCTGGTCGTCGACCAAGGCCAGACGTTTGCCCACGAGGCGATTGAACAGGGTGGATTTGCCCACATTCGGGCGCCCCACGATGGCGAGGGTCAGCGACATGATATTCAACTTTCAAGACTCAAGATGCGCCCTTTAGCGCATCTTGCCGTCAACGGAAAGCGTGCAATTCGCCCTTCGTCGACACGACATACAGTGTCTGACCCGCCACAACAGGTGCGGTGGTTGCACCACCCGGCACGTCGATCTGATGCACCAAAGCCCCATCAACGGGGTTGAAGAAGCGCAGATAGCCGTCGTTCGAGGCAACAACCAACCTTCCACCGGCCAAGATCGGGCCATAGTGGGCAAAGATAGGACCACGACGGCCCGGCTTGTTCTTAACGAAGCCCGGCAAGTCAATCGCCCAGATGATCGAGCCATCTGCAGCATCCAAGCGCACCAACTGACTACGGTCGCTGATCAGGAAGACACTGTTTCCTGCTGGCCAAACCGTGTCGACGGCACCTTCCAGCGCGGTCCAGTTCCGCTCACCCGAACCAGAATCGAAGGAAACCGTGCGACCCGAATGATTGCCGATAAGTACCGAATTGCCGGATACCATCGGCCCTGCAGTCACGTCCACGATCTGAGCTGCCGCGCGGCCTCGGCGTCCACCGGCCACCGATGCGTTCCAGCGCAGGATACCACCCTGGCGGAAGGTGGCTGCAACATCACCCGATCCAAAGGCAAAGACCGACAGATCAGAGGCAATGACCGGAGCAGGCGCGCCCAGCACGTTACCCACGCTCGGCGTACCGTCGATCTGCCAGATAATACGACCATCCTTGGTATTTACGGCCCAGCCGGTTTCATCCCCTGCCACCAGATAGAGTATTCCGCCACTGACCAATGGTGCACCGCTGCCGGTTGCGTTCAGACGTTTCTGCCATTTCTGCGCGCCTGTCTTTGCGTCCAAAGCCGTCAGGCGACCAAAACCGGAGGAAACGTACAGCACCCCATCCGCATAAGCGAGGCCGCCGCCCGTGGCGTCGGCGTCCTTTTCATTCGGCGGAATCAAATTGGTGCTCCAGGCGACCTGCCCCTGCGGCGTCACCGCAGATACAGTCGCGCCGGAATCCAGCGTGAAGATCAATCCGCCAGCAACAACCGGGTCTGCTGTGATCCGCTGTTTCCGGCTATCACCAGACCCGATATTCGCGGACCAGACACGCTGCGGAGTAGCATTCAATGCCGCGTTGGTGGTACGGAAGTTTGGCGTACCCGGACTTTGTGACCAGCTTGCATTACGGCTTTGCGCCGGAAGGCTGATCGGCTTGGCACCACGCGTTTCCACAATTTCGTTGTCTTCAACGGCGCGAATATCCTCACGCTCACCGGGGAGGATGATTTCAGGCTCCTGACAAGCGCCTAATGCGGTCAGGGCAACCGCCGCAGCGGGCAATCCAAAGCGTGAGAAATAACGTGCTACCATATTCTACAAACTCGCCTGTGATGTTCCGTTTCGCTGCCGCGTTAACCCTGCTGAGTTGCGACAGGCTCGGGCTCACCCCCAAGCGCTATGATAAGCTGTGCCGCGCGCTGCTGCAGATCGACGCTGGCCTCAGCGTCCTGGCGCAAAGCCTGCAGCCGATCCAGAGCGGCCTGCGTATTTCCTTCGGCTACATCAATTAGGGCCAGCTGTTCCTCGGCGAGCAGTCGCAAAGGCGCGCCAGGTATCGCGAGCGCTTCAAACTGCTGGCGGCGATCTGCGACCGGCATCGTATCGGTTTGTAGCAACAAGGCCTTGAAACTTGCAATCGCGCGGTAGATTTCAGGCAAATCCCCCTGCGTGGCGATCGCGTTTAGGCTGTTCACGGCATCCTGCCGGGACCCTGCATCGGTCTGCGAGGCAGACAGCAACATGTTCAAAACCGCATCGCCTCCGACGGATGAGGCATCAACAGCTTGCAGGCTGCTGGCCCGTTGGGCTGATTCATTTTCGGCCAATGCTGACAGAATCGCATCGCCCAGCGCCTGGGCCTGATTGGTATCGCGGGCTTTGCGGTATTCGTTGAACGCCGCCCCCCCGACAATCGCTACGACAGCGACAACACCAACCCAGCCCCAGCGGCGCAGCAGCAGGTACATGCGATCGCGGCGCACCTCTTCGGTGACCTCATCAATAAAACTTTCGACGTCGCTCATTCCTGCCCCCAGGCTTAAGAGTCCGGTTTTCTAGCGCCATGTCATACCCCGGCGTACGGGCCAAGCCAAGTGCCCGAATTCACACATTTGCCAAGACAGGCGTGACACTTGCGTAAAAAACCAAACCGAACTATTCAGTTCAGTATGGAAAAGCTATGGCTCTGCCCCTATTTCAAGGCACAAAGGCCACAGCCCGACGCGTGAACAGATCTGGAGAATGTCCCGCATGCGATTGATTTCACTCGTTAACGCCGTTTTGGTGATTATTGCATTGTATTTCCTTGTGTTTGAACGCGATGCGCTATTTGCGTTTGCCGGTCGCGGAGATGAGCCGACTGATACCGTGACCGAAGTATCAGAATCAGAACCAGCGCCAGATTCGATTGGTGTTGTCGTGCTCCGTTCGACCTCGCGCGAGATCGGCAGCGCGGTTCAATTGCGGGGTCAGACCAAGGCAAACCGTCAAGTCGAAGTTCTGGCCGAGACAATTTCAACCGTTGTATCCGAGCCAAAGCGCAAGGGGGCATTTGTCGAGGCGGGCGATCTGCTGTGCGAACTTGACCCTGGAACCCGCCCCGCAAGCCTGGCCGAAGCGATGGCTGCAAAGCTTGAAGCAGAAAGCCGCGTTCCCGAAGCCGAGGCTCGCATCGAAGAAGCGCATGCCCGTCTCGCTGAGGCAGAAATCAATTTGAAGGCAGCCCGCAAGCTGTCTGAAACCGGCTTCGGATCGGAAACACGCCGTATTTCAAGCGAAGCTGAGATGAGCACTGCCAAGGCTGGAATTAAATCCGGCGAGGCGGGTTTGGAAGCAACGCAAGCAGGCATTCAGGCCGCCACAGCAGCGGTCGAAGCAGCACAACGCGAGTTGGATCGCCTTACAATTGAAGCTCCGTTCAAAGGATTGTTGGAAAGTGATACCGCCGAATTGGGCAGCCTGATGCAGCCGGGATCACTATGCGCAACCGTCATTCAGCTTGACCCAATCAAGCTGGTTGGTTTCGTACCCGAAACCGAGGTGAACCGCATCATCGTCGGCTCTATGGCGTCGGCGCAGCTGGTGACGGGTTTACAGGTCGAAGGGCGCGTGACTTTCCTCAGCCGTTCTGCTGACGAAACCACCCGAACCTTCGAGGTCGAAATCACCGTTCCCAACCCTGAGCTGCTGATCCGCGATGGCCAGACCGCCAACATTCAGATCGCCGCCGAAGGAGTTAAAGCACATTTGCTGCCGCAATCTGCGCTGACCCTGAACAATGAAGGTGAGCTGGGCGTTCGCACTGTCATTACTGACAATGTGGTTGATTTTGTTCCGATCCGCCTGCTGCGCGATACGGCCGACGGCGTTTGGGTCGGTGGCCTGCCGGAGACAGCGGATGTTATCGTGATCGGGCAAGAATTCGTGACCCGGGGCGTCACGGTCGCGCCGACGTATAGGGAAGCATCGCAATGACGGGTATCGTCAGTTGGGCCGCTGGCCGCGCCAGAATGGTTCTGGCCTTCATCGCGATCTCGCTGGTTATTGGCGGGTTCGCCTATGTCGGGCTGCCAAAGGAGGGTGAGCCGGATATCGAAATTCCGATGCTTTTTGTCTCGGTTTCCTTTCCCGGTATTTCGGCAGAAGATTCCGAGAATCTTCTGATCAAGCCGATGGAAACCGAACTGGCGGACCTTGATGGTCTCAAGGAAATGACGGCCACCGCCGCCGAAGGCTATGCCGGTATAGCGCTTGAATTTGATTTCGGTTGGGACAAGACAGCAATCACCGCCGATGTGCGCGATGCCATGAATAGCGCCCAGGCAGATTTCCCCGATGGGGCCGAGCAATATACGTTGACCGAGATTAACTTCTCGGAATTCCCTATCGTCATCGTCAACCTGACTGGCCCGGTACCAGAGCGCACGATGGCGCGCATAGCCAAAGACCTGCAGGACGATCTGGAGTCGCTGGATTCGGTACTTGAGGCCGGTATCGCCGGTAACCGCGATGAAATGCTTGAGGTCGTGATCGATCCGCTGCGGTTGGAAGCCTATAATGTGACAGCCGATGAACTGATCAATGTGGTCAGAAACAACAACCAGCTGATCGCCGCTGGTGAGGTTGAAACCGCTCAGGGCACATTCTCGGTCAAGATCCCATCGTCCTTCAAGACCGCGCAGGACGTCTATGGCCTGCCCGTCAAGGTGAACGGTGATCGGGTCGTGACGCTGGGTGAGTTGGCCGAGATCAACTATACCTTTGAGGATCGCGAAGGGACCGCCCGCTTCAACGGCGAAGCCACCGTGGCGCTACAAGTCGTAAAGCGTAAGGGCTTTAATCTGATCGATACTGTTGCGCTGGTTAAAACTACCGTGGCAGATGCGCAGACCAAATGGCCGCCCGAGCTTCAGGCTGCGGTCGATGTTGGCACTTCGAACGATCAAAGCCGTATTGTGGGCTCCATGGTCAGCCAGCTTGAAGGGTCGGTGCTGACCGCGATTGCACTGGTGATGATCGTGGTCCTGGCTTCGTTGGGGACACGGGCGGCATTGTTGGTGGGCTTTGCGATCCCAACCTCGTTCCTTCTGTGCTTTGCCTTCCTTGCCGTGATGGGGATCAGCATTTCGAACATTGTGATGTTCGGATTAATCCTGGCGGTGGGTATGCTCGTCGATGGTGCAATCGTTGTGGTCGAATTCGCCGATAAGCGCATCAAAGAGGGCGTCGGCCCGATGCACGCCTATGTGGAAGCTGCGCAGCGTATGTTCTGGCCCATCGTCTCATCGACCGCAACGACACTCTGTGCGTTCCTGCCAATGCTGTTCTGGCCTGGCATTCCGGGCGAGTTCATGGGGATGCTGCCGGTCACGCTGATCTTTGTTTTGTCGGCCTCGCTGATCGTTGCACTGATCTATCTGCCTGTCATGGGCGGTGTATCCGGTCGGATGAGTCGAAACTTCGAACGCAGCTCGAACTGGCTGCGGGTGCGGACCCCATGGTGGCTACGGGTGCTTCTGGTGCCGCCGTCGCTGTACCTGATTTTCCTTGGTGCGATGCAGATCCTGAACCCCGATTACCTTCTGCCCGGCGGCTCGCTCGTCGGGGCGCTCATGTTTATGTTCGGCGCCTTCGCAGGCTCGGTCACGCTGAGTGCTGCCAAGATCGAACGCGCCCCGGATGAACATGTGCATACCACGAAAGAGCACACGCCCTTTGGTTATGTCATCAAGTTTCTGGTCGGCAATCCGGTCATGCCAGTGGTGTCCATTGCGGTCGTCTTTGCGCTTGTCTTCTGGATCGCGTTCATCCTTTTCCCTCAGAACGCTCGCGGGGTGGAGTTCTTTGTCGAGAGCGAACCGGAACAGGCCACTGCCTATGTCCGGGCGCGAGGAAACTTGTCTCTGATAGAAAAGGACGAAATGGTTCTTGAGGCCGAGCGGGTGATCAGTGCCCATCCGGCGGTGATCAACGTATTCGCTTTTGCGGGTCAAGGTGGCTTGGATCAAAACAATGGTGGTGCCTCTGCCCCGGCGGATACCGTGGGTCGCGTTCAGTTTGAGATCATTCCATGGGAAGACCGGCCAAACGTGTCGGAACCCATTGCCTGGGGTCTGTTCGACCGGCACGTGGTTGCCCCGGAATATGATGGTGATTTCGTACTGGATGAACTGAACGCCGAATTGGCGAAGATCCCCGGATTTGTGGTTGAAATTTTGGCGCTCGAGCAAGGTCCTGCCTCTGCCAAACCCGTTCACCTACGGATCAAGGGCGAAGGCTGGGAGGATTTGACAGCCGCAACGCTTACGGCACGCGAGGCCTTTGATAATACCCCCGGTCTGATCAAGATCGAAGACACCCTGCCCCTGCCCGGCATCGACTGGCAGATCGATGTCGACGTGGCCAAGGCGGGCCGGTTCGGCGCGGATGTCGCCACCGTTGGTGCAATGGTGCAGCTTGTGACGCGTGGCATCCTGTTGGGTGAGATGCGCCCGGAGTCTACCGACGAAGAAGTTGAAATCCGTGTACGCCTTCCTGATCAGGATCGCGTTTTGTCGACATTGGATACGCTCAAAGTCCGCACACCAGATGGGTTGATCCCTCTGTCGAACTTCGTCACCCGCCAACCCGTGGCCAAACTGGCCGAGATCAACCGCGTGGATCAACAGCGGTATTACGATGTAAAGGCGGATGTCGAACCGGGCCTCAGCAAGATTGTCTCCACCAGCCCGGACGGTGCCGAACAGCGACTGGCGACCGTTCGTGCGATCGCTGAAGGTGAAACTGCAGCCGGGACCACGATCTCCAATGCGGATGGGACCGAATTCGAGCTTGTGCAACTGACGGGCGCCGAGAACGTGGGCGAACTGCGTTCAGCAATCGATAGCGGCGACGCCCGTTTTGCGCTGATCAATCCTAACGAACGGATCGCAGTGTTGACCGAATGGCTGGAAACCGACCCATTCGCGCGCACCATTGCATGGGAATGGACCGGTGATCAGGAAGATCAGGCAGAAAGTCAGGCGTTCCTGTCCAGCGCATTTCTGGCTGCCTTGGGCCTGATGTTCGTGATCCTGCTGGCGCAGTTCAACTCGTTCTACAACTCTGTGCTGGTTTTGCTGGCCGTCGTCCTGTCCACAACGGGTGTGTTGCTGGGAATGATGGTAATGCAACAACCGTTCTCGATCATCATGACCGGGACCGGGATCGTTGCGCTGGCGGGGATCGTGGTGAACAACAATATCGTGTTGATCGACACCTATCAGGAATACAGTGGTTACATGTCGCGTATTGATGCCATCGTTCGCACGGCCGAGGCGCGTATCCGTCCGGTTCTATTGACCACGCTCACGACTATGGCCGGCTTGACCCCGATGATGTTCGGCCTGTCGCTGGATTTCATCGGCGGTGGCTATTCAATCGACAGCCCAACCGCGCTTTGGTGGAAGCAGCTGGCAACCGCCGTAGTCTTTGGCCTTGGTACCGCCACAGTACTGACGCTGATCGTAACCCCATCGTTCCTGGCGCTGCGGGTGTGGGTCACAACTTACGCCGTTTGGCTGGGTAAGGCACTGGCGCGCGCGACGGCAGGCCGATCCAGCCAGATCGCTCAGGATATGGCCATCGGCCAAAGTGCGAAGAAAATGCAGGCGACCGAGATTGTTTGGAACGAGGGCAGCGCATCAGACGCCAAGCCGGACGCCGAACCGGGTCACCCGCCTACATCTCCACTGAAAGCCGCGGAATAAACAAAATGGCGAGCTCCAAGAGCTCGCCATTTTACTTATTGGTTTCTGCGAATTCGAACTTAGTTGCCGGACAGGCGCGTCCAAGTCTGGTGCCCACACACAAGGTGTTCGCATCCTTTTACCGTTAGGGTATTGCCTGAAAGCGTGATCTGCGGATCGACATCCACATCGATCAATGGGACCCAAAAATCCCCGCCACCATATTTCCCTTCGCCTTTGCTTGCCACATCCCAGAAAAGCTGCTTTCCGATATTGGGGGTTTTCACCTCTTTACCGGAACTATCATAGGCCGACAGGATTTTACCGCAGAACTTGCCTTTGCACTCGGATATTTGGATATGCGAGATCAAATTCTTGCGGTCCGGCTGCGTTTTCCACACACCCTCGATCGGGTCTGCGAAAGCCGTTGAGGCGAACGCCAGTCCAGCGATGAAGGCCGGCACCATGGTAATGTGCGAAATGGCTAGTTTCATTCTCTACGTCTCCCTCTTCAGGACGTCAGCCCTGGCTTGATTTGGTCTTGCCTGATCCTGACCCGATAACTTGCAAAATGGCGTGGCCTCACAGCAAGAAGATCAAGCGACGTTCTCTTCCGACTGCTGGCGGCTCCACAACCGGGCATAGCGCCCTTCACGCTGCAGCAGATCGTCATGAGTACCTTGTTCCAATATCTCGCCTTTTTCCAGCACCACTATTCGGTCGGATTCGGCAATTGTGCTAAGACGATGCGCGATCGTCAGAACAGTCCGGCCCTCTCCTGCGCGTGCCAGAGCATCCTTGATGTCTTTCTCGGTATCCGTATCCAGCGCCGAAGTTGCCTCATCCAACAACAGGATTGGCGGGTTCTTGAGCAGCGTGCGGGCAATACCAACGCGCTGTTTCTCGCCACCCGACAATTTCAGGCCACGCTCACCAACCTTGGTGTCATACCCTTCGGGCAGGCTGACGATGAAATCGTGAATCTGGGCGGCTTTGGCGGCGGATTCGACATCTTCCTGAGTTGCACCTTCTCGCCCATAGGCGATGTTGTATCGGATCGTATCATTGAACAGGACCGTATCCTGCGGGACAACGCCGATTGAGGCGTGCAGGCTGGATTGGCTGACATCGCGCACATCTTGCCCATCTATCTTCAGCGCCCCACCTGTGACGTCATAAAACCTGAACAGCAGCCGCCCGATGGTCGATTTACCTGAACCCGTCGCCCCGACAATTGCCACAGTCTTGCCCGCTGGCACGGTCAGAGATACACCTTTGAGGATTTCACGATCTGCATCATATCCGAAATGAACATTCTCAAGTGTGACCTCGCCGCCATTTACTTTGAGGTTCGGCGCACAAGGCATATCAGTCACTTCCCCAGGTTGTTCCAGCAAATCAAACATCTGGCCCATGTCCACCAACGACTGCCGGATCTCGCGGTACACCGTACCAAGGAAGTTTAATGGAACCGTAATCTGGATCATATAGGCGTTGACCATCACAAAGTCGCCAACCGTCAAAGAACCATTTTGCACCCCCATTGCGGCCAGAACCATCACACCGATCAGGCCGCACGTGATCAGCATAGACTGACCAAAATTCAGGAACGCCAGCGAATAGGCCGTCTTGAGAGCCGCAGTGGCGTATCCTTTCATCGAAACATCATAGCGTTCAGCTTCGCGCATCTCGGCGTTAAAATACTTGACCGTTTCAAAGTTCAGCAGGCTGTCGATGGCGCGCTGATTGGCTTCCGTATCCTGATCATTCATCTCGCGCCGTAGCTTTACGCGCCATTCGGTCACCGCGAATGTGAACCAGATATAAAGCGCGATCGTCACCGCAACGACGACCAGATACCAGACGTCGAACAGCCATAGCAGGATGATGGAAACCAGCAAAAGCTCTAAGATCAGAGGTCCGATCGAAAACAGCAGAAAGCGCAACAGGAACTCAACGCCCTTCACACCCCGTTCGATAATCCGGCTCAGGCCGCCCGTGCGCCGCGTCACGTGATAGCGCATCGAAAGTTGGTGAATGTGCTGGAACGTCTCAAGCGCGAGCGCGCGTAATGCGCGCTGACCCACAGGCGCAAATAACGCATCGCGCAATTGCTGAAACCCAACTGTCATCATACGGGCCACGCCGTAGGCAACCGTCAAACCAATCGCGCCCAGCGCGAGCGGGGGCACGCCCTCGCCCGCCAAACCATCTACTGCGCCCTTATACAGGATCGGCGTGTACACCGCGATCAGCTTGGCCAAAATCAGCATCGCCATCGCCCAAAGGACCCGGCGTTTAACCCATGGTTCGTCTTCGGGCCAAAGATAGGGCGCCACTTTGCGGATGGTGCGCCAGCCTGAACGGTGCTCGCCCGGGTCGGATTGAATCGTGGATGGTCGTCTCATCACGTACCTTAACTGCGGTCAGAGAATGGCCCCGGCCCCGGTCGGGCCAGTGCTCGTGTTCATTCAGGAATAGTGAAAATCTGACCCGGATAGATCAGGTCAGGGTCACGAATGGAATCCTTATTGGCTTCGAACAGTTTGACATACAGCACACCGTCCCCGAACCGATCTCGTGAAATCGCCCAAAGCGTATCACCCTTTTGCACCGTGACTGACCGGATGGCCGGGGTTTCGGCTGAGGCGTCTTCTGTTTCGGCACCTTCGGCTGCAAGTAGTGTTTCGACCGGTTCGCGTTTGAACGGCGTCTCAAGCCGGCTGACAACGGTTCCATCGGACGAAACCTCATCCACACGCAACGTATATACGCCCGGATCAATGCCCTCGACCTCACCGCGCCACTGCCCATCCTCGTCTGGCTCAAGGTCAGCTACAAGCTGATTGTCCAGATACAGACGAACAGCTGATCCGTCTTGCACCCGCCCGGTCAGTTCCACATCACCTGAGTCAGAATACCCGATTGTATCCAGAGCAATCTGATCGGGCGGTGTTTCCCGCGCAGTCGGTGTCTGAACAAGTTCGACGCCTTCTTCGCCCGACCGCAGGATAGCGATTTGCTGATCCGTGGCATCACTGCCTTCAGTTTGCGGCGCCTCCGGTTCGGATGTTGGATCCGCCTGTTCGGCCACCTGTACGTCAGTCGTAATTGTTTCGGCGCTCTGGGTTTCAGTGCCTGCTGGCGCTGGTGTTTCGGCTGCAACTACAGGTGCTGTTTCTGCGTCTGCAACTTCGGTCTCGGCCTCGTCAACTGGCACAGAAGGTTCCTCGGTTACATCCTCGGCTGCAACAGGCGCAGGCAGTGCTGCAATCAGGTAGTCATCCGATCTGGCAGCCTTTTCACCTGTTGCGGCTTCCAGCACCAGCCCGCGGGAATCATCAGCAAACGGGATCGAGACGAATTCGGCAAACTGGCCGCTATCGTCGACGGTGAAGCGGTGGACAGCCTCTCCATCGAGCAGAACACTGATTTCAGAGCCCGGCTCACCACTGCCGGACAGAACCGCATTTCCATCGGGTTCAACAAATATCTGGTCCAGCACTGGGGCCACCACTGTCGCGGTTTTTGTTTCGTCGCTGGCAGGTGCCTCTTCGGTGATCTCGGCTGGGGCGTCCTCAGCTGCTACTTCCGGGGCTTCCGAGGTCTGCGGTTCAGGTTGATCTTCAACAACCGCATCTTGTGCTACAGTCTCTGCAGCGGGCTCGGTTGCTTCCGCGACATCCGGCGCGGTCTGTTCCTCTGGCCCGCCGAAAACGCCCAACAGATACAATCCCGCTGCTCCGATCACGACAACGATCCCGGCGACCAGACCCCATATGAAGGTACCAGAGCCTCCGCTTCCCGATTTGGCGTTCATTCTGTTCCTTTCACTCCGCCCGGTAAATGCCCTGTCGGGCACGCATTCCTGCGGACGGTTGAGCCAACCTATCAATCCCGCTATCAGGGGTCAAAACCCCTAACACAAGAGCAGAGAGCCCAACCTATGTCCCAGAAATCCGTCTGTGTGTATTGCGGGTCACGCAATGGTGTTAATCCGGCCTATTCTCAGGCAGCCAGCCAGTTCGGAACCCTGCTGGCCCAAGAAGGCTGGCGGCTGGTTTATGGAGCCGGAGATGTGGGGTTAATGGGCGAGGTTGCGCGCGCGGCGCAAGCATCTGGTGGTGACACGTTCGGGGTGATCCCCGTCCACCTGCTGCAACGTGAGGTCGGCAAGACCGATCTGACCCGTTTTGTCGTGACCGAGACGATGCACGAGCGCAAGAAAGTCATGATCATGAACGCCGATGCGGTTGTTGTGCTGCCCGGTGGTCCCGGATCATTGGACGAGTTGTTCGAGGCCCTGACCTGGCGGCAGTTGGGACTGCATGACAAGCCCATTTTGGTCATGAACGTAGATGGCTATTGGGACACACTGCATGCGTTGCTGGATCAACTTATAGGCCAAGGCTTTGCCGATAGTTCACTGGCTGAATTCATCACCTGGGTCGATAAACCGGACGCAGCGATATCTGCGCTGCGCCGGTTGCTGAACTGAAAAGCAGACAACCGGGCGGTGTAAACCGCCCGAGTCTCGTCACTCATTCAGGCGGGTTTTGCGAACCGGGCACAGAGTATTCGTTCAACTTTGTGCAATGGATGGTTGGTAAGAGTTTTATCAACCTCGGCCACCACCTTTGCCAGCACTTCGCTGTGCAATCTGCGACGCAAAAGGCCCAGAACTTGAGGACTGGCCACCAACACCAAGCGTTTATAGGCGCCTTTCAACCCCTTGCGGTTCAACAAGTTAGCCACATCCTGAACGAACAGAGATTTGGCGTGGGTTCTCCAACTCTCTTCTTCAACTGCTGATTTCTGGTTCGGCCCCGTATCGGGCCGTCGCCCTGCCCGGTCGGTCGGCTTTGCCGGTATGGTGTTCTGTTCTTCGACCGACACGATGACCAAATTGGGATCTTGCGCGTCAGTAATGTTCTCCATCACCAGTGCTTTTTCCCCGTCGGCAATGATGACCCATGTTCCCTGTTCAAGCGTAGCCATTGATGCTCTCCTGCAAAATTTGATTTGGCTTCCACAGTCCCTCGGCCACAGCTTCGAACGCGCGCGCAATCGATGAATTCGCACACTGAGCGTTTTTTTTGATTGGTTGGCGGCTCTCTCCTTCCGCATAATACAGCTAGGTATTGAAGGGGGTGATACAACAGCGGATCAGATTAATTCGGATTAATGGGCGGGTTTCTACCTGCGGCATCGAGCAACAAATCGGCGGCGCAAATTGGTGTGACATTGATCAGGTCAATCAGCATGTCTTACGCCATGTTGGAGGTCGACAAATATCTGCTGTGCTGGACAAAGCAGACCTAGAAAATTTGAATTCAGCGGATGAAGCGGTAACCTGTGTAAGCCCAAATACAAAGAAGAACGACTGCTGCGAATGTTGGATCAATGAATCCCAGACCCATCTCGCCCGGCATCTTTTCCTTCAACCAATCTGATACAAAGTTGTCATTGCGCAGAATGATCCCGATGGCAGTAAACCCGCCCAAAAATAGTGTTGCGGCACCTGCTTCACCAATTGCTTTGTGTTGGTCTTGAGTTAGCGATTTTGGTAGCAACCTACTAAAGGCACTCAGTACTTTTTCAATTACCCAAATAAAAAGCCAAACAGATATGAAGAACAAAAGGAAACCAAACCCAACATACAAGTTCTTCAATGCTAACAGGCCGCAAACCACTAGTGGGAAAACGAGCCATAGCTTGTACTTCTCGGCGAAACCATCAATCTTCTTATTCAATTGATCTGATTTCCTGTCCGACAATGCCACTTCCTCTTGTATTGAACTGACTAGAACTTGGGATATCGCAATCGTTTAGTCAAACCGCCGCCTTGGGCTCTAAACGGTCATCGGAACCAAATAGCTAATCGCGGCATTGTCCAATTTGGTATACATCTAAATACAAAAAAAGACCTGCTCGCTTATACACCAGCAGGCCTTTCAGAAGTATCTTAGCGATCAGAGGACTACATCCGCGATGCGACGTTTTCCCAGTTCACCAGATTGTCGAGGAAGTTCGACAGATAAACCGGGCGCTTGTTGCGGAAATCGATGTAGTAGGAGTGCTCCCACACGTCGCAACCCAGCAACGCGGTTTGGCCAAAGCACAGCGGATTCACGCCGTTCTCGGTTTTGGTGACTGCCAGCGAGCCATCTGCGTTTTTGACCAACCACGCCCAGCCCGAGCCGAACTGACCGGCACCGGCAGCGCTAAACTGAGACTTGAACTCGTCAACCGAACCGAAGCTTTCGGTCAGAGCCTTCTCCAGCTCGCCGGGCATGGCATTGCCACCGGGCCCCATCATCTCCCAGAACTGGTTGTGATTCCACAGCTGACTGATGTTGTTGAAGATGCCGTTTTGCGCCACCGCGTTTGCGTCATAAGTGCCAACGATGATCTCTTCCAGCGATTTGCCGTCCCACTCGGTGCCGGCGATCAGCTTGTTGCCGTTGTCGACATAGGCCTTGTGGTGCAGGTCATGGTGATATTCCAGCGTTTCAGCCGACATACCCTTGGCTGCCAGCGCGTCATGTGCATAAGGAAGATCAGGAAGTTCAAAAGCCATGTCGGCCCCCTGTTGAAAATGAATGTTGCGGTTCCACAGGTTAAATGCTTTGACAGCCGCCGCAGGTCAAGGCCCGCGACATAAAAACCCGGAGGTCCGCGATGCTGACACAGGCGCGCAAAATGTTCTACCGCGCCCGCGGGTACTATGAGGGTAACCTCAACGGCGAACCATTTCGACTGGATCCCTACCATTCGAAATTCTGGCGCAAAGTGTCTGAGGGGAAGTGGGAGCCAGAGACCTTCGCGCTGTTGGATAAATACCTAACGCCCGACAGCGACTATTTGGACATCGGCGCGTGGATCGGACCAACAGTTCTGTACGGCGCCCGCAAAGCCCGGCATGTCTGGTGTTTCGAACCCGACCCCACCGCATTCCGGCATCTGGCGTGGAATCTGGACCTGAACGAAATCAACAACGTCTCGGCCTTTGGAGTGGCGCTGGCGGATCAGTTCGGCGTCGCCCGAATGGCGTCGGTGCGCGGTGAGCCAGGAGATTCCACCAGCTCTCTGCTGCGCGACGGCGCGCATGGCTGCGATGCGCTAACCATTGCCTGGGATCAGTTTGAGGCGGTGAACGATCTGTCACGGGTATCGCTGGTCAAAATGGATATCGAAGGCGCGGAGTTCTTTGTTTTGCCGACATTGTTGCCGTGGTTAAAAAAATGCCGCCCAACGCTCTATCTATCGCTGCATGCTCCGCTATTGGCAGCGCAGGATCGGCACTCGTCACTGACCGAACTGCTGAGCAGCCTATCATTCTACTCTGAGATTTGCGACGAAGCCGGTAAAGGCTTAGACCCGCAGGCGCTTATGACTGATAATGCATTGGCGACCTACCGAACAATTCTTCTGAAAGCGTAGTAGGCATACAACTAATGAAGGCAGCGCAGAATCCCGCGCTGCCCGAGTACCCATTCACAGATTAGAATAATGATTGCGACGTTATCGGCTTACAATCCCCCACACCGCTTGGGCGGTTCACGACATTGTCCATAGGGAACTTCGCACGCAGACTTAAACTGTTGTCGGCGGGATTTAGTTTCGCAGTATAGGCGACCCGAAGTTGTCTTGTGTTATTTGCCGGTAACGTAAGTCTCCAGGAAAGTTGATATTCACCTTTCCGAGTCGCCTTGAATTTTGCATTCATCGGCATTTCTTCATCCCGATCCGCCAACTCGTTGGCGGCCATGACTGCACCGTCAAGCACACGCGCCTGATTGTTTTCAGCATCCACACTGAAAATAACACGAGACGGTATCCACCCTTGTGCCTGAATGCTGTGCAGTTCACAGTCGTAGCTTCGAACTTCGGCTTGTGCTGCAGCGGGCGAAATTGCCAGAATCAGGGTAATTGTTCTGAGTTTCATCAAAGTAGCCTCTTCAGCTTTTCGGTGCAGAAATCGCTACGCAGCGACCACTTGCGAAACCATCTCGAGAAGCATAAGCAACTGATGTTTTGGATTTAACGATTGCCTTCATCGTTTTGCGATCCATCGTGATCGAGAATACGACATCAAGCATGTCAACTGCATCATACCGAGCTTCATTTGTTGCATAGGAGCGTCCACTGTCGGAGAACACATATTTGTCCCCACTCCAACTGATCGATAATACTCTTGGGGTGTCCCGCCTTATCTGACCTGACCCTGACACCGTATCGATTTTTGGTACATTTACATCATGTAACAATGCCGATCGACCGAACTCATCTATGGAAAACACGACGCGAGCAGGTGTTGGCCGATTGACAAGTCCACGCTCAAAATTACACTCGAAGCTTTCTTTATAAGTTTCCGATGAAGCGGCTACTGGAACAATTGCCAATGCTGCAAGGCAAAACGCCAAACACTTATGAAATTTCATGACTTAATCAATTCTCCTGTATACTCATGGTTTTCGCTCGTGGGACCATATGAAGTGCATGGAACACCCGCAATACGCGAACATCCGGATGTACCCTTCACCTCAGCGGCAGATGGTCGCCCTGCTGGTTGATGGGCAGTATATTTGAGCTAAAGAGATAATATAATTGCGCTTATTCAGATTACGCGGCAAAAAAACCGCTCAAAATTGAGCGGCTTTTCTTTGGAAATTGGGTCGATATCAGTAAACCCCTACTTCACCGCCCGGTTGTGCCGCAATCTTGAGCAGTTTGAACACATAATCCGCAGTAGACCGGAAGCAGACAACACGGAAGGTTTCTGCATCATCCATCCAGAACGCCCCCGCCACCTGCGCCAGTCGCGAACGACGGATTTGACCAGATTGAAACGCGTCCACCGCGAAATCTACCGGAGCAACCTTGCCCAGAACCTCACGCGCGCTACTACCCGAAACCCGGATCACAGCGCGTGCATCCGACACGTTTACGGCTAGCGCATGTGTACCGCTCAGCGCATTGGTCATTGCAGCCAGCTTGGCCTCGACCTCGGCATATGGCACCAACACCAGAAGTTCGTCGGTAGACATCCAGCAGACTCCGGTGTCGCCGTTGACCAATGCCTCGCGCTGGCCCGGTACTTTTTGTCCGGTGGCGTCCTTGACGACCTTGGCCAACACCTTGTCGGACAGATCTCCGCGCAGAGTAATCATGCCTTGCAGGCCACATTCTTCGACCTTGGCGATACCATCATAGGAGGCGTGGTTCAGTGCGCTGATGGGTTCAGACATTCTGCTTCTCCCCGTCTTTGTCATAGAAGATCGGGTCCACGATCTTGGCTTTGTAGATTTTGCCGTCGGTCCCTGGGAACTCGACAATCTCACCCATCCGGTCGGGGCCGTGCTTGATCAGTCCCATAGCGATGCCCTTACCCAGATTGGCCGAGTAATAGGTCGAGGTCACACGCCCGATCATGTTGCGCTGACCATTGGCATTCACGCCCTCGCCCACCGCGTAGGCACCATCCGGCAGAACCGATCCATCCACAGTCTCAAGACCGACCAGTTTCCAGCGCTCCGGATCCGCCATATGGCTGCGCGAATGGGCGCGTTTACCGAGGTAATCCTCTTTCTTTTTCGACAGGGCCCAGTGCAGCCCCAGATCCTGCGGGATCACGGTGCCATCCGTCTCGTCGCCGATCATGATAAAGCCCTTCTCGGCGCGCAGGATGTGCAGACATTCGGTGCCGTATGGCATCACGCCGAACTCTTTGCCTGCCTCCATCAGTGCGTCCCAGAATGCCTGGCCCTGAGATGCGGGAACCGCGATCTCATAGGATAGCTCACCAGAGAACGAGATGCGGTAGGCCCGTGCATCGAACGCACCGATCTTGCCGTCACGCCATTCCATGAAGGGCAGCGTCTCTTTCGACAGATCCATACCGCCCAGCTTTTCAAGCACCTTGCGGGCATTGGGGCCAACCACGGCGACCTGAGCGTATTGCTCAGTCACGTTGGCGACGTAGACTTTCCAGTCCCACCATTCGGTCTGTAGCCATTCCTCCATGTGACCATGGATGCGCTCCGCCCCGCCGGTGGTGGTGTGGCACAGCCATGTATCGTCATCGATGCGGGCAACGACACCATCATCGATCAAGAAGCCGTTCTCTGAACACATCAGGCCATAGCGGCATTTGCCGATCTTCAGAGTGGACATCATGTTGGTGTACATCATGTCCAGGAACTTGCCCGCATCCGGGCCCTTGACGATCAGTTTGCCAAGCGTCGAGGCATCCAGTACGCCGAGGTTTTCCCGAGTGTTCTTCACCTCGCGATTCACCGCGTCATGCACGGATTCACCGGGGCGAACATAGGCATAGGTCCTGCGCCACTGGCCAACCGGCTCCCAATCGGCGCCGTTCTTGTCGTGCCAGTTGTGCATCGGCGTTTGGCGGATCGGTTGAAACACCTCACCACGTGCCTCACCCCCAATCGACGCCATCGAGATCGGCGTATAGGGCGGGCGGAAAGTGGTAGTGCCAACCTTCGGAATCTCCGAATCCAGTGCGTCAGCAAGGATCGCCAAGCCGTTGATATTGCTCAATTTACCTTGATCAGTCGCCATACCGAGCGTGGTATACCGCTTGGTGTGCTCGACACTCTCGTACCCCTCGCGCGCGGCCAGTTGGACGTCTGAGACTTTGACATCGTTCTGGAAGTCCAGCCAGGACTTCATGCGCAGGTCAATCTCGGCATTCGAGGGCATCAGCCAAACAGCAGCCATCGGGGCCTCGGCCGTGGTCTCACCCACCGGAGCCTTTGTGCGTTTTGCGGTAAAGCCAGCCGCCTTGGCCGCCGCCTTGCCTGCGGCATCAGCGTCTTTGAGGACATCGCCCAGCGCCAGCGGGCCATTCGAAGATCCTGCCGCCAGAACGAAGCCTTCGCCATCGGCCCCCAGTGGAGGGCGCGACGGGTCGGGACGGAAGTGTGCGTTCGCATCGTCCCAGATCAACTTGCCACCGCAATGGGACCACATATGAACCACCGGAGACCAGCCACCCGACATGGCGACTGCGTCGCACTCGATCTCTTCCCGAGCGCCGCCGATCCCCTCTTGATTGCAGATTGCAACCTTCTTGACGCGCTTGCCCCCTTTGACCTTCGCAATGGCCTTTCCGGGATCAACACGGATACCAAGTTGGCGCGCCTCTTCAGCCAGAGGTCCAGCGCTGGCGCGTGCATCCACCACGCGCAGAACATCCACGCCGGCCTGCTTCAGAGTGATTGCAGTGCGATAAGCGTCATCGTTGTTGGTCGCGACGATGACACGTTCCCCCGGGGTTACGCCCCAATTGACCACATAATCACGCATGGCCGAGGCCAGCATCACGCCGGGAACATCGTTGCCTGCAAAGGACAGAGGACGCTCGATCGCACCGGTTGCCGTCACGACCTGCTTGGCACGGATGCGCCACAGGCGATGACGTGGGCCTTGCGTACCCGGTTTGTGGTCTGTCAGGCGCTCATAGCCCAGCACATAACCGTGGTCATAGACGCCCGCCCCCATGCAGCGATTGCGCATGGTCACATTGCCCATTGTTTCGATTTCGGAAACTAATTGTTCCACGAACTTATCCACAGGCTCGCCACCCACGGTTCCGCCATCCACCGGGGCACGACCGCCCCAATGCGCGGTTTGTTCAATCAACATCACTTTGGCGCCGGACTGGGCCGCCGCTTTGGCGGCCTGCAGACCCGCAACACCACCGCCAATCACCAGAACATCGGTGAAGGCATAGAAATGCTCATAGGTATCTGCATCGCGGCTGTCCTTGTCGGGCGCTTTGCCCAAACCAGCTGACTGGCGAATGAACGGCTCGTAAACGTGCTTCCAGAACGGTTTCGGATGGATGAACATCTTGTAGTAGAAGCCTGCAGGCAGAAAGCGCGACAGATGCTTGTTGATTGCGCCGATGTCGAATTCGAGGTTCGGCCAGTGGTTCTGTGACACGGATGTCAGGCCGTTGAACAGCTCGGTCGTGGTGGCCCGCTGGTTTGGTTCCAACCGGTTGCCCTCGCCCAAACCGACTAGCGCGTTCGGCTCTTCCGCGCCGCTGGCGACGACGCCGCGCGGGCGGTGGTACTTGAACGACCGGCCCATCATCATCTGGTCATTCGCCAAAAGCGCCGAGGCAAGTGTGTCGCCTTCGTAGCCCTGCATTGAGGTGCCGTTAAAGGTGAAGGAGACCTGTTTGGACCGGTCGATAAGACGACCGTGTTTTGCGAGACGGGTGCTCATGATGCGGACCTTTCGCAGGCGGTATTACGGATGGCAGTGCGGATCATTCGAACCCTCTCCACGTCCAGCCGGGACGTTTGGCGGTGATGGCATCCCTGATCTCTTGCGGCGGCTCATAGACCTGAGCCGAATATGTACCGAAAACTTCAAGCGTCTGGGTACAGCGCGCAGCGTGAAACCACTTGCCGCAGCCATTGGCATGACGCCAGCGCTCAAAGTGAACACCCTTGGGGTTTTCACGCATGAACAGATAATCGTGGAAGTCACTATCCGACGAGCCCGGACCAAAGCGCTTCAGATGTGCCTCGCCGCCAGCGGCCAGTTCAGTTTCTTCGGCGTCCACGCCGCAATAGGGGCAATTCAGGATCAGCATGTCGTCATCCTCTTGGCAGCAGGCGAGACGCGGCTGCCTGCGAAAACTCTGTGACCGGGCACAAGATTTTTCGTCGAAAAATCTTCATCAGTGCGCCACCCCGGCGGCGACGCTTTCGTCGATGAAACGGCCCTCTTTGAAACGGTCCAGCGAGAAGGCTTCGGTCAGCGGGGAATGGCCAGTGGCCATCAACTGCGCCATACCCCAGCCGGAACCCGGGATCGCCTTGAAGCCGCCTGTACCCCAACCACCGTTGATGAAGCAGCCTTGCAGCGGTGTCTTTGACAGGATCGGAGACCGGTCGCCGGTCATGTCCACGATACCACCCCATTGGCGCAACATTTTCAGGCGCGAAATCATCGGGAAGGTTTCGACCAGCGCGCGCACCGTTTCTTCGATATGATGGAAGCTGCCACGCTGAGTGTAGTTGTTGAACCCATCGGTGCCACCACCGATCACCATCTCGCCCTTGTCGGACTGCGACATATACCCATGCACGGTATTGGCCATAACGACCACGTCCATGCAGGGTTTGATCGGCTCGGACACCAGAGCCTGCAGCGCAACGGCCTCCAGCGGCAGACGGAAGCCTGCCATCTCGGCCAACTGACCAGAGTGGCCCGCAACGACGATCCCCAGCTTGTCGCAATCGATTGCGCCTTTGGTCGTATCAACACCAATCACGCGGCCGTTGTCGGACCTCACGCCAGTGACTTCGCATTGCTGGATGATATCCATGCCCATCGCCGAACATGCGCGGGCATAGCCCCATGCCACCGCATCGTGCCGCGCGGTTCCGCCGCGTTCTTGCCAAAGCCCGCCCAGAACCGGATAGCGCGGGCCTTCCAAATTGATGATCGGCACCAGTTCCTTCACTCGTTCGGGGCCAATCCACTCGGTTTTCACACCTTGCAGAGCGTTCGCGTGCGCCGTGCGCTGGTAGCCGCGAATCTCGTGCTGGGTTTGCGCCAACATGATTACGCCGCGTGGGCTGAACATAATGTTATAATTCAGGTCTTGGCTCAGGTCTTCATATAGGCTGCGCGCCTTCTCGTAGATCGCCGCCGACGGGTCCTGCAGATAGTTCGACCGGATGATGGTCGTGTTCCGACCGGTGTTGCCACCGCCCAACCAGCCTTTTTCGATGACGGCAACATTCTGGATTCCGTAATTCTTGCCCAGGTAATAGGCGGTCGCCAGACCGTGACCTCCTGCGCCAACAATAATGACGTCATAACGCTTTTTGGGCTCGGGCGAACGCCAGGCACGTTCCCACCCGGTATGATAGCGCAGCGCTTCACGCGCCACAGCAAAGGCTGAGTAATGTTTCATGTGCGAATCCGTCCGGTCTTCGATGATTGGGCGCAGATATGCCGTGCCCTGACATATTAACCCTGCCGTACAGCGTCACAATACTGCACTATTGCGACATGAACGCGCCTCGCGGCCATTTGCCCCTTTTTTCCATGGGCTGACAGGTCTAAGTCAGGATAACCATTTTGGAGGGACCATGTCGTTCTGGGTTCTCATTTTCCTGATCGCACTGCTTATCGCTGTTTTTTTGGGTTACACCATGCTGCGGGGCCGCCGCGCTGAAGGCCCGACCGCCGAATATGACCTGCGCGTATATCGCGAACAGCTGGCTGGGGTTGATCGCGATCTGGCGCGGGGTGTGATCGGGAAGGCCGATGCCGAGCGTGTGCGCACTGAAATCTCGCGCCGCATCCTTGCCGCTGACGCGCAGATGCGTGGTGAAGTTGAAAGCGTTGGGCCGTCACGTACGGTAACCATCGTGGCCTTCGCCCTCATGGGCGCCGTGCTGATTGGTGGAGCGTTGGCAATGTATCGCCAGCTGGGCGCAGCCGGATTTCCCGATATGCCACTTTCGGCGCGACTGGAAATGGCGGAAGAGCTCCGCATCAACCGCCCCAGTCAAACTGAAGCCGAGGACATTGCGACGCCGATCCAGACCCCACCACTTGAAGAAAGCTACAAAACGCTGCTGGACCGTCTGCGGGAAACCGTGGCCGAGCGCCCGAATGATCTGCAGGGGCAAACCTTGCTGGCACAACACGAGACCAACGCCGGGAATTTCAAAGCAGGGTATGAGGCGCAGACTCAGGTGATTGCACTATCGGGTGACAATGCCCCGGCTCATGCTTATTCGAACCAGGCCGAGATGATGATCTTGGCCGCTGGCGGTTATGTCTCGCCCAAAGCGGAAGAGGCATTGCGCAACGCGCTGGAGCGGGATCCAAAGCTGGGCCCGGCACGATATTACTGGGGTCAAATGCTGTCGCAAACTGGACGACCTGATCTGGCATATCGGGTCTGGGTGGATACTTTGCGCGACGCGCCCGCAGGCGCCCCATGGGGCGATGCCATTCGCACCCAAATCGATGATCTAGCCTTTCGTGCAGGGGTGTTCAACGCACCCGACATCGGTGCCGCTCCCGCGGCGCCGGGCCCCAGCCAGGACGACATGAACGCCGCGGCTGAGCTATCTGCCGAAGAACGTCAGGAAATGATCCGGGGTATGGTAGATCGGCTCTCAGACCGGTTGGCGACCGAAGGCGGATCACCCGATGAATGGGCGCGCCTGATTGCGGCATTGGGTGTTCTGGGCGAGGCCGAAAAGGCGATAAGTATTCGAGACGAGGCTGTTACAGTTTTTGCAGGCAACAATGAGGCGCTGCAGATGATCGACGCCGCCGCACTTCAGGCAGGGATCGCACAATGATCCACGACGCATTCGAAGATTTCGCGGCCGCCCTGTCACCGATGTCCGCCCTAATGGGGTTGGACCTTGGGGAAAAAACCATCGGCGTTTCCGTGTCAGACCGGATGCGTGGCGTCGCCACCCCGTTAGAGACCGTAAGGCGCAAGAAATTCACGCTGGATTCTGCCCGGTTGATCGAAATTGTGACTGATCGTGAGATTGGTGGCATCGTTCTTGGTCTGCCCCGGAACATGGATGGCAGCGAAGGCCCCCGATGTCAGTCAACGCGCGCTTTTGCGCGCAATCTGACACGTCTGACCGAAATACCTATCGGTTTCTGGGATGAGCGGCTCAGCACTGTTGCGGCAGAAAAAGCACTGCTTGAGGCGGATACGTCACGAAAACGTCGTGGACAGGTTATTGATCACGTTGCAGCCGGTTATATCTTGCAAGGCGCGCTGGATAGACTGCGCTTTCTTTGACGGATCGGAAAACGCCCATGACGAATATGGTATGGAAGCGGGACGAGGTTGAAAGCCCTTGTATCCAAATCTGCGTCGTTCATCCGACCGAACGCATCTGCACCGGCTGTTATCGTACCATTGACGAAATCAGTCGCTGGTCCAAAATGGACCATACAGAGCGTGCCGAGATCATGCAGGATTTGCCCGATCGCAAACCCCGTCTGGCTAAGCGACGTGGCGGACGTGCTGCCCGGATCAATCGCGACTAACGATCATTCAGACCGCAAATGCAGATCAGCCAACGCCCATCCGGCTGCTGCTTCAGTACGTTGAGGGACACAACTTCCCTTGTGGCTTCGCCTTCGGAATAGCTTGCTTGGAACAGCAAGCTTAGTTCGTCATGAATGATCAATCTAACCCGCCGCCAGCCAGGCCTTGGCGTTCTCGATCTCTTCAGACGGGAAATACTGCGTCCGTGTGCCCAATACATGACTGGCCATGCGCTGCGCCATCTTCTGCCAAGTCTTGTCCCCAACAATCGCCGCACGGTCCAGCATACCAATGTGACCCGCCGCCAGCCGGAAATGTGCGGCCATCGCCGTGAGGCCTTGCCAGCCGTCAAATTCCCGAAGATCAATCAGTAGGCGAAAACCTTCGCGATCATGTAGTAGCGCATCAAGATCGGATTGCGCCTGGTTGTATTCTTCCGAGTCCAGTTTACCCATCAGGCGGATTTGTACACATGGCCCACCCAGATCGGTGACGTGGATTGCGCCAAGGGATTCACGCATCCAGCGTCGGGCCTCTTCCAACTCGTCCATTCCGAACACATGCACAGGGCATGGCAGGATTGGTGCGGCCAGCCGGATACTGGTCTGAACCCATCCCTGATCGGCGACAACTCCTATTCGCTCAAACCCACGCCAGTGGCTGAGGCCCAACTTGGTATCAGACCATGCGGCGCCCAGATCGTACCCTTTGAATTCTGGTGTCACGATCGCCAGCAGGCGAACCGAGTCGTGGTCTTTTAGCGCAGCCTCGATCGCGGGCACTAAAGTGGCGGCGTAATCCGCGCTTGTTACCTCGCCCGAAAGCTCCACTTCGATCAGCGCACCGTCAGAATTTGTATGGACTGTAATCATCTAACCTATCCTCCAAAGCCAAGTAATGGCAGGAGGTTACGGGGTTTCGAGCCATTGTGCTACTCCGCCCGGCAACTCGGGGCGGAAATAGGCGATCATTCGTCCATCCGGCCCTGCGCTGGCATCAGGACCCCATGGAGCAACACCATGCAGGCTATGGCGATGCAACAGATACGCCTCACCCGGGCGCGCAGGCAGCTCAAAACGTGGGCAAGATTCGAACACTTCTCGACTGGCAGACTGATAGATATCGGTGACATCGGAAGTGGCCAGTTCGCTCAGCGGGACATCTTTCAGCGCATCACGAAACGCTTCACCCAGAATTTTGTGGCTGCCCTCCCAAACCACCATCGGCGATGCATCCGCCGAGGCGGCGGTCAACGGTAGGCCCAAAATCCACGCATGCGGCTCATCCACGTGACGTCTCCGGTCGGGACCCATTGGTTTCAGGCCATCCACATGTGCCGCATCCCGATTGGCACGGTAGCGTGCAGCGGCTTTGTTTTCGCCGCGTCGGGGCTGCGGGTAACCTGGGTAAATCACCGACAACTGCGCTTTGTGCAGGTCAAGCGGTCCATATTGTTGATGCGCAAACTCAATCGCTGCACCGGACAAAGCAGGCGATCCGCCCACCCTGCCCTGTGGATCATTGTCCAATGCATCGACACCAATGAACCACGTCCCATCGCAATCGTGCCATTGAGCATGGGCTGGATCGTCGACCGCCATTCGGGCAGCAGGCAAGACCTGCGCCACCCAATGAGCGAGTGCACCGTCGTAAGGGAATTTGACCCAACCCAGGTTGTGAAAGGTGTCTACCACCCCAACGCCTTGCGCAACATGTTCAGGGCCACGAGCGTGAGGAACACAGCAAATACGCGCCTTAACGGTTTCGGATCCATTGCATGGGCCAGTTTCACACCCCATGGCGCAGTGATCATGGTCATCGTCACCACGATCCCGAAAGCCACCAGATTAACAGCACCTATGGTCAATGGCGGGCGGTGTTCAGGTGCGATGTTGAGGAACAGGAACCCCAGCACGGACGGAACGGCTATGATCACGCCAAACCCAGCTGCGGTCGCAACCGCCCGATGGATAGGCGTATTATAAAGGCTCATGAGTGGCACGCCGAAACTGCCGCCGCCAATTCCCATCAAAACCGAAAGAAATCCGACCGAGGGCGAGAGGGCGGCGCGACGCAAACCTTTTGGCATCGCATCCCCCAGCCGCCATTCGGATTTTCCCAGTCCAAGATAGACCCCAATGACCATGCCCAGCACGCCAAACAACGCCTGCAAAAACTCTGTCTTCAATGCCGAAGCCACCAGAACGCCGATCACGGCCCCAACAGCAATACCCGGCCCCCAACTACGCAATATCGCCCAGTCGACCGCGCCTTTCTTGTTGTGGCTCAGAACCGAACGGATCGAGGTCACGATGATTGTCGCAAGCGAGGTCGCCAGACATAGCTGCATCAACTGTGGACCCCCGTAACCAAGCGTCTGAAAGGCATAGAAAAACGCAGGCACCAGTACGATGCCGCCCCCAACACCCAGCAACCCGGCTAAAACCCCGGCGAAAGCGCCGATCACAAGCAAAAGGCCCAACATCTGGGCCAGCAACATCGTATCGGGCATCATCCCCCCAAAATCGGCCGTGGGCCGTGTCAAACCACCTGCTCTACCGGTGCATTCGATGCGATCGAATCCAATGCCTGCAGTATCACCTCGGGCCCGGCATTTTCACGCACGGCCCCCTCAGACAACATCCGTCGCCATCCCCGCGCGCCCGGACGTCCCGCAAACAGGCCCAGCATATGGCGGGTGATCTGATGCAATCGCCCACCATCGGCAAGGTGCGCCTCAACATAAGGCAACATTTTTTGCACCACATCAATTGGATCCGCGATCTGACCCGTCCCAAAAATCAACGGGTCTGCTTCGGCCAGAATGTCCGCCGGCTGATGATACGCCGCACGTCCGATCATGACACCATCAAGCCCTGCCTCCAGATGCTCCTGCGCCTGTGCCAGAGTTGTGATCCCGCCATTGATCGAGATGTGAAGATCCGGAAACTCAGTCTTCATCTGATGCACCAGTTCATAGTCAAGCGGAGGGATGTCTCTGTTTTCCTTGGGACTTAGCCCCTGCAACCATGCCTTCCTCGCGTGAATCGTCACGCGGTCACATCCCGCTGCTTTGATCTGTTCCAAAAATGCGGGCAGCACGTCTTGGGGTTCTTGCTCATCAACACCGATCCGGCATTTAACCGTGACCTCGACATTCACCACCTCGCGCATTGCAGCAACACATTCAGCGACACGCGCAGGTTCACGCATCAATACCGCGCCAAAAGTTCCCGATTGCACGCGATCAGATGGGCATCCGCAATTCAGATTGATCTCATCATAACCAGCCTCAGCACCCATCCTTGCCGCCTGCGCCAATTCGCGCGGGTCAGAGCCGCCAAGCTGTAGCGCGACGGGGTGTTCATCAGGACTGTAGTCCAACAAATGCAGCGCCCCACCCCGGACCAGAGCCGGAGCTGTAACCATCTCGGTATAAAGCAGGCTTTCGGAACTGAGCAACCGATGCAAAAACCGGCAATTCCTATCGGTCCAATCCATCATGGGTGCCACGCTCAGGCGCGCGCTTCTTCGGATGTCTACGCTGCTCTTTTCGGGCATATCTTACTCATGTCATCAGGATGCGGCTTCCGCCAAGCTTCGGATACACCGAAAGACCTGCCCTCGGCAAACCGTTCAAGTTTGGGGGAATGGTACCGCCTCCCTGGCTTGAACAGGGGACCTCTGGATCCACAATCCAGCGCTCTAACCAACTGAGCTAAGGCGGCACTCGTGAGGGGCGATTTAGCGAAGCCGTGCAGGGATTGCAAGGGGATTAAAGCCGAATCCGCCAGCTTTGTTCCATCAGATCGACCCCGAAAGAATGGACCGGCTTACTGACAATAAGCTGCCATCCAAATGCGCGGTACAGCCCGCAGGCAGCCGCGTGGCTTTCGTGGGTCCAAAGCGCCATTTCACGATATCCGGCTTCGCGCGCAAAACTCATACATGTGGTTAGTAAACGCTTGCCCAGCCCTAACCCACGCGCTTCGGGCACCAGAAGAAACAGGCGCAGCTTGGCGGTCTGATCATCCTGAGTGACGCAGAAAATACTTCCCAAACGCTCGCCAGTGCGTTCCGCGACCCAACCACGTTCGCGTTCCGAGTTATGTGTGGCGACGAAATCCTCAAGGATACGCGCCACCAATGGGGCAAATGTATCATCGAAGCCCTCATCCCTGGCGTACAACGTACCGTGCCGTTCAACCAACCAAGGGGCATCGTCTGCGCGGAAAGGTCTGAGTGTGATGTCATCCATACCCCATCTGACCCCATAGGCCGCTTGATTCTCAAGCCTTGGCACGTTAGCACCAAGGCGCATTTCCCGGAGGCGAAAATGGGCATCAACACCGAACGCGATATCGAAGCGAACCTGCAGATCGGCCCCACCGATCATGGTATGGTGCGTCTGTTCATTGAAGGTACCGGTATTGAGATTCCAATGGATTTCGAACCGGAAGAGGCCGAAGAAATCGCCGAAGAAATCCGAGCCGCCGCGCAGGCAGCACGGGCGGTCAGCGGCTAAAGTCGCGGATCACGCAAAACCTGCAGTCTACGAGCGGCATCCACAGCGAATTTCTGGATCATCTTCTTTCGTCGCGCCGGTGCGAGCCTGTTTTCGGGACTCATGCGGATGATTTCCGCGTCATAGGCATCGGCTATGATCAGCCCTGTTTCCTCAGGCAATAGATCAGTGGGGAAATCGGTATCAACGGCCCAGAAGAATCTGTCACACCACTCCAAGTAGCCCTGCCATTTGGAATCCGACTGATAATCCGCGCGGCTGGATTTACACTCGATCACCCACAGCTCACCTTTTGGGCCCAACCCCATTACATCGACCCGCAAGCCCCGCGCTGGTACAAATTCCTCAATCGAAACATAGCAATGGGTCGCCAAGTGCCTTGAAACACCGCGGGCCAGTTTTTGTCCAGGTTGCAGATCTAATGTCATATTTGGAATGTGAACAATTAGTGAACAAAAATCAAGCACCCACCCGGCACTTGACATGATACCTTATGGTATCGCATTAATATGATACCTAATGGTATCTTATGGAGTGTACCATGGATTCGCAGACCCAAAACGCGTTCCGGGCGCTTGCTGACCCTACCCGACGGGACATCGTGCAGATGCTGGCCGTCCAAGACATGACCATCGCGCAACTCACAACGCGCTTCGACATGACACGGGCAGCGGTCAAGAAACACCTGACCGTGCTATCGGATGGCGGCCTGATCACAGTTGAAGCCAAAGGCCGGGAACGCATCAATCGACTTGAACCACAAGGGATGGCCCCGGTTCTGGATTGGCTCAGCTACTTTGACCGGTTCTGGGACGATCGCCTTGCCAATCTGAAAAAAGCAATTGAAGGGAACAAGAAATGACAGACGCCGTTTTGCAAAAAACCATCTTTCTACGCGCCACGCCGGACGTGGTTTGGGACTATCTGACCGAACCAGACAGGCTGGCTGAATGGTTTCACAAGCCCGAGCAGCCCTTAGCAGCAGGGCAAAAGCTTGAAATGTTCGGGACAACCAGCGGAGATCTTCTGATTTGGGGCGAGGTGCGAGAAGCCCGGCGCCCGGAGTACTTGGAATACACATTCACCGTTAAACCGATGGGTGACGTCGTGAGCGTGGTCAAATGGACATTGGAACCTGTCCCGGGCGGCACACGCCTTGGTCTGTTGCACGAAGGGCTGCCACAGGGGGTCGAGGCCTTTGGCCTGATCCTAGCGCTGGACAACGGCTGGGACGAGCATTTCGGCAAGATGCGCACTGCATTGCACGAAACTGTTGACGCCTGACCCCTTGTGCGAACCCGTTTCACGCCCTACTTAGGCGCGTGGCGGGTTCTGCCCTTCTTGTGATAGGTAGCATTCTGGTGGCCTTAAGCAATTCCGAGGGGGCTGGCTCTGTTCAGGTCCTGGCCTGATTACCTGGCGCCCACCTGTACATACAGGTCCTCGGGAATCAAACCGCACGGTTGACTGGTGGTCCCGCCACACTTTCCCTGCAAAATCAACGACCTGAGTGGGATTCCTGCTTGGCCACTGCGGGCTCAAAACTGTGAACCACAGGGGACCCCCTGCGCGGGCCCTGGGGTTTTTCTGCCATGCTCATGATCTTGTAGGCGAACTGAACCCCGGCAAAGACGATCCCGTTCATGAACCAAATCATCAAAAGTGCAATCAAGCCGATTTCCGAACTGGTGATCAGATGGCGTAGATTGGCCACATTGAAAGCCAAAAGTACCCCAACGAACACCGCGGAAATGACGAATCCCCACGCGACTTGTGTGATGTAAAGACGGATAAGTTTAGGCATGATGAACCTCATTGCACTATGACATTCAGGATAGCGCATATTAGGTTCAGGTAAAGGCGTCAGAATGCCTCGGGCTGCGCCTCACGCGCCATGTGATCAAGAACGGCGTTTACGAATTTGGGTTCTTTACCTTCGGGAAAAAAGGCACGTGCCACGTCAACGAATTCGGTGATCACGACCTTTGGGGGCGTACCGCTTTGGGTCAGTTCGGCCCCGGCCGCGCGGAACACGGCGCGTAGGGTCGGGTCGATACGGGCAATTGGCCATTTGGCAACAAGCGCCCTGTCGGTCATCTGATCGATCGGCGCCTGATAGTTCACAGCATTGTCCACCAGCGACCGAAAAACTGCGATATCACCATCCAGCATTTCGTCCCCCTCATAGACGGCGCCAAACCGATGATCCAGAAACTCGGTCACGACCTGTTCGGTCGTCTGGTCCGATTGCTCCATCTGAAACAGCGCCTGAACGGCATAAAGCCGGGCTGCAGATTTCATCAGGCGTTTCTGTTTGGGCGGTTTCGGCGCGTCGGTCTGGGTCATGCTGTTGTGGGTCCGTTGCTGTCGCCCGCCACTAGGATGGACTCGGACGGCGGCTTGAAACCTACGCCCTTTTTGGAAGAGCCCCACTTACGGCTGAGCGCGATCAGATGCAAGGCCGCAGCGGCAGCTCCGCCACCTTTATTCATCTTTTCGGGATTTGCACGGACTTCGGCCTGCTCATCATTTTCAACTGTCAGAATACCATTGCCGATGCACAGCCCCTGCAGTCCCATCAATTGTATGGCGCGGCTGGAGTCATTGCACACGGTTTCATAATGCGTAGTCTCGCCGCGAATGACACAGCCCAGCGCAACATAGCCATCGTAGTTGCACTGGCGATCGGCCATGGCAATCGCGGTGGGGATTTCCAGCGCGCCAGGCACTTCGACCACCTCGCAGGTTCCACCAGCGCCCTCAATCTCGGCCTTGGCACCAGCGATCAGGTTGTCGGCAATTGCGCGATAAAACGGGGCAGCCACGATCAACATTTTCACCGGATTGTCGAAGCTGGGTGTTGGCAGAATGCCATGTTTATCTTGTTCGGCCATGATCAGTCTTCCTTCAGGATCGAGCGAGTCCCGACGATGGACAGCCCAAATGCGTCAAGCCCCAAATACACGGTTTCGGGCGTGTCAGTCAGCAACACCAGTTCCTGAATACCCATCTTGGACAGGATCTGCGAACCCAGACCGGTTTGCTTAATGGTGCGCGGGCCTTCGTCTTCTGCTGCATAAAGCGAGTTACGCGGTTGACGGAACAGACAGACCACGCCGCGCCCCTCTTCGGCAATTTTCTCCATCGACCGAGGCAATTCGCGCGATGATTTCGGGCCAAGGCCCAGAATATCGGGCGCTTCGTGCAGGGCATGGGTGCGGGTCAACACCGGCTCAGGCGTGGTGATATCGCCCTTGATCATGACAACATGCTCGATCCCGTGGGTCTGATCGGTGAAAATCCGCATCTCCCACTCACCGCCATATTCCGACATCACCATCTCACGCGAGGTTTCCACGACCAGATTATCATTGCGCGAGCGGTAGGTGATCAGATCACTGATCGTACCGATCTTCATGTCATGCTCTTTGGCGAATTCCACCAAATCGGGCAGACGCGCCATGGTTCCATCCGGCTTCATGATCTCACAAATCACACCCGCTGGGTTCAACCCGGCCAGACGCGAGATATCCACGGCGGCCTCGGTGTGGCCCGCACGCACAAGCACCCCGCCCCGCTTGGCACGCAGAGGAAAGACATGACCCGGAGTGGCAATATGCGCCATCGTGTTTTGTTCGTTGATTGCCGTTGCAACGGTCAGCGCCCGGTCTGCTGCAGAAATCCCGGTTGAGACCCCCTCGCGCGCTTCGATAGATACGGTAAAGGCGGTTTCATGGCGCGACGAATTGTTCACCGCCATCATCGGCAACCCCAGCATGTCGATCCGTTCCGCTGTCATCGGCAGGCAGATCAAACCGCGACCGTGGGTGGCCATGAAATTGATCGCATCCGCATCGGCAAACTCTGCCGCGATCACCAGATCACCCTCATTCTCACGATCCTCGTGGTCAACAAGGATGTACATCCGGCCCTTTCGGGCCTCTTCGATGATCTCTTCAATCGGGCTGATCGCCTCGCGCAACTGGGCCTCGACCGGTCCGGGGGTTTCAAAGCTCATGGGGCAGCCTTTCGCATGGCAGGTTTGCTGGGCGGGATAGCTTACTACGGGCGCAATTGCCAGTGCCCAGAAAATGGCGAATAAGTCCCAATCCTGAACCGCACATACACCGGATAAATCTAGCCACATATCTCGGTGGAGAGCATTCTTCTACAAAACCAGAAACACTGTGTTTCCATTTGCCCAAAAATGGCCCGAATATGGCCTGTTCGTGGTCACAAAATGTTGGTGAACGTCAAACATAGATTCAATCTTAGAGCGCAAACACAATGTCTTTGGGTGCAATCACAATATGAGTAGCGTTGAAATAAGCAATCGCGCGCCGCAGTTAGACGGTATCTTACAATCTGCAATGCGCAACAGGTTGTTCTTGTGCATTCTTGCCCTCCACGTCGTCGGAGGATCAATTGTAAGTTATCATTTAGGAATACCGTTCTGGACAGAGCTGGGATATAGCCTTGCCACAATTCTTAGCAAGTTGATCAAGTACACCTTTGTGATCGGGTCAGGGTTTCTAGTATTGCGATTCATCTATGCCGCGATTTGGGTCAAACCAGCAAAACCGATTCACTGGATTATCAACGATACGAAGGAATTCATCTCAGAATATGTGAAAGTCACAGATGGCATCGTCTGCTTTTTGTCCATTGGCTTTCTGATGACAAGTTTCACTTGCCTCAAGAATATGATCCCTCAGATCAACCCATTTTCGTGGGACATTTTCTTTTCCCAATTAGATCAGACCCTGCATGGCGGATACGATGTCTGGCGACTGCTATGGCCGGTTTTGGGTAATCCATACATTACAACCATAATCAACGTAGCCTATCATCTATGGTTCGTCCTAATCTACATAACGATGTTTGTGGCCAGTTTTGACAAGCGTAACCCTCAAAGAGGAATGGTTTATCTGGTAGCCTTTGCATTGGTTTTCATACTTGGTGGAAACATTCTTGCCACAATATTCTCCTCAGTAGGCCCGGTATATTTTGAACATTTCGGCTTCGGGGACACATATGTTCAACAGATGCAGAACTTGCGGGAACTCAACCAGATTAGCCCTGTCTGGGCACTAGCCGTTCACGAAAACCTTTTGATGGCATTTCAAGATGGCGGCATAGTCAAAGGAATTTCAGCAATGCCCAGCATGCACGTTGCATCGAGTGTCATTATGGCCTTGTTTGCGTTCCGCTATTCACGCTGGTTAGGCTGGGCTTTCACTATATTTGCGTTCTTGATTCTGGTTGGATCTGTACACTTAGCTTGGCATTATGCGGTAGATGGATATCTCGCCATTCTCGTCGCGCTGTTTTGCTGGTGGCTTGCCAACGCCTTGACCAAACGTTTCTACACCGCACCGGAAACCACCAGTCAGCAGATTTGACATGCGAGAACATTGCGGTCCTCAAGCTTTACAGTTCGTTATCTGAAATACGATTTCGTTGATCAGCACGATAGTAAGTAAGGTCTTGATATCATTCTTGAAGGTACACCAGCTTGGTCGCTATCCAAAGCCTATTTCATCTAGTTGCGACTTCGCACGGCATCGAAACACATCGACTTACAGCGGCGGCTGCCCCCAAAATGCCTAGTTTCTGCCTTTACGGTGCCTGAACTTCGAAACATTCCGATTGTGCTACAGCTAAAATTTCCATGGCGTCAACAATGTTCAATTCAGTGGAACTTCCCACCTCTGGCTTTCGAACCCCCAGTGTCCTCCGGCGGAACAGGCTGCTGTTGGCGGTGGTTGGCCTACATGTATTGTCTGGGATTGCTGTGAGCCTGTATCTTGGCGCTTCTTTTTGGACCGAGGTTCTACCAATAGTTATGCGAGCCGCACAGGTTCTGTTCACCTTCATGATTGCTAATTTCCTACTGTGGCGTTTTGCGGTGGCAATCTTTATCGCAAAACCCCGGAAACCCATTCACTGGATGATAGCGGATGCGCGTGGACTCCTATCAAATCGAACACATGTCATGGACGCAATCGCCGGGTATATTAGCGTCATTCTACTGATCGTGACATTTTCCTATCTAAAGGATGAAATCCCGTCAGTTAACCCATACTCATGGGATCCGCTCTTTGCTCAACTGGATCGATTTCTACATGGCGGGCATGACCCGTGGACTCTGCTTCAAGCCATATTAGGCTCGCCCTACCTAACGACCCTGGTCAACATGGCCTATCACGGCTGGTTCGTTCTGATTTACATGGCTGTATGCTTAGCCTGTATCGACCGCAGAGATCCGAACCGTAGCATGACATTTCTGGTTGCCTTTGCTCTTTGCTGGTCGATCGGAGGCAACCTGATGGCTATCATCTTCTCATCAGTTGGGCCCGTCTACTATCAGCCCTTCGGGTTCGGAGATACATTCGTCCCTCTCGTGGAATTTCTCCATGAATCCCACGAGATCAGCCCGGTTTGGGCGTTAGAGTGGCACCAGTTGCTGCTGGATGGGTACTTCAATGACGGACCCATCAGCGGAATTTCCGCAATGCCCAGCATGCATGTTGCCACCAGCGTACTCCTAGCAATCTACGGGTTTTCTTACTCCAGATGGTTGGGCTGGTCGCTAACCGCCTTTGCGGTAGTGATCATGCTGGGGTCGGTTCATTTAGCCTGGCACTATGCCATTGACGGCTACGTCTCGACAGCACTCGTGTTCTTCCTGTGGTGGTTGGCCAAAAAACTGACCGCTCGGTTCGGGCCGGAAACCTGACGCTCAGGTCATTTCGGCCAATCGGGCCACATAGCGGGCCAATGTATCGATCTCAAGATTCACGCGATCACCGACCGCGACATCGCCCCATGTGGTGACCTCTTTGGTGTGCGGAATGAAGTTAATACCAAAGTCACATCCCTCCACATCATTGACCGTCAGCGAGGTGCCGTTCAACGCCACCGACCCTTTCGGCGCGATGAACCGAGCTAGGTCCGCAGGCGCGCGCAAGGTCACCCGAGTGCTGTCGCCTTCGTCAACCATGGCAATCACCTCTGCCACGCCGTCAACATGGCCCGATACGATGTGTCCCCCGAGTTCATCCCCAACTTTCAAGGCCCGCTCGAGGTTGACGCGCTTACCGACCTGCCAATGGTCCAGATTGGTTTTTGACACTGTCTCGGCGCTGATCTGCACATCATACCAGCCCTGCCCCAGCGCAATGACGGTCAAACAGACGCCATCGCTTGCAATTGAGGCCCCCATGTCGATGCCCGCCGTATCATAGCTGGTCTTGATCCGTGCCCGCAGGTCACCCTGCTGGTCCAGTTCGGTAACGGTGCCAATATCGGTGACGATCCCTGTGAACATTTCATCAACCCTCTGAACCTATTTTCAACAGCCGAGGTAAAGACCAACGGTCCAACCGGCAAGCCCTGCCTTGCCGTGAAACAAACAAAGAGGCATAATTTTATCCAAACACACCGCAAAACCACTATACGAGCAGACTGCATGGAATCTTCAACCGCTTGCCCTGACCGGCCTGTGTTCCTGTTTCTGCAGGGGCCGCATGGCCCATTCTTCAATGCGCTTGGTCGAATGTTGCGGGCTGCGGGAGCCAAGGTCTTGCGGGTCGGCTTCAACGCCGGGGATCAGGCATTCTGGAGCGACAGACCCAGCTATATCCCTTATCTGGGCGAACCTGACAATTGGTCGTCCGCATTCACCAACATACTCACCCATCATGGTGTAACCGACATCGTACTTTATGGCGACACACGACCGATCCATGCCCATGCTATCCGAATTGCCCGAACACGCGGCATAACTGTTCACGTCTTCGAAGAAGGGTATCTGCGCCCTTGGTGGGTGACGTATGAACGTACCGGGTCGAACGGGAACTCGCGCCTGATGGACCTTGATGTCGCACAAATGCAGGCGGCATTGGCACAATCCGAAGCTCAGACACCTCCACCGCCGTCACATTGGGGGGATATGCGGCAACATATCTTCTATGGTGCGCTTTATCATTGGTTCGTACTGTTCATGAACTGGCGCTATCGGAATTTCCAACCTCACCGTGAATTACCGGTTTCAAAAGAGTTTCGTTTGTATTTCAAGCGCTTGGCTTTGATGCCTATCCATAGGCTGCAGCGAAGATGGGCGACCACCCGAGTAAGATTGGGCGGTTTCCCTTATCATCTGGTATTGTTGCAACTAGGCCATGACAGTTCGGTGCAGTCGCATTCGGACTATGCTTGTATGAGCGAATTTCTTGCGCAGATCATTGCTGGATTCGCCAATGGTGCCCCTGCGCATCATCACCTTGTCATCAAAGAGCATCCGCTGGAAAACCATCGCGAACCGCTTCGGCAAATGGTCAGGCGAATGGCGACTGAGCACAATATCGCAGACCGCATCCATTATGTTCCCGGAGGCAAGCTGGCCAAGTTGCTGGACGAAGCAAGATCAGCGACAACGGTAAATTCTACAGCGGGTCAACAGGTCCTGTGGCGTGGTATTCCACTGCGCATCTTCGGGCGATCCGTATATGACAAGCCGCAATTCGTGTCCCGGCAATCGATCGAAGACTTTTTTGCACAACCCCATGCGCCGGACAGCAAAGCCTACAGAGCTTACCGGCAGTTTCTTTTGGAAACCAGCCAGGTCCCGGGTGGCTTTTATTCTCGGAGAGGACGCCGCCAATTATTGCGACGCGCCGTGGACATGATGCTGCGGTCCCAGGACCCGTATCAGTCGGTTCTCGATGGCAACGAGGCCGCAACGCCACAGTTGCAGCTTGTTAAATGACCTAAATCAACCTGTTGCTGGATGTTTGGAAACGAACCGGGTAACCTTCCCAAAACAAAGACGACTGAGGTAAATCGGCAGTGCAGTGCTTTCCTACCCGATGGATACGGGGGGTTTCCCTTGTGGCGGCCCTTGGCCTGCTGGCAGCATGTCAGCTTCCCAAGTCCGGACCGAACAAATCCGAAATTCTGGCCGGTTCAGTCGAGAACGGGGGTAATGCCTTTGTTGTCGAGGTCGACGATCGCGTCGCCCGGGCCACATCGGCAACTCCGCAATACGGTTTTTCACAATCTTTCCGAAGTGCGCAAAGCGTCGCGTCTGATACCGTGCGACCCGGCGATGTTCTAACTTTAAGCGTCTGGGAAAACGTCGAAGATGGCTTACTGACCTCCGAAGTTGGCGGGGCGACCGTTCTGGAACAGATGCAGGTCGACAGCGACGGATATATATTCGTGCCCTACGCAGGACGGCTGCGCGCAGCAGGCAACACACCGGAACAACTGCGCACACTGATTTCCGCCAAACTGGAAGAACAGACCCCTGACCCTCAGGTTCAGGTCACCCGCACACCGGGCGATGGATCGACGGTTTCTTTGACGGGAACCATCGGCGCGCCGGGGATTTACCCGATTGAACGCCCGACAGGCACATTGTCGACCATGCTTGCGCAAGCGGGTGGCGTGGCAGTTGCGTCGGATATCGCGCTGGTCACGGTGATCCGCGGCAAACAAAAGGGAACGATCTGGTACAACGATCTATTCCGTAAGCCGGAAACCGATATCGCGCTGCGTGGCGGCGACCGCATTCTGGTTGAACAGGATAGCCGCTCATACATCGCGCTTGGTTCGACCGGCGGGCAATCCCGTGTCGCATTCGAAAGTCAGGACTTGTCGGCGCTTGAGGCTCTGGCTCAGGTCGGCGGCCTGCAATCTCTGTCCTCGGACCCGACCGGAATTTTCATTCTGCGTGATGAGCGGGAAAGCATCGCGCGCAACGTGATGGGGCGCCCAGAGTTGAAAGGTGAACAGCGGATGATCTATCTGCTGAACCTGACTGCACCCAACGGCCTGTTTGTCGCGCGCGATTTCGTGATCCGCGACGATGACACGATTTATGTGACCGAGGCCCCATACGCACAGTGGAGCAAATCCGTCTCGCTGATTGCAGGAGGTCTGACGCCATTTGCGAATGTGGCGACGCTTACGGGTAACTGATGGTTTTCCCTGAATCTGAGAACACGGCCGGGGGCGACCGCTCCCGGCTTTTTGTTTACAACGGTGGCTTCCTGACGCAGCGACGGGTGCGCCGCATATTGTCTCTGGCCGGGTATGACATTCGGCTTGGTCTGCCCCAATCCGATAATCTGGTTGGGGTCTGGGGCAACAGCCCGACGGCGCATCGCGGCTTGGACATCGCGCAGAAACGCAATGTCCCTGTATTGAGGGTCGAGGATGCTTTCCTAAGGTCGTTGCACCCCGGACGTATCGGTGAGGCCCCACTGGGTTTGCTGCTGGATCGATCTGGCTTGCATTTCGATCCAAGCCCTGCGTCGGATCTGGAAACCCTGCTGGCCACACACCCGTTGGATGATACGGCCTTGCTGAACCGGGCACGTGGCGCGATAGAGCGCATGCGCGAAATGCACCTGAGCAAATACTCGGCCTTTGACCTTGATTTGCCACCTCCTGATCCCGGTTACGTTCTGGTCATTGATCAGACACAAGGGGATGCGGCTGTCACTGCAAGCAAGGGTGATTATGCACGATTTCGCGAGATGCTGGTCATCGCCCAAGAGGAAAACCCCGGTGCACGCATCATCATCAAAAGCCATCCCGAAACTGCGGCTGGCCATCGAAAGGGATACTTCTCTGACCAAGATGTGAATGATCGCGTATCCCTTCTGGATAGCCCCATCAGTCCGTGGTTGCTGCTTGAAGGTGCCATCGGTGTCTACACCCTGTCCTCGCAACTGGGGTTCGAGGCTATTCTAGCCGGGCACAGACCCCGCGTGTTCGGGCAACCATTCTATGCCGGTTGGGGACTGACACAGGACGATGACCCCCTTCCCCGTCGCCAACGCAACCTTACGCGGACTCAGCTTTTTGCGGCGGCGATGATTTTATACCCACACTGGTACGATCCCTATCATGACCGGTTATGCGAACTGGAAACGGTGCTTGATGCGTTTGGGGCGCAAACCCGCGCATGGCGGCAGGATCACAACGGCTGGACCGCATCAGGGATGCGGGTGTGGAAGCGCCGCCACCTGCAGCGCATGTTCGGGCAACACGGTAAACTGCGCTTTGTGGCCGAGCAGCCAAAAGATCCATCGCAACCTCATATGGTCTGGGCCAGCCATGCTGGCGATACCTTGAATGCAACCCGGGTTGAGGATGGCTTTCTGCGTTCACGCGGGTTGGGCGCGGAACTGGTTCCACCGCTTTCTTTAGTGACCGATGATATTGGCATCTATTACGACCCGACACATCCCAGCCGATTGGAAGAATGGATAACCAAGCGCGAGACCTTGCGCCCAGACCAAATCCTCCGCGCGGAACGGCTGACAGCCAGATTGTGTGCCGATGGGCTGAGCAAGTACAATATCGGCCGCTCGGCCCCGGGCCTGCCATCTGGCCATCGTATTCTGGTGCCGGGTCAGGTCGAAGATGACGCCTCGATCCGACTGGGGACGAGCAGCGTCCGCACCAATCTCGACCTGCTAAGCGCAGCACGTACGGCCAACCCCGGCGCGATTCTGATTTACAAACCACATCCAGATGTCGAAGCCGGATTGCGCGATGGCCGCATCGAAACCGATTTGGCCGACATAGTTGTCGAAGGCACCGATCCTGCCGCCCTTCTGACACATGTCGAAGAGGTGTGGACGATGACCTCGCTGCTTGGGTTCGAGGCTTTGCTGCGTGGTGTTCGCGTCACTACTCTTGGCGCGCCGTTTTATGCGGGATGGGGCTTGACCACCGATCTGGGGGCAGTCCCGGCACGACGTGGCGCGCGGCCCTCGCTGATGGGCTTGGTGCACGCAAGCCTGATTGACTATCCGCGATACTTCGACCCCGTGACAGGGCAGGCCTGCCCTGTCGAGATCGCCGTCGAACGGCTTGCGCAGGGCGCACCAGCCCCTACAGGGCTGGGAATCCGCATTCTATCCAAACTGCAGGGCACCCTTGCAACGCATGTGCGTTGGTGGCGCTGAGCGCTAGTGCGTAACCCGACCCCAGCGGTGAAGGATATCACCGCCAATGGCCTGCGTTTCGATCAGATCAAAACGTGGGGCTGTGCCCAGCGTATCAAGCCCCAGCGCGCCAATCGCCGGAAGGCCTTCGGCACCGATCGTCAGCCCGGCTGTGAAACCAACCAGTTCATCCACCAGATCACCCTTTAACAAAGACGCCGCCAAAGCTGATCCGCCTTCACAAAAAACGCGCGTCAAACCTGCCTGCCCGAGCTGTTGCAACAGATCGGTCGCGTCGATGTGGTGACCGTCTAGCGCGCAAGGGATCAAAACGGCGCCCAGACCTTCCCAAGCACGGGCGCGCTCAGGGTCAGGGTGCGGACCGTGGCAGAGCCAGACCGGTATTTCAGACGCTGTACGTGCAAGATGCCCCAGCAACGGCAGGTCCAGGTGTCGAGACACCACAACGCGTACTGGCTGATGCTGCACACCCAGATCACGAACCGTCAGCGAGGGATCATCGGCCCGCGCCGTCCCGGCCCCGACCATGACCGCATCATGGCGTGCGCGCATCGCGTGTACTGCCCGGCGAGCCATAGGCCCTGTGATCCACTGACTGTGTCCGGTTTCGGTAGCAATACGACCATCGAAGCTGCTGGCGAGTTTCAGGGTCACAAACGGGCGGCCCTGTTCGGTTTTCAGAAAAAATCCCGCGTGATCGCGTGCCGCGTGCGCTGCCAATACGCCGGTGGTGACCTCAATCCCGGCCTCGCGCAGCATGCCGAACCCTTGCCCGGAAACGCGCGGGTCGCTGTCTTCGATGGCCGACACCACACGGGCAACTCCGGTTGCGATCAACGCTTCAGCGCAGGGTGGCGTCTTGCCATGGTGCGAACAGGGTTCTAACGACACATAGGCAGTAGCGCCCCTGGCAGCGGCACCCGCTTGCGCCAGCGCTTCGGTTTCGGCGTGGGGGCGTCCGCCTGGTTGAGTCCAGCCGCGCCCGACGATGCGGCCATCACGCACAACCACGCACCCGACTGACGGGTTCGGCCAGCACATCCCTTGGCCGCGCCGCCCCAGTGACAGGGCCAGCGCCATAAATCGCTTATCTGTTTCGCTCACTCGTCCGTTGTAGGCTGCGGCGGTCGCAACTCGTGGACGAATTCCTCGAAATCATCGGCCGCCTGGAAATTCTTGTACACACTCGCAAAGCGAACATATGCGACCGTATCAATCCGGGCCAGCGCTTCCATGACGATTTCACCGATTTTGTTCGAAGGGATATCGGTCTCCCCCATGCTTTCCAGACGACGCACGATGCCCGAGATCATTTGGTCAATCCGCTCTGGATCGATAGGGCGCTTTTGCATCGAAATACGGATCGAACGCTCAAGCTTGTCGCGATCAAAGTCTTCTCGTTTGCCGTTGGTCTTGATCACCACCAGATCGCGCAGTTGTACACGTTCATACGTTGTGAACCGTCCCCCACAGGCTGGACAAAACCGGCGCCTGCGGATCGCGACGTGATCCTCCGCCGGACGTGAATCCTTGACCTGAGTATCGATATTTCCGCAAAACGGGCAGCGCATCCACCGTCTCCTCGTCCCTAGTTCGGCCTCTTTTTGTAAGCGCTGCGGCTTACTTATCCACAACTATAGGGTAGCCGCTAGGATTTGGGTAGCCGGAAATTTGCACCCCAATATAAAGCGTCACGAAAAGTGCGCCGCGACCTTTCTTGTATGCGGTGCATCGCGGTGTTCAAACAGGTAAATCCCTTGCCACGTGCCCAGCACAGGCTTCCCGCCGGTCACTGGTATCGTCAACGAAACAGGCATTATTGCAGCCTTGATGTGGGCCGGCATGTCGTCTGGCCCCTCATATGTATGGCGCAGGTAAGCCATTGAAGGATGATCTGACGGCGGCACAAGACGGTCAAAAAAAGCGCGTAGATCTGTCTGAACTTCGGGGTCGGCATTTTCCTGAATAAGCAAAGAGCACGAGGTGTGCCGCACAAACAGAGTCAACAAGCCGTCCGAGACAGGCCTAAGCCACGCACGCACAGGGGCGGTGAACTCGTAGAGCCCCGCCCCCTGTGTCTGGATGGTAAATTCGATCTGCACAAGAGGTCAGTTGAATCTGATGCGACGGCTGCACCGACCATTCGCACCTTGCACCGACATGCTTTCCCCCGCTTTGAACCCAACCGAAATGCTGCTTTGCTGGTCGGTATTTGCAGGTGCTTTGAGCGTAAATTGGACCGCTGTCCTCCGCCCGGTCGTCACGCTTGGTCCGTAGCCGCGCAAGACATAGATACGCTGCTGCCATCCCGCCCCCAAGGACCGGCGGGCGAAATCAGCGGCAGCACACCAATAGCCATCAACGTCCTTTCGCGCCCTTGGAATGACTTCGAACTCTGTGCTGCTAATCGCTTCGGTTTGATATCCGTTCGGCGCAGCGCTGGTCGCGGACGCAGATCCAAGCATAAGCAGCACGCTCAACACGGCTGATAATGGCTGTTTCATCTCAATCGCCTTCCTGTTTCTACCTGAAACATAGTTTAGTGCACCTCATCAATCCAAACAGTGAGCCTCACGATCATTTCAGGCCAACCCTTGCCCTTCGTGATCTGGCGTAAGCCACCCCCGATAACGGATCAGCAAGCCCAGACCCAGCGCACGGGCCGAGATGTCGAAGCTGAAGCGCCCATGCGCATCTTCGGCTTCGGTCGACGCCGAACGTGGGAGCAGGAAGTCGGGGCAAGGTATTCCGTAAAGGCTGAGGCGATGTATTGCGATCTGCAGCCCGATTTCGGTGCGCATCGGGCGCAACCAGATCGTGAGCCCCCCTATCCTTTCGCGCACGCAACCGGACTTCTGGTCAAAGCTGATGCGAGAGCGTGTCTGATGCCCCGCAAAGCTTCGATCCCAACACCATTCCCCGTCGACCCGCCGGATGTTCAGGGTCACCTTCAGGTCATCGCCTTCTGGCGGGAACTGTCCAATGCGCAAAGCCAGGGCGACCAACAGTCCTTTGCCCCGGGTTATGCTGCATCGACCCGAATAACGCCCCTCACCAATATGCAGCGCGCGGATCGCGCTTGGCAGCGTCTCGCCCATGTCGAGGGCTTGCAGGAACGGATCATGCTCAGAATCCATCGGACACAAACCGCGATCGGAGGGCCGGATCGGGAACCAAACAGGTTTCGTAACGTCCAAACAATGCATACCGATTGCGGGCAATGGCGTGATATAGCGGATTTTTCACAAACTCTGGCAAGAATCGACATAGTGACAGCACCGGCCACGCGCCCGGCAACACGCGCATTGCGGCCGCATAGGCATCCAGTCTTTGATGAACTTTGCCATCGATGATGACTAGGTTGGTTTCAAATTCATCGGTCGGGAGATTCAGCCGAGAATAAAGTAATTGTCCCGGCGGCGATTGAGCGGTCGCAAAACTGAACCTCTGGCCCCGATCATGTCGCAACATGAACTGGAAAAACCCCGAACACAAAACGCATTCGCCATCAAAGACGATCAGATCTGTTTCAATGTCCGGTATGTCAGGCACAGATTTTCCAAGCACCAGTTATTTCAAAAAGATGCTGTCATGGCGCGCTGCGTGCAGCAATGCGACATGACCGACCGGCAGACAGAAGGAAGGTGTGTCGGGGAACCCATTGAAACGGCTTGGTGGACCGCCCGCTTGGGCTCGGCCTTATCCCCAATAGGCACTGACCCGACAACGATGGTCACTTATGCGCTGACCTCGGCATAGTCTTGGCGATTTCGGTCAAAACCTTTCGAATTGCCGACAAGCCGCACGAGATTGGGACAGAGACTGGCGCGATGCCGTGCATTTCCGCTATCTTAGTCAGATTATAAGGGCGAGTTCCGGACAAAGTTATGGACGTTGATATTTCACGCATTCAACTGCTGATACGCACCCTTGAGCAGCGCGCTAGCTTATCTGTGGTCGATCAGGTTCTGGAAAACAGCGCGTTGACCCACCTCGATGTTGCACCGCCCGCCACATTGTACAGCGCCCACAAAGAAGCGTTGTTCGTCCGCCATGCATGCGATGCGCTTGACGACATCACATTTGGTGCCCGTGCGGGGTTAGAGTTCAGCTCATCCTCGAGCGTGACGGCTTATATCAGCAAGTATTCCCGGGATCTGAAACAGGTGTTGGAAAACTCCACGCGGTTTCATGGCATCATCGATCCTGCCTTGGCGTTCAGCTTGCGCGTATCAGGGAATTCCGCCTCACTGGAAGCCGATTGGAAAGACCCAAGTTTTTCGCGATATCACCGCCGAACCGAGTTTCTTTTGTTCGCAAGCATCGCGCGGATGCGGGCTTTGACGCAGGTACAGCTTTACCCGATCGAAATACGGTTTCAGCACGATGTGGGGCAACGCGCAGATGCTTTCGAAAAGATCGGAGGCTTTCCAGTCACGTTCGGCGCAGAACGGCTAGAGGTTATTCTGTCATTGCCCACGCTCGAAACACCGATCCCGACTTATGATCCCAGTTTGCGCGCGCATCTGTTGGAATATGGTGAACGCCTGCTTTCCGAAAGACGTTCGCCAAAACAACAAACCCGCGCACAGGTCGAAGGATTGATCACCCGGTCAATGCCCGGCGGGATCGTACTGGCGGAAGAAGCGGCCCTGCAGCTTGGTTTAAGTTCCCGCACCCTTGCCCGCCGTTTGGCTGACGAAGGCACATCATACCGCGAGATCGTGGAAGATTTGCGGTGTGATCTGGCGCAGACCTTTATCAAGAATGGCATGCATCTGTCTGAAATCTCGTACGCTTTGGGCTATTCAGATCAGGCTGCGTTTTCTACAGCCTTCAAACGCTGGACGGGTCAGGCACCCACCGCGTTTCGCAAGCGTGTTTCTCATCCGATCTCTCGCAGCTGAAAGTAGCCGGGGGTCATTAGCGTTGCCACCTCGCCCCGGCCTGTCCATGAGTGGACACCGGCGATATAGAGGCTGCGGCGAAACAAGCCTTGTGAGTTCTCGCCAGATTGAATTGAAGTTCAGACATCGTGATCTGGGCAAAAAAAAGGCGCCCTGTGGCGCCTTTGACTTATTGATCCAAGAAAGACCGCAGTTTCCGTGAGCGGCTGGGATGCTTCAGTTTTCGCAGTGCCTTCGCTTCGATCTGACGAATACGTTCACGGGTCACGCTGAATTGCTGGCCGACCTCTTCCAGCGTGTGGTCGGTGTTCATGCCGATACCGAAACGCATCCGCAGAACCCGTTCCTCACGCGGAGTGAGCGAGGCCAGAACTCGCGTGGTCGTTTCCTTGAGGTTCTCCTGAATGGCACTGTCCAGTGGCAGCACGGCATTCTTGTCCTCGATGAAATCGCCCAGTTGGCTGTCTTCTTCGTCGCCAATCGGCGTTTCCAGCGAAATCGGTTCTTTGGCGATCTTCATCACCTTGCGAACTTTCTCAAGCGGCATCTGCAGCTTTTCGGCCAGTTCTTCCGGCGTGGGTTCGCGGCCGATTTCGTGCAACATCTGGCGACCTGTCCGAACCAGCTTATTGATCGTCTCGATCATATGGACCGGGATACGAATTGTACGGGCCTGATCCGCGATTGATCGCGTGATTGCCTGCCGAATCCACCAAGTCGCATAGGTCGAGAACTTGTAACCGCGGCGGTATTCAAACTTGTCCACGGCTTTCATCAGGCCAATGTTACCTTCCTGAATAAGATCAAGGAATTGCAGGCCACGGTTCGTGTACTTTTTGGCGATCGAGATCACCAGACGCAGGTTGGCTTCGACCATTTCCTTCTTGGCCTGCCGCGCCTCTTTTTCACCCTTCTGAACCTGCTGCACGATGCGGCGGAATTCAGAGATATCCAGACCGATATACTGACCGACCTGAGCCATATCATTGCGCAGCTCTTCGACTTTCTCGGTCGAGCGTTCGATGAACATCTGCCAGCCCCGGCCCGGCTTTTCGGCCATCTCGGTCAGCCAGTTCGGATCAAGCTCACGCCCGCGATAGGCATCAACAAACTCACGGCGGTTGATCCGGGCCTGATCGGCGAGTTTGACCATCGCGCTGTCCAGCGACATGATACGGCGGTTGATACCGTAAAGCTGGTCGATTAGCGCCTCAATCCGGTTGTTGTGCAGGTGAAGGCCATTCACCAGCTCGACAATTTCAGCACGCAGCTTCTGATAGGTTTCTTCGTCCTTTGCACTGAACGTGCCATCTTCGTTCAAGGTGGCTGAAATCCGGCTGTCCTGCATCTCTGACAACATCGCAAAGTCGGTTGAGATGCGTTCCAGCGTGGTCAGAACCTGATCCTTCAGCGCCGCTTCCATGGCGGCGAGGGACATATTGGCCTGTTCATCTTCGTCGTCATCATCGTCTTGTGCGATCGGATTTCCATCCGCATCCAGTTCGGGGCCCGTGTCCTTCTCGGGCTTGGCCGCCTGTACGGCTGACGTGTCGACCACCGGCTCTTCAACGTCGCTGTCTTCGTCCAGCTGGTTGCCGAATGTGGTTTCCAGATCAATGACATCACGCAGCAGAATGTCTTCGGACAGCAATTCATCATGCCAGATTGTAATCGCCTGGAAGGTCAGCGGGCTTTCACAAAGCCCCAGGATCATCGTATTGCGACCGGCCTCGATCCGCTTGGCGATAGCAATCTCGCCCTCGCGGCTCAGCAGTTCGACGCTGCCCATCTCGCGCAGATACATGCGCACGGGGTCGTCGGTACGATCCAGCTTTTCGTTCTGCGAGCCGGCCAGCGCAATCTCGCGCGGGCCTTCGGTTGTGACCAAGTCGGTTGAACCTTTGTTCTCTTCCTCTTCGGCCTCTTCGTCTTCGATGATGTTGATGCCCATCTCGGACAGCATCGACATGACATCTTCAATTTGTTCCGAGCTGACCTGATCAGGCGGTAGCACCTGATTGAGCTGGTCGTAGGTGATGTAACCTTTCTCGCGGGCCTCGGCGATCATCTTCTTGACCTGAGTCTGGCTCATGTCCAGCGAGATTTCCTGTTCCTGCTCGTCGGATTTGCGGTCTTCGTTCGTATCCTTGGCGGCCATTCAATGCTCCTGCAGGGATGGGTGATTCGTTTAGGCCGAATCATTAGCGCGTAGAAGTGATTCGGCCACCCGTTTACCTGTTTTTCTTTTCCAGTGCCTTACGAAAACATCAGTTTATCGGCGTTTCCGTGCAAAATTGATGCCAGACATGATGGCCGCAAACGCGTCTTTCTCGTCACGGTTGATCCGCGCGCCATTGTCGGCGATGTCGAAAACGGCCTTGTCTTCGTTCTGGCTGCGGCTTGTGCGGTTGCGCTCTTCGGCGGCCTGCGCCAGCCGATATGTCAGCGCCTCATCGGCCAGATCAGACAATTCCTCCGCCGCTTCGGCAATCTCAGCATCCAACCCCCGGAGCGCTTTGATCTTTGCGAGTTCTTCGGCCAGCGTCATCTGTGCCTTTTCAACGTCGCCCGGTTTGTTCACACAGGGGATTACAGCGACATGGCGAAGGGCCAGAAGGTTTTCAAGGGGTTCAGGCCCCAAAGTTCGCTTGATGTGATCTTGCAAGTTGTCGGGATCGTCAATTGCATGGCGCAAGATCGCCGCGCGCAGGGCCGCGTGGTCAGGATCGTGACAATCCATTTCCTCCAACTGGTGCTCAAACTGCACTACAACCTGAGGATTCAGTGCAGCAATTGCTAAGATGGCGGCTTCACGCAGTTGAATATCCGCGGTCTCGGACGAGGCCAAGAAGGACGCGCGGGCGCCGGGGGAAGCAGGCTGAGGTTGCGGCTGCCATTTCCCACGCGGTTGCCACGGACGGTTTGGCGATTGCCTTTGCGGACGAAACAATTGCCATCGAAGGTCTTTTATTTCCTGTCCATAGTGCGAACGTATCGACGAGTCACGAATCAACTTGATCTTTTCACGCAGGGATTTATCCAACGCCGCCTTGCGCTCAGGGCTGTCGAACACCTTCCCTTCGGTCTCGCGCTGCCATAGCAGCTTGACCATTGGGATCGCAGCGTCCAGCACGGCCTGCACCGCCCCTGCCCCTTCGGCACGCAGCAAGTCGTCAGGATCTTTACCTTCGGGCATCAGCGCGAAACGCAATGACTTGCCCGCCTCAAGCAGCGGCAAGGCCAGATCGACAGCCCGCATCGCCGCCCGCACGCCTGCAGTATCACCGTCCAAAGCGATGATCGGTTCATGGGAAATGCGCCAGAGCAATTGCAGTTGGTTTTCGGTAATCGCCGTCCCCAACGGTGCAACCGACGCGCCAAAACCCGCCTCGGCCAACGCGATCACGTCCATATACCCTTCGGCCACGATCAGAGGCTGCCCCTTGCCTGCGGCCTGCCGCGCGGGTCCGTGGTTATAAAGGCTGCGGCCCTTGTCGAATAGTTCGGTCTCGGGTGAGTTCAAATACTTGGCGTTGTCATTCGGGTCCATCGCCCGACCGCCAAACGCAATGCAGCGCCCGCGCGGGTCGCGGATCGGATACATGATCCGGTTGCGGAAGGTGTCATAGGGTTTCTTGCCCTTGTTCGACGGCTTGGCCAAACCAGCACCAAGGATGAGATCCTCAGCCACGTTCTTGCCACGCAGATGATCCCACAACGCCTGCCAGCCATCGGGGGCAAAACCGATCTCCCACCGGTCCAGCGCCTGCGCGTCCAATCCTCGACGGCTCAAGTAATCACGCGCTTCAGCCCCTGCTCCTGTCTTGAGTTGCAGTCGGAAGAATTGCGCCGCCTGCTCCATCACCTCGGCCAGTTGCGAGCGCCTATCCTGCTTCTCCTGCGCTTTGGGATCACGTGCGGGCATCGGCATCCCAGCCTCGCGCGCCAAGATCTCAACCGCTTCGATGAACGAGACATTCTCGGTCTCTTTCACAAAGCTAATCGCGTCGCCTTTGGCGTGGCAGCCGAAACAGTAATAGAATCCCTTTTGATCATCGACATGGAACGACGCGGTTTTCTCGTGATGAAATGGGCACGGAGCCCACATATCACCTTTGCCCTGATTGGATTTACGCTGATCCCACATGACCTTTCGCCCGACAACCTGAGACAGGCTGAGGCGCGTACGCAGTTCATCCAGAAATCCGGGGGGCAAGGACATGTCAGTTATTGAGTTTGTTTTTTAGGGCCTGAATCTGTTCCCAGTTGTCGACGCATTGTTGGTAAAGGATGTCTCCCATATCCTTTTTGCGCAAATCGCGCTTCTTTTGCTCATAGACCCACGAAGTCAATTGAGGGATTGCAGCATTGTAATTGGCGGGCCAGGAGGGGTTGGTGGACGCGATTGTCTCTGCAATATCCGCTTCCTTAACCCGATCCAGCCTCGCTTGCTGAATCGCGCGCACCACATCTGCCTGATATCCGCAGCTTTCTTCTTTGGTCTCCTGGGCCAGCACGGGTGTCGACAGAAGAAAAACGGCAAACAAGGGGCGAAACATAACACGGCTCCGGAATCAGTTGAGTTTCAACAAGCTTAACCGCGCGACGCGACACCTTCCATCGCCCATTTAAAATCATGAACCAATGTTCCAGCCATCGACCGAAATGAAAAGCGGCCAACCAAAGGGTCAGCCGCTTACCAATTCTCAGTTGCTCGCCTGCTCAGAGCCCTTTGGCGCGATAGCTTTTTGAGACACGGTCGATCGCCACGATATAGGCGGCCGTGCGCAAATCATCGACATCAGCGCGATCATGCCAAACCTCGCTCATGGCCTGATAGGCAATGCGCATCGTGTCATCGAGGCCCGAGCGAACAAGCTCCAGCTCATCTGCACCCTTAAGATACTTGGCTTTGAAATCCGGTGACATTGACCAAGCATCGCCCAGATACCTATCTAGCCGTTGCAATTCGCTGACGATCAACTCGTGCCGCGCCTCTTCCTGACGGCGCTGCATCCGCCCAAAGCGGATATGGCTGAGGTTCTTGACCCATTCAAAATACGAGACCGTTACACCGCCCGCATTTGCATACATATCAGGAATGATTACCGTGCCCTTCTTGCGCAGAACCTCATCCGCGCCCGCGGTTACCGGACCATTGGCAGCCTCGATAATCAGCGGAGCTTTGATCCGATCAGCATTGGACAAGTTGATCACCCCTTCCAGCGCAGCCGGGATCAGGATGTCACATTCGGCTTCAAGCACTGCCCCACCTTCGGCAGAATGGATCGCATCAGGATAATCTTTCACACCGCCATGCTTCACGATCCACTGCCGCACCGCTTCGACATCGATGCCGTCGGGATTGTATAATGCACCGTCCCACTCGATGATGCCGACGACGCGCGACCCGTCTTCTTCGCTGAGGAACTTGGCAGCGTGATACCCCACGTTACCCAAACCCTGCACAATAACGCGCTTGCCATCCAGCTTACCTGACAGGCCCGCCTTTTTGACGTCTTCGGGGTTCCGGAAGTATTCGCGCAGAGCGTATTGAATTCCACGCCCGGTCGCTTCGACCCTGCCTGCGATCCCACCGGCATTCAGCGGCTTGCCCGTCACACAGGCCCGGGCGTTGATGTCTGTGGTGTTCATCCGCGCATATTGGTCGGCCATCCACGCCATTTCGCGCTCACCCGTTCCCATGTCGGGTGCAGGTACGTTCTGAGAGGGGTTAATCAGATCGCGCTTGGCCAACTCATAAGCGAAACGGCGGGTAATCTGCTCCATCTCGTGTTCTTCGTATTTGCGCGGGTCGATACACAACCCACCTTTCGAGCCGCCAAAAGGCGCTTCGACCAGTGCGCATTTATATGTCATCAGCGCCGCAAGTGCCTCGACCTCGTCCTGATTCACGGCAAGGGCATAGCGGATACCACCTTTAACCGGCTCCATATGTTCCGAATGAACCGAGCGGTATCCGGTAAATGTATGGATATCCCCCCGCAGTCGGACTCCGAACCTTACGGTATAGGTGGCGTTACAAACCCGTATCTTTTCTTCCAGTCCGGGCGGTAGATCCATCAGAGACGCAGCTCTGTTGAACATCAGATCAACACTCTCGCGAAAGCTGGGTTCTTTAATGCCGGTCATAGAATCCTCCGTGCTGGCAGATGACATATGTCATGACGTTTTGTCGCACCGCAGGAGAATTACCGCAATCAGTAACTGCACTTATTTTCATCAAATTGCGAACCGTCTACAAATGCTCGTCTATGTGAGTCGTCTGCCGGTCACAGACCCGTCATTGTCCCGTGGCGGGAAACAAAAGCGACCAAAACAGCATGAATAAAGCTGAAATTCGTTAAAAACGAGCAGCATAGTGACCGCTGCGCCTAAATCTCGCCATGATCCCTGTATAATTTATTAACGCTGCAAACCACTGGCATTGGTGCGCCCTGTCGACAGAGGAATTCGCTATGCGCAAGTATGATTTAAAGATTTTGATTGACCATATGAGCCGTGAAAACAAGTGCGTCCGGCACTTGCGAAAATTTACATCGTCGACTGACGGCTCGATGACAATCCTGGCGCTTTTCCTCGTTATGATGGTCTTCACCGTCGCCGGATTCGCGGTGGATGTCATGCGCTACGATCGGGAAAGGGTAAGGCTGCAATATGCCCTTGACCGTGCGGTTCTTGCTGCAGCGGACCTGGATCAGGAACTTTGCCCTCGTGAGGTCGTGAACGACTACATCAGCAAAGAAGGATTCAATACGGAAATTATCAGCAATATCGTGGTCGAACCCGAGACATGCAGAACAAATGAAGACGGAAGTGTGGAGCAGATCGCTGATCTTGAGGGCAAGCGCAAGGTTTCAGCCAGCGCTGATTTAAGTATCGAGACCCACTTCATGAAATGGAGCGGCGTTGATTACATCGACACAACCGCCACCAGCGTTGCCGAAGAATCCATTGGCAACGTCGAAATTTCGTTGGTTCTGGACGTGTCGGGCTCAATGCGCGGAACAAAGCTTACCAACCTAAAGAAGGCTGCAAACGACTTTATTGATGAAATGATCCTGAAGTCAGAGGACGGCAGACTATCGATTTCGATCGTTCCGTATTCCGAACAGGTTTCGGTGCCCGATTATCTGATGAATGCGATGAACACGATCGGTGCGAACGAAGTTGCCAATTGCATCGACTTTCAGCCCTCGGACTTCACAACGACCAACTTCAACTACTACGACATCGTAGATGACGGCGGAAACATCGTCAGATATGGGGACTATGTTCCCCAAACGTTGCATTTTGTGGACTATGGCTCGAGCGATTACCGCTACACCGATGCGGTGGTTGGAAGCACTACCTGCCGTCGTGAAGAGGCGACCGACCAACGCGAGATGACCGTCATTCAGAATGACCCAGATGCTTTGAAGAACCAGATCGATAACCTTGTTGCGGAAGGCTGGACTTCGATCGACGTCGGATTGAAATGGGGCCTGACCCTGCTTGACGACAGCATTCAGCCTCTGATTGCTCAGATTGCAGATAGCTCTGAAATCCCGGACTCTTTTGCAATACGTCCGGCCCCGAATAGCACTTCAGATACTCTCAAGGTTCTTGTGTTGATGACTGATGGTGAAAACACTTATCAGCACAAAGTAAACGCACCATATAACGATGGTCCCTCTGACATCTATTGGAATGAAGATGCACAAACGTATTCCATCTATGATGAAGATTATGACCAGTGGGCCTGGCCAAATGTCGCAACGACGGTCCGGGATAGCTCCTACAGACGCTGGACGCGGGACAAATTTCAGGATCATGCCCATGGCAATGGTACGTATATACGCTACCGCTGTACGGATTATTACAATGGCACCTGCTATGACATGGATAGATCTCAAACACGTGAGGATTCTGAAGGGGATGCCGCGGATTCCGATCCGGTTAATCTGGAATGGCCTGATGTTTGGGCGCATTCAGAAAAGTACGCAATCCGGAATATGTTGCGTCACGCATATGGCTGGACCCGCAGTGATGAGTTTGCAGCAGCCTCGACAACCGAAATCGGTCCTTCGACCAAAAACCCCCGCGTTGCAGATCTCTGCGTAGAAGCCGAGAAAGAAAAGGTTATTATCTTCTCGGTAGCTTTCGAAGCCCCTTATGGCGTCAAGCAGATGCTGAAAGACTGCGCAATCAAGCCCGCACGTTATTATGAAGCAAGCGGCACCCAAATCGAGCGCGTATTCGATTCAATCAGCACCTCGATCCAGAACCTGAGGTTGACCCAATGAGCATGTCTCTCCGCAAGCGGGCGTTGAGGTTCTGGCGCAATGAGGATGGCGCCTCCTCAACCATAGAGTCTCTCTTTTGGTTCCCATTTTTCCTATATGTCGCCTACTCCGGCATGGATTTGGGATTGCTGTCCTTTCACCACGCCGATCTCGAACGGTCCTTGGATATGACGGTAAGAGAGGTTCGGCTTAATCGCTTGCCTGACGGTGAGACTGAGTGGGATCACGCCCTGCTGAAGGAGATGGTGTGTGAGCGCGCATTAATATCCAATTGCTCTGAACATCTTGCGCTTGAGATGAAATCCATCAACCCACGTGTCGGCAACCAGCTAGACCCCACACCTTATTGCGTCGATACCCCGGCAACGATCCGGAAACCCGAAGATGTTGTTTTTGAGTTGGGAACCTCGAATGAACTGATGATCATTCGTGCCTGTCTCGAAGTTTCGCCTGCTTTCGGGCTTTCGATGATGAACGAGCTGGTGAAGCAAGACAACGACGGGCAATGGGAACTTCACGCCATTTCCGTATTTGTCCATGAACCATTTGGTGGATCGTCCACCGCCCCTGCAGGAGGTGGATCTACTGAACCACCGGAGGACGTCGCCGATGCTACCAACTAGCAATTACAGCAAGGGCTTAGTCACTAGATTTATTCGTCGTTTCCGGCGTCGGGAAGACGGGATCATATCGGTTGAAGCGATGCTGATATTGCCGTTGCTCTTCTGGTCAATGTTCGCATCATACACCTACTATGACGCCTATCGGCAAAGCGCGCGGAATATCAAAGGTGCCTATGCAGTCGCCGACGTAATTTCGCGCGAAGATGGCGATGTGAATGCCGCTTATGTTAACACCATGTATGATCTGTTGCAGGCAATGGTTGAAACGCGTGCACCGGTAACAATGCGAATGACCTACCTGACGTTTGATGGCGAGAACGATATCCACAATGTGCTTTGGTCTTGCGTTCGCGGCACGGCCTTACCGAAATGGTCAAACGCAGACATCGACGAAATCAAGCCGAGCTTACCCGCGATGCCTGACAATGGGTCGATGATCGTTGTTGAAACACGAAATACCTATAGGCCGCCATTCTTTATCGCGTTTGAATTCAGCGAATTTGAAATGAACAACCTTGTGTTCACACACCCTCGTGTATTCGACAACATCGCCAATTCCGACCCATCCTGCATCGTAGCCTAACCTTTCTGGGCAAGCATCGCGGACATCATCTCGGACATGAATTTGGTCTCGGCGGCGGCAGTCACACCGCCGATGCCAATACGGCGTCCGATACGCCACCAAAGGCCAGGAAACCAGTCAAACGCTCCAGGTGTGCGGGTTTTGATAATAAAGCCATTTGATGGTTTGAAGGCGAATACGCCCCGATCAACGGTCTCGACATCTTCTACCTTGCAGATCACCTGCCCCGAGCCGGTGCGCAATTCAGATTGAGTAAGCTCAATCCTGTCCTGCGTCGAATGCCACATGCGATGTGCCTGCCAAAATGCACCACCCCCAACTACAATCAGAAATATCTGCCAGCCAAATTGCGGGGGCGAGGCCATCGCGACATAGATCACCAGCGCTCCGACAGTGGCGAGCATCCCGATCCCGGTCCAGCGGCGCGCGGATGAGGCTTCGATCGAGGCCAGTACTTCTTCTTCCATGTCACTCTCCTGATTGCCTGACTGCTCTAGCTGGTTTGATCCACAAAGAACAACACCTGTCACACATCTGAGCGCTTTCGCACAGGAACCGTGTGCCTGTGCAAATTGATTTCATGTGGTCAGCACTTAAGTTGCGATCAAGTAATCCGGAGGCCACCATGTCCCTGAGACCAATCCTTGAAAAGCGTAAAGCCGTTCCAACAATGGAAGGTGCGGGCGTCCGGCTACATCGTGCCTTCGGATTCCAGGACCCATCAGAACTGGATCCGTATCTGCTGTTTGACGATTTTCGCAACGACAATCCGCAGGATTTTCTGGCCGGGTTCCCGTGGCATCCCCATCGTGGCATCGAAACGATTACATATGTCCTGTCCGGCGCGGTAGAACACAGTGACTCGCTGGGCAATAGCGGCACTTTGGGTGCCGGTGACGTACAGTGGATGACGGCCGGGTCAGGTATTTTGCATCAGGAAATGCCCAAAGGATCGGCCAACGGTCAGATGCATGGCTTCCAACTGTGGGGCAATCTTCCGTCGGATCAGAAGATGACAACACCGCGCTATCAGGATGTACAAAGCACCGATATTCCAGAGATCATCGATGATGATGGCACATCTGTTCGCGTGATCGTTGGCAAGTTCTGGGGCCGGACAGGTCCCGTCGACGGTATCGCCGCGGATCCGCAATATCTGGATATCAGCATACCCGCGGGCGTGAAAAAGACTTTTGCGATAGATACTTACCGCCGTGCGTTCGCCTATATCTTTGAGGGTAATGCTGCCTTTGCAGATGCGTCGCGCCCAACCGGCGTTCTTCTGGAGAAGGAAGTCGCCGGACAAGAGGTCAACATTCGCGACATGTCAGGCGACAGGACGCTGGTTCGGTTCGGAACAGGAGACGAAATCACGGTTCAGGCCGGACCCGAAGGTGTGCGGTTACTTTTGATATCGGGCGCGCCAATCAACGAACCTGTCGCATGGCACGGGCCGATCGTTATGAACACACAGACCGAATTGCAGCAAGCGTTACGGGAATTGCGAAACGGTACCTTCATTCGCCCGGCCCACTAGGGGCCGCTCACGCAGTGACTGCCTTGCGCACCATATCCCAATACACTTGCTCAACTTCATCCAGCGACAACCGTCCACCACTACGGTACCAGGTGATCACGCCGTTCAGCATGGCAATCACCGCCAAGGTGGCGATTTTGGTATCAGCGACCGAAAACTGGCCCGATTCTTGACCTTTACGCAGAATACTTTCCAGTGAATCCTCATAGCGGCGGCGAAGGGCCTCGATGTCTGCGAAATTCTCAGGCGTCAGGTTGCGCAGTTCCATATAGGCGATGAACACCTCGTCCGGGCGTTGCAAGTGAAAGCGGATGTGGAACCCGACAAATTGGCAAAGCGCCTTTTTCGGATCGTCGAACCGGTCAAGATCGTCGTACGCGGTCAGCAGGTCCTGCATGTGATCCTGCATCAAACGAAACAGTAGGCTCTGTTTGTCGGGGGTGTAATTATAGAGTGCCCCGGCCTGTACCCCCACCTCACCTGCGATCTGACGCATCGAGACAGCCGCAAAGCCGTGACGTGCAAACAACCCCAGTGCGGCCTCACGAATGCGGGGGCCGGTGATGTCGGAATGAGAGCCTTGAGTACGCGCCATGCGCCGATGGTATATGAACAGGCGTTCAGATAGAAGCCCGCTTGAACCAATCCGGCAAAACGTGCATCACGGGACACACGCTGCAATCCGAAGGACCGCGATGAAGCTTTTGCCGCCGATACTCTTTGTGCTGGCCACAGCTGGCTGCGCCAATATCCCCGAGCTGGAAGGCAGCGAAACTGCCGCGTTGCGTAAAGCCCCCTATCCCAAGCTCGTCGCTCTGGGCCCCGCCCTTGGCCCCCCGACCGATCCGATCAGTGAGGCGGCAGAGGTTGAAGAGGATCTGACAGCACGCAGCGAGGCATTGGCAAAAAAAGCTGAGGCGCTGCAAAATGCCGAGATCAACTAGGATTTCAGTCATGCCACCGACTCTGTCAGCTTAGACGGATTGCACCCCTGCCCTGAACCCGCTAAGGCAGCCCGCAAAGGACACTTCGCCATCGCGGGCGGTATTGCGAGCAGAAAGGACCCAAGGGAATGACACAGGCGCTGAGGCTTGGAATTGCCGGGTTGGGAACCGTTGGCGTGGGCGTGGTCAAGATCGTGCGCCGCCATGCCGAGATGTTGCAGGCCCGCACTGGGCGCCGCATTGAAATCACTGCCGTCTCGGCCCGAGACGCGAGCAAAGATCGCGGTGTGAACCTGTCAGATTATGCGTGGGAGACCGACCCGGTCGCCTTGGCGAAACGCGATGACATCGATGTATTTGTCGAGTTGATGGGGGGCGAAAACGGCCCGGCCAAAGCCTCGGTCGAGGCCGCGTTGGCCAGTGGCAAGGATGTCGTCACTGCAAACAAGGCACTGCTGGCGATCCATGGTCAGGAACTGGCGGAAAAGGCCGAGGCCACAGGTCGCGTGATCCGGTTCGAGGCCGCCGTTGCTGGTGGCATTCCAGTGATCAAATCATTGACCGAGGGCCTGGCTGGCAATGAAATCACGCGCGTCATGGGCGTGATGAACGGCACCTGCAATTATATCCTGACCCGGATGCAGTCGCAGGAGCTGGGCTACAACGCCCTGTTCGATGAATGCGCGCAGCTTGGATATCTTGAAGCCGATCCAAATCTGGACGTGGGCGGCATTGACGCGGCACACAAACTGGCCTTGCTGTCTTCGATCGCGTTTGGCACCAAGCCGAACTTTGACGGGATCGAAATCGAAGGCATTCAACACATCAGCCTTGATGATATCCATCAGGCCCATGACATGGGCTATCGGATCAAGCTGCTAGGCGTGGCGCAACGCACGGCGCGTGGGCTTGAGCAGCGGATGCAGCCGTGTCTGGTACCCAATGACTCACCCTTGGGTCAATTAGAAGGCGGAACCAATATGGTCGTGCTGGATGGCGACGCGGTCGAACAGATCGTTCTGCGTGGCCCGGGTGCAGGCGAAGGTCCGACTGCAAGCGCGGTGCTGGGCGATGTCTGCGATCTGGCACGGGGCCTTCACATTCCGACCTTCGGACGCCCTGCGACTTCTCTGGATGAGGCGCAGCCTGCGGTGACGGGCCTGCCTGCGGCCTATTATCTTCGACTGGGACTGCTGGACAAACCCGGCGCATTGGCCAAAGTCGCAGCCATTCTGGGCGATGCTGGCGTCTCAATCGACCGGATGCGCCAATATGGCCATGCCGAAAGTACGGCCCCGGTTTTGATCGTCACCCACAAGACCACACGCGCAACGCTGGATGTCGCTTTGGATGGTCTGCGCGACACTGACGTCATCGCGGGCACCCCGGTCGCCCTACGCATTGAAGAGGTTTGAGCTTGCGGCCTGCATGAAACGCAAGCTATGCCGGAAGTCACGGCTTTATTGACCTGAGGATACGAACACATGAGTGCTGCCAAGATCGACTTTAACGACCGCCTGCTGTCTCTGGGCCTTGCGCGAGTGGCGGAACAGGCCGCGCTGGCGTCTGCCTCATTGGTTGGGCGAGGCGACGAAAAAGCTGCCGATCAGGCTGCCGTGAACGCCATGCGCGAGCAATTGAACCTGCTGGATATCGCGGGCGTCGTCGTCATCGGTGAAGGTGAACGCGACGAAGCGCCAATGCTTTACATCGGGGAAGAGGTCGGCACGGGTGACGGCCCGGGCGTGGACATCGCTCTGGACCCGCTGGAAGGCACAACGCTGACCGCCAAGGATATGCCAAACGCACTGACCGTGATTGCAATGGGGCCTCGTGGTTCGATGCTTCACGCGCCAGATGTGTATATGGACAAACTGGCTGTCGGGCCGGGCTATCCCGACAACGTCGTCAATCTGGACATGAGCCCGCGCGAACGTGTCGAGGCACTGGCCAAGGCCAAAGGCTGCGCGCCTGCCGATATCACCGTGTGTATCCTTGAACGTCCGCGTCATGAGGCAATGATCGCCGAGGTGCGGGACACAGGTGCATCGATCCGCCTGATCACGGATGGTGACGTGGCCGGTGTAATGCATTGCGCTGAAAGCGAAGTGACCGGCATCGACATGTATATGGGTCAAGGCGGCGCGCCCGAGGGTGTGCTGGCTGCTGCCGCTCTGAAATGCATGGGGGGGCAGATCTTTGGTCGTCTGTTGTTCCGTAATGATGACGAGCGTGGTCGCGCGGCCAAGGCAGGCATCACCGATCTTGACCGGGTTTACACGCGTGATGAGATGGTAACGGCGGATGTGATCTTTGCCGCGACGGGCGTGACCGGAGGCTCTCTGCTGCCGCGCATCAAGCGTGAGCCGGGTTGGGTAGAGACAACGACGCTGCTGATGCGGTCCAAGACCGGTTCGGTCCGTCGCATGTCTTATCGCACGCCAATGTGGTCGCATACGTAAAGATAGCGGCTTGCGCCGCTGCCTTCGGCGACCGTATTTTCAACAAGAAGAAGGGCCGGATCCGCCAGGGTTCGGCCTTGGTGCATGAGGTGAGATGTGGCGTTTCTGGGTGTTGAGCAATCGTTGACAGGACGGCGCTGGGTCGGGCCGGGGGTCGAGATCGAGCGGGCGGCTGAGATGATGGCGCAACAGACCGACCTGCCGCGCGCCGTCTGTCAGGTGCTGGCACGGCGCGGTGTTCCGGTTATGGAGGCACCTGGGTTTTTGGAACCCAAGCTGAAGGAATTGTTGCCCGACCCACGCCTCATGAAAGATACCGAGCGCGCCGCAGCCCGATTTCTGGAGGCCGTGCGGAAGCGGCAAAAGATCGCGGTGTTTGCCGATTATGATGTGGACGGGGGCAGCTCGGCTGCGTTGTTGCTGGTCTGGCTGCGCCAGATGGGGCTTGCCGCAACGCTGTATGTGCCCGACCGGATCGATGAGGGATATGGGCCGAATGTGCCTGCCATGCAGGAATTGGCAGCCAATCATGATCTGATCATTTGCGTGGATTGCGGGACGCTCAGCCACGATCCGATCGCGGCGGCGAAAGGTGCCGATGTGATCGTTCTGGATCATCACCTTGGCGGGGAAACCCTGCCCGATTGTGTGGCTGTGGTGAATCCGAACCGACAGGATGAAAGCGGTGATCTGGGGTATCTCTGCGCCGCTGCGGTCGTGTTCCTGATGCTGGTCGAAGCGGGCCGTCAACTGCGCGACGCCGGAGCCAAGGGGCCAGATCTGATGGCGATGCTGGATCTGGTGGCGTTGGCCACGGTGGCGGATGTCGCGCCGCTGATTGACGCCAACCGGGCGCTGGTTCGGCAGGGGCTGAAAGTGATGACCCGGAGGCAGAGGCCGGGATTGGTCGCGTTGTCGGACGTCGCACGTATGGATACCGCGCCCAGCAGCTATCATCTGGGGTTTCTGCTGGGACCACGCGTGAATGCCGGCGGGCGTATTGGGCAGGCCGATCTGGGCGCGCGGTTGTTGAGCACGGATTCCGTCACCGAAGCCCAAGCTTTGTCTGAACGGCTGGATACCCTGAACTCGGAACGACGCGAGATCGAGAGTGCGGTACGCGCAGCTGCCATGGCGCAAGCCGAGGAACGCGGGTTGGACGCACCGCTGGTCTGGGCCGCAGATGACGGTTGGCACCCCGGTGTCGTTGGCATCGTCGCATCACGACTGAAAGAGACCGCAAACCGCCCTGCTATCGTGATCGGCTTTGACGGGGATGAGGGCAAAGGTTCGGGCCGGTCGATCTCTGGCGTCGATCTGGGCGCGTCGATCCAGCGCCTTGCGACCGAGGGGCTGCTGGTCAAGGGCGGCGGCCACAAGATGGCAGCTGGTCTGACGGTGATGCGCGATCAATTGGAGCCAGCAATGGCCCGCCTGTCGGAGCTGCTGGCCAAGCAGGGCGCAGGACAAGGTGGCCCTGCCGATCTAAGGTTGGACGGGACGCTGATGCCGGGTGCAGCCACCGTCGACCTGATCGAGCAGATTGAAAAGGCGGGCCCTTTTGGGGCCGGAGCCCCTGCCCCACGCTATGCCCTGCCTGATCTGCAGGTGCGCTTTGCCAAGCGCGTGGGCGAGACGCATCTGAAACTGTCCCTGTCCGACGGAATGTCCGGTGGGTTGGACGCCATCGCCTTTGGCGCATTCGATGGACCCTTGGGTGATCGTCTGTCCAATCACGGAGGTGCTCGGTTCCATTTTGCTGGCCGGCTTGAGGTCAATTCATGGGGCGGGCGGCAGAGCGTGCAACTGCGGCTGGAGGACGCGGCAGAGGCCGTCTGACGCTTGTTTCGACATGCCTCTGAAATGGCCAAAAAAGTTTCGCATCCCTGCGCTTTTCGTCTTGCGGGGGGGGAAGGTAAACCGTAAAAGGCCCTCCACAAGCCAGCGTGGCCCGTTCGTCTATCGGTTAGGACGCCAGGTTTTCAACCTGGAAAGAGGGGTTCGATTCCCCTACGGGCTACCACTTTGCTTGTCTGGACCAAGTGGCCCGTTCGTCTATCGGTTAGGACGCCAGGTTTTCAACCTGGAAAGAGGGGTTCGATTCCCCTACGGGCTACCATTGACAGCAAATTCTCATACGATTGCAAAGCCTTAACTGCATCGCCCCAAATGGTGGCATTCATCTTTGGCAGCAACAATCAGAACGTTGTTAGATACACATAAAATCGCGCTCGCCTGCCAGACGAGACTTACACTACCTGCGCCAACTTTCGCCGCTCAGTGTTGTTTGCCCGGTCTGTGCCATGGCGGCACTCAACTCCTGGCTTAGAACGTCCCAGAGTTGATTTAGACCCGCCTCGCCAGCCGCCGCTATGGCGTATTGCAGGATTCTTCCGACAAAGACGAAATCTGCCCCTACCAAAAGAGCTTTGAGAACATCTTCGCCCGATCGAATGCCGCTATCGTAAAAAATGGGGAAATCTGGCCCGAGCTCAGCGCGGATTTTTGCAAGTATTTCAATCGGTGCCGGAGCGGATTCCAGCTGCCGCGCGCCGTGGCTGGAGACTTCTATTGCGTCGACACCTGCTGACATCAACGCGCGAGCGTCTTCAACATCCAGTACGCCTTTTACTACCAGCTTGCCGGGCCACGCATCGCGCAGCTGTGCCAGCGTATCCCAAGTGGCGCGCGCACGACTTTCGGTCCGATCGAATTCATAGCCCTCCATCTCGAAATTCGCCATCGTCGGCTTGCCCTTGAACAAGGTGTTCAAGGACCATCGAGGGTGCAGAGCAAAGTCGATGAACTGGCGCGGGCCGATCCGAAACGGCATCTTAAACCCATGGCGCAACTCGCGCGGGCGGCGGCCAACTTCGGGCACATCGACGGTCAGGACCAACACATCATAGCCCGCGAATTTCGCCCGCTCGACCAGCTTGAATGTACCTGTGCCGTCTCCGCTGAAATAAAGCTGAAACCACGCATTACCTTCGGCCTCGGCTATGATTTCCTCCATTGAGGTTGATGCCACTGTCGATACGACATGGGGTACTCGGTAGCGCGCCGCCAACCGCGCCATCATCATATCGGCACCCGGGGCAGCAAGGTTGCACATCCCCATGGGCGCAATTCCAAAAGGCCGATCTGCATCAAGGCCAAAAATCTGCGACGTCAGCGATCGCTGACTTACATCGCGCAGAATGCGCGGGCGCAGCGTGATTGCATCCAGGGCGGCACGATTTCGTGCCACCCCCGTTTCTTGTCCTGCAGCGCCGTCAATATAGTCAAACACCATCCACGGCAGCCTGCGGCGGGCAAGGCGTCGCGCATCCTCCGCCGAATGAATGGCGCTTGCGGCCATCAGGCCTGAACGGCCTTCATGAAGCGGTCGCGAATGACTACGGGGTCCATGGTGATTGGTGGCATCTTGGCATTGCCGCTTTCACACTTGCTGACGATAATGGTCATCTGATTTGCATCCAGTGCCTCTTGCAGGACACGGCCGGTATCCTCGGCGGCGCATTCAATAACCCGCTCACATCCCGCAGCCTCGGCCATCTTGGATAGCGAGGTTTTTTGTCCCGCATAAGTCGGCTGATCCCCGGTCGATCCGTAAGAGCCATTGTCCACAATCAAGAGGATGTAGTTATCGGCCACATTATTGGCGATGGTTGGCAAGGTGCCCAGATTGGTCAGGATCGAGCCGTCACCATCAATCACGATCACAGGTTTGGGCTGTGACAATGCCAGCCCCAGCCCAATGGACGAGGCCAGACCCATGGTTCCCAGCATGTAAAAGTTGGAGGGCTGGTCGTCGATGGCGTGTAGTTCCTGGCTGGGAATACCAATATTGCAGACAACCAATTGATCACGCAGGATCGGAGCGATTTCCTTAAGAATTTCAGAACGGATCATTGGTCGCCGTAGCCTCCCCAGAAATTGGCGTCGGTCAGGATGGCGACCGGCTTATTGCACATGAAGGTGTATTTCAGGATCGCGTCCAGTTCTTCGACATCAGATTGATGGTGGAAGTGATAGGTCGGGATATTGAGCTGAGCCAACAGCGCCTTGGTGTGGACTGCCATTTCGACCTGGCAGGCGATGGGTTCACGCAGCTCACCCCGATACGAAATCAACATGGGCAACGGCATCCGGTAATACTGAATTAATGTCGCCAGAGTGTTGATCGTCACACCGATGGCCGTGTTCTGCATGATGATCGCCGGGCGTTTGCCGCCCATCCACGCCCCAGCACACAGGCCCATACCTTCATCTTCTTTGTTCGAAGGGATGTGAAAAATCTCGTCTCGCGCATCGATCATTTCGATTACGCCCGCAAGTTGTTTACAAGGTACGGTAGTCACAAACGAGACATCATTCGCAACCAGATCGTCTGTTATCTTTTTGTCTATATCCATTTCCGGAATATCAGTCCTGTTTGAAGCGCAGCGCGCGATTTAGAGTGTCGGTGTTCATCTTCAGGCGGTGCGGCAGACATGCACAGCGCAAGGCGCATGACGGATTACCCGAGCAGCCGTGGTCCCAAGAAAAAAGTCGCTGAGACCCGGCTTGTGAGAGCCGACAACGATGCAATCCACACCATGTTCTTCTGCATATTCAAGGATGGCACGGTAAGAACGGCCTTTGACCATCTCGGCTGCCACGTTGTCATGGCCAGCCGTTTTCTCGGTCAGCCGCTTACGGGCATTTTCCCAACCATCATGCACAGCGTCTTTATCCAGATACGCGCTGACAGAGCTGTGTGGCGCCTCATAGACGTGCAGGGCGGTGATCTTCCCGCCCGGATTGCACAAGGTCTTTGCGGCAGCAAGGGTTGTGCCAGAAACGCCGTGGTCCAGCGCCATGGGAACCAGAACTTTGTCGTACATGTGTGCTCTCCGTTTTCTTGGGCAGGCTGCTTACGCCCAGGGATCAAGGATAATCTTGGGCGCGGCCACTGAACCAGATCTCAGGTCTTGAAAAGCGGTAGCACCGTCAGACAAAGGGCGCAACTCGGGCCAATCCAGTGGCCCGAGGCGGCCATCGAAGATTGCGCGCGCTGTGTCCTGAAAATCCTGCGCAGTATAGGTATAGGTGCCGATGAACGTGATCTCCTGCAACGTCATGCGACGGATATCCAGGCCACCGGCATCCTCGCCAAGGCCTACATGCGCAATGACCCCGCCGGGAGCTGTGACCGCTGAGGCGGTCGCGCGAGTGGCTGCATTGCCAACCGCGTCCACGACCAGAGGCACCGCGCCCTGAAACTGGTCGATTGTCTGCTGGCCGCAGCGCTCTGTCAGAAAGGCCCGACGCGCCGGATTGGGTTCCTGAACGATGACGTCATCCACCCCCATCGCCCGCAGCGCAAGCGCCGCCGCCAGACCGATGGCACCACCACCGATGACCAGAGCGCGACGGTCCATCGCTGGAGATAGCGCTTCCAACGCAAGCCGCACGGCATGCCAACTTACCGCCAGCGGTTCCGTCAATGCAGCCTTTTCCAAAGGTACGTCATCTGGCACCAGAACCATATTGCGATCCGGGATGGCCACAAACTGCGTAAAAGCCCCCTCGCGCGGGGGCATCGAGATGATCTGGCGGTTGGGACAAAGGTTCTCGTGCCTCGAAACACAGGCATTGCATGTGCCGCAAGTGACCAACGGATTTATGGTCACACGTTGACCATCACGCTGACCACCAGTGATAACACCAGCTGCCTCGTGCCCAAGGATGAGGGGCGCGGGTCGGCGGGCGTCGTGCCCAAGATAGGCATGCATGTCAGATCCGCAGATGCCAGAGGCATGAATGCGGATCAGATGCTCCCCTTCCTGAGCTGCCGCCATGGGCACCTCTTGGAAGCCAAGCGTCTCTACCCCTTCGTAAACCAAAGCTTTCATTTCGCCGTAAACCCCCCGTCCACCATCAGGATTTGACCGGTTACATAGACCGACGCCTCAGAGCACAGGAAAAGCAGCGGGCCATCGATATCCTCAAGCCGACCATTGCGGCCGATACAGGTTTGTGCCGCATTGCCAGCTGCGCGCGCCTCGTCACTGAACACGGGCTGTGTCAGTTCGGTTGGAAAAAAGCCCGGCCCGATCGCATTGGCGGTGATACCGAACGAAGACCAGGCCTCTGCCATCGCACGGGTCAGTTGGCCGACCCCTCCCTTGCTCGCCCCATAGGCGATGCCGCCGGGAAAGGCACGGGAAGTCTGAAGCGAAGCAAAGTTGACGATCCGCCCCCAGCCTCGTTCCTTCATGGCGGGCACCAAGGCCTGACTTAGAAAGAAGGGGGCTGACAGGTTTATCGCCAGCGTCTTGTCCCATTCCGCAGTCGTGACTTCATCCGCTGGCTGCCGGGTGTTTAATCCAGCAGCATGTACAACGATATCCGGGGCGCCAAAGGGTTGGGAAATCCCAGCTGCCAACGTCTGCGCCCTACTAGGGTCCGCTACATCCGCCTGCACATATGCGGCGTCTGAACCAATCTCAGAACAGAGGCTTTCCAATGCCTCGGCCCGGCGTGCAACGGCCACCACCTGTGCCCCTGCCGCCGCTAGGGCCATCGCCGCCTGTCTTCCCAGCCCTGAACTGGCGCCGGTCACGCAGGCGGTCCGGCCCTTCAGATCAAACAGTTCGCGCGGATCAGCCATTCGCAGTCAGATCAAAGATTTCGTCCGGGAAATACTTGGCCAACCGGACGTCTGCAGCACGCGCATGGCCCTCCATCCCTTCAAGCCGCGCAATCCGAGCAGTGGCCTCTGCCACCGGTTTGGAGCCCTCACGGGTGGCCCGCTGCCAGGTCACGATCTTCATGTATTTGTGGACCGACAACCCGCCCGTATAGTTCGCGGCGCGAGACGTTGGCAGCACGTGGTTCGTACCCGCCGCTTTGTCGCCGTAGGAAACCGTGGTCTCTTCACCCAGAAACAGAGAACCGTAGCAGGTTAGTTGATCAAGCCACCAATCCAGATCTTCAGCTTGCACCGTCAGATGCTCGGGCGCGTATTCGTCAGAACAGGCTGCCATGTCCTCGCGATCCGCGCACAGGATAACTTCGGCATAGTCACGCCAAGCTGCAGCAGCATTCTCGCGGTTCACCTCGGGCAATTCGTTTATGTAGGCAGGCACCAGCCGCATGACATCTTCCGCCAGATCACGGTTATCAGTCACCAGCCAAACCGGTGAGTTGTAGCCGTGTTCTGCCTGGCTCACCAAATCGGTGGCCACGATATGTGGATCAGCGGTTGAGTCGGCAAGGATCAGGCTATCTGTCGGTCCTGCGATCATGTCGATACCAACGCGGCCAAACAGTATCCGTTTCGCTTCGGCGACAAACTGATTGCCGGGGCCGACAAGAATGTTCGCCTTGGGCAGCCCGAACAGACCAAAGGTCATTGCCGCAACCCCTTGAACGCCACCCATCGCCATAATCTTGTCCGCACCGCAAATATGCGCCGCATAGATGATGGCAGGTGCAACCCCTACACCGGCATGCGGTGGCGAACAGGCGGTAATATGTTTGCAACCCGCGACCTTGGCAGTTGTCACCGTCATTATTGCGCTGGCGATATGGCTGTATCGCCCGCCCGGCACGTAGCAACCAGCTGCATCCACAGGGATCGCTTTCTGACCCGTTGTAAAACCCGGCGATATTTCAATCTCGACATCGTGCACCGTGCTTTTCTGCAGCTCAGCAAATCGACGCACGTTATTATGTGAAAAGCGGATATCGGCCTTTAGCTTTTCAGGCACGAGGGCGCAAGCAGCCTCGATCTCATCGGGCGTCAACAATACGCTGCCCTCGTACTTGTCGAACTTTGTGGCATATTCCAATGCTTTGGCGTCACCCCCAGCCTCAATGTCGTTCAGGATGTCCTGTACGATTTTGTGGGTCTCGGACGCGTCTGACTTGGGGGTCAGATCGGCCTTTTTCAGATATTCGCGGGTCATTGCCAGAAAATCCTATTTGTAGATATCGGGAAGCAGCGTGGTCGAGATCGGCGGGAAGTATGCAATCAACAGCACCACAATCAACATTGTCAGCACGAATGGAATAGCGCGTGCCGCGATCTTGAGGATGGACTCACCCGTGATGCCGGAGACAACAAATAGGTTCAACCCCAAGGGAGGTGTGATGAATCCGACGCCCAGCGCGGTGATCATCATGATACAGAACTGAATCTCATTCATTCCGATATTGTCGGCCAATGGCTTCAGGATTGGGGCCAGGATGACGATGTTAGGCGTTGTTTCCATGACGCACCCTGCCGCGATCAGGATACAGATCATCAGCAATATCAGCAGCATTGGATCATCGGTCAGACCTGTGACCGCCGTCACGAAACCTTGCGGCACGCCCATAATTGCCAGTGCTTCTGCCAACGGGGCAGAGAATGCGATGATTGGAAGGATCACACCATTCACCTTGGCCGAACTGACCAGCATCGCCGGAAAATCAGACAACTTCAAAGTGCCCAGAATGAAACCCATCACGATGGTAACAACCACCGCCGTCGCGCCCGCTTCGGTCGGGGTCAGGCGGCCCGAGAAAATACCGTAGAAAATGATCCCGGGTACAATAAACGCATACCAGCCGGATTTCAGGGACTGACCAAGGTTACCAAACCATTCGCCCAGGCCCATGTTGCCCCCGGTTTCATAGACATAAAGCCGGTTCATGATGATGTTTGTGAACAGGATCGAAACCAAAATCGCAATGCCGGGGATCAGCGCCGCCAGGAACAGGGTCGAGGCTGAGATACCCAGCACCAGACCGATGATGATGTATGCGATCGAGGGCGGGATCAGGATACCGGTACAGGCCCCTGCAGCCACCAACGCACAGGCATAGGGTCGTGGGTATCCACTTTCCACGAGCCGCGCGATCGTCATCCGCCCCACCGCTGCCGCGCCCGCCGCGTCAGAGCCGGAGATCGCAGCAAACATTCCGCAGACAAGTACCGTGGCCGATCCGAAACCGCCGCGTGTCCAACAGGTTAGCGCCTCTGCGACATCAAGGAACTTCTTGCTTAGCCCGGTCCTTACAAGGACATCTCCGGTCAGGATGAAAAGCGGCACCGCTGTCAATGCAAAGGCGTCGATGCCGGTGAACAGGCTTTCACCAATCGCGCTCAACGGAAGGTCGCCAGACATGACCAGCATGACAATTGCAGCGGTGCCAATCGCGGCCCAAACCGGAACGGCCAATGCGATCAGGCCAACGAATAGAATGACGGGCAGATAAAAATCCCAACCCAGCTCGACCGTTTGATTGAGGGAATTCCAGAGCATTCGCGTTCTCCTCAGTCAAACAGCTTGTCGCCTTCGAAAACGGGTGTACCGTCACGAAGGGATTTAAAATCGCGCATCAGGGATTGGATCAGGCGCCAGATCATCAGCCCGAACCCGGTTGGAACTGCCATCAGAAACCAGGCTTTGGACACCCGCAGCCCGTCGGTGACCGAACCGAATTTGGCTGAAACGTGAACGGCCTCATAGGACCAGTAGAGCGCGATGACCGCCACACCCAGCATCACCAGATCGCCGAATATATACAGAACCGCCTTTGGGCGCTGCCCCATATAGTGCATCAGCACGTCGATACGGATATGGGCGCGTTCCTTGACCGCGGCCGCCGCTCCGATCCATGCGAGGTAGATGAAAGAATAGCGAACAATTTCTTCGCCCCAGATCGAGGAAAACGCAAAAATCTCGCGCCGCAGCACCTCGATCGCCATGGTAATGACGAGCATTACGTAGAACACCAATAACAACCAGCGTTCGGCATCGCGGTCGATCTTTTGCAATAAGGTCATATCCAGCCCCGGTCCCTGACAGCGAAAGCTATGCCGGTCCACCTGGACCGCCGCCATCTGGTTGAATGTGGAGAAGAGGGCGAAGGGCGTCCTGCCCCTCTCCCAACTGAGTTACGCGTCGTTGACGTAGTACTTGCCCTGCGTACCGGCCGCTTCGACCAGCTTGTCGAAATTCTCCATCGAGCCTGCCAGTTCGGTCTTGAAGGGGTCCCATTCCGAGCGCTGGTAGCCTCCGGCATCTTGCCACTCGGCCAGTTGATCGTCAGACAGCGAATGGAATTGAACGCCTGCTTTGTTCAGCTCTGCCATTGCAAAGGCCCGAGCCGAAGGAACTTTGGCCAGATTCTGATGGCTGGTCATTTCCGAGCCCCACATGATTCCGTCCTGTACGTCGGCTGGCATTGAATTGAACCATTCAAGGTTACAGGAATAGACCTGACTGTCAGGAACCGCCTGCGTGAAGGTAACATTGCTAAGAATGTCTTTGAACCCAAAGACATAAAGCGCGCCAACCGACGGGTCGAGCGCATCCGCCACACCTTGCTTGATCGCCGATGGTGTCTCACCCCAGGCAACCGGAGTGGGGTTCGCGCCAGCCATCCGATAATACTGCTGTAGCATTTTTGATCCCGGCACGCGGAATTTCACACCGCTCATGTCAGACGGGGTCATAATGGCATTTCCACCCTGCCGCACGGCGACAACACGCGGGTCAATTACAACGTAGAACAAGGCCTTGAACCCGGCGGCCTCGACCTTGGGATGAACTTCGTTTTTCCATGTGTCCGAATGCACAAGGTTTGTGAACCGCTGGTTCGAGCCGCAAAGATACGGCATGTTGATCAGATCGACGGTTGACGCAAAGGGGGCGAAATTCGACAGCGAATGCTGCGCCGCCTGAATGGTGCCACCCTGGACCTTCTGAACCAGTGCTCCACCCGCGCCCAACTGCCCACCGGGGGCCAATTTGACGTAAACCTTGCCATTAGTCGCGTTCTGGATGTTTTCTTTCAGATCCAATTGCATGATCGGATAGCTGCGCGACGCGCCCATGACGTATGCCGTGGCAACAGTCATTACGTGCTCGGCGGCTTTTTCGCGCTCGCTTTCTTCCTTGGCGGTCTGTGCTGCCGCCTCTGATGACCACAGTATCCCTCCGGCGCCAGCCACGAGTGCCGCAGTGAACGAGCCCGTTGTGGCCAGTTTCAGAAAATTCCGGCGCTCAGCAGATTTGAGGCCATCCTTGCCATTAGTCATTGTCTTCCTCCCATGAAATCAGTCAGCTGCCGTTTTTGTTTTTGTGGTCAGCCTCTTGCTTGAGAATGGCCATCACGAACAAAATCGAGGCAGCGAACAGAACCAGCATCTCGCCGACATCTCCCAAAAACCCACCACCGCCGAAGGCGCCCAAGGCCACATTGGCAAAGAACACGGCAAATACGGCGGCGGAGGCCCAGAGAAACATCACAAAAATCCCAGTTTGTTATCTCAAACATATTTGTAAGCGCTTACATTCATAATGCAAGCGCTTACATGAATGGATGGCAAATATGCTTTTTTGTGATAAGACGGATTTCAGATAAACCGCAGGCACCGCATGGGAAAAACCCGCTCAGCTCCGACACTTAACGACGTCGCAAAGGCGGCGGGTGTTTCGACCGCGACGGTCTCGCGCTGCTTGAACTCACCCAAACAGGTGATCGAATCCACCCGCAAGCGCGTTATGCACGCGGTCGAATCGTTGGGTTACACGCCGAATTTCGCAGCCCGCGTTATGGCGGCGAATCGAAGCTTTACGATCGGTGCAATAATACCAACGATGGACAACGCGATCTTTGCGCGCGGGCTGCAGGAGTTTCAGGATCAGCTTCGCGAGAGTGGATATACGCTCCTGGTGTCCAGCTCTGCCTACGACCCTGATATCGAGCAAGAACAGATACGCGCCCTCGTCGCCCGTGGCGCGGACGGGTTGCTGCTGATTGGGTTTGCGCGGGACGCAGGTATCTACAAGTATCTCGAACAGCACCAGATTCCCTCGCTGGTTGCGTGGTCCTACGATCCAACGATGCCGCGACCTTCGGTCGGTTTCAGCAACACGGATGCCATGGGGGAACTGGCCCAGAGGGTGATTTCAGTTGGCCACCGACGGATCGCAATGATCTCAGGAAAAACACAAGGCAATGACCGTGCACAAAGTAGGGTCGAGGGCGTCAAACAGGCCATGGCTGATAACGATCTCGACGCGGACGCGTTGACACTGATTGAAACGACATACGACATTGAGAAGGGTGCCGACGCCTTTAGGCAGCTCATGGACGTCAGGCCAAGGCCGACGGCGGTGATTTGCGGCAATGATGTACTTGCCGCCGGAGCCCTGCGCGAGGCACACAGGCTTAGCATTCAAATCCCCGATCAGGTTTCGATAACCGGTTTCGATGACATCGAATTAGCAGAAATTGTAAGCCCGGCCCTGACCACCGTTCATGTTCCACATCGCGAAATGGGACGCAAGGCAGCGCTTGAATTGATCGCAATGGTTGAAGGTAAATCCGAAGGGCGTTCGATTTGCATAAATACCAGGCTTGTCATTCGTCATTCTTTAGCCGCCGCCCCGGATCTTTCCTGACGATGGGATCAGAAGACTTCCGCCCCAATCAGTGATACTGGATACCCTTTGAACGGAGAGCATCTCACGCGGTTTCGCCCAAGGAATGCCCGCTCAGAGGTGGGCAAAACGCAGTAACGAAGCACCCGGTTTTGCAACTTTCTGGTCGGGTAGTTAAGCATCTGACGCTCTAGGCGGCTTTCCTGCACAGCTTAAGAATAAGAAAATCTACTTTATGGCCGGGGCGAAGGACAGCGACATCACTTCGCCGTCGTCAAATCGATAAGGGGCTGTCAACGTCACAACACTGGCCGGGTCGATGTCTTTGGGGGCCTTCCGGCCCACCTCCCAAACCCGCAAAATCGGGCCAGTCAGGCTCATATCCCGGTCGCTATGAATTGGCCGATCAGGGGCCAGATAGGCCATATTACCCGCGAGCCAGTTATGGGCGACGATCATGCTTTCGGGTGGGGTCTGTTCTAATATTTGTGGTGTAAGCACGGCGAATGGGGCGGCCCGCTTGGCGTTCCCGGCAAGGTTATGATGCAGCATACCCATGACGATCAAAACGGCCAGCCCGGCGCTGATCTGGCTGAATCGGCGTATACCGGACTGTCTAATCTTTGGGGAAAGCCAAAGCACAATCGCTGGACCAGCAAACAGCAAAGATGGTTGCAGCCAGCGGTCTTTTACATTGGTTGTGCCGCTGATGATCACAAGCAGCCCCATCAGAACCAATGCCCAAAACACGGTTCGCAACATGAAACGTAGAAGATCATCGGCCGCGATTGACGTCGCCTGCCGCCGGTGGACCAGCCAGAGAAACCCCATGACCAACAGCAACAGCGCCACGAACCCCAAGGCAGCCAAGACAAGCTCGGCCAAGCCCTGCGCGGTGGTCATCAGTGTGAGCCCGTCATCAGCCATGTCGAGTTTGCGCACGCTCTCAAACGCTATGGCCTGATTGTTCAGGATCCACATCATGGGGGTCGACATCAGCAGGGCTGCGAGTCCGGCTGACAGCAAAATTCGGGCTGACAAAAAGGGTTTACGCGTCTCAGGGTAGCTAAGGGCTGCGAGAAGTATGGCGATTAGCGCGATGGAATAGTTGTATTTGGATAGCCCGCCTGCCGCCATAACCACCCCGAGCAGAACATACCCCCTTGTCGTGGGGTTTCGGATCAGGCCCCAGATCACCGCGAAACTCAGGACCGAGCATAGATTGGCGAGCACCGTATGCGTCAAGGCGCGCTGTGATTCCCAGCTGAACTGATAAAGCATCAACAAGGACAGGATCGAAATCCCCGCAACTACCGGATTTTGTCTGGTTCGAATTGTCAGATAAAGCGCAGTTACCGTCGCCAGCAATATTCCGTTCTTCAGCAATGACAGCCCAAGCAACCCAGGGCCCGTGATCTGAAAAACCAGCCATTGCAGCCAGACGTAAAGCGGCAGTTGCGGTCCGTATCCCCAGCTCAATTCGCGGGCATCCAGCAGGATCTCGGCTTCATCCAGACCCAGCGCTCCGCCGGTTGCAAGCCGCACGCCGACGTGCAGTATGAAATAGCCGCCGAACAGCCAAAGCCAAAATGTGTCGGTTTCCACCAACGACCCGATCCGACCGGAATCATTGGATGGCGAAGGGTACGAACCTGTCAGGGGATGGCTCATGATACGCCCCGAATAAACCGGCGTGTCTTTACGCTTTCAGACGGCCGGATTGCTTCCCTGGCCGAAGCTAGACCCGATGCAACGGGTCATGTCCAGTTTTTTTCACGTTCTCGTGTAGGCCTCGAAGGGCATTCGGTACAGCGACCAGTTTCGGGTAATCAGGCGGTCTGCTGCGTTTCAATTTGGCTGAGGCTACCAAGCCAATCCGTCAAGCGATCGATGTCCGGTTCAAGTGCGTCGGCCATGCCGTCGGCGAATTCCTGAAACCGTTCGATATTCAACTGGTTGAGACCCACCAACACTGGAATCCCGCGCTCTAACGCGTCCGCGATAATTGGGCGAAATCCACGCCCATCGGCTTCGTGCTTGCCGAACTTGTTGATGATCAGCAATCGCGGAGCATTGTTCAGCGACTGGGTCACCAACCCCACCGCCCGCTCAAGTTCGGCCGGGTCCAGACGGCAGCCGCGTGCGTTCTTGCCAAGTGATTGTGAGATGCGAATGGTTTCACCGGTGGGCAGCACCTTCAGGTCCATATCGCACTTATACCCGTCGGCACATTCGGTGTTGGTTTGCACCACACCGGCCAACGGCGTCCCCGCGTCTGTCAAAGCCTCGGCAAAGGCGCTGAGCAGGCGGTCTGTCGCGCCGCGATCGGTGGTTGTGACATAGGCCAGATGCATTTTAGACCTCAAGATTTCGAATGGTGATGGATCAGATAGCACGGGCCGGGCAGTTCGGCCACTCTTGTGCGTTAGGGCAGCGGAGAAAGTCCGATCACAGCTTCGTGCAGATGAAAAACCACCGCATATGTGGCGATGGCCGTCAGCCAAACCCAAGGGCGTGGCCAAGGGAGCGGCGCACGCAGGGACAGGCGCGCTGTGTTGCGGGACAGGCGGTGCCATTCCGGGCCCATAACCCGCACATTACGACGGTCGATCAGCACCATGCCCATCCCAGCGAAACCCGCGAACAAGCCAAACAAGATAACATGCGACAGGCTGCCATTTGCCAGCAGGTGGGCGACAGCCCACAGCAGCAGTGCCAAAAGGATCGGATGGCGTGTGGTGCGCAGAATACCGGGGTTTGCTGGGTCGAAAGGTTGGTGCCCCAGCCCGCCAAATGAAAACGGGTTTTGGATCGACAGGCCTGCTATGGCCAACCAGCAAACGACGGGCATGATCAGCACAGGTAGCCAGCGAAAAAGGATAAGCGGCGGGATCACCTCAACATAGGGCGCATTAGCAGCGGCGATGATCAGCCAGCCCAAAACCGCCAGAGATACCAGTGAATAAGCGGCGAAATATCCCGTACGGCCAAGCGTGCCGATCAACCAGCCACGCACTGCGGGGCGCGCCGGGATCATATGGGTCAGCAGGAAAGCGGCAAGTGCCGCGAGGAATAGGCCCCAACCGGTCATGTTAACCTCCGAACATGTTGCCACGGGCTTAGGTCAGCCAGAGGCACAGGTCTTTGTCCGAAATCAAGTAGGGTTTGGGGCGGTTGCCCGCCCCTGCCCTGCCTTAAAGGCCCAGCGCTTTGCGACGTTCCTCGGCAAAGCCCTGCACCATGCGATCGGCGATCAGAGCCAGTATGGCCATGGCGGCCCCTGCCGAGATACCAAGCCCGACATCCGCCTGACCCAGCGCCAGATAAATTGACTGGCCCAGACCGGTGGTGCCGATCAGCGCTGCGATCACCAGCATCGCGAAGGCATAGAGGATGGTCTGGTTCAACCCCAGCAGGATGGTCGGAGCAGCATAGGGCGCACGCACGTCACGCATGATCTGCCACTCGGTCGCGCCGCTGGAAATGGCGGCCTCCATCATTTCCTCGGGTGTGTTGACCAGCCCGTGCCGCGTGTAGCGGATCATCGGGACGATCGCATAGGCACAAATCGCAAGGAAGGCCGAGAACTCGCCGATCTGGAAGACCATCAACACCGGGATCAGGAACACGAACAGCGGGATCGTCTGCAGCATGTCGCAAATCGGGCGGACAATAGTCCAGACTGGTTTCCAGACAGCACTGGCCAAACCGATCAACCCGCCCAGTACAGCGCAAGAGAATACCGCAGCACCGCTGAGGTAGAGAGACAGCAGCGCCCTCTCCCACAAGCCCGAGACGAGAATGGTACAAAGCAGCCCCACAGAAAGCGCGGCAAGACGCCAGCCACCCGCAACCCAACCCAACGCCGCAGCGCCAGTCAGAACAAAGGGCCAAGGCAGGTTGGCAATGCCAGTTTCTAGCATTCCGATCAGGATCAAAGCCACCAACCCGCCGGTCAGATGTCCACGCCACGCCATCAGCAGAGCAACAACCGTACCGGCGGCGAACAAGCCCCAGCTCATGCTCGGGGTCCACTGGAACCCCCATGTGAACGGCAGAACCGCCTGATCCAAACCGATCCGCAGAGGTAACAATACATAGAAGAGTGAGTTGTTCTTGAGCGCATCCAACCACGGCCCGTTGGCCTGCGTGAACGCAGTCAGGCTGCTGTCAATCGCGCCAGCCATCGGGTCCAGAACGGTCAGGTCAGACGGGTTCGGCAGCCAGGCCCAGAAGGCCGCAGTGAACAGAACCGCAAAGCCCAGCACCGCCCAAACGACGCGCTTGTCATAGCGTTTGCGTTCAGTCGCCAAAGTGCCGCTCATCCGGTCGATCACAACGGCAAAGACAACGATGACCAGACCGGCCATCAGGGACTCACCGAATTGCGCCTTGCGCATGGTCAGCAGGACCTCCCAGCCGATATCGTTGAAGCCACCGATGACGGCAGCGATGATGACCATCGACAAGGCGGCCATCAGGCATTGGTTCACGCCGACCATGATTTGCGTCGTGGCCGCCGGGATTTCGACTTGAAACAGCTGTTGGAAACGGGTCCCGCCGGACATTATGGCGGCCTCTTTGATCTCGGACTCCACCCGTTCCAGCCCCAGCATCACGTTGCGTGCCATGGGCGGGGCTGCGTAGATGGCCGAGGCGATCAGGCCAACCACCGGGCCAAAGCCAAAGAGCAGCAGCAGCGGCGTCAGATAGGCGAATGTCGGCACTGTTTGCATGATGTCCAGCACTGCCTGCACGAACACCTTCACCCGGGGCACCTCATTGGCGAGGATGCCGATCGCGCCGCCCATGATCAGCGCCACAGGGACAGATACGGCAACAAGGGCCAGCGTATTCATGCTTTCAGCCCAATAGCCCGAGGCCAGCACGAAGCTGAGGCCAATAAAGCCCAACGCCGCCATCGGCAAACCGCCCAGATACCAGCCCAAGGCGGTAACGATACCGATGAGGATTGGCCAAGGCGTGTTGCCCAGCGCGTAGTTGGCTGCATCCATCGGATAGGTCATCAGATCCGAGAACAGCCGCATGGCCGGTTTGATGCCATTCAAAAACCAGTCCAGAAACGCCCCGACCCATTGGGTTGCAGGCAATTCCCACGCGGTGGGCCATTTGACCAGCCAGGGGGCCACGCCCTCAAGCGCGAGGCAAACCGCGCCAACAATCACGGTGATCAGCGCAGCCTGCGCCCCTGCGGTCAAGCGCGCCTGTGGTACAGGCAGGTCCGTCACCGCAGTCATGCTTCATCCACCTGCAAAGCTGCAGCCAGATCGGACGGATGCACCGTGCCGACAATATTGCCGTCTACATCGCGGACGGGCACGGGCTCATAAAGCTTCATGCAATGTGCAAGCGCTGCATCCAGTGTCATTGATGTGGTCAGGCCCGGATCATCCGGACCACGCTCCTCATCTTCGCGCATGACAGAGGCGACTTTCGCGTGCTGGCCTTTGGCCACATCCTTCGAGAATTCGCGCACGTAGTCGTCCACCGGGCGCAGTACGATATCCGTGGGAGTGCCGATCTGAACGATCTTGCCATCGCGCATGATGGCGATCCGGTCGGCCAGTTTCAGCGCCTCTTGGATGTCGTGAGTGATGAAGACGATGGATTTCTTCAACGTCGCCTGAATGCGCAGGAACTCATCCTGCAACTGGCGGCGGATCAACGGGTCGAGGGCCGAAAATGGCTCGTCCAGAAACCAGATGTCAGGATTCACCGCAAGGCTGCGTGCGATCCCCACACGCTGGCGCTGGCCGCCAGAAAGTTGCCGGGGGAAGCTGTCTTCGCGTCCCTCAAGACCGACCAATGTGATCACTTCCTGTGCGCGCGCCATTCGTTCCTTCTTACTCACGCCCTGTACACGCAGCGGATAAGCCACATTTTCGGCCACGGTCATATGCGGGAAAAGACCGAAATGCTGGAACACCATGCCCAGCTTTTTGCGGCGCAGATCGGTCAGCACCTTCTTGGAGGCACCTATGACGTTCTCGCCATCCACACGGATTTCACCGCCCGTTCCGGGCAGCAGTTGCGAAATGCAGCGGATCAGCGTCGATTTACCCGAGCCCGAAAGGCCCATGATGACGAAGAGCTCGCCTTCTTTGACCTCGAAATTGGCGTCCTGAACGGCGGGGATAAACCCTTGTTCACGCAGATCGGTGGCAGCTTTGTCGGCGTCATTCCCTGACCGAGACAGCGCGTCGGTCAGGGCTTTGTCGGCACCGGGGCCAAACACCTGCCAGAGATTCTGGCAGGCGATGGCTGGCGTATTCACGTCGATCACTTAGGCTGGCTCACTGCGTTGCCGCGTCAACTACCGGACGCCATTTGCCTTCGTTCTCGGCCATCCATGTCGCGACCACTTCTTCGACTGCGCCGCCATCCACGTCGATCGCACCCATCATCGGCTGTTGGTCTTCAACCGCCAACTGATAGTTGGTCAGGATTTCATAAGCGGCGGGCCACTTGTCAGCCATACCGCTCCAACCGGCCTTGAATATGCGCGAGGGTGAGAAGTCGCAATCATTTATCGCATTGGGGTTCGGACCCCAGGACGGATCGTTAAAGCACGCTTCTTCACCTGCAGGCAGTTCGACAAACTGTACGTCATAAGCCGACATCGCCCAGTGCGGCTGCCAGAAGGTGATCAGCAACGGCGACTTGCGTTCGGTCGAAGCGCGCAGTTCGGCAATCAAAGCGCCTTCGGAACCGGCAGGAACGGCTTTGAAAGGCAGCTCAAGACCGGTCATGCGGTCAGCACCGGGTGTACCCCAATCCGCCGGATAGTCGACCAGTCGGCCACCGGGCAGCGTTTCAGCCGTGGCAAAGACCTGAGCACATTCTTTCAGCGCTTCCCAAGCGGGCAGACCCGGGCACAGATCGGCCACGTGGGCGGGATAGGCAATGCCCTCTTTCGCATTCAGGCCCAGATCACCGATTTCAACCACGGTGCCTTCGTCGACTTTCTTGGCATATTCATCGGATACGTTGGACGACCAGATTTCCAGTGTGGCGTCGATATCGCCATCCGCCAGTGCCTGGAACTGGTTCATCATGCCAGCGGTCACATATTCGACGTTGTAACCTGCGGCTTTCAGCATCTCGCCCGCCACGTGGGTGGTGACATGCTGACCGGTCCATTCGTTGATCGCCAGCTTGATCGGCTCGTCCACTGCGCCCATATCGGCGGCATGGGCCGACCCGGCAACGGCGATGGCCAAAAGGCTTACGCTTAGCTTTTTCATGAGTTTGCTCCCTGTTTTGTTCTGTGTGCCCTTCGGTCGCGCCCTTCCGCGTCCGGGGAATTCCGTGGTGACAGCACCAGTCGCAACATGCACAAATTCGGCTGGAAAAGGAAAGGGATCAGTGTCGTCCGCCGCAACTTTCTACGCCGATTTCGAACCAACCCTATCTCTCAGCCCCATCCGCAGTGTGACGCTTGCGCCCGGTACCGTACATTCGGACAGGTTAAGGATATTGATTGATCAGTCAATTATAAAACTGCACCAGCGTAATACTACCATGATCCCCTTGCCAGACCGGCCTGAATAAGACCAACCTTACAGAGGGGAGGGATCGGGCGATGCATCACTTTGACGACATTTTTAGAATGGCCGCCGACCGTCATGGCGGGGCCCAGGCGCTTGAGGCCAAACTGGGAAAACCGAAATCTGCGGCCGAGCTTGCTGGCTTGCCTGAGGATCGGTGGCTGTCAATCATCACCAAAACGGTTTTTCAGGCGGGGTTCAGCTGGAAGGTCATCGAAGCAAAATGGGACGGGTTCGAGACCGCCTTTAACGGCTTTGATGTCGGGCGCTGCGCTTTCATGGATGATGAAAAATTCGATTCTCTGCTGCAAGATACAAGAATCGTGCGCAACGGAACCAAGATCGCTGCGGTACGCGACAACGCAGCCTTCCTGCTGGAATTGCGAGAGGAAGGCGGTGCAGGATCGGTACTGGGCGGTTGGCCATCGACCGATTTCATCGGCTTGCTGGCGATGCTGGGCAAACGTGGTTCGCGGCTGGGCGGCACGACCGCTCAGTTTGCGATGCGCTTTGCCGGACGAGACGGTTTTATGCTGTCCCACGATGTGACTGCGCGGCTGATAGCCGAAGGGGTCATCGACAAACCAGCCACGTCGAAGAAAGCGCTGACTGCAGTTCAGGGGGCGTTCAACACATGGATGGATCAATCCGGGCGTTCACTGACAGAAATCAGCCGGGTTCTTGCGATGAGCCTGTGAAAACGGCTTGCAGAGAAAGACGGGCGTATTAGGCTTTAACCCATGGCCCGCCCGTTCCTAATTTTAATCCTTTTGTTTTTTACATCCTGCGGTCGCCCTCTGACCGATCACGAACGTGCGTTTGCCGCGAACATTCAGGGCGATACGCTGAACCTTGATCGCGTGCGCCTAGTCGAGGGTGCGCCGGTCGCAGCGATCACCTATGAACGCAAGGTCCGGCCCCGGCTTGCCTGCCGTGAGCGGATTCTGCCGCCAGTGACGGAGGAAACTGTCACCGGCAGGCCCGCCGCCGTGGCGCTGTTCAATCGAGTGTATTTCACCCGTGACTGGTATCTGGACGATTACATGACGCAATATCCCGAGCGGGTGAATCTGATCGCCGCGATGCTGCTGGCCCATGAATTGACCCATGTCTGGCAGTGGCAGAACCGCGCCGTCACAGGCTATCACCCCCTTCGCGCCGCAGCAGAGCATGGGCGAAACGATGACCCCTACCTGTTCGATCTGGGTAATTCGCCCGACTTCCTGTCGTACGGATTTGAACAACAAGGCGCGATCGTCGAGGAATACGTCTGCTGCCGCGCGCTGGACCCCGATGCACCGCGCACCAAACGACTGCATGATATGCTGAGCACTCATTTCGATGTCGCGGCACTCCCCGGCAACAAGCGCGAAAGTGCTGTGCAATTGCCATGGGCCGGGGCCCAGATTGAGGGCATCTGCCGCTGAGCTCACCCTTCTTGCAGAGTTTTCAGATAGGCGACCAGGTCGGCAATGGGCTTACTAGTCAGAATCGGCTGTCCGGCAGGGGTTTTGATCGCAGTGTCATTGCCCTCAAAATAGGGTCCGTAGACAGGCATGGGGCTGCCGTGGCTGACCAATGGGTCACGCCCGTCGATCCGTGCCACCACACGAGCGGTTGGAAATACGCCCTCCGCATCGGCCAAAGTCCTCAGGTTCGTTGGTTGGATTACCAGCACTCCAGCCATCGGGCCATGCCCGGTTGCGTCCAGCCCACGACATGTGGCGCAATAGTGTTGATAGAGCTCAGTCCCAATCTCGACGTCCTGCGCCAAAGCGGGGTGCGACATCGCTGTAAGTACCACCAGCGAGACTGCGCCAAGTATCGATCGGACCATCGCTTTTCTCCCTTCAGCCTTGCACATCAAGACTTGCCCGACGGGCTTGCTGGCGCAATGATCCAGATCAACGAAACCAGAGCAGGGATCAAAGGCAATGACACAATACGCAGCCATAATGCTGGCCGCCGGAATCGGCGTTCCCATCCTCGCCGCCCTGAACGCTGCTTTGGGCAGGTTGATCGGCTCACCCAATGCAGCGGCAGTGATCCTGTTCGCCATCGCCTTTTTCGCATCTGCTCTGGTGCTTTTAGTGCTCGGGGGGTCCGAGGCCGTCGCCAAGGCGGCGCAAGCCCCTCGACATCTGTTGTTGGGCGGCGTTCTGGTCGCGTTCTATGTGCTGACAATCACCCACGTGGCCCCGCATTTCGGGGTGGGCAACGCGGTGTTCTTCGTGCTGCTGGGCCAGTTGATCAGCACAGCTGCGATTGATCATTTCGGCTTGTTCGGCGCTCAGGTCACACCGCTGACATTGATGCGGGCCGGCGGCATTGCGGTGATGGCAATCGGGGTGGCGATCACTCAACTGGCTTAAGCAGACCACCCTCCAACCGCAGCACCCGATCCATCCGCGCCGCCAGTTCGAGGTTATGCGTAGCGATAAGCGCCGAAAGGCCTTCGTCCCGTACCAGCGCCATGAGGGCCGTGAAAACCTGATCCGCGGTTTCGGGGTCCAAATTGCCGGTCGGTTCATCCGCCAGCAACACGCGGGGTTGATTGGCCAATGCCCGGCAGAAGGCCACGCGCTGTTGCTCACCACCCGACAGGGCGGCAGGCCGGTGCCCTGCCCGCCCGGCGACACCGACGCGGTCGAGCAATTGCATCGCCCGCTCCTGCGCTGCTTTATCGGAGATACCGTTTGCCAGTTGCGGAAGAACGATGTTTTCCAACGCTGTAAACTCGGGCAGCAAATGATGGAATTGATAGACAAAACCCACATCGCGCCGCCGGATCGCGGTTCGCGTCCGGTCCCCTTTGCCAGTCGCGGCCTGCCCTGCGATTTCGACCTCGCCCATATCGGGTGTATCAAGCAGCCCCGCGATATGCAGTAGGGTTGATTTGCCAGCCCCCGAAGGCGCGACCAGAGCCACGGCCTCACCAGCACGCAGTTCCAGATCGGCACCGCGCAGCACCTGAACCTCACCCGGGGTACCCGACAGGTAGGTTTTGGTGAGACCGCTAAGCGTTAACGTCACATCACTCATAGCGCAGCGCCTCAACCGGGTTCAGCCGCGCCGCGCGGCGGGCCGGGAAATAGGTGACAATGAAGGACAGACCCAGTGATAAAGCGATGGCCTTCAGCACGTCCGACAGGTGCAGCTCGGCGGGTAAGGCATAGATTCCACGTATGGACGGGTCCCAAACGCCGCCACCCATGACAAAATTCACGAACGAGAAAATCGGATCAATATAAATGGCGAACAAACAGCCGAGAATGACACCCAACGCGGTTCCGATAATGCCTGTGAATGCGCCGCAGATGAAGAACACCCGCAAGACCGACCTCTCACTCAGGCCGATGGTGCGCAGGATGCCAATGTCGCGGCCCTTGTTCTTCACCAGCATGATCAGGCCTGAGACAATGTTCATCGCCGCAATCAGCACGAGGATCGACAGGATGATGAACATCACGTTGTCCTCAACCTCAAGCGCTCTCAGGAACCCGCCTGATGCGTCCTGCCAGGTCCAGATCTGGCTGCGCTCTCCAGCGGCTTCAAGGATGGGGATCAGGATCGGCGACAGCTCTTCCGGACGCTCGACCATCACTTCTATTTCGTCTGCTACACCGTCACGATTGAAGAAGCCCTGCGCCTCGGTGAAGGGCATGTAAACTCGGGTGCGATCGATGTCATAACGCCCGGCAGAAAATACATAGACCACCTCATAGGCGTTCACGCGTGGTGAGGTACCAAAGGCGGTTTTTACCCCATTGGGTGAAGTCAGTTTTACCTTGTCTCCGACCGTGGCCCCAATGGACCGCGCCACGCCCGAGCCGATGGCAATGCCCTGAGGAAACCGGGAAAGATCACCATAAGCCTCTTCGCTTTCGGCAATCCCCGGCAGGTCGGCCAAATCATCCTGACGGATACCGAATACCTGCACACCAGAGCTGCGGTCGGCATTAGTAATCAGCACCTGCCCTTTGACAAGCGGAGCTGCGCGTTCGACCCCCGGCACCTGCGCGATGCGATCCGCCATGCCGTCAAAATCCGAAATCGTTCGATCCAGCCGCCCCTGCGCATCAACTTCGCCAATTGAATAGACGGTGATATGTGCGTTTGCACCAAGAATGGTGCCCACGAATTCCGAACGGAATCCCGATCTGACGGCCAAAGTGGCAATAAGCGCAAAGACAGCCAGCGTAATCCCAATCAGGGAAATCCACGTCATCACACTGACACCGCCTTCGGCGCGGCGCGCGCGTAGATATCGCCAGGCGATTTTCCACTCGAATGGGGCAAAGGGCGGGGGAGATTTGGCCATTCCTGCCTCGGGCTTTGATTTTTGGCGACCCTTTCGACATTTGGCCGGATGGTCAAGCCGGTTATCGCGCGGGTACCCGACCGACTACATCACGTGCGAGCTGAGAGCTTAAACCTCAGTCTGAAACGAATCAAAATTCGGCTTGCCTGATGTGCCACCAGCAATACGGGTGGAAAGAAGCATCAAATATACTATTGGTTGTGACCCTCTTCACAGACAAGGACTTATTGTTTCAGTTATGAAGTCAATATGAGATATCCGTGCTCAACTGAGTCACTATCGCAACATTGAGTGCGTAAGATTATTTCATAAATTGATTAGTGTGAGAAATTTTGTCACCCTTTTTATGTGGGGGACACATTTTAAGAGTTTAAGGGCGGAGGTTCGCTCATGGGTATTCAAGAACATATGGAAGGCGCGGGTCCGATATTAACCCGCCCAGCATCAACAGAACTGGATTGTGAGAGCGCCGCTTTGCTGCGCGCAACAATTCGACCGATTTTCACCAGCGCAGTCAGTTGGGCCGGATTGGCCGATATTCTGAAAGACAAGGGGTATCGCCTTGCCTTTCGGCAGGGAAGCTTGTGCCTGACAGATCGAACAACGGATCAGCGCATCTGTGGTTTACGGTTTTTGGGCTTTGATCTGTCCGAACTTGTGCGTCGCTTTGGACGCCCGATTGTGGTGGCGCGTGGCAGCCAAGCAGATGGCGATGTGCTGTCAACACGCCCATCTTCGGCATCCTGATCCGAATTTTACATAACTGCACCGCCCCCGATCAGGCGATGCCCTCATAGATTTCGGCGATCTTGGTCACAGCGGCTTCGGGACTTAGCTCTTCGCTTTCACCTGTACGGCGGCACGTAAGTTCGACCACGCCATTCTTCAGACCACGCGGACCCACAGTGATGCGCCATGGCAGACCGATCAGGTCCATCGTCGCGAACTTGCCCCCTGCCCTCTCTTTGCGATCATCATAAAGCGGTTCAAGCCCCAGCGCGGTGAGCGCTTTGTAAATGTTGTCACAAGCCGCATCCGCCTCATCATCCCCCTGTTTCAGGTTGACGATGCCGCAATGGAACGGCGTCACACCTTCGGGCCAGATGATGCCCTTGTCGTCGTGACTGGCTTCGATGATTGCACCGATCAGGCGGCTGACGCCGATCCCGTGGCTGCCCATGTGAACTGGAACCGGCTTGCCATCAGGGCCTTGCACCGTCGCGCCCATTGCTTCCGAATACTTGGTGCCAAAGTAGAAGATTTGCCCCACCTCGATTCCGCGCGCAACACGACGTCGCTCCTCGGGAAGCTGATTGAACAGCGCCTCATCATGGGTTTCGTCCGTGCGGGCGTATTTCGAGGTGAATTCTTCAAGGATCGCCTGACATTGTTCGCGATTGTCATAGTCGATCTCGCGGTCGCCAAAGGTCAGGTCTGTAACGGCGCTGTCATAGAAGACCTCAGATTCACCGGTATCGGCAAGCACCAGGAATTCATGCGTATCATCGCCACCGATAGGTCCGGAATCGGCGCGCATCGGGATGGCTTGCAGCCCCATCCGCTCATAGGTGCGTAGATAGCTGACCAAATGGCGGTTATAGGCATGCAGTGCGTCTTCTTTGGTCAGGTCGAAGTTGTAACCGTCCTTCATGTAGAATTCGCGCCCCCGCATCACACCAAAGCGCGGGCGGATTTCGTCGCGGAATTTCCACTGAATTTGATAGAGGGTCAGCGGCAGGTCTTTGTAACTGCTCACGTGACCACGGAAGATATCCGTCACAAGTTCCTCAGCCGTGGGTGTATAGAGCATGTCGCGCCCATGGCGGTCCTGCATGCGCAGCATTTCCTGACCATAGTCATCATAGCGCCCGGATTCGCGCCACAGGTCAGCCGATTGCAGGATCGGCATCTGGATCGCAATATGCCCCGCCCGCGCCTGTTCCTCGTGCACGATGTTTTCCAGCTTGCGCAGCACTTTGAAACCCAGCGGAAGCCAGGAATAAATCCCGGCAGCGGCCTGCTTGATCATGCCTGCGCGCAGCATCAGCCGGTGACTGACGATCTGAGCCTCAGACGGGTTTTCCTTGAGAACGGGCAGAAAGTAACGGCTGAGGCGCATTTCGTAACCTTTTGGGTGAAACTTCAACAAACAGGTGATTATGCCAAAGCCCAGCCGGGGGCAATCACACATTGGCGTTTTTGCGACCCGAGGATAGTCGGTTTTTCGATTGACCGCTGGGCCGGGGTTTTCAATCTTGGCGCAAACTTACAACCGCGAGGCCGCGATGCAGACGATCACAGAACCCGCCCGTCAGATTCCTGTTGTCCACCAGACCGACATACTGGTTGTTGGCTCAGGTCCTGCCGGGCTGGCGGCAGCGCTCGCCGCCGCGCGCGCCGGAGCCGAAGTTTCGTTGATGGACCGTTTTGGATGCATGGGCGGCAATATCACCGCCGTCGGTGTCGAGGGCTTTGCCTGGTACCGCCATGAGCAGACGGTCGAAGCCGGGGGTATCGGCATGGAATTCGAAACCCGCGCCAAGGAAATGGGTGCAGCGGTGCCCGAAAGCCAGTCACTCAGCTATGAATTGGACAGTGAAGGCTTCAAGCTTGTGGCCGACAAATTGGTCGAAGAAGCGGGCGTTCACCCGATGCTGCATCGGCAATTCGTTGCCCCGATAATGGAAGGCGATCGCATCACCGGCGTTATCACCGAATCCAAAGCCGGTCGTGAGGCGATATTGGCGAAAGTCGTCATCGATGCCACCGGCGATGCAGACGTGGCCCATCGTGCCGGTGCTCCGACCCACAAGACAGCGCGCGAGGACATGATGGCTGCCTCAGTCATGTTCCACCTGGCTGGTGTGAACAAGCGCGCGTTCATGGACGGGGTCAAAGCCAATCCGCAGACCTACAAGGACTGGGGTGGAGGTGGCGAATGGAACATCGAAACCTCGGGCAAAGAGGACGATATGTTTTCGCCCTTCGTGCACAAGCCGTTTCAGCAGGCCATAGATCAGGGGCTGATCCCACCGCATCTGAACACCATCGCGGGCACCTGGGGCGCGATGCATGACACGGGCGAGCTGACCTATATGAACCTGATTCATCTGGCTGAGATCGACGGCACCGACCCCGATAGCATGACGCGAGGAGAGATCGAGGGTCGGCGCCAGTCGATGCTCGCAATTGACGCCTTGCGCCGTTTCATGCCCGGTTGCGAAAACGCTCGGCTGCGGAATTTTGGGATGACCATCGGCATCCGCGATACCCGCAAGATCGACGCGATTTATAACATGACCGAGGACGATGCCCGCCATCAGGGTCGGTTCGAAGATACAATTGGCATCTACCCCGAGTTCATCGACGGTTACGGTATCCTGATCCTGCCAACCACAGGGCGGTATATGCAGATCCCCTATCGCTCGATGCTGCCCAAAGGGATCAAGGGCCTGCTGGTGGCAGGCCGGTCGCATGGGGCCGATCGAGTCGCACATGCCGCTACGCGCAACATGGCCTGCTGCGCCGTAATGGGTCAGGGAGCGGGTATTGCCGCGACCATGGCGTTGAAAAGCAATCAGGAACTCGACAAGATGAACCTGACCCCGGTGCATCAGGAACTGGGGCGGCAAGGCGTAAGGATCACCTGATGGAGCATATCCCAACAATCGATATCTCTCCGCTGGCCGATCCGTCTGATCCGCAGTTTCAGGCCACAGTCGCTGAGATCATGGACGCCTGCACCAGCATCGGGTTTTTGTCGATCACTGGAACGGGCGTTGCACCAGATCAAATCGATCAGGTGCGCGGCTGTGTGCGGGCGATCTTTGATATCAAGGAAGCCAGCAAATGGGATCAAGCCATCACCCGCGAAAACTATCGCGGGTTTATCCCGTTGGGGTTCTTCACACCCAATGATGGCTCGGGCACAGCGGACAAGTACGAAGGCTATAAGCTGCATTTCGAAGCGGCCGAGGATGCTCCGATCCGGGTTGAATGCGCACTTTATGGGCCAAATATCTGGCCCCGCGAATTGCCGCAGGCCCGTGACGTGATTCTGGACTACTGGCGACAGCTTGATCAAGTAACCGATCTGCTACTTGGTGCGTTGGAGGTAGGGCTTGCAGTGCAGCCGAACACCCTACGCGACGCATTCCGCGATCCGATGACCAATATGACCTTGTTGCATTATCCTCCGCAGGCACCGGATGAGGATGGCTATGGCATCCATCCGCACAAAGATACCGACGCCCTGACGATTATCGCCCCCGATCCGGTGGGCGGGCTCGAAGTGCAGACCCGTACCGAAGGCTGGATCACACCCGATTGCCCACTCGGCGGCTTCGTGGTCAATATCGGCGACATGCTTGAGCTATGGTCCGGCGGGCGGCTGAAATCGACGCCGCATCGCGTAGTCAATCGCTCGGGTAACGAGCGCTATTCCTTCCCCTATTTCGCGGTACCCCGCCACGACGTGTTGGTCGCGCCGTTGCTTCCTGCCCTGCCCGGGTTTGATCGGCCAGCGGTGCATTGCGGCCATTGGTCAGCCGAGATCTGGAGGACAAACTGGCCAGACGAAACCGTCGTTAAAGACACACCAGAACTCGGTACGCTACACGACTAAGCTGTAAAAAACCCGCCCTATGAACCGCTTGCATCGCAGAGCATCCTGGGCCAAGAACACGGTAACGCTGTGCAACAGGGGAATGCGCCATGGCCTTGCCGGTGAAGGATCAGCTTAGATACTGGGGCATTGCTGCTGCGGTTTTTGTGGTGCTTTTGTACCTGTTAGGTGATGTCTTGTTGCCCTTCGTGATCGGCGGGGCGATTGCTTATTTCCTTGATCCCGTTGCAGATCGCCTGGAAAAGCTGGGTTTGTCACGCATCGCCGCCACCGGAATCATTACAGTTGTTGGTGTCTTGGGCTTTATCTTGATGATCCTGATGGTCGTGCCCGCGCTGATCACTCAGCTACTGGACTTGATCGACATATTACCCAGCCTTTTCAAAGAGCTGCGCGCCTTCATTGAACAGAGATTCCCCGCACTTCTGGATTCTGAATCGAACACGCATCAAATGCTGGTTTCTTTTGGCGATACGCTGAAATCCAAAACTGGCGACGTGTTGCAAACTGTTCTGGCCTCTTTGGGGTCGGCGATTAATGTTGTCGTATTACTGGTGATTGTGCCGGTCGTCGCTGTTTACCTGCTAATGGACTGGGATCGCATGATTGCCCGGATCGGAGAGCTGCTGCCACGCGATCATGCCCCTACAATCAAGCGCTTGGCGGTCGATATTGATGCGGTTCTGGCCTCGTTCGTACGCGGGATGGGAACTGTATGCCTGATCCTTGGCACCTACTACGCAGTTGCCTTGATGTTGGTTGGCCTGCAGTTTGGTCTGATCGTCGGCTTCATCGCCGGGCTAGTGACCTTCATCCCCTATCTGGGTGCCCTAATCGGTGGCACTCTGGCCATTGGCCTGGCGCTGTTTCAATTCTGGGGGGATTGGGCGCATATCGGTCTGGTCGCCGGCGTTTTCGCCATCGGACAAGTGACCGAGGGTAATTTTCTGACCCCCAAACTGGTCGGCAGCTCCGTCGGCTTGCATCCGGTCTGGTTGCTGTTGGCCTTGTCGGTATTCGGTGCGCTGTTTGGCTTTGTCGGGATGCTGATCGCGGTTCCCGTTGCGGCTGCGTTGGGTGTTCTGGCGCGGTTTGCAACTGAACAGTACCTGAACAGCCGTCTTTACACCGGGCTTGAAGGGCTCAATCAGGACGACGAGTGAATGGCCACGCAGCTTAGCTTTGATCTGCCGTCCAAGACCGCCTTGGGCCGCGAAGATTTCTTTGTCTCGCCAGCCAACGCGCTGGCAGTCGCGATGATCTCGGCCACATCGTGGCCGGGAAACAAGCTGGTACTCAGCGGCCCGGCAGGATCTGGGAAATCCCATCTTGCCCATGTCTGGGCTGCGGAAACGGGTGGGCGTATCGTCCAAGCCGTGGATTTGCGGTACGAAGACGTCCCCGAGCTTGCGCAGCTTCCGGTCGCGGTCGAAGATATTCCGTTGATTGCCGATGACCCAGAACAACAGAAAACACTGTTCCACCTGCATAATCTGATCTTGGCTGACGGCCGCGCCCTACTGATGACCGGACGCGCAGCACCAAATCTGTGGCACCTGCCATTGGCCGATCTGCAAAGTCGTGTTGAAGGGGCGCATCACGTGGCGCTTGAGGCACCGGATGACGCCTTGTTGGGCGCCGTATTAGCTAAGCTATTCACCGACAGGCAGCTCAACCCAGGTCCAGACGTCATCGCGTATCTGGTCAAACACATGAACCGAAGTTTTGAAACTGCAGCGAATATGGTTACTGAACTGGATCGCGTCGCTCTTGACGAAAAGCGTGACATCACCCGTTCGCTGGCGGTGCGTCTATTGAACACAGAAGCCGAACAATCTGACACCCGTGATTGACCGGGCAAACGTGATCTCGCATCCTGCGCTCAAAATTCCTGGGGACACCATGACCAAGACTGCCGAGATCGATTTCCCTGATCACGGGCTTTTCGGAAAGCCCATATTCGAAGATCCGGGTGCCCGGGCATTGTCACGGGTTGGTGTTGTCGATATCGGGTCCAACTCGGTCCGGATGGTGATCTTTGATGGCGCGGCGCGATCACCTGCTTATTTCTACAATGAAAAGGTCATGTGTGAATTGGGCGCGGGGCTGTCCGAAACCGGTCGTCTGAACCCTTTGGGACGCGTACGGGCGCTGGCTGCGTTACATCGTTTTGAGTATCTGGCCAAAGACCTTGGACTACCTACTCTGCATGCTGTCGCTACCGCTGCGGTGCGCGAGGCCAAAGATGGCCCCGAATTCTGCGCACAAGTGAAAGAAGAAACCGGCCTGACCATTAATGTCGTTGATGGCGAGGAAGAGGCCCGCCTGTCGGCCCAGGGTGTGCTGCTGGGATGGCCCGGTGCCTATGGTTTGATCTGTGACATCGGCGGTTCTTCGGTCGAACTGGCCGAGATCGGGGGCGGCAAGGTTGGCCGGCGCATGACCTCGGCCTTGGGTCCGCTTAAGTTGCGTGACATCAAAGGCGGGCGGCGGGCGCGCAAGGCGCATATCAAGAAAACGCTGGAAGAGATGCGTGACAAGATGGGCCCTCAGCGGGACCGGCTGTTTCTTGTCGGCGGCAGCTGGCGCGCATTCGCCCGGCTGGACATGCTGCGCCGAGGCTATCCGCTGAACGTGCTGCACGAATACCGCATGACGCAAAGCCAGGTACGTGAGACCATCAAATTCATCGAGCTGAATGACCCGAACGAATTGCGCGCACGGGCCGGAGTGTCAGGTTCGCGCATGGCGCTGATACCCTACGCGATGGATGTGTTGTCCCGTCTGATCCGGACCTTCAAACCCAAGGATATTGCAATTTCCAGCTACGGCATCCGTGAAGGGTTGCTGTACGAACAAATGCCGCAACGCCTGCGCGACCGCGACCCGTTGATCGAAGCCAGCCGTTTTGCCGAAGCCAAGGATGCGCGTTTACCCGGCTTTGGCAAGCATCTGTTCGATTTTGTTCAGCCGTTGTTCCGTTCTGCCCCGAAACAACGGCTGCGCCTGATCAAAGCCGCCTGCCTGCTTCATGACGTCAGCTGGCGCGCGCACCCCGATTACCGGGCTCAAGCCTGTTTCGAATATGTCACCCGCGCGAACATGAGCGGGATCAAGCATTCAGAACGGGTTTTTATCGGCCTCGCGCTTCAGCACCGATATCGCAACAAACGCGAAGTGAACCGGTTTACCCAGCTTTATGAATTGCTGGATGAGCGCGGTCAGGAACAGGCCGAAATCCTGGGCAAAGCGCTTCGGTTCGGGGCGATGCTTTGGATGCAGCATGACGCGGCCATGGGAAAACTGCGCTATTACCCCAAAAAGCAACAGCTTGAACTGCGCCTGCCCAAGTCTGCAGGTCCTCTGTTCAACGAAGTGGCCGATGCGCGTTTCAATTCGCTGGCAGCGGCGCTGAAATCTGAACCCAAGGTTATCCTTCGGGGCTAATCAGATATCGGTCTGACCATCCGATGGGGCGTCACCTTGAGGGGACGATTTGTCAGGTCGCTCGTGAAACGGCTTCTTGCGAATGATGATATCGCCATTGGGTAACATCTCAGGCACTTCATAAGCGCTCCAGTCCTGTACCTGAGCAGCCAACTCGGCCAACGCAGGACCCATTTCCTGCATGAAGGATTGCAATGCCGGGCCAAACTGTTCTGCAAATCCGCGCAGATCCTTGATCGCGGGCTCCATCTCCTGCCGGAGCCCTTCCAGGAACAACTCGGCGCCCTGCTCCATCAGAGATTTGCTGCTATCCTCTTCCGCATGGGCAGCATTGACCGCCGTAGCGCAGGCCACAGAGATGATCAAGATACGTAGCATGGTATGAATATAGGCGACGGCCGTTTCAGTTGAAAGGTCACAGGTCGATATCCAGCGTCACCGGAAAGTGGTCGGATGCTGTCAGCAAGGCATCGCGTAACTCGGAATTGCTCCAACACGTGGCATCCCGGAATGGATGCCAGATACGCCAAATAGGGTGTCGATCACGCAGGTCATCGCTAATCATGATATAGTCCAGCAGCGCCTCAAGATAACGCCCTTCTTCCCGGCGCTCAAATCGCGCGGTTGCCGAAACTGATCCGGGGCGTCGGCGATGCGCTTGCGCCGCATGAGGATCGTAAAGCCCGGCCTGCAACAAAATCTCGACCGAGGAACGCCCGAACAGATGTTCGAACTCATCCAGTCCGGGACCGTCGTTCAGATCACCCAGCAAGATAACCGGCTCTTGCGCCTCGATGTGGGTTTCGACCCGTCGCGCGAGCCAAACCGCCTGCGCCAGTTGCTTGCGGCGATTGGCGATGGAAAGGCGGATCATCTCGTCCCGCGACCCTGCGCCATGGGGGGCCTTGGATTTCAGATGCGCTCCGATCAGGCGGAAGATTGTGTTGTGTGCCGTCTCGACTATCAATTCCATTGGCGGCTTCGAGAACCGGACCCGATCCTCGGTCGCATCAACATCCAAATCAATATGGAACACACCATCAAACCGGGGAGCTATTTTGTCGTCGAGTTGCCCAACTGGCTCGTGCCTGGCTTTCAAAACATCCGGATCGAACAGCAAGGCCAGTTCCTGATGGGTGTCGTTGGCAAAGCCCATCACCGCATGTGACGTGCGCAGGTCGAATGTTTCAGCATAGTTCTGAAGCGCCCGAACAGTGTTCTGTGCTTTTCCCGTATTTGGGGCTTCTACAACCAGTACCGCGTCAGCATCTAACGCAGTCAAAACCTTCGCGACCGCCTCAATCTGCTGAGCTTTGGTGACGTCTCGACGTCCTGACCAACTGTCATCAGCAATCAGTCTATCATCGCGATCAAACAGATTGGCGAACCATTCTATATTATAGGTCGCCAGACGCATGGCTTACACGCGGGCGCCGTTGATCTCATCCCAGGCGCGGTTGATGTCGATCATCTTTTTCTCGGCCAGACGCACCGCTTCTTCCGGCACGCCCCGCGCCATCATCGCGTCAGGGTGGGTTTCGCGCACCAATTGCCGCCAAACCGTGCGGATCTCGGTTATTGGCATATCCCGAGCAACCCCTAAAACCGTGTAAGGGTCTTTCGGCGCGTCCGGGACAAATCGCGCGCGTAGCGCCATGAACTGCGCATCGGTCTGACCAAAAATATGACTTACATCTTCCAGAAATGCGTTTTCGTTTGGGTGATAGAACCCATCCGCCATGGCGATGTGAAATAGACCTTCCATCAAATCGCACAGTGTCGTGCTGTCGTCGTCGAACATCCCGGCGATCTTGCGTGCATACTCTTCATAACCAGCGACATCGGTACGAGCCATGTCAAAGACCTTGGCTGCCCCGCCTTCATCCTCGGGCGCGATCTGGAACACTTCGCGGAAGGCCGTGACCTCATCCCGTGTGACCTGACCATCGGCTTTTGCCATCTTGGCCCCAAGCGCCACAACAGCAATCGCGAAGGCGACCGAGCGTTCGGGCGGCGTGCGCAACTTCTCGAAAACTGCGGTCAGGCTTTCACCCTGAGCAAGCGCGTTCAGCGCATCGGCTATTCTGGTCCAAATCGACATGAGGGCACCCTAACCTGCCTTTTCACGAGTGTCAGGTGCGACAGATGACTGCGGGCCGAGTATTTTCTGCATCAGAATAAGATCCAACCGCTGACCCCATTTCAAACCGACCTCGGGCATCCGGCCTACCTGTTCAAAACCGATTGCTGAATGAAATGCGATGGCTGCGGGATTGGCCGATGAAATGCCCGCAACCAAAACATGCACCTTTTCTGCGATAGCCCGACCCTCCAACGCATCCATCAGCGCACGGCCCACCCCCTGCCCTCGGGCCTGGGGCGTCAGTTGTATCGAATGCTCCTGGCATTGCGCGTATCCGGGACCAGACCGGAAAGTACCGAAGGATGCAAAACCCGCGACCATGCCATCGATTTCGGCGACCAGGAATGCCGGGCCTTTGGATTCGATATCAGCAGCCACACTTTTGACGCTGCGCTCGTCGGTGGTGAATGTGACAAGCGAATCACGGATGAGCGCATTCGCAATAGTGGCAATCGCTGGCGCGTCTTTGGTCAAAGCCTGCCGGATGATCATTCCAGCACACGTAAACCGTGCGGTGTTTCGAATTCAGCACGCAATGCAGCCGGGCCGCTGTCAAACACGACAGATTCCAACGCTCCCAAGTTCTTGGCCAGATCCAAGGCATCCGGATGGCACACGATCAGGCGACGCAATTGGCAGCCACTATCTTGCAGCATTTGCGCCGGGTGCAGATCACCCTGCCACTGGATGAGCGCCGGAAAAAGGTTGTCGAATGGCAAACGCCCGTTCGGCGGCACAGCCATACGCCAACGCAACGCGCCTCGGTTCAGATCAATCGGCTGGCCGACGCCATCAGGAAAGACACTCAGCGATGCTTCGATATCGGAGACGCGGCAGATCCAGTTGGTCAGCCGAGGTGAACCGGTGAACCGATCCAAATCGAACCAGCGGGTCCTTTGTGGGCTGGATGCTTCGGGGTCGATGGCGATGGCTTCAAGATATAGCCCGTCGCGCAGGCCCAAAAGCCGGTTATATGTTCCGAATTTTTCGTGCTTGCCACCTGCCTGCAGTCGCACGCCCAGCGCATCTTCAATATGGGCCGAGGCCTCTTCCAGCGTTTCGCCAGCAACGGCCAGATGATCCAGTAACATGAAGACGCCCTCCAAAGACTAACGACCAGACCCTCACGGTCTGATCGCATGTTTTCCGTTATGGCGCTGATCCACAAGATTTTTCGTACGAAAAATCTTGGCCTGTGTCAGACCTTGGACCCACCGATCAAACGCAGGATATCTTGCGCCGCGTCGGGAATATTGGTTCCGGGACCGAAGATAGCCTTGACGCCGTGGTCGTAGAGAAACTGATAATCCTGCTGCGGGATAACGCCGCCGCAAATGACGATAATATCCTCGGCCCCGGCCTTTTTCAGCTCCTCAACCAATTGCGGTGCCAATGTCTTATGCCCTGCTGCCTGCGAAGAGATTCCGACGACATGCACATCGTTGTCCACCGCGTCTTGTGCGGCTTCCGCAGGTGTCTGAAACAGAGGGCCAACATCTACGTCAAACCCGATGTCAGCAAATGCCGTTGCGATCACCTTGGCCCCCCGGTCGTGACCATCCTGCCCCATCTTCACGACCAGAAGACGGGGGCGGCGCCCCTCGGCCTCGGCGAAGTCTTCGATGGATTTCTGGATCGCAGCAAAGCCTTCGTCGCCCTCATAAGCCGCGCCATAGACGCCAGCCAAGGTTTTGACCTCGGCGCGGTGGCGACCGAACTCCTTCTCCATTGCCATGCTGATCTCTCCTACGGATGCACGGGCGCGGGCAGCCTCAACGGCGGCGGCCAGCAGGTTTCCACCCTCGCGGGCAGTGGTGGTCAAAGCGTCCAGCGCCTGCTGGCACGCGGCCTCATCACGGGTGACACGTATACGCTCAAGCCGCGCAACCTGAGCTTCGCGCACAGCGACGTTATCGACGTCCAGAATGTCGATCGGGTCTTCTTGTTCCTTGCGGTACTTGTTGACGCCCACGATCACTTCGTCACCCCGGTCGATCATCGCCTGGCGCCGCGCTGCACTTTCTTCAATGCGCAGCTTGGGCATGCCCGAGGCGACGGCTTTGGTCATGCCGCCCATTTCTTCGACCTCTTCCATCAACGCCCAGGCTTTTTCAACCAACTCGTTGGTCAGGCTTTCGACATAGTAGGACCCGGCCAATGGATCGACCACGTCGGTCACCCCGGTTTCCTCCTGCAGCACCAGCTGCGTATTCCGCGCGATTCGTGCCGAGAAGTCAGTGGGCAGCGCAATCGCCTCGTCCAGAGCGTTGGTGTGCAGCGACTGGGTACCGCCCAGAACAGCGCTCATCGCTTCATAGGCGGTGCGGATCACGTTGTTATAGGGGTCCTGTTCTTGCAGCGACACGCCTGAGGTTTGGCAGTGGGTGCGCAGCATTTTTGAACGCTCGGACTTTGCCCCGAACTCTGTCATCACGCGATGCCACAAGGTGCGCGCGGCGCGTAGTTTGGCGATCTCCATGAAGAAGTTCATACCGATGGCAAAGAAGAACGACAGACGGCCAGCAAACTTGTCTACGTCCATGCCTGCTTGCGTCGCCGCACGCACATATTCGCGCCCATCGGCCAGCGTATAGGCAAGCTCTTGCACCAGGTTCGCCCCGGCTTCTTGCATGTGGTAGCCCGAGATCGAGATCGAATTGAACTTGGGCATCTCGTTCGAGGTATAGTCGATGATATCCGAGATGATCCGCATTGAAGGCTCAGGCGGGTAGATATAGGTGTTGCGCACCATGAACTCTTTCAGAATGTCATTCTGAATGGTGCCGGACAGGACGGATTTGTTGTGCCCCTGCTCTTCCCCCGCCACGATGAAGCTCGCTAAAATCGGAATCACTGCCCCGTTCATCGTCATCGAGACCGAGACCTTGTCCAACGGGATACCGTCGAACAGGATCTTCATGTCCTCAACGCTGTCGATGGCCACACCAGCCTTGCCCACATCACCAACCACGCGCGGGTGGTCACTGTCATAGCCGCGGTGCGTTGCCAGATCGAAAGCCACGGATACACCCTGCTGACCGGCGGCCAGATTGCGGCGATAAAACGCGTTCGATTCCTCGGCCGTCGAAAAACCCGCATATTGACGGATGGTCCACGGACGGCCCGCATACATCGTCGCCTTCACGCCGCGCGTGAAAGGGCCGAAACCGGGAAGCGATCCCATATGCGGCAGATCAGCAGTATCTTCTGCTGTGTAAAGCGGTTTGACGTCGATCCCTTCGAGCGTGTCTTTGGTCAGATCGTCCAAAGGACGCCCGCGCAGCTCTTTCTCAGCCAGCACCCGCCAGTCGTTGGTGTCGGTCATGTCGATTTCCTTTGTTCAATTCTGATTTCGCCGGGGATAGCCCCGTGCGCATCTGTTTCTGTCCGGCAGATCAGTTCGGACAATCCATCTGCGCCAGAGGCAAGCCATTCCAAATCTTCAGAATAATCTGCCCAAAGCTTCATTCGCTGCTTTGTGGTCAGGCCAAAAGGCGCGGGGTTGGGTGCATCATTCAAAGCAAGCCCATCGCTGAACTCAGGTGCCTCGCGGCCAGTTAAAGCCTCAAGCTGTGCCCGCTGATGGCCTGCAAAATCTTCAAAGGGCAGAACCAGCAAGGGGACACCTGGAAACGCGCAGCTCATATCTGTGATGACATTGCGCCAGCTTCGATCGCTCTGTGCGATACGCCTCCACGCCACCGGCTGGATAGGATCGCTTCCGCGTTTGAATTTGTAGGCTGCCAAGGAAGACCAATACGTATCCAAAGCCCTGATATTCAGGGCGAGCTTGGTTACCTTCCCACCAAAGGCCTCAGCCAAAAGCTGACCCCGTTCCAGCATGCTTGGATACAGCGAGGCGAATGCAGTATTGCGCTCCATCGAGCCAACAAAGTTCTCTTGGCTGACCAGCAACTGCGTCGCACCGTCATGCTGACAGGCGTCCAGATCGCGGCGCAGGGCTTCACAGACCTCCGGCGTCAGCTTGTTCAGGCTGTTAAGTCCCTTGGCTCGGGTAAGTTCGGGCCCCCAATACAAGATCGCCTGATCGGCAAGTACCTGTTCATTCCTGCCCAGGTAATTCTGGAAACTGGTACTTGCGCACCGATGGGCACCACAATGCAGGATCACTTCCATATGCCTACACTCCCGACTGAAGGCCCAAGGAAACAGCGTATTTCCTGTGCCGCCGGATGGGTAACTTTTGACCAACTCTGCGCCTGAAGAACAAATTTTTGATGCCCCCAGGCATTTCGCCGGTCGCATTCGTCCAAGCAGAGGCTATATTCATCAGAACAGGAGGCCAAATGAAACGCACGCTTGCCTTTGTTTTCTCGGCACTATTCCCGTTGGTCGCGTTAGCCGCTGACGCAACTACACCAGCGGATGATAGCTTTGTTCGTCCTGTCGATGACAGCGATCTGAACGATTTTCTATGGACCCACCGCCCAATCATTGTCTTTGCCGATACACCCGCAGACCCGAGATTCCAGCAACAGATCAACATGCTGCTGGAGGGCGAAGAGGCAATGCGAGATCGCGACGTGATCGTTCTGACCGATACTGACCCGTCCGCGCGTTCGCCGATCCGATCAAAACTGCGGCCACGCGGATTCCAGATGGTGTTTGTCGACAAAGATGGTGTGGTCAAGTTGCGGAAACCCAGCCCCTGGAGCGTGCGCGAGATTGGCAGATCCATCGACAAAACCCCCCTGCGAGAGCGTGAGATTCGCGACCGGCGCGAGGGTGGCTGAGCGCTTTCACCACACCTAAATCCACCAGCGGATACCGCCAGAGGCTTCGTGCGATATGACGAAAGCACTGTCATGATCATTCGAATTCGATAATTACGTCGTCAACGGCAAGGCTATCGCCTGCGCCTGCGTTGATCTTGGACACAACGCCCTTCTTTTCGGCGCGCAAGATGTTCTCCATCTTCATCGCCTCAATCGTACAGAGGGCCTGCCCCTCCTGCACCTCCTGCCCCAGCTCGACATCGATCTTCACGACAAGGCCGGGCATCGGGCATAGCAGCATTTTCGACGTGTCGGGCGGCAGCTTCTCGGGCATCAGTCGGGCCAATTCAGCTTGACGCGGGGTACGGACATGAACCTTGAGGTCGGCGCCCCGATTTCGGATGCGGAACCCCCCCGATATCTTTCCGGCTTTCAATACCAATGGGCCTCCATCGACATCCAGCACCGCCAATTGGTCACCTGGCGTCCAGTCCGACGCAACCCGCAGCACGCCGCCATCGGCAAATGCCACAGTTGAACCGCCCTGATCCGCCTCGATGGTGACCTCGAACTCTTGCCCCTGCAACGAGACGACCCAATCGGTTCCGACCTTGCGTTCGTGGTTATCCATCCTCCCTGAAACGCGTGTACGACGAATTTCGGCCACCCGGTGCATCGCAGCACACGAGGCCGCGATACGGCGCAGATCGTCTTTGGGCAATTCGACGCCCTCGAACCCATCTGGATATTCCTCGGCGATGAAAGCCGTCGTCATGTCTCCACTAACAAACTTCGGATGGTCCATAACTGCCGACAGGAACGGCAGATTGTGACCAATACCTTCGACCTCAAAGCTGTCCAAAGCCACGCGCATCGCCTCAATCGCCTGCGAACGGTTTGGCGCCCATGTGCATAGCTTGGCGATCATCGGATCATAGTACATGCTGATCTCGCCGCCCTCAAAAACGCCGGTATCGTTACGCACGGCGGCTTCACCTTCAGGCGCGTCACCTTGCCATTTATCATTTACCAGCAACGGACCTGCCGCGATTTCCTGCGGCGGACGATAGCGGGTTAATCGGCCAATCGAGGGTAGGAAGCCGCGATACGGGTCCTCGGCATAAAGGCGGTTTTCGATAGCCCAGCCAGTCAGGGTGACGTCATCCTGCGTGATGGTCAGCTTTTCACCCGCCGCGACGCGGATCATCTGTTCAACCAGGTCAACACCGGTGATCAATTCGGTGACAGGGTGTTCCACCTGCAGGCGAGTGTTCATTTCCAGGAAGTAGAAATTTTTGTCCCCATCCACGATGAATTCGACCGTTCCGGCACTGGCATAATTCACGGCCTTAGCAAGCGCGACCGCCTGTTCCCCCATCGCCTTGCGGGTCTCGGGATCAAGGAACGGCGACGGTGCCTCTTCCACGACCTTTTGGTTGCGGCGCTGGATCGAGCATTCCCGCTCACCCAGATAGACACCATTTCCATGGCTGTCGCAGAGCACCTGAATTTCGATATGACGGGGTTGTGTTACGAACTTCTCGATGAAAATCCGGTCATCGCCGAAGGAATTCGCGGCCTCGTTCTTGGATGACTGGAAACCTTCGCGCGCTTCTTCGTCATTCCAAGCAATCCGCATCCCCTTGCCACCACCACCAGCGCTGGCCTTGATCATCACCGGATAGCCGACTTCGTTGGAGATTTTCACCGCTTCTTCAGCGTCTTCGATCAGCCCCATGTAACCGGGAACCGTTGACACTCCGGCCTCCTGCGCGATCTTCTTCGAGGTGATCTTGTCACCCATGCTTTCAATTGCACCAACCGGAGGGCCGATAAAGGCCACACCTTCGGCATCCAGTGCTTCGGCAAATTTGGAATTCTCGGACAGGAAACCATAACCGGGGTGAACCGCCTGTGCGCCGCTTTGGCGGACGGCGTCCATCACCCTGTCGATGACGATATACGACTGGTTGGCTGGCGGCGGGCCGATATGTACAGCCTCGTCCGCCATTGAAACATGCAAGGCGTTCTTGTCGGCGTCTGAATAGATGGCCACCGTACCAATACCCATTTTACGAGCAGTCTTGATGACCCGACAGGCAATTTCGCCCCGGTTTGCGATCAGGATCTTGTTGAACATGGAACGTCCTTTGGCTTGATGTTCTGAGAACGCAAAACGCCGCCGCAGGGCATTGACCCTGCGGCGGCGTGATGCGTGATGACGGACGAGGCGTCAGCCGCCCCGATTAAATCAGTGTTAGTTACAGGTGTTCTGCGTCTTGCAGTAAAGCACGTTGCCTGCGGCGCCGACTGCAGCCCCGAACAACGGATCCGCACTGAGGACCGCAGCCCCCACCGCCCCTGCACCGCCGCCAAGGATCGCCTGTTCGCCTGTTGTGTCACCACAGGCCGCAAGGCCGGCGCATGTCGCCATTGCAAGGAAAGCTCGTGAGATTCGCATATCTTCTGCCCTTTTTGGTTATTCGAAGTCTTTGAGAGCAGATGCCGATTTTGCGCGTTGTTATGCAATAACAGAGGTTGCGATCGATGGAATTGCGCAGTTTTTTGCCGCTTTTTGCCCATACATGGCGAAAAGAAAACCGCGGACAGAACTCTGTGGGGAACACAAGCCTGCCCGCGGAAGGAAGGGGTACGGAATAGTAGGTGCTTGTGCGACGCAGGCAAAGTAGAGCCGCACGGCCTCTTCACTGTGCACAGCACAATTTGAGGCGCAAACCCATCATTGTTTCTATTTGAGATTCCGGCTGAAACCTGCCCATCGGACATCAGGCCACGCAACTTTGTGCCGACATGACTTTGGTCTTGACCTGAGACTCCCTGGTAGAAACCCGTCACGTTCATGTGACGGGATGCAGCCATTTGGTTGCATGCGGGGCGACGCTCATCACGCGATGTCCTCGGAAGCAACCCCAAAAAAACCTCGGCTGGCATGGGGTTATCCCTGCGATTCAACCGACCGTGAACACGCAGATGATTCTCAACACGATTGCTTGAGAAATTGCGCAGATTCCCTCGCAGCTTGGTGATTTTCCTCGGGCGTGCATGCGTGAAACGGTGCCGGTGCACACTCGCATACAAGGAAATATCCCCATGATAACAAAGGGCAAAACTGCTAGCCTGCTTGCTGCCAGCGCGCTTTCCGTGACCGGAATGCAGGCCTTGGCGCAAGATGCACAAACCCAGTCCGAACTGGACGCGCTGCGCGCAAGGATCGAGGCTTTGGAAACGTCCAAGCCCGGGTCCGGAACCGGTGATCTGCAAATCGGAAACACGACGCTGGATATCTATGGCTATGTCAAAGCCGACTTCTTCTACGACTTTGACTATGATCAGGGCGACACCGCTTTTGTGAATGTCATTGGTGAACCCTCGGCAGAAACAGACGGCACGTTTGGCGCCACTGTCCGCCAGTCGCGAATCGGATTGCGTACCAGTACGCCAAGCGGCATCGGCGACATTCAGGGTCAGCTTGAAGTGGATGCTTTTGGTTCGGACAATACAGCCGAGTTCAGAATTCGCCACGCGAACATCCGGATCGGAGAACAATGGCTCATCGGTCAGTACTGGACCAACTTCCAGCCGCTGGACACCTATCCAACCTCGGTTGAGTTTAACGGCCCGGTTGGCATTCCTTTCGCCCGTGTGCCGCAGCTGCGCTACACCAATACCTTCGGATCGAACACGACCTTTGCTGTTTCTGTTGAAGAAAACGTCGGCGACTCCAACTCGGACGACCCAGTTCTGACAGGTTCGGTCGAATACAACGACGGCAAATACATCGCACGCGCCTCGGTCCTTTACGGCAAAGCCCAATCCGGTGATGTCGAAGTGGATCAGACGGGTTTCACGCTGTCCGGTTCGATCCGCCCGTGGCAGGGCGGCCTGTTTCAGGTCAACTACGTCAACGGTGAGGCGATCGGCCCCTATCTGATCGGTTTGGGTGACGCCATTGTCGGCGGCCGGGCGAACGATGTCGACGGATATACCATCGAGTTCCGTCAGGATCTGACCCCCAAATGGAATGTGGGCATCTCCTATGGCAAGGAAGATTACGACCTGCCGACATCGACGGGCACCTTGTCCTTCACCGAGCTTGAGACGATCCACGTCAACGCCTTCTATCAGGCAACCGATAACCTGACGTTGAGCGCCGAATACATCTATGGTGAGCGGAACGATACGATTTCCGGCGACACGTTTGATGGCAGCCGCGTCCAACTGGCCGCACAGTTGAACTTCTGACCTGAGCAACGGACCCTGCCCGCTTGCGGGCAGGGATTGAACCTGTTTCAACTTATGTGTGGCGGCAACGTGCAAGGTCAGCGAACCCCGTCAAAAATGTCGGGGAATGAGTGCCGCGCAACGTCCAGATCAATCACCAGCAGCGCATCATAACTTGCAGGGTCAAATGGGTCTTCGGCTGCGATAACTTCACGCTCGAACAACCAGCTCAGGCGGCCTGCATCCAGATTGCCCCGTTCGAAAGGCTGATCGCCGAAATTTGCCCATAGCGCATCCATGAATGCGGCATCTGCGCGCTTGTCTGCAGGCTTTCGGTCACGGAAACGCTCGCGCCGGGTTAAAGGCGTTACACCTTTGGGATTGGCGCGTCGGATGGTGAACTGAAAGTCGGTTCCGGCCAATCGGCCGGGGAAACCACGATGTTTCAACATAACGAAACCTCGCCGGTCAACTTGTTGAAATAGCAGGGGTAAAAGAGACCCCGCCGGGTTGATAACATCATACGATCCTCCGAGCTGTAACTGGGCGTCCTGAAACAGAGACAGTGCTTTCTCATGGTCAGAGCCCCTCCCAGATACACTGGGATTGTTCCAGCCGGTAGGCCTCGAAAAACTGGGTCGCATCAGGTTCTGACGTGCCGAATTCCATCGGTCTGTCCGAGAACGAGATCACGACACGCGCAGGTTCCAGCTTGTGCTGCGCCACATAAGGAACGGCCAGCATCTGGCACAGATGCTCCATATCGATCACGGCCACATCATAGGTGATACGACCAACCGTCGACCCAATTCTGGGAGCGACGAACCTGAACCTGACCCAAAGTTCACCGGGATTGGTATCAAGCAAAACATTACTCAGCTCCACCGGCTGACCCGAAGGCACAGGCAAAAGAGTACCAGCCTGGACCGGGGTGGACACAGCCGTTAGCAAGGCTAAGGCACAACCCTTGAACAACCCAGGGCGGTTTCCTCCTTCCGGAGTTTCATGCGCGGCCAACGCGTTCCTATGTCCATTCTGATCAATCATGAAGCAGTTCTAGCTATGATCTCGGGTTCCTATAGCGGGATATTGTCGTGTTTTTTCCACGGGTTTTTCAGTTGCTTGCCGCGAAGGCTTGCGAACGCCCGCGATACGCGCAACCGCGTCGATTGCGGCATGATTACCTCATCAATGAACCCGCGCTCTGCTGCCACAAAAGGGTTGGCAAAGCGGTCTTCGTAATCCTTGGTGTGCTGCTCGATTTTCTCGGCATCACCAAGATCGGCGCGATGAATGATCTCGGTCGCGCCCTTGGCACCCATCACCGCAATCTCGGCGGTTGGCCATGCATAATTGAAATCCCCGCGCAGGTGTTTTGACGCCATCACATCATACGCACCGCCATAAGCTTTGCGAGTGATGACAGTAACTTTTGGAACCGTTGCCTCCCCATAGGCAAACAGCAGTTTCGCGCCGTGCTTGATCACGCCGCCATATTCTTGCGACGTGCCCGGCAAAAAGCCCGGTACATCCACAAAGGTCAGGATCGGGATTTCAAAGCAGTCACAGAAACGCACAAATCGCGCGGCCTTGCGGGAGCTGTCGATATCCAAACAGCCCGCCAGAACCATTGGTTGATTTGCCACAACACCAACGGTCTGGCCTTCGAGCCTGATGAAACCGGTGATGATGTTTTTGGCGTAGTCTTCCTGAATCTCATAAAAGTCACCCTCATCCGCTACCTTCGTGATGAGTTCTTTCATGTCATAAGGCGTGTTGGGATTGTCAGGGATCAGCGTATCCAATGACTTTTCCACCCGCTTGGGTTCATCGAAGAACGGGCGAACGGGTGGTTTCTCACGATTATTAAGCGGCAGGAAATCGACCAGACGGCGAACTTCGGCCAGCGCCTCAACATCATTCTCGAACGCGCCATCGGCGACCGAGGATTTCTTTGTGTGGGTCGAAGCCCCGCCCAGTTCCTCGGCGGTCACGACCTCATTGGTGACGGTCTTAACAACGTCAGGGCCGGTCACGAACATGTACGAGCTGTCTTTGACCATGAAGATAAAGTCGGTCATCGCAGGGCTATAGACCGCACCACCAGCGCACGGGCCCATGATCACACTGATCTGCGGCACCACGCCCGAGGCCATGATGTTGCGTTGGAACACTTCGGCATAACCCGCCAACGAGGCAACGCCTTCCTGAATTCGCGCGCCGCCTGAATCGTTAATCCCGATCACCGGCGCACCGTTTTGAACCGCCATATCCATAATCTTGCAAATCTTCTGGGCGTGGGTCTCGGACAGCGAGCCGCCAAACACGGTGAAATCCTGACTGAACACATAGACCATCCGGCCATTGATCGTGCCCCACCCGGTGACAACGCCATCACCCGCAGGCCTTTGATTCTCCATCCCGAAATCGGTACAACGATGGCTGACAAACATATCGAACTCTTCAAAGCTGCCTTCATCGACCAGCAGCTCAATCCGCTCGCGCGCGGTCAACTTGCCACGCGCGTGCTGAGCGTCAATACGTCTTTGCCCACCTCCCAATCGCGCGTCGTTGCGGCGGTCTTCGAGCTCGGAAAGGATATCTTTCATGACGGTATTCTCCCATGGGATTTTGCCGGACAATAACGATGTGAACACCGAGGCCAAAGAAGTTTTCGGCAAATTTGCATAATTCTGGAAATCAACTGTAAGGAAATTGCAAATTTGTAAATTTCTCAATCCACGCAAACCAGCTGTTGGCATTTCCCGCAAGTAAGCTCTAAGTGTGAACCATGCAGTTCAGTTCAACATCCGTCAGTCGTACACCTCCGACGCTCACGACACTCATTTTGCTGGCGGGTCTGTCAGCGCTGAGCATGAACCTGTACCTGCCAAGCCTCCCCTTCATGGCGACGTATTTTCAGACCGATTACAAGCTGATGCAACTTTCAATCGCGCTGTATCTTCTGGTTAACGCGGTGCTTCAGATCATCATTGGCCCCATCGCTGACAAAGCCGGGCGCAGGCCTGTTCTGCTTTGGGGGCTTGCCTTGTTTCTGGTCGCAACATTGGGTTGCATCTACGCCCCAAGTATCGAGATATTTCTTGCCTTTCGGATGAGTCAGGCCGTGATCGTCGTGGGCATTGTTCTTAGTCGTGCAGCCGTACGAGATATGTACTCACAAGACAAAGCGGCCTCGATGCTTGGCTATGTTACTATGGGCATGGCGGTCGTCCCGATGATCGGACCCGCAGTCGGTGGATTGCTCGAAGAGGCGTTTGGCTGGAAAGCCAATTTCTGGCTACCATTTGCAGTGGGCGCGCTCGCCCTGCTGCTCACATATCGTGATTTTGGCGAAACAGCAGCGGCCAGCGGAAAAACCCTGCTGCAGCAGTTTCGCGAATACCCCGAGCTTTTGACGTCACCCCGTTTCTGGGGCTACTCGCTGTCCTCTGCCTGTTCATCTGGTGCCTTTTTCGCTTATCTCGGTGGCGCGCCCTTCATCGGGACCGAGGTATTCGGCATGACCGCTTCCGAGGTTGGTATATATTTTGGCGCGCCTGCACTTGGGTACTTTTTTGGGAACTTTGTCAGTGGTCGATATTCGGTGCGTTTTGGCGTTAACAGGATGGTCCTCTGGGGGTGTTGGTTGAATGCCATCGGCGTGGCCATTTCGGCATCTCTGTTCTGGGCGGGCATCGGCACAGCAATCAGCTTTTTTGGCCTGATGACCTTTGTCGGGCTTGGCAACGGCATGTCCATCCCCAACGCGACGGCCGGGTCATTGTCGGTAAGACCACATCTGGCTGCCACAGCCTCGGGCCTCAGCGGCGCGATCATGCTTGGCGGTGGTGCAGCGCTCAGTGCTTGGGCAGGCGCGTTGCTAACCCGTGAAACGGGCGCGATGCCGCTGTTGTGGCTGATGTTGGCAACCTCGGTTCTGGCGATTTGCGCCATCAGCAGCGTAATCTGGCGTGAAAAGCAATTGGGGTTGTAGACCGCTTGCGCGGAAGGGTTTGCAAAGTTAACCTGTACACTCAGGAAAGTTGCAAAGAAACACCATGGCGACCCAAAAACTCTATGCTGGCGCAAAGCTGCGTGAAATGCGCACCCGCCTGACCCTGACACAAAAGGAATTTGCTGCGAAATTAGGCGTTTCCCTGCCGTATCTGAACCAGATGGAGAACAACAACCGCCCGATCTCGACGACCGTTGTTCTTGCATTGGCGCAGGAATTCGGCATGGACGTAACCGAACTCAGCACCGGCGACAGCGAGCGTTTGGTCTCGGATATGCGCGAAGCGCTTGCCGACCCGGTATTTGCGGACACCATGCCGCCTTTGGCCGACCTCAGGTTGACGGCATCGAACGCCCCAGCACTTGCGCGCGCGTTTATTGAACTGCACCGCAGTTATCGCCAAACCCATGAACGTCTGGCTTCACTGGACGAAGCGCTGGGCCGGGAAGACGCACGCATTCAGGCCAGCCCTTGGGAAGAGGTGCGTGATTTCTTTCACTATTGCGACAATTACATCGATGCCGTCGACCGCGCCGCCGAACGGTTCGCTAGTCGCGCTGACGAACCCGGCGGAATCCGTCAGGCGGCTTTGAACAGCCTGACTGAACGAGGCATCCACGTCACCTTTACCGATACGGAAATCTTGCGCAGCTATAACGCAGCCGACAAAACCCTGCGTATTTCTTCGCGTGCCGCACCGCCGACACAGGTTTTCCAATTGTTATTGCAGGTCGCGCTAATCAGTCAGGACAAACTGCTGGAAGCAACGCTTGATTTCGCCCGGTTCCAAAGCGACGAAGCCCGCGCGATTGCCAAGATTGGCCTTGCCAATTATTTCGCCGGGGCATCCTTGATGCCGTATGGCGCATTCCTGACCGCCGCGCAGGATTATCGCCACGATCTGGAGCTTCTCAGCAATAGGTTCGGGGCATCCATCGAACAGATCGCCCACAGGCTTTCCACCTTGCAGCGCCCTGGCGCCAAAGGCATCCCATTCTTCTTCGTCCGGGTCGATCAGGCCGGAACAATCACCAAACGCCATTCGGCCACGCGACTTCAGTTCGCCCGGTTCGGCGGTGCCTGTCCATTGTGGAACGTCCACCGCGCCTTTGAAACACCAGGCCACTTTTTGCAGCAACTTGCAGAAACACCAGACGGCGTGCGCTATATTTCTCTGGCGCGCGATGTATCAAAGTCAGGGGGATCTTTCGGTGCTCCGGTTCGTCGCTATGCCATCGCATTGGGATGTGAAGTGCGCCATGCCGAAGCATTGGTTTATGCCGACAACCTCGACATCAACAACGCCAGCGCTTACGAACCGATTGGCATATCTTGCCGCATTTGCGAGCGTCAGACCTGCCATCAACGCTCGGTTCCACCCCTGGAACGCCGACTGACCATAAACGCCGATACCCGCAGCATTCTACCTTACGAAGTCACCTGATCTTCACTTGGCGGAAAATACTCTGGGCCGGTGGCAGCCTGTCGCGACCGGGGGCAGAGCCCACGCCTGTCTGTCAGCTTTTCGACAGGATCGCCCAGATCTCGTCTTTGAGCGCCGCTCGCTTCTTGCGCAAATCGACTTCGGCCAACTCCTCAATCGGCTCTACATTGGTTTCAGCCCGATGCACGACGCGATTGACTTCATGATACTCATCCGCAAGTCGCGCGAAATGAGCATCAGTTTGCTTGAGCTGGCTCATTGCGTCGATCTTGTCCGGGAACTCTTCGGCCAGTTCATGCGGGGTGTGGGACATCCTGTTGACTCCTTGTTGGTGCGTTACATTCAACAGCTAAACATAACTGTCTCACATCGCTTTGACGCCGATCAAATTCTCTTAGAATTTGCGGGGCTTCAGGTCTATGAACCTAAACGGATCAACGCTGCGCAGTCGCCCATCTCGGGCTGATCCAAGGCTGGTCATTTGCTTTGGCCAATGGCTCTTTGTCCAGTAGATGATCAGATATTTTTTCCCCAACCATGATCGACGGCGCATTCAAATTGCCATTTGTGATCTGCGGGAAAATCGAACTGTCGGCCACGCGCAACCCATCCACCCCGATCACACGACCCTGCGGATCGACAACTGCATTTTTGTCATCTGCACGTCCCATGCGGCAAGTCCCACAAGGGTGATAAGCGCTTTCTGCATGTTCTGCGATGAACGCATCAAGTTCCTCATCCGTCTGCACCGCGTTACCCGGCTGGATTTCCTTGCCGGCAAAGGGCTTGAAAGCATCTTGCCCAAAGATTTCGCGTGTCAAACGTATGCAGGTTCGAAAATCCGCCCAATCGCTGTCATGGCTCATATAGTTAAAACGGATCACCGGCGCATCCTCGGCCCGTGCCGAACGCAAGGTGACCGCACCGCGAGACGGCGAACGCATCGGCCCCACATGCGCCTGGAACCCGTGCCCCTCGGCCGCTGCCTGCCCGTCATAGCGCACAGCAATCGGAAGGAAGTGGTACTGAATATCGGGATACTCAACGCCCGGGTTCGAGCGAATGAACGCCGCGCTCTCGAACTGGTTCGACGCGCCCAGACCGGTTTTTGTGAACAGCCATTGAGCCCCGATCAAGCCCTTGCTGATCAGGTTCCAGTGTTTATAGAGCGTGATCGGCTGCAGAGAGGCCTGTTGGATATAAAGTTCAAGGTGGTCCTGCAGATTAGCGCCAACGCCGGGTCGGTTCGCGACAACTTCGATCCCGTGTTCGGCCAGCTGCGCCGCAGGGCCTATACCCGACAGCATCAACAGCTTCGGTGAATTGATGGACGAGGCAGCCAACACAACTTCACGCCTTGCCCGAATGACTTCACGCTTACCACCCCGGACTAGCTCAACCCCAGTTGCGCGTCCGTTTTCGATGATCACGCGCGCCGCGAGACCCCGGACAATGTCACAGTTGTCGCGTTTCAATGCAGGCTTCAGATAAGCATTCGCTGCTGACCAGCGCCGCCCTTTCCAGACGGTCTGCTCCATCGGCCCAAAGCCTTCTTGCTTTTCGCCGTTGTAATCGTCGGTGACTTCATATCCAGCCTGCTGACCCGCATCGACAAAGGCCTTGAATAGCGGGTTCTCCCGGGGGCCGCGCGACACATGCAACGGCCCGTCCGTACCGCGCCAGGTGTGATCGCCACCATGACCACCGTCATGCCAGGTCTCCATCCGTTTGTAATAGGGCAAAACATCTGCGAAAGACCAACCATCCGCCCCCATATCTGCCCACGTGTCGAAATCCCGCGCGTGGCCCCGTACATAGACCATGCCATTGATCGAAGATGACCCGCCAATAACCTTGCCGCGCGGACACGCCAGACGGCGATTATTCAGGTGCGGCTCGGGTTCGGATTTATAACCCCAGTCATAGCGCGACATATTCATCGGATAGCTGAGCGCAGCGGGCATCTGAATGAACGGTCCTGCATCGGTACCGCCGTGTTCGATCACCAGAACCGAGGCTCCTGCCTCGCTCAGGCGATACGCCATCGCACAACCGGCGGACCCAGCGCCAACGATGACAAAATCTGCTTCCATAGTGGTGCCTCCAAATCCACGCCGGAAAAGATTTTTCGTCAAAAAATCTCATTGCCTTCGGCGGGAGTATTTTCAAACAGGTGAAGAGTTATTCGCCACGCGGGAAGCGTTGGCTTTCCTCGACGTCATTTAAGTCCATGTGATTGCGCATGTAGCGTTCGGATGCTTTTTGCAGCGGCTGGTAATCCCACGGATAATACCCGCCCTGCCGCAGCGATTCATAAACCACCCAGCGACATGCCTGGCTGGCCCTGACCTCAGCATCAAATCGCGCAAGATCCCAACGCATATCGGATTTGGCGCGCAAGGTTTGAATTGTCCCGGCGTGTTCGGGCAGGTCCGCAAGGTTTTCCAACTCATGAGGATCAGCCTCAAGATCAAACAATTGATCCGGATCCAGTGCGCAGCGGTTGTATTTCCACTTTCCGTAGCGAAGCGAAACCAGCGGCGCGTACGAGGCCTCGGCCGCGTATTCCATGGCAACAGGCGCAGTGCGTTCTACACCTTTCGCCAACGGCACCAGGTTTTCGCCATCCGTCCACGGCGCGATTTCACCCATATCAACCCCCGCCAGCGCGCCAAGCGTCGGCGTCACATCGATTGTCGATACTGGAGTGTCGATCCGTCCAGCAGGAAGATCAGGCGCTGAAATCATTAGAGGTACGCGGGAAGAGCCTTCGAAAAAGGTCATCTTGAACCACAACCCACGCTCGCCCAACATGTCACCATGATCGGATACAAAGAGGATGATCGCCTCTTGCCGCGTGGAATCCAGCACCTCCATTATCTCGCCGATCTTATCGTCCAGATAAGAGATATTGGCGAAATAGGCACGCCGTGATTTGCGGATATCCTCGGTCGTTATGTCGAAGCTTCGCCAGTCGTTCGCATCAAAAATACGCTTGGAATGCGAATCCTGATTGTCATAACCCAGATCCGCGATCTCTGGTTCCAGATGCTCGCAATCTTCATACAAATCCCAATATTTGCGACGCGCCACATAGGGATCGTGCGGATGGGTAAAACTGACAGTTACGCACCAAGGGCGATCATCTTTACCACGGGCCAGGTCATATAACTTGGCTTTGGCATTGTAGGCGACCTCGTCATCATATTCCATTTGGTTCGAGATCTCGGCGACGCCTGCTCCGGTCACCGACCCCATGTTGTGATACCACCAGTCGATGCGCTCACCGGGTTTGCGATAATCCGGAGTCCAACCGAAATCCGCCGGATAAATGTCCGTGGTCAGGCGATCCTCGAATCCATGCAACTGGTCGGGGCCGACAAAGTGCATCTTTCCGGACAGGCAGGTGTAATAGCCCGCACGGCGCAGGTGGTGCGCATAGGTAGGGATATCGCTGCGGAACTCGGCCGCGTTGTCATAAACGCCGGTGCGGGATGGCAGTTGGCCCGACATAAAGCTTGCCCGCCCCGGCGCGCACAGTGGCGAGGCCGTATAGGTGTTGGCAAACCGCGTGGATTTTGCCGCCAATTTTTTTAAATTCGGCGCATGTAACCAATCAGCGGGACCGTCGGGAAAGAGGGTTCCGTTGAGCTGATCCACCATCAGGATCAGAATATTCGGCTTTGTCATTTTTCGGCCTCTAGGAAAACGCTCAATACCCGTAGTGCATGATTGACTGCCAATTGCGGCTCTTGCGGGGCATTCAGGGCGGCGTGGATGTATAGCCCGTCGATCAAGGCGATCATGTCTTCCGCCGCTTTGGTCGGATCGCTCATGAGCGGACGCAGCGCGTGGATGAGATTTGCGCGAATACGCGCCTGATAAATCTGCCAGAGTCTCAGTGCGTCATCATTGGTTTGCGCCAATACATAAAATGTCATCCAGGCCGCGATCACGTCTGGTGTGAAACATGAGGGCGCGAAACAGGCACGGATGATGGCTTGTGCCCGTTCCTCTGGCTTCGCCGTGCTGAGCTGCAATCGCGCCTCGGCCCCGAAATCGGACAAGATACGGCGCATGGCAGCGAGGAATATCTGGTCTTTTCCGCCAAAATAGTGGTGGGCCAAAGCGCTGGACATTCCGGCACGTTTGGCAATCTGGCTGACAGTCACATCGAGGGATTTTTGTACGCCAAGCTCAGCAATCGTCGCCTTGACAATCGCATCCCGCCGGATCGGCTCCATTCCGAGTTTTGGCATCTCCGCCCCTCTGCTCTGTATGAGTAGAAGCGAGGCTAAGTGGTTTTTATTGACTCGTCAATCAATAACGTCTTGACGCAGGAGACTCCGCCCCCTGCAGCGGTGTTGGCCGCGTCGTTCCGCCTTTGTTGAGCATCGCCTCGCGCCATGTAATGAAACTGACGGCGGCAAGGATCAGGGTCCCTCCGGCGATAACCCAGACATCAACACGTTCATGGAAGGCCAAAGTGCCAAGTAACGTCGCCCAAATCAATTGCAAGAACGTCACTGGCTGAGTGACGGCCACAGGCGCAGCTTGCAACGCGAGCGTCATGAAATAGTGCCCTGCCGTGGCGAAACTGGCAATCACGAACAGTATGCCCAGATCACGTATGGTTGGTGGTTGCCATACAGCGACGGCAAAGGGGATCAGCGCGATCGTGACCCAGATCGAAAGATGCGCGACCACGACCGAGGGGCGAATATCGCGCACCATCACCTTTGCCAGCAGGTATGATGCTCCAAGTGCCAATGCGGTCCCCAGCATCGCCACGTGCCCCGGCAGGATTTCTCGGAATCCGGGGCGCAGGATGATGAGAACACCGACAACCGCCACACCGATTGCCGCTATCCGGCGAAAAGCCAGCCTTTCCCCAAGAAAAAGTGCCGCACCCAGAGTAACGTAGATCGGCGTCATGTAGTTCATCGCGGTAACTTCGGCGAGCGGTATGCGTGTCATGGCGAAAAACCACAGCATGACCGCGATGGCATGAACCACTCCACGCACTCCGAACAGGGTCAGATTGCGCCTAGTAAGGGGCGTCCCCAACAGAGCACGCAGAGCCGGAAGCAGAAACACAAGCCCTAACACATACCGCAAAAACGCCGCCTGAATCGGGTTCATGCTGGTCCCTAGCACTTTCACCAGCGCATTCATGCCCACAAAGGACAACCCGGCGGCAAGCATCCATAGCATGCCGACAATCGGACGGTTCTGATCTTTGGGTGGGTTCATGCAAACGGTTGAACACCGAATTCTGGCCGGGAACAACCCTTCACATGATAACAAGTTTCAAGGCAATCGCCAGCATCACAATCCCAATCCCCACATCGAGCAACTGCCAAGCCCGCGGGCGCGCAAAAATAGGCGAAAGAATTCTGGCTCCGTAACCCAACAAAAAGAAGAAAACGAAGCTTGAGGTGATGGCCCCGATGGCAAACCCAAGACGATCTGGATACTGGGCCGAGATTGACCCGATCAACACAACCGTATCCAGATACACATGCGGGTTGAGCCATGTGAAGGCCAACACGGTCAGCATCGCCGCGCGCAAGCTGCTTCGCTGCCCCCCTTCGACCTCCATCACCGCGCCGCCTTGCCAGGCGGACCAGAAATTGCGCAGGCCGTACCATGTCAGAAACGCAGCCCCACCATAGCGCATCACCGATTCAAACCAAGGTGCGGCCTGCGCCAGCGTTCCGAACCCAGCAACCCCCACCCCAATCAATATGGCATCTGACACCGCACAGGTCAGGCACAAGGCGAATACATGTTCGCGCCGCAAGCCCTGACGCAAAACAAATGCGTTCTGAGCACCAATCGCCAGTATCAGGCTGAAGCTGAGTGCAAATCCTGCAATCATCGAAGGGAACATGTGATCTCCTGTTGTTGATCGTTGACTACAGGGTCGACGTGGTTCTATCAAATTAATGTTGGTAATCTATATTAAGCAAATCTAATGATCCTGGACCCTCATCACCTTTCGGCGTTGGCCGCAATATTGCGCCATGGCAGCTTTGAGGCCGCCGCCGCAGAACTATCCGTGACGCCTTCGGCAATCTCACAACGGATCAAGGCCCTGGAAGATCGCGTCGGCGCTGCACTGATCCATCGCGGGACACCCTGCACAGGCACACCCGCAGGCTTGAGGATTGCCCGGCATGCCGAAGACATCGGCATACTCGAGGCGAAACTGGCGCGAGAGCTGACTTTAGATCAGCGCGAAGGGCCGACACGCGTGCGGGTCGCGCTTCCCGCTGACATTCTGGAAATTTGGTTCATCGACGCGATGGCGCAGGCTGGGGACATCTTGTTCGATCTTGTGATTGATGATCAGGATCATTCGGCCGAGTGGCTGCGACGCGGCGAGGTGAGCGCGGCGATCACCGTCGGCGGTCAGGCTGTCACGGGATGCGATGCAATCGCATTAGGTACATTACGCTATCTGCCAACCACCAGCCCCGCCTTCATGCAGCGGTGGTTTTCTGATGGCGTAACGGCCAGATCGCTGTCGCACGCACCCTGCCTAACCTTCAATCGCAAAGACAATCTGCAGAAAACATGGATCACCGCGCGGACAGGAAGCCGCCTTTCGCCGCCGACGCAATTCATGCCGTCCGCGAACGGGTTTGTTGAAGCAGCGATTGCGGGATTGGGTTGGGGGATGAATCCCGAATGCCTTGTGCGCCCTGCCATCGCAGACGGGCGGCTGTGCGAGGTAATCCCCGATACGCCACTGGATATTGAGCTGACCTGGCAGGTCGGTCGGGTGCTTGCCCCTGCCCTCGCACCTTTGACCAAAGCGGTTCGTCGCGCGGCGACCCGGACGCTGATCGCACCAATTCGTTCTGACTAAGCTTGTGATTTACCCACATTTGGCGGTTGCACGATGCGATAGCAGGCAAAGGTCGCCCAGATACTGACCAGCACGATGAACACAATGGCCAAGGCGACCTCGTGCATATGGGCGACTGCGGCCAGCATTGCGGAAAGAGCAACGGCAGTAAGCCTGCAGATCGATTTGATAGCCGCAGCGCCCTGAATACGTTGTTCCTTTGGGGCCACGTCCAGAAAATACAGCTTTCGCGCGCTTGATATCCCCGTTGTCGCCACCGAGACGACAAACAGGGCAATCGCATGCAGATGCACCTCGTGATGAATATGCGCGTAGTGGAAAGCCAACAGCACGATCCCGGTCGTGGCGACCATCAGGTTCCCCGCGACCATCACAGCGCGATGAGACTTCAGGTTCACCGCCTGCCACAACGGCGCCGACACCAGATAGCCGGAAGCGGATGATACAATCATAGCGGTCAGACCCTTGGCTGAGGCGTGATGCGCCTCGGCGGCGATAAGCGCGAAGAATGGAACAGACAGCGACACGACAACCAATGGAAGCCGCATTACCAAATAGCGCCGGAACCAGTGCTCCGCGAACATGTCGGTGATGCCGGAAACGATGCTGCGCAGCGATCGACGACCCGCATCTTGGGATTTATCCTCACTGCCCGGATCGGATGCCGTCTCGGCCATTCCGAGAATGCACAGGGCCGAAAACAGAAAGAACACAACCGATGCCGCAATAACCGCAGAATGTCTGGAAAACGGCGGATCATCTTTAGTAACCTCGTGGATCAGCAAGACCAACCCAATCGCGCCAAGGCCACCAGCGCCCAATTGGAGATAGCGGATGATCATCCGGGATTTCGACTTCAGTTGATCTCCGAACAGATCGGACAGCATTAGGGATTGGCTTTCTTCGATCAGTCCGATCAAGAAAAAGGCGACAACAAAAGCAATTGCGGTCAACGTAACGCTACCGGTCGACGCAATAGCCAGCGCCATCAGCAGGCATCCGCCCAAGCCCAATTCGGTCAGCGCGATGCCGCGTTTCTTACGCGTTTGCGCCGCGATGGGATGGGCTAGAAATATGTCCGAAATCATGCTGCCCATCATCCGGATCGACACCAGAGCCCCTGCAAGGAACATCGGCAGCTCTAGCGAAACCGCAAGAAACGGCAATACGATCGACGGGCTCCCCAATGTCCACGCCACCTGAGACAGAATTCCCTGGCTTGCTAAGACCGGAACATTTCGTCGTGCCGAACCAGTTGGTTTCTCCGCCATTTTTCTGCGTCCTGCGTGATTAACCTGCGATTGCATCTCAGTGTGTTCAGCCTCAATGAACCAACTTTAAATGCAAGGGTCTTGAGCGCCAAGATTTCTGTCAGGCGCAGGCATGCAACAAAAAAACCCGGCCACGTGGCCGGGTTTTGTTCAACAGGCGATCTTCTGACGCATCAGAGTTGCGCCATGACCTCATCCGTCGCTTCGAAATTTGTGGTGACGCGCTGCACGTCATCGTCATCTTCCAGCGCATCCACCAGCTTCATCAGCTTTTGCATGTCCTCAAGGCCCAGTTCAGTCGTTGTCGTAGGCTTCCAAATCAGTTTGGTCGATTCCGATTCACCCAATGCGCCTTCAAGCGCGTTCGAAACCTCGTTTAGATCGCTATCCGCGCACCAGATAATGTGCCCGTCTTCCGAGCTTTCGACGTCTTCGGCCCCGGCCTCAATCGCCGCTTCGAAAATAGTATCCGCATCACCGGCATCAGACGGATAAATCACCTCACCCTTGCGGTCGAACATAAAGCCGACTGATCCCGTTTCACCCAGATTACCGCCGTTCTTTGAAAAGGTGGAACGCACGGTCGAGGCCGTGCGGTTGCGGTTATCGGTCATCGTCTCGACAATCACAGCCACGCCGTTCGGGCCGTAGCCCTCGTACCGGATTTCCTCGTAATCGTCACCGTCGCCTGCCTGCGATTTCTTGATGGCGCGGTCGATTACGTCCTTGGGAACCGAGTTCGACTTGGCCTCTTTCACCGCCAGACGCAGGCGCGGGTTTTTGTCGGGATCGGGGTCGCCCATCTTGGCGGCGACCGTGATCTCTTTCGACAATTTGGAAAACAGTTTGGACCGCGCGGCGTCCTGACGTCCCTTGCGGTGCTGGATATTGGCCCATTTGGAGTGGCCTGCCATGGTGCGTCCTCGTCATTCGTGATTGCGTGTTCGGCGCTCATATAGACGTTTGCGGGGGGCGGGATCAAGGGATCGGCTTGCCCCGCCTTCGCCTGCGGCTATGGTGGCGGTATGACGACAGATCAAATCATACTTTTTTCCCTTTTCATCGCCGTATTCGGAATGCTGCTGTGGGGGCGGTTCCGCTATGACCTTGTTGCATTCACCGCGCTGATGATCGCGGTCACGTTGGGTGTTGTTCCGGTCGATCGCGCTTTTGCCGGGTTCGGTCATCCCGCCACCATCATTGTCGCGTTGGTGCTGGTGGTCTCTGCCGGTCTGGTACGGTCGGGCGCGGTGTTCATGATCACGCGGACGCTGGTTGATGCCTCGCGCGGGTTGGGCGCACATATCGCGCTGATGGGCGGGATCGGCGCGGTTCTGTCGGCCTTCATGAACAACGTGGCAGCGCTGGCGCTGCTGATGCCGGTCGACATCCAGACCGCCCGCAAGGCCGGGCGTTCGGTCGGGCTGACACTGATGCCGCTCAGCTTTGCGACCATCCTCGGGGGTATGGCCACGTTGATTGGTACGCCACCGAATATCATAATCGCCTCAATCCGCGCCGAAACGTTGGGCGAACCGTTTGGGATGTTCGACTTTGCCCCGGTGGGCGGGATCGCCGCCATTGCCGGTCTGGCCTTTGTCGCGCTGATTGGTTGGCGGCTCATCCCCAATCGCGGCGCGCAGGAAGAAACATCGGACGTCTTGGCGGAATACATCGCCGAGCTGACCGTCCCGCCTGAGTCACCGCATATCGGCAAACGGGTTAGTGAGCTTTATGAGGCAGCCGAGAAATCGGACGTTGCCATCATCGGCCTGATCCGGGACGGCAAGCGGCGCTATGGCAGGTCCACCCACGCCACGTTACGGGAGGGGGATGCGCTTGTGCTTGAGGCCCGGCCCGAGGCGCTGGATGAGTTTCGGGCCGCGCTCAATCTCGATTTCTCGGACACACGGCGGCAGGAGGTTTTAACCGCCGAAGGTGACGGGCTGGAAGTGATCGAAGTTGTGGTCCCTGAAAGCGCCCGTATCACCGGGCGTACCGCGCAGGCTCTGGGCTTGGCGTGGCGGCAAAGTACGGTTCTGATGGGAATCTCGCGTCAAGGGCGCCGCATAACCGAACAGGTCCGCAAGACCGAGGTCGAGGCAGGCGACATCCTGCTGCTGCTCTGCCCGCGCGACCGGGGCGCGGATGTGACCGAATGGCTGGGGTGCTTGCCGTTGGCAGAACGCGGCCTAAACGTGACTGCCAACGAAAAGGCGTGGATGGCCATTGGCCTATTCGCAACGGCTGTGCTGGCCGCCAGTATCGGGTTGATTTATCTACCCATCGCCTTGGGCCTCGTCGTTGTGGCCTATGTTTTAACCAAGATCATGCCGATAGCGGATATCTATAATCACATTGAATGGCCCGTGGTGGTTCTGCTGGGTTCGATGATCCCACTGGGCAGCGCCTTGGAAACCTCAGGCGGTACTGAACTGATCGCCAACGCGCTGATCCAATTGACAAACGGCCTGCCCGCTTGGGCGATCCTGACGGTACTGATGGTTGTCACCATGACCCTGTCGGACGTTCTGAATAACACGGCCACTGCCATCGTCGCGGCCCCGGTCGGTATTCAAATGGCGCGCACGCTTGAGGTCTCGCCCGATCCGTTCCTGATGACCGTTGCGGTTGCAGCCTCTGCTGCGTTTCTCACGCCGATTGGGCACAAGAACAATACGCTGGTCCTGGGCCCTGGCGGATACCGCTTTGGGGATTATTGGCGCATGGGTCTGCCGCTGGAGATATTGATCATCGTGGTTTCGATCCCCGCGATCCTTGTGTTCTGGCCGCTTTGACGGGTAAAGGCTGCGCATGAAACGATTTCTGATCTTGCAACTGCGCCCTGAAACCGATGCCTCGGACGCTGAATATGCCTCGATTCTGGACAAAACCGGGCTATCACCTGCGCAAACCCATCGCATTCGACTTGATTGCGAAGACCTGCCTGACGGGCTGGATGTGACCGATTATGCCGGTGTCATCGTGGGCGGAGGCCCGGGCTGCGTCAGTGACGATCCAACCAGAAAGTCCACGCTAGATGCAAAGATCGAAGGGGCGATCATGGGTCTGATGCCGCAGATCACAGCACAGGATCACCCGTTTATGGGCTGCTGCTATGGTTTGGGTATCCTTACCGCGCACCTAAGCGGCGATGTCAGCAAACGACAATACGGCGAACCGGTTGGACCGTCCGAATGCCGTTTGACCGAAGATGGTGCAGACGATCCTCTGACTGCTGGGCTTCATCCGAAATTCGAGGCGTTTGTTGGCCATAAAGAGGCGGTGCAATCCCTGCCAGATGGTTGCGTGCATCTGGTCGCCTCGGACCCCTGCCCTTTTCAGATGATCCGCTGGGGGCAGAATGTCTATGCGACCCAGTTCCATCCAGAAGCGGATGCCAAAGACTTTGAACAACGCATTCATATCTACAAGGATCACGGGTATTTCCCGCCAGATGACGCGCAGAAACTGATCGATATGTGTCATGCTGCAGATGTCACCCAACCCGGAGAAATCCTGCGCAGATTCGCGCGACGATACGGGTGACCCAACGGCGGTGTTGCCTGAACAACGCCCCCTCGCATAGGCTGACCCGAATGACTTTGGGAGGAGTTGTTCTTGGACCTGCTTATCAATGTCGGCCTGCCCGTTTCACTGGCCATAATCATGTTATCTTTGGGTATCGGGCTTGAGGCTGCAGATTTCCGCAGGGTTCTGACGCGGAGATACCCTTTTGCTATTGGCGCGGTTAGTCAGGTTGTGCTGATCCCATCGGCTGCCTTTGTGACGGTCACGCTGTTCGGCCCGCCACCTGAAATAGCCGTGGGCCTGATGCTGTTGAGCTTCTGCCCCGGCGGTGTCACCAGCAATATTCTTGCAAAATTTGCCAAAGGCGATGTGGCCCTGTCGGTCAGTCTGACAGCGGTGATCAGCCTGTTGTCGATTGTGACCGTTCCCATTCTGGCGGCTTGGTCCATCGATTATTTCATGGCCGAGGCCGCGTCCAGGGTTTCCATCGGCGCGCTTGCCATGGCATTGTTCCTGATCACCACTTTGCCCGTCGCTATTGGCGTCAGCATACGCCACTTTGCCAAAGGGTTCGCAGTTCGGATCGACCGCCCTCTCTCAACGCTTGCTTCGATATTATTCGTGCTGATCGTTGCAGCGGCGCTAGCTGGAAACTGGCAATTCTTCATTGAGAACCTCAGCGCGATCGGGGCGGCATTGATCGCATTGAACATTGCTTTATTGCTGATCGGACTGGGGCTGGCGCGGATCGCCAATCTGACATGGGAAGAGGCAAAAACCGTCTCAGTGGAAACGGGCATTCAGAACTCGGCGATGGGGATTACGCTGGCAGCGTTGATCACCGGCACCACAACGGGGTTCAGTCCGCTTGCCGTACCGGCTGCTGTGTATGGTATCACGATGTATGTGGTCGTGACCCCCTTCATCTTTTGGTTCCGCAGCCGCTGAAAGGACACCGGATGACCAACAACACGGCAGATGCCATAGTAGTCGGAGGCGGCCTTGCAGGCCTAACGGCGGCAGCCGAGTTGGGGGACCGGGGCAAACGCGTGATCGTGCTGGATCAGGAACCCAAGCATTTCCTTGGCGGGCAAGCGTTCTGGAGCTTGGGCGGGCTGTTCATGGTCGACACCCCCGAACAGCGCCGTATGGGCATCTGCGACAGCCATGATCTGGCCCTGCGTGACTGGATGGGAAGCGCGCAATTTGACCGCAAGGAAGACAACTGGCCCCGCAAATGGGCCGAAGCCTATGTGGAATTCGCCGCTGGTGAAATGCGACCGTGGTTGCACGAAATGGGGTTGCGCTGGTTCCCGGTCGTGGGTTGGGCTGAACGGGGTGGGTCCTATGCGGATGGTCACGGCAACTCGGTCCCGCGATTTCATCTTACCTGGGGCACAGGCCCGGGCGTGCTAGAGCATTTTATTCGCCGTGTTCGTGCGCATGTCGACACCGGATTGATTCAGTTGAAGTTCCGCCACCAAGTTAGCCATATCATTATGCAAAATGGTACTGCTAAGGGCGTATCCGGAGAGATTCTGGCGGATGATGACATACCAAGGGGTAGCAAGACCAACCGGGACGAACTGGGTGAATTCGAGGTCTACGCCCCCTCGGTCATCGTCACCTCGGGCGGGATCGGTGGGAATTTTGAGATGGTCCGGCAGAACTGGCCACGCGACCGCTTGGGTGAGCCGCCCAAGGATATGATCGCCGGTGCGCCCTTTCATGTCGATGGTCGCATGATCCCGATCAGCGAGAAAGCAGGCGGGCACGTCATCAACGGCGACCGTATGTGGCATTATACCGAAGGTGTGCGCAATTGGGATCCGATCTGGCCCAAACACGGTATTCGCATCCTGCCCGGTCCCAGCTCCATGTGGTTCGATGCGCGCGGCAATCGACTGCAGCCGCCTTGCCTACCCGGCTTCGATACCTTGGGCACGCTACGTGAAATTCTAAAAACCGGGTATGAATACAGTTGGTTTGTGCTGACGCAGAAGGTGATCAAGAAGGAATTTGCCCTGTCCGGTTCCGAGCAAAACCCTGATTTCACCTCGGGCAGCTGGAAAGAGGTCATTCGGCAACGCATATTGTCGGGTGCCAAAGCAACGGGCCCGGTCGAGGCATTCAAGAAAAATGGAGAGGATTTTGTCGTTGCCCGCACCCTGACCGAACTGGTTACTGGTATGAACCAGTTGGGCGAAGGGTTGATTGACGAAACACACCTGCGCGCGCAAATCGAAGCGCGGGATTCGCAGGTCGACAATCCGTTCTCGAAAGACGCGCAAATGATGGCAATTCTGGCAGCGCGCAACTACCGCGGCGATAAGCTGATTCGGACTGCGAAGCCGCACAAATTCCTTGAACCAACCAATGGGCCGCTGATTGCCGTCAAGTTGCATGTACTAACCCGCAAAACGCTTGGCGGGTTGCAGACCAATCTCGACAGTCAGATGGTAGGTGCAGACGGTCAGGTCGTCCCCGGCTTGTTTGCAGCCGGAGAGATAGCTGGCTTTGGCGGCGGTGGCTATCACGGGTACAACGCGCTGGAGGGCACGTTTCTGGGTGGTTGCATCTTCTCAGGCCGTAATGCAGGGCGATCCCGCGCCGTGGCCTGATTACTGTGCGCGCACCAACTTCAGAACCGGCTCGCCTGCGGCGTCGAGCAAAACAAGACTGTCCCCGGCCACGGCAAAGGTGGTAACACCTTGCAAAGCCGCGAGAAACTGATCTTCTACCTCTTCCATTTCAGGCGGGCACGCCATCAGTGTGGCTGCCATGTTATCCGGGAATTCAATGCTGTTGCCATTGATTTTGGCCTGACCAGAAAACCGATTGCAGCCCCCTGATCCGCCAAACGCCCCGTCCTGGGCAAATGAAAGTTGCGGTGGGCGATTGGTGTCCAATACCGCTCCATCGATGCCGATGGCGGTCCATTCCGACCCTTCCAATGTGGCGACACCCTGACCACCCGCCTGTACCAGCACAAGGTCAGCCGAGTTGCCTTCTCCGTTCGTCAGAACGGGGTGAACCATGTCGGTTGTAAACAGCAGCTGCTCGCCCTGCAGGATCGAACCGCGTACCGCGTAGGTCATCCCTTCGTGGATCAGTGCATCATCAAATGATAGCTCAAACCCCGAGGGAACCCCGTTCAATGCAAAGCGTTGCGCAGCCAAAGTCACTGCGGCTGCATCGGCACGCGAGATATCCTGCAATTCAACATACAGCGTCGCATCCGGCGGCAAGGCAATCCGTTCGCGATAGGTCGCGGTGCCGGTGACTGTGCCTGCCGAGCTTTGGCTACCCAGCAAGGCCAACACAATTGCTCCGGCCACAATGGCCTGCCCGAGTTTTGGAAAAGGCATTATCCCATCCTTTCGCATTGATCTTAGCGAAAAGATTGTGACTGGATCGCCATTTACAAGACCCAGCGATTCCAGGTCGGCGAATCCGCGCCGGTCTCAGAGCGGCCAGATTAACGGAATCAACAGCGATGCCAGCAGGCCTACTGTCAGATTTAGCGGCACACCGACTTTCAGAAAGTCGGTGAACTTATACCCGCCCGGACCATACACCATCATATTGGTCTGATAGCCGATGGGCGTCGCAAAGGACGCTGACGCCGCCACCATCACCGCAACCACCAGCGGACGCGGATCGATGCCCACAGCCTGCGCAAGCGAGATCGCGATCGGTGTGACCACAACGGCCACGGCATTGTTCGAAACCAACTCGGTCAGGACCGAAGTCAGCAGATACACTGCCCAAATGATCAGGAAGGGTGGCAACATACCCAGCGCCGGAGCAACCGCTTCGACAATCAGAGTGACTGCACCTGATTTATCGAGTGCAGCACCGATCGCGAGCATGGAAAAAATCAAGGCCAACAAACGGCCTTCAACAAACGAAAACGCCTCATCCGCGTCGATACATCGGGTCAGCAGCACCACCGCGACAGCCAACACCGACAAAAGCAAGATAGGCGCAACACCCAGCGCAGCCAGCACGACGATCCCGATCAAAGAGCCGATGGCAATGGGCGCATGGCTGCGACGGAAGGCGCGCGCCGAGGGTTGTGTCACATCAACCATGTCCATATCGGCGGCCAGTTTCTGAATATCCGCCGGAGACCCTTCGAGCAGCAGCGTATCCCCTACCCGAACAGTCAGATCATCCAACTGACGACCGATATTCTGATTTCGACGATGCACGGCGAGCACATATACACCGTATCGACGGCGCAAGCGCATCGCGCCCAGCGTTCGCCCAACCATCCGGCAACCGGGCGTGATCAGGACCTCAACCGTCTTGGTCTCAACCGCCGAGACCTGATCCACACGTTTCAGTTCCTTGTTGCTTTGCAGGCTCAGCAACTCGGTCATCTCAGTACGCAAAACCACCCGGTCGCCCAGTTTCAGCGTGACCGCCTTGAGGTTGCGACGCAGCGATTCATCACCCCGAACCACGTCGATCAGGCGCACGCCGGGGCGCTTGAACAGCTGCACGCCTGTCACCTCACGGTCGATCAGATTGCTGTCGGGGGGGATGACGGCCTCGGTAAAGAATTTCATCTTGGATCGATCGCTCAACAGATCAGCCATGCTGTCACGCTCGGGCAACAGGCGCGGCGCTATGAAGCGCAGATAGATCATGCCGTAGATCACCAGCGCGATGCCCAGCGGCGTTACCTCGAATATAGTGAAGGCCGTCATGCCCTGCGCTCGGGCCACGCCGTCGACCAGCAAGTTGGTCGAGGTACCGATCAGGGTCAGTGTCCCCCCAAGGATCGCTGCATAGCTGAGTGGGATCAACAGCTTGGACGCAGATACGTTCAAAGTACGGGCGATTTGGATAAATACCGGGATCATCACAACGACGACCGGCGTATTCGAAACCACTGCCGACGCGACGACGACAAAACCCATCAGCATCCCGATGGCTATGCGCGGATTAACCTGCGCCTGCTTCTGCGCAATCGATGTGAATGCATCAAGCGCCCCGGTTCGAACCAGAGCACCCATAATGATAAACATCGCACCAATGGTCCAAGGTGCGGGGTTTGACAGTACCGCCAGCGCGCTTTGATAGGGCAGAATGCCCGTTGCCAGCATCAGGGCAGCCCCGCCGATTGCGACAACCTCGGTCGGGTAAATCTCACGCAAGAACATGATGAACATGCTTGCAACAATCATCAGCGCCAGTATTGCGCTGCCCGTTTCTGTCAGTTGAAGGAGTTGCATTCTTGGTATTCTGTCCGAACCCTGGCCTGGCACATGCGCCTAACAGGCAGTTTCACGCATTGCTTGCGACAGGGCAAGCCTGACGTGTTGCTTAGGGGCCTGCCTGCTGCAACCGCCCGCCAACACGAACCATTTGCACAGATTTTGCGCTGCCATCGCGATCGTCGGTTTCGACAAATACGCCGCTCAGTGTCGCCTCACCATTGGCGGGCGTGAACCGCGCCTTGGGCATCCCGGTGATGAAACGGCGCATCGGTTCCTGCTTGTCCATTCCAATGACCGAGTCGTAGTCACCGCACATCCCGGCATCAGTCATATATCCTGTGCCTCCGGGCAAAACCTGAGCGTCCGCTGTCGGCACGTGGGTATGTGTCCCAACCACCAGGCTGGCACGTTTATCGCAATAGTGGCCCATCGCCATTTTCTCGGATGTCGCTTCGCAATGCATGTCGACAATGATTGCCTGCGCCTGCCCGCCGCGCGGATGCGATTTCAGGATCGGTTCAATGGCCGAGAACGGGTCGTCAAAGGGTCGCTTCATGAACACCTGCCCCAGCACCTGCACAACCAGCACCTTGCGCCCACCAGGTGCCGTGAACAGCCGATGCCCGCGCCCTGGCGCACCTTTGGCAAAGTTCACCGGGCGCACGATCCGGGATTCCTTTTCGATGAATTGCAGCATGTCTTTCTGATCGAAGGCATGGTCACCCAGAGTGATACAATCCGCCCCCGCCTCTAGAAGCAGTTTGGCATGATCCTCGCTCAGCCCCATCCCGTTCGAGGCATTCTCACCATTGACCACGACAAAGTCCAAACGCCACTCGTCGCGCAAGCGTGGCAGATGCTGTTGAACAGCGGCGCGACCCGAGCGCCCCATGACGTCGCCAAGAAATAATATCCTCATGAAACCCGTCCTAAGTGTGGCGCAACACAAGCACAAGTGATTAAACTGTTCCCACAAACCGCAAAATTGTACCGGCAGGAGAAGCTTATGATCCGCTATTTCGTCATCGCCGCCATTCTGGCTCCGCTCGCTGCGTGCGATCAGCCAGCAAACCAATCAAGCGAGTTGGCAAACCCTGCGGCGACCTTTTGCATAGAACGCGGTGGTGCGTACAAGATACAGGATGGCGACAACGGGCAGACTGGTATCTGCACCTTGCCGGACGGGACCGAACAGGATGCTTGGGACTATTTTCGCGCAGAACACACGGGCTAAGCTGAGAATGACAGCACCCGGCTTTCCGTAACAACCACGTCCAGAGGTTGGTCGGTGGCCTCAAGCGGCAAACCTTCTGCCTCTTGCGCATCGAAGGCAAACCCGATGGCCAATGTCGGGCGCCTGCTGCGCAGCCCTTCTAGCGTGCGGTCATAGAAGCCGCCGCCATATCCCAGACGGCCACCCTGAACATCAAACGCAACCAGCGGGACAATCAGGATTTCCGGATCAAAGTAATCGTCAACCTCGGGCACCTTCGCACCGAACGGCCCATCTTTCAGTTGACCTTCTGGCGTCCAACGCGAAAAGCGCAATGGTTGCCCGGCGGCCTGTATGACCGGTACGCCGACCGGTCCATAAGCCGCGGCTTCGGCCATCGTTGGCAGCGGGTCAATTTCGGTCCGGATCGGCATATAGCCCGACATGGGTACACCCCGGTACCCAGCCAGAACCTCGGACAAACGGCCAGCCGCACCCGGAACACGTACATCAAACGCCGCCTTGCGGCGCACAAACGCCGCCTTGCGCGCAGCGGCCTTGATTTCAGTCAGATCGGTTGTCTCGGTCACAATAGCACCACGCTGGCCAGCCCCAGAAAGACGAAGAACCCCATGACGTCGGTCGTCGTGGTCACAAAGGTTCCCGATGCCAGCGCCGGGTCAACGCCCAGACGATCCAGCACCACCGGTACTACCGTACCTGCAAAGCCCGCGATGATCATATTCACGACCAGCGCCGATCCGATCACGACACCCAACAGCGGAGAATCGAACCACATCATCCCAACGGTCCCCAGCACAGTGGCAAAACATAGCCCGTTGAGCACCCCGACCAGTAATTCCCGCCGGATCACGCGCCACACGTTCGAACTGGTCAAGTCGCGTGTCGCCAAAGCCCGCACAGCGACGGTCAGCGATTGTGTTCCCGCGTTGCCACCCATTGAGGCGACAATCGGCATCAGGATCGCCAATGCCACCAACTGATTGATCGCCGCCTCGAACTGCGAAATCACCAGCGAGCCGCAGATTGCGGTAATCAGATTGACACCAAGCCATGGCAAACGCCGTTTGCTGGTCGCCGCCACACTGTCAGACAAAGAGCTTTCGTCCGAGACACCCGCGAGGCGCAGCATGTCTTCTTCATATTCTTCATCCAGAACCACCATCGCGTCGTCGATGGTAATAACGCCAACCAACCGCCCGTCGACATCCACTACCGGGGCTGAAATCAGGTGGTATTGGTTGAACGCATAGGCCACATCCTCTTCGTCTTGATCGACTGGGATGGTGTGGAATTCTTCTTCGGCGATATCGTGCAGCAGCACCTCGCGCCGGGTCGCCATCAACTTACCCAGCGTGACCTGCGCAACAGGTTTCAACCGCGGATCAACCAGCATGACGTGATAGAACTGTTCCGGCAGGTCATCATTGGCGCGCATGAAATCGATGGCCTGCCCCACCGTCCAATGTTCGGGCGCCATGACGACTTCGCGCTGCATAAGGCGGCCAGCTGAGTTTTCCGGATAGGACAGTGCCTGCTCAGCGGCAATCCGTTCGGAATCTTCAAGCGCATCAAGGATGGCCTCTTGCTGCGGCTCTTCAAGGTCTTCCAAAAGGTCAACGACATCGTCGCTTTCCATATCCCGGACAGCCTCGGCCAGAACATCCGGTTTCAGGAGGCTGACAACCTCTTCCCGGACAGATTCGTCCAGTTCGGAAAGGATGTCCCCGTCAAATTCCTTATCGTACAACCGGATCAGGCGGGCACGTTCGAACGGGTTGATCTGTTCCAGAAGGTCGGCGATATCGGCCGCGTGCAACGGCTCCATCAATTCGATCAGTTTGGAGCGATCTTCCACATCCACCGTATATAGGATGGCCGCAACGGTTCGCGGGTCCAGCGCATAGACGTCTTCGTCTTGGGGCTGATCGGATCTGGCTTCGTCAGTACCGGTCGTCATGCGCTGCCCCTTCTTCTTGCCGATTGCCCCTAGATAGAAGAAGCAGCTACCGGAAAACAATGACAATGGTCCAATTTACCCACATCTTTCACGCGCCTATGCTTGATGATGGCCCCAAACAGGCGGAGAACACAGCAGATGGCGCAAAAGACGCTTTTGAAAGGACGCATACTGAGCTTCAACGGATCACCGTTCGAAGGTGAGCCCACTGATGCGACCGAAATACACGAAGCGGTGCTGATAGATGATGGGCGCGTCGCGGCGTTGGGCGCGGCATCCGATCTATCTGACGCACATCCCGACGCCGGCGTTAAGGACTACGGCGATCATTTGGTCACGGCCGGTTTTATCGATCCGCATGTACACTATCCGCAGACTGCAATGATCGCGAGCTGGGGCAAGCGCCTGATTGATTGGTTGAACAGCTACACGTTCCCGGAAGAGATGAAATTCAGCGACCCCGACTATGCCGCTGAAATAGCGAACAGATATCTGGACATTACTGCGGCCCACGGCACAACAACCATGTGCAGCTTTTGCACCATTCACTCCGAGAGTGTCGATGCGTTCTTTGCTGCTGCTCAGGCGCGAGGGCAACGGGTCGTCGCAGGCAAAACCTGCATGGACCGCAACGCGCCCGAGGGGCTGCAAGATACTGCGCAAACCGGGTATGACCAGTCCAAGGCATTGCTTGAGAAGTGGCATGGGATTGATCGCATCTCCTACGCAATTACGCCGCGCTTTTCGCCAACATCAACACCCGAGCAGCTGGAGGCGATGGGCGCGCTCTGGTCCGAGCATCCCGAATGCCTGATGCAAACCCACCTGAGCGAGCAGACCGACGAGATTGAATGGGTCCGATCACTATTTCCCGAGGCACGTGATTATCTGGATACTTATGAGCAGTTCGGCCTGCTGGGTGGAAATGGCCTCTATGGGCACGCGATCCATCTGGAAGACCGCGAGCGTGACCGACTGCGCGATGTCGACGCCGGGCTGATCCACTGCCCTACGTCTAACACGTTTATCGGTTCCGGTCTGTTCGACATGAATGGCCTGATCCGCGAAGGGCACCGGGTTGGCCTTGCCACAGACACCGGTGGTGGTTCCAGCTTCTCGATGTTGCGCACGATGGCTGCCGCCTATGAGATTGGTCAGTTACGGGGCCATGCTTTGCATCCATCGCAATTGCTTTGGCTTGGAACGGTCGGATCGGCACGTACGCTAAGAATGGACGATCGCATCGGCAATATTGCGGTGGGAATGGAGGCAGATCTGGTGGTATTGGATCTGGCATCCACCCCTGCCATCGCCCAGCGCGAAGCCCATGCGGATGATCTTTGGGAATCTGTGTTCCCGACCATCATGATGGGCGACGACCGCGCTGTGGCCGATGTGTGGATCGGTGGCCAAGCTGTATCTGGCTGATACGCATGGGCCGTTGGCCCATGCCTCTGATGGGGATATTTGGGGCAAGATGAATAGAAGGTCAGCTATTCCGCCAGCGCGCGCGCAAGGCGGTTCTGGGTTTCGATAGCCTTCGGCAGGTCGATCGTGGTGATCTGGCCATCCTGAACGATTTGGCGCCCCTCGACAAACAGGTGTTTGACGCGCGTTGGACCTGCCAGAAGTAACGCGGCAGGGTCCCAGCTGCCTGCACTTTCGATACCACTTACATCCCAAATGGCGATGTCAGCACGTTTGCCGGGCATTAAGCGCCCGCAATCGGGCCGGTTCAACACATCTGCTCCACCACGGGTGGCAATCTCTAGCGCCTCGCGGGCAGACATGGAGTCGGCGCCGTTTGCAACGCGTTGCAGCAGCATGGCCTGGCGTGCTTCGGCCACCAGATTTCCGCTATCATTGCTGGCCGAGCCATCGACGCCCAGCCCCACCGGAACGCCATGATCTCGCATCGTACGAATCGGCGCGATGCCCGAACCAAGGCGGCAATTCGAGCACGGGCAATGGGCGACACCTGTTCTGCTGCGCGCAAAAAGGTCAATCTCGGCACCATCCAGCTTGACGCAATGGGCATGCCAGACATCCGATCCGGTCCAACCGAGCTCCTCTGCGTATTGGCCCGGGCGACACCCGAATTGCTGTTCAGAATAAGCGATATCCTCGTCGTTTTCTGCCAGATGGGTATGCAACATCACGCCTTTGTCGCGCGCCAGAAGGGCGGCTTCACGCATCAGGTCTCGGCTGACCGAGAACGGAGAACACGGCGCCAAACCGACACGGCACATCGAGCCTTCGGATGGGTCGTGATAGGCGTCAACCACTCGGATCATATCTTCTATGATCGCCTGTTCTCCCTCAACCAGTGCGTCAGGAGGCAGGCCGCCATCGCTTTCGCCAATGCTCATCGCCCCGCGTGTCGGATGAAACCGCAATCCCAATTCCGACGCCGCATGGATCGTGTCTTCAAGCCGCGCACCATTGGGATAAAGGTAGAGGTGATCGGAACTTAGCGTGCAGCCGGACAGCGCCAGCTCTGCCAAGCCGATCTGGGCTGATATAAACATTTCGTCAGGCCCAAATCGCGACCAGATTGGATAGAGTGTCCGCAACCATCCAAATAGCAACGCGTCCTGCCCACCAGGAACCGCGCGCGTAAGGGTTTGATAGAGATGATGATGGGTATTCACCAGACCGGGTGTCACAACACATCCGGCGGCATCATGTATTTCTCCGCTACAGGTAAGACCCTGCCCGATCTGGGCAATCGCTCCATCCCGAACCAGCAGGTCCGCACCTGCAAGCTCTTGCCGCGCATCATCCATCGTCACGATCAGATCGGCATTACGAATCAGTATTTCAGTCATTTTGCACACTCCCGCATTCAGCCCGTCTCATGCGTGGAGTGTTGGCTGGTGGAAAACGGGCGCAAGAACCAGCCGCGATCAGTGTAAAGCCCCAGGAACCCGGCGGCAACAGGTTTAGAAATTCTTCAGAATCTGCAGTGCAGCCGCGTGAAGGCCCACGTTGGCAGCGGCGAGCACGCGCCCCCCCATATGTGCTGGGTTACCTTGCCAATCCGTGACAATACCTCCCGCGGCCTCAATCACCGCAATGGGGGCTTGGATATCATAAGCGTTCAGCCCGGCCTCAACCACCAGATCGATCTGACCAGCAGCCAGCAACGCATAAGCATAACAATCCATTCCATAGCGCGTCAGCTTTGCCTCGCGCGAGACAGCTTTGAACGCTGCCGCCTCAGTCTCGCTGCCGACCTCAGGAAAAGTGGTGAAGATGATTGATTGGTTCAGAGATCGCGTGTCTCGGGTTTCAAGATTGACCCGACCTGCTGGACCTTTGGCAAAGGCTTGATCCTTAGCACCGACAAAACGCTCGCCGATATATGGCTGATCAATAACGCCCAGCTTTGGGCCGGTTTCATCGCTCAGCGCAATCAGAACACCCCAGGTGGGCGTGCCGCTGATAAAACCGCGTGTGCCATCGATTGGATCAAGCACCCAGACCCGCCCACTGGTCCCCGAAGTTTGGCCAAATTCCTCGCCCAGAATACCGTCATCGGGTCGATGAGTTGCCAGCACAGCGCGCATCGCTTTTTCCGCCTCGCGATCAGCGACGGTGACCGGATCAAACCCAGATTCGAGCTTGTTATCCGCCTTCAGATTTGGTTGTCGGAAATACGGAAGAATGGCCGCCCGCGCTGCGTCGGCCATTTCTTCGGCAATCTCAAGATCACTTCGTAGGGTGTTTTGCATGGCTTACCCGTGCGCACATCTCCCAGCGAAGTCAAGTGATTGTATCAGGCGACGTCGCTCAGCACACGCGCCAATTCGAACAGGCGGCGACGCTGATTTTCCGGTATCGCGTAGTACGAGCGAACAAGATCGAGCGCTTCCTTGTCACCCATCAAGTCTGCAGGAACCGACTTCTTGTCAGCGTCTGGCTTCTGAGCCTCTTCAAGGCCTTCGAAGAAAAAGCTGACGGGAACATCCAATGCCTCGGCAATGTCCCACAAACGCGACGCGCTTATCCGGTTGGCACCCGTTTCATATTTCTGGATCTGCTGAAACTTAATACCAACTTGTTGCGCCAACTGCTGCTGGGTCATGCCAATCAGCCAGCGGCGATGCCGGACGCGTTTGCCCACATGGACATCGACGTGATGGGTCATTGGTAGTCTCCTTTACACAAACACCTGTCCGGAAAACCGCAACAGCAGCCGTCACCGCCAAGTTAGCGGGTCGCTGCTTAAGAACTTCCTAATTCGGATGTGCCCCCCGAACAGCACCATAGAACAACAATATTGCTGTAATAGATTTATTTTTCAAGCGGGTTGAATCAAAGAAAACGGAAAGTTGTTTCTGGTTGAGTGGCCGAATTGGGTGCATCGCTTCGTCGAAATTTGAAACAATGAAGCTGTCTCAGCCACCCCCTTGAATTCCAGACGCGTTTGTTTGGAATTGACAAATTCGAACACTCGCTTCCTATGTGCTCAAAAGACCGGAGAGCAGCAATGCAGGCATTTCGTATCGAAACCAAAGGGGCTTCTGCACAACTTTGCGAAACACCTGAGCCTGCCCTTGCGGAACACCAAGTACGCGTTTCCATTTGCGCTTGCGGTCTGAACTTTGCCGATCTTCTGATGCAGAAAGGTACCTATCAGGATACCCCTGAGGTTCCGTTTACCCTGGGCATGGAAATCTCGGGGATTGTTGTTGAAATCGGAAACAATGTGACGAATCTGGCACCAGGAGACCGCGTGGCCATCTTCTCAGGTCAGGGAGGGTTGGCCGAATCAGGTGTCTTCGATGCAGACCGGGCGATTCCCATTCCAGACTCGATGAGCTTCGAAGACGCCGCAGCTGTTCAGATCGCATACGGCACCAGCCATATCGCGCTGGAGCACCGGGCGCGATTGCAAGCCGGAGAAACACTGTTGGTGACCGGAGCCGCCGGTGGTGTCGGCCTGACGGCCGTTGAGATCGGGAAACTGATGGGAGCGACGGTCATCGCGCAGGCACGGGGCAAGGATAAACTTGCCGTTGCACAAAAGGCAGGCGCGGATCATCTGATTGATGCAACCGAAGATCTGCGCGACCGGGTGCGCGCACTCGGTGGCGCTGACGTTGTGTATGACGCGATTGGTGGTGACGTCTTCAAGGCCGCGTTTCGCGCAACCAACCCCGAGGGGCGTCTTTTGCCAATCGGCTTTGCTGGGGGAGACGTGCCCCAGATTCCCGCCAATCACCTACTGGTAAAAAATCTTAGTGTTATCGGTGTTTATATCGGTGGTTATCTGAAGTTCCGCCCCGAGATCGTGCGTGACAGTTTCAGTACTCTATTCCGCTGGCATTCAGAGGGGCGGATCAAACCCCATATCAGCCACGTCCTGCCCCTGCAGGACGTGGCAAAGGGATTGGAATTGCTGCGTGATCGCAAATCCACCGGCAAGGTGGTGATCAGGATCAACTCGCCACTTTGAGAGGGTGCGCGCTTGGGCTTGAAAAGTTTTGCCGCAGGAGATTGGCCAGCTCTGTCACATATTCTTCGCGCACCCGTTCGGCGCCATAAAGATTGATGAACTGCACAGGCAATTCTGGCAGCACCCCGCCGTGGTCGATAAGCTCCTGATGGTTGGGCTGGGTACCCTCAAGCAGCACGCCAACCGCCAAATCAGCGCTGACAGTGGCTTCAACTGTGCGGTCAGAGTCACTGTCGATGCTCATGTCCCACTCGATCCCTGCGTCATCCAGCGCTGCGGTCGCAACCGGGCGGAAGATGCAATTGCGGCAGAACCCCACCCGCAATGGCCTTTGCCGCCAGGCTGAGCCGTTCAGCGCACCAACCCACCGCAAAGGCATATGGTGCAGAGTTTCCGCCCCCTCACCTGCGCCTGATTCCGTGGTCACGACCAGGTCGAAGCCTCCACGGGCGAACTCCTCCTTAAGGTGACGCGTGTTGGACGTAACCAGATTCACGTTCACTCGGGGAAAGCTGGCATTGAAACGCTTCAGAACGCGCGGGATGAACGGATGAACGACGTCATGCGGTACACCCAATATGACCTCGCCTTCAAAGGCCTGATCCGTTAGTCGCCCGATCACCTCATCATTCAATGCAATCATCCGTCGCGCATAAGCCAGCAGCTGTTCACCAGACGCGGTCAGCGCAATGGTCCGGCCTGACCGATCCAGCAGTTCCAGCCCCAAAAGTTCTTCCAGCCGCTTGAGCTGCATGGAAACTGCAGATTGTGTCAGATGAAGAAATCCTGCTGCACGAGTGACGCCGCCATGATCAGCGACGGCCACGAAAGAACGAAGCGTAGTGATATCCAGATTTCGCATCTTCACGATTCCTTATGAGTCTCGTCATAAACATTCATTTCCAAAATATGTCAGCTTGCTCCATATAGATCAAGGAAATTGATTGAAGCACAGTGTTTCATCAGATAACCATGAAAGGGCAATAGTCATGACCTACCTAACCATCTCGACCCCTCGTCGCGTCAAAGGCAAGGCGATTGGAACCCGTCTGCTTGACCTGCTGAGCCTTGGCCGACAGCGGCGCGCACTGGCGCAGCTTGATGATCGCGCACTAGAAGACATAGGAATCACCCGTTCCGAGGCGTGTGCCGAGGCTGCCCGCCCGATCTGGGACGCGCCGGACAACTGGTGCAAACACCTGTATTAATTCAAAAACACCGAAAACTTGGCGACTTTAACGGATCGGTCGCCAGGTTTTTTGGATACGCATCAGAATTTGCTGACAGTTTTGCTGAGTTTTAGGCTTAAAACCCTTGAAACGAGGGGCATACTCTCCGATATTTAACGGGAAACCAGCCGGCAATCGCAGGCTGCGCACGGAATATTGAAGGGAGACCCTTAAATGGCACAATTCGACACGATCCGGACGGCGTCCGGCGCGCGCGCTGCCGAGATTGACGCGGGCCTGCGCGCCCATATGAACAAAGTCTACGGCACGATGTCGGTAGGTATGCTAATCACCTTTGCAGCTGCATGGGCGATTGCAGGTCTCGCGACTACGAGCGATCCGTCGGCTGCCGCTGCTCAAATGAGTAATGGCACGATGCTTACCGGTCTGGGTGCATCACTGTTTTCGTCACCACTGAGATGGGTCATCATGTTTGCCCCGCTGCTGTTCGTCTTTGGCTTCAGCGCCGGGATCAATCGCATGTCGGCGGCAGCGGCTCAGTTGGTGTTCTACGTATTCGCCGCAGTCATGGGCGTTTCGATCAGCTGGATTTTCCTGGTCTTTACCGGACAATCGATCATCCAGGTGTTTCTGATCACCGCCATCGCTTTCGCAGGGCTTTCGTTGTACGGCTACACAACCAAGAAAGACCTGTCGGCAATGGGTACGTTCATGCTTATGGGCCTGATCGGTCTGATCGTCGCAATGATCGTAAACATGTTTTTGCAATCACCTGCGATGATGTATGCAATCTCGGTAATCGGTGTTCTGATCTTTGCGGGCCTTACCGCCTATGACACGCAGAAGATCAAGACCACCTATCTGCAGATGGCACATGCAGGTGATCAGGAATGGCTTGGCAAAGCAGCCATCATGGGTGCGCTGAACCTCTATCTGGACTTCATCAACATGTTCATGTTCCTGCTGCAACTGTTTGGAAACCGCGAGTAACGCGTTTCTCATAATCACAGCCAAAGGGCGGGTCCGAAACGACCCGCCCTTTTTGTTTGTTCCACCGAAGGGACCAGCTATGTCCATCATCACCATCAGCCCGACACAGGTGCACCGTTTGCTGCCGCTCCTTCATCAGGTGCATGATCTACATGTTCAGCATCAACCGCAGCGATACGCACCATTACCTGAGAGTGCTGAGCTGGTTACCTATCTGTCAGAATGGCTTTGTCAGCCTGAAGTTGTGGCATTGGGCTATGAGGGCAATCATACCCTGCTAGGGTATGCGATTTACGAGAACGAAAGGCGTGCAGCGACACCCTTTCGCCGTGCAGAAACACGCGCGATGCTACACCACATCAGCGTGGATGCCGGGCACCGTAGGCAAGGTATCGGGATGGCATTGATAACCGAGCTTCGCACGCGTTTGCTTCGTGATGGCGGCGACGTCCTGGCCACCACATATGCAACCTTCAATACCGCGTCGGCCAAACTGATGGCGCGTGCCGGGCTGCAGCCGGTGATCAGTTTTGCCGAATGGCGTGCTGGTTAGAGGCAGAAACAGGAAACCCCCACCATATTGGCGGGGGTCTATGCCAAGATAAACAGAGCTGTGATCAGCGGCAGTTCAGTGGAACCGCAAAACCAGCGCTGCGGGCCGACGAACCTTTACGATATACATCGCCAGCCGCCAAACATCCGGTAAAGCGCTCTGTTTGGTTACCAAAGGTCGAACCGATTGAGTTGTCGACCTTCGTGCTATTATTTTCCGTACGCAGAACCCCGAACAACTTGCCGTTTACGCTGACGGTGCTCAGGTACATGTTGGTGTCGCTGCCTTCAAGCTGGACCGCATTCGCATCCGTGCGACCCCCATTGTCGATTGCAACGCCAGCGATTTTTTCAAGTTCAGTCTTATCCGATGAGACCTGAACAGTAGGCAGTTTGGCCAGTTCTGCAGGAATGTTGGTTGCGGAGGGTACAAACGCGACGGCACCTTTTACGTCGGATACCGTGCGCGGTTCACCATCAATCCCGGTGAAACCGACGCCTTCGCGGTTAAACGGGTCTTCACAGGCTGACAAGGTCAGTACTGCTAGGGCGGGTAACAAGATTTTTTTCATGGCGGTCAACATTTTGGAAAGAGTTGCTGAAGCGTAGCGGCATGGAGTGCTTAAAAGCAAGCCGCTGTCATCCAGAACACCCAAAGGGCTGATGCGCCCCTGCAACGCCCCCGTTTTGCACCTGCGCGCTTTGCGGTGTCCAATGACAACAAAAAAGGACCCCGCCGCGCAGAGTCCTTTTTCAGAATTTCAAGTCAGAGGGCAGATTACTTGATCTTGCCTTCTTTGTACTCGACATGCTTCCGAACGACCGGGTCGTATTTACGAACGGTCATTTTCTCGGTCATGGTGCGTGCATTCTTTTTGGTCACGTAGAAGTGGCCCGTGCCCGCGGTCGAGTTCAGACGGATCTTGATTGTCGTCGGCTTCGCCATGGTTATCTCCTGCGTCCGAAAAGGCAGGGGCCTTTCGGTTGAATCCTTATGAGCGTGCGCTTTTACCTGCTCGCACGCCCAAGTCAACCGGATTCGCCGCGTTCAAAGAACAATTCCTGAATCCGCTTCAACACCGCGCCATTTGGCGTGTTCACGAGTCTGTGATAGGGTCACCGCGACCCACAAGCCTGCTTTGCAGTCATGGGCAATACCGGACCGGTGCAATTATCCGGCCACCTACACCACTCACATAGTTAGTAATGCCCGGACATCCCCGGGGTTCCCGTATTGCGCGCGTCACAGCAAGCAACCTGGCCATGGAACCGGCCAGCCTGAAGGTTCCGGTAAAACCAACATAGTGGGGGGTATTCATGCCTGTTTTCATTACCTATGCATCCTATTCTCATGAAGGCGTCAAAGGAATGCTGGCAAAACCAAAAGACCGATCCGGGCCCGTCAGCGCCTTGCTGGAGAAGGTCGGTGGCAAGCTGATTTCCTTTTACATCACCACCGGAGGTAACGATGTGGTCGTTATCAGCGAGGTGCCAGATGGAACCGACGCCGTGGCGATCGGCATGGCTGTTGCGGGCACCGGCGCAGTATCGAAAATTGAAACCGTACGCGCATGGTCGGCACAGGATTTTGTCGCCGTCGCCGAGAAGGCTGCCGCGATAGGCGGTGCCTATACACCACCGGGCGGCTAACTGGATATGCGCGGAGGGCCTGTAAGCCGGATCTTGTTCCGGGGTTTCCCCCTTCGATGACCATTCCTCTAGGCCATACATTGCTGCATGGCTCAAGCTGCCAACCCGGTCCCTCTGGGCCAAGACAGGCTTAGCGGCGGTATCGGCTGACGCCGACCGGCCCGCGCGGGGACCCTATTTGGCATTGCTCCCGGTGGGGCTTGCCGTGCCGCCACTGTTGCCAGCGGCGCGGTGGGCTCTTACCCCACCGTTTCACCCTTACCGCGTTTTGCCAGAGGCGAACCTTTGACAAGATGCGGCGGTCTGATTTCTGTGGCGCTTTCCGTCGGGTTTCCCCGCCCGGGCGTTACCCGGCACCGTTGCCTTGTGGAGTCCGGACTTTCCTCTCGGGTTTGCACCCCAGCGGCCATCCGGCCCTCCGCGCAGTTGGGTGGGTATGCTGTGTGTCCGGTGGCGTCAAGTGTGGTTCGGGGGGGTGAAGGGGCCAGCCCCTTCTTGGCCTGCGGCCAATTCAACCCCGAGGTATTTTTGGCCAGTTGAAGAGTGGATCAGGTTTTTGGCGACTGACAAAGCACCATGAGATCGTCGGGGTGAATGGGGCCGATGGCCCAGGGGCGATAACGGAGGCGCGTGGTGTGGAGCAGCGTGTCGTCGTCAACAGCGGCGGTATAGCCTCGGCTTTTCGCCAGCGCACGAAAGTTGAGGTCCGTTTGGGCGGTCGTGCCACGCGGGGCGGCGAGATCTTGGTGTTCCAGCCTTTGCCAGTCAAAGCGTGGGCCAGGGTCGATTTTACGCCCGGGTGCCATGTCAGAATGCCCGATCACGCCTTCGGGGGAGATTGCCCATCGCCGCATGATGTTGGGCAAGAGCTGTTCCAGCGCCCGCATTTGGGGTTCCGAGAACGGGTGGTCACCGCGATTGTCGAGTTCGATGCCAACAGAGCGAGAGTTCACATCCATCTGCCCGTGCCACTCCCCTGCCCCAGCGTGCCATGCGCGGTCTTCTTCACGGACAAGCTGCCAGAGCGTTCCATCACGACCGATCAGGTAGTGGGCCGAAACCTCGGGAGCGGGATCGCAAAGGCGGTCAAGCGCTGCGGAGGCATTTTCCATCGCAGTGTAGTGCAGAACGATCAGAGTGGGCCTTAGCCCATCTCGGCGTGGGCCGAAATTGGGGGACGGATGCCAGATCGGCTTTGGTTGATCAGTTGTTGATGGCACTGCGGAACGGGCTGGGGTCCCAGCCACAAGCGTAACCATCGCCATCAGGGTCCAATCCCTTGCGGTCACGTTGCGGGCCGCCATTGGAAAGAAACGAAATCTGAGCCTGATCCGGAGACGCAAATTGCGCACAATTGCGTTCTGCCTTGGCCGCCAGATTGAACCCTGCGCGGCTGTAAAGTTGAGTGCCGACGGGGTTTGACGTGCTGAGCGCGTATTGCACGATGTTCGGCTGACCATCTGCCCCGCGTTCCGGCACAGCGGAAGGGGCAACGACCTGGTAAGTCTCTCGGTTTTGCTCGATCCGGGCGGCATCGTCGTCGATACTGCGACGGTTCGAAACAGCTTCGAAATCCTGCTCGTCCGAAATACCGGTACCGTTGTTTACGGGCGGTGTGGACGCAGACTGCCCTGACGTATTGGCCAGCACAGCGGCGGTCTGGTTTGCAATATCGTTCGCGCCGCCATCGTTTAAAGGCGTCTGCGTATCCGCGACCCCTTGTGCCGAAAGCGGCTGTTCCGAGATCACCTCGGGCGGCAGCAAAGGATTGCCGGTCAACCCCTGCCCCGCCAACTCAGCCTCACGCTGGGCTTGGTATTCAGGCGTGTTGAAACCGGTGCCCGAAACCGGAGCGACCGTATCACAAGCCGCAATTAACCCAAGAGTAGGGATCAGAAGCATTTTGCGCATTCGGCTGCTCCGTTTACTTGTTGTTCTGCCAGCCTGAGGCCTACCACCATTTGCTAGGTTTGGCTACAAACCCAACCGCGTTCTCAAGCGCATAGGCGGTGTTAAGCAGGTCGCCCTCGTCCCACGGACGACCGATCAGCTGCAGACCCAGAGGAAGCCCCTGCGAATCCAGCCCGGCTGGTACTGAAATACCCGGCAGGCCAGCCAGATTCACAGTCACCGTGAAGACATCGTTCAGGTACATCTGAACCGGATCTGCCTCTGTCATTTCACCCAGCCCGAAAGAGGCGGAGGGTGTTGCAGGGGTCAGGATTGCATCAACACCGGCGGCAAAGACGTCTTCGAAGTCTTTCTTGATCAGGGTCCGGACTTTGCGGGCGCGGTTGTAATAAGCGTCGTAGAAACCAGCCGACAGGACATAGGTGCCGATCATGACACGGCGCTGGACTTCGTGGCCAAAGCCTTCGGCACGGGTCTTTTCATACATCTCGGTGATGCCATCGCCTTGCGCCAACTGCGCGCGGCGACCGTAACGGACGCCATCATAACGGGCGAGGTTCGAAGATGCCTCGGCCGGGGCAATCACGTAATAGGCAGGCAGCGCGTATTTCGTGTGCGGCAGCGAGATATCGACGATCTCAGCCCCTGCAGCTTTCAGCATCTCGGCGCCTTCGGACCACAGTTTTTCGATCTCGGCCGGCATACCGTCCATGCGGTATTCCTTGGGGATACCAATTTTTTTGCCCTTGATATCGCCAGTCAGCATCGCCTCGAAATTCGGGACGGCCAGTTCGGCGCTGGTCGAATCCTTGGGGTCGTGACCACACATGGTTTCCAGCATGATCGCGGCGTCGCGCACGTTTTTAGTCATGGGACCAGCCTGATCCAGTGACGACGCGAAGGCGACGATGCCCCAGCGCGAGCAACGTCCATAGGTCGGTTTGATCCCGGTGATGCCAACAAAAGCGGCCGGTTGGCGGATCGAACCACCCGTATCGGTACCAGTTGCCGCCAGGCACAGGTCAGCAGAAACAGCCGAGGCCGAGCCACCGGATGAGCCACCCGGCGTCAGTTGCGCGTCGTCATTGCCACGACGCCAAGGGCTGACCGCATTTCCGTAGGTAGAAGTTTCGTTGGACGAGCCCATGGCGAATTCGTCCATGTTCAGCTTGCCCAGCATCACGGCACCAGCGTCGGCCAGCTGCTGCGACACAGTGGATTCGTATTCAGGCTTGAAACCATCGAGAATCTTCGACGCCGCCTGTGAGGGCACGCCCTTGGTGCAAAACAGGTCCTTAATGCCGATTGGCAAGCCGCACATCGACGGCGCATTACCTGCTTTGATCCGTTCATCAGCTGCCTTGGCGCGCTCAAGCGCAATCTCGGGCGTTTTGTGGACAAACGCGTTCAGCGCATCCGCTTCGTCGATCGCTTTCAGGCAGGATTCTGTCAGTTCAACCGAGGTCACATCACCAGCACGCAGCGCGTCACGAGCTTCGGCCAAGCCCAATTTGTTCAGATCGCTCATGACTTACTCCACAACTTTGGGAACAGCGAAGAACCCTTCGCGCGCATCGGGGGCGTTGGACAGAACCTTGTCCTGTTGGTTTCCGTCGGTAACTTCATCCACACGGCGCTTCAGGCGCATCGGTTCTACCGACACCATCGGCTCGACGCCTTCGACATCCACTTCGTTCAGTTGTTCGATGAACCCAAGAATGGTGTTGAACTCGGAGGCCAGCGCAGGCAGCGCGTCATCCTCGACCTTGATCCGGGCCAGTTTGGCCACCTTGGCGGCGGTGCTTTGGTCAATCGACATCGGAAACCCTCATATTCGTTAGGGGGCGTTTACCCGTCTGCCGCAGCACTCGCAAGACCAGTGCATGTTCGATGGCGGTAAATCATCCCATACATTTTGAATCCCTCATATGCAGAAAGTAAACCGATTAGTTCACTTCAGTTATTGAAATCTGAACTGAACTGTTCATATCAGTATTGTAAGTCAACACGAATCCGGAGATAACTCATGAAAACCCTCTTGCCCGCCGTCACCCTATCCGTTGTGGTTCTGACATCTCCTGCCCTGGCTTTGGGGATAGACATGAACAACCTGACCCGAAACCTCAGCTTCCCCGAGCCGGTTTCGGAGCCGGTGACCAAAGGCAAGACGCAGGCAGGTAAATAACCCTGCCCGACGCGCCGGATCAGTTCCCCCTCCTGATCCGGCGCTTGTGCATTTGACTGCTGCGCCCAGCCTGACAAGTCGTTAGCATAGCTAAGACTCACAAGCTGAACGGCCCGCCCGGTGTTGTTCAGGCAAGCAAACGGAGCGGAATATGAGCACTCGCAAGCAAGCAGTTCTGGACGCGATAGATGCGGCAAATGCGCAAGATCCCAACCTTGAGGACGGCCAGCCAGCCGCGCTGCTTTACGGACAACGCATGAGTGCCGAGCTTGACCGGCTTTTCCCGGACGCCTCAGACGCCTTGCAGATTGCCGCACGCGGGCAGCATGTAGAGAGGTGGAAGCTGAAGCGCACTGAATACCCCGAAGGTCGCGCCGGTTATCTGGCTTGGCGCAAGGCACAAGGCGTGTTTCACGCGGACGTGGTTCGTGGGTTCATGGAACAGGCTGAGTATGGTGCAGATCAGTTGGAAGCCGCCGAGCAGATGCTGCGCAAGCAGGGGATCAAGCGCAACTCCGAGGTGCAGGCGCTTGAAGATGTCATCTGTTTCGTTTTTCTAAAATGGTACTTCGCACCTTTCGCTGCCAAACACTCAGCCGAGAAGATTCAGCGCATCGTTGAAAAGACAGCATTCAAAATGTCCACCGAAGGTCGCGAACGGGTTCTGGATGAGTTCGACTTGCCCGAGAATCTGGCCACAGCCTTTCGAGACTGACGCACAATTCATGAGATCCGTGGAATTCCAAGCTATTGGAATTCCTATATTGCAACGACGTGCTTGTTTATCCTGCGCGAGCCGGTCTCTGCCTGACGGCCCTCAGGTAAACCTCGATCATCCAGCCCAGCATGATGGCATTCAGAATGTGCCACATGAAATGCGTTCCCATGGGCAATTGACCGCATAAGGGTACATCCAACGCGCGAAACGTGATCGAGAAGATCAAGATTACCGCGCCAACCGCCAGCCCGCGCGCGGTGTCTGGGATTTTGTTGCGCAACAAGAACGCATAAATCAGGATCAACAGCGGAACTGGCGCATAGGCCGCTGATCCACCCAGCCCCGGTACCCATTGGAATATCGGAATGGTAAGCGCGGCGTAAGGTACGAACAGCACGGTCAGGCCAAACGCATATAGTGGCCTAAGCTTCCAGACATCCCGATTCACGGCAAATATGTAAACGAGAATATACAGCAGGATCGGCGTCGTGTCCGCAATCGCCGCCCAGACTTGCGCATGAGTGTGAAACAGATAGCTGCCAATACCAATCATTGCCAGTATCGCGATCAGAACCATCGCGAGCGGCGCACCCTGCCCACGAGCCCTGTGCCACATGACGAATGCCGCGATCAGGAATGCAGCATTGGTCACCGCGTTAATCGGCTCGGCCCAATATGCGGGCGAGAGCCGTTCACAATAGCCATCAATATGCTGCGTCCAATCCATGGATTTTTACATAGCTGATGCTAGGCTGACTCCAAGCAGAAATTGGGAGGATTCTTTATGGATATCATCTGGCTGGGCCACGGCAGCTTTCGCATCGAAACCGAAGGGCAGGTTCTGCTGATCGATCCCTGGCTGACGGGAAACCCCTCTTTGACCGAAGATCAGCATGACGCGGCTGTTGCGGGTGCGACGCATATCCTACTGACTCACACCCATTTCGACCATGTTGTCGACATACTGCCGTTGGCCAAACACCTGAACGCGCCCGTGGTGGGGCAAAACGACCTGATGGGATACTGGGCCGAGTCCGAGGGGATCGAAACGGTCGGGTTTAACAAGGGCGGTACAGTGGACTTGAATGGCATTAAGGTTTCGATGGTGCCCGCTTCGCATAGCTCCACCTTTACTACGCCCGATGGTCTGCGCACCGGCGGCACCGAGGTTGGGTTCATGATCGCCGCAGAAGGGCGCATGGTTTACGTCTCGGGCGACACTGACATCATGGCGGATATGGAATGGATGGGAGATTATTACAAACCCGATATCGGCATTCTGTCCGCCGGTGGTCACTTCACCATGGATATGAATGGCGCTGCGTACGCCGCCAAACGGTACTTTGATTTCAAGGCCGTGATTCCCTGCCATTATCAGACCTTTCCGATCCTCGAACAATCAGCCCAAACCCTGATCGAAGGCCTGCCCGGCGTCGATGTGATCGAGCCGGAAGTAATGAAAGCGATTTCTTTCTGATGCCCGCCTCGGATTTCAGCGCGCAGGAATATGCCGACCGTATCGCAAAAACCCGCGCGGCGATGGAAAAGCGGGAAATTGAAACCCTGCTGATTACTGACCCCTCGAACATGGCATGGCTCACCGGCTACGACGGATGGAGCTTTTACGTGCCGCAGATGGTCATCCTTCCTGCCACTGGCTCGCCTCTCTGGTGGGGGCGGACACAGGATAAGGCCGGAGCGGCGCAAACCACTTGGCTGGACCCAACCAATCTGCTGGATTGGCCTGAAGAACATGTTCAGCACCCCGACCACCATCCCGTCGACTCGCTGGTTACGTTGTTGCGGGAACGCGGATGGACATCGGGTCTGGGTGTCGAGATGGACAACTATTATTACTCGGCCGCCAGTCACCACATTTTGCAAAGTGCCTTCGGAGAGGCCGCGCTGTCAGACGCCACGGGCCTGGTAAACTGGCAACGCGCAGTTAAAAGCGACGCCGAGGTCGAGATGATGCGCAAAGCGGGGCGGCTGACAGCACACATGCACGAAGTGCTGCGAGGGGCGTATCGCGCAGGAATGCCCAAGAACCAGCTGGTGGCTGAGGTTCAGGCCGCGGGCATCGCTGGATTGCCGGGACTGGCTGGGGATTATCCCGCCATCGTTCCAATCGCACCCTCGGGAACCGAGGCCTCGGCCTCGCACATCACGTGGAACGACCGGCCGCTCACCCCTGATGAGGCAACCTATTTCGAAATATCGGGCTGCTATCGCCGCTATCATTGCCCGGCCAGCCGTAGCCTGTTTCTGGGCGATCCTCCGGACGACATTCGCCGCGCAGAGGAAGCGGTGCTCAGGGCTATAGATGATGCCCTGAATGCTGCCCGTCCGGGCGCGACCTGCGAAGAGGTTGCAACCTGTGTCTACGAAAGCTTTGCCCGTGCCGGATATGTCAAAGGCAACCGCACCGGATATCCGATCGGCATAAGCTACCCCCCTGATTGGGGCGAACGCACCATGAGCCTGCGGCCCGGAGACACCACGGAACTGCAGGGAAACATGACCTTCCATTTGATGCCGGGCCTCTGGACATCCGATTGGGGGCTGGCGATCACCGAAAGCTTCGTGGTTACGCCCAATGGCGGCGTGCCGTTGGCGGACATCCCCCGCGAACTTGTGGTGAAGCCTGCATGAATCAACCGATTCACCCATCACCAGAGTTGATCGCCGTGGTGCGACGCTGGAACGATGCGGTTCGCAAGCGAGATGGCGCTGCGCTTTCCAACATGTTGTCGACGTCGGAACATGTTCGGTATCAGGGCTCGGCTGACGGAGAATTCTGGTCTGGTTCTCTGTTTCGCAAGGGTTTTCCCGATCATGTGGCCGAAATCCCGAACTACGATTGGCAAGAGCACAGTTTGGAGGCGTTTGAATGCGGCCCAGTCGGCTGGGCCCATTGCGTCGCCACGCTGCGTTTTTCCAGCAACCAGAAAGCCATGGCGCACAGGTTTTCCTTTATCCTGCACCTGGAAGACGGTGTGTGGAAGATGGTGCACTGCCATGTGTCCAACCCGATCGCAAACATGGAAAAAATTGGGATCGAGCACAAAGCGTTGGACGCGCTGATTGCAGCCGCGCGCGACGGGTTTCGTCAAGATCAACGCGAAGGCATGGCATCAGTCATGTTCACCGACATCGTCAACTCGTCGGCCATCGCAGAAAAGCTGGGGGACCGGGTTTGGACCGAAGCGATCCAAAAGCACTTTGAATTGGCACGCGAGACTATCGAAGCTCAAGGCGGAACGCTGGTGAAATCGCTGGGGGATGGAACCATGTCCAGTTTTTCTTCAGCCCGGGCAGCGTTGATGGCCGCTGCTGAACTACAACGACGCAATGCCGCCAACCCCGATGAGCCATCTGTGCAGATCCGCATCGGAATACACACCGGGGACGTAATCCAAACCGATGACGATTTCTTTGGCACAGTTGTAAACAAGGCAGCCCGCGTTGCCGCCGCTGCCGCACCCGACGAGGTCTACGTTTCCGATGCAACGCAGCTTCTGGTCGGCGGTCAGGATACGCTGAACTTTGGCCCGCCCGTTTCGATGGAACTGAAGGGGCTGCCCGGCGATCACACTGTCTATAGTTTGAAATGGTAGCGCTTTAACGCCTTTTCGCAAAAAACTGCTTGAGCAGTTGCTCAGACTCGCTGGCCCCAATCCCGTCATAGACTTCCGGCATGTGATGCGCCTGCGGGTGCGTGAAAACGCGCGCACCATGCGCCACGCCACCCGATTTGGGATCTGAGGCACCGTAGTACACACGCCGAATGCGAGCGGCAGCAAGCGCTGCAGCGCACATGGCGCAGGGTTCAAGCGTCACGTAAAGATCGTGATCCGGCAGACGCTCGGAACGGGCCGCTTTGCAGGCTTCCCGCAGTGTCAGAATTTCAGCATGGGCAGTGGGATCGTTCAGTTCGCGCGTCCGGTTGCCATCAGCCGCAACAACTTGTCCGTCCGGCCCGACAATGACCGCGCCGACCGGCACTTCGCCCCGGTCCGCAGCCAATCGCGCCTGTTCCAGCGCCAGCTTCATGTGCGATCTGAACTCCATCCCTCAGACTGCCCTAGAAACCTGCCTTTCGCAAGTCGCCGGGATAGGCTATGGCCGGGGGATGACCAATACCCCTCCTCCCGGCGACCGGATCGCCAAAGTGCTGGCCCGCGCCGGTGTCGCCTCGCGCCGTGAAGCTGAACGTATGATCGAAGCCGGTCGTGTAAGTGTGAATGGCAAGGCGATCAGCAGCCCGGCATTGAACGTGACCGCAAAGGACAAGATCACCGTCGACGGCAAACCGGTGTCCGAGCCGGAACCTTCCCGCCTGTGGCTGTATCATAAGCCATCGGGTCTGGTGACCACGACCCGCGACGAAAAAGGCCGCAAGACAATCTTTGACGAACTGCCCGAAGACATGCCTCGGGTCATGAGTGTCGGACGGCTTGACCTGAATTCTGAAGGGTTGCTGCTGCTGACCAATGATGGCGGCATCAAGCGCAAACTTGAACTGCCTTCGACCGGGTGGTTGCGCAAATACAGGGTGCGGGTAAATGGGCGGCCCAAAGACACGGATTTTGAGCCACTCCGCAAAGGATTGGTGATTGACGGAGAGCGGTTTCTACCGATGACCGTCTCACTGGATCGTCAGCAAGGTGCCAATGCCTGGCTGACCATCGGATTGCGCGAAGGCAAGAATCGCGAGATTCGCCGCGCAATCGAAGATATTGGCTATGCGGTGAACCGGCTATTACGGGTCTCATACGGCCCGTTCCAGCTGGGCGATCTGAAACCGGGCGCGGTTGAGGAAATCCGCCGCCGGGTGATGCGTGACCAGCTGGGGCTTGACGCTGATGATGGTGAAAAAGTACCGGCCAAGCGCCCTGCCCGACCACAGCGTAAAAGACCGGCAATCGGCAAGAAACCTCGCAAGTGACGCGGGTTAATAAACCTTCCCCCTAGCGCCAAGCCCTCGCATCGCCTAAATTTTCTGTGATAGCCACAGATAGGGGGCACTATGTCCGGGTCCGGAGTACAAAAATTCGCCTATGCGGCGCTGCTAGTGCTGTTGTTCGGCGTCTGTACCGGCCTTTTGGGGGGGCTTTAAGGAAATGGCCAAACGCTATGGCGGCAAATTCAGCCCCGATGGCAACGATTCCGAACAGGCTCAGCCATCGCGCGGCCAGTTCGACGGAGCCCGCGTCGAACCGGCAGGCGCGCGCGCAAATCTGTTGTTTGTTCCTGCGATTCCGTTGGTGTTTTTGTCCCTGAACGATGGTGCAATCGGCATGACGATTGGGTTGGTCGCAGCAGGGTTGCTGACCGCCGCCGCCTTTCTGTTGCGCGAAGGATTGCGGGCTGAAGCCGCCTATAATTCGCGCCGAACTGCGCGCAGACCCGCCTTTCCGCGCAAGATATTTTCCAGTGCTCTTACGGGGTTGGGCGTCGCCCTTGCCTCTTACCGGACCGAATTTCTGGGTGCAGATACGGCATTACACGTCAGCCTGCTGGCTCCGATACTATTTGGCGTTGCTGCGATGGTTTTGCACTCGGTCTCGTTCGGCCTCGACCCGATGAAGGATAAGGGCATGGAGGGGGTCGATACTTTTCAACAGGACCGCGTCGCGCGCGTGGTTGAGGATGCCGAAACCCATTTGGCCCAGATGACTGACGCCATCAAACGTGCGGGCGACCGTCAGATCGAAGCACGGGTCGAACGTTTTCAGGACACAGCCCGCGATCTGTTTCGCACGGTCGAAGAAGACCCCCGCGATCTGGCCGGTGCCCGGAAGTATCTGACGGTTTATTTGCAGGGCGCCCGTGATGCGACGGTGAAATTCTCGGACGTTTATGCCCGCACCCGTGATGCTCAGGCGCTAACGGACTATTCGGCGCTTTTGGACGATCTGGAACAGAATTTCGCGGCACGCACGCGAAAAATGCTATTGGATGACCGCAGTGATTTGACGGTCGAAATTGATGTGCTGCGCGACCGGTTGCAGCGCGAAGGCGTCCGGTTGGACTGACCGGTTTTTACGTAAGCGAGGATTACCCCATGTCCGAAGAGATCAAGAACAAAGCGGTCGAGGCCGAAACGCTGATACAGGAAGTCACCGCCGTGGCCTTGCCGGAACCGCAGGCCGATATTGTGCCCTTGGAAGACGCTGACGAACCGGTTGGTGCCGAAATCCGCAAGCGGATGGGCGAAATCGATATGGACGATACCAATTCGATCGTATCCTTCGGATCGTCCGCACAGGCGGAGCTGCAGGAAATCAGCCAGGCCATGCTGGCCGATGTCCGCAATAAAGACGTGGGTCCTGCGGGTGACAGCCTGCGCAATATCGTGACAACGATCCGGGGCTTCTCGGTCAGCGAACTGGACGTCCGGCGCGAACGTAGCTGGTGGGAAAAACTGCTGGGCCGCGCCGCCCCATTTGCCAAGTTCACGGCCCAGTTTGAGAACGTACAAAGCCAGATCGACCGTATTACTGACGACTTGCTGGGGCACGAGCATACGCTGCTGAAAGACATCAAATCGCTCGATCTTCTGTACGAAAAGACGCTGGAGTTCTACGACGAACTGGCACTTTACATCGCAGCAGGTGAGGAAAAGCTGACCGAACTGGACAGCCACGATATTCCTGAAAAAGAGGCCGCAGTTCAGGCCGCACCAGAAGACCAGCAAGTGATGAAAGCGCAGGAACTACGCGATCTCCGTGCTGCAAGGGACGATCTGGAGCGCCGTATACACGACCTGAAACTGACGCGTCAGGTGACGATGCAATCGCTGCCCTCAATCAGGTTGGTGCAAGAAAACGACAAGTCGCTGGTGACCAAAATCAACTCGACACTGGTCAACACCGTGCCGCTTTGGGAAACGCAGCTGGCACAGGCCGTCACCATCCAGCGTAGCGCCGAGGCTGCAGCCGCCGTGCGTGACGCCAATGATCTGACCAATGAATTGCTGACCTCGAACGCCGCGAACCTGCGCGAATCCAACAAGATGATCCGCGAAGAAATGGAACGTGGTGTCTTCGACATCGAGGCCGTCAAGCAGGCCAATGCTGACCTGATCGGCACGATCAACGAAAGCCTTGCGATTGCTGATGAGGGTAAAGCCAAACGCGCCGCTGCCGAGGAAGAGCTGAAGAAAATGGAAACTGAACTGCGCGACACACTCGCCTCGGCCAAGGCGCGACAGGACGGGATCGGTGAAAATGCCGGAACGGCCGTTCCCGGGTAAAGGGAACAACGCGCGTGCCGCCGTTCTTCAAAATCAATACTATGGTGCTTGGCCTGTCGCTTCTGGTTCTGGCCAGCTGTGAAGAGGTTCTAACCACCTCCGCCGTGCCCGAGCCCCGCCCAGCGCAGCCGCAAGGGCCAAGCAACGCCTACGTCGCACCCTCTGCTGCAAGCCTGGATTTGGCGCGGTATTACGAGAGGGTGCAGAACAATCTGCTGACCCGCGGCTTGCTTCGCACGGATGGGGGCGGCCCGGACACGCCATATGACGCGGATGACCTTGCGCGCAATTTCGAAACGATCGCGTTTTTTTCTGAATACCCCGGGCAAGGTATCTCGACCGGTGCGCGCCGCGCGAACTCGCAGCTTAGCCGTTGGTCAGGTGCGGTTCGTATAAAGCCGGAATTTGGCCCCTCGGTCGCACCTGAAGTTCGGAAACTGGATGCCGCCCAGATCGATGCCTATGCCAAGCGCTTGACCCGTTTGACCGGTCACCCTGTATCGACCGTGGGCCGCAACGCCAATTTTCACGTCTTTGTCGCAGGCGAAGACGATACCGAATATGTTCAGACACGGCTCAGGCAACTGCTCCCCGGCATCGGGCAGGCCCAGCTTGATCTTTTCGATAAGCTGCCGAAATCATTTTATTGCTTCGTCTTCGCCTCTGCCTCAGGCGGATCGCCGCAAACCTATACCAGCGCAGTCGCCCTGATCCGGTCCGAGCATCCCGATCTGGCGCGGCTCAGTTGCGTTCATGAAGAGATTGCGCAAGGGCTGGGATTGCCGAACGATAGCCCCTCGGCCCGGCCATCAATCTTTAATGACGACGACGAGTTTGCCTTGCTGACAAGCCATGACGAGAAACTGCTGACCATTTTGTACGACCCGCGCCTGAAAGCGGGGATGACCGCTGACGAGGCGCGCCCGGTGGTCCGTATCATTGCACGCGAATTGATGGGGCAGTCGCTCTGACCCCCAAGACAGGAGAAATCCAATGGGAATTTTTGATTTTCTGACGGGCGAGTTCATCGACGTCATCCACTGGGTCGATGACACCCGCGATACCATGGTCTGGCGATTTGAACGCGAAGGGCATGAGATCAAGTACGGCGCCAAGCTGACCGTCCGTGAAGGTCAGGCTGCAGTGTTCGTGCATGAGGGTCAGCTGGCAGATGTGTTCACGCCTGGTCTCTACATGCTTGAGACCAACAACATGCCGATCATGACGACCTTGCAGCATTGGGACCATGGCTTTCAGTCGCCGTTCAAGTCCGAGATCTATTTCGTCAACACGACCCGGTTCAACAACCTGAAATGGGGCACCAAGAACCCGATCATGCTGCGCGACCCCGAGTTTGGACCGACACGCATCCGAGCTTTCGGCACCTATACTGTTCGGGTCAAAGATGCTGCCAAGTTCTTGGTCGAGATCGTCGGCACCGACGGTGAATTCACCATGGACGAGATCAGCTTTCAGATCCGCAACATCATCGTGCAGGAATTCAGCCGCGTCATCGCAGGGTCTGGCATTCCGGTCCTGGATATGGCGGCTAACACCGCTGATCTGGGCAAGCTGATCGCAGCCGAGGTTTCACCTGTGCTGGATGGGTATGGCTTGACTATGCCCGAATTCTATATCGAAAACATCTCGCTGCCGCCTGCAGTCGAAGCAGCTCTGGACAAGCGCACGTCGATGGGGTTGGCGGGTGATCTGGGCAAGTTCACGCAGTATTCAGCCGCCGAGGCGATGACGGCGGCGGCCAACAATCCCGGTCAGGGCGGCGGCATGGGTGCCGGTCTTGGTATGGGAATGGGAATGGCGATGGCGCAGCAGATGTCAAACATGGCAGCGGGTCAGCCAAGCGGCCCCTGGGGCGGTTCCGCGCCCGCTGCCCCGCAACCATCAGCGCATACTGCACCTCCGCCTCCCCCACCTGTTGAGCACGTGTGGCACATTGCAGTGGATGGCCAGACCAGTGGGCCGTTTTCCAAAGCCAAGATGGGTCGAATGGCGGTTGAAGGTGAGATTACGCGCGATACGCATGTCTGGACTGCCGGTCAGGACGGCTGGAAAAAAGCAGGCGACGTTCAGGAACTGGCGCAGCTGTTCACGATCCTGCCACCGCCGCCGCCCGGTGCGTGAACTGGCCGGCAGCAACCAATGATCAGGATCGTGTAATGGCGAAAGACGAACACCGCTTTCCCTGCGAGCAATGCGGGGCCGATTATCGGTTCAATCCGGGCGATAGCACGTTGACCTGCGATCATTGCGGTCATTCAGAAGCCATCGGCGCGGGCCCGTGGGGTGGTGCCAGTTTGCGTGAACTGGATTTCGACGCAGCCATGGCGGATCGCCTCCCCGACAGCGAAATCGAAGAGACTCGTGTCCTCACCTGTCCCAACTGTGCGGCACAGGTCGAGTTCGATCCAAACACCCACGCCGCCGAGTGCCCGTTCTGCGCTACTCCGGTGGTGACTGATACTGGCGTAAACCGCCATATCAAACCGCGCGGCGTTCTACCTTTCGCGCTGGATGAGCGGAACGCGCACAAAGCGATGGCTGATTGGTTGGGTCGGCTTTGGTTTGCACCCAACGGGCTAAAGGAATATGCCCGCAAAGGACGCAAAATGCAGGGCATCTATGTGCCGTACTGGACCTTCGACGCCGATACCAAATCGAGTTATCGGGGGGAGCGGGGAGTGGTCTATCACGAAACCCGCACCGTCATGCGCGACGGAAAGCGGGTACAGCAGCAAGTTCCCAAAGTACGCTGGACACCAAAATCCGGTCGCGTTGCCCGGTTCTTTGATGACGTGCTGGTGTTGGCATCTCAATCGCTGCCCAAATCCTATACGGACGCGTTGGAACCCTGGGACCTGCCTGCGCTTGAGCCGTATCAGCCAGAGTATCTGGCTGGTTTCCGCGCCGAAGCCTACACGGTCGAACTGCAGGAGGGATATCAGGAGGCACGCGCGCATATGGCGCGCGTGATCGAGCGGGATGTACGATTTGACATCGGCGGTGATCGGCAACGCATTCACGCCGTCGACACAGAAGTGCGCGACATTACATTCAAGCATATCCTGCTGCCGGTTTGGATGGCTGCCTACAAATATCGCGGCAAAACTTACCGCTTTGTGATCAATGGCCGAACCGGTCGTGTTCAGGGTGAGCGACCCTGGTCAGCGATCAAAGTCACAATCGCTGTGGTAATAGGTCTTCTTGTTGCAGCCGGCGTCGGATACCTGCTTGCAACCGGACAGCAATAGCACTGGATATCCTTGGATGGACGGTGTGCGGCTGGGGACCTGCTGTGTGCAAAGGGAGTTATTGAGTTGCACTTAAACGCTCTGACCGAACTGTTGACTGGGCGCCATTCCTGCCGGGCCTTTAGTTCCGACCCAGTTCCCCGCGCGCAGATCGAGCGGATCGTCGAGAGCGCAACGCGCGTTCCAAGCTGGTGCAACGCGCAACCCTGGCAACTTGCGATCACCAGCGGCGCTGAAACAGATCGCTTTCGAGAAGCACTGCAGCGCGAAGCATCACATGCAGCTCTGGCCCCTGACCTGCCCTTTCCAACTGGTTACTCCGGCGTCTATCAGGATCGTCGTCGCGCCTGTGGCTGGGCGTTATACAACGCGATCGGCATCAAAAAAGGTGACCGCGTCGCCTCGGCGCAGCAAATGACAGAGAATTACGCCCTGTTCGGAGCGCCGCACTGCGCCATTTTGTCGAGCCCGGCTGAATTAGGCCCCTATGGTGCCATGGATTGCGGTGGGTTCGTGACCGCATTTTCATTGGCGGCGCAAGCTTTGGGCGTGGCTAGTATCCCGCAGGCAGCGGTGGCGGCCTTTGGCCCATTTCTGCACCGGTATTTCGAGATTCCAGAAGATCGATTGATTTTATGCGCGATCTCATTTGGGTACGCAGATAAAGATCACCCGGCCAATTCTTTCAGAACGGAACGCGCCGCGTTAGCTGAAATCGTCGACTGGCGTGAATAGACACCAAAAACAGGACTTGTAGATGCGCGCATTGCTTCAGAGAATTTCAAGTGCCTCGGTCACTGTTGATGGGTCAGTGATCGGCGAATCAGGTCCGGGTTTGATGATCCTGGTCTGCGCAATGCAGGGCGATGATGAGGCGCAGGTTGACCAGTTGGCGGCAAAAATCGCGAAGCTTCGCATCTTCAAGGACGACGCAGGTAAGATGAACCGTTCGATCCTTGATATACAGGGGTCTGCACTCGTGGTCAGTCAATTCACCTTGGCAGCCGACACATCGAGAGGCAATCGGCCTGGGTTCTCTGGGGCGGCCCCTGCCGCAGAGGGCGAACAGCTTTATACTGCGTTCGTGCGTAAACTGGCGGCTCGGGGCATCCCTGTCGAAACTGGTGCATTTGGCGCTGATATGGCGGTTGAACTGGTTAATGACGGGCCGGTGACAATTTGGATGGAAAGCTGATGAGGGCGTCTCAACGCGTTCAGGAGATTTGGCGCAAGGGCGTCACGGCGGTCGATGGCTATAGCGCGACGATGGAGGCCGTCCAAACGATTGAACAGCCAGATCAGATACTCGCCGTCGGCAAGGCGGCGGGTGCCATGGCCCGCGCGGCGGCCGAACATTTCGAAACCGTGCCCACCTTGGTTGTTACCAAAGATGGCCATGGCGATGGGCTGCCTTCGCATGTTGCGGTCATCGAAGCCTCTCATCCCGTCCCGGACACCCGCAGTCTTGCGGGCGGGCAAGCGTTGCGCGAAGCGGTTGAGAATATGGAGCCCGATGGGAGGCTTTTGCTGATGGTTTCGGGGGGGGCTTCCGCGTTGGCTGAGGATCTGGTGCTCGGCAAAACATTGGATGATCTTGCAATACTCAATCAAAGGCTGCTCGGCAGCGGGCTTGATATCGGCGCAATGAATGCAGAGCGCCGCAAGTTGTCCCGGATCAAGGGCGGGGGTTTATTGTCACGGTTTCCCGGACGGGCCGTAAGTGTATTGGCGATCTCGGACGTCCCCGGGGATGATCTGGGCGTGATCGGATCCGGTATCGGTTCGCTGCCCGAAACGTCAAAGTTCGCGGCCAGTACCTCAATAATCGCATCGAACGCGCACGCCCGCAGCGCTGCAGCTTCGGCGGCAATTCAGGCTGGGTACCAAGTCCTCGCGAATGAAGAGGCGTTGCATGATGATTATCTCACCGTCGCTTCGGAAATTGGAAGGCGTCTGCGCGACATGCCAAGCGGTGCCATGGTTTTCGGTGGAGAACCAACGGTTGTGCTTCCTGAGAGACCGGGGCGCGGCGGGCGCAATCAGGCGCTTGCCCTGGCATTGGCGCGTGAGATTGCTGGGCAACCTGGATTGACCGTGATCGTTGGCGGAACAGATGGCACCGACGGCCCGACGGATGCAGCTGGAGCAATCGTTACCGGCGAAACTTGGTCAGAAGACGCGCTGGCTTATTTGGATAATGCAGATAGCGGCAGTTTCCTCGACAAGGCGCGTGCGCTGCTGATTACGGGTCCCACGGGTACCAACGTGATGGATCTGTTGATCGCGCTACGGGACTGATCAGACGCTTTGGTTCGATCAGTTTTGCCAGCAACCTGACTCCAGTCACAATTTTCGGTCGGTCCAGAGGAAGTCGCGGTGGAAAACAGAAAACGGGTTTCGTCAAGACAGTTGTGGATGCTGTTTCGTATGAACAAATGTCGGATACCCCAATTTTTCTGGCGATTTTGACTTGCCCGCCACCCTGAATTGCCCCTACTTTGACTAATGCGTCAATAAAAAAGCCCCTCAAGGGGCTGAACATCCAATCAATTGGGAGATCTCTGGATGAACGAACAAATCACTCACATGACCAAAGAGGTTACAGCCGGGAAGTTAACTCGCCGCGAGTTTATGGGAAAAGCAGCAGCGCTGGGTGTTTCAGCAGTCGTCGCGAGCACCATGTTCGCAGATGCGGCCCGTGCTGCGGGACCAAAAAAGGGCGGTGATCTGAAACTGGGTCTTCAGGGTGGTGAATCTACCAACTCACTCGACCCGGCGACCTACGCAAGTTCGGTTCCTTACATGAACGGACGTCATTTCGGCGATACGCTTGTCGAAGTAGCTCCGGACGGCACCATCGAGTCTCGTCTGGCAGAAAGCGTCGAAGGCAGCGCAGACGCAAAGGTTTGGACCTTCAAGCTGCGTCAAGGGGTCGAGTTCCACAACGGCAAGACCATGACCAGTGAAGATGTGCTGAAGACCATGGAACGCCACTCGAACGAAGACTCGCAGTCTGGCGCACTTGGCATCATGAGAGGCATCGAGTCGATGAAGGCCGACGGTGAAAACTTCCAAGTCACTTTGACCGAAGCGAACGCCGACCTGCCTTATCTGATGTCTGACTATCACCTTGTGATTCAGCCAGATGGTGGAATGGAAAACCCCGCAGCGGGCATCAGCACCGGCCCCTATCAGGTTGAAGTTGACGAGCCCGGCGTGCGGCACGTGTTCACCAAATTCGCCAATTACTGGAATGATGACGCCCATTTCGACACCGTCGAAAACGTCGTGATCAATGATGCAACCGCCCGAACGGCGGCGTTGCAGTCCGGCCAGGTTCAGCTGGCAAACCGTATTGAGCCCAAAGTGGCTGACCTGTTGGGGCGCGCGCCTAACATCACAGTGCAATCGACCCCCGGACGTGGTCACTATGTGTTTATCATGCATTGCGACACGGCGCCTTTCGACAACAACGAACTGCGCACGGCACTGAAATACGCCATCAACCGGGCAGATCTGGTTGACAAGGTTCTACGCGGCTATGGCTCGATCGGTAACGACATGCCGATCAACTCGGCCTATCCGTTGTTTGACGAAACCATCGAACAGCGCGAATTCAGCGTCGAGAAGGCGGCCGAACACTACAAGAAATCCGGTCATGATGGCTCGCCGATTATTCTGCGTGTCGCCGACGGGGCATTCCCGGGCGCAGTCGATGCAGCGTCACTTTTTCAGCAAACTGCGGCACAGGCCGGTATCCCGCTGGAAATCAAACGTGAGCCCAATGATGGCTATTGGTCCGAGGTTTGGAACGTACAACCCTTCTGCGCGTCTTACTGGGGTGGCCGACCAGTACAAGATCAGATGTATGCAACAGCCTATCTGTCGAGTGCAGACTGGAACGACACACGGTTCAAGGTTCAGTCCTTCGACGACCTGTTGTTTTCAGCCCGTGCGGAATTGGATGCAGAAAAGCGCAAGGGTATTTACAGCCAGATGGGCCGGATGGTCCGTGATGAAGGCGGCCTGATCTGCCCGATGTTCAACAACTTCGTCGATGCATCCAGCAACGCGCTGGACGGTTGGGAAACCGACCCGAATGGCGAACTGATGAATGGTCAGGTTTCGCGAAAGCTGTGGTTCGTGTAAAACGGACACCGGATAATGCATCCCATCATCAAACTGGTTTCCCAGCGCCTTGCGCTGGGACTCCTTTTGCTGTTTGGCGCTTCGGCTTTGATTTTTGGCCTGACCGAAGCCCTTCCCGGAGACGCCGCGCAAGCCGTCCTGGGGCAGTCCGCAACCCCAGAGGCCTTGGCTAACCTTCGCGAAGAAATGGGTCTGAACCGCCCTGCCCTGACCCGCTATTTCGAATGGCTGGGTGGCATTGTTCAGGGCGATCTTGGACAATCCCTGACCAACAAGCTTGATATAGCCGAGAGCATTGGAAAGCGTCTCGGAAACACGCTATTTCTGGCTTGTGTGGCTGCTATCGTATCCGTTCCGCTTGCGATTTTTCTGGGGCTGCTTGCCGTCCGGTACCGCAATCGCTGGCCCGACAAACTGATTTCTGCCATCACGTTGACCACGGTTTCGATCCCTGAATTCCTGATCGGCTATGTGGTGATCTACTACGTATCAGTCAAACTGGGGTGGTTTTCCTCGCTGGCGATGATCAATGATTCCATGTCCTTTGGGCAAAAACTGAATGCAATCGCGCTGCCGGCCTTCGTTCTGACACTGGTCGTGCTGGCACAGATGATGCGCATGACGCGCGCAGCCATTCTGAACCTCATGCAATCAGCCTATATTGAAACGGCCGAGCTAAAAGGCCTGAGCACATTTCAGGTTATTGCACGGCATGCCTTCCCCAACGCGATTTCACCAATCGTGAACGTCGTCATGCTGAACCTCGCCTATCTGGTGGTGGGTGTCGTCGTAGTCGAGGTGGTGTTCGTCTATCCCGGGATGGGGCAGTATCTTGTGGATGCCGTGACAAAGCGTGACGTACCCGTTGTTCTAGCCTGTGGTGTGGTGTTTGCAGCCGTCTATATCGGGCTGAACATGGTCGCGGATATCGTGTCGATCCTTGCCAATCCAAGATTGAGGCATCCGAAATGATAAAGAATATTCCTCTTTCGGCACTGATTGGCCTTATCTTCACCGGCGCATATTTCTTTGTGGCTATCGCTGCCCCATTGATCGCGCCTTATGGAATGGCAGAAGTTGTTGGCGATGTCTGGGAGCCTGCCAGTTCCAAGCATCTGCTAGGGACCGACAATATCGGTCGAGACCTGCTGACCCGCATGATCTACGGTGGCCGTACAACGATCTTCATCGCTGCTGCTGCAACATTGCTCAGCTTCCTGACCGGCACCTCTCTGGGCCTGCTGGCGGCTGTTCTGGGCGGATGGGCTGATCAGGCGCTCAGCAGAACGGTTGACCTGATCATGTCAATTCCGAGCCTGATCCTGGCTCTGGTCATTTTGGCAATTGTTCCGGTGACTGTTCCGATACTGATCCTTGTGATGGGCTTGCTGGACGCAACGCGACCATATCGTCTGTCACGGTCCGTCGCAGTCGATATCAATGTGATGGACTACGTCGAAGCCGCCAAACTGCGTGGTGAAGGGCGCGCCTGGATCATTTTCCGCGAAATTCTGCCAAACGCACTGTCTCCGCTGGTTGCGGAATTCGGATTGCGTTTCATCTTCATGGTTCTGTTCATCTCGACCCTGTCATTCCTGGGCCTTGGCGTTCAACCGCCATTGGCGGACTGGGGTGGTATCGTGAAAGAGAACAAGGACGGTATCGTCTATGGCATCGGTGCCGCGCTTTATCCTGCAGTAGCTATCGCGACGCTGGCGATCTCGGTCAACCTGGTGGCTGATTGGGTTCTGAACCGTACAACATCGCTGAAAGGAGGCCGGGGATGAGTGATACCCTTCTCAAGGTCCGCGACCTCAAAATCGGCGCGACCGTATATCCGCCGGGTGAAAAGCCCCATGACATCGAAATCGTGCACGGGGTCAGCTTTGACCTCGCGCCCGGCAAGGTGCTAGGCCTGATCGGTGAATCCGGTGCCGGTAAGTCAACCATTGGTTTGGCGTCCATGGCCTATGGCCGGGGTGGCGTTGAGATCACCGGCGGCGAGGTTTGGGTCAACGGGCGCGATATCATGAAGTCTTCGTTGGGTGACGTTCGGAATTTGCGCGGTGGTGAGGTGACTTATGTCTCACAATCCGCCGCGGCGTCTTTCAATCCTGCCAAGAAAATCATGGATCAGGTGGTTGAAGCCGCAGTCGAACACAAGAAATTCTCGCGTAAAGAGGCCGAGGCCCGCGCGCGGGAATTGTTCGCCAAGCTGGGTCTGCCCGATCCGGACAATATCGGTAACCGCTATCCGCACCAGGTTTCGGGTGGCCAGTTGCAACGCTGCATGACGGCGCTGGCGCTGTGCCCTGAACCTGATCTGGTTGTGTTTGACGAGCCTACGACGGCTCTGGATGTGACCACTCAGATCGACGTTCTGATGGCGATCAAAGAGGCCATAGCCGACACCGGCGTTGCCGCACTTTACATCACGCACGATCTGGCCGTTGTAGCGCAGGTCAGCGATGACATCATGGTGCTGCGGATGGGGGATACGGTCGAGTACGGAAATACCGACCAGATCATCAACAACCCACAGGAAGAGTATACGCAGGCCCTGGTCTCGGTGCGCTCAATCGAGCACGAAGAGAAACAGCCTACATCTGAACCAGTGCTGAGCGTCGACGGCATCACCGCGCGCTACAAGGGGCTGAATTTCGATGTGCTGCACAACGTAAATGTCGAGCTTCATCCCGGGCAGACACTGGCAGTTGTGGGCGAATCCGGCTCGGGCAAGTCGACCTTGGCGCGGGTCATCACAGGGCTCTTGCCTCCGCGTGATGGTGAGATCACCTTTGCCGGACGCAAGCTTTCGTCTGATCTGGCTGGCCGCTCGCGAGAGGATTTGCGTGAACTGCAGATGATCTACCAGATGGCCGATGTCGCTATGAATCCGCGCCAGACCGTCGGAACGATTATCGGCCGACCGTTGGAATTCTACTTCAACATGCGCGGTGCAGAGAAACACAAACGGGTGGTCGAACTGCTGGATGAGATCGAACTGGGCGAAAAGTTCATCGACCGTTATCCGGCAGAGCTGTCCGGAGGTCAGAAACAGCGTGTCTGTATTGCGCGGTCGCTGGCGGCTAAGCCCAAAATGATCATCTGTGATGAGGTGACATCGGCGCTCGACCCGCTTGTGGCGGATGGCATCCTTAAACTGTTGTTGGACCTGCAGAAGATCGAGGATGTGGCCTATCTGTTCATCACGCACGATCTGGCGACTGTGCGCGCCATCAGCGATAGTATCGCCGTGATGTATCAGGGCCGCGTGGTTCGCTATGGTCCGAAATCGCAGGTGCTGAGCCCGCCGTTCGACGACTACACCGACCTGCTGCTTAGCTCAGTGCCTGAGATGCATCTAGGCTGGCTGGAAGAAGTGGTCGCGCATCGCAAGATGGAAAGCGCCGGGAACTGAACCGGTACGTGACACTTCGGTGAAGTTTTGAAGTCCCGGCACATTGTCTGATGATAGGTGTCGGGATTTTGCTATTTGGGGCGCAATTGGGCGGCCTTGTCGGGACGAATCTCTTAGGGTCGCTCGAACAAACACTCAATAACTAGGGTCGGAACATGGACCGCAAACTGCTTTTAATTATCCTCGACGGTGTCCCCTGGCGCAACTTTCGCCGCCTCTTCGGCAATCTTGAAGGGTGGGTCGACAGTGGCGAAGCGCGCGTGTGGAAATTGCGCGCTGTCCTGCCCTCGACCTCTGCCAGCTGCTATGCGTCCATTCACACTGGTGTCACACCGCAGGAACACGGCTGTACCGGCAATGGCAACGTGTTCCGGCTTTCCCACAAAGACGTCTTCAGTCAGGTGCGAGAGATAGGTGGTGTGACCGGCGCGGTCACCCACAGCTATTGGTCGCAGTTCTTTAACCGTCATCCCTTCGACTACGTCCGCGACGTGGAATATGATGAGCCCGACAGCAAGACCATCAACCATGGCCGGTTTCACTCGATGACGGGATATGGCTCGGCCAACCAGATGACACCCAGTGATGTCGATTTGTTTGCCTCGCTGACCAATCTGTGCCTGCGGTTCGGGTTGGACTACGGGATTCTGCACACCTGTACGCTGGACAGTATGGGGCATCGTTTCCACCACGATTGCGAAGAGATGGACCACGCCTGTTTCGTCATGGATGAAATGCTGGCTCCATTCATCCCCCGATGGCGGCAACTAGGCTATGAGGTCATCGTAACTGCCGATCATGGCCAGGACGAACGCGGCCACCACGGTGGTCGCAGCCCATTGCAGCAGGAAACCGCGCTTTACTATTTTGGTGACGCCCAAGGACCCGAGCCGGATACCGTTATCGACCAGCTTCAGCTTGCACCGACCATATTGCAGCGCATGGGGGCGCCCCTGGCGGAAACCATGAAGGGCAAGCCATTCCTGACGCAACAGGGTCAGTCGTAGCACCAGATCCCCTGACCTAACGCTTCGATCGCCACCGAGATGCGTTCAAAGCTGTCTGCGGCACGCCTGACCGAAGTTCGGGCGCGCAGATATCCATGGACCAGCCCAGGCTCATTGATGCAATGTGCCAACCCACCTGCGGCTGTGATCCGGTCGCAATAGGCGGGCCCGTCATCGCGCAGCGGGTCACAATCAGCTGTCACAACAACCGTCGGCGGAAGCCCAGAGAAATCAGCATCCTGCAATGGAGCGAATGTGGGATCGTTGTCCGGTGCGGTCTCTTCACTTCGCACCGTTTGATAGAACCGGATATCGTCCAATGTCAGAAGTGGGGCATTGGCATGTTCGATATACGAACCCTTTGACATGTCCCCACCCAACCCGGGATAGATGAGAACCTGCCCAAGTACGTTCTCTAGTCGCCCTCTCCCATGATGCGCGACAGCTGCCGCCAGATTGCCGCCCGCACTGTCACCTGCCAGCACAATCGGATCTCCGTATTCCTGAACCACCCAGCGCGTCGCCGCCCAGCTGTCTTGAAACTGTGCCGGATGCACATGTTCGGGGCACAATCGATAGTCGACCGAAACGATCCGATAACCCGTTTGGATACAGAGTTCTGCGCAGACATCATCATGGCTGTCCAATCCACCGACAACAAACCCGCCACCGTGAAAATAGATGACACTTCGGGTCGGGTCTCCGGCAGAATAGACACGGACGGGAACGCCATCGGCGGACCTGTCCTGCACGTCGGTTCCGGGCGGGCGCGGCTGGCGAAATTCCTGACACATCGCGTCATAGACACGGCGTTGGTCGGCTACAGACATTTCGACCGTATCATCAGGATAGCTCTCAGCCGTGCGCCGGATAAAACCCCATGTCTCTTCGTCGATTAGACGTTCATAGTCCATTGTTCCACCGGATTACTCAGACCACTCCCATGGCCGGGTAAATGAACCCAGCACTTTGGCCACATCGTCTTCGGAGGAGCCGTTCGCGTCAAGCTGCGCGACAAGCCCGCGTTTCTTGTCGTCGATCACCGACACGACACGGGCTGCCACACCAGCTGCTTCCAATGCGCCATTATAAATCCGCGTGATCGCATGCTTGCGCAGATCGGGTTTGAACACCTTGCCGACGGCAGTCTTCGGCAATTCGTCCAAAATCGTCATATGCTTGGGCTGTGCCGCGCGTTCATGGACGTGCACCTTGCAATAATCCAGCAGCTCTTGTTCGGTGACCGAAGCGCCCTCGACCAGTTCGACAAAGGCGCAGGGAACCTCACCCGAATGCGCGTCTGGCTGACCAATCGCTCCGGAAAAGGCTACGGCTTCGTGGCCCAACAGAGCCTCTTCGATTTCAGCCGGATCGATATTGTGACCACCACGAATGATCAGGTCTTTGGCGCGACCGGTAATCCAGAGGTAACCATCCTCGTCAAAACGACCCAAATCACCCGTGCGCAGATATTTGTCAAAGTGGTAGAGATCGACATTTTTTTCAGCCTCGGTGTAGGTGTTGCCCGCGTAAACACCGGGGTTTGAAATACAAATCTCACCGATCTGATCGTTGCTGCATTCGGTCGGGCCATCCGGCCCATCCTGCAGGATTTTGACATCCGTATAGGGAAACGGAATTCCGATCGAACCGATTTTCTTTTCGCCATCCACCGGGTTACACGAAACCAGACAGGTAGCCTCGGTCAGACCGTAGCCTTCAACGATTGTGACACCTGTGGCTTCTTCGAAGCGGCGGAACAATTCGACCGGCAATGGGGCTGAACCCGAGAAGGCCGTCTTGACGCTTGAAATATCCGCATCCACTGGCCGCTGCATCTTGGCAGAAATCGCAGTCGGCACTGTGATGATGAACGAAACCTTCCAGCGTTCGATCAGCTTCCAGAAATTGTCGAACACGCCATCGCCGCGATAGCCCGCAGGTGTGGGGAAAATCACATGCGCACCCGACGACACGGCCGCCATTACGATCACATGCACCGCGAAGACATGGAACATCGGCAGCGGGCACATGATGACGTCGTTTTCGTCAAACAGCAGCGTATTGCCTAGCCAGCCGTTGTAGATCAGGCCGGAATACTTGTGCTGCGCCACCTTCGGCATTCCAGTTGTGCCGCCGGTGTGGAAATAGCACGCGACCCGATCTTCTTTGCTGTCCTCGAACGTCAGCGTCTTCGGTTGCTTGTTCAGCTCGACATTAAAATTCTTATAGTCTGCATGGGCCAGTTTTTCCTTGTCGCCCATCTTGGGACGCAAAAACGGCACCAGCCAGGATTTGGGCGGCGTCAGGTAACGGTTCAGGTCAATCTCTAGGATCGTGTGAACGCCGGGCGCGTGGCGCACCGCCTCTTCCACCTTCTGGGCTACATCCGTTTTCGGGAAGGATTTTAGTGTGACAACAACCTTCGCTTCGGTCTCACGCAGGATCGCAGCGATCTGTTCCGGTTCCAATAAAGGGTTGATCGGGTTCACAATCCCTGCAACCGCGCCCCCCATCATGGTGACCAGCGTCTCGTTACAATTCGGCAGCACATAGGCCACCACATCGGTTTCGCCGATCCCCAATGAGCGGAACAGGTTAGCCGCCTGATTGACCTTGCCCAGCAGGTCCGACCATGTCAGCGTCTCGGCCTTGTCGGTCGGGCCAGACAACAATTGAAAGCTGATCGCCTTGTGGTTCGGGAACTTGCCCGCCGTCCGCGACAACAGCTGATGGAAGGTGGTCGGTACATCCCGATCGTCCCACGCCATCTCCTGTTCGATGCGTGCCTTGTCTTCCAATCCCACAAAGGCCATGTGGCTCCTCCCCTGATTTCTCTCCCGTGTCATGCGCGGGCTTGTCTGTGACCTCCAAGATGGAAGCAAAACACACCACACGCAAGCAAGGGCTTAGCTGTCAGGTTCGGAAAATGTAGAATGACGCTACGACGGTTCTGGATGTGCCGGAACGTCACTTTATTCGGCGGCCACCCCGTCGGTGAACTGCAGACGTGCCAGACGGGCATACAAACCATCCTGAGCCACCAGATCATCATGCGTGCCCTGCGCCACAATGCGCCCGGCCTCCAGCACGACAATCCGGTCTGCCTTTTTCACGGTCGCCAGCCGGTGGGCAACAATCAGTGTCGTGCGCCCGGCCCGCATGGTGTCAACGGCCCCCTGCACAGCCCGTTCGCTTTCGGCGTCCAGCGCCGAGGTCGCCTCGTCCAGCAGCAGGACCGGCGCGTCGCGCAGGATGGCGCGCGCGATTGCGATACGCTGTTTCTGACCGCCCGACAGCATCACGCCGCGTTCACCCACGAAGCTGCCATAACCTTCGGGCAGTGCTGTGATGAATTCGTGCGAGGCAGCCGCACGGGCGGCGGCCTCAACCTCGGCATCCGATGCATCCAGACGGCCAAAGCGGATGTTTTCCCGCGCCGAGGCCGCAAAGATCACCGGATCCTGCGGGACCAGAGCGATGTGTTGGCGAAAGTCGTGCCTGTTCAGGTCACGCAGATCAATCCCGTCGAGGCTGACCTGCCCCGCATCAGGATCGTAAAATCGCTGGATCATCTGGATCACCGTGGTCTTGCCTGCGCCAGACGGACCGACAAAGGCTACGGTTTCTCCCGGGTTGATCCGCAACGTAAAATGATCCAGCGCAACGATATCCGGGCGCGCAGGATAGTGGAAAGTCACTTCGTCAAAGCGAATCTCGCCACGCACCGGCGCCGGCAATGCCTTGGCCTGCGACGGATCATTGACGGTGTCCTGTGCGTTCAGCAACTCGACCAACCGCTCAGTTGCGCCTGCCGCGCGCTGCAGCTCACTCCAGATTTCCGACAGCGCAGCGACTGAACCTGCCATGATGATCGAATAGATCACGAACTGAATCAGAACTCCTTCTGTCATCACCCCGTTACGTACGTCATTCGCACCCATCCACAACACGCCGACGATGCCCGAGAAGACCAGAAAAATAACGATGACCGTCAACACCGCTCGGGTCTGGATACGGCGCAGAGAAACTTCGTACGAGGTTTCTGTCATCTCACCAAATTGTGCCCTGCTGGCCTGCTCATGGGTAAAGGCCTGCACGGTCTGTACCGCACCCAATGCCTCACCCGCGTTTCCCGAAGACGCCGCGATCCAATCTTGATTTTCACGGCTGATGGTCCGCAGCCTGCGTCCAAGAACCAGAATGGGAACAATCACTGCTGGGATAAGCAGCAAGACCAACCCAGTCAGTTTGGCCGATGTCAGAAGCATCAGAACCAGCCCACCGACGAACATCAACAAGTTGCGCAGCGCGATCGAGACTGATGACCCAAGAACCGATTGGATGAGCGTTGTATCGGTCGTGATTCGGCTGAGTACCTCACCCGTCATGACCCGCTCGTAAAACTCGGGGCTCATGCCAATGACCCGGTCAAATACGGCCTTGCGGATATCAGCAACAACACGTTCGCCCAATCGGGTGACAAGCGCATAGCGGATACCGGTACCAACCGCGAGAATGCCCGCAATTCCAAGAGCCGCCAGAAAATACCAATCCAGCAACTCGCCATCTTCGATGCGAAAATTGTCGACCACGCGACGTACCGCCAGCGGCAAGGTCAGCGTCATGCTCGCTGTCAAAATCAACGCTAGTGTCGCGCCGATCATCAGCAACCGATAGGGTTTCATGAATGGCCATAGCGAGGCCAACACACCTATTTTCTTGGAACCTGCGCGTTCTTCCTGAGTGCCCGGTGCTGGTTTATTCGCTGGACTGGCGGAGCGTGTTCTTGCCATGTCTGGCCCTTGTTTCTTGATCCATCGTCGCGATCACGCGTCAGTCTTAGCTTCTTGGCCCCAGAGCTGGTTGGGGTCAAGTTGAAGGCGCATCTTTGCGGCCAAATAAGGGCCATATGACGCAACTGATTGGGGAAATTCAGCTGGAGCGGGCGGCGGGAATCGAACCCGCGTCATTAGCTTGGAAGGCTAAGGTCTTACCACTACACAACGCCCGCTCAGCAAGGCCACCACCTATTTCATACGAAATTTGGCGTCAAGAGGGTGTTTTACCGAATGCACTTCGCACTGCGATTTGGTGCGTTTTTGTGCAATCGATTCTTCCAAGCAACCGGAGCAACTGAGTGTTCTTCTGCGAGTGTTTTTATCTGAACCTGTGAGCTTGATTTCTGCACGCGCCTAAAGAGGCCTTTCCTGCTTAACAAATGGAGTTTCTGGATGTGCTTAAGTGGAGTGGTAGTGGGAGTTCAGATCGCTCGGAAGTATGGGGATCATGACTACCGGCGCTTCGGCGATGTTTGTGGGCTTAGGCCTGTGCCGGTCGCCCAGCGAAATCTCCCTTTGATGAGGAACTGGCTGAGGCCTTTGATCGTCGGCAGGGATTACTCCGAGGCGACCGGAGGATTGAGGATGGATCGCGATGCGCTCACAGTTCGCTATATTAAACTAAAAATGTGATTCACAAACAATCATAAGCTGTTTGTACTTGCGGCGAGTTTGAGTTGACTGCCTCTACTTCTATTTGTGGTGAAGATTAGTGTGAAGGTTGGAACTGCAAGTGCGACGGTCCGCTGATAGGTGAAGTTGGACAACTCGGGTTGCATGTGGAACGGTCGAAATCGAAGCTACTGGTTATCCAGATCGCTTGATGGAATGAGGATAACTCCAGTGTGTTAAAATTAGGGAAGCCAAGCATCGCGTTGTCCCATAGCACATCTCCTTTGTTGCTATAAATGCTATCAAAGGAGCGACATCAAAACGTGACAGATCCAGACAGTATGTAGACTAATGTCAGCTCTAACGCATATCTCTAAAGAAAGCCTGTGCTCACAAGCTTCCGGCGTATTCGCTGTCCGGTTGATATTGGCAAAAAAAGCTCCGCGCGATCTGCCAGATATTTCTGTAAATCACAATGAAACGCATCCTCGGTACAAAGCCGCCAGAGAATGTCCAATGCCTCTTCACTGTGATCGTACGTTCCAGGATATGCAGAACCTAATTGTTCGTCACGAACCGCATTTCGACGGGTGATAATGGGAGTTTTGGTTGCCATCGCGTCCAGCAATTTCCCGGAGCCTAAGTAGTCGCTGTCTGCACACATTTGACCAAGAGTTCCTCGACAGGCAGCGAGCGCACCGGGTACTTCTTCGTAGGGTATCTGACCCAGAGATAATGCCGGCTCGGGTAGTGCGGTGCGGATACTTCCGGCAAATGCAGCCAACGGATTGGTCGAGGAACCAAGTCGCTCCCGGATCACGCTGAGGTTATCGATCAACTCGCTTGGGATTGTCTCTTCGGTGACACGTCCAAAGAAGCCAAAAGACTGTGCTCCGGTCATCTTTGCGCGCCAAAAGAACTCCGTCTTCGAAGAGATCGGCTGAAGAAAAAGGGGATCGATGGTTTGCTGGATGTTTACGATCGTGTCAGGTAGCACGATGTTGTCAGGATACCACTTGGCAAGCTTTCTTCGGACTGAAGTACTGGCAGAGTGTTCGTACAAAAGGTTCTGCCACGCCTCTGTCGTAACCACCAAAGCATCAGCTACGCCAAAGACTTCCGGGTCGTAAGGATAAGCTAGCGTTATCTTTGGGTGGGGAAGACTTTTGAACAGCTCCGGATTCGCTCGAACATAGTACAGATCATAGTCGCGCGTCGGTGTTTTCAACCCACTCGGATCACCTATGGTTCCGCATTCCCAGTCAATAAGCACGTCATTGTAGTAAACGTCTGCAAAGCTAGAAAGACTTCGGTAGAACCGAATTTCGTTTATCCGATCCCCGGACAAAGGCTCCATGACAGGGCGATCAAGAAACTGGCAATAGATTTTGGGACGCTTGGAATTCACGCTGTCAGCCTGTTTTGAACTGCGCTTGAAAATACTGCGACATCAACGGTCTCGCACTCTTCGTTGTAGCGCGCGAGAGTCACCCCATAACCCAGTTCTACATCGTCAGTACGCGGAGCAAGAAATAGCGCTCTCGCGCCAGAAAACAGGTTCATGCTAGATCCGTTGAATTCAATTTTAGACGAAACGACAAGCTCAAATTCGTTAAAACCACGTATGCTAGGACAATGTCAATTGACGGTTTGAGTGGTTCTCCAACAACCGACAAGCCCATTCCGGCTGATCGTAACCACTAAGCCCAAACCGTATTGATTTCCATCTGACTGCATGCGTAATCGTTCGAAAAACGTGCGGTGTCATCTCTGATCTTTTCTGGCTGAGCGATGCGCAGATGGTGCGTCTGAAGCCCTATTTTCCCAAGTTCCACGGCAAGCTATGTGTCGATGACCGGCGTGTCCTGAGTGGGACTATCTGTATCAACCGCATTGGCTCATGGTGGCGGGGTATACCCAAGAAGTACGGGCCGCAATGGACCCTGTAAAACCCCAGGCGGCGATGGAGTGACTAAGGCGTCTTTGCCAGATGATGGCTGGTCTGGCTGCTTAACACGGCCAAGAGAAGACCGCCAAAATCAACGGCATCAATCTGAAAGCCCACCGTACAGCATCCAGTTTGGGTTCAAAAAAAATTGCGCAGTCGCTTGATCGGCAGGGCCAGAAGCGGAGTATATACAAAGTTGCAGACAATCTGAGACAGCAAGAGGTAATCTTTGAACCTCAGTGTAACGGCTGAGCAAATTGATGACTACAACGGGGCAAAGGCCCTTTTGAGCAGTCTATCTAATATCGGGAGGCTACTCGGAGACCGAGGTTATATGCAGATTGGTTCAGAGAAGCCCCGAAAGACAAGGAGAGACGCGCATGCACCCCTGCCCGGAAGAAATGCAAGGTCACCCTCAGCTAGGACAAACACCGCAACCGCATCGAGATCATGTTCGCCAAGTGCAAGGACAGCAGACGCTTTGCACCCAGATTCGATAAGGTCGCCAATAGCCTTCTTTTCCGCCATCGCTCACTAAGCAATCGTCATATTCGTGCTATCAAATAGGAATAAGTCCCCACCCCAGGTCAAGGACCAGCTTCGACCTACTGCAATCAAATTTATCCTGGTATCAGAATATGGCAGGCCAAACCGCCAAGGTTTGCGGATGTCCCCAGTTTTAGCTTGCCGCCGTATGCGTTCAACAGATCAACAGAAATGGCCAGGCCCAATCCCGTGCCGCTGACAGAGGTATCCAATCGACCTCCGGAACGAAGCACCCCTTCGCGTGCGTCTTTTGGAATTCCCTGCCCGTCATCCTCGATACAAATCTCAATGCCGCGTTCAGTGCGTTTTGCCGTGACGTGAATTGTTGTTCGGCTCCATTTGAGGGCATTGTCCAGCAGGTTCCCCAATATTTCCTCGATATCCTGGGTATCCATTCTGACCCACAACTCCGCCGCGCAGGTGGTTGTGAGTGTCTTCCCTTCACGCTCGGCCATAATCGAAAACAAACGAGACAGCCTATCGACTGAATTTGTAAGGTCGGTTTTTGCGTGGGTAAGCTCTGCAGTGTTGGACGCCCGCATGCGAGCAAGAGAACGCTTTAGCTGAGCATCAATCCGGTTTAACGCGTCATCTGCAGATGCGGTATCTGCACCCGCGTCCGACAAGCTTGTCAATTCGTTTCTGAGTATTGCCGTCGGAGTTTTGAGGGCATGCGCCAGATCCGCCGCCTGCCGTCGGGAGCCAGAAACGATCTCACGATTACGATGCAACAATTGATTAAGGTCTTCTACGAGCGGCGAAACCTCTTCTGGATAGTGTTCCGGGTTCAGGTCGTCTCCCTTGTCCCAGCGATGCGCCACGTCAGCGCGTAGCTTTCTGAGGGGGCCAACAATTGCAGACATCAACAACAAAGAGCCTGCAACGCCAATCAAACCGACCAGGCCAAAAACCGGAAGCAAGTTGTTCTGAGCGGCCCGCCGTTCGCTGGTCAGCTCCTGCCTGCTTTCTGCAACGGTCACGCCCCATTCGGTGCCGTCTTCGAACGTGATTTTCTGATAGACGCCACGTAGGGCCTCATTATCCGGGCCGGAAGTGTTCCAAACAACTGCCTCTTCCCTTACACGTGCAGGTTCGGAAATTGTTTCGTCAAAGAGAGAGGCAGATGTAAACGTGGCTCCGTTGCCGCCCGTCACCTGCCAGTATCTGCCTGAGTACGGCGTTCCATAGGCCGGGTCGAACACTAAATCGCGCAAAGTTTCAGGATTATTCGTGGTCGCGCTTAACCCAACAACAAGTTGGGTGTGCCTGTCGCGCAGCGTCTCGTCGAACTGCTCTAAGACACGGGTGTTGATGTAGGAAAATACAACCAACGTGCCGACGCCGACAGAAAGTGCACCAGTGGCGAGACCGCCAAGCAAGGCGCGTTGGCGTAGCGATAACATCAGGCGTTATCGATCATGTAGCCACGTCCCCTGACCGTAGTAATAAGGTCAGAGCCCAGTTTTTTTCGCAGCCGAGTAACAAAAACGGCAATGGTGTTGGAGTCTCGATCCCCGTCGTATTCGTAGATGTGCTCTGACAACTCGGTTCGCGATACCATGCGTCCAATATTATGCGCAAGATACGTCAGGACAGCGATTTCCTGCGCGGTAAGATCAACAGGGATCCCATCGACACTGACCCGCCCATTTCGCGTGTCCAAAGAAACCTCTCCCATTTCAATGATCGGGTTCAGTTGACCGCTTTGCCGACGAAGAATAGCTCGAACGCGCGCGGCCAATTCCGGCATGTGAAACGGTTTGGTCATGTAATCATCCGCGCCTGCATCAAGACCATCCACGCGTTCACTCCACCCATCGCGGGCCGTAAGGATCAACACTGGTGTCTTGACCCCCGCCCCGCGCCATTCGCGCAGGACCGATATGCCATCGCGTTCCGGCAACCCAATGTCGAGGATGATCATGTCGTAAGGCTCGGTCGCGCCCAAATGCAGAGCGTCGGTTCCATTGCTAGCCACATCCACGACGCGACCTTCTGCGGTTAGAAGCTTTTTAATCTGCTCGCACAGCTGTGGTTCGTCTTCGGCTAAAAGTACTCTCATAATCAGAAACTACAGGCACAACCGCATCGGTTTAAGCCTTATTTTTTTCCTTTGCCGTTCCCGTTCCCGCCAGAATTGCCGCCACCGTTACCGCCACTATTTCCACCACCATTCCCGCCGCCGTTACCGCCGCTATTACCACCGCTGTTTCCACCACCATTCCCGCCTCCGTTTCCGCCAGCATTCCCATTGCTACCAGCATTGCCGTTGTTGCCGCTTTTGCCACGGTTGGCACTGCCACCACGGTTGTTAGAGTTGTTGCGATTGCTATTGGCTTTGGTTGGGTCGGAACGCGCGGCTTTCGATATCTCGCGGCCCACATTGGATCGATTGGAAATGACCGTGCCAGTCTGCGCATTCACTATCACGCTAACAATTTTCCCATCCGGCTTTTTGACCAGAATACGATAATATATCTCGTCTGCTTGGAAGGCACGCGCATCGACCGGCGTACCGCCGTAAATCTTCTCGACGCCTTTGATGACCCTGGTAAGTCGAATTGTATCGCCCGACAGGGTTGCCTTGCGCAATTCACCTTGTTTGAGCTCGCGTGTGTCGGCAGATGCTTCCCCGCTGGGCAAAGCAACGAGCATACTCGCAACCACCAAGAACGTCTTCACGCGCATAAAATTCCTCGTACTTCCTGATGCAAGATTACGCCTTTCGACGTGAACTGATGATGAACAAGCAGTTAGCCCTGCGTTCAAGCACCCCCGGGTTAAATGACCAAGACAACAAACGATTCGAATGTGAATCGAGGCATTTAGGCACGGTAGGCTTGTTGAAGAAATAATCGCGGCCACCGTTCCAGTAAGGGGACAGACATGAGAGCCACTATCTATGGATCGTTAAAAGCATCTACGGTCGCGATTGCATTGCTGGGATCAGCAGCCCTCGTCACCACTGTTGTTGCGCCGGATGTCGCCATCGCGAAAGAAGGAAAAGGCAACGGTGGTGGAAAAGGTGGCGACAAAGGCAACAGTGGCGGGAAAGGAAACGGTGGCGGGAAAGGAAACAGCGGCGATCATAGCTCTGCCAATAAGAAAGGCAGCAACAAGAGCTCCGAAAAAAGCCGCGGAGGTTGGAAAGCGGGAAAGTCCAAGGTCAACAAGTCAAAGAGTAACTCTGCACGTTCCACTTCTGGAAACGGTGGCCGCTTCTCCTTGAAGGACCTCTTCAATGGCAAAAAGAAAAAGACCAAGACGTACAAGCAGCCTTCCAAAACCGTGATCGTAGAAGAATCCATCCGCCCAGCGGTACGCACCAAAGGCAACAAAATTGCGTCACTTCTTGGCGCCCACCCATCAGAATTAGGGGCTTTGAACGCAGCTAACGCAAGTGAAACGGCGTTGGCCAATGCATCACCCTATTCCCGCGTCGGACGAATAGCCACCTATCGCGACACCGTGCTGGCCGGAGAGCCCTTGCGTGAGGAGCTTGCAGAACAGCTGGAAGAACTTTCCGGACTCGAACAGCCAGAACGTTTGATTTCTGAGATCGAGGAAGATCTGGAAGCCGCCCTGGGTGATGTTCAGGACAATCAAGAGCGTGTTGAAGAACTTGAACAGGCTTTGGAAGACGCCGGTGGAACGGATCCAGTGATCGAAGAACAGCTAGATGAAGCGCGCACCGATTTGGATAATTCCGTCGATGAAGCACAGGAGCTGAATGAAGAACGACAGGCAGCTTTGGACTACGAAGAAGCGACTGAAGAAGCCCGGGATCTGGCCGAACTAGTGGAAGAACAGGACTTGGCTGAACGCGAAGCCTTGGAAGCTGCAGCCAACAAACCTGTTACCGACGCTGTAGAAGAAGAGGTGAAGTCACTTCTGGGTCTGTAACCTGAAGATACTTAATCCCTAGAGCAACTTTCATACGGTACTGACTTATCACGGATCTGAAGTACCAAAAGCCGGGTCGGCCACATGCTTTACAAAGCACGAAATGGCCGACCCTTAGCATATCGTGGTTGAATTGCGCTTGCTTAAGTACAATCCACTTCCCTGAAGGTCAAAAAAGAAACCCCGCCCCAATATGGAGCGGGATTCAGTCTTCAATTCCAATTTTCAGGACGAATATCAGGAATTGTTTGGGAGTCCGCTGAACTGCCTTCAGACGTTGTTTTGTGCCTCAGAAAGCCGCCTGTTTTTTATGATCTCTGTTAGTGCATTTTCTATAGGAGGGAAGCGACCACTGCTCGACTTGGTCGTGGCTGACAAACACTCTACGGCGATTTTGCCTGAGGTTTGCATTACAGCTGTTGTGCTGGACTCTTCAGTCACAAAGGCAGGCTTGATCATGCTTTTCCCCTTGATTGCGATCGCGCGAAAAAAAAGCAGCTGCGATCCAACCAGATCACTATGCCTCAGCATGGTTGAACGCTCTGAGAATACATTGTTCACGTTCGGTTAATGTTGTTCACGAAATAAAGACAATGAACAAGTGGACGGTTTGGTGGACCGGGAACCTCCTGTCATAATGACTTATATGGGCTCTGCGACAAGAACGACCTTAATTGCACGGATAGTTTACCGCATCCGCGAGCGACTCCTCGCCTATGAACTCGTCAATACCCGTTCAAGGGCATATCTAGATCATGAAGCTGAAGAAGGCGCCGGGAATGAAAATAACTGTTGGAATTTTGGCAGTGACCTTGGCCGTGCAGGGCGCGCCAAATGCAAAGGCAAATAACAGTTTGTGGAGCAATGACATTGGTCAAGATGGCGGAGCCTCTGCAACTGGCCTAATACGTGTGAAATCCAAAGCCGGGCATTGCCCGCCGGGTTTGGCGAAAAAAGCGATACCGTGTGTACCTCCTGGCCAGGTCAAGAAATATCGTAGAGGGGACTACATCTATGATGGCTATGCCCGTATCGACGATCCCAGCCGATGGGGGCTGCGACGCAATGGATATTATGTGCGCGCCGGAGATTACGTTTACGAAGTAAACCGTGAAACGCATGAAGTGCTGAACCTGATAGGGGCAATCGCCGATATTCTAAATTAAGCGCTTTGGCCAATTATTGTCTCAATACTCAGATTGTGGCCATTTGATCGTCTTGCGGCATTCGAAAGTAAGGGGTCTCTTCTGCGATCTCAGGTTTCTGCGTGATGACCGGTTCGCTGTGGCGTTCGGACTATGACGCCGACCTCTTTCACCGCATCCAAAACCACTAAGGTGGAAATGACGGCCAAAGGCAGCAGGGATCGGAAATTTTCGGTCCAAGATGCGGCATAACCGGGTCTTGACGCGGGATAACGAAAAGCCCAGCGTCGCGCCATGTTTCCGATCCGTGACCATAACCCCTCGGGGCGCACACCGTTTGTCGTTTATACCCTGATGGCCGCGAACATCCTGATCTTCCTGAGTTATGTCGGGATCATGGAGGATACGCGGCTGATCAATCGGTTCTTTTTCGATTACGCCGTCATTCCGGCCCGGATCACCGACGGGTATGGGATTGAGACACTCGTGACCTCAATGTTCCTGCATGGGGGCTGGATGCATCTGGCGGGGAACATGCTGTTTCTCTGGATTTTCGGCGATAACCTCGAAGATGAGATGGGGCATGTTCTGTTTCTTGCGTTCTATCTGCTGTCGGGCGTTGGCGCTGGTCTGATTCACGTCGCATCGGCTCCGGGCTCAGTAGTGCCAACAATCGGTGCGTCCGGGGCAATCGCCGGGGTTATGGGCGGCTACCTGCTGCTTTTTCCAAAAGCGCGCGTCGATATCCTTTTGATCCTGATCATCTATATTCGGATATTTACTATCCCTGCCTTTGTCATGCTTGGGGTCTGGTTGGGTCTTCAGTTCTTTGGAAGCCTGTCCAGCAATCCTGATGAGGGGGGTGTCGCGTACTGGGCCCATACTGGGGGCTTCTTCGTCGGCCTTATCCTTTGCATTCCCCTGTGGCTCAAACGCGGAGGCACCGGGTTCTGGAATCGCACCCAAGGCCATCCGCCGCATCCGGAACGCAAATATAAGCTTGCGCAATCGCGTATTCCCAAAGTTCCGCGCGAGTGAATTGAGATCAACCTATAGGCAGCCTTCCACCACTCAGTTGCGTAATTTCCTGTGCCGCGCACGACACCAACGCGCCCAGTTCAGGTGCTCGGCCACGGCTGAACCTGACGGTCGGGCCTGATACAGAGATACCGGCACACGGCTCAGCACGGTCATTGAAGATGGCCGCTCCAATGCAAGACATACCTTCGTATCTTTCCTGATGATCATAGGACCAACCACGGGCACGGGTTTCAGCCAGATCCTCATGCAGACCCGAGCCGGGCAAATGTGTGTTTTCGGTAAACGCAATCAAGTCGGTTGCCCCAAGCGCCCTGCTTAGGCTCTCTGTGCTCAGGGCCGCCAGTATGGCTTTTCCTGTCCCCGAGGCATACATCGGCGTCCGCGCGCCGGGTGGAAAGAAGGCCCGAATGGGATTCTGGGTTTCGACCTGTCCGACAAAAACAACTTCTGACCCATCTGGCACCGCTAGATTTGCGGTCTCACCGCTATCCTGCATGAGACGACGCAGGATCGGTCTGCCGATCTCAAGAATGTTATTGCGACGCAGGAAGGACGCACCGGTCCGGTAGGCTTCGATACCAACCATCCACTCTTGCCGTTCTTCATCAATGGTTACAAAACCGTGCTTCTGCAATGTCATCAGGATGCGATGTGTGGTGGCCGTCGGTATGTCGACCTCGCGTGCCAGATCACTCAGCGCGACGCGTTCCAGCCGCGCAACAGTCGTCAGCACGCCCAGCGCGCGGTCCAGTGACTGCATGGTTCCGGCTGAGCTTTCTTTGAATGCCGATTTCGGCCTGCCGCGCGGCCGTTTCTGAGAATCCATATCGTACCTAGCCTTTTTGGTTGTGACTGCGGTTTCGGGCAAAGTTTTTTGACGCGCAGTTTTCAGTGAACAAATTTGAGAAACTGAATCTCTTTCTGTTTCAGCACCTTATCAATTTAATGGATGAAATGGAAATATTTTTCAAGAAAATTGCATTGCGCATCCAATCCGGTGACACTTGGGCTGAAAGCAGAGGATTGAGTTATGTCGAACCAAAACCCGGTCTTTATCCCAGGCCCAACCAACATTCCTGATCGCTTGCGCCTAGCCATGCAGGTTCAGACGCAAGATCACCGTGCGCCAGATTTCGTTGAAACCTTCGCACCGGTGCTGGAGGACACAAAGAAGGTCTTTGGCACAGCCGAAGGCCAGATCGTCACCTTTCCTGCCAGCGGAACAGGTGGCTGGGAGGCGGCGGTTACCAACACGCTTAGCCCCGGTGATAAGGTTCTGATCGCACGTTATGGCGTATTCAGTCACCGCTGGATTGATCTGTGCGAACGGCATGGGCTGGATGTGCAGGTCGTTGAATGCCCTTGGGGCACCGGAGCGCCTGCAGACAGGTTCGAGGCGATCCTCTCAGCGGACAATGCACACGAGATCAAAGCCGTTCTGGTTACGCATAACGAAACCGCCACCGGAGTGCGTTCAGACATCAGTGCGGTACGTCACGCCATGAATGCCGCAGGACATCCCGCAATGATGTTTGTGGATTGTGTCAGCTCGCTGGCGTCAATGCCGTTCGAGTTTGATCGTTGGGGTGTCGATATCGCGGTATCAGGTTCTCAAAAAGGGTTTATGTTAGCAACTGGCATGGCGATCCTGTGCGTCAGCCCCAAAGCGTTGGCGGCAATGGAAACCGCGAAACTGCCCCGCACCTTCTTTGATTTCCGCGACATGATGGCGGCCAACGCGTCAGGTGGCTTTCCCTACACACCACCGCTTCAGCTGATCTATGGTATGCGCGAAAGCCTGAAGGTGCTGTTCGAGGAAGGTCTGGAAAAGGTTTATGCTCGGCATACGCGACTGGCTGAAGGCGTACGCCGCGCAGTTGAGGCATGGGGCCTGAAACTGGTCGCGCAATCACCAGACCTCTACTCTGACACTGTCAGCGCGATCATTGTGCCCGAAGGATTTGACAGCAATGAACTTACCGACCACGCTTTCAACGCTTATGGCGTATCGTTCGGCATCGGTTTGGGAGAGCTGAATGGCAAAGCTTTCCGCATCGGTCATCTGGGCAGTCTGACGGATGTAATGGTTCTGTCGGGCTTGGCCACGATCGAAATGGCAATGGCTGACCTGAACTATCCCGTGGAACTGGGCAGCGGAGTAGCAGCCGCCCAGGAATTTTATCGTACTGGCTCATCCGGCCACGCCATGGCCGCAGCCTGAGGAGGACCCTAATGTTGGATCATATCCCAGCCGCTGACCTGACCATCGAGGATGTGCGGACTGCGCATGAAAGGATTAGGCCGCATATCCGGCGCACACCGATCATGACGTCGGACTACCTGAACGACCTGACCGGTGCGCAGCTGTACTTCAAATGCGAGAACTTTCAAGAAGCCGGCGCGTTCAAAGTGCGCGGAGCCAGCAATGCTGTCTTCGGTCTGAGCGACGAAATGGCTACCAAGGGTGTCTGCACCCATTCCAGCGGAAACCACGCGCTGTCGCTGTCCTATGCGGCGGGTCGACGCGGTATCCCCTGCAATGTGGTCATGCCGCGCACGGCCCCGCAGGCCAAGAAAGACGCGGTGCGCCGCTATGGTGGCACGATCACAGAGTGCGATCCCTCAACCACTTCCCGCGAAGCGACCTTTGCCGAGGTTCAGGCCCGAACAGGGGGCGAGTTCGTGCACCCTTACAACGACCCGCGCGTCATCACAGGACAGGCAACCTGTTCCGCTGAACTGCTAGAGCAGACGGATGGTCTGGATGCATTGATCGCGCCGATCGGCGGCGGTGGGATGGTCTCAGGCACATGCCTGACCGTCTCGAACCTAGCGCCAGAAACCGCGATCTATGCTGCCGAACCTGAACAGGCGGACGATGCCTATCGTTCATTCAAGGCAGGTCACATCATCGCGGATGATGCCCCGAAAACGGTGGCAGATGGGCTGTTGGTGCCGCTAAAGGAAAACACTTGGCACTTTGTGTCAAACCATGTGACCGACATCTTCACCGCGTCCGAGCAAGAGATCATCGACGCGATGAAGCTTACTTGGAAATATCTGCGGGTGGTGATGGAGCCGTCTTCGGCTGTACCGCTCGCAACCATTCTCAAGAACCCCGACACATTCCGGGGAAAACGCGTCGGCGTCATCGTGACTGGTGGCAATGTCGATCTGGACAAGCTGCCCTGGCTGAAAGCGTAAGGAAAAACAGGATGAACAAACTGATGAACATTGATCAATTCGAAGTTGGCTATGACATCCCTGCCGCCATCGGTATGGATGAAAGTGAAATTCAAACGCCCTGCCTGATCCTCGATCTGGACGCGCTGGAACGCAATATCAAGAAAATGGGTGATTATGCCAAGGCGCACGGAATGCGTCACCGGGTGCATGGCAAGATGCACAAATCGGTAGACGTGGCCAAGTTGCAGGAAAAGCTGGGCGGCGCCGTAGGTGTTTGCTGTCAGAAAGTGTCCGAGGCCGAAGTGTTCGCCCGCGGTGGTATCAAAGACATTCTGGTGTCCAATCAGGTACGCGACCCGGCCAAGATCGACCGACTCGCGCGCCTGCCTCAGTTGGGCGCCCGCACGATCGTCTGTGTTGATGATATCGCAAATATCGCCGATCTGTCAGCCGCTGCCCAACGCCACGGCACCGAGCTGGAAGTATTCGTTGAAATCGACTGCGGCGCCGGTCGTTGCGGAGTGACGACAACAGAAGATGTCGTCGCGATTGCGAAAGCAGCCGAGGCTTCGCCGAACTTGAAGTTCACCGGCATACAGGCCTATCAGGGCGCAATGCAGCATCTGGACACCTATGAGGCCCGCAAAGAGAAGCTGGATGTCGCCATCGCGATGGTCGAAGACGCGTATGACGGCCTTAAGACCGCAGGCGTCGACTGCGCGCTGGTCTCGGGGGGCGGAACGGGCTCATACTATTTTGAGGCCAAGTCAGGTGTGTATAACGAGCTGCAATGCGGATCCTACGCATTCATGGACGCAGACTATGGCCGCATTCTGGATAAAGATGGCAACCGGATCGATCAGGGCGAATGGGAAAATGCACTGTTCATTCTGACCAGCGTTATGAGCCACGCCAAGGCAGACAAAGCCATCTGCGATGCAGGCCTCAAAGCGCAGTCGGTAGATAGCGGCCTGCCCTTCATATACGGGCGCGACGATGTAGAGTACCTCAAGTGTTCAGATGAACACGGGGTTATCGGCGATCCCGAAGGCGCATTGAAAGTGAACGACAAATTGCGACTGGTGCCAGGTCATTGTGACCCGACCTGCAATGTTCATGACTGGTACGTCGGCGTCCGCAACGGAAAGGTCGAAGCGTTATGGCCGGTCTCTGCACGCGGCAAAGCCTATTGAACGTCACAGAACGGCGGCCCCTGGCGGGCCGTCTCTCTGACTTTCGATCATCAGAACTTACGAAAGGCATAATCGATGATCATCGTTCCTGAAAAGGAAATCGGCGCGCTGCTGGGCCGCAAGGAAAGCTATGAGGCGATCGAACAGGTGTTTGCCGCGATGGCCTCTGGCAATGCCTATAACTTTCCGGTCGTGCGCGAAGCCATTGGCCATGCGGATGCGCTCTATGGTTTCAAGGGCGGGTTCGATCAGGCAGGCATGACGCTTGGTCTCAAAGCCGGTGGGTACTGGCCCAACAATCTGGAAACACATGGGTTGATCAATCATCAATCGACGGTCTTCCTGTTTGATCCGGATACAGGTCGGGTGAAAGCCGTGGTCGGTGGTAACCTGCTGACAGCGCTGCGCACAGCGGCCGCCTCATCAGTTTCCATCAACTATCTGGCACGCAAAGATGCGAAAGTGATCGGCATGGTTGGCGCAGGTCATCAAGCCAAGTTCCAACTGCGCGCCGCGCTGGAGCAGCGCAACTTTGAAAAGATCATCGGCTGGAACCTGCACCCCGAGATGCTGCCCAACCTCGAGGAAGTCGCGGCTGAGGCTGGCCTGCCTTTTGAAGCTGTTGAACTGTCGGGCATGGTTGAGGCCGATGTGATCATCACGATCACCTCCTCATTTGCGCCAACCCTGATGTCGGATCACGTATCAGACGGAACGCACGTCGCCTGCATGGGGACTGACACAATCGGCAAACAAGAAGTTGGTGTGGATCTTATTACACGCGCCACTGTCTTTACCGACGAAATCGCTCAGTCCGTCTCATTGGGCGAATGTCAGCATGCCATCGCTGAAGGTTCGATATCGGAAGCCGGTATCCGACAGATCGGAGAGGTGATCAACGGCACGCATCCCGGACGGCAATCGGACCAAGAGGTCACCCTGTTCGATGGAACTGGCGTCGGACTGCAGGATTTGGCGGTTGCAAGCGCTGTGGTCGATCTTGCGGTCGAACAAGGGATCGCGATCAAGGTCGATTTCTGAACGAAAACGCGCGCCCGGATCGGGCGCGCGAATACTGTAATCACTCGGCCTGAACGGGGGGGCTGATCGCGTTTTAGCCCCTGATCACCTTGGCGAAGGTGTCAAAGATCGGCTCGTTGGCACAGATCACTTCACCGTCCTCAAGCACGCTGCCTTCTGGGTTCAGGGGTTGAATAAGGCCGCCCGCTTCTTTCACGATGATGATGCCAGCGGCTAGGTCCCATGCATTCAGGCGACGCTCCCAAAATCCTTCGTACCGCCCAGCGGCCACATAGGCCATGTCCAGCGCAGCAGCACCCCAGCGGCGCACACCTGCACAGGCTGGCATCAGCCGGGCCAGATCCTGCAGGGTAGCAGGCAGGTCCGAGCGGCCTCCGAACGGCAGGCCGGTCGAAAATATCGACTCGATCATGCGGTGACGGCCAGAAACGCGGATGCGCATATCGTTCATCCATGCGCCCTCGCCTTTCTCGGCAAGGAACATTTCGTCTTTGGCAGCGTCATAAATCACGCCCGCAACAATCTTGCCCTTATGTTCCAGCGCAATCGAAACTGCCCAGTGCGGCAGGCCATGCAGGAAGTTGGTAGTGCCATCCAGCGGGTCAACGATCCAGCGGCGGGTCGGGTCTTCGCCGTCGATTGCGCCGCCCTCTTCCGCCAGCCAGCCGTAGGTGGGGCGCGCGCCCAGCAGTTCCTCTTTCAGGATAGCTTCGGCAGCGATATCGGCCTTGGACACGAAATCACCTGCGCCCTTCATCGATACCTGCAGGTTCTCGACTTCACGAAAATCCTTGACCAAAGACCGGCCCGCTTTACGCGCGGCTTTTATCATGATGTTGAGATTTGCACTGCCAACCATTTTTCAAAGGCTCCTGTCCGGTCAAGCCGCGCGTATACTGGTGCAATGCGCCCTTGCCAAGAGGAATGATGCGCATGGCTGATCTGCGTTTAGCGCTATTGCGTCTGAAGCTTGCGCGCCTCGGTCCGGGCCAGGTTCACCAGCTCTTGCACAAAGGGTTTTTCAAGGTCTTCAGACCGCACCGCTGCATAAAGTCGGCGTGTGATCCCGTCCTTCGTAAGTGGGCGTGTGACATAATCCGAGTTGTATTTCACCTCTCGCACCACCCAGTCCGGCAGCACCGAAATTCCGCGATTTGATGCGACCAGTAAAAGGATAACGGCAGTCAATTCGACCTGACGGATGGTGGCAGGCTCCACACGAGCTGGGATCAGCAATTGGCTGAAAACATCCAGCCGGGTCCGTTCGACCGGGTAGGTAATCAGCGTCTGGCCCCGGAAGTCTTCGGCATCGACAAAAGCCTTATCAGCCAAAGGGTGCGAGGACGCCGCAACGAACACGGCCTGATAGTCGAAGAGTTCGATGAACTCGACACCTGGCAAATCCTCGGGGTCCGAAGAGACCACCAGATCAACCTCTTCCTTCTGCAGTGCTGGTAGCGCGTCGAAGGCAAGGCCGGGTCGGATATCTACGTCGACGTCGGACCAGGATTTACGGAACGCTTCGAGCACGGGAAACAGCCACTCAAAGCAGGCATGGCATTCAATCGCAATATGCATGCGACCCGTACGCCCGTCGCGCAGGGAAGAAAATTCCTCCTGCATCGCTTCGATCTGCGGCAAAATCTGTTCTGCCAGCCGCAATAGCCGTAACCCCGCCGCCGACAACTTCATCGGTTTCGACCGACGCAAGAACAGCTCGACCCCGGCTTGATCCTCCAAACCCTTGATTTGATGGCTTAACGCAGATTGCGTGATGTTCAACTGATCGGCGGCGCGTGCAAGCCCGCCACATTCGTGGATGGCTTTAATTGTCCGTAGATGCCGGAACTCGATATGCATATGTTGCGCAGCTCATGTTGTTGTTGAACAATATGAGTTTGTCTCACAACGCTGCAAGTGGCACAAGAGCGTAAATGACAGTTACGAGGCCCTGATGACCAAGCCTGAGATATCCTTCGAGTTCTTTCCTCCCCAGACACTGGAGGCCTCGTTTCGCCTTTGGGATACGGTGCAAACGCTGGCACCTCTGAACCCACGCTTTGTGTCCGTCACTTATGGCGCGGGTGGTACAACTCGTGAGTTGACGCGCGATGCGGTTTCAACCCTGCACAAATCCTCAGGGCTGCCGGTCGCCGCGCATCTGACCTGTGTCGACGCTTCGCGCCAGGAAACGCTTGAAATTGCCGACACGTTCGCGCGCGCAGGTGTGCAGGACATCGTGGCCCTGCGGGGTGATCCGCCAAAAGGTCAGGACCAGTTCGAACCCCACCCGGACGGCTTTTCCAATTCAGTCGAGTTGATATCTGCGCTGGCGGAAACCGAGATGTTCAGCATCCGCGTCGGCGCTTATCCCGACAAACATCCCGAGGCGCAAAATGCCCGCGCTGATGTAGATTGGCTAAAGGCCAAGCTCGATGCCGGTGCAGATGAAGCTTTGACCCAGTTCTTCTTCGAGGCTGAAACCTTCTTCCGCTTCCGTGACGCCTGCGAAAAAGCGGGGATCGATAAGCCTATCGTGCCCGGTATTCTGCCCATCGAAAACTGGAAGGGCGCGCGTAACTTTGCAAAACGCTGCGGCACGCACATTCCCGATTGGATCGAAAATGCATTCGAAAAGGCGATCCGTGACGACCGCGAAGACCTGTTGGCCACTGCGCTCTGCACCGAACTCTGCTCAGATCTGATCGAAGGTGGTGTGGACAAGCTGCACTTCTATACGCTCAACCGGCCTGAGCTTACCCGCGATGTCTGTTTCGCGTTGGGCATCACACCTCAGGCTGAATTGCAGAACGTCGCCTGAACTCACAACTTGCCCAGCGGAACCTCAATCGCTGGGCAAGGCACTTGTTAACCATGTATTAACGCGCCAACTGCTGCTGCCGCGACAATCTCAACATGAACTTAGAAACTGTTGCTGTGTTTAACTCTAATACTTGAAAAAATTTGACAAAATTGTGACCAGTGGCAATCTGAGCCCAGTGTAGTTTTAACGAGTGATTTCAGTATGGAGCCAGTGAGCAAAGTAAAGGCTCGGGCCGAAGCGCTGCAGGTTCTTGGCCTGCCCTTAAACGCAAACGCCAACGAGATTAGAGAAGCTTGGCGCAACGTCGCCTTTCACGATCACCCCGATCATACCGACGGTGACTATTCAGGCTTTTCGCAAGCTAAAACAGCTTACGATTTTCTGCGTCGTGAAGGCATGACCCGCAAAGGTGTGTCAAACTCTTCGATGCCACGTCGTCCGCGTCTGAAAAAGCGTGTGATTGAACTGGCCACGGATGAGATCAAAGCTTGTCGTGAATTGCTAAGTCCGGAAGGCATGCTCTCAGATATGTCTGCATCCGACCGGGCGGCAACTTGCGACGGTACTGACACGTCATCAGACCATGTGCCAGATGCGATCGGCTGTTTTGGACGTGATCTAACTTATTTTGTGGCATCATCGGTTTGCAAAGGTGAAAACCGCGTAGCATTGCCAACCTCGGTTCTGGACAGCTGCAAAAAGGCAGAAACTGAAATCCTGACCTTTAAATCCAAAGGTGCAGGATCAGGTGAAATTGTCATTCCCGACCCGATACGCGAGCGGAAGTTTCCCGGCGCCAAAAGCGTAAGAATTCGGTTTGAAGCAGACCAGCAGATGCGGGATATGTTTGAGCTGGCGGGGTGAGAGAACCTGCCAACAAAGAAGCCCGGCCGTAATGGCCGGGCTGACCTACATTCCCAGCGTTTAGTTGGAAACAGGACCTTCCGAAGTAAACTTCGGGATCACGCTGGTGGATGCCGCGTCAGGTTCGATACCAGGCCAGTTGCCTTCCGCCAGATTGATGTTGCCTGGGATGTCCTCTTCAAAAAATCCGACAACAACATCGGTGATATTCAGATACAGCTTGTCATCCACAATCCGCCACAGGTTTGGGTTGGCCGGGACTTTGCCACCGCGCGAGACGCCATACGCACAGTGACCGTCATATTGCGGGGCGAAATAAGCCGGGTTTTCCAAAAACTTATCGCGGTTTTCTTCGGTCGAAAATGCCCAGGTCGCACCGTTATACTCTGCCGTGATGTCGGATTGGCCGCGAACAGCCTCGGGCTGTGATTGGCCCACGGCGACTTGATCGAGGTCACGGTAGGCAACAACGTCATAGCCTGACGCGGCAAATCCGGTGCCATCTACATATTGGTCTCCGGCAAAGGCGGGAACGGCAAAGGCCATCGTCGCGGCAAGGGTAAGCGCAAAGCGTTTCATGTGTATTGTCCTCATGTCCTAACGGTTTCAGAGCACCCGGGCTGCGGGTCTGATCAGACAATAGTTGTTTTTTGCTCCGCGCGAAGACCCACTCGCGACGCTGTGAAAGCGAAAGATGAATTGTGAGGCGATCCGGGCGTAATGTTACAAAATTCTCGCGACGTTCGGGGTTGGACTTTAAGTTCTGCAATATTAGCTGTGGAAGCAACGGCCCGCAGGTCGACAATGCAAGAAAGGCGCGAGATGAGCGATCAACCAACCTATACCCCCCCTCAGGTCTGGACATGGGACAGCGAAAGCGGTGGGCAATTTGCCAATATCAACCGGCCCATCGCCGGGGCCACCCATGACAAAGACCTGCCAGTTGGAAAGCATCCGTTTCAACTTTATTCATTGGCAACACCCAACGGCGTTAAAGTCACTGTAATGCTCGAAGAGCTGCTGGCGCTTGGCCATACCGGTGCCGAATATAATGCCTGGCTGGTCAACATTGGCGACGGCGACCAATTCAGTTCCGGTTTTGTCGGTGCCAACCCTAATTCAAAAATTCCCGCGCTCTGGGATCATTCGGATGAAACCCCCGTTCGCGTTTTCGAAAGTGCCTCAATCCTGCTGCACCTGGCCGAGAAATTCGGTGAGTTCCTTCCTGAAAGCGGTCCGGAACGGACCGAAGTGATGAACTGGCTTTTCTGGCAGATGGGCAGTGCGCCTTACCTGGGTGGAGGGTTCGGTCACTTCTACGCCTATGCGCCTGAAAAGTGGCAATATCCGATTGACCGTTTCGCGATGGAAGCAAAGCGTCAACTGGACGTGCTGGATCGGGAATTGGCCGAAAAGACCCATATCGCTGGCGAAGACTATTCGATTGCCGATATGGCGATCTGGCCGTGGTATGGGCAACTGGTTCTTGGCCGGCTTTACGATGCGGCAGAATTCCTTGATGTCGAGAGCTACAAGAATGTCATGCGATGGGCCAAAGCCATTGACGCGCGCCCGGCGGTTCAGCGTGGCCGGATGGTCAACCGCGCCTTTGGCGAACCGCATACGCAATTGCACGAACGCCACGATGCCAGCGATTTTGAAACGCGCACGCAGGATAAGTTGGAAACAGCGGACTAAGCCACCGGCGCTATCTTAGGATCGGGGGCCGCCCGGGATCACTGCCCGGCGCGGCCCTTTCAATTTGGGTGGCCTGTGGCTGAGGCAGATCAAACCGAAGGCCGACCTTCGCCAAAGCAGCTGCTGCCGGTGCCTCTGCTTCAAAGAATGCGACATCCAACGCGCCTGCCTCGATCCCAGAAAAGGTCAACGCTTCTGAAACCGCGCGCGCTAACGCAGGCTGCGCACCTTCGATTGCTGAAACAAATCCCAAAAGATGACCCTGACCGCCGTCTTCGGTTTTTGTACCAACAAGAAAGGCGGTTGCAGCCAAACCTGCTGCAGTCGCCAATTTCGTATCGAGCGCGGTCAACAGAACATCCGGCAAGCCTGCGGGTGGATGAAATTCAGCCAGTCGCTGCTCTACCTCCTGAGGGGCATGTTGCAAGGTACTGGACAGCCAACTCAGCGCTTCGGCTGGGATCAGCATGGACGACGGCGCGGTTTCAAGGTTCAGGCCCAACCCGATCTCCTGTCCTGCCAACATCCCCGACAGAAGGCGACCCGACAGGGCGACATAGGGGACTGGCCGCCCCGCGAATGTTGCAAGACGTTCCTCAAGATCAAAGGCCAAAACGAAACGCCCATCGGCCACATCGAACAGCTCGGGCGAGATGTTTTCGTCCTTCGCTTCTTCGGTGAGCATCAGAAACAGCTCGCTATCAGCCAGCCGCTCGAAGAACCTCAGCCGTACTGAATCATCTTCTGGTGCCGCTTGCATAGCGGAGTGTGCAGCATCCAAAGCTGTGGCTTCAGTCATTCAGAACCTCTTGCACCCGTTCCCGCAGCACCGGCAAAAGCTCGGCCTCGAACCAGGGATTTTTCCTCAGCCAAGCCGTATTGCGCCAGGACGGGTGAGGCAAGGCAAAGACCCGCGGCGCATGGTCTCGCCAATTACTGACAGTCTCGGTGACCGGTGTTTTTACACCCAGATGGTATTTGTGCGCATGACCACCGACAAGGATCGTTAGTGGGACATCGCCCAGCGCCGTCATCACCCGGTCATGCCAGGTGCGGCCACATATCGGAGGCGGCGGCAGGTCGGCCTTGCGTTCGTTATATCCGGGAAAACAAAACGCCATCGGAACAATCGATACCCGAGAACGATCATAAAAGCCTGCTTCATCCAATCCCATCCAATCCCTCAGGCGATCACCCGAGGGATCGGTGAAGGGCTTTCCCGTCTCATGTACACGCGCACCGGGTGCCTGCCCCGCGATCAAAATACGCGCGCCAGGCCGGAACCAGACAACCGGGCGCGGCTGGTGAGCTGTGGCAGTCTGCGCAAACCTGTCTGCGCATAATCGGCACGCTTCAATTTCCTCTAGCAGTGAACCCATCAGGTCGTAATGCTCCTGCGCTTCATCGACAATCAAGATAGGGCTGAACGCCGGCTGAGCCAACAGAACCCATCGCGGCAACACTTCAATGTCATGACGCGGGATGCGCATTGATCATTTGTTTCATAATTCGACATAATGTAGCCAGTATGGATCGGTAGCAAACACCCCTTCGAGCCATAATAAACGTACGATTACAGGCCCCGCATGCTGGAATTCGACAATGTCAGCAAGTCATTCTGGACCGGAACCCGCCGCAAGGTGATTCTGGATCAGGTGTCGTTCCGCGTTGAACTGGGCACTTCCCTTGGGGTTCTGGCACCGAACGGAACCGGGAAAACCACGTTGATCAACATGATGGCCGGATTGGAAAAACCCGATGAAGGCGTGATCCGGCGCGATTGCCGCGTCTCTTTCCCCATGGGGTTCACGGGCGGGGTCGCCAATCGGTTGTCAGCACTGGAGAATGCGCGATACATCGCCAAGCTTTATGGCATGGACCCTGACTATGTAGAAGCCTACTGCAGCTGGCTCTGCAATCTGGGTGAGTATTTTAACCAACCGCTGGGCACCTATTCCTCGGGGATGCGGAGCCGGTTTACCTTTGCGTTGATGCTGGCTCTGGATTTCGACATGTACCTCATTGACGAGGGGATGCCCTCGACCACGGATGTTGAGTTCAATAAGAAAGCGGGCGATATCCTGAAAGATAAGCTGCGGACAACGACACTGGTGATCGTATCGCACAACCCATCAATTCTAGAGAAATTTGCTCGGCAAGCTGCTGTTCTGGTGGATGGGCAGCTTTACATGTTTGAAACCTTGGAAGAGGCAAAGCAACTCTATGACTACCAAACCCAAGGCTAGAAAGTACAACCCCGATCGCACCGCACGAGGCGCCGGTACGGCCGAGGCACGCTCGGATGCGATCGACCGAATTCGCAAAGCAACACAAGCCTCTGACGCTGGTGGCGAATCCCAGCAACCGGGCACCGAACTGGACGCCATCAAACGCGAAGGGCTGACCGGGCGGCAATTGCGCGTCGCAAGGCGGCTTGCGCATAAAAACGGGCTGGCGGCGACTTCGGATTACGATGCGGTCCGACTGTTGCGCAAGAAAGGGATCGATCCGTTTCAGCGCGCGAACCTGCTGGATCTGGCAACTTTCGATCAAAGCAAATCAACCGGCGATGACCCGACGCAAGACAATATAAAGATACATCTGCCTCAGACGGCCAAAGCCTCGCAGCAGAATCTACCCGGCCCGGAACTTAGCCCGGCCCAGCGCCGCGAATACGAGATCGGGCAAATCCAGAAAGACATCGCCCGCCGCCGTCGCCGCAAGCTTGCGGCGTTGTTCGCACGGTTGGCCGCTTTCGTCTTCCTGCCCACCTTCGTTGTGGGTTTCTATTTCTATCGCGTCGCAACGCCGATGTATGCCAGCGACTCCGTATTCTCAATTTTGCAGGCCGATGGCGGCGGGGCGTCATTTGGCGGTTTTCTGGCGGGAACCCAGTTCGCTACGGCGCAGGATTCCGTGGCCACGCAGGAGTTTCTGGAATCCAAGGATGCGCTGGAAAGACTAGAGCGGGATGTCGGGTTTTCCGAGTTTTTTCAACAAGATGAGATCGACCCTATCCAACGCTTGTCGGCTGATGCAACGCTCGAAGAAACTTATAAGCTTTACAAGCGTATGATCACCATTGGGTATGACCCAAGCGACGGTGTTATCCGCATGGAGGTCGCGGCGCCAAGCGCCGATATCTCTGTCGACCTATCCAGGCGGCTTATTTCATACGCCGAAGAGACGATAAATGGGCTGACCGAGTTAAAACGAGAAGATCAGATGCGCGACGCCTTAACAAGCTTTGAGACCGCGCAAGAAGCGCGCAGACAGGCACAGGAAGATCTGATTGAACTGCAACTGCAGGGGGCTGTTCTGGATCCACAAAGCGTGATTGCCAGCCTGCGCGCCCGGATCGATCAGTTTGAATTTGAGCTACAGGACAAAGAACTGCAACTGGCCGCCCTTCTCGACAACACCCGCCCCAACAAAGCCAAGGTAGATGGCACACGCGCAGATATCGAACGGCTTGAGGCGGTTCTGGCAGAGTTGAATGCTGAAATGCTGGACGCCTCGGCAGGCGAAAACTCGCTTGCACGTTTGAGCGTGCGTATCCAGATGGCCCAAGCCGATCTGGCCGCCCGCGACATGATGCTACAAACGGCAATGCAGCAAATGGAAGCCACGCGGACCGAGGCCAACCGAAAGGTGCGTTATCTGACCGTCTCGGTGAACCCGGTCCCCAGTCAGGAACCCAGCTATCCGCGCAAGTTTGAAAATACGATTTTGGCTTTCCTGTTGTTTGCTGGTATCTACCTGATGATCTCGCTTACCGCGTCGGTCCTTCGTGAACAGGTATCCTCGTAAAGACACATGAAACATATAAAAATCGCTGACCTGACAGTTGGCAACGATCTTCCCCTCACTCTAATCGCTGGTCCCTGCCAGCTGGAAAGCGCAGATCACGCGCAAATGATCGCAGGGGTGCTTAAGGAAGCCTGCGACAAGGCAGGCGCCCAGTACGTGTTCAAGGGATCTTTCGACAAAGCCAACAGGACTTCGCTGAACGCCAAACCTGCCTTGGGTCTTGAGAAGGGGCTTCAGGTTCTGCAGTCGGTTAAAGACAGTATTGGCGTCCCAGTGCTGACCGATATTCACGAGCCGGAACAATGTGAATCCGTCGCAGAAGTATGCGACATCATGCAGATCCCCGCATTTTTGTGCCGTCAGACAGCGCTGCTGTTGGCCGCTGGTCAAACCGGAGCAGCGATTAACGTCAAAAAGGGTCAGTTTCTGGCCCCATGGGACATGCCCAACGTCGTATCCAAGATCGAAAGCACCGGAAATAAGCGTATCCTGCTGACCGAACGTGGCGCTTCATTTGGGTACAATCGCCTGGTAGTTGATATGCAGTCGCTGCCAGAAATGGCCCGCACCGGCTATCCAGTGGTGATGGACGCGACCCACGCAGTGGCGCAACCCGGTGGTCTGGGCGGTTCCTCCGGTGGCCAGCGTGAATTTGCCCCGGTCCTCGCCCGTGCGGCGGTTGCCACCGGAATTGGCGCGGTCTTCACCGAAACCCATCAAGACCCGGATAATGCGCCCTGCGATGGGCCAAACATGATTTACCTGGATCAGATGGGCCATCTGATTGACACCTTGATGCGCTTCGATGCGCTCGCCAAAGAAAACCCGATTCAGATTTAACGATTGAGATTTGTAATGAACAAACCCCTTGCCGAGGTGACCCCGAACACCTGGAGTTTTCTGCGCGACCCGATGATCAAGCCCACGGGCTTTCGCGAGTATGACGCGCGTTGGAAATATCCCGACGAAATCAACCTGCCCGGAATGACGGCACTAGGTTTGGGTCTGGGTACCCAAATGCATAAACGCGGGATAGATCCGGTGATTGCAGTGGGCAATGACTATCGAGACTATTCGCTATCGATCAAAAACGCCCTGATCGTGGGTCTTATGCAGGCCGGTATTCAGGTCAAGGATATCGGCCCGGCGCTTAGCCCGATGGCGTATTTTGCGCAGTTTCATCTAGATGTGCCCGCGGTTGCGATGGTCACCGCCAGCCACAACCCCAACGGCTGGACCGGCGTAAAAATGGGCTTCGACCGCCCCCTGACCCATGGTCCAGACGAGATGTCGGAACTGCGCGATATTGTTTTGAATGGCGAAGGCATCGCGCGCCCGGGTGGTTCGTATGAATTCGTTGATGGGGTGAAAGAGGCCTATCTCGACGATCTGGTTGGTGACTTCAAAATGTCCCGTCCGTTGAAAGTGGTCTGCGCTACCGGTAATGGAACCGCCGCCGCCTTTGCACCCGAGGTTTTCGAACGGATCGGTGTTGAGGTCGTGCCCAGCCACACACGTCTGGATTACACATTCCCCAACTACAATCCGAACCCCGAAGCGATGGAAATGCTGCACGATATGGCTGCTTCGGTCAAAGCCAGCGGTGCCGATCTGGCACTGGGGTTTGATGGTGATGGGGATCGTTGTGGTGTCGTGGACGATGAAGGTGAAGAGATTTTTGCCGACAAGGTTGGCGTCATCATGGCGCGCGATCTGGCCAAGCTGTATCCGAATTCGACCTTTGTGGCCGATGTGAAATCGACTGGGCTGTTCGCCAGCGATCCTGAGTTGCAGGCACTGGGTGTCAAAGCCGACTATTGGAAGACCGGCCACAGCCATATGAAGCGCCGGGTCAAGGAAATCGGCGCGCTTGCCGGGTTTGAGAAATCGGGCCACTACTTTCTGGCGGAGCCCGTCGGGCGTGGATATGACTGCGGAATGCGCGTGGCCGTGGAAATCTGTAAGCTGATGGACCGTAATTCAGATCAGAGCATGTCCGATCTGCGCAAGGCGCTGCCAAAGACGTGGTCAACGCCCACTATGTCACCCTATGCAGCTGATACAGAAAAATACGATATTCTGCAGCGGTTGGTCGACAAGTTGGTGGCAAAGGCAGATGCAGGCGACAGCTTTGCAGGCCGAGCCATCAAAGAGGTCGTAACCGTCAATGGCGCGCGGGTCATATTGGACAATGGCAGTTGGGGCCTCGTGCGTGCATCATCCAACACGCCCAATCTGGTTGTGGTCTGTGAAAGCAGCGAAAGCGAAGATGAGATGCGCGCGATCTTCGCGGATATCGATGCCGTTATCCGTACCGAACCGGGCGTTGGTGACTACGATCAGACGATTTAAGTCACGTAACAAAGGGCGCCGGTTTAAGCGCCCTTTGTTCTACGTCATCTCAATCCCCCCCCAAAAGTTTGAGTAAGCCTTTCTTGGCCTCTTCCTCAAGTTTGTCTTTCAATGCGTCTTCGATCTGGTCGGTATCGGTGACCGTGGTATCCAGTTCCTTCCCTACCTTCTCTAGAACCTTCTTCTTCGCGTCGCCTTCCAGCTCTTTGACTTTGCCTTCAGCCGCCGCCTCAATGACCTTAGTGAGATCCGGTTTGATCGACGGGTTGCTCCATGGGCCCTTGATGCGGACAGGCACCGATATCCCCTGCCCCGAGTTGGCGCGCAGGGCGACCGGCGTGAACAGATAATCGATATCGCGGGCACCAAGACCAATCCGACCTGCCCCATCCGCGCGGAAATTATCGAGCTTCATCAACAGGTCATTGTTGGTCAGATCACCATCTTTCATCGTGAAACTGGCGCTAAGGCTGTTGAACACTGTCGTGCCACCTGATCCCTTGCCCTGTCCCATGAGGCGATCAAGATCCAGCCCCGAAATAACACCCTTTCCGACTTCTATGTGGCCCTTGCCACTAAGCGATTGCATGATCTGATCTTCGGTCAACCCAACACCCAGAAACTCAAGATGGCCAGACCCTTTCCCCGAAAGACGCTTGATATCACCAAGTGTTACAAGAGCTTCATTGATATCAATGTTGTTGGCCGTCAGGTTCCCGCCAACCGATAACCCATTGCGATTGTTTGCAACCACCTGACCATTCAGCTGGCCGGAAAAGAGCGTTGCGGGATGCATCTCCAACACGGCCCGCGAACGATCAAGGCTCAGCGTCAGGTCACTTTTGCCAAAAACCATTCCCGGTACAGCAATCGAGTTGGCCCGCAGACGAATTCTACCATTTGCCAGCGCAAGGAACGACGCATCGATGGGGGCCTTGGACCACCCTTCAGCCTGCGAGCCGCCGCTTGAAGTGTCGCTACCGCCTACGTCGGACAAGTCGAGGTCACCTGCATCCAGACGCGCGGTGATTTGAGGAGGGTCGGAAATCTGGATATCCGCCTCCCCTTCAAGCCGGTTGTGATCCAGCACCGCGATCATGTCCCGCAGGGAAATCCGGCCATCCTGCGTATAGGTCATCTGCCCAGACACGTTTGCGACCTGTCCCAACCCCTTGGGCACGGTAACGCCACCCTGCCCAAAGGCGGCCAGCATCTTGTGGGTGTCCTTGGCGGTAACTGTGGCCTTGCCATCCATCTCACCAGCCAGATTTACCCGACCGGAAAACTGAATATCTCCACCGGGCGCGGTAAGGCCGAGCTCCAGCGGCGTTACAACTCCGGTAGAAAAAGCAGGCAGGTCGGGAATAGTCAAATCCACCTCAACGGCACCACCGGGCACCGACATACTGGCTTGCATCTCCATCGGGGCGGTCACGTCCGGCCAACGGGCTGAAAGATCAACATTTGCGAAGTCCATGCTGACCGCGCCATTCTCAAGATAGATCAGCCGTGCATTTGACAGCTCCAATCGCTCCAACGTAACAGGCCGGCTTTCGACAGCTTGCGCCGATGCCCCTGATTCAGGAGAGCTGCCAGGTTGGTGCAATTCCCAGTTTCCGCGCCCGTTCGCGCGCTCAAGACGCAGAACCGGACTATCGGCTAATACCTTCTTGATCCGGATATCACCCGACAGTAACGCCGACGCATCGACGCCCACGGCCAAACTTTGGGCGCTGAGCATCGGCTCGGACCCGGCCCAAGGCGCATTGGCAAATGTAACCGGGCCGGTTTCCATACCCAGAACGGGCCAGAAAGATAGCCTGACTTCGCCCGTCAGTTCCAAATCGCGACCAGTTTGCGCCTTGACTTGCTCGGCCAAAATGGTCGCCAGTTTGTCACCCGGCATCAATAGCAAGGCACCAATCACCAGCCCGAAAGCCGCGACTACGAGAAAAAGAATGCGTATGAGCCACTTCATGGGTCCGTCTTTCCGGCTTTTCTGCTCTGCCCCGAGTCAGCCTTGTGCGGGCAGGATTTGCAAGGGGAAGCTTTCCCCTCTATACGCGCCGCCATGAGCACGAACCCACCAGACCTCCGCCCTGATCTCGCCCCTGAGGCCCGGATCGCCGAGACGCCCCGCCGCGGCCAGCCAACCCTTGGCATGGTGTCGCTGGGCTGTCCCAAAGCATTGGTCGATAGCGAGCGTATCCTGACCCGATTGCGCGCTGAGGGCTACGGTATCTCACCGGACTATGCCGGGGCCGATGCCGTGATTGTGAACACATGCGGGTTTCTGGACAGCGCAAAGGCCGAATCTCTGGACGCGATCGGTGAGGCATTGGCCGAAAATGGTAAGGTTATCGTAACGGGCTGTCTGGGTGCAGAGCCGGATTATATCCGTGAACATCACCCGCGCATTCTGGCAGTCACCGGGCCGCATCAATATGAACAGGTTCTGGATGCGGTCCATAACGCGGTGCCGCCGGACCCGAATCCATATGTGGACCTGCTGCCTGCTTCGGGTGTGAAACTGACACCACGACATTACAGTTACCTCAAGATTTCAGAGGGTTGCAACCACAAGTGTAAGTTCTGCATCATCCCGGACATGCGTGGAAGGCTGGCCAGCCGCCCAGCCCATGCGGTGCTGCGCGAGGCCGAGAAGTTGGTCGACAATGGCGTACGCGAATTGCTGGTGATCTCGCAGGACACCTCGGCCTATGGGCTGGATCGCAAATACGACATGAACCCGTGGAAAGACCGCGAGGTGCGCAGCCATATTACCGATCTGGCGCGCGAGCTGGGCCAGTTCGACGCTTGGGTTCGGCTACACTACGTCTATCCCTACCCCCATGTGCGTGATCTGATCCCGCTGATGGCGGATGCCGGGTGCAACGTGTTGCCATATCTCGACATACCATTCCAGCATGCGCACCCGGATGTTCTGAAACGCATGGCCCGTCCGGCTGCAGGCGCGAAAACTCTGGATGAAATCGCAGCGTGGCGCGCGACCTGCCCCGATATCACCCTTCGATCGACTTTCATTGTTGGTTATCCAGGGGAAACCGAAGATGAGTTCCAGACCTTGCTGGACTGGATGGACGAAGCCCAATTAGATCGCGTCGGTTGTTTTCAATACGAGAATGTCGATGGCGCCCGTTCAAACGATTTGCCAGATCATGTCCCCGCCGAAGTGAAACAGGATCGGTGGGAGCGGTTCATGGAAAAGGCACAGGCCATTTCGGAAGCCAAGCTAGAGGCAAAGGTTGGACAGACGGTCGAGGTCATCGTGGATGACGTGGATGACGAGGCAGCGACCTGCCGCACCAAGTCCGATGCACCCGAGATCGATGGCTATTTGTTTATTGATGACGGGTTCGAAGGTTTGAAACCGGGTGACATCGTCACCGTAGAAGTCGATGAGGCCGGAGAGTACGATCTATGGGGGCGCTTGCGCGCGTAGGTCTGGCAGAGACCGGGATCACAATAGCCCGATCAACACCACGACCCATGCGACACCCGCGGCGACGGCCGTAAGTGCCACGGCAGCACTCGCCGCGTCCTTGGCCTGCCCGGCGAGGACATGCTGATCCGTCGAGGTATGATCGACCGCTCGTTCGATGGCAGTATTGAACAGCTCGGCCACCAATACCAGAATGCCGAGTGCAAGGATTACTGCTCTTTCTGCTGTTCCGAGCGGCAGTGCAAAGACCAAAACGCCCGAGGCCAGATTTGCCCAAACCCATGCCCGAAATGAGTATTCCTCGCGCCAGGTTGAGGACAGGCCTTGCCAGCTCCAACGGGTGCGATCCTTTAGGTGGTCAAAGAATTTGCGCATGGACCCTTCCAATCAAATTTGTTGGAAATGACGTTCGCGACCCGCGACAGAAAGGCAAGAAAAAACCGCCCAACGGCGGCAATTTCGGCGCTGGTTGTGCAGGCGGTCCAAAATAATGGACCACCTGCAAAATGCTTATTGTGTGACCGGATTACATACGGTCTGACCGGCTTCGGTCGTGGCCAACTCATAGCCTGCCGAACAGCTGGGCGTGCCATACTTGTCATAGTCGGGCTGGATATAGACCGGGGTCGGTTCCTCCTGCTGCGAGCACGCAGTCAGAACAACAGCGGTGGCGCAGATAGCAGCAAACTTCAGTTTCATGTCCATCAATCCTCTATTACTTTTCTGATATTGCCCAATTTTTCGGGGCCGGTGTCAGAATAAGACCAAGATTTTCATCTGGCAACCGTGTCAATCACGCATATGTGAATAAAAGCGAATCCGCGCTGATGCACCTGTGCTCTGTAATTCGCTGTCCTTTTTGGTGCAGCACCCTAAACTCTGCCGTGACATCAGCCAAATACGGAGTAGCCACATGTCAGATGCCCCGATCATCGCCCAGAAATCCCCATTTCCGGTCGAAGTGACCGAAGGCAAAACCTATTTCTGGTGCGCCTGTGGCAAGTCACAGAAACAGCCATTTTGTGACGGTTCGCACAAAGGCACCGCATTTACACCTGTGAAATACACTGCTGATGCCGACAAGAAAGTGTTCTTTTGTGGCTGCAAGCACAGTGGAAATCCTCCACTATGTGATGGATCACACGCAAAACTCTGAAATCAGGCCAGATCGTTCAGCAAGCTGACGTTGGCGCAATACCATGGGGCGGTTGGTGCTTTTTTTGCTGTTGCACAGTCAGCCAAAACTGACACGGCATGTCACCGAGCAATTGCAGCCCCAGTCGCTGCATGAACTCTCTGGCGTTACGGCGCCAGCCTGTTCAACAGTTCCTGATTGCGGCAGTACTCTGGCGCCCTGCCTATGTCGACGTTTTGGGATAGAAGAGCCTCGCAATGACCCGGATTTGGGCATTCAGTGCAGCGCAATACAGCATCTGAGATTTCATCAAATCGCAGGGCACCGTCAATCGCAGCTTCCTGCAAATCAACGCCCAGTGTCATAGCCATATTGTCCACCAGACCTGCGTGATGTCGCAGCTTTGCTCGGTCAGACATGCGCTTCCCTTTCTTTGTTCGCTTTGGAAAGGGTATCCTACGCATCTGCAGATGCCTTTGATTCAGGTCAATGTCCTGCGTCCAGCTGATCCAGATAGGTCCGCGTGGCATCCTGTACCCGGCGGAACCGATCACCGCCCAACTTCTTGCCACCGTACCAACGCGTTACGATGATAACGTGGTCTGATAATCCGGCCCGCTCCATCATCCGCAAAATGACCATCGCCGCGCCAGACTCTCCGTCGTCAGCCTTAAGCGCGCCGGTTGGCAGCATCGCTGCCCATGTATTGTGGGTTGCCTTGGCATAGGCTTTGTCGGACTTCAGTTCCGCCAGCACCGCATCGACATCAGCGCGACTGGTGACCCGAGCGCCTGTCACAGCATATTTCGATCCGCGGTCGCTTAGGACGACGCCCATTCGGGTTAGTCTGATCATCACTGCAAACCCAATTGTCGTGCCGTTTTCAGCACGGCCTCCACCCGTTTGGCATTGGGCGGATGTGACGTCAGAAAACGGTCGCCAGGATCAGGGATACGTTGGAAGAAAACCATCCCAACCAGCGGGTCATACCCCGCTGCATGGGTGATTTTTGTGCCCAATTGATCCGCCTCCAGCTCAAACTCACGCGTGTAATTTTGCACACCAACCTCAGCACCCAGTGCCTGCGCGCGCTCAACCCCTGCATCATCTGCGCCTTGCTTGCGCGCTAGCTCTCCGAATATCCGCGCGCTTTCCTTCGCGTTCTCCGACTGTCGGGCGATATGACCTAAGATATGATGCGCGGCTTCATGCCCCATGACAAAGGCCATCTCATCCGCATTCTGTGTTGAAGCGATCATTGGCTGAGTGAAAATGATCAGCGGTTGCCCGTCCTCATCCAGCGTCTGGAACGCGTTCGCTGGCGCAGTGCGAGAGAGATCAACTAAAATTGCAAAATCGCAATTTGCAGAACGCGAGCGGCGACGGCACTCTTGCCCCGCTGCGGCTCCGACTTTACGGCTGACTTGTTCGAACACGCGCGCCTTCTGTCTTTGGGCAGATGATGATGGTTGCCATTGGTCAGCTGGGATCGCGATTACGGTCGAGGTATCGCATGCGGCCAACAGCATCACCAGCAACAGGGCAAGACGGCGCATTCACATTCCTTTCGGTCACTCTGTCGGCAGGCAAGCATAGCGCGGCAAATCTGGCCGGGCTACTGCCGAATGCAGCCATAACGGGTTGCATTGCTATCTTTGCCCCGGCACTCTGCCGATATGTTTTCGATTGAACATGAATTCGACTCGACGGTCATTACGCTGGTGGACGAAGGCGCCAAGCCTTTGCAAGAGGATGTCGTCATCAACAACTTTGCTGAATGCGTAACGCTTGAGCAGTTCGACCCACGTACCGACCAGATCCAGAAGATCACTCTGTCGCCTGAACAGGTACGCGATCTGGCCGCAGCACTGGATTTGCCCGAAGGCGTTTATCAGATACGCGAAACCGACCCCTCGGACCCTTGAACGAAGCCCGAAGAATTCGACCTGGACCAGCGGTGCGCAAAGCCCGGTCGAAATTGATGTGATTCAATAGGCAGTTTGCCCTTGAAACGGGGCGCAATCTCTCCGACATACGAACTGCCCATGTGAAGGAAATTAACATATGTCCCTGAAGAACCAAGCTGCGCTGGATTTTCTGAACGTGCGCCGATCACGCCCTGCCAAAACGCTTGTGGCACCAGCCCCGACGCGGGAAGAGCTGATGCCGCTGCTCACCGCCGCTGCGCGCAGCCCCGATCACGGAAAGCTTGAACCTTGGCGCTTTGTTGTTATCGAACAAGGGGCAATGCAACGCCTCGCAAAGCTCACCGAAACCAGTGGTTTGGCAATGGGCAAAAGCCCGGAAGATATCGCCAAAGCGCGCACGCAGTTCGAAATGGGCCATCTGGCTGTTGCCGTTATCGAGGTGCAGAAACGATCTGAAAAGATACCAGCAATTGAACAGACCTATTCGGCGGGTGCGGTTTGCCTAGCCTTGTTGAACGCCGCACTTGCGGCCGGTTGGGGTGCGAACTGGCTGTCTGGTTGGCAATCCCATGATCGCAGTTTTTGCCAGCAAGGCCTCGGGTTAGCCGAGAATGAAAAAATCGCAGGCTTCATCCACATAGCGACCGAGGGCATGGTCCCACCCGAACGGCCCCGCCCTGATGTGGCGGCGCTGACCCAATGGGTATCGGAATGATCATCATCCAGTCATTTCTGAAAGCACTGGGCCAGATCGGTGATCCCCGGTTTCGCAAAGTGCTGCTGTTGGGCGTTGGGCTGACCTTCGCGCTGTTGGTTGCCACCTATGCCGGTTTTCTATGGCTGATCAACATGTTGGTTGGCGAGCAGGCCACCTTGCCGATACTGGGTGAGGTGACGTGGCTGAATGACCTGCTCAGCGTTTCTTCGTTCCTGTTAACGATGGTATTGTCGGTCTTTTTGATGATCCCCGTTGCCTCGGCCATCACGTCGATGTTTCTGGATGAGGTCGCTCAGGCTGTCGAGGACTCGCATTATCCGAACCTTCCACCAGCAACACGCGTTCCATTTGGCGACGCATTGCGGGATACGCTCAGTTTTCTGGGCGTGTTGATCGTTGCCAACCTGCTGGCGCTGATCCTTTATGCATTCTTCACGCCATTTGCGTTGTTCATATTCTGGGGAATGAACGGGTTTCTTCTGGGGAGAGAGTATTTCACCCTTGCCGCCATGCGTCGGTTGGGACGCGAGGGCGCGCGAAAACTAAGGGCGAAACATGCGACAACAATCTGGGTTGCCGGTATCCTCATGGCGATCCCGCTCTCGGTTCCGCTGGTTAACCTGCTGATCCCGATTCTGGGGGCTGCGACTTTCACGCATATCTACCACGGCCTGTCAGAAAACCGCTCCTGAATTATTCGAGCGGCTCCAGTTGGTTCAGCCAATCAAAGTCCCGAACGCTGATGGCACCGGATATTATGATGCCCGCGATGATCGCCCACAGAATTACTGAGATCCCGGTGGTGATCCAAAGCTTCTTCTTCATGTGATGAACTTCAGGGGCACCCGCATGCGTGCCCGGGACAATTTTCCCCAGATCACCTTGCGTTTTGATGCGCACAGGCAGGACCGTCAATAGGGTCAAAAACCAGATAACAGCGAACAGGACCAGAGCAGCGGTGATAGTCATTGTTTTCAGACCTGCTCCAGCTCAACCAGACAGCCGTTGAAATCTTTCGGATGCAAGAACAACACCGGCTTACCGTGTGCTCCGATCTTGGGTTCGCCTGAACCCAAAACGCGCGCGCCGGTCTCTTTCAGGTGATCCCGGGCAGCTATGATATCCTCGACCTCGTAACAGACATGATGGATGCCACCCGACTGGTTCTTCTCCAAAAACCCGTTGATCGGGCTGTTCTCGCCCAGCGGGTACAGCAATTCGATCTTGGTATTGGGCAGTTCAATGAACACGACGGTGACCCCATGATCGGGCTCGTCTTGCGGTTCGCCGACCTTGGCACCCAGCGCGTTGCGATACTGGGCCGAGGCGGCCTCAAGGTCTGGCACCGCGATGGCAACGTGGTTCAGGCGACCAATCATGGAACTCTCCTTCCTTCTGCATTGCAGCGGTTATGGGGGCAGTTTGCATAAAGGACAAGTGCGCCAAAGCGCACGTTAACCCTGTATTAGCCAGAAGTTCCTAGCGTGAGGCATCTGCTATACAGGAGTTCTGCCATGGACGATTCGGGACCTTTCGCTTCTCCGGCGCTGCCCACCAAGATACGGCCGCTGCTGGGCCAGACGATCCTTGTGGTCGAAGACAGTCGCTATGCCTGCGATGCAATACGATTGATGTGCCTGGTCAGCGGCGCGCGCATCCGTCGGGCGGATTGCCTGAAATCGGCACGGCGGCATCTGCAGATCTACCGCCCCTCGGTCCTGATCGTCGATATGGGCCTTCCAGATGGCTCCGGCGCTGATCTGATTTCCGAACTGACCCATGCCGTTCCCCGTATCGAGGTCATTCTTGGACTGTCCGGGGATGACAACGCTCAATCGCTTGCCCTGCGCGCAGGGGCTGATGGTTTTCTGACCAAACCCCTGAGTTCGGTTGCTTATTTCCAGAAAACCATCCTTGAACGCTTGCCAGAGGATCGCCGCCCCAGCAGCATCGCAACCCTGAGGGATGACATCGTTCACCCGGACCCGCTGGCCTATCACGATGACATGGCTCACATCGCCGATGTGCTGACCGGGCCAACCGACCAGCGCACATTGAATTATGCGACACAGTTTCTGCAAAGCGTCGCGCGAGATGCGGATGACACGACCCTTGCCGAAGCCGCGCGTGAGCTTGCCGTCTCGCAGTCGACAGGTACACCGTTGACAGCACAGACGGCACGGATTGCCGGGCTTGTACAAGACCGTCTGGAACGGCAAGAGGCGATCTGACGTGCTGACCGCCTATTTCATAACGGCCTCACTGCTGAGCATCTGGTTCTACCGTCAGGCGCGCATTACCGCCAAATCGATCCGCAGAAACCGCCAACACGTTAAGAACCCATTGGATTGAACTGAAACAACCGCTTCAATCCAACGCGGCGATCCCAGCGTTGACAAGCGCGCCCATTGCGCGTCGCCACGCCGGATAGGAATCCGCCCGCTCGAAGCGGGCGGCTGGAATTAGTCCTGTGGGATGATCCTGAGGCCCAGCTCCATCAACTGGTCCGAGGTCGGATCGGATGGTGCGTCCATCATAAGGTCCTCGGCGCGCTGGTTCATCGGGAACATCATGACCTCACGAATGTTGGCCTCATCCGCCAACAGCATCACAATCCGGTCGATGCCTGCAGCACAGCCACCGTGTGGCGGCGCGCCGTAGTGGAACGCATTGAACAAAGCGCCAAAGCGGGATTTGACCTCGTCTTCACCATAGCCAGCCAGTTCAAAGGCCTTCAGCATGATTTCCGGCTTGTGGTTCCGTATTGCACCTGAAACCAGCTCATAGCCGTTGCAGGCCAGATCATACTGGTATCCACGCACGTCCAGAGGGTTCCCCTGCAGTGCTTCCATACCGCCCTGCGGCATCGAGAACGGGTTGTGCTCAAAGTCGATCGCGCCGGTTTCCTCGTCCTGCTCATAGATCGGGAAATCCACGATCCAGGCAAAGGCAAAGCGGTCTTTCTCGGTCAGGCCAAGCTCTTCCCCGATCACATCCCGCGCCTTGCCCGCAACCTTCTCGAAGGCCTTCGGCTTACCCCCCAGAAAGAACGCCGCATCGCCAACGCCCAGACCCAATTGCTGACGGATCGCCTCGGTGCGTTCGGGGCCGATGTTTTTGGCCAGCGGACCTGCGGCCTCCATCCCCTCGCCCTGATCGCGCCAGAAGATGTAACCCATGCCGGGCAGACCTTCTTTCTGGGCAAAGGCGTTCATGCGGTCACAGAACTTGCGGCTGCCACCCGTTGGTGCCGGGATCGCACGGATTTCGGTGCCCTCTTGCTCCAACAGCTTCGCGAAGATCGCGAAGCCAGACCCGCGAAAGTGGTCAGAGACCACTTGCATTTTAATTGGGTTACGCAGGTCGGGCTTGTCAGAACCATACCACAGAGCAGCGTCCTTATAGGAAATCTGCGGCCAGTCCTGATCGACCTTGCGGCCGCCACCGAACTCTTCAAACACAGCGGTCAACACGGGCTGGATGGTGTCGAACACGTCCTGCTGCTCAACAAACGACATCTCGAGGTCGAGCTGATAGAAATCGGTGGGTGAGCGGTCCGCGCGCGGATCTTCGTCGCGGAAACAGGGCGCGATCTGAAAGTATTTGTCGAAGCCCGACACCATGATCAGCTGTTTGAATTGCTGCGGGGCCTGTGGCAGCGCATAGAACTTGCCTGGATGCAGACGCGACGGCACCAAGAAGTCGCGCGCGCCCTCAGGTGAGGATGCGGTGATGATCGGCGTCTGGTATTCGCGGAATCCCTGATCCCACATGCGGCGGCGCATTGACGCGACAACGTCCGAGCGTAGAGCCATATTCTGTTGCATCACCTCACGGCGCAGATCCAGATAGCGATAGCGCAGGCGCGTTTCCTCAGGGTATTCCTGATCGCCGAAGACCATCAGCGGCAGCTCGTCAGCCGCGCCCAGCACTTCCAGCTCGCGCACATAAACTTCGATTTCGCCGGTGGGCAGCTTTGCGTTCACCAGTTCCGCGTCGCGTGCTTTGACGGTGCCGTCGATGCGGATACACCACTCAGACCGAACCTTCTCAAGCTCGGCAAAGGCCGCACTGTCGCCGTCACACAAAACCTGAGTTACGCCAAAGTGATCGCGGAGATCGATGAACAGCACGCCGCCGTGATCTCGAACCCGGTGCACCCAGCCAGACAGGCGGACGGTTTCACCAACATTGGCGGCGGTCAGAGCGGCGCAGGTGTGGCTGCGATAGGCGTGCATGGAATATCCCTTCGGGCGCAGAATTCATCGCGCCGATACACCCTGTCAGGCTTGGAAAGTCAAGGCAGGTCAAGCCGTCAAAACGGCCTTTGCACATTGCCCGAATAGAAATACACGCCCAGACCAACGGCAAAGATGATATTGCCTGCAATTGCGTGCAGCAGAACGGCATAAAAAAACGACCCGCGCTGGCGATAAGCCCAGCTGAACAGCAGTCCGCCGGCAAAGGTCATGATGGCGACAATCCAGCTCCAATACATCAGATGAGCAAACGAGAAGATGGCCGCGTTCAACATGTCAGCCTTGCGCCCTTGGGGCAGTATAGCGTGGTACCGGCGAAAAAAGAGCGGACGAAACAGCAGTTCTTGTGGCAGGGCCGACAAAAGCGGGTAGCCAACCCAGATGAAGGCCAGCATCTCGGGCCTGTGTTTCAGCAGGAAAAAAGCCGCACCAGGGCGGGCGAGATAGATCAGCGCAGTGCAGAATACCCCTGTCACAAGCGTGAAAACCACTAGTTCCCTCAATGACCAATTTGCCCATCCCTGGCGCAGCTCTGCCCAGCGAAAGCCGGGCGTTGCGTGCAGCAGAACGATCCCCAGACCTGCAAAGGCGAACAGCGCTGGAAACATCCAATTGGGCGGGAAAAACACTGCTATACCCAAAGGGGCCGCAATGAAGAACACGACAAACTCGAACCGCAACCGCAAAATTGCAGCCGGGGTGCCATATATGGCGTCATCGTTGTTCATAGGTCCACCAGCTCCGCAGGGATCAGACCTCGGAGAGAATTTCCCATATACACGGTCTGTGCATCTTTCAAATCGCGCAATGTCAGAACCGCCTCGGTAAACTCTTCTTGTTCCAACAGGTGTTCGCGCAGAATACCAGGCAATAGCCCGCTGGACAGAGGCGGAGTGAACCGCCTTCCATCCAATGTTTCAATAAACAGATTGGTGATCGAACCCTCACACAATTCGCCGCGTTCGTTCAGGAACAGCAGTTCGTCAATCGCTTGAGGCATCTCCGCGCGGGCCTTGTCATATGTTGCGCGTCGGGTGGTTTTGTGGCGCAGCCATATGTCGTCAGAGGTCAAGCGGGTTTCCGAAACTGCCAACCGCCAGATTGGCGGATTGTTGGTAAGCGGGGCGGTGGTCAAATCAAAACCGCCATTGATATTCATGCTCAAGCGACAGCGCAAAGGGGCTTGGCTGACAATCTTGGACAATACCGCCAAAGCAGCGTTCTTGTCGAAGGGCAGCGATAGCGCCTTAGCCGTTTGTGCCATTCGATTCAGGTGTCGGTCCTGTCGGATTAATCCGTGCCCGGGCCGATAACCCAGGGTCTCGATCAGGCGGAAATCAGGCTCAGCTGGTGGGCGAAGCGGGCTTTCCATAACGCCTCCTCATATTCTGATGGCGCAGTGCTATCCCAGACAAGCCCTCCGCCGACGTTCAGGGTTGCCTCGCCGTCTTCGACCATCAGAGTTCGAATGGCCACGTTGAACTCGGACCGACCATCCGGCGCAGCCCATCCGATGGTGCCGCAATAGGCATCACGCGGCCACGGTTCTAATTCAGACAGAATCTCCATGGCGCGAATCTTCGGCGCCCCAGTGATCGAGCCGCAGGGGAAAAGGGCCGTCAGGATATCCGACAAGCCCACACCCACATGCAGTTGCGCCTGCACCAACGAGACCATTTGATGAACGGTCGCATAGGTTTCCACCCTGAACAATTCGGGCACTTTGACGGATCCGGCCAGCGCCACGCGACTGATATCATTGCGCAGCAAGTCAACGATCATCAGGTTCTCGGCCCGGTTCTTTTCGTCGGTCGACAGGAAAGCCCGCCGATGCTCGTCTTCGACCGGGTCCTCGCTGCGGGGCTGGGTACCTTTCATCGGGCGGGTTTCGATCCGACCCTCGGCATCAGTGCGGAAGAACAGTTCAGGTGATCGGCTGAGCAGATCGGGCAGCCCCTCTTGCTCGACCAAGGCGCCGTGGCCTACGGGCTGGCCAGCCGCAAGAGTGGCATAAAGCGCGGCGCTGTCACCGGTCACTTCGAGGTCTATCGGAAAGGTCAAATTGGCCTGATAGATGTCACCAGCACCGATGGCATCATGTACCGTGTGGAAAGCATGGGTGTACCGTGGCTCATCCCAGCGCGGCTGAAATGTGGTGATACCGCCTACCTCTTTCGACAGACCAGTGCGATCGGGTGCATCAAACACCCCAAAGCACAGCAATGGCAGGCGACGCCCCTCGGGCAAGCGATCGGCCAGACGTGGTTCCAACACATAGCCCAGCTCATAACTCGCATATCCCGCCAGCCAGGCCCCGTCTGCGCGCGCCTGATCAAGCGCCGCCAGAGCCTGGGGTACCTCCTGAGCCTCATCCGCGCGGATAATCCGGGATGGGCGCTCGAACCGGGTTCCACGCCCGGCTGGGCCTTGATCGAAACGAATACGCAAGTGCATCCTCATTTACCGTGCTGCGCGATATAGAGGATACGCCAGCGAGGGAAAGAGGGGAAAGTGGCAAATTTGCCCTTGTTTCCGATAGCTCTTGCACCTTTTCGCGCGGTCCCTATAACGCAGGACAATTTGGGCGCTGGGGCGGTGCCCTGACTCGCGGACAATTGAAGGACCAAGGCCATGCCGAGAAGAACCGACATCCAGTCGATCATGATCATCGGGGCAGGCCCCATTGTCATCGGCCAAGCGTGTGAGTTCGACTATTCCGGTGCGCAGGCCTGCAAAGCACTGCGCGAGGAAGGTTACCGGGTCATTCTGGTGAATTCCAACCCCGCCACGATCATGACCGATCCCGGACTGGCCGACGCCACCTACATCGAACCGATCACGCCCGAGGTTGTCGCCAAGATCATCGAGAAAGAACGCCCCGACGCCCTACTGCCCACTATGGGTGGTCAAACTGGCCTGAACACCTCACTTGCGCTGGAAGAGATGGGTGTGTTGGAGGAATTCGGTGTCGAAATGATTGGCGCGACCCGCGACGCCATCGAAATGGCCGAAGACCGCAAATTGTTCCGCGAGGCGATGGATCGGCTGGGCATCGAGAATCCAAAGGCCACAATCGTCACCGCCCCCAAACGCGAAGACGGCAGCACCGATCTGGATGCAGGCGTTCAGATCGCATTGGGCGATCTGGAGAATATCGGCCTGCCCGCCATCATCCGCCCCGCCTTTACCATGGGCGGCACCGGCGGTGGTGTGGCTTACAATCGCGAGGACTATATCCACTTCTGCCGCACCGGCATGGACGCCTCACCGGTAAACCAGATTCTGGTCGATGAATCGCTGCTGGGCTGGAAAGAATTCGAAATGGAGGTCGTCCGCGACAAGGCGGACAATGCCATCATCGTCTGTTCAATCGAGAACATAGACCCGATGGGCGTGCATACCGGTGACTCGATCACCGTGGCCCCTGCCCTGACGCTGACCGACAAGGAATACCAGATCATGCGCAACGGCTCGATTGCCGTGCTGCGCGAGATCGGTGTCGAAACCGGCGGGTCGAACGTGCAATGGGCGATCAACCCCGATGATGGCCGCATGGTTGTGATTGAGATGAACCCGCGCGTGTCGCGCTCGTCCGCGCTGGCGTCGAAAGCAACCGGTTTCCCGATTGCCAAGATCGCTGCGAAACTGGCCGTCGGTTATACGCTGGATGAGCTCGACAACGACATCACCAAGGTCACGCCTGCGTCGTTTGAACCGACCATCGACTATGTTGTCACTAAGATCCCGAAATTCGCATTCGAGAAATTCCCGGGCTCGGAACCCTACCTGACCACCGCGATGAAATCGGTGGGTGAGGCAATGTCTATCGGCCGCACGATCCACGAATCGATGCAAAAGGCGCTGGCCTCGATGGAATCGGGTCTGACCGGGTTTGATGAGGTTGAAATCCCCGGTCTGAACGTCGGCGTCTGGGACGAAGCCGACGACAAGGCCGCGGTGATCAAGGCAATCAGCCAGCAGACCCCCGACCGTCTGCGCACTATCGCGCAAGCCATGCGTCACGGCCTGACGGACGATGAAATCTTCGGCGTCACCAAGTTCGACCCATGGTTCCTGGCTCGCATCCGAGAAATCATCGAAGCCGAGCGGGCGGTTCGCAAAGACGGTCTGCCGGTGACCGAAGACGGCATCCGCAAGCTGAAGATGCTGGGATTCACGGACGCGCGCCTGGGCAACTTGACTGGACGCGACGAAGACAACGTCCGCCGCGCCCGCCGCAATCTGGGTGTGAATGCCGCCTTCAAACGCATCGATACCTGCGCCGCCGAATTCGAGGCGCAGACGCCTTATATGTATTCGACCTATGAGGCCCCAATGATGGGCGAAGTTGAATGCGAGGCACGCCCGAGCGATCGCAAAAAAGTCGTCATCCTTGGCGGCGGCCCGAACCGGATCGGTCAGGGGATCGAGTTTGACTATTGCTGCTGTCACGCCTGTTTCGCGCTGACTGAAGCGGGCTATGAAACCATCATGATCAACTGCAACCCCGAGACAGTGTCGACCGACTACGACACCTCGGACCGGTTGTATTTCGAGCCGCTGACCTTTGAACACGTGATGGAAATTCTGACGAAGGAACTGGAAAACGGCACGTTGCACGGTGTAATCGTGCAATTCGGCGGCCAGACCCCGCTGAAACTGGCAAATGCGCTGGAAGAGGAAGGCATCCCGATCCTCGGCACTACTCCGGACGCCATCGACCTGGCCGAAGATCGCGAGCGGTTCCAGGCGCTGGTCAACGAACTGGGCCTGAAACAGCCCACGAACGGCATCGCCTCAACCGACGAAAAGGCGCTTGAGATTGCCGAAGACATCGGGTTCCCACTGGTGATCCGCCCGTCCTATGTTCTGGGTGGTCGTGCGATGGAAATCGTCCGCGATATGGATCAGCTGAAGCGCTATATCGCCGAGGCCGTTGTGGTGTCGGGCGACAGCCCCGTACTACTCGACAGCTATTTGGCAGGCGCCGTTGAACTAGACGTCGACGCACTGTGCGATGGTACCGACGTGCACGTCGCGGGGATCATGCAGCATATCGAAGAGGCTGGCGTCCACTCGGGCGACTCGGCTTGTTCTTTGCCGCCCTACTCGCTGTCAAAAGAAATCATTGGTCAGATCAAGGAACAGACCTTCAAGCTGGCCAAGGCGTTGAATGTTGTGGGCCTGATGAACGTGCAATTCGCGATCAAGGACGATGAGATTTATCTGATCGAAGTGAACCCCCGTGCCTCACGCACGGTACCGTTTGTCGCCAAAGCGACCGACAGCGCGATTGCCTCCATCGCCGCCCGTGTGATGGCGGGCGAGAAGCTTTCTAACTTCCCGCTGCGCCCGGCCTACAAAACAGTCGACGACACCAAGATCGCCGATCAGATGACATTGGCCGACCCGGACATGCCATGGTTCTCGGTGAAAGAGGCCGTGATGCCTTTCGCCCGTTTCCCCGGCGTCGACACTATTCTTGGCCCCGAGATGCGCTCGACCGGTGAGGTCATGGGTTGGGACCGCGATTTCCCGCGCGCCTTCCTTAAGGCGCAAATGGGGGCCGGTATGGTGCTGCCATCCTCTGGCCGTGCCTTCATCTCGATCAAGGATGCCGACAAAGGTCAGGCCATGCTTGAGGCAGCAAAGGTGCTGCTCGAACAAGGTTTTACACTGGTTGCGACGCGCGGCACACAAAGCTGGCTGGAAGAACAGGGTGTCGTCTGTGAGGTGGTCAATAAAGTCTATGAGGGTCGCCCCGATGTGGTGGACATGTTGAAAGACGGCCAGGTGCAGTTGGTGATGAACACCACCGAAGGCGCGCAGGCGGTTGAAGACAGCAAAGCCATCCGATCCATCGCGCTTTATGACAAGATCCCGTATTTCACCACAGCCGCAGGATCAAACGCCGCCGCACTTGCAATCAAGGCGCAAGCAGAAGGCGATATTGAGGTGAAATCGCTGCAAGGCTAAAATCCGGCAACGACACGTATGAATAGACCCCAGCCTCGGCTGGGGTTTTTTCTTTTCCTCCACGCCAGACACTCGCATTGTTATGGCAGGAGGGCATTCTATGAATCTCTATACCACCTACGGAACCAACGATCTGCCGCGGGCCATTCGCTTCTACGATGCGATCTTTGCGGTGCTAGAGCAGCCACGCCTACCCGGATGGATCGACGGCTGGGCCGGATGGGGCACCGATCCCGACAATGGAACCGGCTTTTGGGTCTGCATGCCATTCGATGGGGCACCCGCCAGTACCGGCAACGGCACGATGATCGCCTTTCCCGCACAAAACGCCGATCAGGTCCGACAGTTTCACGCCACGGGTCTGGAAAACGGCGGCACCGATGAAGGAAAGCCGGGCGTTCGACCCCACTATGAGCCGGGTTTCTACGTGGCCTATCTGCGTGATCCAGATGGCAACAAGCTGTCATGTTTTTATTACCACTATGATCCCGCGAACGATGCGAGCGGCTAAGTCTGCCTCCTGCGCGCGGTTTAGTTGGCGACCAGGTTTCGTTTTTCATCCCGGTTGAAAAACAACATGTAGAAGACCGGCGCGGCAACCATCGTCAGGATACTCGCAAACGCCAGACCGCCCATGATGGTGACAGCCATCGACACAAAGAATGCGTCCGTCAGCAGCGGAGCCATCCCCAGAATGGTCGTGATCGCCGCCAGCATCACCGGGCGCAAACGTGAGACCGACGCCTCGACGATGGCTGGGCGCAAGGCTTTGCCAGTGGCGCGGACAAGATCGATTTCCTCGACCAGTACAATGCCGTTCTTGATCAACATGCCTGACAGGCTCAGCAATCCCAGCAGCGCTGTGAAGGTAAACGGCAAACCCGTCCCAAGCAGACCGATAACGACGCCATTCACAGACATAGGGACCAACAGCCAGATGATAACGGGCTGCCGTATTGCGTTGAACAGCAGCACCGAGATCAACACCATAATCAGCAGGCTCAGGGGTAATTGCCGTCCTAGGCTGGCCTGCGCGTCGCCCGAATCCTCGAATTCACCGCCCCATTCCATGCTGTAGCCGATGGGCAATTCCATCTCTTCAATCGCATTGCGCACCTCGGAATGCACCTGTGCGGCGGTCAAGTCAGATGGAATATCTGCCCCGACCGTGATGGTCAGCACCCGGTCGCGCCGGTGTACCAGCGTATTGAGCGCCTTGTATTCGAACCCGTCCACCATCTGTTCGACCGGGACAAAGCGCTCGGATTGATCTGAATAGACCACCTGATCGACGATTGAATAATCCCCATCGGCCGGACGGCGCAGGATGATCGGAATCTGGCGATCGCGCTCGCGCAAGACACCGCCCGTGATGCCGTCGGTCGAAAACTGCAGCGTGGCCGCGATATCTTCGCGCGTTACACCCGCAGTCTGGGCGCGTTCTGTGGCATAGATCGGCTGCACAGCCAATTCTTGTTCGCGCCAGTCGTGATGCACATGCAGCGCGTTCTGGGATGCGTCTGACATCCGCTGTACGGCTTCCTCGGCCAGTTGCCGCAGAACAACCGGATCACTGCCTGAGAATCTGGCCTGGATCGGGTCGCCTCCTCCGGGGCCAAAGATCAGGCGCTTGGTGCGGAACTCACCCTCGGGGAATTGGACCGAGCCGAACGCCTCAAGATCGGCCTGCAGGGTGGGGATATCGTCCAGCGTTTCGGTGCGGATGATCATATGACCGTAGCTTGGGTTTGGTTTCTCGGCGGCATAGGTTAGCATAAAGCGCGTGGCACCCTGCCCCACGAATGTGGTGACTGAGACGACGTCATCACGCTCGGCCAGCCAGTTTTCGAACACGGCCATGTCTTCGGCGGTACGGGCAATCGGTGTGCCTTGTGGCAGTTTGTAATGCACAAAGAACAACGGTGTGTTCGAGTTAGGGAAAAACTGCTGTTTCATCAGCCCAAAACCCGCAAAACAGACGACCGTGAACCCAATCAACCCGGCAACCACCAGCCACCGGAAACGCAGTGCCCAATTCAGGATTGCGCCATAGACACGGAATAGAACGCCGCTATAGGCGTCAATCTCACCTTCTTTGCCCTGCTTGAAGAAATAGTGCCCCAGCATCGGAGTGACCGTGATCGCCAGAACCCAGCTCAGCAGCAGTGAAATGCCGATCACTGCGAATAATGAGAACAAGAACTCCCCAGTCGCATCGGGGCTGAGCCCGATCCCGGCGAAGGCCATGATGCCGATCACCGTCGCGCCCAGCAGCGGGATTTGCGTTTTCGACGCGACCTCTTCCGCCGCATCACGCGAGGATTTGCCCCGCAACATCGAGATCTGCATCCCCTCAGCCACAACGATGGCGTTATCGACCAGCATCCCCATGGCGATGATCAAGGCGCCAAGCGAAATCCGCTCCATCTCGATCGAGAAGACCGACATGAAAAGCAGCGTACCCACCACCGTTAGCAAAAGGGTTGTGCCGACGACGATGGCTGCGCGCCATCCCATGAAGATACCCAAAACCGCGACCACGATGCTGACTGACATGGCAAGGTTCAGCAGGAAGGCGTTCGAGGCCTCATCGACAACAACATGCTGCTGATAAATGGGCAGGATTTCGACACCATATGGGATCTCGGAATCCAGCTCGGCCAGTTTTGCATCTGCACGCTGACCGACTTCAACGATGTTTTCGGTGGCCAGTCCGGCAATGCCCAGCGTGAACGCTTCGGTGCCATTGAAACGGATCATGATATCGGGATCGTTTTGCCTCCCCCGATAGACGTCAGACATGTCGAACAGGTTTATCACCTGCCCTTGCGACCCGACCGAAAGCCCGGCGATCGCAGACACACTGTCCGACCCCTCCGCCGTCAGGATCGTCGTCCGGTCACTCTCGGACCTCAGCGAGCCTGAGGCGTTGACCGAATCCGCATTTGCGATAGCTTCGTTGATCGCCTGCAGCGGGACGTTCTGATTGACCGAGATCGACAGGTCAGGTTCGATAAAGATCGCCTCGTCCGGCAGACCTTGAACCTCGACATCAGCCACACCGCTGACTGTTAGCAATTCGCGACGCAGGAAGGTTGCCAACTCATGCTTCTCTGCGTCGGAAAACCCGTCTGCCGTTACCGCATAGAACAGGCCGAACACATCCCCGAACCCGTCATTCACATACGGAGCACCAACACCCGACGGTAGACCGCGCGCCGCATCGCGCACCTTGGCGCGCAGGCGGGTCCATATATCGGGCAACTCACTGCCGTCATAGGTAGATTTGATCTCGACCTCGATCAGCGACTGGCCGGGTTGGTTGACCGAGGTGATGACATCTACCTCGCCCATCTGCTGAATGGCAGATTCCAACGGCTCGGAAACCTCCAACGCCACCTGCTCGGCAGTCGCACCGGGATACTGTGTGGCGATAACCGCTTGTTTGATTGTGAATGCCGGATCTTCAAGACGGCCCAGCGACAGGAAGCCCCAGATGCCTCCGAACAGGGCGATCAGAATGAACAGCCACGTATACAGTGGCCGGTCGATCGAAGCGCGTGCGATGCTCATCAAACAGCCCTCAATTCGAGAAGCCGACAAAGCGACGGACAGACTGACCGTCGCCGAGCGCGCCACCCCCGGCCACGACAATTTCATCGCCATCCGACAGGCCAGTAAGCACCCGAACATCACCGCTCTGCGTGGGTTCAATGGTTACGGGTACGCGACGGACGGTACCTTCATCCGCCCCAACCGGAGAATAGATCAGCACACCAAGTGCTCCGCTTGCATCGGCGACAATCGCCGTCGGTGGAATTATGATCCCAGTACGCTCGTCCTGCACCTGAACCGTGACAGTCGCGGATGAACCAGGCAGGATCTGCAGCCCTTCCGGTGGTGTCAAACCGAACTGGATGCGGAAGGTCTGACCTACGCTAGAGGATTCGGCATCGAATTCTCGTATCTCCAGCGGAAATATTTCATCGCTGACCGGGAACTTGGCCGTGATCGTGATATCATCCTGCTGTCCTGAACGCTGAAACAGGATTTCGGGCACATCGACTTCGATCCGTAGCTCGGACATGTCGTGAATGCGAACGATAGGGGTGCCAGCCGAGACCGTGGTAAACGCCTCGACCGCGCGGCTTGAAACCAGCGCATCGAAAGGCGCGGTCAGGGTTGCATGTTCCAGTGCATATTCAGCGTCGCGCTCTTCAATTGCGGCCAGTTGCGCCGCAGTTTCGGCGTCGTCAACGGCCACTTGGCTGGCTGCCGTACCGCGCAGGCGCGACAGGCGGGCAAGCGTTCGATCCGCCTGATCTCTCTGTAACCGGGTGCGATCGCGCTGCAGCTCGAACGGTTCCTGATCGAGACGGGCAATCAGTTCGCCTTTGGGGATAACAAAACCTTCGCTCACCGGCATTTCGACGATTTGCCCCGCAACTTGAAACGCCAGATCAACCGTTTGGCGTGCCGCGACACGGCCAAAAAACTGGCGTGAAAAGCCAGGTGCGGTTTCGCTGACCTGCATCAATTTGACAGGCTTTGCCGTTTCTTGCGCAAACGATGGCGCAACCAAAACGGCCAGTGCGAGGCTCAGAGAGGTCAGGAGTTTCATTTCTTCAATCCCTCGGGAATTCCGGTTTTCAGAATGTTTTCGCGTATTTTGCAGGCCAGACGGGCAAATTCGGCGGTTTCTTCACTGTTCAGGCCAGAGGCGCTGCGAAACAGCTCTCCGGCCACGGCAACCAGCATGTTGCGTGCCTCTTCGCCCTGTTCGGTCAAAATCAGAAGCCAGGCGCGGCGGTCTTCGGGGTCGCGTTGGCGGGTCAGATGGCCCGATTGTTCCAGCGCGTCAGCGGTTGCAGTAATCGTCGACGGCAAAGTCAACATATCCGCAGCCAGCACCCCCATGCGTTTGGGCACGTCCAACTTGATCAGCATATGACATTCCTGATGGCTCAGGTCTGTTTCGATGCAATCAAAGCTTTCTTCCAGTTTCCAATAGAGCGCATAGACTCCCATCATCGCCTGAATCTCAGGGCTGAGGCGTCCTAATCGGGTGCTGATATCGTCTGACATGGGTCTCTTTCGTCCGAGTCGCGGTTGAATATACTTCAATTTTTGAACCATTCAAGTTTTGAACGGGTTTCACAGACATTCCCTTGGGTCAAGACGTCTTGATCAAACCCTACAAGGACTGCATTTTGGGCAGATCATGAAATCAGGACCCGCCATGCACACTCCTGCCATCACCGGTACCGGTGTCTATACGCCCGAAAACGTCATCACCAACGCCGAGCTTGTCATTGCATTCAATGCCTATGCGGACCGTATGAATGCCGAGAATGCGGATGCGATTGCGGCGGGTCAGGTCGAACCGATGCAGCATTCCTCGGAAGAATTCATCCTCAAGGCGTCAGGGATCGAGAACCGGTATGTGATGGATAAGACCGGCGTATTGGACCCCGAAATCATGCATCCCTCGCTGCGGCAGCGCACTGATGAAGAGCCCGGTATCATGACCGAGATGGCTGTGGATGCGTGCCGCAAGGCACTGGAACAGGCCGGGCGCAGCGCGAAGGATGTCGATCTGGTGATCTGCGCGGCTTCCAACCATGAACGCGCCTACCCGGCGATTGCCATCGAAATTCAGCAGGCACTAGGGATCGACGGGTTCGGATTTGACATGAACGTGGCTTGTTCTTCCGCCACTTTCGGCATTCAGGCCGCAGCAGACATGGTGCGATCCGGTTCGGTCCGGGCAGCGCTGGTGGTCAACCCCGAGATATGCTCGGGCCATCTGGAATGGCGCGATCGGGATTGTCACTTCATCTTTGGTGATGTGGCCACCGCGACGCTGATCGAACGGATCGAAGACGCCAAAGGCCCGCATTTCGAAATTATCTCGACCCGGTGCGCCACGGCGTTTTCTAACAATATCCGCAACAATAACGGCTTCCTTCGACGCTCTCGTCCGGATGGGGTCGCCGATCGTCGCGACATGCAGTTCATGCAGAACGGCCGCAAGGTGTTTAAGGAAGTGCTGCCGATGGTCAGCAAGCACATCAGCGACCACATGACGGCTGAAGGTTTTAACAGCGGCGATCTGAAACGCCTATGGCTCCATCAGGCAAACAAGACGATGAACGACTTCATTGGCAAGAAGGTTCTGGGTCGTGAACCCGAGGCGAGCGAGCAGCCCAACATTCTGCAGGATTACGCCAACACATCTTCGGCCGGATCGATCATTGCCTTTTCAAAGCATTCCGGCGATTTGGAAGAGGGTGACGTGGGCTTGATCTGCTCATTCGGTGCCGGATATTCGGTTGGTTCGGTTATATTGAAACGGCACCGATAATCATCACGCTTCAGTTCCCTTCTCCCTCGTCCCACTATCGGCTGGTATCGCCTTAGGTCGGTTTGCTTTCTGAAAGCCTTTTCAGACAAATCCCACCATTCCTTCATCTTCGATCAACACATCGAGAACGGGTGCCAGGGGCATCCGAGTGGTGTAACGATGGGAGCCTTCAGGTATGGGAAAAACTATCAGAGTTGGAATGGCCGCACTGGTTGCCGCGCCGTTCATTGGGGTCATTTCAATCAGCGCAGCCGTCGCCGAGCCCCAGACCTGCACAGTCAACACAGCGCGGAGTGCCGCGAATGAAGGCGACTATGGAACGCTTTGCGGCTGCTCACACGTCACGCAGGGGTTTGTCACCCATCTGCAAAGACGCTCGGATTTGTCTTCGATCCTGCAAAAAACCGCGGCGCAATGTCCTGGATTAACTGATTTGCTCATCGACCTGCCGACCGCGTCAATTTCTAACGCAAGTTCCGGAGAGGGGCGCAACAGCGATCCTGCTGCTCGGTCAGCGACCGCAGGGGATGAAGAAAACTCTGACTCGAATTCTGGTGGAGGTTCCAGCCCCGGTGGCGGCGGGGGCACACCCGGTAACGGTGGTGACGCACCTGGTGACGGGGGCGACAACCCGGGCGATGGCGGCGGTAAACCCGGTGATGGGGGCGATAAACCTGGCAAAGGCGGTGGCAAAGGTGGCCACGGAAGCGACAAACCCGGCAAAGGCGGGGGCAATGGCGGCCACGGGGGTGACAAACCCGGCAAGGGTGGTGGCAATGGCGGCCACGGAGGCGACAAATCCGGCAAGGGTGGTGGTGCCAAAGGCAACAACGGTGGGGGTAATGGACCCGAAGGGGCTAGCCCCGGGCGCGGGAAGAATGCCAATAATGACGAAGGCTGAATGAGGGGGCACCCCTCGCGAAATCCAAAAGGCGGCACATAGGCCGCCTTTTTTTTCAACAAGGTTTCATCGCAAATCGATGCAGGGGCCTAGCAGCGTAGGGGCTGACACGTTAGCTTACGCTTTCTTCTTCAAGATGCAGTTTCATCTCGATCAGGACTTGCTGCAGCATGCTGGTCTCTTTCAACAGACGCTTTGCCTCGTTAACGGTGATGATGCCGTCTTCGATAGCGGACTGATATTCTGTCATCAGCATTGCAAATCGCTGGCTCAGCGCGATCACGTCCGAATTCACGCCACCGGTACGCGGGCTGTCAGAATTTCGCCCGTTGTTATATGACAAGGTAATACCCTGCAAATCCGCCAGTGCTGAAGTAACATGTGGATAGGCCGCAGCATTTTCCAGCTGCGCCACCGCGTCCACTGGCATGAAACGGTCGGCGTGTTCGGCATTGTCAGAGTAATATCGGCCCAGCGTGGCCTTGGATTTCCCGGTGATCTCACATGCTGCTTCGATCCCGACATCCTTTACCAATGCCTCGGTATGCTTCTTCAGATAGGCCCCGATATCTGCCATTTTGCTACCCTTGTTATATGCACTCCCGCCCCCCGCCTGTCCGTGCCGGGGGAAAGGGTAGGGAAATTTCCCATATTCGAGTCTTAATTGAAATGCCATTAATTGACTATCCCTCAGATATGCAGGGATTTTGTGAGTGAGTGGCGGCCGTTCGTGCCGGTAATGAGTGAATGCGAAGCAATATATTCGCTTTGCAATGTAAATTGGCCAAACCTAGGCCGACGACGCCGCTGTAGCGGATACGAGGTTATCCATCCCCATGAGCCTCTGCTCAACCTCGGCTGCCGTTGTAGCGGCGTCACTTTCCCCACCCGTCAGACGGCTTGCCCAGACCGGTCAGGCGAATTAGACCCACCGCATGGCAAAGCTCTATTTTAACTATTCGACGATGAACGCGGGCAAGTCGACCGTGTTGCTTCAGGCATCGCATAACTACCGCGAACGCGGGATGGATACATATCTGATGACCGCCGCCATCGATGGGCGCGCCGGTGAAGGGCGGATCGCATCGCGAATCGGAATTTCGGAACCGGCAGACATGTTCAGGCGCGATGACGATGTGTACGCAATGATCGAAAACCGCCTGAACAACGGCCAGATTGCCTGTGTGTTCATAGACGAGGCACAGTTTCTATCCGAGGATCAGGTTTGGCAGCTTGCGCGCGCAGTGGATGATTTAGGGGTTCCCGTACTGACCTATGGGTTGCGCGTCGATTTTCGGGGTAAGCTTTTCCCCGGATCAGCGGCGCTACTGGCATTGGCCGACGAGATGCGCGAAGTGCGCACTATCTGCGAATGCGGGCGAAAGGCGACAATGGTGATTCGTCAGGATGAGGGCGGAAACGCCATTACCGAAGGGGCGCAGGTGCAGATTGGCGGGAACGAAACCTATGTCTCGCTCTGCCGTAAGCACTGGCGCGAGGCTGTAGGATCTTAGACTGGGTTTGGCAAGGGTCGCCCAGCCACGAATGCCGCGACGTTATCCAGTGCCATATGGCCCATGTCGGTACGCACTTCTTCGGTGGCTGTCCCCAGATGAGGCAGCAGGGTCACATTCTCCATCTCTCGCAACGCGTGCGGGACCGTCGGTTCGAATTCGTAAACATCAAGTCCTGCGCCAGCGATCTGACCTGCTTGCAGCGCTGAGATCAAGGCAACCTCGTCCACCACTTCTCCGCGCGCGATGTTGACCAGAATACCCGTGGGCTTCATCGCCTCCATTACCTCAGCGTTGATCAAGTGCCGTGTCTCGGCGCCGCCAGGGACGGCTATGACAACAAAGTCTGCTGCCGAGGCCATTACACTTAGGTCGGGAATATATTCAGCAGGAAAATCCAGTTGCTTTGGGCTGCGTGATTGATAAGCGACGCTCATGCCAAACCCGAAGTGGCAACGCCGGGCAATGGCCTGCCCAATGCGGCCCATTCCGACGATGCCGACCTTTTTGCCAGTCACATGATGACCCAGCATCTGCGTCGGGTGCCATCCTTCCCACAGACCTGACCTGACCAGACGCTCCCCCTCGCCCGCGCGACGCGCGGTGGTCAACAATAGCGTCATCGCAATATCGGCAGTGGCATCGGTGACCGCACCCGGCGTGTTGGTGACCGCAATGCTTGCAGCACGAGCGGCGGCCACGTCGATATGATTGTAACCAACCCCGAAATTTGCCAGCAATTTGCAACGCGGCTGAGGCACTTGGGCCAAAATCTGTGCAGAGAACTGATCACCGAGCGTCGGGACCACGACGTCGAACTCTGTCAGCGCCTGTACCATCTCCTCTTGCGTCATGGGCGTCGTTATCTCGCGGACTACCGCGTCGAATTCTGCACGGGCGCGTGTCTCAACGGCTTCGGTCATCGGGCGGGCAATCAGCAGCTTCATCAGTGCATCCGCCCGCCGGTTGGAACCTCGCCATCCGGCCCGATCAACACGATCTCACCGTTTTCATCGGGCAGGCCGAGCACCAGAACCTCGGACATGAATCTGCCGATCTGGCGTGGCGGGAAATTAACCACCGCCATCACCTGTTTATCCACCAGCGTCGCGGGTTCGTAATGTGCGGTGACCTGAGCCGAAGTTTTACGTTCGCCGATCTCATCGCCAAAATCGATCCACATCTTGATTGCGGGCTTGCGGGCTTCTGGAAAGGGTTCGGCACGGATCACCCGGCCCACACGGATGTCGACTTTGAGAAAATCGTCGAATGAAATCTCACTCACGAGACAGCTCCTTGGATCGGTCGGTTGCGGCTTTGACCGCCCTGTGCAGCAAGGCCGGGAAACCCTCTTCTTCGTGCATCAAAACCTCAAGTGCAGCCTGAGTGGTTCCGTTGGGAGAGGTGACGTTAACCCGCAATTGCGAAGGATGATCATCCGCGGCCATCGCCAAGGCCCCTGCCCCGGCAACTGTGGATTTGGCCAGCTTCATCGACAGTTCTGGTGGCAAGCCGTGCGCTTCGCCCGCTTGCGCCAGCGTTTCGATCAGATGGAATACATAAGCTGGACCCGAACCGCTGACGCCGGTCACTGCATCAATCTGCGCCTCATCATCCAGCCGCACCGTCTGACCAATCGCCGAGAGCAGATCTTCGGCCAGCACGTTATCTGCATCCGAGGTCGCGGAATTCCCGATCAACGCCGTGATCCCTTGCCGAACCGCAGCAGGCGTATTTGGCATTGCCCGGATGATTGGCGTGTCTGCCCCCAGAACATCTTCAAAAGTGGCCAGTGACGTGCCTGCCGCGACCGAAATGAACAGACTTTCACCGCCGCCCAGCGCTTGAATGGCAGGCAGGGCTTTGCCCATCATTTGGGGTTTAACGGCCACCAGAACCACAGCCGGGGCCTCGGGAAGAGGTGTGTTGATGTTGACACCCTGCGCCTTCAGCCAGTCCGAGGGGTAAGGGTCTATCACCCAGACCGAGGCTGCTGGCAGGCCATGTTCCAACCAGCCCGCAAGCATCGCTGACCCCATCTTGCCGCACCCCAGAAGCACCAGCCCCTGTTCCGCAACGCGCGAGATATCCATGTTTGCCCCTCCCAATTTGGTTTGGGGCAAAGCTTTACGCGCGGCCGTAAGCCTCTGCAATGGCCACTTGCATTGCATTTTCGGGGTCGCGGTTTCCCCATGTGACCAGCTGAATCGCGGGGTAATAGCGCTCGGCGCTCAGCACGGCGGCGGTGATCATGGTGTCAATCTGTTCCGGGCTGGCCGACTGCCCCCCGGTCAAAACCAGGCCATAACGATAAACCATCAGTTTCTGATTGGCCCAGTAGGTAAACGCCCCGGCCCAACACTGATCATTCATCTTGTTCAACAGCTCATAAAGCTCTGGCTCCCGCTCGGACGGCGGTTCCATTTCGAACGAACACACCATACGAAGCGTTTCGTCGTAATTCGACCAGGCCAATGTGATCGAGTATGTGCGCCACTGCCCTTCGACAGCCATCGCAATCTGATCATCCCCGATCCGGTCAAAATCCCAATCGTGATGTTCGGCAAGATGTTCAACTATATCGATCGGATGAAGGTCTTCTTCGAGAAACTGTTCGGAAAGGGCCATAATGCCACCTCACTAATCTCTAGCATTTTGGGGCTGACAGCGCCCCAGCGCTAGTTGCCTGCTCTACAAGCCGGGCTTCCCCAGTCTGCCTGTACTAAATATGGTGCGACGGGCGGCAGGTTCTGGCAACCCTATTTATTGGGGATAACAGCAATAAGTTGTGGACAGTTGGCAACGGCGATCAAAATATTGGCTTCTCACGCAGCTTTGTCTTGATTATGTCCTACAGAGCGGCACAATACCCAACACCGCACAACCCAAGCTCGGATTGCGCGGCGGATGCATTTTGCCCAATACTCAGGAATTTCACGGACGTTACTTGCCTTGCTTCGCCTCAAGTGCGGCAATGCGTTGCTCGAGCGCAGCATTTTCTTCACGCGCCTTCTGCGCCATGGCACGCACCGCGTCGAACTCTTCCCGGGTGACAAAGTCGCGATCTGCCAACCAGCGGTCCATCATGGATTTCATCGCATTCTCGGCCTCTTCCCGCGCCCCTTGCGCGACACCCATGGCGTTGGTCATGAGTTGAGACATATCGTCCAAAATCTTGTTGCGGGTTTGCATGGGCTTTCTCCGATTACACGATTGCTCTCTATATGGGTAAAGAATGGCCCGGGCTCAAGGTTGACTTGCCCCGCAAACCCCGGGCAATGAGACGCACATGCAGGCTGTTTTAAATTTCCCCGATCTGTCGCCCGAAATATTCTCGATCTCACTGTTCGGGATGGAGTTTGCGCTGCGCTGGTATGCGCTGGCCTATATCGTCGGTATCCTGATCGCATGGCGTATGGCGTTGACGGCACTTCGACGCCCTGCGCTTTGGGCGGATGAAACGCCACCGATGCGTCCCGACCAGCTTGAGGATTTGGTTACCTGGATCATTCTGGGGGTCATTCTGGGCGGGCGCCTGGGGTTTGTTCTGTTCTATCAGCCTGCATACTACCTGTCACATCCGCTGGAAATACTGATGGTCTGGCAGGGTGGCATGGCGTTTCATGGCGGCTTGCTGGGCGTAATCATAGCCACCTACGTGTTTGGCAGGCGTCACAGTATTCCGATCCTGTCGCTGGCTGATTTGGTCGCCTGCACTGTGCCGCCGGGGTTGTTGCTGGGTCGGTTGGCCAATTTCACCAATGCCGAGCTTTGGGGGCGGCCCAGCGAAGTGCCCTGGGCGGTGATATTTCCCGGTGCTGCCGCACAGGATTGCCCTGGCATTGTCGCTGGAATGTGCGCCCGCCACCCGTCGCAACTGTATGAAGCGGGGCTTGAGGGTCTGGCCCTCGGCGCGGTACTGGTTTGGCTGGCATTTCGGCGCGGGACATTTCATAAACCCGGGCTGATCATGGGTGTCTTTTTGGCAGGTTATGGCGCATCGCGATTCTTTGTAGAATTCTTCCGCCAACCCGACGCGCAGTTTGTCTCACCCGGGAACCCACTGGGTCTTGCGTGGCAGATCGGAGGATATGGGCTGACCATGGGACAGCTCTTGTCGCTGCCGATGATCGGGCTTGGTCTTTGGTTCGCGTTGCGGGCACGACGCAGGTCATGAACCTGAAAGATCATCTGCTGCTCCGGATTCAAAACGATGGTCCCATGACCATCGCCGATTACATGACCGATTGCCTGATGCATCCAGTGCATGGGTATTACGCCACCCGCGATCCGCTGGGTGTTCAGGGCGACTTCATCACCGCCCCAGAGATCAGCCAGATGTTCGGAGAGCTCATCGGCCTGTGTCTGGCACAAACCTGGCTCGAACAAGGAAAGCCCAAGCGGTTCATTCTGGCCGAGCTTGGCCCGGGCCGCGGCACATTGATGGCGGACATCCTGCGGGCAACAAAGAGCGTCCCTGGCTTTCACGAAGCGGCAGAGATCGCGCTTCTCGAAGCTTCTCCTGTTCTGCGCGACATACAGTTGAAAACTCTGCAGGGGTATAAACCTCAGTGGATCGAGGTCATGGCTGATCTGGCAGACCTCCCGCTTTTTTTGGTGGCCAACGAGTTCTTCGATGCCCTCCCCATTCGGCAATTCCTGCGCGATGGTGAAAGCTGGCGAGAAAGATTGGTTGGAGCCGATGGCACTTCACTTGCGTTTGGTCTTGGTCCACAAGCGGCACAAACTGCCCTGAGCGAGCGTCTGGAGGACACGCAGGATGGCGATCTTGTAGAGCTTTGCGCGACTGCCGTTCCTATTCTCAGTGCCGCAGCCGGACAGATTGCACGCAACGGCGGGGCAGCTTTGATCATCGATTACGGTGACTGGCGATCACTCGGGGATACCCTGCAGGCCTTACAAGCGCACGAGACCACCGATCCGCTTGATCAACCGGGTCAGGCGGACCTGACGGCACATGTCGATTTTGAGGCTCTGGCAATCGCTACCCGCGCCTCGGGCTGCGCGCACACCAAGTTGACACCACAGGGCGTGTTCCTTGAACGGCTCGGGATCACGGCACGCGCGCAATCGCTCACGGCTTCGCTCGGCGGGACGCAGCTTGAGGAACTGATTGCGGCACATCGACGGTTGACGCACCCCGACGAAATGGGAAACTTGTTCAAAGTACTGGGCCTATATCCTCAAAACGCCGCATCGCCACCGGGACTGGAACCATGACCTTGGAAATCCTCACCTCTGACCTGTTGACCCCGGTTCGACACGGATTCTTCAGCCGTCGCGGCGGCGCATCTTCGGGTATCTACGAGGGGCTCAATTGTGGAACCGGGTCAACAGATTTGGCTGAAGTGGTGGCCCTTAACCGTCGACGTGTCGCCAACGCGATGGAGGTTACGCCCGAAACCATGATTGGCGTGCATCAGGTGCATTCTCCGACTGTTATCACCGTAGATGGACCTATTAAGGGTGATAAACCCAAGGCTGACGCAGTTGTCACGTCAACGCCCGGCCTCGCCCTGACGATACTGACTGCGGATTGTCAGCCTGTTCTGCTGGCCGATCCTGACGCAAAAGTGATCGGTGCGGCCCACGCCGGTTGGCGCGGTGCGCTGGACGGTGTATTGGAAGCGACTTTGGACGCAATGGAAGCACTGGGGGCTGCAAGAGAAAACATCGCTGCGGCAATTGGTCCGACCATCTCGCAACGCGCATATGAAGTGGGTCCCGAATTTCTGGACAGCTTCGTTGCTGACTCGCCCAATAACACGCGTTTCTTTGCAAATGGCGAAGGGGATCGCCTGCATTTTGACCTACCAGCGTTTGGCCTGCATCGCTTGCGTCAGGCCGGAATTGGCGCGGCTGAATGGATTAAATACTGCACGTATTCCGACCCCGGCAGGTTTTATTCCTACCGGCGCTCGACCCACGCCAACGAGGTCGATTACGGCAGATTGATTTCTGCGATCAGACTGTAGATCTGGCCTGAATTAAGGCAGCATTGCCCAGATTCTGCCACATTTATTGTGTTTATCTAAATCAGAATCGTCTCAAATTTTCACCAGTGCTCAGACGGTTACCCCAACGAGGGGCAGCTGAGTGTCGGTGTCGTCAGCCAAGAGGTAACTGAAACCTTCATATTGTCCTTAATTCATCCCGGATCAGCCATATAGGCGCCGCAAAGCAGCGTCACATTTGGTTCACAGACGGGAACCGGGCCATTCGCCCCATCGAAGCAGGATAATGAACATGAAGATGAAATCGCGCTTTCTCAATGCCGTTTTCGCGGCTGTCAGAGATCAGGAACCAGAAATGCCCTGGAAACGGGTTTCAAGTCACTCTGTCAGAGTTGCACGCCGATTGGCGGCAAGACGCTGACACAGCAACCCCACGAGACTAGCTGCCGGTCTCAACGGGCAAAGCACATGCCGGAGGAAGCTCCGGTTCGGTATGTGCGGTCGCGAACAAGATTGCGACCATGTTTCGGAGCGTGTGTGTGCAGGCAATTGAAGCCTGCGGTTTACGAGTTTGTCTGGGGGGTCATGAACTTGACCAAAACACTGGTGTTTTCTTTGTGCGGCGCAACGCTATTGCGGCGATCAGCCTGTGTTTATCCCTTTGATTAAAGACAAAGAACATAGCCGTCTGGCGATATTGCACGGGGGTTCAAGACGCCCGGACGGAATTTAGAGGGGACGGAATATTATGCCTATTCCAAATTCTCTGGCCCGCGCGGCCAGAAATGCGGCCGAGACGTCAGCGCTGTTGCGTGAAACGCCTCGCCCGGCAACAACACCAAAAGCGCAGCTTCGACGATATGAAGTCTCTAGTCTGTTGAAAAATGGGGATGTTTCACAGACACGTCATATCGCTCCGGCGCTGCCGATGTTCGAAGATGCGTTCTGCGCCTTCACGCGTGGTTCGCTGGTCGAGACATCGCAAGGCCCGATGGCCATCGAAGACCTGCTGCCGGGAGATGACGTTCTCACTCAGGACGGATCATCCGAGACGGTCTTATGGAAGGGCTCTGTGACCCTGATCCCCGGGCGTGAGGATTCGCGTGGACGTACCCGCCCGCTGACCCGGATCATGGCCGACACGTTCGGAATGCAAAAGCCGATGTCAGGGGTCATCGCTGGCCCTGCAGCGCGATTGCTCGCTACGCCGGCGCATATGCGTCATCTGCGTGCGGGCCAACCGATGCTGACCCCTGTTCACGAGTTTCAGGACGGCATGAGCGTGATTGAAACGCTGCCGCCAACACCGGTCGAACTGTTCCACATTTGCGTCGCGCGTCATTCGGTGATCCGCGTCGATGGTCTGCAATTCGAGACGTATCACCCGGGTGTTAATGCTGTGCGTATGATCAGCCACTCTTTGCGTTCGATCTATTTGAATCTATTCTCACATATCGAATCGCTGAATGATTTTGGACCGTTGCTCTTGCCACGGGCCGGAGATGGTGAAATTGACGCTTTGACAGCGTGATTTTTTGTTAACGATTACTGCAAGTGCGGGGGCAACATGCAGATACTACTAATTTGGGCTCTATCCCTGGGTGTGGCAGCCATACTGTCACCTTGCGCAGTGGACCAGTCTGGTGTCCGGATCAGGCCGTCCGGTTCATCCGGTCTTCCAGTACGTCAAATGGTACGCCTGGCTCGTCTTTTGCGCCTCGGATAACAAGCGAAGTTTTTACACTGGCCACGTTCGGCGTGGTCAGCAACTCGCCTGTCAGAAACTGCTGAAAACCGCTGAGATCCGGTGCGACGCATTTCAGGATGAAATCTACCTCACCGTTCAACATGTGGCATTCGCGAACCAATGGCCATTCCCGGCACCGATCTTCAAATGCGCTGAGTTCGGATTCGGCCTGGCTTTCCAATCCGACCATGGCAAAGACCTGTACCTCGAACCCCAGTTCGCGGGCGTTCACCTCTGCATGATAGCCATGGATATAGCCCGATTCCTCGAGCGTTCGCACCCGTCGCAAACAAGGTGGGGCCGATATTCCGACGCGTTTGGCAAGCTCAACATTGGTCATTCGACCATCGGCTTGTAGCTCCGCAAGTATCTTGCGGTCGATTTCATCCAACCGGGTCGTGACCATCGAGTGCTCCTGACTTTTTCAGTTGTTATATCAGCAGCCCCGAAGGGCGCAATAATATTTCACAGCTGAGCAATTTTCGTTACCTCAGATATAGAATTGCCCGTCTAGTCAACCTTTGGGTGCATCACAGACTTGCAACATGAAGGGGCTTTAAGCCCTGACCCTTGGACGCTATATCGATCCGAACCGGACAACATGTCCGTCAAGGCCGATCGAGTGGGGGTACCATGGCTGAAACACGACACACCAAGGTTTTGATCATCGGGTCGGGACCCGCCGGATATACGGCGGGCGTATATGCCAGCCGCGCCATGTTGGAGCCGATTCTGGTTCAGGGGATCGAGCCCGGAGGGCAGCTGACCACCACCACCGAGGTTGAGAACTGGCCGGGCGACACCGAGGTACAAGGCCCCGATCTGATGGTGCGCATGCAAGACCACGCCAAGGCCATGGGATGCGAAGTTATTGGCGACATCATCAGCAATTTAGACCTGAGCCAGCGCCCCTTCACCGCCAAAGGCGATAGTGGAACGATCTACACCGCTGACGCCGTGATTCTGGCCACAGGCGCGCGCGCCAAATGGCTGGGCCTGCCATCTGAAGAGAAGTTCAAAGGCTTCGGTGTCTCGGCCTGTGCTACCTGTGATGGTTTCTTCTATCGCGGGCAGGAAATCGTCGTGATTGGTGGCGGCAATACCGCCGTGGAAGAGGCGCTGTTCCTGACCAATTTCGCCAGCAAGGTCACTTTGATCCACCGCCGCGATGAATTGCGGGCTGAGAAGATTCTGCAGGACCGCCTGATGAAAAATGACAAGATCGAACCGCTCTGGTTCCATCAGTTGGAAGAGGTGGTCGGCACCGATGCCCCGCTGGGTGTCGAGGGCGTGCGCGTCAAGAATGTCAAAACCGGCGAGGTCACAGAAGTTCCTTGTAAAGGTGTTTTTGTCGCCATCGGTCATGCGCCTGCAAATGAGTTGGTCAAGGACACGCTGGAAACCCATATGGGGGGCTATGTCATCACCAAACCCGGAACCACCGAGACCTCGGTTCCGGGCGTGTTTGCGGCAGGTGATCTGACCGATCATGTGTATCGCCAGGCTGTCACCAGCGCTGGAATGGGCTGTATGGCCGCGCTGGATGCAGAACGATTCCTGGCGGAGAACGACTAGGATGATCACGGAATTCTCCGGCCCTGTCTGGAGAATTCTGTTCCACTCTCAGTCAGACAACCCGCTGGCACCTGCCCGCGCGCCCGAAGGTCGGTTTCATCATTCCGGGCAGTTTGCGCTTTATGCCTCGTTTAGTGTGGAAGGCGCCGGTATCGCCATCAAGCGCTATGTATCCAAAAACGATCTGCCGAGAGTGATACAACGGTTTCAAATCTCAAAGGCCCGGTTGCTTGATATCCGCGGACAGGCTTCCGCCTCTATCGTCTGGCAGCAGTTACGGGAAACCGGCGCCCTTTCTCCGACTTGGAGATATTCGGATGATGCTCGTGCCACAGGAGCAGATGGGCTGCTATACAGCTCGCGTTCGCGGCCCGAACTCAGCCATCTTGTGTTGTTCAGTGTTGGTCCCCAGCTGATAAAACCAGCAAGTGCGGCAGAGGACTGGTTCCCAGAAAGGTGCTATGGCTCGTCTTGACCGAGGCACTGCGCCGTATCAGGATCGAACTAACAAACGCGAAGAACAGGTGAGCTTTTGGAAAACGCTCTTTGGCGCGGCGGATGGATAAGCCGCCTGAGAATCGCAAGCGGTCTGGTGCTGTTTGTCTTTGCGTTCTTTCATTTCATCAATATCGGTTTGGGACTGTTTCATACCGACATGCTGCACGGGATGCAGGATGGGCGCAAAACTGTTAGCCGCCACGGGATTGGCAGCGTTCTGTTATACGCAGCGCTGCTGGTTCACGCGGGGCTCGCACTGGTCTCGATCGCGCAACGGCGCACATTAAGAATGCCTTTCAGCGTTGCACTGCAAGTGGTTCTGGGCCTTTTGATTCCACTGCAACTGATTTCACATCTGGTCCAGACCCGATATGCGCACGAAATATTCGGCGTGAACGACGAGATGGGTTACATCATCATCCTGATGTGGCCCAACAGTGCGATCTGGTTGCAAAGCCTGCTGTTGCTTCTGGTGTGGGCGCACGGCTGCATCGGATTGCATATGTGGCTGCGGTTGACGAGCTGGTGGCGAAACATGGTGCCGTATCTGATCGGGCTCGCCGTATTTGTACCCAGTTTTGCGCTGGCAGGGCTTTTGACCGAGGGGCGCCGCATCTGGTTGGATTTTGCCGACCCAGACCTGCGTGAACAATATATTGAACATTACAACTGGCCTTCTGCCGAGACGTTCCAGTCGCTGTTTTCCGTCAAGGACAACACCTTGATGGTCTTTTGGGGCGCGCTTGCTTTAACCGGGCTGATCTACGTTGCTCGTAAACTATGGCGGCGGAGGCATTCGGTCCGGGTCCGCTATGTGAACGGTCCTGAAATCGTCTCCGAAAAAGGCATGACATTGCTTGAGATGTCGCACGCCAACGGTATTCCACACACGGCCTTATGTGGCGGCAAGGGACGCTGCACAACCTGTCGTGTTGTCGTTGAACATGGGGTCGGTCATCTGCATCCACCCACCGAGATCGAGGCCCGTAGCCTGAATGCCGTCGGCGCGCCCGAGGGTACACGTCTGGCCTGCCAGATACGACCAACCGACCCCGTGACCGTGTTTCGTGTGTTCAGGCCTGACGGCGCACGCGATCGGGCCCATGCCAGTCAGGGTCAGGAAAGGCAATTGGCGGTTCTATTTCTGGACATGCGTGGATTTACCGCCCGCACGACCGGGCAACTCCCTTATGATATCGTGTTCCTTTTGAACCGTTTTTTTGACGCGATTGTGCCCGCAATCACTGCGCAGGGCGGGACAGTCGACAAATATATGGGCGATGGTCTGTTGGCGATGTTCGAAACGGCTGACACAACTGGTTCGGCCCGCGCAGGGCTTCGTGCAGCAGCCGATATTGGCCGTGCATTGGAGCGATTCAATCAGCAGCTTGCAGCAGAGGGCAGTTCACCCGTGCGCATAGGAATGGGACTGCATCTCGGCGATCTCGTTCTGGGTGAGATCGGTGCCGCAAAACACGCTCCCCGCACCATCATCGGAGACGCGGTAAATGTTGCCAGCCGACTGGAGGCAGAGACCAAGGCGTTAGGCGTCGAACTTTTGGTCTCGGAAACCCTGCTGGAGGCGGCGGGATTGCACTGTAATCCTGATGAATTGCGCGCGTTCAGCTTGCGCGGTGTATCCGGTCCGGTCTCTGCCTTGCCGGTCGAGCAGGCTTCGGACCTTGAGGCACATGCCAGCCCATGGGAACAGATTGCCTGACAAAGCCCATTATGCCGGAATTTCGTGGGATTTTCTCAGCACTCAGCAATAAAATTCGGAATTTCTTTCCATCTCAGGAAAAAACCATGCATATCGTCCTTTGTTCTTTCCTGTCTATGGACTTCACCCGCAGCTCGGGGCACATGCCCGGAAAACACCTCTGACTCAAATAAGCAAACCACACTGCGATAAGAGAATTCAAATGACGATGCTAAGCAATCTGGCCCCGATCCCCGAACTCTTTGTTTCTTATGAATCCGCACAGAAGCTGAAGGTCGAAGCCGCGGACCTGACCAGTTGGGACCTGAGCCCACGGCAGATCTGTGACCTGGATCTGCTGATGAATGGCGGCTTCAACCCGCTCAAAGGTTTCCTGAGCGAGGCTGACTACGACAACGTGGTCGAGAATATGCGCCTGGCCGACGGAACGCTGTGGCCGATGCCGATCACTCTGGATGTCGATGAAGACTTCGCCGAGAAGATCGAACTGGGTCAGGACATTGCTCTGCGCGATCAGGAAGGTGTCATTCTGGGAACAATGACGGTGACCGACCGCTGGACGCCTGACAAGGCGCGTGAGGCCGAGAAGGTGTTCGGCGCTGACGATGATGCGCATCCGGCCGTGAATTACCTGCACAACGTGGCAGGCAAAGTCTATCTGGGGGGGCCGGTGGTCGGTATCCAGCAGCCTGTGCACTATGATTTCAAAGCGCGCCGTGACACGCCGAACGAGTTGCGTGCGTATTTCCGCAAGCTGGGTTGGCGACGGATTGTGGCGTTCCAGACCCGCAATCCGCTGCACCGCGCACATCAGGAACTGACTTTCCGTGCTGCCAAGGAGGCGCAGGCCAACCTGCTGATCCATCCGGTCGTGGGCCTGACCAAACCCGGCGACGTGGATCATTTCACGCGCGTGCGCTGCTATGAGGCCGTGCTTGATAAATACCCGGCATCGACCACCTCAATGTCGCTCCTGAACCTCGCGATGCGCATGGCTGGCCCGCGCGAGGCGGTCTGGCACGGGCTTATCCGTGCAAACCATGGCTGCACCCATTTCATCGTAGGTCGTGATCACGCGGGGCCGGGCAAAAATTCGGCCGGCGAAGATTTTTATGGACCTTATGACGCTCAGGATCTTTTCCGAAAATATCAGGACGAGATTGGCGTCGAGATGGTCGACTTCAAACATATGGTCTACGTGCAGGAGCGTGCCCAGTACGAGCCAAATGACGAGATTCTGGATAAGGACAACGTAACGATCCTGAACATCTCGGGTACCGAATTGCGCCGTCGTTTGCGCGAAGGGCTGGAGATTCCGGAATGGTTCTCATTCCCCGAAGTTGTGCAGGAGCTTCGCAATCGTTTCCCTCCGCGGTCGCAACAAGGGTTCACGGTTTTCTTCACTGGCTTTTCAGGGTCCGGCAAGTCCACCATTGCCAACGCCCTGATGGTCAAACTGATGGAAACCGGAGATCGTCCTGTCACCTTGCTGGATGGTGATATCGTGCGTAAGAACCTGTCATCCGAGCTGGGTTTCTCGAAAGAACATCGCGACTTGAACATCCGCCGCATTGGCTATGTGGCCAGCGAGATCACCAAGAACGGCGGCATTGCGATCTGCGCGCCGATTGCACCCTATGCCACCACCCGGAGGGCAGTGCGCGAAGAGATCGAACAGTTTGGTGCCTTCTGCGAAGTGCATGTTGCAACCAGCATCGAGGAATGTGAGCGCCGTGACCGCAAGGGCCTGTACAAGCTGGCGCGCGAGGGCAAGATCAAGGAGTTCACCGGGATTTCTGACCCCTATGACGCGCCTGAAGATCCCGAGTTGCGCGTAGAGACCGAAAACGTCGAGGTCGACAACTGCGCTCATCAGGTTCTGTTGAAACTGGAAAGCATGGGTTTGATAGCAGCCGGTTAAGCGCCTTGCTAAATTATGAAATAGCCTCCGAATATCGGAGGCTATTTCAGTTTCGAGGCTCAGAAACGGCCCGTGAACGTTGCAGATAGTTGCAGATACCAGGCTCTTATCTGGACGCTTCGTGTAAGAAACACGCAATTGATCAGGTGTCGAGGTCGACTACACTGATTGCGTGGATGACCCCTTGGTCACAATTGAAACCTATCGCGCTAGGCGGCGTCATCCGGCAGATTTACCTGCCCGCGCATCAGGACGTGACCGCGCCCTGCGACTTTGATCCCGGTCATGGCCTCGGCAGGGCCCACGCGCGTCACTCGCGCTTGTCCGGGGCGGCCCATATCGTGCCCCTGCTCGGCGATGAAAGTGTCCTTGTTCATCAATCCGTGCTTCCAAAGATACGCCGCCATCGCACCGGTCGCCGAGCCGGTGAAAGGGTCTTCGGGCGGGCTGGGCGGTGCCAGCAACAAGCGCGAGAATGTGTCGCCTGCATCGGTAGCGCCGTTGAGAGTCACCAGAAACGGCTCTGCCATGTCGGAGCCGGAAAACCCCGCCTTTGCAGCCACTTCGCGCAGAGGACCTTCGGCAAGTTTCGCGGCACGCAGGGCCTCATGATCCAGAAGGACGGTGATGCAGAAAGGCAGGCCCGTCGAAACCATCTGGGGCGGAGAAATGATCGCGTCTTCCGGCAATCCTACGGCGGCGGCCACCAACGTGGCGGGCACAGGCGCGCCAAACTGCGGGGCTACTTGCGTCATTTCAATCTCATCGCCTTGCAGCGTGATTGAGACAATCCCTGCCCCGGTTTCGAGCGTCAATGCTTCCCCTTGAAACAATCCGCGTGATTGCATCGCGGCGACTGTGGCGATGGTTGGGTGCCCTGCAAAGGGAATCTCGCGGCTGGCAAGGAAATAGCGGACCCGAACGTCGGCCACCGAGGAAGGACCGGTAAAGGTGCATTCAACCAAAGAAGTCTCGCGCACATAAGCCATGCAGACCTCATCCGAAAGCCCTGCCCCGCCATGTACTACTGCGCAGCCATTGCCACCAAAGGCGCGATCGCTGAAGGCGTCCACCCAGTCGAAATCATACCAGCGCATGCTGCCCACTCCTGCTTTGCGTTCTGCTGCAAGATCATCGCAGCCGCGGCAAATGTCACGTCAATTCAGTAGAGTGTGTGGCCGTTTCAGTGTACCGCTACCGGTGACAGGTCATGTTCGCGAGCCAGTACAAAGGCCAACTTGCGGTCCGCCACCAGCGCCAGTTGTTGACCATCGGAATCGTGCACCGCGTAAAGCTGATCCAGATCGCCTGCCTGTTCGCGCAGATTCTGCGGCAGGTCAGCCACATCCACTGCTTTTACATAAACGATCCGATTGCCTTCGGTGTTAATGTCGATCGGTGTATTCATTGCTCTTACCCCTTCTTGATGTTGATTGTTTGAACCACGGTTTCGGGCACGGCGCGGGTCAGATCCACATGCAGCAGACCGTTCTCCATAATCGCCTCACCCACCTCGACGCCATCAGCCAGCACGAACATGCGCTGAAACTGGCGGGCCGCGATGCCGCGGTGCAGGAAGATGCGCCCTTCGCTGTCATCGCGTTGACGGCCCCGGATCACCAGCTGGCGATCCTCGATGGTGATCGACAGGTCCTCTTCCGCAAACCCGGCCACGGCCAGCGTGATGCGATAGGAAAAATCCGAGGTCTGCTCGATATTATAGGGCGGGTATCCTTCATTTCCGGCCTTTGCAGACCGTTCCAGAAGGCGTTCCAACTGCTCGAACCCCAAAAGATGCGGGTATGAGCCTAAGGTAAGTTTCGACACGTATCATCGTCCTTCATTGTCAAAGCGACGTATTGAGCGGCCCCATTCTGGCAACCGCGTGTTATAGAATATGGGAAGATACAGGGATGTCCACAAGGTCTGGCCGGATAAACCCTGACACACTATCTTGTGTCGAAAGCACCACTTGTAACACTGAGTCGTCCATGAACGCGCCTACCGATCTTTCGATGAAAACCGATGAAGTCCTGCGGGTGGAATTGGAGGTCTTTCGCCGCCAGCACCGTGATCTGGACGAAGCGATCGAAGCTTTGCAGGCCAAGGGAACCTCGGACCAACTGACGATCAAGCGGCTGAAAAAGCAGAAATTGCGCCTTAAGGACATCATGCGCTTGATCGAAGACCGTCTGACCCCCGATATCATCGCCTGAGGCGTGCGGAACGCATTGCCACATAAGCGGATTTGGCTATAGTGCGCGCTCTTTCCGAAGGCAGGGGCGCAAAGGCAATGAGCGATGTGAAAGTAGGGATCATCATGGGCAGCCAGTCGGACTGGTCCACCATGAAAGAGGCCGCCGATATTCTGGATGAGCTGGGCATCGCGTATGAGGCGCGTATCGTCTCGGCCCACCGCACGCCTGATCGCCTTTGGGACTACGGCAAAACCGCTGTTTCACGCGGCTTGCAGGTCATTGTCGCGGGTGCGGGCGGTGCGGCGCATTTGCCCGGAATGATGGCGTCGAAAACCCGCGTGCCGGTGATTGGTGTCCCGGTACAGACCCGGGCGTTGTCGGGCGTGGATTCGCTGTATTCCATCGTGCAAATGCCCAAAGGGTTTCCAGTTGCAACGATGGCGATTGGATCAGCTGGCGGCGCTAATGCGGGGTTAATGGCGGCAGGCATTCTTGCGCTTCAAGACCCGACACTGGCCGAGCGGTTGGATGCCTGGCGTGAAGCCCTGTCCGCCTCAATCCCCCAAGTGCCGCAGGGATGAAGCGTATTGGCCTCATCGGGACGGGTCATATCGCAGCCCCAATAGTGCGGCTGTTGGCCTCGAAGGGTCGTGACATCTATGTCACCGAACGCAATGCGCAGGTGTCTTCGGCCTTGCAGGCCGAACTTGGGATCAGTGTTGCCCCCCCGCAAGACGTGATCGACGTCTCTGACATCGTGTTCCTCTGCCTGCGCCCCCAGGTTGCCGCTGATATTCTGACGCCTCTGACGTTTCGAGCGGATCAACAGATCGTTTCCGTGATGGCGGCAGTGCCACAGAGCCAGCTTTTGACGCTTTGTGCGCCTGTATCGGATTTCGTGCAGACCATTCCTCTGGGTTTCTTGCAAACCGGAGGCTGCCCGCTTGCCGCCTACGGCAACGACCGCCTTCTGACAGAGCTGTTTGAACCCGAAAACCCCGTGGTGAAGGTTGCCGACGAAGCGGCCTTGAACGCCCATTTTGCCATTTGTGCCATGGTGCCCGGTTTTCTGGACCTGATGGCAACCGGTGCCGAATGGCTGGCCGACCAGACCGGGGATAAGGATAAGGCAGAGTTTTACATCACGCAGCTCATGTCCGGCTTTTTGGCAACGATGCACAAAGGGCAAGCAGGTCAGCTGGCTGCAGAGCGCGACGCGCTTGCGACCGACGGCACGCTGAGCCTTCAGATGACAGATACCCTACAGTCCGAGGGCGCGCATGATGCGTTGCGCGCTGCTCTGACTGCGATTGGCAAACGATTGGAGACGTGACGATGGCAGATATGCTCAACCCCGGTGCGACCATCGGAATATTGGGCGGTGGTCAGCTGGGCCGGATGTTGTCCGTCGCAGCAGCGCGGTTGGGGTTCAAAACCCACATCTTCGAGCCGGGCGCCAACCCGCCCGCGGGCCAAGTGGCTGATCGTGTCACTACTGCGGCATATGATGATGCCGAAGCGCTGAAGGCTTTCGCAGATTCGGTGGATGTGATCACTTATGAGTTCGAGAACATCCCCACACAGGCGCTGGATTTGCTCGAAGAACACCGCCCCATCCGTCCCGGCCGCGAAGCGCTGCGGGTCAGTCAGGACAGGCTCACCGAAAAGGCATTCCTGCAGGAGCTGGGCCTTAAAACTGCACCGTTTGCTGACGTCACCAACCTAGACGGCCTGCGCGATGCGCTTGACGCGATCGGCACCCCTGCGATCCTGAAGACCCGACGCTTTGGCTATGACGGAAAGGGCCAGGCCCGTCTGAACACACCGGAAGATGCCGAGGCTGCATTGGCAGATATGGCAGGCGCACCTTCCATTCTGGAGGGGTTCGTGGATTTCACCCATGAGGTTTCGGTCATCGCCGCGCGTGGTATTGACGGTCAGGTCGCGTGTTTCGATCCGGGCGAGAATGTGCACCGCGACGGTATCCTGCATACGACGACCATTCCTGCGCGCCTGTCTCCGGCGCAACGGATGGATGCGGTTCTGCTGGCAGCCAATATCCTAAATGCGTTGGACTATGTTGGCGTGATGGGGGTTGAGCTGTTCGTGACAGCGCAGGGCTTGATCGTGAATGAAGTCGCACCCCGCGTTCACAACTCGGGTCACTGGACGCAGAACGGCTGCGCGGTGGATCAATTCGAACAGCATATTCGTGCCGTGGCTGGTTGGCCCTTGTGTGACGGACAACGGCATTCGGATGTGGTTATGGAGAACCTGATCGGCTCTGACATGGATCGGGTACCTGAACTGGCGCGTGAACAGGATGTTGCGCTACATCTCTATGGCAAGGCCGAAGTCAAGGCAGGCCGCAAGATGGGTCACTTTAACCGGATCGTGCGTAAGGGTTAATCGCGTCTGCGCGCGATGCCTCCGGGGGGGTATTTTGGCCAGATGAAGGATAGATTAGTTCAAAAAGCGGGTCGCGATGCTGCCGGACATGTAGCTCACATTTCCGCCTGACACTGTAGCCGCAACACGGTGGGTTGCCGCATCCAGTATCAGCAGATCTGCGCGTTTGCCCGGCAGCAGCGTTCCGCGATCTGAAAGGCCCAGCACCTCGGCCGGACCGGATGAGACCAGCGCCCAGGCACCCGCCATATCCAGAAGCCCGGATTTCGCCAACATCAGCGCGGCACGACGTGGGCTGGGGTAGTGATAATCCGATGCCAGGGCATCACACAGACCCATCGCGATCAGGTCAACAGCGCTGGCGTTGCCCTTGTGTGAACCGCCCCTCACCACGTTGGGTGAGCCCAGGATCACGTGATCTCTGCCTGCCTTTGCAGCCTCTGCTGCTTCGAGCGTTTCCGGAAACTCCGAAATATTAACGCCTCGTTCGCGCCAATCCGCACGATCCTGAGACGTGGCATCATCATGGCTACCCAGCCGGACACCCCTTTCGATGAGTTCAGTACACAGCGTATCCAGCGCATCAGGCACTTCGGCCCTGCGTGCATGCATTGATAGCAGCAATTCGAAATGAGCTTCGGGGTTGCGCCCTGCTTTCAGTGCCTGTCCTGTCAAACGCGGCGGCTTGCGCCCTTCGGCCAGCCGATCATGTGGCAGATGATCGTTCAAGACCACATAAGGCACTTGCCAGTGTTCGATCAATTCTGGCAGTCCCTCATAATCGTCCAGCATATGGGTTTCAAAGCGCAGTTGCGGGATCAGATCTGTCACCACATCATCCCGGACCGAGGTGATGGCCTCAAAAACCTGTCCGGCAAATTCGGGGCCACGTACGCCGCCCTCCCAGCTGTGGAACTGTGCCAGAACGGCTGTAGTAATGCCATTCGCGGCCAGTTCAGCCTCGACCGACAGGATACCCTCTGCCATCTGTTTCATGGCGCCGCGACGAGGTGCGATATGGCGTTCAAACCCGTCACCATGCAAATCAATGATGCCCGGCAGTATGAGGTAACCTGACAGATCGACCTGCCGCCCTGCCCCGTCGGACTGCACGACACCATCCGCGATGGACAGCTCGGTACGCGAAAGCCCCTGGCCCGGCAGCAACACCTGTGCCCCGGTCATGGTGAGTTCCAAAGGGATCATCGCGTAGGCTCCGAGTCGGGTTCCGAGCAGTCTTCCCCCAAGCAGATCTGATCGATGATATCCGTCACCCCGTCCAGCCAGGTTATCTGGGGGTCGAATTGCCCAAACTCGATGAAATGCAGGGTCTGCGCCATGACACGTGGGTTGTTCATCATAAACGTATGCGTCACCGGCAGGACGATGTGATCCGACATACCGTCAACCTTGGTGCTCTCAATCGATACCTTTCCATCGTCCGGCCCATCGATCAGAGACGAGAATAACGGGTTCAACGAGTTTTCGCCCGCGATTACTCCAAGATCAAAATCCACAGGCGGTAAGCGGCGCGGAATACCTTCGGGGCCCGTACCCAATGCCAACCCGGCTGGGCCGTTCAGTAGGCCGAATACTTCCCAGGCCCCAAGCTCGTCCACCAGCTGGCTGCCCTGATTTGGGGGGCCAAGCATCACGACGCGCCCCAAATTCTCAGGATCGTTATTCTGCAACCAATATCGAAGCAAAATACCGCCCATCGAATGGGCCACGACATTCACCGTGTCATCGCCGCAGGCTGCAAAGGCATCGGGCAGTGTTTGGTCGGCAAGTTCCGGTATTGGCAAGTCGGTCGAGGGGTAACCGGGCCGCACAACCGTATAGTCATGGGCATGAAAAAGCTGCTCCATGACGGTGAACGAGGCTTCAGTACGCGCAAGACCGTGAAGCAGGACAACGCATTTTGCGTGGGTAACTGCGGGCGCGAGGCACAGAAAGAGGGCTGCAAGAAACTTCATACCCGCCAAATAAGACCTAACCTAAGCCGAGGGAACCCCTAGCCACGGCCTCGGCGCATCACGGCCAACGCAATGCCGCCCAGAACAAAGCCAGCGCCCAGCAACAACCGCAGGCTTGCGACCTCAGCCAGCAGGAAAACCCCTGCTGCAATGGCAATGACCGGCACGCTGAGCTGCACGATCGCGGCTATGGCTGGCGAAAGCTGCGGCACGACACGGTACCACAGCGCATAGCCCAAACCGGACGTTACACCCCCGGATAGAGCAGCCAATGCATAGCCAAATAAAGACATCTGCCAATCAATGCCAAACGCCAACAGGGACAATCCTGTAACGGGCAATGCAACTATGAAATTTGCAGCCGTTCCCGACAAAGCATCGGGTTCAGATCGTCCTACGATAGAATAGATTGCCCATCCGATCCCGGCAGCCGTCATCAGGCTGACCCCTCTTGGATCAATCTGCAGTGCCTCGGTGGGCCAAAGAACAAACGCCAAGCCCCCCAGCGCGATACCGGCACCTGAAACCTGTCGCCACGTGGGCGCGGAACCCGACACCGCTCCAATCGCAAACATAGTAATCTGCACGACGCCAAACAGGATCAACGCGCCAAGCCCTGCATCGAGTGTTAGATACGCAGCCGAAAACCCCACCATGTAGAGTGACAAGGATCCCGCGCCAACGACGCGTCGACGACTGAACACAGGGATCGCGTCACCCCGCAAAAAAACCAGCGCAACCAAAACCAACGCACCTGACAACACCCGAATGATCGCAAATCCCGCAGGATCACTGGCACCGCCATCGATGGCCAGCCGATTCAGGATCGAATTCGCCGCAAAGGCACACATGGTCAGAGCGGTTAAAAGAAACAGTCGCATATCAAACATCTAGCGGATCAGGTTGGGATTGCACACTCACGTTCGGATGCAAAGTCTGCGCTTCATTTTCAGTGAAAACTCTATCGGCCACATAGCGAGCGCTCCAACGGAAACGGGGCCGCCCAAAGGCGACCCCGCTATAGGTACTAAAGCTTAAGCAGCTTACATCATGCCGCCCATGCCGCCCATGTCGGGCATGCCGCCACCGGGTGCCGCACCTTCTTTGGCGGGCTTGTCAGCGACCATCGCTTCGGTGGTGACCAGCAGGCCAGCAACCGATGCTGCATCTTCCAGAGCTGTACGAACAACTTTGGCCGGGTCGATCACACCGAACGAGAACATGTCGCCATATTCTTCGGTCTGTGCGTTGAAACCAAAGGCTGCTTCAGAAGATTCGCGAACTTTGCCTGCAACAACCGCGCCGTCGACGCCTGCGTTTTCAGCAATCTGGCGCAAGGGCGATTCGATTGCCTTACGCACGATGTTAATGCCTGCGTCCTGATCAGCGTTCGCGCCTTTCAGAGTATCCAGTGCTTTACCGGCCTGAACCAGAGAAACACCGCCGCCAACGACAACGCCTTCCTGAACGGCAGCGCGCGTTGCGTTCAGAGCATCGTCAACACGGTCCTTACGCTCTTTCACTTCAACTTCGGTCATGCCGCCGACGCGGATAACAGCAACACCGCCTGCCAGTTTGGCAACGCGTTCTTGCAGCTTCTCACGGTCGTAGTCCGACGAGGTCTCTTCGATCTGGGTGCGGATCTGAGCAACACGTGCTTCGATCTCGGCTTTCTCGCCAGCACCGTCAACGATGGTGGTTTCGTCTTTGGTGATTTCGATTTTCTTGGCGGTGCCCAGCATGTCCATAGTTACGGACTCGAGCTTCATGCCCAGATCTTCGCTGATGACCTGACCACCGGTCAGGATTGCGATGTCCTGCAGCATGGCCTTGCGGCGATCGCCGAAGCCCGGTGCTTTGACAGCAGCAATTTTCAGGCCGCCGCGCAGTTTGTTGACAACCAGAGTTGCCAGCGCTTCGCCTTCAACATCCTCGGCAATGATCAGCAGAGGCTTTTGCGACTGGATCACCTGTTCCAGCAGCGGAACCATCGGCTGCAGCGAGGACAGTTTCTTTTCGTGCAGCAGGATCATGCAATCATCGAGATCTGCAATCATCTTGTCAGCGTTGGTGACGAAGTAAGGCGACAGGTAGCCACGGTCGAACTGCATACCTTCGACAACATCGGTCTCGGTTTCCAGACCTTTGTTTTCTTCGACGGTGATAACGCCTTCGTTGCCAACCTTCTGCATCGCGTCTGCGATCTGCTGACCGATTTCGGCTTCGCCGTTGGCCGAGATGGTGCCAACCTGAGCGACTTCTGCCGAGTCTTTGACTTCACGCGCCATCTCTTTGATGCCCGCAACAACCTTGGCAGTTGCCAGGTCGATACCGCGCTTCAGATCCATCGGGTTCAGGCCAGCAGCAACCTGCTTCAGACCTTCTTTGACGATGGACTGAGCCAGAACAGTTGCGGTGGTGGTGCCGTCGCCAGCTTCGTCATTGGTGCGGCTGGCGACTTCTTTCACCATCTGCGCACCCATGTTTTCGAACTTGTCTTCCAGTTCGATTTCCTTGGCAACCGAAACACCGTCTTTGGTGATGCGCGGCGCGCCGAAGGATTTGTCCAGAACCACGTTACGGCCTTTGGGGCCCAGGGTTACTTTGACAGCATCGGCCAGGATGTTCACACCAGCCAGCATGCGGTTACGGGCATCGGTGTCGAACTTGACGTCCTTAGCAGCCATGTTGTTTCTCCTTGAGAAATAAGTTGGAAATGAAGATCAGAGAAAGCACGCGGCTTACTCGATGATCCCCATGATGTCGCTTTCTTTCATCATCAGCAGCTCTTCGCCGTTGACCTGAACCTCGGTGCCCGACCATTTGCCGAACAGGATCTTGTCGCCAGATTTTACAGCCATTGCGATCAGTTCGCCGCTGTCCTTGCGTGCGCCTTCGCCGGTTGCAACGACTTCGCCTTCGCTGGGCTTTTCTTTTGCGCTATCGGGAATGATCAGTCCACCTGCGGTTTTTTCGTCGCTTTCGGTACGACGAACCAGCACGCGGTCATGAAGCGGTTTCAATGCCATCTTTGCAGCTCCTTGGGCTCAAAGTTTGTTATCCTCCCTCGCCGACTGGCGAGGCGTTAGCACTCGAGTCTCATGAGTGATAACGACGCATAGCTAGGGGGTCACAGGTAGCGAGTCAATAATATGTGAAAGTTTTTTTTGGCACGATGCGAAGGATTAGCTGGAACGAGGTGTCTGAGTTGGCTGTTCCCAGCTATAGGCCCAATGTTTCAGGCCCTCCCGGCCCGCCTCGGTCAGGGCATAGATACCCTTCTCGACCTTTTCAAACCAGCCGTAGTGATTGTCATACATCAGGCGGGTCGCCGCGCTAACTCCGGTGGCTTTCGCGACATCGCCCCCTTTGGCTGCTCCGAACTCTGCCAGATGTGCCGCGCATTTAAGCGCATCCTGCCGGTAGGCCGTTACAATACCATGTCGGGTGGCACCGCCTGCATTCGGATCGCCTTGCAACCTTTCAAATTCGCGCAATAAACGCTTGGTCTTGACCTTATCCTTTCGCGGAGCATACGGGCCGGGATCGCATTGAACCTCGACCGTTCCGTCTGACCGCACGGTAATCAATCCTAACCCCAGACGACGACACAGCGCCAGATTGTCTTTCAGGGCCCGTCGGGCGGTTCGGCCCGTAGGTTTACAGACTCCTATGTAGACCTGATCAGTCACTTTCAGGCGCGTGATGGCCTGATGGAACAGCGCAAGACTGAAGCGCAGTTTGAGTTCAACGATCACGGGTTCCTGCCCATCGCGCAAGGCCACAATATCAACAACACCAACCTCACCTTTGACGGTATAGCCCAGACGTTCCAACAAGGCTTTGATCGGAGGATACAGGTCTTGCTCAAGCTTCATGAGGTCATGCTATGCGGTTTCGCAGGGATTGCCAGCCGCCGTTTGAAAACAAACGACATTGCGCCTTGTCAAACACCAAGGGTATGACTTGGGCATGTTTGCAAGCCCCGGAAGGATTCCCATGCGCCTGCTTAGCCTTTTTCTCTGCCTGTTGCTTCCGCTGACGGCCCATGCAGCCTGTGAAGGGCGGGATCTGAGGCGGGACCTGTCGCCCGAAGATCAAGCTGCACTGGACAAGACGCTTGGTGACATTGCCTTTCCGGAAGGCAACCACTGGATCGCCACAAAGAACGGGACCGTCCTGCACCTGATCGGCACTTTGCACACAAACGACGTGCGTATGGGGCCAGTGGTTGATCGCCTGGCACCCGTACTGAGCCAGGCCGACGCGTTCTATTTCGAGGTTACGAAGACCGAAATGGACGCGTTCGAAAAAGACCTGGCCAAAGATTTCAGCCCTGTTCTGATCACCTCTGGCCCAACTTTGGTTGATCTGATGCCCGAGGAAGATTGGTCGGCACTGTCGGCAACTCTGGCCGAGCGAGGCATTCCAAGCTGGATGGCCGCCAAGATGCGTCCTTGGTTCCTAAGCATGCTGCTTGGCATCCCTCCCTGCCTGATGACCACACCTGACTTTGATCGCGGAATGGATGCACGCCTGACCGAACTGGCCGTCGAACATGACATTCCACAGTTTTCGCTGGAACGGATCGATGAGCTGATCGCCATGTTCGACAGTCACACGCTTGAGGAACAAGTGGCCTCTCTGACACGATTGGCCGGGGCGTTGCAGGCGGGCGATGATCAGATGATCACCATGGCAAATGCTTATATCGATGAGCAGCACGCCGCGATTTTGGAGCTCGCAAAGATACAAGGGCTTGAGGCCTCTGGTCTGACACCCGAGGAATTTGACGCCGAATGGCAGAGTTTTGAGGATCAACTTCTGGTGCAACGCAACGCGAACTGGATGGAGAAGATTCTAGAACTAAAAGATCAGACCGCCGTTATAGCTGTCGGGGCTGGTCACTTGAGCAACGATCACGGGCTTCTAAACCAGTTGCAGCAGGCGGGATATACATTGGAGCGGGCTGACTTCTAGGATTTCAGACCAAGGGTCGCAGCGTGGTTGCTGGCGGGTGACAACCCGGTTTCACCGCCCTATAAGGCGCGCAAAATCTTATTCCTCAGGATACGAAACATGACAACGCTTGTATTTGGCCACAAATCTCCCGACACCGACTCCACGGGTTCTCCGATCCTGTGGTCGTGGTATCTGAACGAAGTGAAAGGTGAACAGGCAAAGCCCGTGTTGCTGGGCGAGCCCAACACCGAGGCCGCCTTTATGCTAAAGCGCTGGGATCTGCCCAAACCGCAGATCATCGAAGATGTGGCCGAGGGTGCGCCCGTTGTCATCGTCGACACCAATAACCCGGCCGAACTGCCCCCAAGCATCAACAGCGCCGATATTCGTGCCATCATCGACCACCACAAGCTGGTTGGTGGCCTTGAAACCAAAGGCCCCATCGATATCACCGTACGCCCGCTGGCCTGTACGGCGACCATCATGGTCGACCTGATCGGTGATGAAGCAGCCAAGATGCCCGACGCGATCAAAGGTGCGGCGCTGACCTGCATCCTTTCAGATACGCTGGAGTTCCGCTCACCCACCACCACCGCACATGACCGGGCCGTGGCCGAGAGACTGGCTGCTGATCTGGGGTTGGATGTCTCGGCCTACGCGGCTGACATGTTTGCGGCCAAATCGGATGTGTCATCCTTCTCGGATGCCGAACTGATCCGGATGGACAGCAAAGAGTACGAAGTCGACGGGACCAAGTTCCGTGTCTCTGTCTTGGAAACCACAGCACCTGGTGTAGTTCTAGATCGCAAGGCCAGCATCGCATCGTCGATGGTTGATGTGGCCAAGGAAGACGGCGTTGACCAGGTCTTGTTGTTTGTTGTCGACATTCTGAACGAGGAGGCAACGCTGCTGGTTCCAAACGATCAGGTCAAAGGCGTGGCCGAGAAGAGCTTTGGCGCAACGATCGACGGTGACACGGTTGTATTGCCGGGGATCATGAGCCGGAAAAAGCAGATCATTCCAAACCTCAAGGTCTGATATGATTGCAGAAGGCGCCCGATCCGGGCGCCATTCTTTTTGCGAGGCTCTGCCTCGCGCTCCGAGGTATTTTGAGCCAGATGAACAAGGGGCACTGGTTTTGGGTTGGCGCGCACGGAGTTGCACCTCTGGCAAATCTGACCGGGCTCTGCCATAGGGTTTGGTATCTTGCACCCCATGCTTCACAAGGCGCGCCATGACCCAAATCGTTTCTTCACTTGCCGAAATCTCTGACCGTTACAAAGCGTTGTTTGTAGATTTGTGGGGATGCGTCCACAACGGGATTACCGCCTATCCCGAGGCCGTAGCCGCGCTGCAAGCTTATCGCCAGAAGGGCGGCACTGTTGTTCTTGTCACCAATTCGCCAAAACCGCGGGCCGGTGTTGCTGTGCAACTTTCACAGTTCAATGTACCTGCGGACGCCTATGACACCATCGCAACCAGCGGCGATTCCGCCCGTTCCGCGATGTTTCGCGGGGCCGTTGGCGAAAAGGTCTATTTCATGGGGGAATGGCAACGCGACGCCGAGTTCTTTGAACCTCTGAAGCTTTTGGAACATCCGATCCACATTGAACGCGTCGCGTTGGACGAGGCCGAAGGCATCGCGTGTTGCGGCCCGTTTGATCCGATGGCGGACCCGGATGTAAATCGACCCGACTTTCTTTACGCCAAGCAGAAGGGGCTGAAGCTGCTTTGCGCCAATCCTGATATCGTCGTGGATCGCGGGGAAACGCGCGAATGGTGCGCTGGTGCGCTGGCCCGGCTTTATACAGAAATGGGGGGCGAAAGCCTGTATTTTGGCAAACCACATCCGCCAATCTACGATCTGGCGCAGCGCAGGTTGCAAGCGATTGAGGTTGACGTGTCCGATTCTGAGATTCTGGCCATTGGTGACGGACCACAAACGGACATTGCAGGTGGCATGGGTGAAGGCATTGATACCTTGTTCATCACGGGTGGCTTGGCGGCCTCAGAGACCAAAACCACGCATCATCCTGATGAAGTCGCCTTGAAGGCCCATAATGAGAAAGAACAAATCAGCCCCACCTTCTCGATTGGTCGATTGAGATAGTAAAAAAGGCTTGATTTTCTGCGCCTGCAAAGTAATAAAGTTGCCGGTGAGCGGCTGATGATGATTTTTTGTTGCTCTTTTGATCTCAAGTGAGGGCAACATGTTGGATAACCTTCCGCGCGGAACCATTTGCATCGAAGACATCGAAATGGGGATGTCACGACACCTGCGCAAAGTGGTGACTGATGAAGATATCGAGATGTTTGCCCAGGTCTCGACCGACCGCAATCCGGTTCATCTGGATGATGATTATGCCCGCGATACGATATTCGAAGGCCGCATTGCGCATGGCATGCTGACCGCAGGCCTGATCTCTGCCGTGATCGGAGAGCAATTGCCTGGCCACGGGACTGTCTATATGGGCCAATCGCTCAAATTTCTGGCTCCGGTGCGTCCGGGCGACATGGTCTATGCCGAGGTAAAAGTGATCGATATCGATTTTGCCAAACGCCGGGTCAAGCTTGATTGCCACTGCGCAGTCGACGGGAAGAAGGTGCTGGTGGGGGAAGCCATGGTGCTGGCGCCCAGTCGCAAGTTCGATTGATCACGTATCCGGACCGATCTGCGGCTTGAACCTGACGGGCAGTCCCGCTAGGCAATCCTCATGCAGATCATACGTGACTTCCAGTTTATCGAACCAGAAGATCGTGGCGCCAGCGTTGCCATCGGAAACTTTGACGGTGTCCACCTAGGGCATCAATCCGTCATTGAGCTGGCACGCAATGCTGAACCCAACGCTCCGCTAGGGGTGATGACATTTGAACCTCATCCGCGCGAGTATTTTGCGCCGGATGCACCGCCCTTTCGCCTGATGCGTGGGAATGCCCGGGCGCACCGGCTGGAAAAACTGGGTGTTCGAAAACTGTATGAGCTGCCTTTCAATGCGGCATTGGCGGGATTGTCGCCAGAGGCTTTCGCCAAAAACGTGATATGTGACGGGCTGGGCCTGTCTCATATCGTCGTTGGTGCTGATTTCTGTTTTGGCAAAGGGCGCAGCGGAACCCCTCAGGACTTGATCGACTTCGGCGAGGAATTCGGGTTCGGCGTTACGATCGCTCCGTTGATGGAGCGATCCGACAATGTGGTCTCATCAACCGCGATCCGCACCGCTCTTTCAGAGGGGCGCCCACGTGATGCAGCGACAATGCTTGGTCATTGGCACCGGATCGAAGGCGAGGTCGTTGGCGGAGAGCAGCGCGGGCGTGAATTGGGATTCCCTACAGCCAATATGTCGATAGAAGGGCTGCACCCTCCGAAGTTCGGTGTTTACGCGGTGTTGGTTGATGTTCTGGATGGCCCGCATCAGGGCAGCTATCGCGGTGCGGCATCGGTCGGAACGCGACCGATGTTCCATGGAGAGGTTCCAAATATCGAAACGTATCTGTTCGATTTCTCGGGCGATCTATACGGTTCCACGCTGTCAGTTGGTTTGGTCGACTATCTGCGCCCCGAAATGACATTCGACAGCCTCGATGGGTTGATCTCGCAGATGGATGCCGATTGCGCGCGTGCCCGAAAGATACTGGCCAACCCATGACAACGGACCCGATTGATCGTGAAGGTCTCGCGCCTCGGTTCTGGGAGCGTAAACCACTGCGCAAGATGAACCAGCGCGAGTGGGAAGCCCTTTGCGATGGCTGTGGCAAATGTTGCTTGAACAAGCTGGAAGATGAGGACACGGGTGAGGTTGCACTGACTTGTGTTGCCTGCCGCCTGTTGGATGACGAATCCTGTCGATGCACGCAATACGATATCCGGCATCAGTTTGTGCCCGAATGCATCGTCATGAAACCCGAAAATATCGACAGCCACGCCTATTGGTTGCCACAGACCTGCGCCTATCGGCTGCTCTGGGAAGGCAAACCGCTTTACGACTGGCACCCGTTGCTGTCTGGTACGCCAAACAGCGTTCATGACGCCGGAGTATCGGTTCAGGGGCGCACCGTGTCAGAATTCGAAACACCCATGGAAGAATGGGAAGACTACATAATTGAGGAGCCGAGCTGATGTACTTTGCCTCTGACAATTCCGGGCCTGTTCACCCCCAGGTTCTGGCCGCATTGACTGAGGCCAACCACGGCTATCAGATGGCTTATGGCGCGGACCATCTGATGAACGAAGTCCGCGACCAGATCCGCGGTATTTTTGAAGCTCCGGGTGCGGCGGTTTATCTTGTGGCCACTGGAACGGCTGCGAATTCGCTGGCGCTGGCGACATTGAGCAAACCGTGGGAAACCGTGTTCTGCTCACCCGTCGCCCATATCCACGAGGATGAGTGCAACGCGCCAGAATTCTATAGCGGTGCAAAACTGACGCTAGTTCCGGGTGGCGACAAGATGAGCCCCCAAGCATTGACCAAATCCATTCAGCAGGAAGAGAATCGCGGCGTGCATGGTCCCCAGCGCGGGCCTGTCTCGATCACTCAGGTCACCGAGCGCGGGTCAGTCTACTCGTTGGCCGAGCTGCGGGCGTTGTGTGACGTGGCGAAGACATATGATCTGCCTGTGCATCTGGATGGTGCCCGCTTCTCCAATGCTCTGGTTTCGCTGAATTGTTCACCGGCAGAGATGACTTGGAAAGCAGGCGTGGATGTCGTCAGTTTTGGTGGCACCAAGAATGGCCTTTTGGGCGTCGAGGCGGTCATATTCTTTGACGAAAGCAAAGCCTGGGAGTTCGAGCTGCGGCGCAAACGCGGGGCGCATCTGTTTTCTAAACATCGGTATCTGTCTGCTCAGATGGCGGCCTATCTGCAGGATGATCTGTGGCTAAAATCGGCACGCAAGGCCAATGCCAATGCTGCGCGGCTGGCAGAGGGGCTGCGCGCAGCTGGGGCAGAATTCCTGCATGAGCCTCAGGCCAATATGATATTCGCCGGCTTTCCCCGCAGCCAGCACAAGCGCCTGCACGAGGCAGGCGCTATCTATCACCTATGGGGTGATACGCTGGAGGGCGAAGATAACGATGAACTGCTGGCCTGCCGCCTGGTCTGCGACTGGGCCATCGGAACCGACCAGATCGACCGGTTTTTGTCCCTGCTTTGAACGATTGGGGGCTCTGCCCCCGCCGCAGCAAGCTGCGCCTCCCCCGAGGTATTTTTGGCCAGATGAAGCGGGATAGGCACGGTCCTGCCGAGGTCAGCTTTTGAGATCTGCCAAATGGCGGTCGAGATCGTCCAGACGGTCCTGCCCCCAGAACCTTTGATCGTCCGGCGTGATATAAAACGGCGCGCCGAAAACACCCCGATCCACGGCTTCTTCCAGATTGGCAGCATAGGTTTCCGCGCCCACCAGCAGGCCGCTATCGGCAAGGTTTGGGGTGAATCCTGCCTGTTCGAGACAATCCCGGATTACGCCATCATCGGCGATATCCTTTTCCTCGGCCCAGCACGCACGCAACAAAGAATGGCACAGTTTTCCAACATCTCCTGTTCCATCCTGAACCGCCGCAATCACAGCATAGGAGGACGGGGCCATGTTGGTCGGCCAATGGGCGGGTTGCAGATTAAACGGCATGTCCAGATTGCGCGCCTGGCGCAACAGCTCTTGCGCGCGGTATTCGATGCGCGAGATATGTCTATCTTTTGGCGGTGTGCCACCTGTGCGACCAAACAAGGCGATTATGTCCAGCGGCTTATAATTTATCGTCGCGCCATGCTTTGCCGCAACCTCTTCCAGCCGTGTCCCGGCCAGATAGGTATAGGGCGAGAGTGTCGCAAAAAAGTAGTCAATCTGTGTCATGTGCACTTTCTCCGCTGCGTTATCTTTGCGCGACGGTAAGGCCATGCTAAGCGGTGTCAACATCACGAATCTGTCACATTGCCACTGCTGCCCGGGGAAAATCAGCCGATGCCGACACTTCACGAACCCAAGCTTATCGCTGGGAACGCCAATCTTCCGCTTGCCGAAACCATCGCCCGCCGCATGAGCCTGCATCGCGGCGTTGACCAGGGGCTGGTCGATGCGAGGGTCGAACGGTTCAATGATGGCGAGATTTTCGTGGAAGTGTTCGAAAACGTCCGCGGCGAGGACATGTTCATCATTCAACCAACGTCGAACCCTGCCAATGACAACCTGATGGAGCTGCTGATCATCGCCGACGCCCTGCGCCGTTCGTCCGCGGCCCGCATCACTGCCGTCATCCCCTATTTCGGCTATGCCCGTCAGGACCGCCGCACCAAAGCGCGCACACCGATCTCGGCGAAGTTGGTTGCCAATATGCTGACCGGCGCGGGTATCGAGCGTATCCTGACCATGGATCTGCACGCCGCACAGATTCAGGGCTTTTTTGATATGCCCGTCGATAACCTTTACGCTTCGCCGATCTTTGCACTGGATGTGAAGAAGCAATTCAAAGATCAGATGGACGACCTGATGGTCGTCTCGCCCGACGTTGGCGGCGTTGCCCGGGCGCGCGAGCTGGCCAAACGCATCAACGCGCCGTTGTCGATCGTTGACAAGCGCCGCGAAAAAGCCGGTGAAATTGCTGAGATGACAGTGATTGGCGACGTGAAGGACAAGATCTGCCTGATCGTGGACGACATCTGTGATACGGCTGGCACACTATGTAAAGCCGCCCAGGTGCTGATGGATAACGGCGCCAAAGAGGTACATTCCTATATCACGCATGGGGTCATGAGCGGCCCGGCGGTTGAGCGTGTGACCAATTCGGTCATGAAATCTCTAGTTCTTTCGGACACGATCCAGCCAACAGCCGAGATCGAAAAGGCGACGAATATTCGCATCGTACCCACGGCACCGATCTTCACGCAGGCGATCCTGAATATTTGGAATGGCACAAGCGTGTCATCCCTGTTCGAGGACAAGACGCTGACACCGATCTACGAGTCGCTCTATCACATGGACTGATTGGCGAAGCCGCGGATTGCTGTTGCGGCTTCTGAGATCATGGCGGCCAGTCTATTCAGCGACTGTCATGATTTCTTCCAGCGGCTTCTTCATCTTTGCCACTTTCGGCACCTTCGCATCCTCGCGTGGATGACCTACGGCCACGATCATGATTGGCTTTTCGTGATCGGGGCGGTTCAGCAGTTTGTTCAGAAATTTCATCGGATTAGGCGTATGCGTCAGCGAAACCAACCCGGCGTGATGTAGGGCCGTCAACAAAAAACCGGTCGCTATGCCGGTGCTTTCGGGCACATAATAATTCTTGAACCTAACCCCATCATCGAAATGCCCCCACCGCTGTGCGAAAATCACGATCAGCCAGGGAGCATCTTCAAGATGCGGCTTTTGATCGTTTGTCCCAATCGGCTCCAGCGCTTTTAGCCACTCATCCCCGGCGCCGCCGTCATAGAATTTGCGCTCTTCTTCTTCAGCTTCCTCGCGAATGCGCCTTTTCATCTCAGGGTTTGAAGTGGCAACGAAGTGCCAGGGCTGATGATTGGCACCCGATGGTGCAGTTCCTGCCGCGCGAATGCACTCTTCAATGATTGAACGGGGTACAGGACGGTCTGAATAATCGCGTACAGTATGGCGACGTTTCATCTTGTCATGAAACGACACAGCCTCGGCCAGCATTTCTTGATCAGACAAATCCAGGCGATCGGGAAGTTCCAAGGCTTCGTATTCAATATGCTCTCGTGCAAACACCGCTGCGGTCCTCCGTATTCAACCTGCGTCGCAAACGCCCGGCTCCTTTTATGATATGGCTTTCGGTGGGTTACAATCGTCTCGAACGCGCAAAACTGATTCAGGAGATATCCCAATCGTCTTCGTGCGCAACCTCTCCGATTGCTGTCCAGGTCACCCGGATTCTGGCAATACGTGTATCGGACCACGTGCGAAATACCGCATTGAATCCTTCTGTTGTAATATCCTCCGCCTGAATCTCGGCACGCAAGGCAGAAGAGGTATCCACGTCCCATAACACCACCCCGATCTGAACGATCGGTACTGACCTAAACGGTTCATTGAAGTGAATAGGTATACGCCGTTCACGGGCACCCTGCCCGGTCCACATATCACCACCGTCGGCGAAGTCGGAGAACAGCACAGATTCGCCCTGATCGATTCCCATGCGATGTGTCAGAAATTTCTTCATTCTATCGTCTTTTCCTTCAATTCCGGCACCTTACACCGCGAATTAGACGAAATCACGACAAAAAAAACGGCCCCGCAAAGCAGGGCCGCTTCGACTAGTCTGTACGAACCTTTACAGGCTCATATGCGTTCCAAGGGCTTCCATATCAGCCAGCAGCTTGGCGGCATCGTCGACGATGGATTGATCGTCACCAGCTTTTGCTGCCTCGTGCGAAGCACGCGCTTCAGCGATCAGATCATCCAGATGAGACCGCGTCACTTCGGCAACGGGGATGGCCTTTTCAGCCAGAACCGACATGCCGTCGCCGTTGATCTGGGCAAACCCGCCGGTGACCAGGTATTCGCTGGACCCTTCGGGTGCCTCAACCTTTAGAAGACCGGGGCGCAAGGTGGTGATTGTGGCGGCATGATCGGGCATCGCCGTCATGTCCCCGTCCGCGCCGGGAAGCTGGACCGCGGTCGCCTCAAGCGAAGCAAGGCTCCGCTCGGGGCTGACGAGGTCGAATTGCATCGTGTTTGCCATCAGGTGTGCTCCTTAGGCGGCTTCTGCGGCCATCTTTTCCGCTTTGGCGATCACTTCGTCGATTCCGCCAACCATCAGGAAGGCTGCCTCGGGAAGGTGATCGTATTCGCCAGCCACAACGGCCTTGAACGACGCAATGGTAACATCCAGAGGAACCTGAACGCCGGGCGAGCCGGTGAACACCTCGGCCACGTCGAACGGCTGCGACAAGAAGCGTTCGATCTTACGGGCACGTGCCACGGTCAGCTTGTCCTCCTCCGACAGTTCGTCCATGCCAAGGATGGCAATGATGTCCTGCAACGACTTATAGCGCTGGAGGATCTGCTGAACGTCAGTCGCAACGGTATAGTGCTCTTCACCAACGATGGCCGGGTCGAGCAGACGCGAAGTCGAGTCGAGCGGGTCAACAGCCGGGTAGATACCCTTTTCTGAGATCGCACGGTTCAAAACGGTGGTCGCGTCCAAGTGCGCAAACGACGTGGCCGGCGCAGGGTCGGTCAAGTCATCCGCAGGAACGTAGACGGCCTGCACGGACGTGATCGAGCCCGATTTTGTCGAGGTGATGCGTTCCTGCATCGCGCCCATGTCGGTCGCCAGCGTCGGCTGATAACCCACAGCCGAAGGAATACGACCCAGCAGAGCCGAAACCTCGGAACCCGCCTGCGTAAAGCGGAAGATGTTGTCGACAAAGAACAGAACGTCGGCACCGGTTGCGTCACGGAACTGTTCCGCCAGGGTCAGACCCGACAGAGCGATCCGCATACGGGCACCCGGAGGCTCGTTCATCTGACCATAGACCAGCGCGATTTTCGAATCTTCCAGTTTATCGGGAACGATAACGCCGGATTCGATCATCTCGTGATACAGGTCGTTGCCTTCACGGGTCCGCTCACCAACACCGGCGAACACGGACACGCCCGAGTGCACTTTGGCGATGTTGTTGATCAGTTCCATGATCAGAACGGTTTTGCCAACACCGGCACCGCCGAACAGGCCGATCTTACCGCCCTTGGCGTAAGGGGCCAGCAGGTCAACAACCTTGATGCCGGTAACCAGAACTTCGGATTCAGTTGCCTGATCCGCGAAATCCGGCGCTTCCTGGTGGATGGCGCGGGTTTCAGTGGTCTCAACGGGGCCCTTTTCGTCGATGGGCTCACCCACAACGTTCAGAATACGGCCCAGTGTCGCGTTTCCGACCGGAACCGCGATCGGCGCACCGGTGTCGGTGACTTCTTCGCCACGAACCAAACCTTCGGTCGCGTCCATCGCAATGGTACGGACGGTGTTTTCGCCCAGGTGCTGTGCAACCTCAAGAACCAGCTTCTTGCCGTTGTTGGTGGTATCCAGCGCGTTCAGAATTTCAGGCAGCTCATCATCGAAATGCACGTCTACGACGGCCCCGATAATCTGAGTGACTTTGCCTTTTGCATTCGCCATGTTTCGTCTCCGGTTAGTCTCTACAGCGCTTCGGCGCCGGAAATGATTTCAATCAGCTCATTGGTGATCACGGCCTGACGCGAGCGGTTGAACTGGATGGTCAGTTTGTCGATCATCTCACCCGCGTTGCGTGTCGCGTTGTCCATTGCAGACATCCGTGCACCCTGTTCCGAGGCCCCGTTTTCGAGCAGACCCGAGAAGATTGCGGTCGCAACCCCTTTGGGCAGCAGATCGGCCAGAATGGCCTCTTCGCTGGGCTCGTAATCGAAGATGGCACCGCTGTCGTCGCCCTCGATATCCTCGAACGAGGCAGGGATGATCTGCTGTGCCGTCGGGATCTGGCTTACGACGTTGACAAACTTCGAGTAGAAGATCGTGGCGACGTCAAACTCACCCGCGTCGAAACGGGACAGAACGTCCTTCGCAATGTCCTGCGCGTTGGTGTAACCCAGTCGCTTGACCTCGCTCAGGTCGACATGTCCAACGAACAGATCGCCATAGTCGCGCTTGATTGCGTCGCGACCTTTCTTGCCGACGGTCAGTATTTTGACCGTCTTGCCCTTGGCCTTCAGCTCATAGGCTTTGGCACGGGCCAGCTTGGCGATGTTCGAGTTGAAGCCGCCGCAAAGGCCGCGTTCAGCTGTCATGACAACCAGCAGATGAACCTCATCACTGCCCGTACCACGGAGCAGCTTGGGGGCGCTGTCGCTGCCCCCGACCGATGCCGCCAGCCCGGCCATCACGGCATTGAACCGCTCGGCATAGGGACGCGATGCTTCGGCAGATTCCTGGGCACGGCGCAGTTTTGCAGCCGCGACCATCTGCATGGCCTTGGTGATCTTGCGGGTCGATTTGACCGACTCGATCCTGTTTTTAAGATCCTTAAGATTTGGCATGTGCCCGCCTCTCCCTTAAGCGAAGGTTGCGGCGTATTCGTCCAGCGCAGCCTTGATCTTGTCAGAAGCGTCACCCTTGATTTTGGGGTCTTCGTCCGTGATCCACTGAAGCAGGTCCGCGTGCTTTCCACGCAGATGCGCCAGCAGGCCAGCCTCGTACCGGCCAACATCATTGACGTCGATCTTGTCGAGGTACCCGTTGGTACCCGCGAAGATGACGCAGACGATTTCAGCGTTGGTCAGCGGCGAGTACTGCGGCTGTTTCATCAGCTCGGTCAGACGCGCACCACGGTTCAGCAACTGCTGGGTTGCGGCGTCGAGGTCGGAGCCAAACTGCGCAAACGCAGCCATTTCACGGTACTGAGCCAGTTCCAGCTTCACCGGACCGGCAACCGACTTCATCGAGTTGGTCTGAGCTGACGAGCCCACACGTGAAACCGACAGACCAGTGTTCACAGCAGGACGGATGCCCTGATAGAACAGTTCGGTTTCCAGGAAGATCTGACCGTCGGTGATCGAGATCACGTTGGTCGGAATAAACGCCGAAACGTCACCACCCTGGGTTTCGATAACCGGCAAAGCGGTCAGCGAGCCCGCACCGAAGTCTTCGTTCAGCTTCGCCGAACGCTCCAGCAGGCGGGAGTGGAGGTAGAAAACGTCGCCGGGATAGGCTTCACGTCCGGGCGGACGGCGCAGCAGCAGCGACATCTGACGATAGGACACGGCCTGTTTCGACAGGTCATCATAGATGATCAGCGCGTGGCGGCCATTGTCACGGAAGAACTCGGCCATCGCAGTTGCGGCATAGGGTGCCAGGAACTGCATTGGTGCCGGGTCGGACGCGGTTGCAGCCACGACGATCGAATAGTCGATCGCGCCAGACTCTTCCAGTTTCTTAACCAGCTGCGCAACGGTCGAACGCTTCTGACCAATCGCAACGTAAACGCAATATAGCTTCTTCGACTCATCGTCGCCAGCTGCTTCGTTGTAAACCTTCTGGTTCAGGATCGCGTCCAGAGCAACGGCAGTCTTACCGGTCTGACGGTCACCAATGATCAGCTCACGTTGGCCACGGCCAATCGGGATCATCGCATCAACCGATTTCAGGCCGGTTGCCATCGGCTCGTGTACCGATTTACGCGGGATGATGCCCGGTGCTTTAACGTCTGCAACGCCACGCTTGGTTGCCTTGATCGGGCCTTTGCCGTCCAGCGGGTTGCCCAGACCGTCAACAACACGGCCCAGCAGCTCATCCCCAATCGGAACGTCCACGATCGAGTTGGTGCGCTTAACGGTGTCACCTTCTTTGATGTCGCGGTCGGAACCAAAGATAACAACACCGACGTTGTCACTTTCCAGGTTCAGCGCCATGCCCATGATGCCGCCGGGGAATTCGACCATCTCACCGGCTTGCACATTGTCCAGGCCGAATACACGGGCGATCCCGTCACCTACGCTCAGCACGCGGCCGATTTCGGCCACTTCGGCTTCCTGACCAAAATTCTTGATCTGGTCCTTCAGGATTGCAGAAATCTCTGCAGCTTGGATTCCCATTTATCCGACCTCTTTCATTGCATTCTGTAGGGAGTTGAGCTTGGAGCGGATCGAGCTATCGATCATCTTCGAGCCCACTTTAACGACAAGACCGCCAATGAGGCTTTCATCAACGGTCGCATTTATTGTCACGGTCTTGCCCACACGCTCGGACAGCGTTTTGGACAGTTTGTCCATCTGGGTTTTGGTCAAAGCTTTGGCCGACGCGACATCCGCGGTCACTTCGTCACGCTCGTCTGCTAGCATTTCGCGCAGAACCTGTACCAGTTGTGGCAGGACAAACAGGCGGCGTTTTTGCGCCATCAGTGCCAGCGTGTTGCGCAGGATGGCATGAAGGCCCATCTTGTCGGCAACCGCGGTAATCGCTGCTTCCTGTTCGGCGCGTGAAACCAGAGGCGATGCGATCAGGTCACGCAAGTCGGCGCTTTCGCCCAAAGCTGCTGCCAGATCATTGATGCCGGTTTCCAGACCTGCGAGGTCTTTATTCTCTTTGGCGATCTCGAAGATCGCAGTGGCATAGCGCATGGCGATGCCTGTGGAAATCGAAGCTGGTTCGGACACGTCCACCCTTCCGATATTTTAGGCCCCGAAAACCGCGCGCGCAGTCACCCCGGGGGCGTGAAGAAACCCCGTCCATGAAAGGCGGGGATCAAAATCAACGGGGATGTAGCAGAGGTGTTCCAACCAAGCAATACGCTATAGCGGTAACAGAATTATCCACAAATCTTTAGATTTCATATACTTAAGCCAAGTGCGACCCTTTGGACCGATTGTGGCAGTTGAAAAATGTTACGAATATGCAGGTTTTTGCGATTCCTGTGACTTATTTCCCGCAATTTTTCCGCATCCGCGGCTCCAGAATGTTACGCGGGCTTCAACAATCCATCCAGCGCCTTGATCGGACGTTTCACGGCATCTTTGGTCACATTTCCGCTGGGTGGGCGGATGAGTTTGCTGGCCTCGATCATCAGCACGCCACCGGCCATGACAGTTGGAATACGCTGCCCGGTTTTTTCGATCAGGCTGCCCGATTTCAGCCAGAACCGACGGAAAGAGGGCGGCAAATAAAGAGCCGAACAGTGGTTTTCAGGCACGAAGTGATGTGCCCGCAACTGTTTCTCAAGCTGTGTCGTTGAATAAGGCTGGCCAAAGCCAAACGGCGTCCGGTCCGATCGCGACCACAGCCCGGCGCGGTTGGGCACGACAAACAATGCCCGACCACCAGGTCCCAACACGCGCCAGCATTCTTCGAGCAACTGGCTGGGGCGGTTCGAGGTTTCCAAACCATGCATCACCACCAGTTTGTCCACGTGTCCAGTTTCAATCGGCCACATGGTTTCTTCGGTCAGAACTGAAACATTCGGCATCCCGGCGGGCCAGGGCATCACCCCTTGCGGCCCCGGCATCAGGCCGATTACGCGGCGTGCATCCGCAAGATATGGGCGCAACAAGGGTACGGCAAAACCAAAGCCGACAACCGTCTGCCCCTTGGCTTCAGGCCAAAGGTCCACCAACCGTCCACGGATCGCAGCCTGAGCTGCGCGGCCCAAGGTGCTGCGATAGTAAAAATTCCTCAGATCCTGCACATCAAGATGCATTGCGGACACCCGGTCAATCGGCTTAGCTGGGCGCAGTCTAGCAATGAAAGGGCAAAAGGCCATGCCTCTTGAAATCGTTACCGTTCCGTGCCTCAGCGACAATTACGCCTTTCTGGCACATGACCCGGTCAGTGGCGAGACCGCACTAATCGACGCGCCCGAGGCCGCACCGATTCTGGCGGAACTGAATGCGCGCAGCTGGCGGCTGAGCCATGTGCTGTTGACGCATCATCACTGGGACCACGTGGATGGCTTGCCGGGCATACTCGAATCCCAGCCTGCGCGCGTAATCGGGGCAAAAGCAGACGAGCACCGCCTGCCGAAACTTGATCAAGCTGTTGTTGAAGGGGATACATTTTACATAGGCAGTGAACCGGTCGAGGTTCTGGATGTATCGGGCCACACTGTGGGGCATATTGCATTCTACATGCCTCAGACCGGCGTTGTTTTCACCGCAGACAGCTTGATGGCGCTGGGATGTGGGCGGTTGTTTGAAGGTAAACCAGCACAAATGTGGGCTTCTCTGAGCAAACTGGCCGCCCTGCCCGATGAAACTATTGTTTGTTCGGGCCACGAATACACGCAATCAAACGCCAAATTCGCCCTGACGATCGATCCTGACAATCCCGACCTGCTGGATCGTGTTGCCGATATCAACCGCCTTCGAGCCGCCGGAGAGCCTACTGTTCCGTCAATTCTGGCGCTTGAAAAGGCCACAAACCCGTTTCTACGGGCCACAAATCCGGCGATTCAGGCGCATCTGGGCATGGAAGGTTCTGATCCGGCATTAGTTTTTGCTGAGATCCGTGCCCGAAAAGACAGCTTTTAAGGCGTTTCAGGCACTCATCACAGCCACGCTCACAACAAATGTGACTGTCAAGAGCAAGAAAACCCTTGAAGCCGGGCGTCGATCAACCAAACTCTAATAGTATGAGGACATGGTTGGGATGGGGATCCTGCCGAATACTCGACCCCCTTCCGGCCCAATATAGAGGAGCACCCGCGTGCCTTCATTCTCGAGCACACTGGAACAAGCCATCCACGCGGCCCTTGCAGCTGCGAATGAACGGCGACATGAATTTGCAACGCTAGAGCATTTGCTGCTGGCGCTGCTGGAAGAGCCCGATGCGATACGTGTCATGAAAGCGTGCAGCGTTGATCTTGATGAGTTGCGCAGTACGCTGGTCGAATTCATCGACGAAGACCTGTCCAACCTCGTCACCGATATCGACGGCTCCGAAGCGGTACCCACAGCAGCCTTCCAGCGTGTCATACAACGCGCAGCGATCCACGTTCAAAGCTCGGGTCGCACCGAAGTGACCGGAGCGAATGTGCTGGTCGCGATCTTCGCCGAACGTGAAAGCAATGCGGCTTATTTCCTGCAGGAACAGGATATGACCCGCTATGACGCGGTGAACTTTATTGCGCACGGCGTGGCTAAAGATCCTGCTTTTGGTGAGAATCGCCCAGTTACGGGCGCCGATGAAGCTGAAGAAGAGGCTCAGACAACTTCTGGTGACGCGGAACAGAAGGAAAGCGCGCTGGGTAAGTACTGCGTTGATCTGAACGCCAAGTCGCGCGCCGGGGATGTCGATCCGTTGATCGGCCGCTCGGACGAAGTGGAACGCTGCATTCAGGTGCTCTGCCGCCGACGCAAGAACAACCCGCTTCTGGTCGGGGATCCGGGTGTCGGCAAAACCGCAATCGCCGAAGGTTTGGCGCATAAGGTCGTGGCGGGTGAAGCTCCGGACGTGCTGTCCGAAACCACGATCTATTCTCTGGATATGGGCGCCCTGCTGGCTGGCACACGGTATCGCGGTGATTTCGAGGAGCGGCTGAAAGCGGTCGTGACCGAGCTGGAAGATCACCCCGACGCGGTGCTGTTCATTGATGAAATCCACACGGTTATTGGTGCGGGTGCAACTTCGGGCGGTGCAATGGATGCGTCAAACCTGCTGAAACCTGCGCTGCAGGGCGGCAAGCTGCGCACCATGGGTTCGACCACCTACAAGGAGTTCCGTCAGCATTTCGAAAAGGATCGCGCGCTCAGCCGCCGGTTCCAGAAGATCGACGTGAATGAGCCCTCGGTCGAAGACAGCGTGAAAATACTGCGCGGCCTGAAGCCCTATTTCGAAGAGCACCATGCCATCAAATACACTGCGGACGCGATTAAAACCGCAGTGGAATTGTCGGCCCGCTACATCAACGACCGCAAGCTGCCCGACAAGGCCATCGACGTGATCGACGAGGCCGGAGCGGCACAACATCTGCTTGCCGAAAGCAAACGTCGCAAAACCATAGGCGTGAAAGAGATCGAGGCCGTGGTTGCCAAAATCGCACGTATCCCGCCCAAGAATGTCACCAAGGACGATGCCGAAGTTCTAAAAGATCTTGAGACCTCGTTGAAACGGGTGGTGTTCGGTCAGGATGTGGCCATCGAGGCGCTGTCCAGCGCCATCAAACTGGCCCGTGCCGGTCTGCGAGAGCCAGAAAAGCCCATCGGCAACTATCTGTTCGCCGGACCAACCGGTGTGGGTAAGACCGAGGTGGCGAAACAACTGGCAGATACGCTGGGTGTGGAACTGTTGCGCTTCGACATGTCGGAATACATGGAGAAACACGCAGTCAGTCGTTTGATCGGTGCGCCTCCGGGTTATGTAGGGTTTGATCAGGGTGGCCTGCTGACCGATGGCGTCGACCAGCATCCGCATTGCGTGTTGCTGCTGGACGAGATCGAAAAAGCGCATCCGGACGTGTTCAACATTCTGCTGCAGGTGATGGACCACGGTGAGCTGACGGACCACAACGGTCGCACGGTGAACTTCCGCAACGTAGTGTTGATCATGACGTCGAACGCTGGTGCCCAGGAACAGGCGAAGGCCGCAATCGGCTTTGCCCGTGACCGGCGCGAAGGTGAAGACACTGCAGCGATCGAGCGTATGTTCACGCCAGAATTCCGCAACCGGCTTGATGCGGTAATCTCATTCGCGCCACTGCCGAAAGAGGTGATCCTGCAAGTTGTCGAGAAATTCGTCTTACAGCTCGAAGCGCAGTTGCTGGATCGTGGCGTGACCATCGATCTGACACCAAGAGCCGCGGAATGGCTCGCCGACAAGGGCTATGACGACAAGATGGGCGCGCGCCCTCTGGGCCGGGTCATTCAGGAGCACATCAAGAAGCCTCTGGCCGAAGAGCTGCTGTTCGGCAAGCTGGCAAAAGGTGGCCTGGTCCGTGTCTCGGTCAGAAAAGGCGAGTTGAACCTGGAAATCATGGGACCTGATCAACCGCGCATTCCGGGCGACAAGCCCCCGCTGCTGACTGCGGACTGAATTAGCGCTCTGCACAACCCTTAACGCCCGCCCTTCGGCGGGCGTTTTCATTTCCGGTCGATCCTTACAATCAGATACAACGGTCCGAAGATGGCATACTTCGAAGCTTATCTTTCGGTGAGCTTCAGCTCGATCCGCCGGTTTTGCGCGCGTGCTTCCGGGGTATCTGCGGGGTTGACGGGCTGGAATTCTCCGAACCCATTGGCCGCCAGCCGTTCGGGAGGGATGCCCAGAGCCTCAACCATATAGCGAACCACGGAAAGGGCGCGGCCCTGGCTGAGTTCCCAGTTGTCGCGATACCGTCCGCTGCTTACAAGCGGTACATTGTCGGTATGTCCATCGACACGGATGACCCAGTTCAACCCGTCGGGAATTTCTACCGCAACGCCGCGCAGGATGTTGGCAACCTTGGCCACTTCTTCGCTCCCCTCGACAGACAGCACTGCCGAGCCGGTATCAAAAAGAACCTCGGACGAGAACACGAAACGGTCGCCTTCGATCCGAACACCTTCCTGATCGCCCAGCACATCCCGAAGCCGCCCAAAGAATTCTGAGCGGTAGCGTTGCAAATCCGCAGCCTGCGCCGTCAGTTCCTGATTTTGTCCGGCCAGTTCCTCTGCTTCGGCCTCGAGGCGGATGCGCTCGGCCTCTTCCAGCAGTCGGCGACGACGCTCTTCCGAAGCTGCACGCGCAAGTGCGGCGTTCAAATCCTGCCCCAGCGTCTGAATCTGGATCTCAGCCGCTTCGTTACGATCTTCGTAGTCATCCAATAGTGCCTGCAACGATCCAAGCTGACTGCGCAGGGCCGACATCTGCTGGTTCAATAGGGCAGTCTGACGTTGTGCCTCGGTCGATATTTCCTTTTCCGACGCAAGCGCATCTTGTGCCAAAGCCAGCAGCGCCGCGCGTTCGTCGGCAAGCGATCTTTGCTCTTCAACTTGTGTCTGTGCTTGTGTTTGCGCCGCCAGCGCGGCCTGTAGCTGAGCCTTTAGCTCATCTGCGTTGATCTCGCCAAATTGCCGCTCCAGCTCCGCCTGTGCGGCCCGCGCGGCAGCCAGCAATGTCAATGTTTCCTCGGCTTCCTTACGCTGTGCTTCCAATGCCAGCGTCATCGCAGTCAACTCTGCATCCGCATCCTGCAAGCGATTGCGCAAGGTTTCGGCAGCAGCAGCCTCAGCCAAACGGGCGGCTTCTTCCTCGGTCAGTTGCTGTTCAAGTTCAGTGATCTGAACAGCTTGGGCATCCTGGTCGGATTCGAGATCAGCGACCAACGCCTCAAGCGCCTCGCGCCGTGCAGCTGCCAGACGGGCGGCTTCGGCCTGAGCGTCGATTTCCTGACGACTTTGGGCAAGCGCCAGGTTCAGGGCGTCCTGTTCATTCAGCAACTCATTGCGCTGTGTCTCAAGCGACGTGATCTCACCCTGCGCCCGTTCCTGATCCACCAGCAATGCAGCAACCTGCGCTTCGAAATCTGTGATGCGATTTTGCGCCAGCGCCAGATCATCTTCGACCTGATTCAGGGTCGTATTCAGCGTTCCAAGACGCGCCTGAAGACGGCTGTTTTCCCGTTCTTCCAAACCCAGCGCCCCGGCCAGAGCGGCAATTTCGTCGGACAGTGCTGTCAGTTCGTCTTCCTGCCCCGAGATGGTTTCACGCAGCACAAACTGCACAACCATGAAGATGGTCAGAACAAAGGTCAGCACCATCAACAGACCGGTCATCGCGTCCACGAAGCCCGGCCAGACCGAGCCCGAGAACCGTTGACCTGTCCGTCGGGAGAGAGCCATCCGCTACTCTCCTTCCGGGGGGGTACGCACCGCGCCGCGTGGAAGGGTCAGCGCCTTGACCAGAAGTTCGAAATCCTTGCGTAGCTCGTTCATACTATCCTGACGGCCGGCTGAAATTTCTTCGAGGATACGCAGCAATTGCACATCCATCGACCGCAGACGCATCCGGCTTTCGGCATCGATCCCCTCGCCCGCGCCATGTTCGCGCATGTGATCCAGCAAGGCGTCCTGACCAAGCGCCACACGTTCCAGCGTGGCTGTAACGCCTTCGGTCTGGGCCTGCCGCTGGTTCATCTCGCTGATGGCATCGACCAGATGCCCCAGTTTGGTCGACACATCGGCGCGGTCGACCTCCTGCGCTGAAAACATATCCTGCAGCGCATCCATCTGTTCGGACATGGCATCCAGAACCGGTGTTAGAACAGCCAGTTCAGCCCCGCCCTCTTCGCCAGCGGTAAATCCGACACGGGTGATCGAGGATAGCCATTCTTCCAATTCGCGATAGAACCGGTTCTGCCCATGACCCGCGAACAGCTCCAATAGCCCCACGATCAGCGATCCGGCCAATCCCAGAAGTGACGAGCCAAAGGCGACACCCATACCCTGTAATTGCGCTTCCAAACCTGTCATCAGGCGATTGAAAACGGCCAGGCCTTCTTCACCTTCCTGCGGGTTCAGGCTGCGGATCGTATCGACAATGGCCGGAACCGTCGTCGCCAAACCAAAAAATGTTCCCAAAAGACCAAGGTAGATCAACACGTTGGTGATATAGCGGGTGATCTCGCGCTCTTCCTCGACTCGTTCGGCGACTGAATCGAGGATGGACCGGGTAGAACTGGAACCGATCTGCGACCGCGCCCCACGTTCGCGCAACAGTGATGCCAGTGGCGCCAGCAATTGCGGCGGGCGCGCATCGTCACGCTCGACCCCGCCGATGAAGGCTTCGATCCACCGGACTGAACCAATTAACTGTGTGACCTGTAGAAAACACGCCGCAACACCGATGACAAAGACCAGCAGGATGAACCCGTTCAGATACAGGTTTGCCTGAACAACCGGCAGCACGTAAGGCAGCGCCATGAATACGCCAAACCCTGACAGCCCAATTGCGATCAGCATCATCAAGATTTGACGGATCGGTTGTGAGAAATGTGGTCTCACGCCCTGTTGTGCCTGCGCCATGCGCGTGGCTCCCGGTATTGTCTGCTCTGGGCTGAACCTATCGAAGTTCACCCCATGACGCCAAGAGTTTATGCGCTGATTGTACGCACCCGTTGCGACAACCACTCAAGGTCAGGGTCATGCAGCCCGATCTCGGTCAAATGCGAAGCGGTGTTATAAAGATATTCAGTATTCGGCCCACGTCCGCCGATCGCATGTGCGATGATCTGGGCCTGATCCTCTAATGGCAATCCGCCGCAATACTGGACGTGATGCGCATCGACGACATAGGTTACCGCGTTCACGGACTGCCCATTGCCCAATTGTACATCCAGCATCCGCTCAAGATATGCGGACGAGATCAACTCGCGCTCACGCAATTCAGCCAAGGTGCGGTTTTCGTGCCCGGCTTCGACCGCAAGCGCCAAGCCCGTGCAGCGCGCCTCGGGCTGTTCATCCAGTGCCAGAACCAAACCAGGTTCTTCCTCGGTGCCTCGATGATGGATCGAGCGCATGCAGAACGACCGCGCATATCCATGCAGTGTGGCGCGTTCGCTACTGGCTACTGGAAAGCCTGGATTCCACAGCAGTGATCCATATCCGAATACCCACATCGTCATTGCACTGGTCCTTGCCTGTTTGGCCCTATAAACATCAAATCCGAGGCAGGAAAAAGGGCCATTCATGATGCGCCGTCTGATACGCGTTTTTGTTTTTATCGCCCTTGCGTGGAGTGCCTACTGGTTTATCGCCGGATACGGGCTGCGCAATGCGTTGACCGGTTGGTTTGACAGGCAACAGGAATTGGGCTGGCAGGCCGAATTCTCGGGCGTGTCAACGGCAGGGTATCCTTTCCAGCACACGACACGTCTGAATAACCCCGCCTTGGCTGATCCAGTCAACGGAACAGCATGGAGCGCGGATTGGATTGAATTCCAAAGCCCTGCAATCTGGCCCGGCCGCCAGATGTTGCGCTTTGCTGCTACGCCACAGCGGCTGTCCTATTTCGATCAGACCACCACTGTTCAAGCCGAAGAAATGCAAGCCGAGCTGCACCTGCAACCCGGCGTCGCATTGGTGCTTGAGAAAATGGCCCTGACGTCCGAGCGCTGGCTGTTGACAACAGAAGGCGACCCGCAGGCCGGAGGCCAGACGCTGAGCCTTGTGATGGAACAATCCGGCGCGCCCGAAAGCTATGGAATCGCAGCAAAGATCGACGGGTTCACACCCGGAGACGATCTGCGGCGCCTGATGCGCTCGGCCTCGACCTTGCCGCAGTCGTTTGAGACGCTGGAAATGGATATGTTTGTCACCTTCGACAAACCGTGGGATCGGACCGCGCTTGAAAAACGCCGCCCCCAGCCGGTTGCAATTGATCTGCGCTTGGCAGAAGTGAAATGGGGTGAGCTGCGTCTGTTCGCCACCGGAGAACTGGATGTTGACGAACAAGGTATCCCAACCGGTGAAATCGCCATGAAGGCCGAAAACTGGCGCGACATGATCGCCATGGCAAACGCTGCCGGCGCTCTGCCTGATCAAGCCGTCGATCCTGTGACCCGCGCATTGGGTTTCATGGCGGGCTTGGGAGGCAACCCAAATGCACTGGATTTACAATTGAATTTCCGTGACGGGTTCGTTGCCTTGGGCCCTCTCCCGCTTGGACCTGCGCCCCGGCTGGTGCTGCGTTAACGGCAATAGGCCCCGCTGCGATAGCGCGCGGTATCAAGGTGGAAATGATCCCGGTGATAGCGGTCTGAATTGGGGCCCAGGACCGTGCCAAACGGCCCACATGCGCCCCTCCAGATCTTCGTCAGTTGTTTCTTGGATGGATTTTTGCGCCAACCGTCCAGTACTGTCACAACCTCACCATCGGCCATCCTGAAACCCGAGATGTCGATGGCGCGCCCCTTGCCGTGTTCGGAAATCCTGGCGCCTTTGCGATTGTTGCGCGTGCGACAAGCGTAATGTGCGGCGACTTGAAGTTCGACCACCGGGCCACGTCTTTTGAATGTCGGTTTGACGGTTTTGTCGACCCATGTGTTCAGCGCTTGCGCCGTGCCGCAATCCATGGTCGACGGGCGGCTGAGTTTTACCCCCGATATCGAGGTAATCTGCACCGCGTCCTTGATGCCGCAAGCTTTGATCTTGCCGTTCACCTGCCCCACCGCCTTGCCCTGAATGTCGATATCGCCGCAAACTGAGGTCTTGCGCCGTTTGCGATTCTTGAACAGGATCTGCTGCTCCAGTTCTTCGGGACGCAAAAATGGTCTGATCGAATGCTCGGGCCCGAATAACGGAAGATCGCTTGGTCGGGCGGCCGCCGCTGTAACCTGCGGCGAGGCAGGCCGCAGGACGGGGCGTATCTTCTGTGTTACCACAATCGCGACCTCGTCCGTATTGGCCGGTCGCGTCACGGGCACGAGAGAGGTTTCAGGCGCGGCCGCACTTGCAGTCGATGCCGTCAAAACAGCCAGGCATATCCAGAAACAGCGCCCCAGCCCCCTCATATCGATGTTTTCCCCCGCCCAAAGTCCGGCGCATCCGTATCCTGACCTGCATCAATAATTCCACGGCGGATTGCGCGCGTACGCGTAAAGTAGTCGAACAGCTGCTCTCCGTCGCCTGTGCGAATGGCCCTTTGGAGCGCAAACAGTTCCTCTGTGAAACGGCCCAGAATCTCCAGCGTCGCGTCCTTGTTGGTCAAGAACACATCGCGCCACATCGTGGGATCTGATGCTGCAATGCGGGTAAAATCGCGAAAACCCGCAGCAGAGTATTTGATGACTTCGGTATCTGTCACCCGGCGCAGATCATCCGCTACACCCACCATTGTATAAGCGATCAGGTGCGGCGCGTGCGATGTTACGGCCAGAACCAGATCGTGGTGATCGGCATCCATTTCATCGACATTCGATCCCATTCCTTCCCACAGCGCCCGCAACCGTGCGATGGCGTCTGGATCTGATCCTTCAACCGGGACCAGCAGAGACCAGCGGTTGTCAAACAGTTCAGCAAAACCAGATTCCGGTCCAGAGTGTTCGGTCCCGGCTAGCGGGTGGGCAGGAATAAAATGAACTCCCTCAGGGATATGGGGCGAGACAGCTTCGATCACATGACGCTTGACCGAGCCAACGTCTGAAACCGTTGCACCCGGTTTCAGAACTGGCGCGATCTCCTGTGCTACGGCCCCCATTGCACCAACGGGGACACAAAGGACCACAAGGTCAGCGCCATCGACCGTATCCTGCAAAGTATCGCAAACCCGATCACACAATCCGATACGGCGCGCAGTATCGCGCGTTGCCTCGGATCGGGCAAAGCCAGTCACTTCACCCGCAAGCCCCGCGCGCTTGATCGCCCAGAACATGGACGAAGCAATCAGGCCCAATCCGATCAGCGCCACACGGTCGTAAATTTGGCTCATACTACGCCCCTTTTGAACGTGGTGATGGCTGCAACCACGCGGCGGCAGGCGTTTTCATCGCCCACGGTAATCCGCAGGGCGTTTGGCAGGTTGTAGCCCGCAACACGCCGGACGATCAAACCCTGAGTTTTTAGATATTCATCGCAAGCTTCCGCCTCGGTCCTGTTCTCAAAGCGGGCGAGGATGAAATTGGTACAAGACGCATCGGATGCGACGCCAATCTTTGCCAGTTCATCAGACAACCAAACACGAAGGCGCGCGTTTTCAGACTGGCAGAATCGCAGGTATTCCTCATCCCGCACCGCAGCCTCGGCGGCTGAGAGTGCCGTCAAAGACAGGTTGAAGGGCTGCCGCACGCGATTTAGCACATCTATGATCTCTTTCGCGGCATAGCCCCAGCCAACGCGCATCCCCCCTAGGCCATAGACCTTCGAAAAGGTGCGGGTCATGATGACATTGCTAAACTGGTCCACCAGCCCTGCCCCACCATCGAAACCGTCGACAAATTCTGCATAGGCACCATCCAGTACCATCAGACAATCGGTGGGTAGCCCTTGGGCCAAGCGACCCAACTCGTCCGCAGAGATCATGGTTGACGTTGGGTTGCCAGGATTGGTCACAAAGACAATTCGGGTCTGCCCGGTGACCGCGGCAAGGATGTTATCCACATCGACCCGGCGATCCCGCTCAGGCACCATGACCGGTGTCGCCCCAACCATCCGCGCGATGATCGGGTACATGGAAAACCCATGTTCGGTATAGATCACCTCATCCCCCGGCCCGGCATAGGCTTGCGCCACAAATTGCAGAACTTCATCGCTGCCGACCCCACAGATGATACGATCTGCATCCAGACCATGCCGTTCCGCAATTGCGCTGCGCAGGCTGGCATGGTCGGTACTGGGATAACGATGCAGGGTGGCCGCGCTCTCAAGCACGGCTTCAATCGCCTTGGGACCGGGCCCAAAGGGGTTTTCATTGGAACTCAGCTTGATGACTTCCGCCACGCCATCGACATGAGACTGCCCGCCCTGATACAGCGCGATGTCCATAATGCCGGGTTGTGGGGTGATCTGGTTCATGAGGGGCTCCGTTAACTTGGCCCCTCATACCTGTCTCACCGGGTTGAGAAAAGTGGCAATTCCCTCAGGCCGCCTTGAAGCGGGCCGTCGCCGGGTCGGCATTGTACAATGGCACGAACTCCTCGGTCCGCCGCGACAAGTCGTTGACGCTGTCGATGATGAACTGAACAGTCTCTACGCTCATGAGGTAAGAGAAGTTCAGCCGCACCCAGCCAGGTTTCTTCATTTCTTCACCCACCGACAAGGCCGCGTGCAGCTCTTGCGATGTTGTGCGGTCAATCCCCAGTAAACGGTGCGCATAAGGCCCGGCACAGGCACAACCACCACGCGCCTGAATGCCATAAATATCGCTGAGCATCCGGGTAAACAGTTGCTGATGGACTGGCTGCCCTGCGCGGTCGCGCACGAGAAACGAGAAAATCGGCAGGCGATGCGCATTCTCTGTTCCAAGCAATGTCAGGTGAGGATTGTTGGACCACCCTTCGAACGCCATACGGTTATAGAGCGCCTCACGCCTTGCAATCTCATCCGTACCGACCTCGTCTTTCACGATGAAAGCCAATGCGGCACGAATATCGCCGATCACGTTTGGCGTACCAGCCTCCTCGCGCGTTGCCAGATCGGCGCTATAGTCGTGCCGCCACGGTGAAACAAAACTGACCGTCCCTCCACCAGGCCAACTGGGGCAAGTCCTCTTCACGACACCTTGGTTGACCACCAATACGCCTGACGCCCCCGGCCCGCCCGGAAACTTGTGCGGAGAGACAACAATCGCATCCTTGCGCGCATCTACAGGGCCCATGTCCATCGGCAGATAAGGCCCACCACCCGCATAGTCCCATACCGCCAGTGCGCCATGTTCTTTCAGCATCCGCGTGACAGGGTCAGGGTCGGTGATGATGCCGGTGACGTTTGACGCCGCTGAGAATGACCCAATCACCAGATCGGAACCCGCATGTTCGATCAACGCCGCCTTAAGCGCCTGCATGTCGGGACCACCATCAACAGCTTCAGGAATCTCGATCACTTGCGCCTTGCTTTCCCGCCAAGGCAGAATGTTCGAATGATGCTCGTACGGTCCGATCAAAACGACCGGCTGATCAGCCTCTTGCACTCCCAGCAGACTGACCAGCCGGTTGAGACCCGCAGTCGCGCCGGACCCGGTGAAAATCACCGCGTCCTCTTCCCTGGCGCCAACAATGCGGGCGATCTCGGCCCGCGCCTCGCGGCGCAGACGGGTCATGTAGGACCCGCAATAGGAGGCCTCGGTGTGGCTGTTGGCATAAAACGGCAACACATGCTCAGCCACAAAATCCTCGACCTGCCGCAAAGCGCGGCCCGAGGCGACGTAATCCGCATACACAAGCGGCACTTCCCCGCGCAGACCCGGGATGAGTACCCCCTCACCGATCAGTCCATCACGCAGAGTGTTTCCGTGAGCTGCAGATCGAATTTCTGCGCGAAACTTGGACAAGGTCATAACACAGGCTCCATATTGCTGGTACCAATGTGATTGATGTAACCTGTGTAATCTTCCCCTAATTATTGGTTTTCTACTTAAACTTTGTGTCGTATGATTTGTCATGAGCAAAAAATTAGATCAAATTGATACGCGTCTGCTAAAAGAACTTCAGAAAGACGCAACATTGTCTCAGCGAGAATTGGCAGATCGGATCGGTCTGTCTCAAAATGCTTGCTGGCGGCGGTTGAAATCCCTGCACGACGAAGGTGTCCTGCAGGGCTCGACCGCGCGGATCGCTCGCGAAAAGCTGGGGCTGAACCTCGTGGTCTTCGTCATGCTCCGCACACGCCACCATTCTGCCGAATGGTTGCAGGCTTTCCGCAGGCACGTTCTGACCATTCCCGAAGTGGTCGATTTCCACAGAATTGGCGGCGACTACGACTATCAATTGAAAGTCGTCACGCAGGACATGACCTCGTATGACAAGGTCTACCAACGCCTGATCGAAAAAGTCGAATTGGACAGCGTTACATCCTATTTCGCGATGGAGGCCATCGCCGAAGGCCGCCCTCTTCCCATCTGATCGGCCTCTTCATCTGGCCTAATTTGTCCCGAGGGGCACAGCGCCCCAACAAACAAAAAAGACCGCGCTAAACGCGCGGCCTTTAAATTCAACAGGTCGGCGAAGATTAGTTCTTCGCGTAGAATTCGACGACCAGGTTCGGCTCCATGACGACCGGGTAAGGCACATCGCCCAAGCCCGGAGCGCGCACGAAGGTCGCGGTCATTTTCGAATGGTCGGCATCGATGTAGTCAGGCACATCACGCTCGGCCAGAGCAGCGGCCTCCAGAACGACAGCCAGTTGCTTGGACTTGTCGCGCACCTCGATCACGTCGCCTTCTTTGACGCGGTAGGACGGGATGTTCACCCGCTTGCCGTTCACTTTGACGTGGCCGTGGTTCACGAACTGGCGCGCGGCAAAAACGGTCGCAACAAACTTGGCGCGGTAGACAACAGCGTCCAGGCGGCGTTCCAGCAGGCCAACCAGATTTTCACCGGTGTCGCCATTTACACGTACAGCTTCGGCATAGATACGGCGGAACTGCTTCTCGGTCAGGTCGCCATAGTAGCCTTTCAGCTTCTGCTTGGCACGCAACTGCAGACCAAAGTCCGACAGTTTGCCCTTGCGGCGCTGGCCATGCTGGCCGGGGCCGTATTCGCGACGGTTGACCGGGGATTTCGGACGACCCCAGATGTTTTCGCCCATCCGGCGGTCGATTTTGTACTTGGCAGACGTGCGTTTTGTCACGGCTGATCTCCTTCGTTTAAGTCGAGGCCTATGCAGGCCACTATGAAGGGCGTTGTCCTCTTGAGGTCTCCCCCATGACAGGCATCCCCTTGCGGGGGCCACCAACACCAATGAAGCCGCGCTTATATCTACGGATTTGCCAGAGTCAACACGCCGCGACCGACAGTTGGAACGATTTCAGCAGCTTTTGAAAAAAATCTGAGGGTCATCCGCTATTCAGCGGCAAAACCCGCGATCCTTGGCAGATCTACGGGATCTGCAATCGCACCACCGATCAGGCCTGGAAAGGCAACGACATTACTGTCGTCGACATACCCGAGTTCAGCGGGCTCCACTTGCTGAGCAGCCGCACTGATCCAGAATTCCTGATCTGCTTGGGGGCACCCGTTCTCAAAGATCAACATCAGAGAAGACTCTCCAACGATGCGCACGAGTTCGGCGGTGAATTTCTGTGCTCCGTTTGTCAGTTCAATCTTGGAGCCCTGAGTTGAGACCTGCCCTTCGACAGAAACATCCGGTCTAGCCGCCGAGGCGGACACAACACGTGCGTAGCCGTCGCGCTGAACAAAAGCACCAGCCTCTGTCGATAAATCGATCCCCCGGCCCCGCCAGGACCAAGCTGCACCAACAACCAAATGGGCAAGAGGCGCTGCCTCAAGCCCATCGACTTCAGTCTGTGTCCAAGATATCGCTATCTGACCGTTAACACCGGTTCCCATATACCCGCCCGTACATTTACTCACCCCACCTTTTACTTTGCATATGTATCAGTGAAAAAATGGGCGGAAAAGAGACCGAAATGCAGCATTCTTGAAATTGTTGCTAAAGAACAAATTCACATTGAGACTTCGGGTCTGATGGACCAACGGCTGGTCATCCACGCACAGTCAAACTCGACCAAATTTCTGGGGTTGATCTAAGGGCATCGACGGTTCAAGAAAGACCCATCATTTTCAAGCCAAACGGCTGCTTTTCCAAGCGTTTATGCTACCGCATACCCTTCAGCCACTGACTGCTTATCAGGCCCATGCGAGCGCGGTTCCGAGGATAACCAGACCAATGCCTGCCGCCTCGCGATATGAGAAGTTTTCGCCGAACAGAAAGAACGAGGCGATGGCGATCAGAACGACCTCGGCCCCCAGAATGCCGGTATAGATGATGCCCAGACGTTCCTCGCGCAGCGCGGCGAGTTCCAGCGTCGCCCCGGCCAGCAGGGTTGCGACGATCAGCAGGCCGAGGCCGACGCCGGGAAGTTTCCACCAGAACTTCATCGCGATCATGGCCACGGAATAGAGACCCGCCGACCCGAGGGCGATGATGGGGATCATGGATGTGGACATCTGCGCCTCCTGCCGAGGGTTCCGTTGGGTCAAGTGTAGCAGGAGGGTGCGATTTGGGCTGTGAGGTGGGTCACAGTGGGATGATGGGTTAAAAACCCATCCTACGTAGGGTGGGTTTCCAACCCACCATTTCACCCGTAGGGCGGGCTTCAGCCCGCCACCAAACCCATCCGATCCATGCGCGTTGGGTTTTGGTCAGGCAAATGGCGGGCTGAAGCCCGCCCTACAGTTGTTCAATAGAACAGAGGGCAGCGCCTCCCCTCGGGGGCGGGTCGGCGCTCCCCGGCAGTGCTGCCATGCGGGTGGTTAAACACAGCTATGATACATCCTTTTCAAGCTCCTGAAGAACAAGCGAGTGCTTATACCTCTTATATGAGCTGTAGAAGTAAAGTGTCTTAAAACTCTTGAATTCCTCCAAATATTCTTTGGCTTTCAACAAATCCGCTTTCTTCCAAAAATAAACCGCTTTGGCCAGAAGAATATTATCGTGAACATCGCTATTGTTAAGCAGGATTGACGCATCAATAATCTGTTTCGCGCGTTCGAACTCACCCAGATAGGACAGTCAGCAGGACAAGTTAGTCAAATGATAAACAGATCCTCCGCTGTGTGCTATTTTCTTTTCAAGCATATCTTTTGCAGTTGCTATGTCCCGGCAGTGCAACAGAGTAAATGCCGTGTCATTCACGTTACCGTAAATAGACCGATTGTATCGAAAATATAATACGATAGGTAGAACTAGAAATGCACCTATTAGAAGGGTAAAGGCAATTCTAATTACTGGTGATGTATCGATACTAACATCGCTTTCGTTGGACATTTCGCCAATTAGAGCTTCAGATTCAACATAAAACCTCAGGATAGGCGTGCTCTCTGAGCGTAAAATCAGCTGGATGGAAATACTTTCGCGTGGCTTAAGCGTACCAAGTTTTAGCGTAAAGCCATCTTCATTTGTGATGCGCTCCGGTTCAACTTTCTGCCCATTCAGATCAGAAGACAATATCTCCAAGTTCTGCAGCTCCTCATCTGCTGCAACCGAGAGATCTACATTTTTCTGAATTTCAGATGTCTGGTTGGTAATATTGATATAGTGGAAGCGATAACTCTCTTCATCCACTGTGGGAGCCACAAAACGCGATTGAGAGTAAATCAACCCCCCTTCTTCCACAAAAAACTTCGGATAATGATAGGCAAATGCTCCAGCCAATACGGCAACTAGCAGTGGTAGAAAGAAAAAGTAAAATATTTTAGCCAAATTCGATTCCTCTGAATAATTAATTCAAAACCCACTTGTGCACCAAAAAACAAAACGAACCGTCTTCAGCTATCCATCTTCAACGCCGAAATAAACGCCTCCTGAGGAATATCAACTTTCCCGAACTGACGCATCTTCTTTTTGCCAGCCTTCTGCTTGTCCAGCAGTTTGCGCTTCCGCGTGGCGTCGCCTCCGTAACATTTCGCGGTCACGTCCTTGCGCAGCGCCGAGAGGGTCTCGCGCGCGATGACCTTGCCTCCGATGGCGGCCTGGATCGGGATTTTGAACATGTGGCGCGGGATCAGGTCCTTGAGCTTTTCGCACATCGCCCGGCCGCGCATCTCGGCCCGGTCGCGGTGAACCATGGTTGACAGCGCATCGACTGGTTCGTCATTGACCAGCACCGACATCTTGACCAGCGCGTCCTCGGTATAGCCGGTCATCTGATAATCAAACGAGGCATAGCCTTTGGTCACCGATTTCAGGCGGTCGTAGAAGTCAAAGACGACCTCGTTCAGCGGCAGGTCATAGACGACCATGGCGCGGCTGCCCGCATAGGTCAGGTCCATCTGGATGCCGCGGCGGTCCTGGCACAGTTTCAGCACGTCGCCCAGGAATTCGTCCGGCACAAGGATGGTCGCCTTGATGCGCGGTTCCTCGATATGGTCGACCTTGGACGGATCAGGCATGTCGGCGGGGTTGTGAAGCTCGATCATCTCGCCGTCTTTCATGTAGACGTGATAGATTACCGACGGCGCGGTGGTGATGAGCTCGATATCATATTCGCGTTCGATGCGGTCGCGGATGACCTCAAGGTGCAGCAGGCCAAGGAAGCCGCAGCGGAAACCAAAGCCAAGTGCTGCGGATGTTTCCATTTCAAAGCTGAAGCTGGCGTCGTTCAGGGCCAGTTTGTCAATCGCATCGCGCAGGTCTTCGAATTCGGAACTGTCGACAGGGAAGAGGCCACAGAACACCACCGGCTGCGCGGGTTTGAAGCCGTCCAGCGCGATTTCGGTGCCGTTGCGGTCATTGGTGATGGTGTCACCAACGCGGGTGTCGCGGACCTGTTTGATCGAGGCGGTGAGAAAGCCGATCTCACCGGGGCCGAGGCTGTCGACCATCTCCATCTCCGGGCGGAAGACACCAACGCGGTCGACATGGTGCAGGGTATTGTTCGACATGAACTTGACCCGCATCCCCTTTTTCAGCGTGCCGTCCATGATGCGGACCAGAACAATGACGCCGAGATAGGCGTCGTACCAGCTGTCGACCAGCATCGCCTTGAGCGGTGCGTCGAGCGTGCCTTTAGGCGCGGGCAGATGGGTGACGATGGATTCCAACGTCTCATGAATGCCCTGCCCGGTTTTGGCGCTGACCTGAATCGCCTCGGAAGCGTCGATGCCGATCACATCCTCGATCTGTTCGGCGACGCGGTCACAGTCAGACGCCGGCAGGTCGATCTTGTTCAGCACCGGCACGATGTCATGATCTGCGTCGATGGCCTGATAGACATTCGCCAGCGTCTGCGCCTCGACCCCTTGGGTCGAGTCCACAACCAGCAGAGAGCCTTCGACCGCGCGCATGGACCGCGAGACCTCATAGGCAAAGTCCACGTGGCCGGGGGTGTCGATCAGGTTCAGCACGTATTTCTCGCCATTGTCGGCGGTATAGTCGATGCGGACCGTGTTGGCCTTAATGGTGATGCCGCGCTCACGCTCGATATCCATGCTGTCTAGCAGCTGTTCCTTCATGTCGCGATCCTTGACTGTTCCGGTCTCTTGGATGAGCCGGTCAGCAAGGGTGGATTTGCCATGGTCGATATGCGCGACGATGGAGAAATTGCGGATATGAGCGAGGTCTGTCATGGGTTGGGGATATGCGTCGGAATTGGGCTGTGGTCAATGGTCGGTCATCAATGCAATCACTATTGTTCGACCGCTTATTTGAAATACGCTACAGAGCCTGAGCAAAGAACATTACAAGGACCGAATAGGTTTTCGCGCACGGCTCAAGTGTTCAATCCGAACCAATCCGCTTGGTTCCAATTCCAAAGCCGTGAACAGCCTGAGATTCGATGATGGCCTCGACAATACACGCGTTGGCCGCTTGCAAGGTTTGCCGGTCCCAATGCTGCATATCAGGGATCAGCCTCATCATATCACCCTCCATCCTTGGGCTATTCCAATATACCTCATTGGAAATCACACGCTCCAACGGGCTCCTTAACGGTAAATTACCGTTGTAGTATAAGAATGAAGCACCAAGGGTGGTACAATCATTAACTTCGTTTGCGCATTTCTCACTACAGAATTTACGCACCGGGGCCCAATTCGAAACATCTGCGCTTAGTTTAGACGTTTTTCTAAAGAGGTCTTTGTTTTCCGACAATTCAAACGGTCCGGGTGCAATCCACGCTAGTTCAGAAGTTCGGAAACGATTGTCTGACAAGAGCTGCGAAGCTACACGATGATGTCCTGCATAGGGGTTTCGGTTCTTGTTGGCGGCTTGATACTTGGCCCAAATCAACAAAGGCGCTGCCTCTTCAGGCAATTTGTCTCCTAATCCCCGCAAGACATCAATCACTTCATCCGCCCTACCTTCGGTAAGCAAGAATTCAGTTACAAGTAATGCAGCTGATGGTTCGCCTAGTTCTACGAGCGCCGCAACAGCGGGACCTCGTTGTCCCATTTCCTTAGATTGTATCAATGCAACTGCCAAAGGCTCCGATTCCGATGCTTCAACCAACCAAGATTGACCAGACAGCCCTTTTGGCCTTCGAAAGAGCGCAATCCGCTCATTGCGAGGTAGATCGACGGATACGTGCTTGTGCATGTTTCCCCTAAGCGCGATACTTGCCAGAAGAATCTGGGCCGCAGTATTACCGTGTTGAGCCTGTCCAGACAGCTTTTGCAGCGCAGTCAAATCGTCACCATCCAACCATTCCTGAACCGCTTCCTTGAATTCTGGCGCGTCTTCACCTCGCAAAGAAGGCACTTCCGGCAAAGCCGCTATCGGAGACAAGCAAAGTGCGGCTGACATAAGAAATGTTCTGATAGAAATCAAAATCTTACCCCTTAAGTTGACTGCTCATATTGGCTTCTCACTTAGCTTGGTGCGCCAATTAATTCCTCGCCAAATCAACACCGTTTGATTTCTCTGTCAAAACAATTGATCCCGAATCCACTTTGATTCATACTCCGCCGCAGACCGAGAGGGGCATCAGACCCGTCCGGGCAGGCAAAAACGAGGCATGAGTATGAAACAGTTCCTCCTTATCGCATTTTGTGCGGCATCACTGACGGCGGTGGCCCAAGTCGCGGATGCGGCGCAGATCAAACGGGCGTGCATGGCGTCGGACCGGTCGGCGGCGACGCGGGCGCGGTGTTCTTGCATTCAGCGGGTGGCCAATCAGGCTCTGACGCGCAGCGATCAGAAGACCGTGGCCAAGTGGTTCACCGACCCCCATCAGGCGCAGGAGTTGAAGATGTCACAGACTTCGCGCGATGATGCGCTGTGGGATCGGTACCAGAACTTTGGCCAGATGGCGCAGGCGATCTGTAGCTAAGCCCTGTCAATCCTTGACCTGATGCACGCTGCGCCCCAGAAAGGCGCAGCGAAAGGGATGTGCGATGGTGATGAAAGGGCTGACCCTCCGGGGCCTTGAGGTGTTCGAGGCGCTGGCGCGGACGGGATCGGTGGCGCAGGCAGCCGAGATCACGGGGCTCAGCCAGCCCTCGGTCAGTCAGCAGTTGCGCAATCTGGAAAAGGCCTTGGGGACCGATCTGGTCGATCACGGGCGGCGGCCGATGCGGTTGACGCAAGCCGGGCGCAGCTTTCTGGCGCGGGCCGAAGCGGTATTGGCCGAGCTGCAGGTGGCCCAAAGCGAGCTGGCGGTGATGGATCTGGGGCATCTGACCACGCTGTCCATCGGGTTGATCGATGATTTCGACAATGACTTGACGCCCCGGCTGGCGACACTACTGGCCGACAGTCTGACGCGGTCGAAATTCAAGCTGATCACCCTGCCCAGCTTGGATCTGTTCGAGGAACTGGAAGCCCAGCGCCTTCACATGGCCGTATCCGCCCATTCCGGCGAGGTGCTGGAGGGGGTGGTCGAATACCCGCTGGTGCAGGACCCGTTCATTCTGGTGGCTCCGAAAGGGGCAGAACGGCCGATACAAGACCTGCCCTTTCTGCGCTATGCCCGAGAACAGTTGATCAGCCGCCAGATCGAAAGCCATCTGGCCCGACAGCAGATGGAGTTCGAGGAACGGTTCGAGATCGGTTCGCACCTCGCGTTGATGGCGATGGTAGCACGCGGGCTGGGTTGGGCGATCACGACGCCTCTGGGATATATGCGCGCAGCGAGGTTTCATGACGGAATGGAGGCGCACCCGGCCCCATTTGGAGAATTCGCGCGCACAATCTCACTTTTTACGCGCAACGACTGGTCGGATCAGGTGCCGCAGGAGGTTGCAGACATGATCCGCCGGCTGATGCAGAACCAGATCGTTGATCCAGCGGTCGCGCAGGTGCCGTGGCTGGGCCGGCAGCTAAAAGTGATGAATTAGTTTAGGGCACCGCAGGTATTGGAAGCACGACAACCAGCGCACCGGGTATTTCCGCCACCAATTCCCTACACATCTGATCCAAAACCAGCCTTGCGAAACAATGTAGTCACACAACAAATCTCTGCTACAGCGGTCGCGAACCTGTGGTAGCTAATTGGAATGGCGACGACATCAACACAAACCAGACCTGCTATTCCCTACGCGCTTGCAGTGGTCGGCGTTCTTTTCGCCTCAATCTGTTTCGGGCTAGTCCCCTATTTTAGCCGGGGTCTGACCGAGCAAGGTGTCGCACCTTATGCCGTAGCGTTCTATCGCTACATCGTTGCGGCAATTCTGCTGCTGCCTGTTCTCGTTATGCACCGTAACGCATGGCGCGAGATTTCTTGGGGTCTTTCGGCAGGCGCGGTGATGGGACTTGGATGGATTGGATATGTGACAGCGTTGGAGACACTGCCCGCATCGACAGTGGGCGTTCTCTATATGACCTATCCGGTCTTCACGCTGATCATTGCCTGGGTTTTGTTCGCCGATATTCCCACAAAGCGTGCTTTGATCGCCTCGGGCCTCATTACGTTGGCGGCACTCATTGCTGGCTCACCTGCATCTGTTCCCTTGCGGCACATGCCTATACTTTTGCTGTCACTGGCGGCCCCAATCGGGTTTGGCTTCGGAATATGTGTCTTGGTCCACAGGTTGTCCCGCATCGCGCCGCTTGCGCGCATTGCCTCGGTTTCCTTGGGATCGGTTCTCGGACTCTTGCCGCTGATGCTGAGTGCTGATGTTGCCCGGTTGCTCCCGCAGGGGCAATCCGACTGGATCTTGATCGTTGGTATTGGCCTGGTCACGGCGCTTGTGCCACAGCTCATATACACGATCTGCTCGCCGTTGATCGGCGCTTCTAAAACTGCGGTCGTCGGCAGCATTGAGTTGCCGACAATGTTTGCTGTGGGTTTTCTTGCCTTTGGCGAAACAATCACAACACCCCAAGCCGTAGCCTGCGCTTTGGTGTTGGGTGCGATTGCGATCACCAGAAGCCGTACGACGCGCACTTTGTCCACTGTGATTGCGAAAGAACCAAAGACGTAAGTTTGGCCTCGAAACAGGCGTCGGGTGGTTTCCAACCTGAAACCCGTGCTTCTACACCAGTGCCCTCAGGTGTGCCTCAAGCCCTGCGACGGCCTCTTCGATCAGGTCCAGCGCGCCGTCGAAATCACGGGTGTAATACGGATCAGGTACATGATCCGCTTCCGGGTCGGCAGCGAAATCAGTCAGCAGGCGGACCGGGGTTTCGTTGCCACGGGGACGCAGGTTTTCGATATTGGTGATATTCTCGGCATCCATTCCGATGATCAGATCAAACCGGTCGAAATCCTCGGCCACGAATTGGCGCGCACGCAGTTCGCTGAGGTCGATACCGCGGGCGCGGGCAGCCTTTTGCATCGGCCCATAGGGCGGGTCTCCGATATGCCAGCCCGAGGTTCCGGCGCTGTCGGTTGCGTGATGCGGCGCGCGGGCGCGAAAGGCGCCCTCGGCAGCTGGCGAACGGCAGATATTGCCCAGGCAGACGAAAAGGATACGGTGTGTCATGGGAACGGGTGTAGCGGGTGAGGCGGGTATGGAAAAGATCGTCATTCTGACCGGGGCCGGGATTTCGGCCGAAAGCGGGCTGGGCACGTTTCGCGACGAAGGGGGGCTTTGGGCGCAGCACCGGATCGAGGATGTAGCCACGCCCGAAGGCTTTGCTCGCAACCCGGCGCTTGTGCATCAGTTCTACAATGCCCGCCGCGTTCAGGCCGCAAAGGCGCAGCCCAACGCCGCGCATCAGGCACTGGCGCGGTTGCAGAAGGACTGGCCCGGCGAGGTGATCATCGTCACGCAGAATGTCGACAGCCTGCATGAGGCTGGAGGGGCCAAGCATGTGATCTACATGCATGGAACACTGGCCGGGGCGCTTTGCGGGAATTGCGGGCACTGTTGGACCTCACCTCTCGAGATGGAAGTGGATGAGCCCTGCCCCGTCTGTCAGCAGCCGTTGGTCCGACCCGACGTGGTGTGGTTCAGAGAGATGCCCTATTTCATGGATGAAGTTCACGACCACCTGGCTGGGGCTGCCCTGTTTGCTTCAATCGGCACCTCGGGTCAGGTCTACCCGGCGGCGGGTTTTGTGCAACAGGCGCGCGCCGTCGGTGCACGGACGGTTGAACTGAACCTTGAACCTTCTGCCGGGGCGTCGATGTTCGACGAAACCCATCTGGGATCTGCGTCTACGGTTGTGCCGCGTTGGGTCGATCAGCTGTTGGCGCAGGGCAGCACGCAATAAGGGCAGACAGAAACACAAATTCCCGTATATGCTGCCTAAAACACGAAACCGAGTGACCGACATGACTGATCTACCCCCCAAAGAAGGAGAAATCCTTGACGACAACAACATCAACGCCCGCGATACGTTAAGCGCCAATCTGGCCAACCTGTGGTGGACCTTTCTGCTGCGCGGAATTCTGGCCGGGTTGATCGGTATTGCAGCGCTGTTCTGGCCAACCAGCAGTATCTCATTGCTGTTGCGGTTGGTGGGCCTGTTGCTGATCCTCGACGGCGCGCTGACCTGGCTGGGATTTGGTCGGCGCGGACTGGCCGGTGGCGTCGGGATTGGTGCCGCGCTGATCGGATTGGTGCTGCTGATCTGGCCGCAAGGCGTGGCCTGGCTGGCTTTTACGCTGATGGGGGCAATGGCGCTGTTTGTAGCCATCGGTTCACTGATGGCGTTGCCGCAAATGCACCCACAGGATCCCGAACGCGCGACCGTACGCAACTCGGGCATATTCGCCCTGATCATTGGGCTAGTACTGATTTTCTGGCCCGGCAGCGGGATGGTTGCGCTGGGCTGGGCGATTGCCTTCTTTGCGCTGGCCTCAGCAGTGGTGATGTTCTTTCTGGCAGCACGGTTCAAAAAAGCAGGTGACCGGGTGGGCATGAAAACCGTCAGCCGGTAGAGCAACAGGCCGGGTTAAACCCGGCCTGACGCATGGATGACTGCCGCATCGCGGCACGAAGACAGGCGTTAATTCGAATGCCCGCCCGTGTCTTGACGCTCCAGATCAATGGGGATCTCAACCACAACCTCTCCGGCTTGTTCGAAGATCAGCGTGACAGGCACCATCGCGCCTTGTTCGAACGGCGCCTTCAACCCCATGAACATGACGTGATCGCCACCGCGTTTCAGCATATGGGTCTCACCTGCGGGAATAGGGATGCCTTCTTCGACCTGCATCATCTTGGCAACGCCGTTTTCATCGATTTTATGAGTGTGCAACTCGACGCGACCGGCCACATCCGATGCGGCTCCGATCAACCTGTCGTCGGTCTCGCCTTGGTTTTCGATCATCATGAAGGCGGCACCGGCCTTGGCAGATTTGCCCGCAGACCGCGCATAAGCATCTTCAACAACGATGGTATCAGCGGCCTGAGCGGCCGAGGTCAGTGACAGTGCAACAAGGGTTGCAACTAGAGTGGATTTGAGGGTCATCACGACTCTCCCAATTTAATGTCAGATAAGGGTTTCGAAGCTGGAACAACCGTTGCAGGCGGTGCGCGTGCAGGTCGTTGCGGCAACGGGGCCGATATCTGACCTCTGTCTCGACGCGTTGGTTCAGGCTGCGCCAGAACCGGAGCAGGCGGGATATCGGCCTGTGCCTGATGAACCGCACCAAGCAAAGCCAGCGCGTAATCCGGGCAGTAATGCGGTGCCTGCGTCGGCTGACCATCCGCGTCCATATACACAACGACAGGCCCGGTGCCGGTACACAGCACCATCTGGCCGACCGCACGGTCGATCCCGCGCGACTCAGCCACGCTCTGTCCTGTGAGGATCACAAGCAGAGACAGCAGGAACGGCAAAAAGCGGCGGAAATAACCTGACATAACAGGTCGGCTATACGCCCAGCATCAGGCTTGCTTCAAGCGGAAAGGCAAGCCTGAGACAGTATGCCCGCATCAAGATTTAGGCGGTTTTACCGTTTCGGCATTCATGCCTGTATGCAAACGATTTACACGGCGCTGCATCCGCGTGCATCGCACCAGTATGGTGGCAATCGAGGCGGGCAATAGAAACAGGATATTCTTTACTTTAAATGACATGAGGTCCCCCTCCTCAAATAAGATAGGCACAAACATATTCAGGAGACTTCTGCCAGTCTGTGAACAACGTCACCAAAAATGCAGATTTATGATTAAATCGCGAACAATCATAATAAAGCGCCGATCCACCAATAGAAAAGCCCTGCACCGCAAGGTACAGGGCCAAAATTTAGCGTGTGACAGAGGATTAGGCCGAAGCTTGTGCCTTGGCGATTTCCTTCTTCACTTTCAGAGCGCTCGCAGACAGCTCATCATCCTTGGCTTTGGCCAGGAATGCGTCCAGACCACCACGGTGATCGACCGAGCGTAGGGCAGCCGCCGAGATGCGCAGCTTGACGCCACGACCCAGAGTTTCGGACTGCAGGGTAACGTCGTTCAGGTTTGGTAGAAAACGACGACGAGTTCTATTTTTGGCGTGGCTGACATTGTTGCCAGTCATCGGGCCTTTTCCGGTCAGTTCGCAACGGCGCGACATGGTTTCTTCCTTTGTTTCTGGAGGCCAGGCATATCGCCCTCGGCCAAATCACAAGGGGCACAACCCGAAGTCGCGCCCGAAAACTGGTTGGATGCGTGTAGTGGGAATCACACGAAGGGTCAAGACGGGTGCGGTGAAATCTTTATGCCGACGTCAATTTCCTCTGTGATGCCGGTCAGCGGCCTTTGCAACAGGGGTTTATTGTTCTTCAAATGGCGCGAGATTAGCTGTGCCTGCAAGCGCCCACGCGGGATAAAACGTGCCGGGTCGGCCCGGTAGTTCAGTTCGGCGAGCTCTGGGAATATCTCGACTATTTCACGGCGCGCAGAGGCGCTGAGCGCTTTCAACGCCTCGGGTCCGGTATAAAGGCTTTCGGTAGGTGCGTTTTCGGCAAAGATCACCTGATGGCTTTCGAATAACAGGTGAAAGTATTCAACGCTTCCAACGCCCTCATCCACATAGATTCCGGGTAATGCGGTAAGTTTGATGGCCGGAATCAGCACTTCGGTCGCACCAAACATACGCTTGGCAATTTTTGACTGCACCAACATCCTGTGCTGGCGCGAGACCAACAGATCGCGATGCGGCAACCCACCACCCAACGCGCCGGCAAGGATGCGAACTGGCCAGAGCCGGGGGTTGGTTTCAAGCTCGGCACGAATGAACGCACGTCTGCCAATCCAGCGGATCGGGTGCAGGCCCTGCCCAAGCGTGGGGATCAGATCGCCGGTCCCTAGCGACTGGATCAGGGTCGGCCCATCTTGCCCGGTGATCATTGTGTCGCGTGTAAAACAAGGCATGCCCGAGCCGTTTTCGAAGGCCGTATACGTAACCGTAATACCGGACGGCAAAGTAAATGTGCCGCTGGAGATCGAGTAACCGACCCCGTCTTCAACCGTTATCTCTCCGAATGTATCATCAGTGATAACAGTACCAACGGGCAGGTTCAGCGTATCGGTTCCATTGCCGCCGCGAATATCGTCTGAAACCGAAGTGCTAATGAAATTCAGCGTGTCATTCCCACCGCCAAGCCGGATACTTCCTACGGTCGAGCCGCTGATATCGACCGTATCGGCATCCGCCCCGCTTGCGATACGCCCGCCAATCGTGCTGTTGGTGACGGTGATCGTGTCAGTGCCAGCATTGCCCTGAACATTATTGGCGATGGTACTATTTGTGATGGTGATATCATCATCACCACCACGTCCGCGAACACCCGTGACAGGTGGTGTGGCCGGGTTCCCGTTCAGCGTACCGTTGTCATTTGTGACATCGATATCGTCGTCGCCGTTTGTTCCGTTGATATTGGGCATTCTTAAGTGTCCCGTTCATCAAATCACCCGATCCAGATCAGGGTCAGACAAACCCCATCCTGTCCGGATTCAAACGCAGGAAATCACACTCAAACATTACAATATATGCTGCAATAATACACCATTAGTATCAGATGCACCAGTCATGACCGCAGTAACCCGCGGGGGCACTATTGGCCAGAAAGCGCGGCAAGGATTTGTTCAGCCGCCGCTGATGGGCTGAGTTCACCCGCGCTAACCTGCGTGCCAAGATCGCTCATCCGGTCACGTATCGCAGGCGCTTCGAGACGGGCAAGCAAGGCGTGGCGAACCTCTTGTTCGAACCAATATTGCGCTTGCGCGGATCGGTTCGCGGTCCAATGCCCAACCTCTCGTCGCCACGCGCTGAGGGCCTGCATCTCGTCCCATGCCTGTTCCAGCCCGTGTTCTTCAATTGCCGAGACGGTCATCGCCTTGGGAAATCCTTCGGGGTCCTGCGGACGCTTGCGCAACAGACGCAGAGCGCCGGCGTAATCGGCGCAGGTGCGGGTAGCTGTCGCTTTCAGGTCGCCGTCAGCCTTGTTGATCAGAATCATGTCGGCCATTTCCATGATGCCGCGCTTGACGCCTTGCAGTTCATCACCGCCCGCAGGGGCCAACAGCAGCAGGAAAAGGTCCGACATCTCGGCCACTACGGTTTCCGATTGACCAACGCCCACGGTCTCGATCAGCACCACGTCAAATCCCGCAGCCTCACACAGCGCTATCGCCTCTCGCGTGCGACGGGCGACACCGCCCAGATGGCTTTGGCTGGGGGATGGGCGGATAAAGGCGTTTTTCTCACGGCTCAGGCGTTCCATCCGGGTCTTATCACCAAGAATCGAGCCGCCGGACCGGGCCGAACTGGGATCGACCGCAAGCACCGCGACACGCAGCCCCTGCCCCGTCAGCATCATGCCGAAGCTTTCAATGAAGGTAGATTTCCCCACACCGGGAGTGCCCGATAATCCGACCCGCAGGGCTTGGCGACCTGCACCTGCCAGGTCATCCAGCAAGGCGGCGGCCTGCGCGCGGTGGTCAGCCCGCCCGCTTTCCACCAACGTGATAGCGCGGGCCAAAGCCCGGCGATCCCCGTTCAATATCCCGTCAGCAAGGTTGTCTGTCCGCATCTCGAAACCAATCCTGTTTGGCACGACTACTTGTCGCCCTCCCGAGGGATTTGTCCAGTACCTTGCGCAGCTGAAACAAGGGGAACTGGACCTCTGCGCACTCATCGCTGATAAAGCCCAGATGACACCGCGCTTGCCCATAGATGATGCCATACCCGAATTGCTGCAGGCGCTGCGCACTCATGGTCGGGCTGTCTTGCAGGCACCGCCCGGGGCGGGCAAGACCACGCGTGCGCCGCTGGAGATGCTGAAAGCCGGCCTGTGCGACGGACGAATCGTGATGTTGGAGCCGCGGCGGCTGGCAGCGCGCGCAGCGGCCGAGCGAATGGCCGAAACTCTGGGTGAGCCGGTAGGCCAGACAGTTGGATACCGCGTGCGGGGTGACACAAAGGTGTCGAAGGCCACGCAGATCGAGGTCGTAACCGAGGGCATCCTGACCCGGATGCTGCAATCCGAACCCGACCTGCCCGGTGTCGGTGCTGTGATATTCGATGAATTCCACGAACGATCGCTGAACGCGGACCTTGGGCTGGCGTTATGCCTTGAAGTAACAGGCGCGTTGCGCGATGACCTGATCCTGTTGGTGATGTCTGCAACGCTGGATGCCGAGCCTGTAGGGCAGTTGATGGAGGCGCCGCTGATCACCTCTGAGGGGCGCAGTTATCCGGTTGAAACCCGTTGGCTTGACCGCCCTCTTGGCGCTCAGGTGCGACGTTTGGATGCGCTGATCGATTTGGTTGCACAGGCCGAGCGCGAAACAAAGGGCGGCATGCTGGTGTTCCTGCCCGGCGAAGGCGAAATCAGGCGCGCCGAGGCCGCTTTGACCCGCCGCCTGCCCAGTGATTGTACAGTGTCTCCGCTTTTCGGTGCCCTGCCCTTTTCCGCCCAGCGTGCAGCAATTGCGCCTGCCAAGACAGGTCGCAAGGTGGTTCTCGCGACTTCGATTGCCGAGACCTCACTGACCATTCCGGACATTCGGGTGGTGGTTGATATGGGGCAAGCACGGCGGGCACGGTTCGATCCGGGGTCAGGCATGTCGCGGCTGGTGACTGAACGTGTGACACGAGCCGAGGCCACCCAGCGCGCAGGACGCGCAGGCCGTGTGGCCGAAGGTGTTTGCTATCGTCTGTGGTCCAAGGGTGAAGAAGGCGCTTTGGTCGTCTACCCGCCAGCCGAAATCGAAGCCGCAGATCTGACCGGACTTGCACTGGAACTGGCACTTTGGGGCGCGGAACCCGGTGATCTGGCCTTTCTCACCCCCCCGCCCGAGGGCGCACTGGCCGAAGCACGGTCGTTGCTGGCGATGCTCGGCGCGTTGGATCGCAACGGGCGGATCACCGAACACGGGCGAGCGTTGGCCGCGCTACCGCTGCATCCACGACTTGCGCACATGCTGGTACACTCAGGACCTGAAGCCGCGCCATTGGCGGCTCTGATGGCAGAGCGCGATCCGCTCAGGGGTGCGCCGGTTGATCTGTCGCTACGGCTTGAGGCATTGCGGGATATGCGGGCTTTTCAGCGCAATCGTGTCTGGCAGGTCAATCCAGGAGCACTGGACCGGATCAAGAGTGAGGCAAAGCGGCTGCGCGCGCGGGCAAATGGGTCAGGTGATCTGAACCCGGCAGCGATGGCCGCGCTGGCTTATCCCGACAGGATCGGGCAACGACGCAAGGGCGATGTGCCACGTTACGTTCTATCGGGGGGAAAAGGTGTCGTTCTGGAAAGCGATGATACATTGGCGGCATCACCTTATCTGGTGGTGACCGACACTGACGGCAATCCACGCGAGGCCCGGGTACGGATGGCCGTTGGTATCCCAGAAGGCGAAATCCGCTCTCTGTTCAGCAACCAGATCGAATGGATCGACATTTGTGAATGGTCGAAACGCGAGCGCCGCGTATTGGCCCGACAACAAGAACGGTTCGGGGCAATTACACTGGATGACCGCATCTGGAAGGATGTACCCGATGAGACTGTAGCGCGCGCAATGCTGGACGGTGTACGAGACCTGGGATTGCGGTTGGACGGTGCCGCCGCGCGGTTGGCCACTCGTGTCGAACTGGTCCGCGCTGAAGGTGCCGACCTGCCAGATTTTTCCGGGCAAGGGCTACTGGAAACGCTCGAGGATTGGTTGTTGCCAATACTGACCCGCGTACGGAACGCCGAAGACTGGAAGCGTTTCAATCTGCTGCCGGCCCTGCGCGCCCGTTTGAGCTGGGACCAGATGCAAGAGCTGGATCGGCGCGCACCGGGGTCATTCGTGACGCCGCTGGGCCGGAAGCTGCCGATTGATTATAGCGGTGCAATACCCGAAATCTCGGTCCGTCTTCAGGAGGTGTTCGGCGTGACCCAGCACCCGGTGATTGGTGGCGAGCCTCTGAAAATCACGCTGTTGTCCCCGGCGCAACGGCCCATTCAGATTACCCGCGACTTACCAGGGTTTTGGGCGGGATCTTATGCCGATGTGCGCAAGGACATGCGGGCGCAATACCCCAAACATCCCTGGCCCGAAGACCCAACACAGGCCGACCCAACCTTGCGAGCAAAACGCCGAAAGGGTTGAAATTACCGATATCAACCCGGAAATTTTTGATGAAGATCGCATCGCAATCCAGCAAAAATGCTACAGATTCACGTATTTTCGGCTGAAATCCGTCCATATTCACCCAATATTCCGCCGATCTATTGTTAACCCTGCAATACATGATTACTTAACTCTTTCGAATAATAACAAATACGTCCGAGCAGGCTGAACATGATGAATTGGATACGCAACATCTGGGAAGAGGTCGCGCGACCTTTGATCCAGCGCCCAAGGCGGGTGCAGGTCGCAGCTTTGTGCACGCGTGGCACGGATGCGGGCGACGATGTGTTGCTGATCACCAGTCGGGGCACCGGACGTTGGATCATTCCGAAGGGCTGGCCTATTGATGGGCTTAACGGCCCCGAGACCGCGCTTCAGGAAGCCTGGGAAGAAGCCGGTGTACGGTCGACGGATGTGTTGAAAGAACCGGTTGGCCATTACTCCTATGACAAGACGCTGAACGACGGAACGGCGCAGCAGGTGGTTACCAGCGTCTACCGCGTTCAAGTGACTGATCTGGCGGATGATTATCCTGAAGCAGATCAGCGCAGGCGATGCTGGGTTTCCCCCAAAGTAGCCGCCGAACGGGTGCAAGAGCCGGAATTGCGGGATTTGCTGCTGCAAATGTAACAATTTTGTAAATTCCTTGCGACAAAGGTTGCCGCTTTGTTCGGAACCGGGTAGCGGCGGGCCTCAACTGGAATGGCCCATGAAAACCAATGTCTGATCTACCACCCAAAGCCCGCTGGCACGCGCTAGACAGTGACCTCCACCGCATCTCGCGTCTTGAATATGCCAATGCCTATGTCGCGCGTCCACTGCTGGCGCCCGGCATTGCATTGGCCTTTATCGCTTTGGCAGGGTTGGCTGCAGCTGTATTGTTCGGGCTGGCCGATGGCGGATTGATCGTTGCTGCTGCGGCGGCATTCGGCGCGTATATGGCGATCAATATCGGTGCCAACGACGTCGCCAACAACATGGGTCCGGCAGTCGGTGCAAACGCCCTGACCATGGGCGGAGCCATCTTGATCGCAGCAATCGCCGAAAGCGCCGGTGCGTTGCTGGCGGGTGGGGATGTGGTCTCGACCATCTCCAAAGGCATCATCGACCCGATGTCGGTGCAAAACAGCGATGTGTTCATCTGGGCGATGATGGCGGCGCTGATCTCATCCGCGCTGTGGGTCAATCTGGCCACTTGGGTCGGGGCCCCTGTTTCGACCACGCATTCGGTCGTGGGCGGTGTTATGGGAGCGGGCATCGCCGCAGCCGGGCTAAGCGCGGTCAGCTGGGGCACAATGAGCGCGATCGCAGCCAGCTGGGTGATCTCACCGGTGCTGGGCGGGGTGGTTGCGGCAGGGTTTCTTGCGCTGATCAAGCACAAGATTCAATATCAGGACGACAAGATCGCCGCTGCACGACGCTGGGTACCCATTTTGGTTGCGGTGATGGCCGGAGCATTTGCAACCTACCTGTCAGTCAAAGGCTTGAAGCGGATCGTCAGGATTGATCTGGAGTTTGCGCTGCTGATTGGCTTGGCCTCGGGCGGGCTTGTCTGGGCGGCAACTGTACCTTGGGTACGGCGGAAATCAGAGGGGTTGGAGAACCGGACGCGCTCGTTGAAAACACTGTTCGGTCTGCCGTTGGTGATCTCGGCCACTTTCCTGAGTTTTGCCCATGGGGCCAATGATGTGGCCAATGCGGTGGGCCCGTTGGCAGCCATTGTTCATGCGGCAGAATTTGGAGATTTCGCATCAAAAGTATCGATCCCGACATGGGTCATGGTGATCGGGGCATTTGGCATCTCTTTCGGTTTGTTCCTGTTCGGCCCCAAGCTAATCCGAATGGTGGGCAGCCAGATCACCAAGCTGAACCCGATGCGCGCCTTCTGTGTCGCCCTTTCAGCAGCCATCACGGTCATTGTGGCCAGCTGGCTGGGCTTACCCGTCAGCTCGACCCATATCGCGGTGGGCGCTGTGTTTGGCGTCGGGTTCTACCGGGAATGGCATGCAGAGCGGCGGTGGAAATACTCAAACCGTCAGCGTCCTGCTGAACTGCGTCTGGCGCGGGAAGAGCGGAGACGGCGCAAGCTGGTGCGTCGGTCACATTTCATGACCATCGTGGCCGCCTGGGTAATCACGGTCCCGGCGGCAGCGGTGATGTCGGCGATGATCTTCTGGATTTTGACTGCGTTCAGCTAACTCGATTGTTTGCGAGGCTCTGCCTCGCGCTCCGAGGTATTTCTGGCCAGATGAAGCTGCGGATCACAGGATAATCTGACTGACTGTAAATGGTTCGGGTCGCGCTTGATGGATCAAGTCCGAGACGCGGCTGTTGATCGGGGTTGAGATCCCCTGTTCGTGACCGAGTTTGATGATTTCCCCTTGCAGGTCATCTATTTCCGTCGCGCGGCCTGCCATCAGATCGTAGGCCATCGAGGTCCGCGCGCTCGGATCGATGGTTAGCATTTTCGCCGCAATCCGCGAAAACACCGGTGTCGGAAGACGCAATATATGCGGCATCACCCAAGCAGGAGCCGGCGTTGTCGAGACTATGTCAATGTCAGCCCTTTTCAGTACGCGCAGCGCTTCGGTCATCTGATCGGCCATCAGGCGGCGCCAGTTTCGGTCGAGCAATTGGTTCTGCAAGGTTAAACCGGACAGTGCATTCAAAGCGTTGTTGAGGTTAATCACCAATTTGCCCCATTGCACTGCTTCGATCTGGTCGCTTTCGGAGATGGGCAATTCAGATGTGTTGAGCTGAGTGCCGATCGAGCCCGGTCCAGATTCAATGACGATCTCGCCCGAGGTGGCCCTGTGATAGGTCGCCTGCTCGGTCGGCACGACGTTGAAGGGTACCATTCCGGCCCGCACGTCGCGCCCCGGCAAAAAAGCGCGCAATGTACGGGCATTTCCCAATCCATTTTGCCACGACACAACCGGGGCCGCCGCTGGGGCGTGCGCCGCAATCAATGTTGCCATTTCTGCCGTCGCGCCAGATTTGACGGTGACAAGGACCAGATCAGCACCGCTCAATCCAACAGGGCCCTCAGCCAGCGTCAGTTGAGCTGCGGGTACGCTGCGGCGTAGGCCTGAGAAATCGGTCACCGTCAGGCCTTGCGCCCGGATCGCCTCCAGCACACGGGCCCGGCCCAGCAGCGTAACATCATGCCCTGCAGAGGCCAGCAACGCACCGCAGTAGCATCCTATGCTGCCTGCGCCCGCAACAGCGATCTTCATTGCGCACCCTCCTCTGTGGTCGCATTGATCGCTTGGAACGCCGTGCGGGGCCAGAGTGAGTTTAAGTCATACGCGCGCCAATCGTGGACGCGTACGCTCAAGCTCTTTCGGGATGGCAATAAACTCAAGATCGTCTCCGGGCGGCAAATGAAAGGCGCCATTGGCCCAATCAGCGTTATTCCATTCACGGGTGGCAGTTTCGATCTTTTCTTTCGAGGACGAGACGAAGTTCCACCAGATATATCGATCCTCGTTCAGCGTTGCGCCGCCCAACAGCATGAGCCGCGCCCCAACCGGGCCTGCCTTCGCCGAGAGATGATCGCCGGGTCTGAATACCAACAGGCGACCTTCGTTAAAATTGTCGCCTGCGATCTCAATGCTTCCTTGCGTGACATAAACACCGCGATCTTCATGGTCATCGGGCAAAGGAATAGATGCGCCGGGGGCGAGTTGCACGTCGAGATAGAACGTCTCGGACAACATGGATACAGGACTGGTTGCGCCATATGCCGTGCCCAGGATCAGACGGGCGCTGACGCCAGTATCTTCGATATGTGGCAGCGCACCTTGCTTGTGGTGTTCGAAGTCGGGGGCCATGTCCTCATGCGCTTCGGGCAGGGCGAGCCAGGTCTGGATGCCAAACAGTTTGTGACGCTTGCCGCGCGTTTCTTCGCTTGTGCGTTCGGAATGGGTGACACCACGACCTGCAACCATCCAGTTGACCTCACCGGGAAAGATCATCTGTTGAGTACCGAGGCTGTCGCGATGTTCGAACTCGCCCTGATACAGATAGGTTACAGTGCCCAGCCCAATGTGAGGGTGCGGGCGGACATCTATACCGCCCTCGGTGATGAACTCCGCGGGGCCCATCTGATCAAAAAAGATGAACGGGCCAACCAGTTGGCGTTTGACCGAGGGCAGCGCGCGACGCACCTCGAAGCCGCCCAGATCGCGGGCGCGCGGAATGATCAATGTCTCGAGCGCATCTTTTTCGGAGGCACCGTCGGGGTTATGGGTGGGGTTCCAACTCATTCCTGATCTCCCATTATTCGATCCAGTGAAACGAATTTATGTTCGGATATGCGGAGTGTATTACGAAAACCTCGCATGAAAAGCGCATGTGCGCACAATTGTCGTGCAGGGTGCGGGTGGCCTGCGGGTGCAATCAAGGACTTCTCACGCTGGTGTGACGTGGATCGCCCAGCATTCGGTGCAATGGCCCTCGGATTCACAAGCAATCGTGCTATCCTAATGGTGCGGGTTTTGTCGGCCCGTTGGGGCTGCTCTGATATAGGGTTCGACAAACAGGAGTGAACGCAATGACCCGATTAGAATTGACGCGCCGCAGTTTTATCGCAACTGGTGTTGGCGCGATCGCAACCGGGATGACCGGCGTCACAGCACCCGCGCGCGCAGCGGGTCTTGAACCGACGCGATCGATGCGGGGCGGGTCCAACAACTACCGACCCGGCGCACCCATTGTGGGCCGGATCGGAGGTGGCGGGTTCTGGATGACGGGCACCGTGCGCCGCGCAGGAGACGGAGCCCCCCTGCCCGGTCAGCGCATCCAGATTTGGGCACATACGACCGAAGGGCATGAACGCGACCAACGCAGCCATGGCGCGACTCTGACCGATGCGAATGGCGAGTTCCGGTTGGAGATGCCACAAATCGTACCAGCCTTCGGTCAGGCACACGGACATCTGGCCTATGACAGCGGGGTATTTAAGCCGGTGTTTTTGCGGCCGGTGATGGCAAGCTCAAAGGATAAGACTCTGGCCGCGCATTTCGTCTTGCAACCTGTCTAACACCAATGAGTCGCGCCTATTTTGCTTGGGCGGGTCTGCTCGTCGCGCTGACAGTCCCGTTGATCGCGGCGGCAACAAGCCCGCTTCTGGTATGGCGTGACCCGGTATACATCATTGCCGGGTTTGCAGGGGTTATCAGCATGGGATTCTTGTTGATGCAGCCGCTTCTGGCTGGGCGAGACCTGCCGGGATTATCCCCGATGGCAAGCCGGCGCTTGCACCGATTGATTGGTATAAGTTTGGTCGCGGCCATCCTCATCCATGTCGGTGGCCTTTGGGTAACAAGCCCCCCTGACGTGGTTGATGCATTGTTGTTCGTGTCCCCAACACCGTTCTCTGCCTGGGGCGTTGTCGCAATGTGGGCGGCGTTTGGGGCGGCCTTGCTAGGTATTTTCCGACATCGTCTGAACCTGCGGTTCCGCGTCTGGAGATTGGGCCACACCGGCTTGGCCAGCGTGACCATCGTTGGCAGTATGGTGCACGCCATGTTGATCGAAGGCACGATGGAGGTCATGACCAAGACGGCGCTTTGTACGCTTGTGGTGCTGGCGTGGGCGACGACGCTGGCAAAGCTCCGAGTCTGGAATATCAGGCGGCGCAACTGAACGCGGATGCGCCGCTGGAAGCCGAGCACCGACTATGGCCCGGCCAGCCGTTTGGCATAGGACGCGCGGTTCATCTGAACGTCTTGCACCGTGATACTGCCGACCTCTGGCATCGCTCCGGCGAGCACATCCAGAATGAGGGCGTTGAGCGCCGTGCGCATCACCTCGTCACGCCCTTGCATAAGCATCAGCGTGGCGTGGATAAAGCTTTGAGGCTCTGAACCGATGCGGTAATACGCAACAGGGGTGGCGCGGATTTTGATCGTGTTGGCGTCGAATTCCGGATGATCTGCCAGCGCCGAGAATAGCCGGTCGCAGATAGCCTGCACATCATGGATCTGTTCGATGCCTTTAGAGAATTCCAATGTCACATGAGGCATGGTGCGGCCCTCTTAAACACCCAGACACCAGCGCATAACCGCCTTTTGTGCGTGCAGACGGTTCTCGGCTTCATCGAAGACGACCGAGTTGGGGCCGTCCATAACCTCGGATGTCGCCTCTTCTTCGCGGTGGGCGGGCAGGCAATGCATAAACAATGCATCGGGCTTAGCATGAGAAATCAGCTCGGCATTGACCTGATAGGGGCGCAGCATGTTGTGGCGGCGTTCCTTGGCGGATTGGGAATCGTGCATCGAAACCCAGGTATCTGCGACCACCAGATCGGCACCTTCCACTGCTCTGTAAGGGTCCCGTTCGACCACAATTTTGGAGCCCTTCTGGCGGGCGAGCCCCATGAACTCTTCCTCCGGATCAAGCTGAGCTGGGCCGGTGAAGGTCAGATCAAACCCGAACTGACCAGCGGCATGCAGGAACGAGGCGCAGACATTGTTGCCGTCGCCGGTCCAGACGACCTTTTTGCCTTTGATGGGGCCGCGGTGTTCCTCGAAGGTCAGTACGTCCGCCATGATCTGGCAGGGGTGGGTGCGGTCGGTCAGCCCGTTGATCACGGGCACATCCGAGTATTCAGACATCTCAGTCAGGATGGTTTCATCAAATGTCCGGATCATGATCATATCGACATACCGTGACAGCACGCGGGCGGTGTCGGCGATGGTTTCGCCGTGGCCCAGTTGCATGTCCTTGCCCGACAGAACCATGGTCTGGCCGCCCATCTGGCGCACGCCCACGTCGAACGAAACGCGAGTACGGGTTGAGGGTTTCTCAAAAATCAGCGCCACCATACGATCCTTCAGCGGCAGTTCATCATCATGCGCAGCCTTTGGCCGCCCAAGACGGGCCTGCTTCATTGCGCTGGCCTGATCGATCATACCCCGCAGCGCAGTGGCATCAGTTTTATGGATATCAAGGAAGTGGTTCATATCGTTTCGCTTTTGGCTGTCCATGGTTGGGGGCATCCCCCTGTGAATGTGGATGTGTTAGCAGTCACGCGTCGGTGAGCTGGGATTCGACCTGTGCCGCCGCCTTGTCGAGGCGAATCAAGGCTTGGGCAATATCATCCTCGGTCAGAGTGAGCGGCGGCAGTAAGCGGATCACGTTATCGGCGGCGGGAACCGTGATGACCTCGTTGTCATAGCCTGCGTTGACCACGTCGATATTGGTAACCTTGCACTTGAGGCCCAGCATCAGGCCCGATCCACGCACTTCTTCGAACACCTCGGGGTGATCGGCGATCAGTCCTTCAAGCTTCTGTCGCAGCAGGCCTGCCTTGCGGTTAACACCTTCAAGGAAGGCGGGTGTGGCGACCTGATCGATCACGGCACAGCCCACTGCGCAGCCCAAAGGATTCCCTCCGTAGGTTGAACCGTGTGTGCCTGCGGTCATACCACTTGCGGCCTCTTCGGTCGCCAGAACAGCACCCAGAGGGAAACCCCCGCCGATACCTTTGGCGACCATCATGATATCCGGCGTGATACCCGCCCATTCGTGTGCGAAAAGCTTGCCGGTCCGGCCCACGCCACATTGAACCTCGTCGAGGATCAACAGCAGGCCGTTTTCATCGCAGATCTGGCGCAGGGCCTTAAGCTCCATGTCAGGCACGGGGCGGATACCACCTTCGCCCTGAACCGGTTCGATCAGGATCGCGGCAGTATTGTCGTTGATCGCATCGGTGACGCCATCGAGATCGCCAAACGCCAAGTGCACAAAACCAGGCAGCAGCGGGCCGAAACCTTTGGTCATTTTCTCGGATCCAGCCGCCGCGATCCCTGCCGAGGACCGGCCATGGAATGAGCCGTCGAAAGTCATGATTTCAACCTTTTCAGGCTGGCCTTTGTCATAGAAATACCTGCGGGCCATTTTCACGGCCAATTCGCAGGATTCCGTGCCGGAGTTGGTGAAGAATACCGTGTCAGCAAAGGTGTGTTCCACCAGTTTATCCGCCAGCATCTGCTGCTGCGGGATGTTGTAGAGGTTCGAGACATGCCACAACGCATGCGCCTGCTCGGTCAATGCGGCTACCAGTGCCGGATGCGCGTGGCCCAACGCGTTCACTGCGATACCCGCACCGAGATCCAGAAAACGTCGGCCATCCGCCTCGGTCAGCCAGGCGCCTTCGCCCTTCACAAATGTCAGGGGCGCGCGGTTATAGGTCGGCAGAACGGACGGGATCATCGGATCATCCTTTTCAGGTAGCTGGAGCCCAAGTGAGTGATACACCGGGGCCGGGTTCGTCAACTGATTTGGTGGATTTTGCGCCGAACTGGACGGCGCACGGGATCAAACGGATCGTTTACGCAGTGAAGCGTCGGCGTCGAAGGCGCAAGATATGTGCGTGTTTGATCATGACAGGCCGTATAACGGTGCGCACGCGGTCTGAAAACCCTGTTTTTTTCGCCAGACCGAAATTCGGCCATTGCGGGGTTTGTCACTTGCCATTTGCATCGCGCTGGCGCACGGGTGGGACATGAGCCCAATACGACAGAACCCGACCCTGGCGGCATTGCTGATCCTCGCAGCAAGTGCATTGATAGCGGGCACTACGTTGTTGGCCAAGGCGTTGGGCACTGATGTCTTGGGCCCACCACTTCATCCGGTACAGATCAGTCATGGGCGATTTTTATTTGCCTTTCTGGTGATCATCACGGCGGTGGGAATTCTACGGCCACGCCTGAGCCGCCCACATTGGGGATTGCATATCGGGCGTACAAGTTTTGGTTGGATGGGGATAACGCTGATGTTTGCCTCGGTTGCGTTCATACCGATTGCGGATGCCACGGCGATCTCGTTCCTGAACCCGGTCTTTGCGATGGTGCTGGCGATTCCTCTGCTCAAGGAAGGCGTAGGACCCTGGCGCTGGTTTGCTGCAATCGTAGCACTTGCCGGAGCGTTGGTCTTGCTGCGCCCGACGCCTGCAAGTTTTCAACCCGCTGCCTTGTTGGCCCTGACAGCGGCAGTTTTGATCGGGATGGAACTGATCTTCATCAAAAAACTCTCAGGCCGCGAAATTCCAATTCAGATTCTGCTGATCAACAATGCTATGGGGCTGGCCATCGCCTCGGTCGCGGTAAGCTTTGTGTTCCAGATACCTACTGCCAAGCAATGGGTAGCATTGGCCGGGATCGGGATGCTAATGGCCTGCGCCCAAGCCTGTTTCGTCAACGGCATGGCGCGGGCGGATGCGTCCTTTGTGGCTCCGATCAGCTATGTAACGCTGATTTTTGCAGCGTTTTACGACTTTGCAATCTTCGGCGTGATCCCTGACACCATCAGTGTAATCGGATCGATTGTCATCCTGACAGGTGGCTTGATCCTCGTCTGGCGCGAAACCCGGCAGCGTCAGGCCTTGAGCCGGTAACCCGTTTTCAACATTTGCCAGGTCAGCGCCCCGACAAGCACGGTCGTCCCGGCGCAAATCATCATCCCCAGCCAAGGAGAGCTGTCGGATACCCCGATCATTCCATAACGCAGCCCATCGATCAGATAGAAAACCGGGTTCACATGGCTTAGGCGATTCAGCACAGGCGGCAAGGCCTGAACCGAGTAGAAGGTGCCCGACAGGAAGGCCAGTGGTGTAACGATGAAGTTGGTGATCGCCGCCATCTGATCAAACTTGTTGGCAAAAATCCCAGCAAACAGACCAAGCGCGCCCATAAAGGCCCCGCCCAGAACCACAAAGATCAGTGCAATCAGCGGGTTCTGTGGCACAATTCCCAGAACCAATGCCAGCGCTATGGCCACGACCATCGCGATCAGGACACCGCGGACGATGCCTCCGGCCAGATACCCCAACAGGATTTCCAGCGGTGACAAGGGCGGCATCAGCGTATCGACGATATTGCCTTGCACCTTGGCGATCACCATTGAAGACGAGGTGTTGGCAAAGGCGTTCTGGATCACCGTCATCATCATGATGCCGGGGGCCAGAAAGGTCAGAAACGGCACGCCCATCACATCCGGGCGGCTGGGACCGATCGCTATATTGAAGATCAGCAGGAATAAACCGGCGGTCACCAGCGGGGCCAGCAGGGTCTGTGTCCACACCGCCAAAAAGCGCAGGGTTTCACGCTGCGCTAACGTATAGAGGCCCATCCAATTCACCGCCCCAAAGCGGCGCGCGTCGTGATCCATGAGATTCTGCATGTCTGCCCCATACCTGATTCGAAGACCGCTTGTAACTCGGGCAGCAGTGTTTAGAATAGGGTGCTGAGACGAATTCCCAAGGCGGCCCGAATCCGGGGCCGCTTTCCGCTTTTGAAAGGCAAATGATGTCCTGGACTGACGAGCGTGTAGAGCTGCTGAAAAAGATGTGGGGCGAGGGCCAGTCGGCCAGCCAGATCGCCAAGGAACTGGGCGGCGTGACCCGCAATGCGGTGATCGGCAAGGTTCACCGTCTGGGCCTGTCCAACCGCGCCACCGGTGCAAGCCCGGCCAAATCCGAGCCCAAGGAAAAACCGGCACCCGCACCCAAAGCCGAGGCCAAGCCTAAACCGACCCCCAAGACCGAACCGGCGCGCCCGGCTCCTGCCCCGGAAGCAAAACCCGCCATCCCTGCCCGCCGTCAGATCATTCCGGCCGGTCAGCCTTTGCCACCGCAGCCGTCGGCCAATGAGATCAGTCCCGAGGCGCTGGCCAAGGTCAACGAGATCGAGAAGAAGGCCAAGAAGCTGACGCTGATGGAGCTGACCGAGAAAACCTGCAAATGGCCCGTGGGTGACCCCGCAACCGAGGATTTCTGGTTCTGCGGCCTGCCGGTTGAGGCGGGCAAGCCATATTGCGAGGCGCATGTGGGCGTGGCGTTCCAGCCTATGAGCTCGCGCCGAGATCGGCGGCGGTAATTGCGAACACCAAAACCTAAATTATTATTATAGAATGTGAAAAGGACCCAGGTGTTTCGCCAAGCCTCTTACCGGAAGCATTGCAAAGTCAAAACAACGCAAAGCGTAACGGGCCCTTATGAGGAGGCACCCTCGCAGAAAGCTGCGAGGGTGTTTTAGATCGGGGCGTCGGATGTGCAGACAAAGCTGCCTTCGACTTCCTAAGACAAATTAGCCACCGCGCCGACAAATTCGGTCCAACGCTCGCGATCCACGAACCCATAATGTCCAGCACTCGCCCACTCATGCGCTGCGCAGTTCGGAAGCTCAGCGCAAAGGTGTCGAGGCATTTCCGGTGAGATGATGTCGTCCGCAGTGCCATAAAACATCTCCACCGGTTGCTGGATCTCCTTTGGCGAAAATCCCCAATCCCAAAGGGCGATCGTCATTTCGAAAACTCCTTCCTCGTGTTGCAGATAACCAAGGCGAAAGTTCTCTTCGAACAAAGCTTGCTGCTCAGGATTGCGGAGTATTGTTTTGGCCTCGTTGGGCATTTGGTCAACGACAGACTCCACATATGAAGGGATGTCTTTCACAGCACTTTTGGCGCCCATACGCTCTGCCCAGCGGATCAGCAGAGTCAGATGGCGCAGTTTCGCGATGGTCTTCAGATCCTTCAATACGAGCATTTTGGTAACGCCGGGCTCATCAAATGGCGCCACAGGAGACGCCAGCGCTACTTTGCGCACACGCTCGGGCATGTGAAATGCTACAGCCAAAGCGTGGGGGCCGCCTCCAGAATGACCCGCTACATTGAAGGTATCAAGGCCAAGATGGTCAGCCAGATCCTCCATATCAGCGCCCCAATCGACCATTCTCCGATCCTTTTTCGGACTCGAGCCTCCAACCCCAGGTTCGTCGGCTGCAATCCATCGAACTCCGAGCGAGGTGGTCAGACTGTCGTCGGGTTGACGAATTACGTGAGAGTCGGAAAACCCATGGCTAAAAATCACAGGTGTTCCATTTGGATCGCCATAAATGTCGAAAGCGAGCGTTCTACCATCTCTGAGAGTTATGTGTTCGGTCAAGTTGCTCTCCTAAAACGAAATAAAATTGGGTCGGGGGTTAAGCAGGCTGTCGGCATTGATTTGATCCCATGATATGAGCCGTTCTCACTTATCCCGTACAATTACTATTGATTCAAATAAGGAAGCGCAGATGTCGAAACGGGCTCGAACCTGACATTGCCGCGTCGGTGATCCTGGAGTCGCTGGCCTACCTTCTGCCTTTCACTGCGCCGGATGCGATGGCAAATCCGGCATCGGCACCCAGCGGGGCAACTCGTCCGGCGCGACTGATACGTGCAGTTTCTCTGACCGGTCCTTGCCCACTTTGCGATGCTTGCGCAGCAGGAAAATCTTGCCCCAGCCGCGCCAAGTACCCACCGAACGTGCATGTGGATCAGCGGGGTAGCGGTCGCGCCAGCCTTCGGGCAACGACAGGCCGTGCAGTTCGGCCTTGTCCAGCATCCAGATCAGGGAAATATTGCTGAGGGCGCGGGCCTCTTCGAACCCGTTTAATTGGCCACCGACATCGCCGTGGGTGCCGCGAAACCAGACCTGTTCCACATGGCCTTTGAACTCGGGCGTACATTTCCACAAGACCGGCTCGAACACCTCGCGGGTCTCGTCCAGCGCCAAGGCGTGATAGCCGTGGCGGGTGGCCGGGCCAAGCTGGTGATTGTGGAAGGCATGTCGTTCCTCAGCCCAGCGCCAGAGCAGCGGCAGGCGTAGGCCCAGCGCTTTGACGGTGTCCCAGACACCCACCATCTCGATCGCGACATCCTCATGACAGAACCGCTGTCGGAACTCAGCCGCGGCTGTCCCATCAGAAACGCATTCATAGTGGCGATAGGCCTGTTTGATGTTACGAACGGTGGCATGTTCCGCCTTAAGCAGACCGATTGCATCAATCACGCCCGCAAGGCTGCGCACACCGTAAGCGCCGCGTGAATAGCCGATGAAAAAGATTTTGTCGCCGGGTTTGTAGCGGGAGGCAAGGTAGCCATAGGCGCGTCTGATCTGCCGGTTGATGCCCCGGCCCATCATCACATCCATGGTGGACTTCCAGCTTTCCCATTGTACGCCAGCTTCGTAGAAGACCGAGACCTTGCTGCCCATCTCGCAACACAATTGCAGGGTTTGACCTGCGTGAGTTTCCCGGCCCGGCTCCAGCGTCGACATGGTGCCGTCGAGGATAATGACATGGCTGATTGGTTCGCGGTGACGCACCTCGGCTGAGTGCTCGGACCGTAAGGGCCGTCCGAGCCATCCCAGTACCTTTCTACTCAGCCGCGACAGAACCATGTGTCAACAATTCCCAAACTTTGTGAGGTGTGAAAGGCATATCCGCCTGCCGCACCCCGTGATCCCAGAGCGCATCCTGAACCGCGTTTGCCACAGCGGCCAATGCGCCCACGGTGCCAGCCTCGCCACAGCCTTTCATCCCCATCGGGTTGGCGGTTGACGGAACCGGTGCCGAGGTAAACTCTATCATGGGTATCCCCTCGGCGCGGGGCAAGGCGTAGTCCATGAACGAAGCCGTGAGCAGTTGCCCATGCGCATCGTGTACAACATGTTCGTTGAGGGCCTGACCTATGCCCTGCACCACTCCGCCGTGCACCTGACCTTCGGCCAGCATCGGATTGATAAGGTTACCGAAATCATCCACGATAGTGTAGCGATCAACCCAAGTTTCGCCGGTGTAAGAATCGATAACAACTTCGGCAACATGTGCGCCATTGGGATAGCTGCGCGCCTCAAGCTTGGCGCGCGCTTCGTGCTGCAACAGATCAGTGCGCCCATCGGCACGCGCCATCGCGGACGCTTCGGTCAGGGTTGGCGTCAGGTTCGAACCCGGTGCGCGGAAGGTTTCGTGGTCAAACGTCACATCGCTTTCCTCGACCCCCATCTTATCTGCAAGATAGGGCGTGAATGCGGCGATCATCGTATCAACTGTGACCAGCGTGGCGTTACTTTGCACCGTGACCGATCGTGACCCGCCCGTTCCACCGCCCTGCGCAATCCGGTCGGTGTCACCTTGAACTACGGTGATCTGATTCGTCGGAATGCCCGTCTGATCCGACAAAAACTGTGCATAGACCGTTTCATGCCCCTGCCCGTTCGATTGGGTGCCGACATAGAGGTTCACCGTTCCATCCTCGCAAAACTCGATCTTCGCACCCTCGGAAGGGTCCCCTAAAATGCTTTCGATATAGTAACAAATCCCCTGCCCCCGGATCAGGCCATTCTTGGCGTCGGCAGCCTTGCGGGCCTCAAAACCCAGGGTTTGTTCGGCGGCGCGACTTAGGACCATGTCGAACTCACCCACATCATAGGTCTCGCCCGTCGCGGTCTTGTAGGGGAAAGCTTCGGGCCGGATGAAGTTCTTGCGCCGCAGTTCCCACGGGTCGACGCCCAGCTCGCGCGCGGCGCGGTCCAACACGCGTTCAAGGACATAAATCGCCTCGGGCCGACCGGCCCCGCGATAGGCATCGACCTGCGTTGTGTTGGTGAAGAAGCCTTCAACCCGCAGATAGGTGGTTTGCACATCGTAGACACCCATCAGCACGCGACTGAACAGGCTGGTCTGGATCGCCTGCGCAAAATGGCTGTTATAGGCCCCCATGTTGCATTTGCTGTGCACGCGATAGGCGGTGATCTTGTGATCGGCATCAAAGGCCAGTTCAGCCAACGAGGTCAAATCGCGGCCATGGTGATCCGACAACATCGCCTCGGACCGGTCCGACATCCAGTGCACAGGCTGACCCAGCTTGATCGCAGCGACAGCGACCGAGAAGTACTCGGGATAGGGCATAGCCTTCATGCCAAACCCTCCGCCCACGTCCGGCGTGGTGACGCGGATCGCCTCGGGGTCCAGTTTCAGCTTTTGTGCCAGCTGCGCCTTCATCCCCCAGACGCCCTGCCCACCATATGACAGGTGCAGCTTGCCATCAGCCCATTCCGCCTGGCAGCCGCGCGGCTCGATCGAGTTCACGATGACCCGGTTGTCATGCACATCCAGCGCAACAGTGTGCGCTGCCGCATCAAAGGCTGCTTTCGTCGCCTCTTCGTCCGCCAGCCCCCAGTCAAAGGCCTGATTGTCGGGGGCCTGAGGATGCAGAGTCTCCCCGCCCGGGGCGACATCCATCTTAACGGGAAGGTCTTCGGTTTCCATCCCGATCAACTCAACCGCATCACGGGCTTGCTCCATGGTGTCCGCGATTACTACCGCGACGGGTTCTCCCACGAAACGCACGCGATCCTTGGCCAACATGTTGCGTTCAGACGCGGCGCCTTGGCTTCCGTCGCGGTTCGCGACAGTTGTGGCGTCCATGACCGTATCGATCCCCGCAGTGGCCAGATCTTCCAACGTCATGACCAGGCGCACCCCGTCAGCCGCGCGCGCGCCTTCAAGGTCCAGCGCCGTAATCTTGGCATGCGCGACAGAGCTGCGAAAGAACGCCGCGAACAGGGCATTATCTGGCACTGAATCATCCATGTACTGCCCCTGCCCGGTCAGAAACCGCTGGTCCTCGGTCCGTTTGACGGGCTGGCTTTTGCCGAACTTTTCCATGGGGCGATCCTTTGGGCTGCGTCAGGGGCGACATTAGGCCGTGCAGGTTCGTTGTCCAGAGCACGCGCAGACCCTTCCCCTTCCCGCACGCATTCGTTATTGCAGGCGCTGACCCTCAATTTTGTTGACGCAGGACGCATCCCATGGCGATGGAAAAGACATTCAACGCGGCCGAGGCCGAGGCCCGTATCTATAAGGCCTGGGAAGAGGCCGGAGCCTTCAAGGCGGGCGCGAACAAATCGCGCGACGAAAGCTTCACTATCATGATCCCGCCACCCAACGTGACGGGCGCCTTGCATGTGGGTCACGCGTTCAACAACACTCTGCAGGACATCCTGATCCGCTGGCACCGGATGCGCGGCTTTGACACGCTGTGGCAGCCCGGTCAGGACCATGCGGGCATCGCCACACAGATGCAGGTGGAAAAGATGCTGGCAGCCACCCAGCAGCCCAGCCGAAACGAACTGGGACGCGAAGCGTTTCTGGACAAGGTCTGGGAATGGAAAGGCGAATATGGCGGCACGATCATTGAGCAGTTGAAGCGTTTGGGCTCAAGCTGCGACTGGTCGCGCAATGCGTTCACCATGGCGGGTGCGCCGCGTGACCCGCGAACAGGCCACGAAAATTCTGCGAATTTTCACGACGCAGTGATCAAGGTCTTCGTCGACATGTACGAAAAAGGCTTGATCTATCGCGGCAAGCGTCTGGTCAACTGGGACCCACATTTCGAAACCGCGATCTCGGACCTTGAGGTCGAGAATATCGAAGTTGCCGGCCACATGTGGCACTTCAAATATCCGTTGGCCGGGGGCGAGACCTACACTTACGTCGAGAAGGACGAGGACGGGAATATCGTGCTTGAAGAAGAGCGCGATTACATCTCGATCGCCACAACACGCCCAGAAACCATGCTGGGTGACGGTGCGGTTGCGGTTCATCCGTCAGATGAACGGTACGCACCAATCGTCGGAAAACTCTGTGAAATCCCGGTTGGACCAAAAGAGCATCGCCGCCAAATTCCAATCATCACAGATGACTACCCCGACCCCAATTTCGGCTCGGGCGCTGTGAAGATCACCGGCGCGCATGACTTCAACGACAACATGGTGGCCAAGCGTGGCGGCATCCCGATGTACCGCCTGATGGACACCAAAGGCGCGATGCGGGCCGATGGCGCACCCTACGCCGAAGCGGCGGATTTGGCGCAGAAGTTCGCACGCGGCAAAGAGTTCACCGAGAACAAAATCGACGCGATAAATCTGGTTCCCGATCACCTGCGCGGACTCGACCGGTTCGAAGCGCGTGCCAAAGTGGTGGAAGAGATCACTGCTGACGGTCTGGCCGTCATGACCCGCGCGGACAACCCGGTTCTGGGCACCAAACTAGGCGAAGATGACGATCCAGCCGCGCTGGTCCCGCTGGTCGAGAGCAAACCGATCATGCAGCCCTTCGGCGACCGCTCGAAAGTCGTGATCGAGCCGATGTTCACCGACCAGTGGTTCGTCGACGCCGAAAAAGTCGTCGGCCCCGCGTTGGACGCCGTAAAGGATGGCACGGTCAAGATCATCCCCGAGTCCGGCGAGAAGACCTATTATCACTGGCTGGAAAACATCGAGCCCTGGTGCATCTCGCGCCAGCTGTGGTGGGGGCATCAGATTCCGGTTTGGTATGGCCTCGATCTGTCAGCTGAAAACTTCAAAGATGACGAGAACGATGGCGACCTTGATCTGATCGAAATGGGCCGTTTGCTGAACGAAGGGGGCATGCTGCACCGAGGCAATGTCATGGAATGCGCGGCGAGCCTTGAGACGGTTACAGAAAAGTTCCTCGACGACAACGCAAACATTCCCAGCCCGCTGAGCCACGCAACGGTCATCGAAGTCGCCGACAAGCACGAAGCAATCCATCAGTTCGCCGAAAGCCTTGCCCAGTATGCGGTTGAGCAGGACCCAACCAAACTGATCTATCCGGTTTGGCGCGATCCCGACGTCCTCGACACGTGGTTCTCCTCCGGCCTCTGGCCCATCGGCACGCTCGGCTGGCCCGAGCAGACCGAGGAGCTAAAGCGCTACTTCCCGACGGACGTCCTGATCACCGGCGCAGATATCCTGTTCTTCTGGGTCGCCAGGATGATGATGATGCAACTTGCCGTGGTCGATCAGATCCCTTTCCACACCGTCTACCTGCACACTCTCGTCCGCGATGAGAAGGGCAAGAAGATGTCCAAGACCACCGGCAACGTCATCGACCCGCTGGAAATCGTGGACGAATTCGGCGCCGACGCGCTGCGCTTTACCAACGCCTCAATGGCGGCGATTGGCGGCGTGCTGAAACTGTCGCGCGAGCGTATCACCGGTTATCGCAACTTCGGCACCAAACTGTGGAACGCCATCCGCTTTGCCGAGATGAACGAGGTGTTCGCCGATTCCGTCCCTCAACTTGACGTGGCCGACCTGAAACCCAAAGCCGCCGTGAACCGCTGGATCATCGGCGAAACTGCCCGCGTACGGGAAGAGGTCGACGCGGCGCTGGAAAGCTATCGCTTCAACGACGCCGCCAACGGGCTTTACGCCTTTGTCTGGGGCAAGGTCTGCGACTGGTACGTGGAACTCTCCAAACCCCTGCTGCAGGGTGACGACGCCGAGGCCCAGGCCGAAACCCGCGCCACCATGCGCTGGGTTCTGGATCAGTGCATGGTTCTGCTGCACCCGATCATGCCCTTTGTTACTGAAGAGCTCTGGGGCCTAACCGGTAACCGCGCCAAAATGGTCGTCCACGCCGATTGGCCCACATACGGAACCGAACTGATTGATTCCGAGGCAGACCGTGAGATGAACTGGGTGATCTCTGTGATCGAGAACACACGCTCGGCCCGCGCGCAGATGCGCGTCCCCGCTGGCCTGTACGTACCGATGCTGGTGACAACAATCGACGCCAACGGTCAGGCCGCTTGGGACCGCAACGAGGCGCTGATCAAACGTCTGGCCCGGATCGATAGCCTGACCAAAGCGGACGAACTGCCCAAGGGCACAATCTCTATCGCCGCCCCCGGCGCGTCCTTTGGTCTACCGCTGGCGGATATCATCGACATCGGCGCAGAAAAGGAACGGCTGGAGAAAGCCAAAGGTAAGCTGGCCAAAGAACTAGGCGGATTGCGCGGGCGCCTGAACAACCCGAAATTCGTGACCTCAGCCCCGGAAGAGGTGGTTGCGGAAGCCAAGGCAAATCTCGCTGCCCGCGAAGAAGAAGAGGCAAAGCTGAACGAGGCCCTCGCCCGTCTGGCCGAAATCGCCTGATCTTTTTCTCGTTCCAAATACGGAAATTCGAACCTCACCGCCCATCCCTGCGGTGAGGTTTTTCTTTACCCTCAAAGCTTTCCCCTTGTTCGCGCCACCCGGCACTTGTTAGCACTTCGGCAAAGTAATTTTCCGAGGCCCAGATGGTGCGACCTTTCCCTCCGATGCAGACCGTTTCAACCGGGTTGGTAGTGGCCATCGTCGGTTTTTTCAGTTCGTTCCCCATCGTCCTGCAAGGACTAAACGCAATGGGCGCATCAGCGGCGCAGGCGGCCTCAGGCCTGATGAGCGCGGCAATCGCCATGGGGCTTGCGGCCATCATTCTCAGTTTGTGGCACAAACTTCCCATTAGCGTCGCCTGGTCTACCCCAGGGGTTGCTCTTCTGGCAGTGTCTGCCACTCCGGTCGAAGGGTTTTCGGGCGCGATCGGCGCTTTCCTTTGTGCCGGAGCCCTGACTGTTCTGTCCGGGCTTTGGAAACCACTTGGCCGGTTGGCCGCAGCAATCCCCATAACACTGGCACAAGCGATGCTAGCGGGCGTGCTCTTGCCGCTCTGCCTCCTACCCTTCAAAGCGGCGGTCGAGATCCCATGGCAGGCATTACCGGTAATTCTGACATGGTTCATTGCGGGTCGTTTCAATCGATTAGTCGCCGTCCCGGCAGCCGTCGTCGCCGCAGCTATCATTGTGTCACTAAACGCTGGCGATGCTAAATTGATACCAGACCGCCTGATTGCTGCTCCGGTCTGGACCTTGCCGACATTCTCGGTCGCGTCTGCCATCGGGATTGGTGTACCTCTGTTTATCGTCACGATGGCAACGCAGAACATCCCCGGCATCGCGGTGATGCGCAGCTTTGGCTTCGACCCTGTTCCCGGTCGGTTGTTCTCGTCCGTCGGTAGCGCAAGCATGCTTTCTGCTTCTTTCGGAGCACCCGCGACCTGTCTGGCTGCGATCACGGCGGCGATGTGTTCCAACGAAGACAGCCACCCCGACCCGGCGCAGCGCTATTGGTCTGCGGTCATGGGCGGCGTGTTCTATTGCTTGTTTGGCATCTTTGCGGTGGCAATCACCAGCTTCGCTGCCCATGCGGATCCGCTGCTGATGGGAACTCTGGCGGGGGTCGCTTTGATCGGGGTCATGGCCAACGCCATGCATGCCGCGCTAGATGTTCCAGCCGAACGCGAGGCGGCTATTTTGACGTTGGTCATCACCGCCTCAGGCATCACGGTCTTCGGATTGGGAGCAGCGGTCTGGGGGCTACTGGCAGGTGGTATCACGTATCTTGTGACGAACAGAGTGCGATGATTCCATTCACCGAGCCATCACAGGTCGCATGACACCCATTTATTCGCACTCCTTGGTAAACTGGTCGCATGTAAGGAATCCAGTATTCGGACTATCTCCAAGCAGGGCAAGGCTGCGATGCGCCGCACAGTTTTGGGTGGTGACTATTTGAACTCGGGCTTGCGACCCTGCATTTGCGCCATGACAACCTCCATCTGATCCGGCTTTCCAATCAGGTCGACCTGTTCCGAGGATTCGGCCAGCAACACATAGGCACGGTCTCGGGTTTCGGCCACATCGATCAGACGTTTGGCGGCGCGAATGGCCGAGGGGCTTTTGCCCGCAATATCTTCGGCCAGTGCAAGGGCTTCGGTCAGGGGATCGTCCGACAATTTCGTCACCAGCCCCCAATCCGCAGCCTGTGCCGCGCCGATGGGACGAGCGGTATAGGTCAGCAGGCGCAGCACGTCCGTGCGGACGAGCTCAGGCAGCAGGACCATCCCGCCCATGTCGGGGATAATGCCCCATTTCATCTCCATCACTGCCAACTTGGCCTCGGGGTGCGCAATACGAATATCCGCGCCCAGCGCAATCTGAAGACCGCCGCCATAGGCCACACCCTGAATGGCGCAAATGACCGGAACCGGGACGCGACGCCAGATCAAAGCAAGCTCCTGCATCTCGTTGGCGTCTTCGTGGCTGCGGGTCATCAGCCATTCGGTCGGGTCCTTGTGTGCCATCGATGCGAAGCTGGCCATATCAAGCCCGGCACAGAAGCTATTGCCCTCACCCGACAGCACCACGGCGCGGATGTCGGCAGCGGCGACTTCTTGGCCCGCCGAGAGGATCGCCTTGATCATTGCATCGTCCAAAGCGTTCATCTTGTCGCCGCGTGTCAGGGTGACATGGGCGATGTGATCTTTGTATTCGATGGATACGCGGGACATGGGACCTCCGGGGCGTTCTTTATTGCCTCAAGCATGCCAGTAAGAGGCAGGGAGCGCTATAACGACGTCAGGGCAAATCGGCGACTGGCATCCGACCAAACCACGGCGAATCCAGTGTCATCACGTAGAACTGGTCACCAACGATCTGACCCGCGGTGGTAATGCCGAGCCGTCCTTCGGGATCTTGCAGCGTACGCAGGATGGTCCCGTCGCCATCGAACTGCACCAGCATACCCCGGTGGATCGGCGCGGGGCGCACCTTTGGACCCAGCCGCCAGATCACCTTGCGTAGGAAGGGATAGGGCATCAGCCTTTCCGCAGGTACGCGCGGGCTGGCGAAAGCCATCCAATAGGTGCCGTCTCCTTGCGCTTTGATGTTGTCCGGATAGCCTGGCAGATTGTCGAGCAGAACTTCCTGCTTGCCTGCATTGGGACCGGTCAGCCACAGTTTATGCACCCGTGCCCGCCCGGTTTCTGCGATCAGCAGGAAATCTTCGCCTGGAGAAAGGGCGATGCCGTTGGTGTAGACGAACCCTTCGGCGATCTTTTCGGCAGTGCCATCAGGAGTGTAACGCGCCACATAACCGGTTGGCGATTGCTCCCATATCGCCATGACCGAGGTGGGTTTGGTACCACCCATGGTTTCTGGATCGAACCGATCCGAGGAGTTCGAGAAATAGACGGTGCCGTCCTGTGCCACGTCGAGGTTGTTGGCATAGATCACTGGCGCACCATCGATCTCGGAAACCAGCGTTTCCATCGTCCCTGGCCCGCTCCAGCGCAGCAGCCCGCGAAAGCTGTCGGCGATATAAAGCGACCCATCTGGTCCCGCCCGCAGTCCCAGCGGGCGACCGCCTAGTTGGTCAACTTCAACCGGCTGGTCCCCGTCGATGCGGTAGAGAGTGCCGGACAGGCTGGTAGTATAGATCGCACCGTCCGGTAGCACTGCGATATCCTCGGGGCCAAATTCGGTGTTTGGGAGAATGATTAGCTGTGCTTTGTCGAGATAATTGTTCTCGGCAAAAGCGCCGGTGAAACCGGGTGGTACTGGCGGCTCGTAGACTTCCGGATCAACCGGGATCGGCCAGAACACGAGATAGGCAAGACCGATAAGGACAAGTCCTATTAGATAGCGCATGATGCCTCCGAACCGTGGTTGTGGGCACCCTGACCATGAATGCGACGGGGTGCAAGGCTTGCCCCGCTGCGGAGGTTGCGCTTATCTGCCGCCATGACCGGTCCTCGTTACACCCCGCTTGCACAATCCCTGCCCGCAACCGTGCCATTTGTCGGCCCCGAAACGCAGGAGCGTCAGCGTGGCGCGCCCTTCGTGGCCCGGATTGGCGCAAATGAAAGCATATTTGGCCCCTCACCGCGCGCTATCGAGGCGATGCAGCGAGCAGCGGGCGAGATCTGGATGTATGGCGATCCCGAGAATTATGAGCTGCGCCATGCGCTGGCGGCGCATCATGGAGTGGCGCCCGAGAATATCGTGGTCGGCGAAGGCATAGACGGGTTGCTGGGTTATCTTGTCCGGTTGTTGGTCGGGCCAGAAGATGCGGTTGTGACATCGGACGGGGCTTATCCCACCTTCAACTACCATGTGGCGGGTTTCGGCGGGAATTTGCACAGGGTTCCCTATCGCGACGACCATGAGGACCCCGCGGCGCTGTTTGCGAAAGCGGCAGAGGTGGATGCCAAACTGGTCTATCTGGCCAACCCGGACAACCCGATGGGAACCTGGCATTCCGGGACAGATATCATGACCGCGATGGCGGCGTTGCCGAAAGGCTGTCTGCTGGTCCTCGACGAAGCTTATGTGGAATGCGCCCCGGAGGGCACCGCCGCACCCGTTGCTGCCGATGATCCGCGTGTGATCCGAATGCGGACGTTTTCCAAGGTCTATGGAATGGCAGGGGCGCGGGTCGGCTATGCCATCGGGGCGCCCGAGTTGATTTCCGCCTTCAACAAAGTGCGCAACCATTTCGGTATGAACCGCGCTGCCCAAGCCGGAGCATTGGCCGCTTTAGGGGATGACGAGTGGTTGGCGCAGGTTCGGGCGCGTATTGCCGAGGCTCGCGATCGGATCGGGCAGATTGCGCAGGCCAATGGCTTAAAGCCTTTGCCCTCAGCCACGAATTTCGTGGCGATTGATTGCGGGCGCGATGGGGCGTTTGCCAAAGCCATTCTGGACGCGCTGGTCGAACAGGGTGTGTTCGTGCGGATGCCGTTCAGCGCACCTCAGAACCGCTGTATTCGGGTGAGTTGTGGGGGAAAGGCAGAGATGGCTGCCTTTGAGGCTGCTTTGCCCAAGGCTTTGGCGACTGCCAGGGCCGTATAGGGGGACTGTCTGTCCCCCATCGCGCTAAAGCGCGATTCCCCCAGAAGGTATTTTTAGCCAGATGAAGAGGCGGATCGGGCTTTAGGCCGCTAAAGCAGTGGCGGCAGCTTCCAGTGCACCATGGCCGCGAGGAATATCGAGGGCGGCCATGGCGGTTTCCACACTGCCCAGTATGGCCATGACCATCTGTGCGTTTACATGGCCCATATGGCCGAGGCGGAAACATCCATCCCAGTCCTCCATTCCCAGGCCGATACCCAGCGTCAGGCCGAGTTGTTTTTCGGTATAATTACGCAGCGGTGTACCGCGCCCTTCGGTCAGGCGGAGGGCAGTGACGGCATGGCTGCGGTTGGTCGGATCGGTGACATTAAAGTGGAGCGCTCCGCCTTGCGTCCAGATTTTACACGCGGCCCAGATCGCCTTGGCGAGGCGTTCATGGCGGGCCCAGACTGCCTCAATCCCTTCGGCGTGAATCAGGTCGAGCGCTGCACGTAGGCCATAGAGATGGTGGGTCGGCGCGGTGCCATTGAAATACTGGTAGAATAGCTCGGGGTTGGCGCGTGGTTGCCAGTCCCAGTATTGTGAGACTCTGGGCATCCCTGCCCGTTTCGCCTGAGCCTTGTTGTTGAAAAACACAAAGCCAACGCCCGGCGGGGTCATCAGCCCCTTCTGGCAGGCGGTGACCGTGATATCGACGCCCCAGGCATCCATCTCGAACCGATCGCAACCCAGTGAGGCGATGCAGTCGGCCATCAGCAGTGCCGGATGGTTCACATCATCCAGCAGAGCGCGCAGAGCCGGGATGTTATTGCGGATTGAGGTTGATGTGTCGACATGCACCGCAAGCACGGCTTTGATTTTGTGGTTGGTATCGGCGCGCAGAGCGTCGGCGATGCGGTCGAGGTCCCAGGGTGAGGACATGCCGAAATCGATAATCTCTACCTTAGCACCGATCCCTTCGGCCATCTCTGCCCAGCCATGGGTAAATCGGCCCGAGGCCGGGGCCAGTACGGTTTCGCCGGGGGCGATCACATTTGAAAGGGCGGCCTCCCACGTGCCGTGGCCATTGGCGATGTAGATGGCGACGTTGTGCTGGGTTCTGGCCACGCGGCGCAGATCGCGTGTCAGGGCAGGCATCATCTCGATCAATTCACCATCATAGATGTTGGGCGACGGACGGTGCATGGCTTGCAATACCGCGTCGGGCATGACTGAGGGACCAGGAATGGCTAGATATTCGCGCCCTTGCGAGAGGGAGGGTTGGTTTGTCATGAGGGCAACCTGTTTGAATTGAGGCTACCCTACCGTTTCGCCCTGCGGCGTCAATCCATCAAGCTGGCGGCCTTGCGCGCAAGTGTTTCGATCCCGGACCAATCGCCGCTTTGCACCATCTGTTTGGGCGCAACCCAACTGCCCCCAGCGCAAATCACATTGGAAAGCGACAGGTAATCGCGTGCATTGGAGGGAGACACACCGCCGGTTGGGCAGAAGGTAATTTGCGGCAAAGGCGCGCCGATAGCTTTCAGGGCGGGAGCACCGCCCGAGGCTTCGGCGGGGAAGAATTTCAGCATGTCATAGCCCTTTTCCAACAGGGCCATCGCCTCGCTTGCGGTGGCAGCACCGGGCAGAAGGGGCAGACCTTCGGCTTCGCAGGCGGCGATCAGCGCATCGGTTGCACCGGGGGAGACTCCGAATTGTGCGCCTGCCTCTTTGGCGGCGCGGACGTCTCCGGGGGTAACCAACGTACCTGCGCCGACGACACTTCCAGGCACCTCAGCCATAGCTCGAATGGCGTCGAGCGCGGCGGGGGTGCGCAGGGTGACTTCGAGCGCGGGGAGGCCTCCGGCGACCAGTGCTTCGGCCAGTGAGCGCGCGTGTGTTGCATCATCAACGACCAGAACCGGAACGATCGGGGCAAGGGCGCAAATCTCGCGGGTACGTTGGGTTTTGGTCATGGGATTACACTCCGAATATGCTGGCGCCTGTGTCGGCCGAGCCGACATTTTGGCGGAATGCGCCAAAGAGGTCTCGGCCAACGCCGTGTTGGTTTGCCGTGAGATCGGCGATGGCTGGGGCGCGGTCAAGAACGCCCGGGGTCAGGATTTCCAATTCGCCTTTGACCGCATCAACCCGCAAGAGGTCACCATCCTGCAAATAGGCGATTGCCCCCCTATCGAGCGCTTCGGGGCAAACATGGATGGCAGCGGGCACTTTGCCGGACGCACCAGACATGCGGCCATCGGTAACCAGCGCCACTTTCTGACCCCTGCCCTGCAGGATCGACAGGAGCGGCGTCAGTGAGTGCAGCTCGGGCATCCCATTGGCCTTGGGGCCTTGGAAGCGGACGACGACGATGACGTCTTCGGTGAACTCTCCGGCTTTGAACGCAGCTTTCACGTCGTCTTGATCGTGAAACACACGTACAGGTGCTTCGACCACTTGGTGTTCTGGCGCGACGGCAGAGACTTTCATGACACCGGTGCCCAGATTGCCGGTCAGGCGCGAAAGACCACCGGTGGGTTGGAACGGGTCGCTGGCGGGGCGTACGATCTTTTCGTTTAGGCTGTGACCGGCGCCCTCTTCCCAGATCAACTCGCCGCCCTTCAGTTTGGGCTCCTTGGTGTAGTTGTGCAGACCTTGCCCCGCGACGGTTAAGGTGTCCGGGTGCAGCAACCCTTCTTCAAGCAGCGTGCCGATGGCAAAGCCCAAGCCACCCGCGGCGTGGAAATGGTTCACATCCGCCAAACCGTTTGGATAAACCCGCGCGACCAATGGCACCACGGCGGAGATATCCGAAAAATCCTGCCAATCCAGCACGATACCACCCGCGCGCGCCATGGCGATCAGATGGATCAATAAGTTGGTGGAACCGCCCGTTGCCATTAAACCAACGATGCCATTCACAAAGGCGCGTTCGTCGAGGACCTGACAAACCGGCGTGTAACTGTTGCCCAACGCACTCAGGGACAAGGCGCGGCGCGCGCCTTCCTCGGTCAATGCATCACGCAAGGGCGTGTTCGGGTTGATGAAACTGGAGCCCGGAAGATGCAGACCCATGAACTCCATCAGCATCTGGTTGGTGTTGGCGGTCCCGTAAAAGGTGCAGGTACCGGGGCCGTGATAGGCGGCCATTTCAGCTTTCATAAGCTCTTCGCGACCGACTTCTCCGGCGGCAAATTTCTGACGGATCTTCGCCTTTTCGTCGTTTGGCAGGCCACTGGTCATTGGGCCCGCGGGCAGGAACACAGCAGGCAAATGGCCGAATGCCTGAGCGCCGATGATCAGACCGGGCACGATCTTGTCACAAACACCCAGGAACACGGCGGCATCATAAGTGTTGTGGCTGAGCGCCACGCCAGTCGCCAATGCAATCACATCGCGCGAGAACAGAGACAATTCCATCCCCGCCTCGCCCTGTGTCACGCCATCACACATGGCAGGCACGCCGCCCGCGACCTGCGCAGTTCCACCTGCCGCGCGGATCGCGTCGCGGATCAGCGCGGGATAGCGCTCGAACGGCTGGTGGGCGGAAAGCATGTCATTATAGGCGGTGACGATGCCCAGATTTCCTGCCGTGCCTGTGGCCATCGATCCCTGATCCTCACCCGCGCCGGCATAGGCATGAGCCTGACCGCTGCAGGACAGATGCGCACGTGCCGGACCTTTGGATTTGGCTTGTTCCATACGCTCCAAGTGCGGACCGCGCAGATCAGCACTGCGATCAATGATGCGTTTGGTGACGTCGGATATTACTGTATTGACCATGATTATCCTCCGATCTGACGCCAGCGGCGTCCATCGCGATGCATCAGCATCAATGCTTCCTCTGGTCCCGAGCTGCCCTGATCGTATTTCGCAGGCTTGTCGCCACGCTCTTCCCAGCCGTGAATGATGGGATCGACCCAAGCCCAGGCGGCCTCGGCCTCATCACCGCGCATGAACAGGGTCTGATCGCCACGGATCACATCCATGATCAGACGTTCGTAGGCGTCCGGGGATTGCCCGTCGTCGCCTAGTGCGTCAGCAAAACTCATATCCAGTGCGACATCGGACAGTCGGAAACCGCCCTGTCCCGGTTCCTTGATCGTCGTACGCAGGGTGATGCCTTCGTCCGGCTGCAGACGGATCACCAGTACATTGCCGTGCAGAGGGCCAACATTCGGGAAAATCGTGTGCGGTGGGTCGCGGAAGAACACGGCAATCTCGGATTCGCGTGCGCGCAGGCGCTTTCCGGTGCGCAGGTAGAACGGCACGCCAGCCCAGCGCCAGTTGCCGATATGAGCCTTGAGGGCAATAAAGCTTTCAGTGCGGCTGGCGGGGTTACCCACATGATCGAGATAGCCGTCCCCGCCATTCTCGGTACGATACTGACCTCGGGCGATATCCTTGGGTCCCACCGGTTCCAGCGCTTCAATCACCTTGACCTTTTCATCGCGCACCGCGTTTGGCGCGAATTTCGAGGGCGGCTCCATCGCGGTCAGACACAGCAATTGCACGAGATGGTTCTGGATCATGTCCCGCATCGCACCGGATTGATCGTAATAGGCGCCGCGCCCCTCGACACCCACGGTCTCGGCAACCGTGATCTGAACATGGTCGACATGGGTGGCATTCCAAAGCGGTTCGAACAGCGAATTGGCGAAGCGCAAGGCCATCAGGTTCTGCACGGTTTCCTTGCCGAGATAATGATCGATCCGGTAGATTTGATGCTCGTCAAAACAGGCGCGCAGTCCTTCATTCAATGCCTTGGCCGAGGTCAGATCATGTCCAAACGGTTTTTCCACCACGATACGGCTGTCGGGCGTGGCCAGGCCATGATCGTTCAGCCGTTTCGCGATCCCGGAAAACAGGCTCGGCCCGACAGAAAGATAAAAAGCGCGCACGACATCAGCGCGCAGCGCTTTGACCAGATCGGGCCAACCCGCATCACCCAGTGCATCCACCGGGACATATTCAACGCGCGACAGGAAACGATCCAGAGTGCCCTTATCATACTTCGGAGCAAATTCATCCATCGACGCGCGCAGCTGCTTGCGGAACCCTTCGCTGTTCATATCCGAGCGCGCAGTGCCGATGATACGCGCATTTTCGGGCATCTGCCCGACCTCGAACCGGTGATACAGCCCCGGCAGGATCTTGCGCTGCGCCAAATCTCCCGTCGCGCCGAACAGCACGAGGTCAAAAGGTTCTACCGGAATTACGCGTGAAACCATGGCCAGCTTCCTTTCGAGGTCCCCGCCAAGACATACAGGGCTTGAGGTGTCGATGCCTTGCAACTAATGTTATCGCTAACATTCTCCGGCTGGATACGGAACCCGGACATAAAAATCAAGCCCGGAATCGCCTTTTCGCTGACAGAGGCATCAGGATTGCGACCGCAACCAGTCCATCACTGCTGGACGCACGGATTGTTCACCACGGTGCCGGGCATCCGCGATGATCTTGCGCACGTCCTGCAGGTTCGACCGCAACAAAAGGCTTTTGACCGGCCCGATTGAGGCCGGACGCATCGACAAAGTGCGGATACCCATTGCAGCGAGGCACAACGCCTCGACCGGGCGACCAGCATCTTCGCCACAAAAGCTGAGCGGGGCGTCCGAAATCGCGCATCGTTCCACGATACGCTCAATGAATGTGAGAAAGCTGACATTCAGCGTGTCATAGCGACGGCGCACCAGTTCATTTTCACGGTCAGCGGCAAAGAAGAACTGTTTCAGATCATTGCCCCCGATCGAGATAAAACCAACCTCGTCAAAGAACTTTTGCGGCGCAAAAGCCAGTGACGGCGTTTCGAGCATCGCACCAACCTCAAGCGATTCTGGCAGGACGTGACCCAGACGCCGTTCCCGTTCGATTGTTTTCTTGACCTCCCACCTCGCCTCGCGGAATTCGTCCGCCTGCGCGACAAAGGGGAACATAACGGTCAACGGACGTCCATCGGCGGCACGGATCAACGCCTGCAACTGCATCCGCATAACGCCGCGTTTGTCCAGACCAACGCGGATCGCCCGCCAACCCAGTGCAGGGTTCGGTTCATCCACATGTTTCATGTAGGGCAGAACCTTGTCCGACCCGATATCCAGCGTGCGGAATACAACGCGCTTGTCGCCCGCTGCATCCAGAACCCGCTTATATTGCGTTACAAGTTCTGATCGTTTCGGCATCTTGTTTCGGATCAGAAATTGCAGCTCGGTCCGGAAAAGACCCACACCTTCGGCACCCGAATTGTTCAGCGATGGTAGATCGGCCATAAGGCCCGCGTTCATCACCATATTGATACGCGCGCCATCTTTGGTCACCGTTGGCGTTTCACGGATCGAGGCATACCGTTCCTGCGCCTTGGCCTCCATTGCGACTTTATCACGAAACGCGCTGACAACTGTATCCTCAGGGCGCAGATGCACGACCCCGTTGTCGCCATCGACCAGAATGTGGTCACCGTTCAGCGCCTCGGTCGTGATCCGGCCGACATGCACCACCAACGGGATCGCCAAAGCGCGCGCTACGATGGTGGCATGACTGCCGACCGAGCCCTCTTCCAGCACGACGCCTTTGAGCGAGCGGCCATAATCCAACAGATCGCCCGGTCCGATATTACGGGCGATCAGGATCGGATCAGGCGGCAGATCAGCCCCGTTGCCATTGCCCTGCCCAGTCAAAATCCGCAGCAACCGGTTGCTCAGGTCATCGAGATCGGCCAGCCGTTCGCGCAAGTATGGGTCGGTGACCTGTCCCATGCGCGCACGCGCCTGCGACTGTTCTTTTTCGACTGCAGCCTCAGCACTGAGGCCCAACGCGATGTCCTCCTCCATCCGGCGCATCCAACCCTTGGAGTTGGCGAACATCCGGTAGGCTTCCAATACCTGAAGCTGTTCTTTGTCACCGCCCTGCGAAATTTCGAGCATCTTGTCGACACCGACGCGCAGTTCCTCGACGGCTTCGTTTAACCGCTCTCGTTCGCGATGCGGGTCTTCAGCGATCGGGTTGGTGACAACGACGCGGGGTTCATGAAGCCAGACATGGCCTTCGGCAGACCCTTCCTGCGCCGGGCCACCACGCAGCAGCAGCGACTGCTGGTGCAGGGGCGACAAAGCCGCGCCTTCGCCCACGAACGCACCGAGTTCAGCCATTTCGGCCAGAACCATGGCAACAACTTCCAGCGCGTAAACCTCATCTGCCGAAAACTCGCGCGCTTCCCGAGACTGCACGACCAGCACGCCCAGTTTCTGACCCAAGCGCTGCACCGGCACGCCCAAAAAGGACGAATACCGTTCTTCGCCGGTTTCCGGCATGTATCGAAAACCCTTGGCCGAGGGCGCATCGGCGGTATTGACCACCTTGCCATACTTGGCCACGCGTCCAACCAATCCCTCGCCCATACGCATTCGGGTCTGGTGAACAGCTTCGGGTGACAGACCTTCAGTGGCGCAAAGCTCAAGCGTGTCTTCATCCCGGAACAGGTAGATCGAGCACACCTCGCGGTGAATGCTATCCGCAATCAGATGCGTAATCCGGTCAAGACGTTCCTGACCGGCGGCTTCGCTCGCCATTTCTTCGCGCAGCCGCCCCAGCAGCTTGCGGGATTCTGTTTCCGTGCCTTCCGCCATGGCCCACCCACGTTACGGTTTCAGACGGGACACGTGGCTGAATGCTCAGGCCGCCTTGTCCAGCTCAAAGGCATCATGCAGTGCCTGAACCGCAAGTTCCATGTATTTCCTGTCGATCAGGACGGAAATTTTTATCTCAGAGGTTGTAATGACCTTGATGTTGATCCCCTCATCCGAGAGAATCTTAAACATCTTGGCCGCGACACCGGATTGCGAGCGCATACCGATGCCCACAACTGACACCTTGCAGACGTCTTCGTCGGCAACCAGTTCGGCATAGTTCAGCTCACCCTGTTCCTTGATCGCCAACAGTGCCTTTTCGGCGCGGGAAACCTGATTGGTGGGGCACGAGAAGGTCATATCCGTCCGACCTTCGTCCGAGATGTTCTGGACGATCATGTCGACATTGACGCCTTCTTCGCTGAGTGCGGTAAAGATGATTGAGGCGATACCCGGGCGGTCGGCCACGGAAACGACGGTCATCTTGGCTTCGTCGCGGGAATAGGCCACACCGGCCACAACATTGGATTCCATGATATCCTCCTCATGGCAGACCAGAGTACCGGCCTCGTCGGATTGTTCCTCAAAACTTGAGAGAACGCGCAGTTTCACCTTATAGCGCATCGCCAGTTCGACCGAACGGGTTTGCAGTACTTTGGCCCCAAGCGAGGCCAGTTCGAGCATCTCCTCGAACGAAATACGATCCAGTTTGCGCGCTTTCTCGCAGATGCGCGGGTCAGTAGTATAGACACCATCCACATCCGTGTAGATATCGCAGCGCTCGGCCTCGAACGCGGCGGCGAAGGCCACCGCCGTAGTGTCCGACCCCCCCCGACCCAGTGTGGTGATGCGCCCTTCGGGGCTGATGCCCTGAAAGCCTGCAACGACCGCAACGCGCATTCCTTCGCCGAATTTCTGATTGATGTTCTCGGGCGGGATCTCTTCGATCCGTGCCGCGGAATGGGCACCGTTCGTGATCAGAGGCACCTGCCAGCCCTGCCAACTGCGGGCGGGGACATCCATTTCCTGCAGGGTTAGCGCCATCAGACCGGCAGTGACGTTTTCACCCGAGGACACAACCGCATCATATTCGCGGGCATCGTACAGCGGTGAGGTTTCGTCGACCCACCCTACCAACTCGTTGGTCTTGCCCGACATGGCCGAAACGATGACAATAACATCATAGCCCTTGGCAACTTCGACTCCGACCCGTTTGGCAGCGCGGCGGATGCGGTCCAGATTGGCGACCGATGTGCCGCCGAATTTCATCACGAGTACGGGCATGAGGCCAAAGTCTCCGCGCCTTGAATTTCTGATCCCGTGCGTCTTATGCGAGGGGTCGCGTAAGGGCAAGTGGGCAAAGCCCCGGATGCGGTGCTTTACATTGGGATCGCGTGATGTAAGCGTGGATGCAATATTTTTTCCCCACGAGGATTTCCATGCTCCGCCTTGCCACCGCCCTGACACTGATTTCAACCGCCGCCAGCGCACAGGTCGCCACCCTGTCGGGCACCGATGGGCAGAACGCGCTGGGCACTGTTCCTTGCGCCGCCCTTTCAGGTGAACCGATGTCCAGTTGTCCCGCTGAATTGCGGAAAAAAGAGGATGGGACGGCAACCCTTGCGGTGCAATTGAATACGGGAGAGGTTCGGCGGATTTATTTCACGAATGGCGTGCCGGATTCCAGCAGCTCGACCTCGAAACTGACTTATGAAACTCCGGGCGATTTAATGGTGATTTTCATCGAGCCTGGTGAAGTCTATGAAATTCCCAAAGCAGCGCTTAACAATTAGTAGTCGTGCGCGCGACCGTCCCAAGTTTCGAAACACCCAGTTGTGTCCAGTGACAACGCCGCGAACCGGTCGGTCAGGCCCGCTACAGCCTGATCTACGGTGATGTCTGCCGCAGCTCCGCCCATGTCGGTCTGAACCCAACCGGGGTGATAGATGCCTACGGCAATACCATCGCCGCGCAAATCGGCGGCCAAGTTGCGCCCCAGGTTCAACGCTGCGGCCTTAGATGCGCGATAGATATAGCTGCCCCCCGGTGCCCGGGTGTGCGAGGCCATCTGAGACGACACGATCGCGATTTTACCTTCTGCTTTACGCAGATTGGGTAACAGGGCTTGGATTGTCAGGAAAACGCCGGTCACATTGGCTGCAAAGGTTTGTTCCCACATCTCTGCAGGGTAACCGCTGATGTCATGCCCTTTGTCCAGATAGACACCCGCGTTACAGATCAGAAGATCAACTGGGCGTCCTTGCAACTGTTCGGACATGGCCCTGTGCTGCGCCGGATCAGACACGTCCAGTAGGACCTCGCCACTTCCGTTGCGCGCGGTGCCGGTCACTGCATGACCCGCACTACGGTATTGATCTGCAAGAGTTTTCCCGAGGCCGCGATTGGCACCTGTGATCACGATATGCATGGGTCAGTTGGTTTTTCGCGAAGGAACAAAAGGCAATGGAGCCACCGGAACACCGTCTTCGACTAGCGCGCGCGCATCCTCGGGTTTGGCTTCGCCATAGATGGCACGTTCGGGTGCGTCCCCCAAGTGTATCTTGCGGGCTTCCTGCGCAAAATCCTGCCCCACATAGTCGGAGTTCTCTTCAACCGTGCGTCGCAATTCGGACAGAACCTTTTCGATTTCAGCTGAGGGCGTAGACATGTTGATTTGATCCGGCTCAGGACTGGCAGGGGCCTGTTCGGCCACCGTAGCGCGCGCAGGTCGAACCCGAGGCGTCATGATCGCCTTTTCCACCTTGTCACAACCACACACCGCGCAGGTTACCATCCTGGCCACCGACAATTTGTCAAAAGCGGCTGCGGACTGAAACCAGCTATCAAAACTGTGGTCGTTGCTACATTTCAATGCGTATTGAATCATCACGCGTCCCGATTCCGGTTGACGAATAGATACCGAGCAACTTGGCAATATCAAGACTTGATCTTGTCCAACTACTGCGACAAATGCCCGAATCCACGCAAGAGTATTGCCAGTTCGGGCGATGCTACCCTCTGCGCCGCTTTTTTGGGCGAAAACCACTTGCGCTTACGCTCCCCGGCCTCAGGGAAATGAGCCGTCAGTCGCTGCACGTGCAGCGGGAATACATCCACCAGGCACAATGCGGATGCCTTGTTGGGCCGGTTTTTGACATAGGCGAAGCGACCAAGGCTCTCGGTGCCGCAGATGCCAACAACGCCTGCCTCTTCCCAGGCCTCACGGGCAGCGGTTTGCGACGGGCTGATCCCGTTAATCAGCCATCCTTTGGGGATAATCCAGCGTCGCGCCCTGCGGGTCGTGATCAGCAATATCTGAGGCTGGCCTGCGTCCACACAATAGCACAAGGCCGCAGACTGGCTGTAGACCGGAAGCGCCCCGGAAAGCGAAAGGCTTTCAGTTGAAAGCCCATCTATTGTCGCACGACTGCGCCCGTCAAACACGGTCCATTCTCACTGCTCGCTCCGCTTATGTTGCGGTTTATGCAGTGAAAAATAGCACGGTCCGAGTCGCAAGCCAAGTTTTATCCACAGCCTTGATCAGACGGACATACGGCCGGACAGACGCTGAACCAGATCATCATGCGGGATATCGGCATCGATTGCCAAACGACGCAGCCCAAAATGGACATGAGCGATCTGCTGATAATAGCGGGTATAGATAAAATTCGTGCCCCCTCCGGCCAACGCTCCCAACAGAGGCACCGACTGCGCCGCCAGCTTCTGGCCCAGCACCACGGACAGGCGTGGTGCCACCATCGAAATCATGCGCTGCATTGCAGGCCCGGTCAGCGTCAGCCGCATCGAGAAGAACCCCAGATCGGCCCCATCATCTTTCTCCAGTGGCCCAGCGGCGGACAGCACCCGGATCGAATCAAATTTCACGTTTTCAGCCGTCGGATCAAACCCTTCCCGCGCCGCAGCCCCTTGAATCGCGCGCAGAATCATCGCCGTGCTGGCAGGCAACTCGACCAGAGCGGTCGATACCCCGCCCAGCCCTCCTGCAGCGCCCATCGCCGTGGCCAACGCCGTATTGATCCATGGTTTTTGGTCCGGCACAGCACGTCGAGACCCCTCAGCGGCGTGCATCGCAAGCCAAAGCGCCTGTTCGGTCGCCCCGGTCAGTCCAAGCCGCACCGGCTCGGGCAATTGATCCAGCAGAGACTCTGCCGACCCGCCCAGCTTGTTCAGTAGCGTGACGCCAGTGCCACCGGCAGAGCTATAAAGCCGCGCCAAGCGGTCTAGCTCGGCCTCGGGATCAAGTTTTTTGACAAGAACAACGTCCTGCATCTGTGCCCTCCTGTCTTGAAAACATCGGCACTTTGCAGCGGGATTTCAATGGGTCACCGGGTCCAGCGCGTGACAAACCCTTGTATTTCAGACCAAACCCCGGGCGTAAGCTCCAATCCAAGTACCCGGTCCGGGTTAGTAGGCGGCGGCATTTCGACACCTGCGATTCGCGTAAATCCAAACCGTGCATAATAGGGCGCATCGCCTACCAGCATGACGCGCTCCCATCCCTTGGCACGTCCGGCTTCGACACCCTGATGGATCAGATAACCGCCCAACCCTTCGCCCTGATGGGTCGGATGAACGGCCACAGGACCCAGCAGCAAAGCATCGTGTTCGCCTACATGAACGGGCCAAAACCGGATCGCACCTGCCAGAATGCCCTGCCCGTCGCGCGCAACCTGCGACAAGCCGGCGACGGATGGCACGTCATCGCGCAGACGATAAGAGGAAAGCGCCTCGCGCCCCGGCGCGAAGCAAAGGTCATAGAGCGCTTCGACCTCCCACCAGTCCTCGGGCTCTTCCGGCCTGATCTTGAATTGCTGCACGCGCGCCTCGTTTCCTTACTGGAAATCGCCCTAGCACTTCGCTACGCCTTGGGCAAACGCTTGGAGACCTCATGTTCTATCGCCCCGAAGACGGCCACGGCCTGCCCCACAACCCCTTCAACGCCATCATCACACCACGACCCATCGGCTGGATTTCAACCCGCGATGCGGAAGGGACCAATAATCTGGCCCCGTATTCCTTCTTCAACGGCGTCGCTTACACACCGCCCCAGGTGATGTTCGCCACAACCGGCTCAAAACACGATCAGAACGGCGGCAAGGACAGCATCGCCAATATCGAGGTCACAGGCGTGTTCTGCGTCAACGTCGTTGCATATGCTCATCGCGACTCGATGAATGCCAGCTCAGAAGGTCTGCCCAAACACATCGACGAGTTTGCCCATGCAGGCCTGACATCGCTTGAATGTGAAACGATCAACTGCTCGCGGGTCGCGGATGCCCCAGCTGCGCTTGAATGCAAACTGACGCAAATCGCGACGCTTCCAGGTGAAGCCAATCGTGTAGTGTTTGGAGAGGTCACAGGCGTACATCTGCAAGACGATCACATTCGTAACGGCAAGTTCGATGTGACCTCATTCAAACCACTCGCCCGGCTTGGCTATCGGGACTATTCGGTTGTGACGGAGTTGTTTTCTCTCAACCGTCCAGACGATTGAGGCGTTAAGCTCGGGGGCCGGCCCCCTCCATCCTGCGGGCGACTCCCCTCGGTAATCCTCACCAGATGAAGTCAGGGATCCTCACTTCATCTGGCTAAAAATACCTCGGAGCGCGAGGCAGAGCCTCGCAAAAAAGCTTTAGTGGCCACCCAGAATGCCGGTACGCACCGAGTAATCCACGGCCAATTCGTAATCTGGATCATCATCGCTATCGACCATCAGGTGGCCCGCCTTGTTCAGCAGTTTATGACAGTCGCGGCTGAGATGCCTCAGCATGACCCGCTTGCCTGCAGCCTCGTACTTGCCAGCGATGTTCTCGATGGCTTGCAGCGCGGATTGGTCCACCACGCGGCTGGCTGCAAAGTCGATAATGACAATCTCGGGGTCGTTTGGCACATCGAACAGTTCGATGAACCCTTCGGACGAGCCAAAAAACAACGGTCCCTGGATCTCGTAGACCTGTGCACCCTCTTCTGTTTCCGACTCGCGTTTGACGACGTGGATGCGCTTGGCGTTGTTCCAAGCGTAAGCCAGAGCCGACACGATCACACCAACGACAACCGCCACGGCAAGGTCTTCCATCACCGTCACGACAGTCACCAGTACGATAACAAATGCGTCCGTCAAAGGTACCTTGCGCAGGATATTCAGCGAATTCCATGCAAAGGTCCCGATCACCACCATGAACATCACGCCCACCAACGCCGCCAGTGGAATTTGTTCGATCATTGACGAGCCGACAAGGATGAAGAGCAGCAGGAACAGCGCCGCAGCGATGCCAGCGATGCGCGTGCGCCCGCCCGATTTCACATTGATCATCGACTGGCCAATCATCGCACAGCCGCCCATGCCACCGAAGAAGCCAGTGACGACGTTGGCGGTGCCCTGCGCAATGCACTCTTGCGAAGCGCCACCACGTTTGCCGGTGATCTCACCCACAAGGTTCAATGTCAGCAGAGATTCGATAAGGCCGATTGCCGCAAGGATCAGGGCATAAGGCAGGATGATCTCGAAGGTCTCCCAAGTAAGCGGTACCATGGGGATGTGGAAGCTGGGCAAACCACCCTCGATCGACGCCAGATCACCGACGCGCGGGACGTCCAGCCCGATGCCGATCACCAACGCAGCCACGACCACAATACCAGCCAAAGGCGCTGGGATGATGCGCGTGATGCGGGGCATAACCCAGATCACCGCCATGGTCAGCGCCACCAGACCCAGCATGGTGTAAAGCTGCATTCCCGAAAGCCATTCGCCACCGCTCATGCCGTGGCCGGTGTTTTCCATGGTGCCAGGAACCTTGAACTGCCCCATCTGAGCCAGAAAGATCACGATGGCCAGGCCATTCACAAAGCCCAGCATCACAGGGTGTGGCACAAGGCGGATGAACCGGCCCCAGTGCATTGCACCGGCAATGATCTGCATGATTCCCATCAAAACCACGGTTGCGAACAAGTATTCGACCCCATGCTGCGCGACCAATGCGACCATAACTACGGCCAGAGCGCCGGTTGCGCCCGAGATCATGCCCGGGCGACCACCGATCAGCGCCGTGATCAAACCAACCAGAAACGCCGCATACAATCCAACAAGCGGGTGTACCCCGGCAACAAATGCGAAGGCCACGGCCTCGGGCACCAGCGCCAAAGCGACGGTGAGGCCCGAAAGCAGTTCGATCCGCAAGCGAGTAAAGGTCAGGCCTTCGTCGGGCACCCAGCGCAGATCAGGTATGGCTAGGCGATTGGCAAAGCTTGCCAGCAAGGCTCGGGGCATTGGACGTCCTGTCGGTCAGATGTGTTCGCGCGAAAGGGGCCTTCTAGCCGTCAAACGGACCGATAGATACGGCGTTTACTGGGAACCAGATATGCGCCTGGCGCATGGCATACTTCAATAACACACAAACCGTTGAAGCCACTTGTCAAAAAGGACTGCGGCCCGCAGAACTCATTCAACAGTTATTTTCAGCGGAGAGCAATCGTGACCCAAACAAAAATTGCCGTCATCGGAGGATCGGGCATTTATGACATCGATGGTCTGGAAAATGCCGAGTGGGTCACCGTGGAAACGCCATGGGGCGACCCGTCGGATCAGATACTGACCGGGTCTTTGGGCGGTGTCGAGATGGCCTTCCTGCCGCGCCACGGACGCGGCCACGTGCATTCACCGACCGAGGTGCCCTATCGCGCCAATATTGATGCTTTGAAGCGTCTGGGGGTTACGGATGTGATCTCGGTCTCGGCTTGCGGATCGTTCCGCGAGCATATGGCACCGGGCGATTTCGTAATCGTGGATCAGTTTATCGACCGGACTTTCGCGCGGGAAAAAAGCTTTTTCGGCACCGGCTGCGTTGCCCATGTCAGTGTTGCCCATCCCACCTGCCCGCGTTTGTCCGACGCCTGTGAAACAGCCGGCAAGACCGCAGGGATCACCATCCACCGGGGCGGTACCTATCTGGCGATGGAGGGGCCTCAGTTTTCCTCACTGGCGGAATCCAAGATGTACCGGGAGCATTGGGGATGTGACGTGATCGGCATGACCAACATGCCCGAGGCGAAACTCGCCCGTGAGGCCGAGCTTTGCTATGCCTCGATTGCCATGGTCACCGACTATGACAGCTGGCACCCGGATCATGGCGAGGTCGACGTGACAGCCATAATCGCGACACTGACCGGTAATGCGGAAAAAGGACGGGCACTGGTCAAACGCCTGCCTGCGCTGCTGGGGCTCGAACGCGCGCCATGCCCGCATGGCTGCGACCGAGCACTGGAATATGCGATCCTGACCGCCCCCGAAAAGCGCGATCCGGCACTGCTGGCCAAGTTGGATGCAGTAGCCGGGCGGGTGCTATGACCTTATTTTTACGGCAAGTTCTTTTGCACCTCATCCCACAGGCCATGTGACCAAAGGTCGTTATGACCCCCACCCGGGATCACATATATCTGCGCAAGGTCTGACATCTCAGCCAGAGCCTGCCCATGGTGCAGTGGGATTGTCTCATCCTCGGTGCCATGAAATATCAGCGTCGGCACAGCGATCTGTTCGATCAGATCGCGCGTGGCAAACTGGTCCTTCATCAAGGCTGAGACTGGAAGAAACGGGTAGCGTTCTGCCGCGACATCGACAGTGGCCGTGAATGGGGCCTCTAGCACCAGCAGCATGGCGTCCGGGCGCTGATGGGCCACGGCTGCCGCGATCCCCGTGCCGAGGCTTTGGCCGTGCAGAATCACAGTTTTGCCTTCACCGGCCAGCCTGTCATAGAGTTGCACACCATCAGAGATCAGCGCCAGTTCCGAGGGTTCGCCTTCGCTACCCGGAAAGCCGCGATAGCTTGGTGCAAGCAAGCCGTACCCCGAATTGAGTACCTCGCGCAGCCGGTCGGCGCGGTCACCCAGATTGCCGCTTTGACCATGGAAAAACAACACTGTGGGCGCATCCGGGATTGCTGCGGGCGCAGCCCAAGCCGTCAGGGCTGTACCGTCGGCCATGTTCAGCGACAAAACCTCGACATCTGCCAGTCCAACGGTGGTCGGATCGGGCAACTCGCCGTCGGGTTTATAGAGCAGGGATTGCTGGTTAAGAAACATGTAACCGACGATGCCCGCATACGCGATCGTTCCGACCAGCAGTAGACCGACCAAGGCGCTTTTTAGGCGCTCGACACCAAAGTGGCCGGTGTCTGCCTCAGCATTTGCGTGTTGAGTTTGAACCATAGCCGCCTCCTTTTGTCGTATTTCAAGTGTGGCGAGTAATAAGGGCATTTCAAGATGCATGAGCCAAGCTTCATCCAATCTTAAAGCTGTTGCCGCAATGCCAGTTCGCGCAGCTATTGGGCCGAGTAACGGTTGAAATGCGCAGCCAGCCAGCCATGTTGACGCTGATTATAGTCGAAAAGGCAACTACTTACCCGTGCCGACTCCGCATACGAAAACCCAAGTGAAACGACTGGATGCACTGGACGCAGCCCGGTTTCTGGCCTTTTGCGGCATGGTTCTGGTTAACTTCCGCATCGCGGCCGAGGTCGCACCGGGCATGGATTGGGCATCAATGCTGATCGGCGCGCTCGAAGGGCGCGCGGCGGCTTTGTTTGTTGTCTTGGCGGGGATTGGCATCGGGTTGTCACGCATCTCAGCCAGTTTGCTGCTGCGCCGCGCTGCGTTTCTGTTTGTGATCGGCCTGATCAACATGACGGTGTTTGATGCCGACATTCTGCATTTCTATGCGCTGTATTTCGTAGTCGGGGCCTTTTTTCTGGCGGCATCGCAACGCGGGTTGTGGCTGGGGGCACTGGGGATAATGATCCTCGCGGTGATCGCCAATCTGTTTTTTGACTACGACCAAGGCTGGGATTGGGACACACTGGTGTATACCGACCTCTGGACTCTGCCCGGATTTCTGCGCAACGCGTTGTTTAACGGGTGGCATCCGGTGCTGCCCTGGGCCGCTTTCCTGCTGATCGGGATGGCGATTGGACGGTCCAAGCTTCATACATTGTGTATTCAGCACCGGTTGATCATGTGGGGGTTCGGCGCAGCGGTGCTGGCGCTGTTTCCGCAGATGATGACGTCGGACACAGAGCTGGTGGCTTATCTGGGGACAGAATCCATTCCGCCTGGACCGTTCTATGTTATGGCGGGGACGGGTACCGCCTGTATAGTGATTGGACTTCTGTTGAAACTCTGGCCCATGATCAAACGCACTGGTACCGCCGCGTTTCTGACCGCACCAGGGCGGCAGAGCCTGACGCTTTATATGGCGCATATCCTGATCGGGATGGGGGTGCTGGAAGAGCTTGGGCTGCTGGGCGGAACGCTAAGCGCGCCGCAGATTGCCCTTTATGCGCTGCTGTTTTGCAGCTTGTCCTCTGTGTTTTCGCTTCTTTGGGCCCGCAAATTTAAGCGCGGACCGCTAGAGGCGTTGATGCGCCGTGCGACCGAGTACACAAGGGCTTGACCTCGCCATCGCAGCGGGGCTTGGTGAGCGAAACGCACCGATAGGATGACCTATGTCTCTTGAACTCTGGCTGACCTTTGTAGCCGCATCAACCGCATTGTTACTGATCCCCGGCCCGACCGTTTTGCTGGTGCTCAGCTATGCGTTGTCTAAAGGGCGCAGCGTTGCCGTTGCCTCGGCTACTGGTGTTGCCGTAGGCGATCTGGTGGCGATGACCGCGTCGCTTTTGGGGCTAGGTGCGCTGGTTTTAGCCTCAGCCACCCTGTTCACAGTGCTGAAATGGGTGGGTGCCGCTTATCTGGTCTGGCTGGGCATCAAGTTGCTGCGCAGCGCACCCTCGACCGGGTTGCAGACGGTCGCGACCGGGCGTGATGTGACCGCCCAAAGTGTTTTTGGCCATGCCGCCGCAGTGACCGCATTGAACCCGAAATCCATCGCCTTTTTCATTGCATTCGTGCCGCAATTCCTGCGCCCGGCAGAGCCACTGGGCCCGCAATTTGCAATCCTGATCGCAACCTTCGTTGGCCTCGCCTGGCTCAACTCGTTGGCCTATGCGTTGCTGGCGGATAAGTTACGCCAGTTGATCGGGCGCACCAGCGTCATCACCGCCATGACCCGGTTCGGAGGTTTGACCCTGGTCGGTATGGGTGTCGCCACAGCAGTTCTGCGCCGCCCCACCTAATTTATTCTTCGGCGTTTTCTTTCATAAATCCCCGAATAAACCGGCGAATTTCACGTGCGGCGGATGTATCCAGTTCTTTGCACAATTCCACAAAAGCGTCGCGTTCATCTTTGTCGAGACGCAAAACCAACTGACTGTTTTTCTTGGTAGATTTCTTTACGTCTTTCTTAGACACGCGCCCTGACCCCACCTTGAATTTGAACTTCTTCGATATACTTTGTCTATACGTGGCATAGACTTTGTCGTTATCGGGCACAAAACAACAAAACCAGCGTAATAGCAATGAACCTTCATGCCGCACACGCACTTCTTCTGTGAGGCCCGCGCAATTGGCGTAAGCCGCATCTGTCTTGGTCACCAAATGCACTGTATCGTTACTAAGAGCTGCCGAACGCGATGCGTAGCCAAAGCACTTTAGCGCAGAGGTCAAAGTTTTCTTGCATGACTTGCTTTGATGGGCCAAACACCCCCGCGAGTTTGATGCCAAAGGGGTGGCCCATGTCTAGAAACAAAACGGTCAAGGATTACATTCGGACCATCGTCGATTTCCCGCATGAAGGGATCATGTTTCGCGATGTCACCACCCTGTTTGCCGACCCACGTGGGTTTCGTATGGCGATTGACCAGATGCTGCACCCCTACGCCGGTGAGCGTATCGACAAGGTCGTGGGTCTTGAGGCGCGTGGTTTCATTCTTGGCGGTGCCATCGCGCATCAGCTGAGCGTGGGTTTTGTGCCGATCCGCAAGAAGGGCAAACTGCCCGGAACCACGATCAGTCAGGATTACAAGTTGGAATATGGCGAAGCCATCGTTGAAATCCACGATGATGCCATCCAGCCGGGTGAAAAGATTCTGGTCGTCGATGATCTACTGGCCACAGGGGGTACCGCTGCTGCCGGGATCAATCTGATTGAACGTCTGGGGGGTGAGATCATTTCCTGCGCCTTCATCATCGATTTGCCCGAATTGGGCGGGCGCAAGGCGTTGGAAGATCTAGGCATGGATGTGCACGTTCTGTGCGAGTTCGAGGGGCTTTGACCCTCCGGCGATCACAAAATCGTGATTAGAGATCTGAGAACGTCGAAGCTTAGCGCACAGTGTTGATCCGTCAACGGATGGCTTCACTCAAAATCTGTGATCTTTTTGCGAGGACCCTCCGTACCCCTGTTGATGCCACCTAGGGCATTCTCAACAAGGGAACCTTATCATGTTGCGCAAATTCGCAGTTGCCGGAGTAGCAAGCATTCTAATGACCACCTCTGCCTTCGCGGATGGGCATTCCAAGGACATTGTCGACACCGCCGTTGGTGCGGGCAGCTTTGAAACACTCGTCGCGGCCGTTCAGGCGGCTGAATTGGTTGATACCTTGAAAGGTGAAGGTCCGTTCACCGTTTTTGCCCCCACAGATGAGGCCTTCGCAGCCCTGCCCGATGGCACGGTCGAAAACCTGCTGAAACCGGAAAACAAGGACCAGTTGGTCGCAATCCTGACCTATCACATTGTAGCAGGTAAAGTGATGTCCAGCGATCTGTCCGACGATATGACCGCAGCTACAGTTCAGGGCGGAGACATCACTATCGATCTGGACAATGGGGTGATGGTGAATGATGCCAATGTCGTGCAGGCCGATATCGAAGCTGAAAACGGCGTGATCCATGTGATCGACAAGGTCATTCTGCCTGCCTCGTAAGTATTTGGCGCGATCCGGTTACCCGCCGGGTCGCGCCTATGGCTTCAAAACGGCTCCGGGGTTCATGATCCCAAGAGGGTCGAGTGCAGCCTTGATGGCGTGCATTGCCTGCAATCTGACCGGATCGCCATAGCTTTCCAGATCATCTGTCTTAAGCCGCCCTATTCCATGTTCGGCGCTGACCGATCCGCCAAACTCATGCACCAGATCATGAACGGCGCGTTTGACAGCGCCCCGTTGCGCAACAAACTCTGCCTTGTCGTGCCCTTCAGGCGGAAACACGTTGTAGTGCAGATTACCGTCACCCAAGTGGCCAAAACAGTTCACCCGGAATGCCCCCTGCCCGGCGACCACATCCGCGCCGCGCTGGATGAACTCGGGGATACGGGAAATCGGGACCGAAATATCATGGCTTGAGACCGAACCGATCAACCTGTTCGCCTCGGGTATGCGTTCACGCACGGCCCAAAGCTCGGACCTTTGCACCTCACTTTGGGCAATGACCGCATCGCTGACCAGAGCGCGCTCATCTGCGGCAACATAGATGGCCTCAAGCATCTCCGACGGATCTAGTCCGGCGGGCAGACCCAATTCGATCAAGACGCTCCATTCCAGTGGCGTGGCGAAAGGCTGCCGAACCTCGGGCAGAGCGTCGGTCAGGAACTCAAGGCCTTGCCGATGGATAAGCTCAAACGTACTGATCGCCTCGCCCACCTGATCCCGTGCCAGCGACAATAGATCGATGGCTGCCTCGGGCGAGGCAACCTGGAACATCGCAGTTCCGACCCCCTTGGGTCGTGGAAATAGCTTCAATGCAGCCGCTGTGATGATGCCCAGCGTCCCTTCGGATCCGATCATCAGATTGCGCAGATCATATCCGGTGTTGTCCTTGCGCAAACGGCTGAGCCCGTGCCAGATTTCACCGTTGGGCAAAACCACCTCAAGCCCCAGACACAGATCGCGCGCATTGCCGTAGCGTAGTACGTTCACACCACCCGCATTGGTGGCCAGATTGCCCCCGATCCGGCAAGAGCCCTGTGCTGCAAGCGACAGAGGAAACAAACGCTCAGCCTCCTCGGCCGCGGCCTGAACATCGGCCAGAATGGCACCGGCTTCGGCCACAAGAATGTTTTCCGTTGGATAAACCGCTCGGATCGCGGCCATCCGCTCCAGCGATATGATCAGCGGGGTCGGGCCATCTGGAACCACCTGCCCACCCACCAGACCCGTGCCGCCGCCATAGGGTATGACTGGCACACAGGATTCAGCAGCCAGTTTCACCAATGCCGAAACCTGTTCAACGGTGCGCGGCAAAGCAAGTAGCCCTGACCGCCCCACGAACCGCTGACGGGGTTCTTCTAGATAGCGTTCGGAAATGGGTCGCAATACATCATCGCCCAGTTGGGCACAGATAGCGGCGGCAAAGCGGTCATCAGCGGGGTTCAATCTCATTTCTCTTCCCTGCCAAAGGCCACGGGCTGCGACAAGCACTATTCCTGCTCGATCAGATACTGAGGTTCCAATACTACAACTGTCGGCCGATCGGGTAGTGTCCGCAATGAGACGACAAGTTCGGTTACGCCATCGCGTTCAACCGGAAAATCGTCACGAATATCCACCAAAAACCGCTCGAGCGAAAAGTCCGAGAACCAGTGCATCGGAATGATGATCGAACTTTTCAATCGCTTCAGAACCTCGATCATTTCAGGCAATGGCATTGTCGTTCCGCCATCAACCGCCGCCATGACCACATCAAGCCGACCCAAAGCTGCAAACTGCTCGTCCGAGGGGATATGATGCAGATGTCCCAGATGACCAATGCACAGCCCCTCAACCTCGAACACAAAGATTGAGTTTCCGCGCTCTTCGACACCTCCATAGACTGAACGAATATCGGTCGACACATTGCGCACCAGCATCTCGCCCAGATCAAGATGATGCTCGATGCCTTGCCCGAATTCTCCCCACCCTTGCAACGCATGAGGGATGGCTGGGTCGGGATAGGCGGTCCAATGGGTGTCATGCGCGTGGTTCATTGTCACCACGTCGGGAATCAATGCAGCGCCGCCGACAAAGCCGGTGAAATCAGTCACCGCATTCAGCCCACCCCGCGTCTGGATCAGAAATGACGCATGAGCGATATAGCTGATCCGGGCTGAAAACTCGGGCACAGGATCTTGCCAGGCTGCTTTGTGAAGGTATTCAATCCCCGGCGTCGCGTCTGCAATCGCGATGCAATGGCTGGGTCTCCGCTCTTGCGCCCCAGCTCCGCTTGCTACCAGCATCAATCCCGCAACAACCCACCGCATACAGCCCAGTGTAGCGCAGAAAATCCCCAAGTCATTCTATTTGATCGCGCAGGTCCAAAGGATGCAAAATCCGCGCCCACTTTTACGCGACATAACCCTTGTTCATCTGGCCTCAAATATCCTGAGGAAGTTCTGGCTTGCCGTGATGGGGATGGCGCTCCCTATCCTGCGTCCGTCTTGCCCCGCCGGTCCGATCGCAATGACGCATAAAGAACATGCGTCCGCCACCGCCCGTTGATCTGCAAATACGACTGCGCTACGCCCTCATATTTGAACCCCGAGCTTTCCAACAACCCGCGTGAGGCCTTGTTCTCGGGCAAACAAGCCGCCTCAATCCGGCTCAGGTCCAAGCGGGTGAAAGCATAATGCACAACCGCACCTATGGCCTCGCGCATGAAGCCCTGCCGCGCAAAGGCTTGCCCGGTCCAATAGCCCAGCGTCCCCGCCTGCGCAGGCCCCCGTCGCACATTGTCCAGCGTAATCGCACCCATCAGCACATCATCGCTGCGCCGGAACAAAAACAGCGGGATCGCCGTTCCGCTGGCCACGGAACGCTGCGCCCAATAGACACGGTTGGTAAACGACTTGCGGCTTAGATGATCCTTGGCCCAGACCGGCTCCCACGGAACCAGATAATCTTTCGAGGCACGCCGCAGCGCGGTCCAGTCATTGAAGTCGGAATGCACGGGCGGGCGCAGCGTCAGGCGCTCGGTTTCGAGTTTCAGCTTGCGTCTGCCCAACAGCATCACGCCGCACGCCTCTCCTGCAGCTCCACCAATGTCGGCGCGCCCGAGACCGGACCGTAAAGCGCCAGCGCCGCAGGGGCCTGCACGGCCATGCTTTCAGCAAAGGCGCGCACATCCTCGGTACTGACGGCATCAATCTTGGCAACCGTATCCTCAAGCGAGGGCACACGCCCCCAGATCTGCACCAGGCGCGCCAGGCGTTCCGCCCGGTTTGACGGGCTTTCCAATCCCATCAGCATTCCGGCCTTCATTTGGGCCCGTGCACGCGCGACCTCTTCGGCGCTCATGTCCTCTGCTGCGCGCTTCATCTCATCAATTGTAATCGACGCCAGTTCGCCAACCTGATCGGCCGAAGTGCCTGCATAGATCGTTGTCGTGCCGGTATCCGCATAAGCACCGGTCTGAGCAAAGATCGTATAGCAAAGCCCCCGGGTCTCCCTCATTTCCTGAAACAGGCGCGAGGACATGCCACCGCCCAGCGCGGTCGAGTATATCTGGGCTGTATAGATCGCATCGTCGCGGTACCCGGGGCTTTCCAGCGCCAGCGCGAAATGGGCCTGTTCCAGCTCTTTCTCCTGCCGCGCTTCACCGCCGGTGAAACGCGCCGCGTCAGGGATCAAACCTTTGCGCGGTTGCAGATGGCCAAACATTTCTTCGGCCATTTTCATCAGCGCATCGTGATCCACAGCACCCGCTGCCGACAAGATCATCTGCTCGGGTCCGTAGTGTTCAGCCACAAAGCCCGACAAATCTTCGCGCGAGAATGCGCTGACCCGCTCAGTCGGGCCCAGAATGGTCCGGCCCAACGGCTGATCGTGATAGCTTTGCTCTTGCAGCCAGTCAAAGATCACATCGTCAGGCGTGTCATAGGCCTGACCGATCTCCTGCAGGATGACACCCCGCTCAACTTCGATCTCACGCGGATCGAAGACCGGGTTCAGAACGATGTCTCCGATCACATCCATCGCCAGCGCCACGTCGTCTTTCAGAACGCGCGCGTAATAAGCCGTCACCTCGCGCGAGGTGTAAGCGTTGATATACCCACCCACATCCTCGATCGCTTCGGCGATTTGCAAGGCCGACCGCCGCTTAGTCCCCTTGAAAGCCATATGCTCAAGGAAATGGGCGATGCCATTCTGTTCGATCCGTTCATGCCGCCCACCGGCGGTCACCCAGATGCCGATGGCCGCAGATTGCAGCCCCGGCATATGTTCACTGACGATACGAAAGCCGTTCTTCAGTTGGTCTTGTCTGACAGTCACTCAGCGATATGCCTTCTGATATGATCCTCAAGGATACCCAGATCATTGGCGATGCGGGTCACCCGTTCCGGACGTTCATACAGATCAGACATGCGGGATGGAAGAGGCGGATGTTCATCGCTCGCCATCTCGACCGCCGCCGGGAATTTCGCCGGGTGCGCGGTGGCCAGAGTAATCATCGGCGTATCAGCGCGATGTTCTTCCGCGACCTTGATACCAACGGCTGTGTGCGGACACACCAGTTCAGCGCTGTGGGTCAGCGTGTGTTTGATCGTCGCAAGCGTTTCGTCTTCGGATACCCGCCCCGAGTCGAAGCTTTCGCGCAGCGCCTCCATCGCGCCCTGACTAACGTTGAAGCCGCCGTTCTTCAGCTCATCCATCAGCTGCGCTACGGCACCGCCGTCCTCGCCATAGGCGTAATACAGCGCCCGTTCAAAGTTTGAGCTGACCTGAATATCCATCGACGGGCTGATCGACGGGATCGTGTCACCCTTGAAATACCCCTCGCCTGACAGACAGCGATGCAGGATATCGTTCTGGTTCGTCGCCACCACCAGCCGGTCGATGGGCAATCCCATACGTTTGGCCAGGTAGCCCGCGAAGATATCGCCGAAATTGCCCGTAGGCACGGTAAAGCTGACCTTGCGATGCGGCGCGCCAAGGCTGACGGCCGCCGAAAAGTAATAGACGATCTGCGCCAGAACCCGCGCAAAGTTGATCGAGTTCACACCAGCCAGCTTTACGCCGTCACGGAAGTCGAAATCGTTGAACATATCTTTCAGCGCGGCTTGGCAATCATCAAAATCACCATCCACAGCCAGCGCATGCACATTGCTGTCGGCGGGCGTGGTCATCTGGCGGCGTTGCACTTCCGAGACGCGGCCATGCGGAAACAGGATGAACACATCCACGGCATCCAGCCCCCGAAACGCCTCAATAGCTGCCGATCCTGTATCACCGCTGGTCGCCCCCACAATGGTCACGCGCTCTTCTCGGCGCTTCAAGGCAGCCTGGAACAGCTGGCCGATCAACTGCATGGCAAAGTCCTTGAAGGCCAAAGTGGGCCCATGGAACAGTTCCAGCAGGAAATGGTTCTCGTTCAATTGCTTCAAAGGTGCGCGGGCATCATGACCGAACCCTTCGTAGGCACGGGCGATGATCTGCTTGAACTCGTCCTCAGCAAATGACCCACTGACATAGGGCCACATCACGCGGAACGCGATATCTTCGTAGGGCAGACCGGCAAGTGCTGCGATCTCGTCCTGCGACATCACCGGAATCTCGGCGGGTAGGTAAAGACCCCCGTCCCGGGCCAGCCCTGTCAGCATCGCCTCTTCAAAGGTCAGTTCGGGCGCTTGGCCACGGGTCGAGATGTATTTCATTGCTCTTCACTCTTTGCAGGGGTGCGGTTGCGCCACAGGAAATACCCGGTCATCGCGGCCCAGACCAGAGCCAGACCAAACCAGGTGATTGCATATTGCAGGTGATCGTTCGGAATGCCCGCTGTATCCACAGGCAGCGGTGTCACGCCCGGATCGGTTTGTGACCTTGCGATCAACAGCACCGGTTCTGTCCCCAATGCCGCCGCAAGATTGGGCACATCGCGCGCAAACCAGATGTTTTCGTCGATATCGGGCTCAGGCGTATAGCTGTCGATCTCATCCGGCCAATGCAGATTGCCCGTAATTTCCATCGGTCCTGTCAGACGCTCGGCCTGCTTCGCGGATGTCGGCACAAAGCCACGATCCACCAGAATGGTTCGGTTGTCGGCGCTGAAGGACTGGATGATCCGATATCCGGCGCCAACCTGCTTGACCGAGACCAGAACGTGGATTTCCCCCGGCTCCATCTCTCCCGTAAGCGTGACGGGAAGATACTTGTCATTTTCCTTGGACATAGCCGCAGGAAGATTTACCGGATCAGCCGCGATGCGCGTTTCGATCTCGGCCAGAATGTCGTTTTTCCAGGCCAGCCGCTGCATCTGCCACACACCCAGCGATACGAGGACGCCCAAACCGGCGAGACCGAAAATCAATGGAAACAGTATGCGGCGCATTTAGAAACAAAACCTCATCACAGGAATCGGCGTCTTGTTATGGTTGGCTTGAGGTGGATTGCAACCGTGCAATTGTATCGGGCGCAATCTTGCGCCCGGGATAGAGAAAAAGCCGCCCCATGGGGCGGCTTTTGCAATTGGATTACCTGACACAGCTCACATCAGAGGGGCTTGACCCCAGATGTAGACGGCGAAGAACAGGAACAGCCAAACGACGTCAACAAAGTGCCAGTACCAGGCCGCTGCCTCGAAACCCACGTGTTTCTCGGGCGTGAAATCACCCTTCAGCGCACGGATCAGGCAGACAGACAGGAAGATGGTTCCGATGATGACATGGAAACCGTGGAAACCAGTCGCCATGAAGAAGTTCGAATAGAACTGATCATCACCGAATTTCCAACCTTCATGCGCCAGCAGCTCATAGTATTCAAAGCCTTGCAACGCGGTGAACGCGATGCCCAGAACGATCCCGATAGCCAGACCATTGATCAGAGCCTTACGGTCATTGTCATGCACCAGTGCGTGGTGCGCCCAGGTGATTGCACAGCCCGACAACAACAAGACCAGTGTATTGATCAATGGCAGGTGAAACGGGTCAACGGCGTGAATATCCGGCTGAATATACTCGGTCCCGGCATAGTCGTACATCGGGTACATGCGATGTTTGAAGAACGACCAGAACCAGGCAAAGAAGAACATCACTTCGGACATCACGAACAGGATAAATCCGTAGCGCAGGCCGATGCGTACAACCGGCGTGTGATCGCCCTGACGGCTTTCCACCACCACTTCGGACCACCAGGCGAACATGGTGTAAAGGACACCGATCAACCCCATCCAGAAGATCCACGGGGTGACCCCGTGCATCCACAGAACGGCTCCGAACAGCATCACAAACCCACTGACAGCCCCGATCAGCGGCCAGATCGAGGGGTTCAGAATGTGGTAGTCATGGTCTTTAGCGTGTGCCATCAGCGTCCCTCACCTACAGGCGTTAGTTCTTGTTTGTATCAGCCTGCACTTCAAGGGCGGCATAGCCCTCGGGCAGGTCAATTTCGTAGAATGTATACGACAGAGTGATCGTATGCACATACTTGGCTTCCAGATCGTCAACGATTTCCGGGTCGACAAAGAAAGTCACCGGCATTTCAACCCGCTCACCGGGTTGTAGAACCTGTTCTTCAAAGCAGAAACAGGCGATTTTCTGAAAGTACCCTCCAGCCGAATACGGCGCGACATTGTAAGAAGCCTGCCCCGCGATCGGGCGATCGGTCGGATTGTAAGCCTCGTAGAAGGCAAGTCCTGTCTCACCTATGCGGACTTCCATCTGTCGTTCGACCGGCTTGAATTCCCAAGCCATATCTTTGGCTTTCGATGCGTCAAAGCGCACGGTAATTGTGCGATCCAGAATTTCGTCAGGGGCGACTTCGGCCACACCGGTGGTTCCGCCAAACCCGGTGACACGGCAGAACCAATCATAGAATGGCACCGATGCCCATGCGAGGCTGCCCATCAGGACAACCACACCAACCGTTTGCGCAACAGTTTTCTGAGGTCCTGTCATCGCCATCAGTTCTGCACCTCTTGCGGCGCCAGATTAAAATCAGTGCCCGAGACTTTCACAATCGTCAGTCCAAAGATGATCACGATGAACGCTGCCAGCGTCAGGCCGACGCCCAGATTTCGGCTGAACCGGCGCTGATGCAGCTCGTGGCTTTTGCGCAAGCTCATGACCAGCCCCCCAACCCATAAGGTTTCAGCAAAGCTTCGACCAGAATCGCACCAAAATGCAGGAAAAGATACAGAAGCGACAGTTTGAAGAAACTGCGTTCCACTTTGAAGTTATCCGCCTCAGCATCATTCTCGGTTCGGCGCGAGATGACCCACGCACCCCGCAGGAACAGGGCATTCAGTACCAGCGCAACCATCAGATAGATCGGCCCGCCGATATCCGAGAACGCAGTGCCAACGGCGAGCAGCGCCAACAGGGCGGTATAGACCAAAATATGCCGGCGCGTCGCACGACGCCCATGTGTAACTGTCAGCATCGGGACGCCCGCATCGTCATAGTCCGAGCGCATGAACAGCGCCAACGCCCAGAAATGCGGCGGTGTCCACATGAAGGTCAGTGCGAACATCAACCACGGCTCCAGCGTCATTGATCCCGTGGCTGCGACCCATCCGATAACAGGCGGGAATGCCCCAGCGGCGCCGCCAATGACGATATTTTGCGGCGTCGATCGCTTCAGCCACATCGTGTAAACGACGACATAGAAAAAGATGGTAAAGGCCAGAAACGCACCCGCGAACCAGTTGGTCGCCAGCCCCAGCATGATCACGGACAGGCCAGACAGGGCCAGCCCAAGCGCCATCGCCTCGCCTTCTTCGACCTTGCCCGACGGGATCGGGCGACCTTTGGTGCGCTTCATCACGCGGTCGATATCCGCGTCCCACCACATGTTCAGTGCGCCAGACGCACCGCCACCGATCGCAACGAACAGGATGGCACAGAATCCAACAAACGGATGCACCGGAACCGGAGCCGCAAGCAGCCCAACCAAAGCCGTAAACACAACCAACGACATCACGCGTGGCTTCAGCAGGGCGAAATAGTCGCCAAAGCTGGCCTCGTCCGCGCGGGTCTGGGCGGCTACGGTGCTGGCATTGAAGCTTGCGTCGCTCATTTCCGGTCCTTTTCGGGGCGAAAGCTGCGCGAATCCCGCGCAGCCTGCATGTGTTTACTAGGCCGCTACGGGCTTAGTTCGAGGCCACCTGATAGGGGGCAGGCTGACCTGCATACTCTTCCAGAGCGTCCTGAAGCCACTGTTCATAGGCCTCTTCGCTCACCACTTTGACGGTGATCGGCATGTACGCGTGATCCTTGCCGCACAGTTCTGAGCACTGACCAAAGTAGATGCCCTCTTTTTCAGCTTCGAACCACAGTTCGGCCAAGCGCCCCGGCACGCCGTCCTGCTTCACGCCAAACGAAGGAATGGTCCACGAGTGGATAACGTCCGAAGCAGTCACTTGCATAACAATGATCTTTCCAACCGGAACAACAACGGCGGTGTCAGTGGCCAGCAGCCATTCGTCTTCGCTGTAGCCCGCGTCGGTCAGTTTGGCGCGCATCGCATCGTCCAGAATAAACGGTGTCACATCTGCATCCGCAGGGCGGGCGCCTTCATCCAAAGTAGCCGGGTGGCCCAGAAGATAGCTGTCAAAGGCAAAATCATGATCAACATACTCGTAGGTCCAGTACCATTGGTTGCCTACAACTTTGATGGTGATGTCGCCTTCGGGGATTTCCTGTTGCTGGAACAGAACCGGCAGCGAGAACGCCCCGATAACGACCAGAATCAGAATCGGGACCAGGGTCCATGCAATCTCGACCGGAGTATAGTGAGAGAATCGTGCAGGGTTGGGATTAACGCGCTGATTGTAGCGTACGATGCAATAGACCAGCAGACCCGCAACAAACAGGCAGATGGCAGTGATGATCACCAGAATCATCGCGTCCAGACTATGAATCCTGTCAGCAAGTTCGGTAGCCGAAGGCTGGAAACCCATCCCACCATCGACCGGCTTGCCAATAATCTCAAGTTCCTGAGCCATGGCTGGAAGGCTGGAGAGGGCCGTAGCAAGCCCGGAAAGCATCAAAGCATTCTTCATTTTCTGTCCTGATCGTTTGATCTTTGCGTCTCTGGCGAAAAGGTGTGAATCGGTCGCACCTCTCCCGTTGTCTTTGGCCGCGTTAAAAACCATATTCCGTCGGGTAGATAAAGCAAAATGCTTGCGTCAAACAGACGCTATTTTTGATCTGGATCAAACCCGAAAGGTCACAACTGATGACTCAGGCCCCGTTTCGCCCTTTTGAAAGCATTCTCCCCAGGGATGAAGCGCTTGCTGAACTGCGGTCCGCAACCAATGGCGCAGAAGACGGAGAGCTGTTTGTCGAACGGCGAAAATCCGAGTCGCTGGTGTTTGATGACGGGCGATTGCGCACGGCTTCGTACGACGCATCCGAGGGATTCGGCCTGCGCGCTGTGCAGGGTGAGGTCGCGGGATACGCGCATTCAACCGATGTCTCGATACCGTCTTTGAAGCGGGCAGCCGAAACTGCGCGACTGGCTGTAGGTGATGGTGGCGGAACAATGGCTAGGGCCCCGCAGCCCACCAATATCCGGCTTTACACTGATGAAGACCCGATCGAATCCGCCAGTTTCCCCGTCAAGATCGAAACCTTGCGCGAGATTGATGCCTTCACGCGCGATCTGGACCCTCGGGTTGTGCAGGTCAGCGCGACCATCGCAGCCACCGTACAAGAGATTGAGATTTTGCGCCCCGATGGCGTTCAGGTGCGCGATGTACGCCCAATGACCCGATTGAACGTATCGGTCATCGTTGAACAGAACGGCAGACGTGAAAGCGGCTCTGCCGGAGGGGGCGGTCGTGTTGGGCTGGATGGGCTGATTGATCCCGCCGACTGGCAGGCAAAGGCACAAGAGGCACTGCGGATCGCGATGGTTAATCTGGATGCCATCCCTGCCCCTGCCGGTGTGATGGAGGTCGCATTGGGCCCAGGCTGGCCCGGAATTCTGTTGCACGAAGCCATCGGTCACGGCCTTGAAGGTGATTTCAACCGCAAGGGCAGCTCTGCCTTTGCTGGGCTGATGGGTCAGCAGATCGCCTCAAAAGGCGTGACAGTTGTGGATGACGGAACGATTGCGGATCGTCGCGGCTCGATTTCGGTGGATGACGAGGGCACGCCCAGTTCGCGTACGGTGTTGATCGAGGATGGTATTCTTACCGGCTATATGCAGGACCGCCAGAACGCGCGTTTGATGGGTGTTGCACCCACCGGGAACGGGCGGAGGCAAAGCTATGCCCATAAACCCATGCCGCGCATGACCAATACCATCATGCTGGGCGGCGATGCCGATCCTGCATCGCTGGTGGCCGATATCAAGGATGGGATCTGGGCCGTGGGATTTGGCGGTGGTCAGGTCGATATCACGAACGGCAAGTTTGTGTTTTCCTGCACCGAGGCCTACCGGGTTGAAAATGGTAAGATAGGTGCACCGGTCAAGGGTGCGACACTGATTGGCGACGGCCCGTCAGCGTTGAAGCGTATTCGGGGCTTGGGCAACGATATGGCGCTTGATCCCGGCATGGGCACCTGCGGCAAGGACGGGCAATGGGTTCCGGTGGGCGTCGGACAGCCGACAGTTCTGATGGATGGGCTGACGGTCGGCGGTTCTGCCGCCTGAGTCGGATGATCTGTCACAAAATGGGACGCAGAGTTAACACTGCGCCCCATCCACAGCGGCGGAAACCGAACAGGTGCGACACGCCCCAAGAAAATTGACATAAATTTTCTCTTTCTTTTTCATATGGATACTCTTCCTTTTCGAGTGAAATACCGAACAAAACATATCTAATTTTCTGAGATTCACAGGCTGTTAACCCGCTTCACCGTAAACCAGTTTTGCAATCAGGCGGAGCATCGGATGACCGAAGAGCAGCTTTCTTCCTATCACCCCCCACTCCCACCCACCACGGAAGAAGACCGGTTTTCGTGGCTCCGCCTGTTGCGTTCGCGCAAGGTTGGTCCGGCGACGTTCCGACGCTTGCTGCGCGAACACGGCTCAGCGCAGAATGCGCTGGCTGCGCTGCCGGAAATGGCACGCGCTGCCGGGATCGAAAGATATGAAATCTGTCCTCCCGGTGTGATTGAGGCGGAACTCAGGGCCGCAAAAGCCGCAAAAGCACGGCTTTTGTGCCTTGGGGCCGCCGATTATCCCGAGGCTTTGAATGATATTTCGGATGCACCACCGATGCTGTGGGCGATCGGAGATCCGTCAATCCTAAAACGCCAGGCGATTGCGATGGTCGGGGCGCGAAACTGCTCTTCGCTGGGTGCGCGCATGGCGCGTGCGCTTGCTGCCGATCTGGGCAAGCAAGATTTCGTCATTGTTTCTGGGCTAGCGCGCGGGATTGATACCTCGGCTCATCTAGCCGCATTGGCAACTGGTACGGTGGCGGTAATGGCCGGAGGCGTCGACGTGATCTATCCCGCCGAGAACGCCGATCTCGCACGAGATATTGTTGAGAGCGGCCTGCGCCTGTCCGAACAGCCCATGGGCACGACACCGCAGGCGCGCCATTTCCCGCGACGCAACCGTATCATCTCGGGCCTTGCGCAAGCGGTGATTGTTGTCGAGGCCGCGGCGAAATCAGGCAGCCTGATTACTGCAAGGGATGCCTTGGATCAGGGGCGAGAAGTTCTGGCGGTTCCTGGCCATCCCTTTGACGCCCGCGCCGCAGGGTGCAACTTGCTGATCCGGGATGGCGCGACATTGATCCGCTCGGCTGAGGACGTGATTGACGCGTTGCCAAAGCAGCAACCTGAGTACGCAATTCAACAAGAACCACCCGCCCGGCAGATAACTACAGAACCTGATTCGATACCTCGGGCCCTGCATGAAGCGATTCTGACCCGTCTTGGTCCATCTCCGATAGCCGAAGACCAATTGATCCGGGATATTGCGGCAACAGCGGGTGATATCGGACCAGTACTGGTTGATCTGGAGCTCGACGGCAAGATTCAGCGGCAACCTGGTGGCTTGTTGTCCCTTTGTGTATGATATTTCGACCGGAAAGCGCATTGAAAGCGTCGACCGACGGTGCGCCGTGAACGGCCAAAACAGGTCCACAATTCGAGCCGATTTGGCAATGGAAAGGAACGCATTGACAAATCGATCTTGCCCCACACATTTTGCACGGTCATACAAAGCGCAAAATTGGTCGAGCGAGGATTCCTTTTAAATGCCTGTAGTTGTTGTAGAATCTCCGGCCAAAGCAAAAACGATCAATAAATATCTGGGACCCAACTACACGGTTCTGGCCTCTTATGGCCATGTGCGGGACCTTCCACCCAAGGATGGATCGGTCGATCCCGAGCATGAATTCTCGATGAAATGGGAGGTTGGCAATGACAGTCGCAAGCATGTCAAAGCAATTGCCGATGCGCTCAAGGAAGACAACGCGCTGATCCTCGCGACTGACCCTGATCGCGAGGGCGAGGCGATCAGTTGGCACTTGCAGGAGGCGCTGACCAAGCGCCGCTCGATCAAGAAGGACACACCGGTCAGCCGCGTGACTTTCAATGCGATCACCAAGGACGCCGTGACCGAAGCGATGCAGAACCCGCGCCAGGTGGATATGCCGTTGGTCGAGGCATATCTGGCCCGCCGTGCGCTGGACTATCTGGTAGGATTTAACCTGTCGCCTGTTCTGTGGCGCAAACTGCCTGGTGCGAAATCCGCAGGTCGCGTGCAATCGGTTTGCCTGCGCCTGATCGTCGAGCGCGAGATGGAGATCGAGGCGTTCAAACCGGTCGAATACTGGTCCGTCAAAGCAATATTCGAAACCCCGCGCGGGCAGACTTATGAGGCGCGTCTGGTCACCTTGGCCGGAAAGAAGTTGGACAAACACGATCTGGCCAACGCCACGCAGGCCGAGCTGGCCGTGCAGGCGATCACAAGCCGTGCACTAAGCGTCACCTCGGTCGAGGCCAAACCTGCAGCGCGAAACCCGAGCGCGCCTTTCATGACCTCGACCCTGCAACAGGAGGCCAGCCGCAAGTTCGGTATGGGTGCGCGCCACGCGATGCAAGTGGCGCAACGGCTCTATGAGGCCGGGTACATTACCTATATGCGAACTGACGGCATCGACATGGCCCCCGAGGCCGTGGCAGCCACGCGCGATACCATCGCTGATCGGTACGGTAAGGAATACGTGCCCAGCAGCCTGCGTATATATAAGAACAAGGCCAAGAACGCGCAGGAAGCGCACGAATGTATCCGCCCAACGGATATGACGCGCGATGCCAAGGCGCTGAAGGTGACCGATGAAGACCAGCGCAAGCTGTATGATCTGATCTGGAAGCGCACCATTGCGTGTCAGATGGCTGCTGCACGGCTAGAACGGACCACGGTCGAAATCAGTAGTGATGACGGCCAGGTCGGCCTGCGCGCTACTGGTCAGGTGATGCTGTTCGACGGTTTCATGCGCGTCTATGAAGAGGGCCGCGATGATGTTGTCGATGATGACGACAAACGCCTGCCCCAGATCATGCAGGGAGACCCTGCACGCTTTGCCAAAACTTCGCTGCGTGATCAGTATTCCAAAGCGACCGGCGATGACAAAGCCGCAGTCCTGTCTGAAAATGAATCCGTTCTGGCGCTGCAGCACCACACCCAACCGCCCCCGCGCTATACAGAGGCCACGCTGGTCAAGCGGATGGAAGAGCTGGGGATCGGACGCCCATCAACCTATGCCTCGGTCGTGACGACGATTCAGGACCGCGAATATGTGCGCAAGGACAAGAACCGGCTGATCCCCGAGGAAAAGGGCCGGATCGTTACGATCTTTCTGTTGAATTTCTTCCGGCAATACGTTGGCTATGAGTTTACCGCCAATCTGGAGGAAGAGCTTGACGATGTCAGCGCGGGAGAGCGCGACTATAAGGACCTGCTGGGCAAGTTCTGGCGCGATTTCTCGGCTGCTATTGGCGAGACGTCAGAATTGCGTATCTCCGAGGTGCTGGACAAGCTGGACGAAGCATTGGCGCCTCAGTTGTATCCGCCGCGTGAAGATGGCTCTGACCCGCGTGTCTGCCCGAAATGTGGTATGGGGCAATTACATCTGAAGACCTCTCGCACCGGTGGGTTTGTAGGCTGTGGCAACTATCCCGAGTGCACCTATACCCGTCCCATCGCGGGCGAAGGCGCCGAAGGGGATGAACGGCTGCTGGGTGAAGACGCTGGCGATGAGATCTGGTTGAAATCCGGTCGTTTCGGACCTTATGTGCAACGTGGCGAACCCACGCCCGAAAACAAAAAGCCCCCGCGCGCCTCGCTCCCCCGTGGCTGGAGCAAGGATGACATGGGTCTGGAGAAGGCGCTGACGCTGCTATCCCTGCCCCGCCAGATTGGCGAACATCCCGAGGGCGGTATGATCAGTTCGAACTTTGGCCGCTTCGGCCCCTATCTGATGCATCAGCTGGCCGATGAGGCCAAGCCGGTCTATGCCAACCTCAAAGACCCTAACGACGTGTTTGAGATCGGTATGAACCGCGCCGTTGAACTTCTGGCCGAAAAACGCGCCAATCCGGGACGCGGGCGAAGGGCAGCTGCAAAGGCGTTGAAAGAACTGGGTGAACACCCCGATGGTGGAGCAATGCAGGTTCTGGACGGACGCTATGGGCCATATGTGAAATGGGAAAAGGTCAACGCGACCATCCCAAAAGATATCAAGCCCGAAGACGTGACGCAAGAAATGGCCATTGAACTGGTCAATGAACGCGCGAACAAAAAAGGCACAAAGAAAAAGGCGCCCCCCAAGAAGAAAGCCGTCGCCAAGTAGACCACCAAAAAGGCGGGTTAGGTAGAAATACCACCCGTGCCTTGGATTCGTTGACTTCCCGATGACGTGGCGGCACAACTCGGCCCAACACCACGTCATTGGGAGAGTTTTCCATGAAGAAAATCTATGCCAATGCCAACGAGGCGCTCGATGGAGTGATCTCGGATGGCATGTTGATCGCGGCAGGCGGGTTTGGCCTGTGCGGAATCCCGGAGTTGCTGCTTGAGGCGATCAAGACTTCGGGTGCCAAGGATCTGACCTTTGCGTCGAACAACGCCGGGGTGGATGATTTCGGCATCGGCATCTTGCTGCAGACCAAGCAGGTCAGGAAGATGATCAGCTCATACGTGGGCGAAAATGCCGAATTCATGCGCCAGTACCTAAGCGGCGAGCTTGAGCTGGAATTCAACCCGCAAGGCACACTGGCCGAACGTATGCGGGCCGGCGGCGCAGGCATCCCCGGTTTCTATACCAAAACCGGTGTGGGCACCGTTATTGCCGACGGCAAAGAGCACAAAGAGTTCAACGGCGAAACCTATATACTTGAGGAAGGCATCTTCGCTGACCTCGCCATCGTCAAGGCATGGAAAGCGGACGACACCGGCAACCTTGTGTTTCGCAAAACAGCCCGCAACTTCAATGTGCCCGCGGCGACCTGCGGAAAAATCTGTGTGGCCGAGGTCGAAGAGATCGTCCCGCGCGGCTCACTGGACCCGGACAGCATCCATCTGCCTGGCATCTATGTGCACCGCATCATTCAAGGCAGCCACGAAAAGCGCATCGAACAGCGCACCACCCGCAAGAAGGAGGACGCATAATGCCCTGGGACCGCAATCAGATGGCCGCACGCGCAGCTCAAGAGCTGGAAGACGGCATGTATGTGAACCTCGGCATTGGTATTCCGACGCTGGTGGCGAACTATGTGGGTGACAAGGATATCACGTTGCAGTCCGAGAACGGGATGCTGGGCATGGGCCCCTTCCCTTACGAGGGCGAAGAAGATGCTGATCTTATCAACGCAGGCAAGCAGACGATCACCGAACTGTCCCGTACATCTTATTTTGACAGCGCAACCTCATTCGCCATGATCCGGGGCGGCAAAATCGCTGCTGCGATTTTGGGCGCTATGGAAGTGGACGAGAAGGGTGATCTGGCCAACTGGATGATTCCCGGCAAGCTGGTCAAAGGCATGGGTGGCGCAATGGATCTGGTGGCTGGTGTAGGTCGCGTGATCGTGGTCATGGATCACACCAACAAGCACGGCGACTCAAAAGTGCTGAAAGAATGCACCCTGCCACTGACCGGCCAGGGTGTCGTGGATCGCATCATCACCAATCTGGGCGTTCTTGATGTTGTCGAAGGTGGTCTGAAGATCGTTGAACTAGCCGATGGCGTCAGCGACGCGGATTTGAGGGCCGCGACTCAGGCGACGATTGTCGATTGACCTCGTACCAAAGAAACATAAGGCCCGCTGTGACGCGGGTCTTTTTAGTTTGTGGCCTGAAATACGCAGGGATCTGAAACAAACTGTGGCGTCGACGTGCACAGTGCACTTGCGACCTGAAACGCGGCAAGTACCTTGGGCACGTAGTCTCTGGTCTCGGCATAGGGCGGCACGCCACTGTGCTTATGCACTGCGCCCTCACCTGCATTGTAACCTGCAAGCACGAGAATCGGGTCGTTCCCGAATTCCTCCATCAGCCAATGCAGGTATTTGACCCCGCCTTCGATGTTCTGTTCTGGCTTCAAGCTGTCTGTGACCCCAAAGCGCTCGGCGGTGGCTGGCATCAGCTGCATCAACCCTTGCGCCCCTGCAGAACTTACCGCCTGAGTCTTTCCGGCCGATTCCACCGAAATTACCGCCAGCACAAGCGCAGGCGAGACATTGGTGCCGACGGTCGAACGCAGAATGTCCACTCCGCGCTTGTCCGCGATGTCCTGAAGCGTTTGCAGTCGTGGTGCCGCCACATCCGTCGTTGTCAATGCCTGAACAGCTTCTGCAAGCCGCCCTGCATTTGCCTGCGCTAGATCGGGTGAGATTCGACTCCAGAAAGCCTGATAGCTTCCGACCGGCTTGGTTGTACCGGCAATCTTCGGTGGGATTGATGGCGGTACTGTCGCGGGGGTTGTAACTTCTGGCTCCTCCAGCTCAACTCCGGTACTGGGAGCCGACGGTGATGTCGCATGTTGTTCGGGTGTGATCTGAATTGTCACGCGCGGCCGTGAGCCCGGTTCGGGGGCCTTGATACGCTTATAGACACCGCGTGGTTCTATCTCGGTCGCAGAAACGGTTATTGCCCCTGACATTAGAAACACCACCGTACCTGCGCAAAAGATTGCGTCCCGGAAATACATTTGCCTGCCTCGATTTCTTATCTTTTAAAGCATTTTGAACCTTATAGCGGCCTGTCACACCAGAAAAACAACGTGAAATGGGGCAATTTCGCCTCATTTGCCGCTATTTTGCATCGCCCATCGGTCAGCGTAAGAAAAAAGGTTGGATAATTTTTGTTTTAATACAATGGACTACAAGAAAAACGAATAAAATCTTAAGCTTTGAGCAAAAAAATATTGGTTTGGCCCAATTCCTGCCACGCACAAAGGTCAAATATGTATCCATGCCGAGACGATCGGGAGCGGACTGAGAGAGAAAGCTCTGAAAGACGCCGAGGTTAATTACTTTTTGATCCTTTAGGAGGGACGTAACATGATCAAGTTCATCAAGAACTTCCGCAAAGACGAAGACGGCGCCGTAACTGTAGACTGGGTCGTTCTGACCGCAGCCGTTGTTGCACTGGCAGCCATCGCATATAATCAGGTTCAGACCGGTGCAAGTGCTCTGGCTGGCAACATCAGCAGCTCGCTGTCGGGCATCACTGTTACCACACCGAACACCAACTAATTTCTGCCAGACTCTGGTATCTAATGTGGGGGCCATGTCTTTTCTGAAGACATGGCCCCTTTTTCAAAGGTTTCTTAGCGCGGTGTGATATGATGTTCAGCACATTCAAAAAATTTGCACTCGACGAAAGCGGCGCAGTAACCGTGGATTGGGTTGTATTGACTGCTGCGATCGTGGCAATCGGCGGAATGATGTATACGCTATTGAATGAAGGCGTCCGAAGTGTCGACGAACAAACTGGCCAAGCGCTTTCCTCAATGGAAGTTCAACAGATTAGTTTCGACTAAAGTCGATATGTGAACTTGGTGTCACACTCCGCTGTGATGCAAGCTCTCTTGGAAATTACGGAAATAGTTGGGATTGTCCCATTTTTGGACACAATTAACTCATAAGGTAGCCGTTGAACCGTCGCGGTCTAACACCGCTACACTTGATTGAAAAAACACGGCGAGGGTCAAATGCGAGCTGTTTTTGGACTTGTTCTTATCATCGGGGTCGCTCTGGCTGGTGGTGCTGTCTATATGGCACGCGAGTATATAACCGAAAACCAGGTTAAACTTGCGAAAGAACGGAAACTGCGTGAAGAGGCGCTGGCAAATGCAAAAGCGGGTGTTGTACCGACGGTCGATGTCTTGGTATCCACCCGCTCTCTCAAATATGGTGAACGTCTGAACGAAGAAGACGTTCGCACTGTTCAATGGCCAGAAGACGCCATCCCCGAAGGCACCTTCGTTGATGTGGCAGTCTTGTTCCCTGACACCAAGAACAACGAGCGATTCGTACTCCGTGCGATGGAAAAAGACGAAGCCATCATGGAAGTAAAGATCACCAATCCGGGCGAAACGGCTGGTCTCAGGTCGCAGTTACCCAAAGGCATGCGTGCCTTCGCGCTTAGAGTCGACGTGGCTTCTGGCGTTTCGGGTTTCCTACGCCCAGGTGATACGGTTGATGTATATTGGACGGGGTCGCTGCGCGGCACTTCGGATGCAGGACGCGGCGAAATCACTCGTTTGGTTCTGACGAACATTGAATTGGTAGCGGTCGACCAGATCGCAGGATCGGATGTTACGGGGACAACAATTGCCCGAACAGTAACAGTAGCAGCCACCTCACAGCAAATTGCGGCTTTGGCTCAGGCCCAGAACACCGGTAGTATGTCATTGGCGCTTGTCGGAGTTCAGGATGATGAAGTTGCCGAAGTTGTCGAAGTAGACCAGCAGTCGCTTTTGGGGATCCAAGAACGCGCACCAGCACCGGTTGTGCCCGCGAAGAAGGTTTGCACTATCCGGACGCGCCGGGGAGGTGAGACTGTCGAAACCCCAATTCCCTGCACAAATTAACGTCAATTCAAACCGTTAACGATCCAAAGGTCGCGCAATTTGCGCGGCCTTTTCACTTTGTTGTTGCGAATAATCCACATAAGGAAAATTCCGGAAACCATTGATTATTGCAATAAATCCGGAATTGACGCAGGGTTCAAAACATAGGGCATAAGACCCAATAAAAATCGAGTGGTGATCGGAGAGGCAGGTCACATGACAATACGTTCCTGGATCAGCGCAACCCTGCTGGGGTTGTCGCTTGTTGTGAGTCCAATCGGCGATGCCGCATGGGCTCAAAATCTTCGCGTGGTTAAAAAGGGCACAGCAGAATCGCTGGACGTCTCGGTTAACCGCGCAATTGTGGTAGAGAGTGAACAACCCTTTGCCGACATCAGCATTGCCAACGCAGGCATTGCTGATATCTCAACTTTGTCCGATCGGACAATTTATGTGCTTGGTCGCGCACCTGGCATAACCACACTAACGATGTTTGATGGCGCGGGAAATCTGATCACAAACGTGCGTGTTCGCGTTTCCCCAGACGTCTCGGAGTTCAAAGAGCGGCTGCGTCAGATTTTGCCGAATGAGCGCATCGAGGTACGTACCGCTAACGATGGCATCGTCCTGTCTGGCACAGTCTCCAGCAGCGCCAAACTTGCGCGCGCGCTTGAGTTGGCCGAACGCTACGCGCCAGAGCGTGTATCGAACCTGATGAGTGTCGGCGGCGTGCAGCAGGTCATGCTGAAAGTCCGCTTCGCCGAGATGAACCGTTCGGTTGCCAAGAACCTGTCAGCATCATTGGGATTTGGCGGCGGAGACGTAACCGCTGGCTTTAATGGACTAAATACCCAAGGGACCCTGAACAACGCATTGGCAAACAACATCCCGCTTGTTCAGACCAACACGGGTGCCATCCTGTTTGGTTTCGGCGCGGGCTCGACGCAGGTTCGCCTGTTGCTCGAAGCACTTGAAACCAAAGGTCTGGTCCGTAGTTTGGCGGAACCGAATCTTTCGGCCTTATCTGGTCAGGAAGCCGAGTTTCTGGCAGGCGGCGAAGTGCCGATCCCTGTTCCACAGGGCGATGGCGTGGTTGCCATCGAATATCGGGCCTTCGGCGTACAGCTCTTGTTTGTACCGCGCGTCGTCGACGGCGATCTCATCAATCTGGAAATGGGGGCATCGGTGTCGACCATCGATCCGAACTCCGATTTCTCGATCAACGGTGACAATGTTCCAAGCTTTATTTCGCGAACTACGCGGACGACGATCGAGTTAAACGACGGTGAGAGTTTTGCGATTGCTGGCTTGATCCAAGATGACTTTACCGATCTGAACAGTCAGGTTCCGTGGCTGGGTGATGTACCGGTTCTTGGTGCCCTTTTCCGCAGCGCTGAATACCGGCGCCAGCAAAGCGAACTGATCATCATCGTCACTGCACACCTAGTTTCGCCCACACGTGGTGAAGCGCTTGCACTGCCGACAGATCGGGTCAAACCGCCTAGCGAGTTCGATCTTTTCGTGAATGGTAAAGTCGCCCGAACTCAACGCGCTGGAAGCGGCGCCGCCTCGGAAGTGGCCAAACAGGACTTTGGCGCATCCTATGGCTATGTTCTGGATTGATAGGAGGATAGGACCAATGGAAAAGTGGATCATTACACTGGGCCTTTCGGTTGCTGTCGCCGGCTGTACTCGTGAAGCTGGGTATGAGATCGATCAGGGCACTTTCGGAAACGCGACGCTGAACAACATTCAGGTCATGAATGGCGAGCTGACGTATGGCCAGATCTTGGCTCAGCGATTCGCTGCCGAGGTTCCGACGCAGATCAACTTTGCGTTTGATAGCGCCCAGCTGGACGCATCAGCGCAACGTATCTTGCTGCAGCAGGCCGCGTGGATCAAACAGTTCCCCGAGGCGCGATTCCGCGTTTACGGCCATACCGATGCTGTGGGTTCAACTGCCTATAACAATCGTCTGGGTCAACGCCGCGCCAACGCTGCTGTTGCATTCCTGACGCGGCAGGGAATCTCTCGTTCGCGGCTGGAAGCTGTTGTTTCTTTTGGAAAATCCAGGCCTCTTGTGGCAACTTCTGACCGGGATCGACGCAACCGTCGCACGGTTACAGAAGTTTCAGGTTTTGTTGATCGCCACCCGAACCTTCTGGATGGAAAATACGCTGACGTGATTTACCGCGAATACATCTCCAGCGCGGCACCCATCAGCTTCATCCAAATCGGTGAAAGCGATTCAGCTGAATAATAATACCTAAGAAATGGGCGGCATTGTCGCCCATTTCCCTACAATTGGTTCTTTTGCGCCCAATTCTCGCCCCACTTCCAAGCAACATTGTGAACAAATGGGTGACCTGCGGCCAAAATTGACCGCATCGGGCGACAGTAGACCAGGACAAACTTCTTACGCGTTCAACCGGTTTGCTCAGCCCTCTCGACGAGGATTGTGTTTATGACGAGCGCGACGCTGCAAGATGAAAATGACGCCATTCTGGCATGCACCATCAGCCGTGATGTCCAGAATTTCGATCTGTTGATCGAAGACATGGAAGCTGCGCTGGGTGAACGCTGGGGTGATCTGGGATTTGCCGAAGCGCTTGCCTTCTTTAGCCAGCCCGAAGCGGAATCGCTACAATTTGTTGCCTTGGCGCTGGATGGTGATGACGAAGACAACCTGACCATGATGGGTGAAATCATCATGCGGGCCAAGGAAAAGAGCATTAAGGTTGTTCTGATCGCCGAAGATGTCACTCCGGCCTCGCTGCACCAGCTTTTGCGCAAAGGTGCTGATGAGTTTGTCCCCTACCCTCTTCCAGAAAACGAACTTCAGGAAGCGATTGAGCGGATGAATAAGCCTGATCCGGTTGCCGCACCGCAGCCCGCCGCTTCTCCGCTGGCCAATGGCACATCAAAAGAAGGTGCCTTGTTTGTGGTCCAAGGTCTTGCTGGCGGTGTCGGTTCAACAACGATGGCTGTGAATCTGGCGTGGGAACTGGCAACGGTCTCGGCCAAGGAAGCCCCTAAAGTATGCTTGATCGATCTGGACCTTCAATATGGCAGCATCTCAACCTTTTTGGACTTGCCGCGTCACGAAGCAGTGTTCGAAATGCTTTCGGACACGGATTCCATGGACGAGGAGTCCTTTGGACAGGCGCTGCAAACATTCGAAGACAAACTGCAGGTTCTGACGGCCCCTTCTGACATGGTGCCGCTGGACATTATCAACCCTGAGGATATCCAGCGCGTGATCGACACAGCACGCAGCCACTTCGACTATGTCGTTGTCGACATGCCAAAAACGCTGGTCCACTGGTCCGAAACTGTTCTACAGGCCTCTCATGTTTATTTTGCGCTTATCGAACTGGATATGCGTTCTGCCCAGAACGCTTTGCGTCTGAAGCGGGCTCTGCAAGCAGAAGAATTGCCTTTTAACAAGTTGCGGTTCGCCATGAACAGGGCTCCGAAATTCACCGACCTTAACGGAAAAGGTCGGGTAAAACGCATGGGCGAGAGCCTGGGTATTTCGATTGACCTGCTTCTGCCCGACGGCGGCAAGGCGGTCATGCAAAGCGGCGATCATGGTCTGCCGTTGGCCAACTCAGCCGCCAAGAATCCGCTACGTCGTGAAATCGCTAAACTTGCCCAATCGCTTCACAGCCTGGGCAGCAGCGACGCTGAAGCAGCATAACACAAAAGGGGAGCTGCCGTGTTTTCAAGATACAAGAAACAGCCTACAGCGCAGCCGGTTCAAACCCCGGCGCCAGAAAAGGCCGAGGCCGCCGCGCCCGCCGCGGCGTCCGCCTCAACCAATGTCGTGCGCAAACCGGTCCAGAAGAAGGTCGCGGAATTTTCCACCAACGACAAAGAACGTAAACGCAAAGAGCGTTTGGGTGAAATCAAGCTGGAGCTGCACCGCGAACTGCTTGAAAACCTGAACCTGGCGGCGCTTGAGAAAGCTGCAGAATCCGAGCTGCGTTCGGAAATCAGTGCAATTTCCAGCGAAGTTCTGGAATCGCGCAACATCGTATTGAACCGCGAAGACCGCACACAGCTCAACAAAGAACTCTACGATGAGGTCACTGGCCTTGGGCCACTGGAAACCTTGCTTCAGGACGACACGGTCAACGATATTCTGGTGAACGGGCCACAGCAGATCTTTGTGGAACGTGCGGGTAAGCTGGAAATCAGCGACATCACGTTCAAAGACGAAAAGCACCTGATGCGGATCATCGACAAGATCGTGTCCGCTGTGGGTCGTCGTGTTGATGAATCCAACCCCTACGTTGACGCCCGCCTGGCCGATGGTTCGCGTTTCAACGCGATGGTTCCACCGATTGCGGTGGATGGTTCGCTTGTATCCATTCGTAAGTTCAAAAAGGACAAGCTGGGCATCGACGATCTGGTAAACTTCGGGGCCTTTACCGAAGAAATGGCCGCCTTTTTGCAAGCAGCAGTATCAACTCGTCTTAATATCATCGTTTCGGGTGGTACCGGTTCTGGTAAGACCACAACTCTCAACGCCCTGTCCGGCTTTATCGATGATGCCGAGCGTATTCTGACCATCGAGGATACAGCGGAACTTCAGCTTCAGCAGACCCACGTGGGGCGCATGGAAAGCCGCCCACCCAACGTGGAAGGCAAGGGTGAGGTTAGCCCGCGCGACTGTCTGAAAAACGCCCTGCGTATGCGTCCCGACCGCATTATCGTGGGTGAGACGCGTGGCGCCGAAGTGATCGACATGTTGCAGGCTATGAACACAGGTCACGACGGTTCGATGACCACGATCCACGCCAACTCGGCCCGCGATGGTATCTCGCGTTTGGAAAACATGATCGCCATGGCCGGAATCGAGATGCCGATCAAAGCCGTTCGCAGTCAGATCTCAAGCGCTGTGAACCTGATCGTGCAGGCCAGCCGTCTGCAAGACGGTTCGCGCCGCATGACTTCGATCACCGAAATTACCGGGATGGAAGGTGATGTGATCTCAATGCAGGAATTGTTTAAATTTCAACGCGTTGGACTGACGCCAGATAATAAGATTATCGGTCATTTCACTGCGACGGGCGTGCGTAGTCACTTCTCAGAGCGGTTCCGTCTGTGGGGCTTCGACCTACCCGCCTCAATCTACGATCCAACCACGATGTAGGGGAAAAGAGTTATGCAACTGCCGGTCGAGGCGCTCATCTATGTCGTGATTTTCGTCGGGGTTTTTGCCCTGGTCGAAGGTATTTATCTTGTCGCCTTTGGGAAATCGATCAGCCTGAACAGCCGCGTCAATCGCAGGCTGGATATGATCGACAAAGGTGTCGGCCGCGAACAGGTTCTGGAACAGCTGCGCAAGGAAATGCAGCAGCATATGAAGTCGCAGAGCATCCCGCTCTATTCGCTTTTGGCTGACAAAGCCCAAAAAGCCGCGATTGCCTTCTCACCCAGGCAGTTGATCTTGATTATGGCCCTGGTGTCGGGCCTGGTCTTCATGGCCCTTAGCATCGCCACAGGCACCGAATTGACGCTTCGCATCGCGCTGTCCGGAGGTATTGGTATTGGCGCGGTCTATACTTGGGTCAGCAACAAAGCCAAGAAACGCATGGCTTTGATCGAAGAACAGCTGCCGGATGCGGTCGAACTCATGGTGCGGTCGTTGCGCGTCGGTAACCCGTTTGTTTCCTCGATCCAGATCGTCGCAAACGAGGTCGAGGACCCCCTCGCAACCGAGTTCGGCATCATCTCGGATGAAGCGGCCTATGGTCGGGATGTCGGCGAAGCGCTCAAGGACATGGCGGAACGACTGGACATGCAAGATTTGCGCTTTCTAGCTGTCGCGGTTTCCATTCAACAACAATCAGGGGGCAACCTTGCCGATATCTTGGCCGGTTTGGCGAAAGTGATCCGGGCCAGATTCCGCCTGTTCCGTCGGGTCAATGCCATCACCGCAGAGGCAAAATGGTCAGGGAAGTTTCTATCGGGCTTTCCACTTGCATGTCTCTTGTTCATTCTGATCAAGGATCCGAACTACTATGATTCAGTCATGGACCATCCGTTTTTCATCCCCGCCTGTTTCTTTGTTGGCATCATGCTGACTTTGAACTTGATCGTAATGAAAATCCTGACAGACATTAAGGTTTAGGGGGGTCACCATGGAAGTTCTAAGCCAAATCAATGAGTTGCTAAAGACGCACCTGGGTGAGTTCGGCCCTCTGATTGTCGTGGGCGTTCTGGGGTTGTTCATGATCCTCGTTACGATCCCACTGATGCTGAATCAGCCGGAAGATCCTCTGAAAAAGCTGCAGCGTTCGAATTCAGCCCCTAAAAAGAACAAAAAAGAAAAGAAAGAACGCCTTAGGAATGCAAGCCGCAACGAGCAGCTTGAGAAATTTGCCAACTTCCTCGAACCTAAAGACGAAGAGGAATACTCAGCCGTTAAGCTCAAGCTGCGACAGGCGGGCTACCAATCAAAAGATGCGGTCCGTTTTTATCATTTTTCACAGTTTGCATTGGGAATTGTTGGAATCTTGATTGGCATCTCGCTGGTCACTGTATTTGCGGGCGATCAGGAGTTTGACTCGACTCAGATTCTCATTCGCGTTTTGGGCCCGGGGCTCGTCGGCTATTTTGTGCCCAAATACTGGATTACTCGACGTGTCGCCGAGCGTCAGGAAGCGATCGTCAACGGTTTTCCGGACACACTTGATCTGATGCTGGTCTGCGTCGAAGCTGGACAATCGCTTGATCAGGCCATCGTCCGGGTCGCAGGCGAAATGAAGGCATCTTATCCAGATATCGCACTGGAGTTCGAAGTTATTGCCTATGAAATGAAGGCCGGTAAGGATAAGGATACGGTCCTGCGAGATTTTGCAACCCGTTGCGGCGTTCAAGACGTCAGCGCCTTTGTGACCGTCATGATCCAATCGGCCACCTTTGGTACATCGATTGCAGAGGCTCTGCGGGTTTATGCCGACGAAATGCGTGACAAACGCGTTATGCGCGCTGAAGAAGCCGCTAACAAGTTGCCAACGAAAATGACACTCGCCACAATGATGTTGACCGTCCCCCCGCTTCTGGTCATTCTAGTTGGTCCTTCGGCAAAAGGTATCATGGAGTTTGGAAACCAGTAACGCTCACCTTCTGCGTGATAAGGTTCTCAGGCCTTTAGGTTTGCACCGGCGTCATCTCATACAGGCCGCCATGGTTATCGCCATGGTGGCCTCTTGTACTGATACGCGCGCGCCGGATGATCCGTTTGCGCCCGGGGTTGACCCCGATGGCCCAGTCATTGATGAAATCGCTGTCGGCAATCGTCTTATGGCAGCCGGTGAATACGAGCTTGCAATGGAATCGTTCACCCGGGCTGCCCTGACAGAGGGCATGACACCACAGATCCTGACCTCACTCGGTACAGCAAATCTGGGCCTGCGCCGGATCGGACAGGCTGAACCCCTGCTGCGCCGCGCAGTCGAGGATGATCCCGATTGGCCCGTTGCTTGGAATAACCTTGGCGTATTCCTGATGGAGACAGGCGAATACGCCGAAGCATCTCAGGTTTTCCGTAGGGCCTTTGCGCTGGATAATGGCGAAAGTGACGCAATCCGTGACAATTTGCGGTTAGCACTCGCAAAAATGGAAAATCCTGTTAATAATACCCCAAAAGAACAAGAATTTAAGCTGGAGCAGCGCGGCAACGGGCAATTCGTTCTGCGCAAAAACCCGGCAACAGAGGCAGAGCAGTAAAGGACGCAAAAATGCGCCATCCCTTCTTGATTCCGACGATGCTTGCGTGCGGGCTGGTATTGACCGCTTGCGCGAAAGAAACCGAAGATGAAAAGGTCGAGCGTACATTTCAGGAAGTGAACGTCATTGACGAGACCAACCTGAATGACGTGATGCTGAATGCAGCCGACCCGAACGAGGCCGTCACTTATTTTCAGAGCGCAGCCGCGAAGAACCCGGATCGGATCGATCTTCAGCGCGGCCTTGCAATCACCCTGACACGGGCCAAACGCAGCACCGAAGCATCCGCCGCCTGGAAACGTGTGTTAAGCATGAAAGGCGCCAACAACACAGACCGCGTTGAATATGCGGATGCACAGGTCCGCAGCGGAAATTGGAGCGGCGCAAAGGCGACGCTCGACAAGATCCCGCCCACCTATGAGACGTTCAAGCGCTACCGGCTTGAAGCGCTGGTGGCAGATTCCAGAAAAGATTGGAATCGCTCGGACCATTATTACGAAACTGCAGTCGGTCTTACGACGCGCCCGGCGGGTGTCATGAACAACTGGGGTTACTCCAAGATGGCACGCGGGCAATATGCGGAAGCCGAGCGCCTGTTTACTGAGGCGATTCAGCAGGATAACTCGCTGTTCACCGCCAAGAACAACCTGGTTCTGGCACGCAGCGCGCAGGGTAACTACAGCGTTCCGGTCGTCCCCATGACACAGGTTGAACGCGCCAACTTGCTGAACACGATGGCCATTTCAGCGGTGAAACAAGGCGATGTGAACCTTGCGAAGAACCTGTACCGCGAGGCGATCGCTACGCATCCGCAGCACTATGACGAAGCCGTTCGCTCGCTTCGGGCGCTCGAGGACGCCTAAATCATGTTCATACCATCGGCAGCGGCAGCGTGGTTCTTACCATTTGTCCTGCCGATCTGTTTCTACGTCGCCTTCACGGACATGCGTGAGATGCGGATCAAGAACCATGCGGTCATGGCCCTGGCGGTTGTTTACCTCGTCGTCGGTCTTTTTGTTTTGCCACCATGGGCCGGGGACTGGATTTCCGGCAACCTTGGCCCTGTAAATCTCTCCTTGCCCGTTTACCTGTGGCAGCTGCTTCACATCGTCGTCGTACTGATTGTCGGTATCTTGTTGAATGCAGCCGGCGTAATGGGCGCCGGAGACGCCAAATTCTGCGCAGCAGCAGCAGCTTTTGTTTGGGTCGGTGATTTCATGCTGGTCATGATCATCCTGTCGGCAACTCTGCTTGGGGCATTTTCTGCGCATCGGCTCGCGAAACACACCCGGCTGCGCCAGTTTGCCCCGCATTGGGATAGCTGGGATCGTGGCAAGCTGTTTCCAATGGGCCTGACGCTTGCGGGTAGCCTCGTCATCTATCTGATTCTGGGCATTATTCGCGGATCGTAAACAATCATGACCGCGCCTTGCCTGCGCCTTGGTCCTGCCACAAAGCCGCGTCAAATTTTCCTCAAACGGCCCTGCATGGGGCCATTGGTGTGATAATTGACAGACGAGTCCCGCTCATGAACATGCAGACGTCCTCCGTTATGGCCCCCCCCACCCCCAAGGGGTTGGCTGAAATGCAGCTTCCGGTAGTGATGATGCGTGACATCTTGCTGAAAACAATCTTTCGCAAGAATGTGGATACGGTAAGCGAGGTTGCCGCAGCAGTATGCCTGCCCGGCTCCGTGACGCAGGAACTGATCGACATTGCACGGGAACAGAAACTGCTTGAGGCGACAGGAACCCTAAGCGCGAACTCGGGCAACGAGATGGGGTACCAGCTGACCGATGCGGGGAAGGCCCGCGCGTTGGACGCGCTCAGCCAGTCGGAATACTTCGGCGCGATGCCAGTGCCGTTGGATGTGTACCGCGAACAGGTCAAGCGCCAGTCTATCCGCAACATTCAGGTCACACGAGACCAACTGACCGGAGCCATGGGGCATCTGGTTCTGCCCGACAGCCTGTTGGATCATCTAGGCCCGGCGGTCAGCGCCGGTCGATCGATCCTTATGTATGGCCCGCCGGGTAACGGTAAATCCTCAATCTCGAACGGAATCCGGGACGCCTTGGGCGACAATGTCTATGTTCCGCGCGCCATCGAGTATTCCGGTCAGGTGATCACTGTTTATGACCCGATTGTGCACACCGCAATCGAACAGGAAGAAGACGACCCCAACAGCCTGCGTCGCCGCAAACGGTTCGACACGCGCTATGTACAGTGCGAACGCCCCACCGTTGTAACCGGTGGTGAACTGTCGCTCAGCATGCTGGACCTAGTCTACAACCCCACCGCGCGGACCTATCAGGCCCCTTTGCAGCTGAAATCGACCGGTGGCATCTTCATCGTGGACGACCTTGGACGTCAGGCCGAACCCCCGCAGGCCCTGATCAACCGTTGGATTGTTCCTTTGGAGGAAAGTAAGGATATTCTCGGCCTGCAATCGGGTGAAAAGTTCGAAGTACCCTTTGATACGTTGGTTATCTTCTCAACCAACTTCCACCCGAATGAGATTTTCGACCAAGCGGCCCTGCGCCGGATCTTCTTCAAAATCAAGATTGACGGTCCAAACCAAGAGAACTACCTGAAAATTTTCGCCATGGTGGCCCGCAAACGCGGCATGCCGCTGGACGAAGCCGCGCTGGTGCATCTACTGAAGGTCAAATACCCAACCATCAACAATATCTACGCGAACTATCAGCCGATCTTCCTGATCGACCAGATGATTTCGATCTGCGAGTTTGAAGGCATCCCCTATCAGATGAGCCCTGACCTGATCGATCGCGCTTGGGCGAATATGTTCGTCAAGGAAGAAAAGATCATTCACTGACCCCCCTGCCATTCTGATCCTATGCGGGTAATCTGCACTGATGACGCAGATTCCCGCCCGGATTAGCAATTGGTTTGCCGCCAAAGGTTGGTCAATCCACCCGCATCAGCAAGAGATGTTCAACCGGGCGCAAGATCCGGCAACGCTGTTGATCGCACCGACTGGCGGCGGCAAAACGATGGCTGGGTTTCTGCCTTCCTTGTCCGAGCTGTCCGATGGCGCGCATAGCGGCTTGCACACAATCTATGTCTCCCCGCTCAAGGCTTTGGCCGCTGATATCCGTCGCAATCTGCGCACGCCAGTCGATGAGATCGGTCTGCCCATCCGGATCGAGGATCGCACCGGCGATACCTCGGCCACGCAAAAGAAACGACAGCGTGTCGACCCACCGCATATTCTATTGACCACGCCTGAGAGTCTGGCGCTGCTAACATCATACGAGGACGCGCCGCGTATGTTCGCCGCAGTGCAACGCATCATCGTCGATGAAATTCATGCACTGGCCGAAAGCAAACGTGGCGATCAGCTGATGCTCGCGCTTGCGCGACTGCAGGCACTCTGCCCCGATCTGCGCCGCGTGGGTTTATCGGCCACCGTCGAGGACCCCGGAGGCATGGCGCGCTTTCTGGCCCGTCATCCAGATCCTTGCAGGATCATACAGGCCGATCCTGGCCCTGACCCCGATATCGCGATGTTGGAGACCGACGAGATACCCCCTTGGTCCGGTGGGGGTGCTGCCTATTCCATCCCAGCAGTTCTGGCGCAAATCAAGCAACATAAAACCACACTGATCTTCCACAACACACGTGCGCAGGCCGAGATTTTCTTTCACAACCTCTGGCTGGCAAATGATGACGGCCTGCCCATCGGCATCCATCACGGCAGCCTGGACCGGCAACAGCGTGAGCGTGTCGAGGCCGCAATGGTGCGCGGCGATCTGCGCGCCATCGTCTGCACAGGCAGCCTCGATCTGGGGATTGATTGGGGCGATGTGGATCTGGTGATCCAGATCGGCGCGCCGAAGAATGTCAAACGTTTGGTGCAGCGGATCGGGCGGGCGAACCATCGGTACAACGCCCCCTCGAAGGCGTTGCTGGTACCCGCGAACCGGTTCGAAGTTGTTGAATGCGTCGCCGCGCTACAAGCGGTGCAGGAACATGATCTGGATGGCGATCCCCGCAGATCGGGACCGCGGGATGTGCTCTGCCAGCACATTCTGATCGCCGCAGCATCAGGGCCATTCGACGCGAGTGTGCTCTTCGCTGAGATGATTGCAGCAGGGCCTTACGCCACGCTTAGCCGTACCGAGTTCGATGCCTGTCTGGAGTTCTGCGCCACCGGTGGTTACGCCTTGCGCGCCTATGACCGTTGGCAACGGTTACAGCAGCGGCCCGACGGGCGATGGCAATTGCGCGATCCCCGGGCAGCGCAGCGTATCCGCATGAATCTCGGCACGATTCAGGACACCGATACGCTAAAGGTGCGGCTGAAACGCAATCGCGGCGGGAAGCCTCTGGGTGAGGTCGAAGAGAGCTTTGCCGCCACTTTGACCTCGGGTGATACCTTTTTGATCGGTGGCCAGATCGTTCGATACGAAGGTCTGCGCGATATGGTTGTCGAGGTCAGCCGCCGCGCCGACAGGAAACCCAAAATCGCAACTTTCTCTGGCACGAAATTCGCCACTTCCACGCAGCTGAGCGATCGCATTCTGAATATGTTCGCGCAACCTGACTGGCCTCAGTTGCCTACGCACACCGCCGACTGGCTGGCATTGCAGCGCGATATATCGCGCCTTCCCCGACGCGACCGGCTGTTAATCGAAAGCTTTCCCGATAACGGGCGCGAACATCTGTGCGTCTATGGCTTCGCCGGTCGCAACGCACAGCAGACGCTTGGCCTGTTGTTAACAAAACGGATGGAGGAAACCGGGCTCGCCCCGCTGGGATTTGTCGCCACAGACTATGCCACATTGGTCTGGGGGTTGGACGCAGTGACCGACCCGCGCCCCCTGTTTCGGCCAGATGCGTTACGCGAAGGGCTGGAAACCTGGCTGGCAGGCAATGCCGTGATGAAGCGGACCTTTCGCGCCTCTGCCACCATTGCGGGTTTGATTGAACGCAACACCGGCGGGCAGCGCAAAAGCGGGCGGCAGGCGACGTTTTCGTCAGATATTCTGTACGATACGTTGCTGAAATACGACCCCAATCATCTGTTGATGCAGATTACCCGCGAAGAAGCCATGCGTGGACTGGTTGATTTCGGCCGGATCGAAGAAATGATCGCCCGGATTGGTGATCGTATCGATCTATTGCGGTTAGACCGCGTTTCACCATTGGCGGCGCCACTCTTTCTTGAAATGGGCAAAGTACCGGTCAAAGGTCAGGCCGAGGAGCGTCTTCTGGCCGAAGAAAGCAACCGCTTGCTGCAGGCCGCTGGAATACAACCCGCATGAAACCTCTTGCACCGCCCATAGAAACATTGCAACGAACGGATCATGAACAGATGTGAGTTTTCCTTTGCGGGGCAGCGACTGTGCGCACTTGGTTCCGGGGCACTCTGGTGGCCCGATCAGGGTTTGCTGTGCGTCTCTGATCTGCATCTGGGAAAATCGGAACGCATTGTACGCAGGGGCGGTTCTGCGCTGCCCCCTTATGAAAATCGCGAGACATTGACGCGATTGGAAAATGACTTGTCCAATACAAAAGCCACTTCGGTCGTTTGTCTGGGGGATAGCTTTGACGATCTGGACGCCTCATTCGCGATGGCGACAGAAGACAGGCTCCGGATTGTTACGTTACAGGCTGGCCGGAGCTGGATCTGGATCGAAGGCAATCACGATCCCGGCCCGGTTGAGATAGGAGGCACGCATCTTTCCGAATGGAATTGCAGCGGCCTTACCTTTCGCCACATTGCCCAGCCAAATGCGCAAGGCGAGATTTCAGGCCACTATCATCCCAAGGTAAGGTTGACCATTCGTGGGCGATCAATCTCGCGCCCTGCGTTCCTACTGGATCGTGCACGTATGATCCTGCCAGCCTTTGGAACCTATACCGGTGGGTTACGCAGCACAGATCAGGCACTCACTGAAATCATGGCGGCGGATGCGCGGGCGATACTGACGGGTGAACATCCGCAGCAAATTCCGATGCCGAGATGAATGCTAAAGCAGCCCGTCATCCACGAGGCTCTGCCTGTATTTTCGACTGACCGGAACCTGCTCGCCATTACTGAGACGCAGATAGGTTTTGCCCGCCTCTTTTTCGGCCCTGACAATTGTCGAATCCACCACCCAATGTGACCGATGCGTACAATGACCCTGCACCGGCTCCATCTCGGCAATCGCATCGGTAAACCGCGAGCGGATGGTGAAGATGCCTTCACCGGTCACAACATCAACGCTGTGATCCCGCACGGTCAACCGATAGACCTGCCCCTGGAAACCAGTTGGCAGCCGATTGTAGAGGCGCGGCCTTGGCGGTTGCTGCGGCTCAGCTACGTCTTCGCGCTGCCGTACAAGCAACAAGCCCGTTGTAAACAGCAGCCCATAGGGGACGACCATCAGCATACCAGGGGGCACCACGCCGGACAGCGAGAACAAAATCCACGTCAGCAACCACAATGAAGGGGCAAACAAAGCCAGAATTAGTAGAGCAAAGGCAAGATCCCGGGCCAACAATCCCGATAACTTTAGCCGTGTGTGAACCAGTTTTCCTGCTGTCCAAGTTGCCACAAGCGCCAACACCATCACACCTGTCCAGAACAACAACCGCTGTGAAAATGACAGTGACATGTCCCGAAAGGGTGCAAACGAATAGGCCAGCAACGGAATGAAAACGAGACCTGCTAGTACCCGTTGGAGACTACAAAACGAAAAGATCGGGCTAAGTCTGGACTTCATGTCGGGTAACACACCTCCCCAAAGTAAAATCCGGGCAACACTAGAACGGAGGGTATTTAACCCCACAAACAATTGGAATAGAAGGCTTATCACCGATTAACGCAAGGTCAACTCAGTAAGCTCATATACGGTTTGGAAATTCATTTAAAACAACATACCGGAGAGCATGCACGCTCTCCGGAGTATATTGGTCTCGCCCAATTAAGCTTTTTTGGGCCGTTTTTATGCCGTCAGCCCCTCGGGCTCTGGCAAACCATTCGAGCGGCACGCAGCGGTGAGCGTATTCGCGAGGAGGCAGGCAATGGTCATGGGACCGACACCGCCTGGAACCGGGGTAATTGCGCCAGCGCGTTCGGCAGCAGAGGCATAGTCAACATCCCCAACCAGCTTGTTCTTGCCGTCGCGTTCGATACGGTTGATACCCACGTCGATCACCGTGGCGCCTTCCTTGATCCAGTCTCCCGGCACCATCTCGGGGCGGCCAACGGCGGCAACCACGATATCAGCTCGGCGAACCACATCAGGCAGATCCTTGGTACGGCTATGTGCAATGGTGACGGTGCAGCTGTCACCCAGCAGCAACTGGGCCATCGGTTTGCCGACGATGTTCGATCGACCGATCACAACCGCATCCATGCCCGACAACGACCCATGATGGTCGCGCAACATCATCAGGCAGCCCAACGGCGTACAGGGCACCATCGATTTCTGACCGGTTCCCAGCAGGCCAACATTTGAGATGTGGAACCCGTCCACATCCTTTGCCGGATCGATCGAGTTGATCACCAGATCTTCGTTCAGATGCTTGGGCAGCGGCAGTTGCACCAGTATGCCGTGCACTGCGGGGTCGTTGTTCAGCTTGTCGATCAACGCCAGCAGGTCCTCTTCGGAGGTGTCCACATCCAGCTTATGCTCGTACGAGTTCATGCCGACCTCTACGGTCATTTTGCCCTTTGAGCGGACGTAGACCTGGCTGGCTGGGTCTTCGCCCACCAGAACCACCGCCAGACCAGGGGTAATGCCGTTTTCTTCTTTCAGCTTTGCAACCTGGTCGGCTACCTGTGCGCGCACTTTGGCGGCAAAGGCCTTTCCGTCGATAACCTGCGCTACCATCTTTTGATCCCTTCTTTCAAAAGCCAAACGGGCGCAAAGCGCGCCCGGTCTTTATTCTGGGCCGAGCACACGTTCTTCACGCGCGATCGACCAGTCAATCAGAATACGCCACAGCCTTTCGGCCAGTTCCGGGTCCATTCCCGCTTCGTGTGAACCGGCGCGTACCTTTTGCACCACCTCTTCAACCCTGCCGGGGATGCGGGCGGGAAGACCCTCGCCCGGTTTCAGCTCGGATGCGCGATCGATATAGCCTACGCGCGTCACCAGCATCTCGACCAGTTGGCGATCCAACTTGTCGATCTGAACCCGCAATTCCTGCATCGAATTGCAGTCTTGTGGAGGTGTCAGAGTGGGCATGTTCGTCTCCTCATGGCCCGGGGGATTCCCCGGACCACGAGATGTCTTATTCGGCGGCCTAGAACAAGCCCTCGATCTCACCTGCGTCGTTAAGACAGATCGCCTCGGCAGCCGGTTTGCGCGGCAGACCAGGCATGGTCATGATCTCACCGCATACAACCACGATGAAACCGGCACCTGCAGACAGGCGAACCTCACGCACAGGGACCGAATGGCCGGTGGGCGCGCCGCGCAGGGTCGGATCGGTCGAGAACGAATACTGGGTTTTTGCCATACAGACCGGCAGGTTGCCATAACCCGCTTCTTCCCACTCGCGCAGCTGCTTGCGGATCTTGCCGTCAGCCAGCACCTCGTCAGCACGGTAGATACGCTTGGCGATGGTTTCGACTTTCTCGAACAGCGGCATGCTGTCGGGGTAGATCGGCGCAAAGTTTGCAGAGCCACCTTCGACGATTTCAACAACCTTCTCAGCCAGCGGAGCCGAGCCTTCCGAGCCCAGTTCCCAGTGACGCGACAGAACCGCCTCGACACCGTGACCCGCACAATAGTCGCTGACCGCCTGCACTTCGGCATCGGTATCGGTGACAAAGTGGTTGATAGCGACAACAACCGGCACGCCAAAGGATTTGACGTTCTCAATGTGACGGCCCAGGTTGGCACAGCCGGATTTCACGGCGTCGACGTTCTCGGCACCCAGATCAGCCTTAGCTACACCGCCATTCATTTTCATTGCACGGATGGTGGCCACCAGCACAACCGCCGACGGGGCGATGCCAGCCTTGCGACACTTGATGTTCATGAATTTCTCGGCACCCAGATCGGCACCGAAACCAGCTTCGGTCACGACATAATCGGCCACTTTCAGAGCTGTCTTGGTCGCGATGACAGAGTTACAGCCGTGCGCGATGTTCGCGAAGGGACCGCCGTGGACAAAGGCCGGGTTGTTTTCCAGCGTCTGCACCAGGTTCGGCTGCATCGCGTCCTTCAGCAGAACAGTCATTGCACCTTCGGCCTTGATGTCGCGGCAGTAGACTGCGGTCTTGTCACGGCGATAGGCCACGATGATATCACCCAGGCGCTTTTCCAGGTCTTTCAGGTCGTTGGCCAAGCACAGGATCGCCATAACCTCGGACGCGACGGTAATGTCAAAGCCGGTTTCGCGCGGGAAGCCATTCGATACACCGCCCAAAGACGCCGTAATCTGACGCAGGGCCCGGTCGTTCATGTCGACCACGCGGCGCCATGCAACGCGACGAGTGTCGATCTCACATTCATTGCCCCAGTAGATGTGGTTATCGATCATTGCCGACAGCAGTGAGTGTGCCGAAGTGATTGCATGAAAGTCACCGGTGAAGTGTAGGTTCATTTCTTCCATCGGAACTACCTGCGCGTAACCGCCACCCGCAGCGCCGCCCTTCATACCGAAGTTCGGGCCAAGCGAGGCCTCACGGATACAGATCATCGCGTTCTTGCCGATGCGGTTCAGGCCGTCACCCAGACCAACGGTGGTGGTGGTCTTACCCTCGCCCGCAGGGGTCGGGTTGATCGCGGTTACAAGGACCAGCTTGCCGTCTTCACGATCCTGAACCGAGTTGATGAAATCTTGACTGACTTTGGCTTTGTCGTGACCATAGGGCAGCAGATCATCGCTGGAGATGCCAATCTTCGCGCCAATCTCCTGGATCGGCTTCTTGTTCGCCTCGCGGGCAATCTCAATATCGGATTTGTAGCTCATTGGGTTGGGTCCCTAACTGAATTCTGTGCATGGCCGACACGCGGGAGTCGGCGCTGTGCATTCCATACGATTATGCGCCGTCTTAGTGAACTTAGTTTCCGACATAATCAAGTCGTGAAACGGCTTTGAACCGTTTCTGGTGTCTTCTGAGGCAGTCTCAGAAACTCAGGGTTCCCACTGACGCTGATCCGGTACAAACAATGCCATGTGGTCACCTCGGCTCAACCTGCCCGGCCGTTCGACCCAAGCCGTCACACCCCTGCGGTCCTGCGCAGCGGCTTTGAATGCGGCGCCGTAACCGGGGAAAACCGCTTCTATTTCACGCCCGGGCAAAACGCAGGGGCGGTTTTCCATATCGACCGTAAGTGTCAGACCGGCAGCGGTCTGCAAGCGAGAGCATGGCGGAATATGGGTAAAGTCGGGGATGCCCCTCAGGACGATGCTTGCACCCAACAACGAAGGATCAAGCGCATCCAACCCCATATCACGCGCGATCAAATCCAGTTCATCAGAAGACAAAACCGACAATTGACGCACATTTCGTATCTCAGTGCCTTGAGGATAGAGGTTTCCGACCCGCCCGCAGGAGGCTCGATTAAGCCCCTCATGGCGCGCACCCCGATCGCCCTCGAAGCCAAGATCAAGCGCGTCAACCACCTGCGCTGTCAAAGAGCCACCAATCGCGACGTGCCCCAGCCAGACGACCTCGGCAACATAGTCGGTCTTGCGCAATACCGGCATATTATGTCCAACACCCTCAAGTTTCGCAGACAGTAGAGAACATGCAGATCACGATGAAAAGATAGAAAAGACCCGGGCAATGCCCGGGTCGGTCTGGTTAGGTTGAGGGTTCAGGTTCCATGTCACCTTCGGGCGGTGATTTCTTAGCCTTGGTTTTGGGGATCGCCGTGACGCTTGGGGCGTTGCCTTCATCTGGCTTATCACCTTCGTCATCGCTTTCACTGGGCGGTTCGCCATTCATGACCCGTTTGATCTCGTCCCCGGTCAGCGTCTCGTATTCAAGCAACCCTTGCGCCAGTCGTTCCCAGTTTTCGTTTTTCTCAGTCAGGATTTCGTGCGCACGTTCATACCCCTGCTGGATCAGGCGTTTAACCTCTTCCTCAATCAGCTCTTTTGTGTGGGCTGAAACCGAGAAACCAGCGGTGTTGCCAGAGTACCCATCATGCGCTTCGGCATAGTCAATGTTGCCAACCTTGTCTGACATGCCCCAGCGCATCACCATGGCGCGGGCCAACTGGCTGGCCTGCATGATGTCACCCGCAGGGCCGTTCGACACGTGGTCTTCACCGTACTTGATGACCTCTGCGGCTTTGCCCGCCATGGTCATGGCCAGCTTCTGTTCGCACTCATCGCGGTGATAGTTCAGGCGATCCATTTCAGGCAGCGAAACCACCATCCCCAGCGCACCACCGCGTGGAATGATTGTCGCCTTGTAGACCGGATCACATAGCGGCAGGGACAGGCCGACGACAGCATGGCCAGCCTCATGATAGGCGGTTTTTTCTTTCTGATCCTGGGTCAGCACCATCGAACGGCGCTCGGCCCCCATCATCACCTTGTCCTTGGCGTTCTCAAAGTCTTCCATTGTGACAAAGCGGCGACCGACACGGGCGGCCATCAACGCAGCCTCGTTTACAAGGTTGGCCAGATCGGCACCCGAAAAGCCCGGAGTACCACGCGCAATGATGCGCAGATCAACATCAGGGCCCAGAGGCGTCTTGCGCGCATGCACGCCCAAGATCTTCTCGCGCCCTTTGATGTCGGGGTTGCCAACGGTCACGTTGCGGTCAAATCGGCCCGGACGCAGCAATGCAGGGTCCAGCACGTCCTTACGGTTGGTGGCCGCCAGGATGATGACGCCTTCATTGGCCTCGAAGCCGTCCATCTCAACCAGCAACTGGTTGAGCGTCTGTTCGCGTTCGTCGTTGCCGCCACCATAACCGGCACCGCGGTGGCGACCAACAGCATCAATTTCGTCGATGAAGACGATACAGGGAGCATTCTTTTTCGCCTGTTCGAACATGTCGCGTACACGCGAAGCACCGACACCCACGAACATCTCAACGAAGTCCGAACCTGAAATGGTGAAGAACGGCACACCCGCCTCACCCGCAATTGCGCGGGCCAGCAGGGTTTTACCGGTTCCCGGAGGTCCCACCAGCAACGCACCCTTGGGGATTTTGCCACCAAGGCGCGAGAACTTCTGCGGGTTACGCAGAAATTCAACAATCTCTTCCAGCTCTTCCTTGGCCTCATCAATGCCTGCGACGTCATCAAAGGTCACTCGGCCATGCTTTTCAGTCAGCATTTTGGCCTTGGACTTACCAAAGCCCATCGCGCCGCCTTTGCCACCGCCCTGCATCCGGTTCATGAAATAGACCCAGACCCCGATCAGCAGCAGGAAGGGCAGCAGCGTGATCAGGAACGACTGAAACCCGGACTGCTGTTGTTTCACAGCCTCAACAGGGATGTTTTTGTCGATTAGCAGCTTGGTAACCTCGGCGTCGGTGGGTTTGATCGTAGTGTAACTGGCGCCGTTCTGAGTTGTGTAGCGAATCTGCTCACCGTCCAGCGTGACTTTGTTGACCTCACCACTTTCGACGGCGGACACAAAATCAGAATAGGTTTTTTCATTGCCCTGAAGCGACCCGCTGGGTCCGCTGAACAGGTTGAAAAGTGCAAGGATCAGTAAAAATAGAACGACCCAGAAGGCGATGTTACGAGCGTTGCCCAAGGAAAATCTCCTGAAAGGTTTCGGCAGGTGGGGACTTGCCGGAGTTGTTCCTTAAAATAGAGAGGATTGCGGCAGGTTCAATGCGATAAAATCACAGCCGCAAAGTCGGACCGTTCCAAGAGCATCTCAGCACGCCATTGGTTGGCAAAACCGGCGACAGGAGCGGCCACTACCAAGTCTCCTGTCCACACTGCAGGTGTCGACAACAACGCAGCGCGGGGTTTGCCAGCAGATCGCCAGTTTTCAAGCTGCAAAATGCCATCTTCACCCAGCGCCCGGATTTCTGCGTCTTCAGTTTTCGGCCCGGTGACAATCCAGCGCCGATCCCAGGGCATGCCGGGTTGTGCGATCTCATCGCTGACAGCGTTTAGCTCTCTGCAAATCCGGGTGTTTTTGCCATCAGGTATGAAAATGCACCCGCCCAGCGTGGCTGTCTGAGCTGATGACAACGCGTCCAGAACCTGATCCACCGCTTTGTGTCTTGGCGGATACTCTCCACCTGCGATCCATGAAACAGAGGCCACCACAAGACGGCGGCGAATTTCTTCAGGCAGCGTTCCAAACCCTTCGCGGTCGACGCATAGGTCCCCATCTATTGCCTTCAAATGTCGGAGAGCGGATTCCTGCGTGAATTGTGCTAATGCTTCACGTGCTTGTCCCATATTCTCAGCGACCCGCGCCAAAGTCTGTGGCGTGATACCAATCTGATCCAATCCGGAAAGCGCCTGACGCGCTTTGATCCGGTCAAATCGCTGATCCTGATTCGAGGGGTCATCGATCCAGGAAACACTTTGTGCAGTCAGATAATCCCGCAGACGGGACCGAGTTACAGCCAGCAATGGGCGCAGTAATGTGATCCCGCCCTCTGCACGTATTCCCGACATGGCCGAAAGCCCGGATACACCGGCTGCGCGGCCCAACCGCATCAAAACGGTTTCGGCCTGGTCATCGGCCGTATGACCCAGCGCAATGGCCTGCAGTGCATTCGTTTCCGCCCATTCTGCCAGCAACCGGTATCGCGCGCGCCGCGCTTGATCCTGCAGGTTGCCCTTTCGGTCCCACCCTTGCCATTTCAGTGTTTCGTGGGGGATACCCCAGTGCTGTGCCAACGCCGCAACGGTCAAAGCTTCTGAGGCTGATTCAGATCGAAGGCCGTGATCGACGGTCGCCGCAAACAGTTCAATCTGCTCTTGCTGCGCGATATCAGCCAGCAAACGCATCAGGGCCGTCGAATCACTGCCCCCCGAAACCGCCACGCCCAGCCGATTCGGCAGCGGGTCGGGCAAACGCGCCCGAAGTTCAGCCCGAAGCGTATCGGCGTCAGAGGTCAAGAACAGCCCAGCGTTGCCATTTCCTGTGTAGCGGAAGCCGCTGGCGCTGAGGTCGGGAACCGCACGCCAACCTCGCCGAGTGTTATACAGGCCTGATCGGTTTGCCCCAATTGTCCAAGCGCCGCACCCAGCTCAAACAACGCTTCAGGGGCCAGTGGCCCTTCGGAATCACCTGTGAAACTGGCCAAAAAGGCACGCGCCGCTTCCCGCGTATCGCCCACCCCTTTCAGCGCCTGCCCACGCCGTAGATTGGCTTGTGATGCCAGGGGACTGCCGGGATAGGATTGATCGAACTGCGCAAACAAGTTGGCTGCAGTTTCGAAATCTCCATCGGCCAATGCCTGTGATGCAGTATCGAAATCTTCCTGTTCGCCCACCGCAAGCTCACCCAGATCCGTGACCGAGGGTTGTGTCGGCGTGGGCGACGGCGCTGCGGCTACATCTGTCTGCGTCTCCCCACCCAGAGTCGATGTTTCGCCCAGCGTGCTCAGGTCACCGCCCTCAAGCTCAACCAGACGAAACTCCAGATCGCCGATCCGGTTGGTGCCATCGGTGACGATATTCTGCACCCGCTGATTCAACTGTTCAGTCTGACGCGTCAGGCGTTGCAATTCGGCTTCGATGGCGTCGACACGTTCCAGCACAGAACTGCCCGACAGGTTCGGCGCGGGCGAGCCGGTGGTCGAAAACTCGCGCTTGAGGCGCTGGATTTCCACATGCAGCACCGTCAGCTCCTGACGGATATCCGCCAGCGTCTGCTGATCCTGCGCCTGAGCCACACCGGCGACAGCCACAACCGCCGCCAGAACCAAACCTGCTAATCGCATCATCTTACCCCAAGGTTGAACCGGTCAGCACCGTCACCGCGCGGCGGTTTTTGGAATAGCATTCCTCGGTGCTACAAATTTCGATCGGGCGTTCCTTGCCATAGCTGACAGTGGTTAGTCGGTTGCCCGCAACCCCCCGCGAAATCAGGTATTCCCGCGCCGCGTTTGCCCGGCGGGCCCCAAGGGCAAGGTTGTATTCGCGTGTGCCCTGCTCATCCGCGTGGCCTTCGATCTTGGCAACAAAATCCGGGTTGGCCAGCAGCCAATCCGCTTGTCCCTGCAAGATCGTCTGAGCCTGTGGTGACAATGTAGATTGATCGACCAAGAACAGAACCCGGTCGCCGACTGTCTGCTGGAAATAGGCCGGTGATCGCGGATCACTGGGCGAGCCCGGGACCAGCGTGCCGCTGCCACCAGCGCCTCCGCCCAGTGCCGACGGATCGTTGTTGGAACAGGCGGCAATCAGGGTCAGCGCCCCAATAGCTGCGACTTTGCTCAAAAGGTTCATCTCAAGTGCCTCGTGCTTTGTTGTTTATTGCCGCGTTTCTATCACATTGCGGGTTTGTTGTGAACGTCGCCCGCTGGTTGGTCAGATCAATTCTGAAGTGGCCCCCAGGATGGGTCACTGCCGCCATCTGGCGTACGCACCGGGCGCAGGTTCCGGCCCGAAATATCCACCGAATAGAGCGTCGATCTCCCGCTCGCCCCTTGGGTTTCGCGGGTGAACATGATGACGCGTCCGTTTGGCGACCAAGTGGGGCCTTCGTCCAGGAACGAAGCGGTCAGAAGGCGTTCCTCGCTCCCATCTGTGCGCATGACGCCGATATGGAACCGGCCTTTGTTTTGCTTTGTATACGCAATCAGATCGCCACGCGGCGACCAGACCGGTGTGCCATAGCGCCCCTGTCCGAAACTGATCCGTGTCGCCTCGCCCCCATTGGCGGGCATGATATACAGCTGCGGGGTGCCCGATCTGTCGCTTTCAAACACGATCCGGCTGCCATCCGGAGAATAACTTGGCGCGGTTTCAATCGCGGGCGTGTTGGTCAGCCGCACGCTTTGCCCGGATGCCAGATCCATCTTCCACAGATCGGTGTTTCCACCTTGGGTCAGAGAATACACGATCGAGCGGCCATCCGGCGAGAAGCGCGGTGAGAAGCTCATCGTGCCTTCTTGCGTTTTTAGCTCTTGCCGCTTCACGCGGCCGACATCCAGAACATAGATACGCGGCTGGCCGGTCTCGTAGCTGGTATAAAGCAACTGGTCACCGGTAGGCGAAAACCGAGGGGCCAACACAATCGCCGCGCTGTCGGTCAGGTATTGTACATTCGCACCATCATAATCCATGATCGCCAGTCGTTTGCGCCGCTGATCCTTGGGGCCGCTTTCCGACACGAACGCCACGCGACTATCAAAGTAGGCACCTTCACCCGTGATCCGGCTGTAAACCTGATCTGATACTTTGTGCGCCATGCGTCGCCAACCATCGGTCGTGCCTGCAAACTGCAAACCGTTCCCCAGTTCCTGCCCCGAGAATACATCCCAAACCCGGAACCGAACTGTCAGGCGCTTGCCCGACACATTGACCGCCCCGGTCACCAGAGCTTGTGCATTAATCGCTTTCCAGTCGGCGAACTGTACCGGCGCATCAAAACTGCTTACCCGGCTGATGAACGCATCCGACGAGATTTCGCGAAACAAACCCGTCCCTGTCAGGTCCGACACGATCACGCGCGAGATATCCTGCGCATACTGCGCTGCCTCCGGATTGTCCGGCACAAAACTCGGCACCGCAAACGGCATTGGTTCGATGATGCCTTCATCTATCTCAAGCCGCAGCGGACCGCTTTGGGCGTAGACTGGGGCTGACAGAAAGGTAAGGCCAACTAAGAGGCTGGTCAGAAGTTTCATCATTTGATCCGCATCCTCTCGGGATTGAATGTAATCTCAATATCCTGCCATTGATCGTATTTGTCAGCTGGCAGGTCATATCCTTTTGCGCCACAGCGTAAAACTGCGCGTCTGGCGGTCTCGTAGGCCTGTTTTGCCGAGGCGGCTGAGCCTCCTGTGCTGTCCAACAGCTGCAGACTGCCACCAACCACTTTGCCATCCCTGGTTAGCGAGAACCCAACGATAACAACAGTTTCCAGCGCATCCGTCGACAGCGAACCCACGTTCCAACAGCGCGATACAGCCACACGCATCGCATCCTTTTCTCCGCTCGTCAGCGGTGGACCAGAGGGCTCGGTCCCGTTCCCCAGCGCCTCAGCAAGCGCGTCGTTGATCGCCTGATCGTCCTGCGCGGGCTCTGTCGGGGCAGGTTCGGGTGTTTCGGCAACCTCGGGCTCGGGCGGCGGTGTCGGGCGGTTCGGCCGCACGCGCGGGCGTGGAGAGGTTCGGGGTGCCGGATCAACGACCTCTTCCGCCTCGGTCACGATTTCGGGCGCGGCTTCCTCAGGTGCTGTCTGATCCTGCTGTTCCTGCTGGGTTTCCGCCCCCTCATCAAGTGAGACCGGAGGTGTTTCGATATCATCCGGCTTAGCCTCGGGAGGTGGCGGCGCGATCTGTTCGGGCGCGATCTTATCCGCAGGGCTCGGTTCTGCCTCCGGGCCCGGAGGCACGGGGAGCGCCGCTATCTCTGGCTCGGGCTCTTCAAGCGTTGGGGGTTGTTCAATCAATTCAGGCTCGGGCTGTATTTCCACGGTCTCGGGTTCCTGCTCGGGCTCAGGTTCGGGTTCCGGTTGGGCAACAGGCTCAGGCTCGGGTGTTTCTTCTGGTGCAGGGTCTGGCGCTTCAACTTCGTCCGGCTCGGCGGGCTGTTGCAATTCAGCCGGGTCAGTCGGCACCTCGGGCGCCTCACTCTGGGCGGTCATTGCCGCAAACTGCTCAGCCGAAATCACCGTGACATCCTGCACAGCCATCGGCAATGGCTCGGACCGGAAGGTGCCACCAAACAATGCCCAGCCGATCAGGCTGACATGCGCAATTGCCGAAATCTTGGTGCCGGTATCCACCGCGCAGCCTCACTCTCACCCGTCGTCCAACGTCGGCCCGCCGGTGTCGGTCACAAGGCCCACATTGGAAAAACCACCCGCATTCAAAGCGCCCATGACCTGCATTACCTGCGCATAGGGAATGGCCCCATCAGCGCGCAAAAATACCCGGTCGCTGCTGCGCTCAGCCGCAATCGCACGCAGCTTGCCGATAAGCTCGTCGCGCTGCACATCGGTTGTCTGGATTTGTACCCGGCCATCTTCGGTCAGCGTTACGGTCAAAGGTTCTTCGCTGTCACCGGGCAATGCGCTGGCGGCCGTCTTTGGCAGGTCAACGGGCACGCCAACGGTCAGCAACGGGGCGGCCACCATGAATATGATCAGCAACACCAGCATGACATCAACAAAGGGCGTTACGTTGATCTCAGCCATCGGCTGCGCACGCCCACGCCGCCGTCCACGCCTGCGTCCGTTCCCGCCCGAGCTCTGCTGAACCGCCGCACCCATCCTCAGCTATCCAACTGCCGCGACAAGATCGTGGCAAATTCATCGGCAAAGGCCTCATACCCGCCAACGATCCGGTCGCTGTCAGCGCTGAGCTTGTTATAGAAAATTACCGCCGGGATCGCGGCCAGCAGGCCCAGACCAGTAGCCAACAGCGCCTCTGCAATACCCGGGGCCACAACGGCAAGGTTGGTGTTTTGCTGCTCGGCAATCTCGATGAAGGCGTTCATGATGCCCCAGACCGTCCCGAACAGGCCGATGAAGGGCGCTGTTGAGCCAACCGTGGCCAGAATGGGCAACCCTTTTTGCAGCCCCTCAGCCTCTTTCGCGATTGCCACATCCATCGATCGATCGATCCGCGAGGTCGCCCCCGCGATCAGCCCGCCATCATTACGGTGCGAGCGTCGCCATTCGATCATGCCCGCCGCAAATATCTTTCCCGAACTGCCATCCGGTTGGGTGCCAATCTGTTCGAACAATTCATCCAAAGGATTGCCCGACCAGAAGCTTTCATCGAACACCTGCGCTTCGCCGCGCGCCGCCCGATAGTTGATCAACTTCTGAATAATGATCGCCCACGACCAGATCGATGCGGCGATCAGCATCAGCATCACCAGTTTGACGATAAATGTCGCGCGGGCAAACAGCCCCCACATGGAGAAATCGATCTCCTGCGCCAGCGCCAGCGTTTCAGCTTCCATGAACCTGCTCTTTGTTTTGCCTGATGACCATTTGGCCTTATTTTCTAAACGCTAACGCAGATGGATGTGAAAAGCCAACAGAACCACCCCAGAGGGTAAAAATGTTACATCAATGCGCGAATCTCTGCCGGAAGACGCACGGGCCTGCCCTGTTTATTCATGCAGACAGCGGTCACCTCTGCCCGAAAAACCTCTGCCTCTCCACGTTTGACCAGCTGAGACATGGTCAGTCGTGCGCCCGAGATTGAGGTCATTTCGGTTTCCACCACCAGCTCATCCTCAAACCTTGCAGCGGCGAGATAATCTGCCTCAATCCGCCGCACCACCCAGACGATGCCTGCTTCTCTCATTACGTTCTGATCATTGCCTAGTTTGCGCACCCAGTCAGACCGCGCGCGTTCAATGAACTTCAAGTAATTCGCATGATAGACGACACCCCCCATGTCAGTGTCCTCATAATAAACACGAACCGGAAAGAGGTGTTTCATTGCGGCAGCTCCAACCTGGCAAACAGACGGAGCGCATGGGATGCATCCTGTGCGGCACCCGGCAGAACCGGATCATATGCGGCCCGGATCAAGGCGGCGATATCGGGCCGCAGGACCGTCGTCTCACCTGCGATGGCCAACGGCGAGGCGTTGCGAAAGGCGGCATCGGACCACAGCAGGATGGTTTGCGCCACCTGACTGAGCACCAAAGTTTCCGCCGGTAATTCGGACATCTCCTTGTCCATACGCAGAAACACGAAAGCCGCACGTATGGCACCATCTTCCTCAAACCGGAAAATGCGGTACTGGTTGGCGTCAACAGCAACCAGCCGCTCAACCAACGGCGCCAGCTCCGGGATCAGGCGATCCAGATCGGGAACCTCCAAAAGCTCCTGCCAGTCGCGAAAGAAGAAGACCATGCAATTGACACCCAGTTCCGGGTCGGTCTCGGCCATTTTGTGACCGGCCAGCGCGACAACCGCCTCAAACGCACCATTGACCGTAGCCAGCGTCTCGTCCTCGACCCCGAACACGATCGGTACAATCGGTCGCCCCCAGCGCGCAAACAGGAATTCTCCGCTTTCACGGGTGAACAGCGCCTCGATCTCGTCCGGTGTCACGTCCCGCCCCTTCTTCTCGTTCTAAATACGGCCGCCGGAGGCATAAAATCCAAAGCGTGAAACTTCAACCAAACAGATCGTTCTGGCCCTTGGGGGCGGCCATCCCCAGATGCGTCCACGCTTTCTGCGCCAACATCCGTCCACGCGGCGTGCGCTGGATCAGACCTTGCTGCAACAGGTAGGGTTCGATCACTTCTTCTAGCGAATCTCGACTCTCGGACAAAGCCGCCGAAAGCGTCTCAATGCCTACCGGACCACCGGCGTAGTTCTCGGCGATCAGCTTCAGATACCGACGGTCGGCCCCGTCCAGGCCCAGCTTGTCCACGCCCAAACGGGTCAACGCGCCATCCGCCAATTCCCGGGTGATCCGCCCATCACCTTCGACAACGGCAAAATCCACCACCCGCCGCAGCAGCCGCCCTGCGATTCGCGGCGTGCCGCGAGACCGCCGCGCGATCTCACGGGCGCCCTCATCCTCAGCAGGAGCGCCCAGCTTACGGGCATTACGGGTGACAATCTCGTGCAATTCTTCGACAGTATAGAACTGCAGCCGCGTCGGAATGCCAAACCGGTCGCGCAACGGGGTCGTCAACAACCCCATCCGCGTGGTGGCCCCGACCAGCGTAAACGGCTGCAGTTCGATCCGCACCGTCCGCGCCGCCGGGCCTTCACCGATCACCAGGTCCAGCTCAAAATCCTCCATCGCAGGATAAAGAACCTCTTCAACCGCCGGGTTCAGCCGGTGAATCTCATCAATAAACAGCACATCCCGCGCCTCAAGGTTGGTCAGAATCGCAGCCAGATCCCCCGCCTTTGCCAGCACCGGCCCCGAGGTCATGCGGAAATTTACTCCCAATTCACGCGCTATGATTTGGGCCAGAGTGGTCTTTCCCAGCCCCGGAGGTCCATGAAACAAGGTATGATCCATTGCCTCGCCCCTCTGACGCGCCGATTGGATAAAGATACGCAGATTGGCACGCGCCTCGGCCTGTCCGATGAACTCATCCAGACCCTGCGGGCGCAAGGCGCGGTCATTGTCTTCCGGCATCGGTTCGGGTCGCAGGGCGGGGTCGGCATCTACCATTCAGTTACCCTTTCGCTCAACTTTTTGGGGCCAGCAGTTTCAACGCGGCGCGGATCAGATCGGCCTCTCCGGCATCCGGTAGGGTCGCTGCCGCCTCGGCCACCGCCGACGCCGCATCCGACGGCCCATAGCCCAGATTACCCAGCGCCGACAACGCCCCCGCCGAGGCGGCGGCGGAACCAGATGCAGGTATTGCCGCTCGTTTCGAGGCAACAGCGGGCTCGGCAGCTTCGACTAGCTCAAGCGCCGGGCCGTCCACGGCTTCGGTAACGGTGCCCCCCATGGCCATCACTCCGGGGGCTTTGTCTTTCAGATCAAGCACAATCCTTTGTGCGGTCTTTGGTCCCACACCTTTTGCAGCCTTGACTGCACCCCAATCACCCAAGGCAATTGCTCGACTAACGCCATCCGGTCCCAGCGCGCTGAGAATTGCCAGAGAAACCTTTGCCCCGACGCCTTGCACAGAGCACAACAGCCGGTGCCATTCTTTTTCCACCAGCGACAGGAACCCGTATAATTGCATCAGGTCTTCGCGGACGACCATGTCAGTGAAGATCGACACCGCCTCACCTACGCCAGGCAATGCTGCCATGGTCCTGTCCGAGCAATAGACGATATACCCCACCCCGCGCACGTCGATCAGCACGTGATCCGCCGCGCGGTAATCCAACCGCCCAGTGAGTTTGCCGATCATGCGCGCACCTCTTTCAACCGTGCCTGCGGTGATGTCCCATAGTAGGAATGACAAATTGCGATTGCCAAAGCATCCGCAGCGTCCGCACCCTTAGGGGAACAACCGGGCAGTTGTAGCTTGACCATATGCAGAACCTGCTCCTTCTCGGCGTGGCCTACACCAACCACAGTTTTCTTGACACGGTTCGGAGCGTATTCTCCGACCGGCAAACCCGCCTGTGCAAGTGTCAACAGCGCGACGCCGCGCGCCTGCCCCAGCTTTAACGTGCCCGCCCCATCCTTGTTGACGAACGTCTGTTCAATAGCGGCCTGATCAGGCTGGTGCTCGGCAATGACCTCGACAATCTGGTTGTGTAGCGACAGCAGCCGCTCACCCAGATCGTCCCCGTCGGATTTGCATAATCCGTTGGCAACGTGGCTCAGACGGCTGCCATGCGATTCGATGACGCCCCATCCCAGGGTTCTAAGCCCCGGATCAATGCCCAGAATTCGCATGTTTTGTCTCGGCCTGCTCGGGTTTGTGTGCTCTTTTCTTACGAACTAGCACGAAGCGTGAACATTTACCAAGGAAATCAGCGCAAACATCAAAACCGACAATCATGTCGCACCTGTCCCATCGCGATCTAAATGCGACAACATCTGGTCTATTTTCGACGCCTTTCTGAAGAGAATTTAATCAATGATTTAAGGGGGTTTTAGCGATTTCGAGGCTTGCAAAAATTGCATAGGACACATGCAATTTCTACGCTTGTACGCAGCAAAACACATCACTAAATGCCGCTCAGATCGCAAGATCAAAGTTTAACACAAACCAGAAGGAAACAGGATATGGCTGCACTAGATACCACCCGCACCACCACTGGCTCATTCGGCCTCGTCGGCCGTATCGGCGCGACTTTCGCATCGGTCGTGAGCACCGTTGCCGAGTGGAATGACGCCCGCGTAACCCGCAACGTGCTGAACGATCTGACCGATCGCGAACTGGCTGATATCGGCTTGTGCCGTGGCGACATCCACCAAATCGTCCACGCTCACCGATAAGAATTTGGCGCAACGCCAAATACGCCCCGTCATTCCCTTCACGGGACGAACAAAAACACAAAAACACCGCGTGCCTCTAGGGACGCGGTGTTTTTGAGTCAGGAGGACGTTCAGGCCAAGCCTAGAACATGACTTTGTTCAACTGGGTCGACAGGAAAGAAGTCACAGGATCAGACTGCATGATCCAGGCACCAGCTTGTTCAACCGCTGTACCTTGGTTCAGACTTTCCACGCGCGTATCATATGCAGACGGTCCCAGATGGGACAGCAAGAACGCTTTGAATCCAAAGAATCCTACGAGACACAACAACAATACCTTGGCTGGAATAGCCGAACGCATACGCTGTGGCTTCATCACCACCAGACCATCCGATCGCATCGTCGCCCGATAACCACGGCTGAGTTTCTGGTGTTTTTTGCTCAAACGCGTGACGCGTTGATCAAATTCGAGTTGTTTTCCTGTCATGGCAGCCTCCAACAAACCGCCCCCGATTGCATCCAATGACGGTAAGAGTAGAATGCGACAAAAACGTGGCAGGAATCCACAATACTCCTGTAAATAGCCTAACTTTCGCCCTCTTTGCTTAAGATTAGCGTCGTCCACTCACCAATCTCATCTCTGCGCACCTGATTGAAGCCATTTTGGAGATAAATGGATAGCACATCATCGGCCTGCTCATTGAGGATTCCGGACAGGATTGCCTGTCCACCTGCACGCAGATTCGCTGATATTTCTGGTGAAAGAGCCACAAGTGGTCCTTTGAGGATATTGGCAAATATCAGATCATAAGGCGCATGTTCTTTCAGCTTCGGGTGATCGAAACCAGCAGCTTCAACGCAGGTAACCGCGCCAGCCATGCCATTGGCCTTCAGGTTAGCCTCGGCCACGTCAACGGCAACTTCATCGATATCGCTGGCAATGATGTCACCATCCCAGACCCGCGCTGCAGCCATCGCCAGCACAGCGGTACCACAGCCGATATCGGCGACCTTTGTAGCCGCAAAATCTTGGTCAAGGAGATAGTCCAATGCCTTAATGCAGCCCAAAGTCGTACCGTGATGACCTGTTCCAAACGCCATCGCGGCCTCGATCAATAACGGAATGTGCCCTTCGGGCACCTTATCCGCATCATGACTGCCATGAACAAAGAACCGGCCTGCCTCGACCGGGGCCAGTTCGCGTCGTACATGTGCGACCCAGTCGGTTTCGGGCAGTTCCGAAACCACGAATGGCTTGGCTTCAAACGCCGCCGCCAACACAGCCAAAGCTGTTTCATCCGGGGCTTCGGTGAAATAGCCCCCAACCTCCCAAAGACCCGAGCCGTCTTCGACCTCGAACACACCGACGCCCGTGGGTTCCGGGTTCAAACGCTCCATGGCCTCGCCCAATCCTTCGGCTGCGGATTTGCCGGTCAATGTCGTCAACGCGGTGAATGTGGGCATGGGGACTCCTGTCTCTGTTGCCCATGCGCGTAGGCGCGCGCGACGACAAGGTCAAGCGCTGGCAATTACTCGGCAGGTGCAGGGGTGTATTTGGACAAGATCGTTTCGTTCCCCGGTTCAGGATGCCTTGGGATTAACAGAGACAATCCCAAAGACACCATCGCCATCAAAGTGGCTAGGCCAAACACGGCGCCCGGTGAAACCACCCAAAGCAGCCCCAGTAGCGCGGGCAGAAACACAGCAGCAATATGATTGATGGTAAAGGCCACTGCCGCCGTTGGCGCGATATCCGCCGGATCCGCGATCTTCTGGAAGTAGGTCTTTAAGGCCAAAGCCAGCGCAAACAAAACATGATCAATCACATAGAGAATTGCTGCCAGCAATACACCCCAACTAAACCAATAGATGCCGCCATAAGCCGCAAAAACGATAGCAAGGCCCGTATATTCAAAGATCAGAGTTCGGCGTTCCCCGAAGACGGCCACTGCTTTGCCCAGCATCGGGGCGGCAGCCATGTTGATCATTAGATTGATCAGATAGAGGCTGGTGAGTTCATGTACTTCGAACCCGAATTTCTCGACCATCATGAAACCGGCGAACACAATGAATATCTGTCGCCGTGCGCCCGCCATGAATTGCAGGGCGTAGTATAACCAATAGCGTTTGCGCAGTACGATCTTCTTGGTCTGCGGTGTTGGTGAGTCAAACTGCGGAAAGGCGATTAGACTAAACAACGCAAGCAGCACAGTTACGCCACCCGCAGCCATAAACACGAAGTTATAAGACAGATCGAACCGATCCCAAGTCAGCACAATCAGCCCATAGACCACAGCCGTAGCGGCAGAGCCCATCGCCACCAACCAGCCCAGAATTTGAGGCGCGCGGTCCTTGGGTAGCCATTGCAACTGCAAAGACTGGTTTACTGTTTCGTAGTAGTGGAACCCGATTGAACTGATCAAAGTGACAAACAGCAAACCACCAAGGCTTGGAAACCATGCCGTCACCGCAGTCGCGGCGCCAAGCATCACCAGCGAGATCATGGCCAGAACCTGCTCGCGGATGAAGATAATCACCGCAATCACGCCGACGGCCAGAAACCCCGGTATCTCACGCACCGTATGCAGCAACCCGATATCCGCCCCATCGAAATTCGCGGCCTCGATCACGAAGTTGTTCAACAACGCGCTCCACGCGTTGAACGCGATCGGCATGGTCAGCGCCATCACGAACAAGAGCGTCATAGGACGGCGCCAGAGCGGAAGGCTCTGCGCCTCAGACAGGGGCATTGGTTTCAGCATGAGATTGCTCTACGCCTATTTGAGCCAATTGGCGAGTAGAAAGCAGCTAACGCACACTGACTATGCACAGATGCAGGGTTCAATAAAAGCTTTGCGGGTCGATATCGACGGTCAGGCGGATGTCGCCCTTTAGGCACAGCGGTGCTATCCAGCGCGCTATTGCGTCCTGAATGGGCGCGCCTTTTGGGGCTTTGACAAGCAGCCGCACCCGGTGCCGTCCGCGAATACGCGCAATCGGGGCCGGGGCCGGACCAAAGACCTGTGCCCCCACGTCGCGCAACGGCGCATCGTTACGCGCCATGGTATTTCCAATGTCAAATACAGGGCCCACCTCTGGTCCTGACAAAACGATCCCGGCCATACGCCCGTAAGGCGGGACTGCGGCAGCTTGGCGGCCGGCCGCCTCGGCCTTCCAGAATCCTTCTTCATCGCCGGACAGAATGGCTCGGATCACAGGATGTTCGGGCTGGAAGGTCTGCAACAGCGCTTGCCCCGGCTTGTCCGCACGCCCCGCGCGTCCGGCGACCTGACGCATCAGTTGGAATGTACGCTCTGCCGCTCGCAAATCAGCGCCATGCAAACTGAGGTCTGCGTCAATCACACCCACCAGCGTCAGCTTGGGAAAGTTATGTCCCTTGGCCACCAGTTGCGTACCTATGATGATATCCGCATCGCCTTGGGCAATCTCTTCGATCTTCGCCTTCAATGCCCGCGCCGAACCGAACAGGTCAGAACTCAGCATCGCGATTTTCGCTTCGGGAAAGGTCGCCTCGGCCTCTTCCGCCAAACGTTCGATCCCCGGCCCAACTGGGGCCAGCTTGCCCTCGACCTGACAGGATGGGCAGACCTCGGGCATCGGTTTGGTCTCACCGCATTGGTGGCACATCAGACGTTTCAGGAACCGGTGCTCAACCATCCGCGCGTCGCAGTGATCACACGCAATCTGTTCACCACAGGCCCGGCACAGCGTCACTGGCGCATAGCCGCGGCGATTGATAAACAGCAGCGACTGTTCTTTCTTCTCGATCCGTTGCTGCACGGCTTGCCGCAAAGACGGAGAGATCCACGTCCCCGGCTGCATCTGTTCGGCCCGCATGTCGATCGGTTTCATTTCGGGCAATACCGCATCACCAAAGCGCGAGGTCAGGTCAAGCCGTTCATACTTGCCGGCTTCGGCATTGGCCCAGCTTTCTAGCGAGGGTGTCGCACTGGCCAGAATCACCCGCGCGCCACAGATCGACGCCCGCAGAACCGCCATATCGCGCGCGCTGTAGTGAACACCATCTTCTTGTTTGTACGAGGTGTCGTGTTCTTCATCGACCACGACAAGCCCAAGATTACGGAATGGCAGGAACAGCGCAGATCGCGCGCCCACAATCAGGTGCGCATCCCCTTGCCCAACCATGCGCCAAACCCGACGGCGTTCGGTCATGGTCGCACCCGAGTGCCATTCGGCTGGGCGCGCGCCGAACCGCGCTTCAACCCGGGTCAGGAACTCAGCGGTCAGCGCGATTTCGGGCAGAAGTACCAGCGCCTGCCGCCCATTGCGTAGGGCCTCAGCCACTGCCTCCAGATACACTTCTGTCTTGCCCGAACCAGTCACTCCCTTCAGCAGTGTCGTGCCATAGTCACCCGTTCGCTGCCCGTCCTGCAACCGAGCGACCGCCAACGCCTGATCTTCGGTCAGAGCTTTGCCCGGCAAATCGGGATTCAGATGAGGATAGGGCAAATCGCGCGGGCTGTCCTCTTCCCGCACTGCGTTCTGCTTTACCAGCCCTTTGACAACAGAAGGCGTCACACCAGCCTGCTCAGCCAGTTCTTTCAGTGTAAAAGCCAAACCACCATAGTCGCGCAACACCTCCAACACGCGGGTCCGGGCATCGGTCATCCGATCTGGCTCCGCGCCGCCCATCCGGTAAATTTTGCGCATCGATGGTGGATCGCCCAACCCCGGCGCGCGGGTCGCCAGTCGCAGCATCGCGGGCATCGGCGTAAGCGTGTAATCAGCCACTTTTCCCAGAAACACGCGCATCTCTTCGCGCATCGGCGCGACCTCTAGCACGCGGATCACCGATCGCGCCTTGGCCAGATCAAAGCCACCCTGTCCCGGCCCCCAAACCACGCCCAGAACCTTGCGCGGCCCCAACGGCACCTCGACATACGCACCCAGAAAACACCCGCCTTCGGGCGCCTTGTAATCCAGCGTCCGGTCCAGCGGCTGTGTGGTCAACACCGCCACCAACTCACCCTGATCGAAATACTCCTGAGTGCTCACCGCATATCCTTGGGCCGGGGGGTTTCAGCATGTCTCTCTTTGAGGTAAAGCCATCCGCGACCAAGGCCAACCCATCAAAGGACTGCCCTCATGAAATTCTTCGTAGACACAGCCGAGATCGCCGCCATCGCAGAACTGAACGATCTGGGCATGGTGGACGGCGTGACCACCAACCCCTCGCTGATCCTGAAATCGGGCCGCGACATTCTAGAAGTCACCAAAGAGATCTGCGATCTGGTCGACGGCCCAGTGTCCGCCGAAGTTGTCGCCACCGAAGCTGACGACATGATCGCCGAGGGTCGCAAGCTGGCCAAGATCGCACCGAACATCGCGGTCAAGGTGCCGCTGACCTGGGCTGGTCTGAAAACCTGCAAGACACTCAGCGACGAAGGTCAGATGGTCAACGTGACCCTGTGCTTCTCAACCAATCAGGCGATTCTCGCAGCCAAAGCAGGCGCGACCTTTATCTCTCCCTTCATCGGTCGCCTTGACGACATCAACCTCGACGGCATGGATCTGATCGCAGACATCCGCCAGGTCTATGACAATTACGGGTATGAAACCGAAATCCTGGCGGCCTCGATCCGTACCGTGAACCACGTGACCGACAGCGCACGCATTGGCGCCGACGTGATTACAGCACCCCCGGGCGTGATCAAAAAACTGGCCGATCACCCGCTGACCGACAAAGGTCTTGAAACCTTCTTGGCTGACTGGGCCAAAACCGGTCAGAAAATCCTCTGATCCTATGCGCTGCCGCGCGGTGCCGTTTGGCACCGCGCCCGGCCCAACGGCCAAAGCTGATCTTAGATCAGCACATTGCAGGCGGGAGCCCCCGCCACATCGCCAAGGAAATTCGCCTCTTGCGTGCATTTTTCCTAAGGCAATTCCGGCAACCCGTGTTATAAGCCCGCCAAAATAAAAAACGACCGGACGGGACATGAGCAGCGATCCTAAACTCAAGGACAACCTCCGCGCCGCGATTCTGGCTGAGCCCGACGCAGTGCTGGATGACAAAGATCTGATGCAGGCCCTGGTGGCGGCAAATGAACAAGCACGGGGCGACAATGTTGTTGATCTGCGCGGTATCGCCATGCAGCGGCTTGAGGCGCGTCTCGATCGCCTGGAAGACACGCATCGCTCGGTCATCGCAGCAGCCTATGAGAATCTGGCAGGCACCAATCAAGTCCATCGCGCCATTCTTCGCCTGCTGGAACCAACCGTGTTCGAAGATTTTCTGCGCGCGCTGGGCAATGACGTGGCTGAAATCCTGCGCGTCGATCATATCACTCTGGTTCTCGAAACCACAGTCGTGCGGGACGACCCGGTGGTGAACCAACTCGGCGGCGTTCTGACCGTGACCGAACCCGGATTTATCGATAAATACCTGACCTCAGACCGCAATGGCCAGCCGCGCGAGGTTACTCTACGCGAGATTCATCACCCCAACCCGCAGGTCTATGGCGAACAAGCCAACCAGCTGCGATCCGAAGCTTGCCTGAAACTGGATCTCGGCATCGGCCGGTTGCCCGGTATGATTGTCATGGGCGCACACGACCCAAGACATTTCTCTCCCCAACTCGGCACAGATCTTCTTGCCTTCTTTGCAGGCGTGTTCGAACGCTCGATGCGCCACTGGCTGTCGTGAGCCTGATTTCTCCGGCCTGCCGCGACGCGTTGCAGCATTGGCTGGAAAGTCTAGGGGCATTGGCGGGGCGGTCTGAAAATACACTCAACGCATATCGCGGGGATCTAACAGAGTTCCTGTCCTTCATGACTTTGCATCATAGCGAGCGTCAGGGACTGGCAGCATTGGAACGCATCACCGTCTCGGACATGCGGGCCTGGATGGCGGATCAACGCAACGCGGATGTCGGCGCGCGGTCGCTGGCGCGTAAACTTTCGGCAGTCAAAACCTTCTATCGCTGGCTGGCCGAGCGTGAGGGGTTCGAACCTACGGCAGTCCTGTCCACCCGCGCGCCCAAATTCACCAAGAAGCTCCCCCGCCCGCTGGCCGAAGACGCCGCCCGCGCGATGATCGACACGGTCGAGCTGCAATCGTCATCGGACTGGGTTGCCGCACGGGATGTTGCGGTTGTGACACTCCTCTATGGTTGTGGGCTGCGGATATCTGAGGCGCTGTCTTTGACTGGAGCTGATGCCCCACTACCGGATACACTGCGCATATTGGGAAAGGGCGACAAAGAACGAATCGTGCCTGTCCTGCCCGCCGCCCGGGCCGCGGTTGACCGCTATCTAAGGCTGTGCCCGCATCCGCAAACCTCCGAAACCGCACTGTTCCGGGGCGTTCGTGGCGGGCCGCTCAACCCGGGGATCATTCAGGCCGTTGTTGCCAAGGCGCGGATGCAGCTTGGCTTGCCTGCCACAGCCACCCCGCACGCGATGCGTCACAGCTTTGCCACCCATTTGCTGTCTGCTGGCGGTGACTTGCGCGCCATTCAAGAACTTTTGGGCCACGCGTCGCTTTCGACCACTCAGACCTATACTGCTGTGGATACGGCCCGGTTGATGGAAGTCTACAACCGGACGCACCCGAAAGCCTAAGCCAAACCCCTGTCAACGGGCTTTTTGCTTTGCATCTGCGCCAAGCATCGTACATGACACCACCATGACACTTAGATACAAAGCTCTTGCCGTTCATCTGTTTACCGCCACAGGTGCTGTTTTTGCGATGCTGGCCATGTTGGCCGCCGTCGAAGAGAAATGGAGCCTGATGTATCTCTGGCTTGTCGTATCGTTCATTGTGGACGGCATCGATGGCCCGCTGGCGCGGCACTATCACGTCAAAAAGAACGCGCCAGAATTTGACGGAGTGTTACTGGATCTGATCATCGACTACCTGACTTATGTGTTCATACCCGCCTACGCCCTGTTCAAATCAGGGCTGATGGACGGCTGGACAGGTTGGTTTGCAATTATCGTCATCACCTTTGCCAGTGCGATGTATTTCGCTGATACACGCATGAAAACAAAGGACAACTCATTCTCGGGCTTTCCGGGCTGCTGGAACATGTTCGTCATCGTGATCTTCGCGCTAGAGCCCAATTTCTGGGTGATCTTGCTGCTGGTCACGTTGCTTTCTGTGGCGATGTTCCTGCCGCTGAAGTTCATCCACCCGGTCAGAACCGAGCGCTGGCGCAGCCTGTCATTGCCGATAGCTTTCGCATGGACATTCTTTGCCGGTTGGGCCGCGTGGGTCGACTTTCATCCCGAAAGCTGGGCCCATTGGGGTTTGGTGATCACCAGCCTGTATCTGGTCTCGGCCGGGATCGCACAGCAGATCGTTCCGGCGCGCAAGGCACCGGATTACAAGACTTCCTGAACCTCAAATTCAGTCCCGTTGTGGGTGAACACATCGCCTTCGCGCAGGCCGACCATAGCCAGATAGATCGGGCTTTGGGTTGAAATACCCATATAGGTCTTACCGTCCACCTCAAAACGCGTTGTTGAAACGCATACGACAAAGCGGCGGTTGTTAAACTTGATCACCGCCCCCGGCTGAACCGTATCAGTGACGCCGAAATCGGTGTTTTCGATGACGTCAATCTTTGCGTGATGGGCGTGAACGGGCGCGTCGAAGGCCGCCGCCAAATCTGCATTCTCGCGCGAGGTCGCGATATCGTCCTTGTCATGCCCTTCCCGGTCATCCAACTGAGAATCTTTCAAAAAGGCATCGTAATGCGCCTGCGCGGTCGCCAATTCTTGCGCCTCCAGCGACATCAGGCGCTCGACTATGGAATTCTTACGCGCAGCAGCATCGGTTGAGCCGGTCATCAAATACGGTCCTTCAAATTCAGCATCTGATATAGGTTGTAGCCCCCAAAGGCGGAATGCAACACAAATCCTGCGCTCAGATCAATAGCCCCGCCGCCCCTTCGTGCCGAAGCAATGAAACCTTGGTCTCAACACCACCATGGCCTGAGAACCCAACCATCTTGCCACCTGAACCCAAAACCCGGTGACACGGGATGATGATCGGTATGGGGTTGCCCCCACATCCTTTGCCAACCGCCTGCGCCGAATACCCAAGCTCTTTTGCCAATTCGCCATAGGTCCGTGTATCGCCAAAAGGGATTGCAAACATGGCATCGCAAACCCTTCGCTGAAACTCCGATCCCTTGATCCGGTAGGGTAGATCAAACCGCTGCAAACGCCCCTGGTCGTAGGCACGCAACTGCGCCGCCGCCTCGCGCTGCAAGGGCGAATCCGGGTCTCCCTCAGCGCCATCCCAGGTCAGGCGGATGATGGCTTCGTCTTCTTCAACAACACCCAAGCGTCCAAAACGGGTTTCTATCGCAATCTGTTCCATAAAGTGATGCTGGCAGAGGATTGGGCAATCCGGCAACCCGTTTCTTGACGATCCACCACTTCTTCTGTTCACAAATACCTTAAGGCGCGCGGCGGAACCTCGCAAAAAGGCTCTGCCACTCAGTCCAAGGCCAGAATATCAGCTCAACGCTTCATCACAGCGTCCGCAAACACCCGCGTGGGTGTGACGACCCACATCAGGCAGAATTTTCCAGCAGCGCTGACATTTTTCGCCCTCGGCCTTTTCAAAGACAACACCAACGCCCTCAATCTCGGGCACGCGAAAGGCCTCGGCCGGGGACGGATCGCCCGAAACGGTCAGGCCCGACGTGATGCACATGTCATCAACGTCGAAGGTTGCCAGCAGATCGCGGGTTTCTACATCCTCGACATGGACGATCGGTGCCGCTTCCAGGCTGGACCCGATCACTTTGTCCTGTCGCTGAATTTCCAGCGCGGCAGTCACGGCACGGCGAACGCGGCGGACTTTAGCCATGCTTGCTTCCAGCTCTTCATGACGCCAATCCGCAGGTGTCTCGGGAAAGTCCATCAAATGGACCGAGCTGTCCTCGCTCGGGAACCGTTCCAGCCAGACCTCTTCCATGGTGAACACCAGAACCGGGGCCAACCACGTGGTCAGGCGATGGAACAGCATATCCAGCACAGTCCGCGCGGCACGGCGGCGCAGGCTATCTCCGTCACAGTACAGCGCGTCCTTGCGGACGTCGAAGTAGAATGAGGACAGATCGACCGTGGCAAAATTAAACACAGCGCTGAACACACCCTGGAAATCAAATGCGGCATAGCCCTGGCGCACTTGGCTATCCAACTCAGCCAAACGGCTGAGCACCCAGCGTTCCAGACGCGGCATATCCGCAGGGTCCACGCGGTCGGCTTCCGTGAAATCCGCCAGCGAGCCCAGCATGAACCGCATGGTGTTACGTAGGCGGCGATAGCTGTCGGCGGTGCCTTTCAGGATTTCAGGCCCGATCCGCTGGTCTGCAGTGTAATCGGTCTGGGCCACCCACAGACGCAGAATATCCGCGCCGTACTGCTTGATGACCTCTTCTGGCACGATGGTATTGCCCAACGATTTGGACATTTTGTTGCCCTTGGCATCCAACGTGAAGCCGTGAGTCACCACGTTGCGATACGGCGCACGCCCCTTGGTGCCGCAGGCCTGCAGCATTGAGGAATGAAACCAACCGCGGTGCTGGTCGGTGCCTTCCATGTAAACATCGGCGATACCGTCCTCGGTCCCGTCCTCGCGGTCGCGCAGGACAAAAGCGTGGGTCGAGCCTGAGTCGAACCAGACGTCCAGAACGTCGAACACCTGATCATAATCTTCAGGGTTCGCGATGCCATCGAGGATGGTCTCTTTGAAGCCGTCAGTGTACCAGATATCCGCGCCGTCCTTCTCGAACGCAGCTTTGATGCGGGCATTCAGCTCTGCGTTGCGCAGCAGGTAGTCCGCATCGGTGGGCAGAGCGCCCTTTTTGGTGAAACAGGTCAGCGGCACGCCCCAGGCGCGCTGGCGTGATAGAACCCAATCCGGACGCGTTTCGATCATCGAATACAGACGGTTGCGGCCGGTCTGCGGCGTCCATTTCACCAGTTCGTCAATGGACCGCAGGGCACGTTCGCGGATGCTGTCACCCATCTCGCCCATACCATCGTCCAGCTTGCGGTCGACGGATGCAAACCACTGCGGCGTGTTGCGGTAGATGATCGGTGCTTTCGAGCGCCACGAATGTGGATAGCTGTGCTTGATCTTGCCACGCGCCAGCAGTCCGCCAACCTCGGCCAGCTTGTCGATGACGGCTTTATTGGCGTCACCTTCACCGCCCTTGCGCGACAGGATGTACTTGCCGCCAAAAAACGGCAGATCGGTGCGGAATGAGCCATCGTCCATTACGTTGTAGGTGATGACTTGCTCGAGCATCCCTAGATCGCGATACAGCTCGAATTCCTCCATCCCGTGCGACGGCGCACAATGAACGAACCCTGTACCTTCAGTATCGGTCACAAAGTCAGCCGCGCGGAAGTCGCGGATGTCGTCCCATTCGCCATTTCCACCCTCAGCCCCGGCGAGCGGGTGGGTCAGTTGGATCTTGGCCAGATCCTGTTGCGTGACATCACAAAGACGGCGATACATTGAATCGTCCAGACGCGCCCGTGCAAACACATCTGCTGCACGATCATCAGCCAGCAGATAGCGTTCACCAATCCGCGCCCAGCATTCCTCGGGGCGTCCGGTGACTTCGTAGAGGCCATAGGAAATATCCTCGCCATACACCACCGCCTTGTTCGATGGCATGGTCCACGGAGTTGTCGTCCAGATCACTACATTGGCGTTGTCCAACGTCACGTCGCCCGTGTTCACGACTTTGAACTTCACCCAGATGGTGAAGCTTTCCTTGTCGTGATACTCAACTTCGGCCTCGGCCAGTGCGGTTTTTTCAACCGGCGACCACATTACAGGCTTTGATCCCTGATACAGCGTGCCGTTCATGAGGAACTTCATGAACTCATCGGCAATTACAGCCTCGGCGTGATAATCCATAGTGATGTATGGATCGGGCCAGTTACCGGTGATCCCCAGACGCTTGAACTCGTCGCGCTGGATGTCGATCCAGCCTTCGGCGAACTTGCGGCATTCCTGACGAAAGTCGACGATGTTGACCTCGTCTTTGTTCTTGCCCTTCTTGCGGTATTGTTCCTCGATCTTCCATTCGATCGGCAGACCATGGCAGTCCCAGCCCGGCACATAGCGCGCGTCATGGCCCATCATCTGATGACTGCGCACGATCATGTCCTTGATGGTCTTGTTCAGCGCGTGGCCGATATGCAGGTGACCGTTGGCGTAAGGCGGTCCATCATGCAGGGTAAAGGGCGTGCGGCCTTCTTTTTCCCGCAGGCGATCATAGACACCGATCTTCTCCCAGCGCTCCAGCCATGCGGGTTCGCGCTTGGGCAGGCCTGCGCGCATGGGAAATTCGGTTTTGGGCAGGTTCAGCGTGTCTTTGTAGTCAGGTGTTTGGGTCGTGTCGGCGCACATTTGGGGCGTCCTCAGGATGTTCTGGTCTTGTATGGATCGAAGCGGTCAGTGCGATATCTCAAGCACCTTTGCCCGGCGTCTCGCGATATCAGAGCGCCGGGGATATAATTCGAATAATGATGGCCAAACGGTCAAACATGGCCGCGCTTATAGGACGCCCACGCCTAATGGTCCAGAGGTTCCGAGCCTTGCGGCGCGTGGCGCAGCTGGGCCCAGCGATTGAGCCACGCAAGACCTGCCAGAGCGAGGCCCAGCGCCAGCAGCGAAAAGACCCGGATCAGCCCACCCAGACCGGCTATATCGATCAGAAACACCTTGGCCACCGCCAACCCGATGACGGCAAGCCCTGCCTTGCGCATCAGATCCGATCGACGGGCGAGCGACTGATAGAACAGTGCTGCTCCGACCACCAGCAAGGTGATGGTATAGGTATAAAGCTCGGGCTGCGTGACGCCGTTGCCCTCGTACATTCCACCAGCGCCCTGCCAGACATGACGGATCACCAATCCCAACCAGACAGCCGCCAGAATTGTGGCCACCCCATAGCTGATTTGCTTCAGCAGAACGGGCGACGAAACGATGCGCCAGGTTGAAAAACCAATCGCAACTGCGGGCAACAGATAAGCCACCGCCAGCGTGTTCAGGACCTGCGGGCCCAATACGGGATCAGCAAACGGGTTGAGCAGCGGATTGGCATCTGACAACGCCTGTGCCAAACGAACCACACCATGCGCTGCAAAGAATGCAGCCAACACATAGCGTACGTAGTTCAGCTTGCCACCAAGCTTGAATCGTTGCACCTGAGCAAAAGCCAGCAGTAGCCAGATCACCGCAAGCAGTCCCAGCCCCCAGTGGCTGTCCGTTGCACCACCTTCTCCGAAGCTTTCAAGCCAGCGCAGCAACAAGAGGGAAAGCAGTATCCCCGCCGTTGCCCAGGCTGCGCTTTCCAGCAGGAGTGAGGCCATCGGGCGGTCCAAGGGTTTTAACAACGCCCACCCTATGACGAATCCAACAACCGACGCTGCATAGACCAGCGTCATGTCAATCAGCGGCGCATTTTCGGCCCAGTTGAGCCCCGGGTCCAGCACCAGCCTTACGGTCACGGTAAACACACCCGCCCAGATGAACCAGCTCATCGGGGGTAACTCAAACCGACGGTCCAGTGCCGTAGCCACGACAATCATGGCGACGAGTGCGATGGTCAGAGCCGCCGAGCTGAGCACGATGATACAAGCGAAGCTGAGACAGGACAGCGCAGACAAAGTTGCCAAGGCGGGGCGCATTCGGTCGTCACCGTCAACCCGGGCGAACCGTTCGGCCAGAACAACCATCATCGCGCCCAACGCGACGGCGTGTAGTGCCCACGCATAGGCCCCGATCACTTCTGCTGGCTGCCATCCGACCTCAAGCGCAATCGCCAGGACCGGGGCGAACATGGCGGCGGCGGCGGCCCAGACCACAGCGTAGCGCCCGCCCTGAAAGGATCGCCAAGCGGCAAGCAATGTGATCAAAGCCCCCAGAGCAGCCAGAAGGGTGACGCTCCACGGATAATCAGCCTCGGCCGTTTCCGTGTATGTTTCGGCAAATCGGTGCCACACTGCACCGCTGTCCAACCCATGTACCAGAACAAACCAGATCAGGCCCAGGGCAGGCAGCGCCGTCGCATCCTGCAGGGCGCGCGCGTCTCTGGACCAAAAGATCAGCGCCAATATCAAACCGGTGAACAACGTTATGCCCAGCCAGAACTCGCCACTCGAATCCGGCCAGTGCAGCGTCAAAATCACCGAAGAGACGAGAACCGCGCCAAAGGCCAGTCGGGTCGGAAATTCTGGCCATGTATCCCCTTTTCGCCGCCGGATCATCTCGGCGATCATCGGACCGGAATGATTTGGCCAGATACGCCGCACGGGGATAGCCGTTGCAATAAACGCCAGTGCGGTGACACAGATCAAATATCCGGCCTCGGTCGAAGGTGAAGACAACACCAACAAAAAGGCCGCCCCGTATACGCCCACAAGCGTCAAAACTGAAATCCACGCCCAACGCCTGACCGTATCAATACCCAGGCCAACCACGGCAATGATGAAGAAATACCCATAAAGCCAGCTGGGATCGTCCGACGATCCACCCACAACGAAGGGTGCAGCAAAAGCGCCGACCAAACCGACAGCTGCCAGAAGCGGCCCATGGAACCACCCCAGCACGAGTCCAAACAGCGCAATGACAACCAGACCGGCTAGCCCAGCCTCGGGGCCGATCAGATCATAAAGCTGGCGCGCGGCTAGAACTCCTCCGAACAGGGTGACAAGACCCGCTCCCGAGAAGACCGATGGAAGATAAGCAGTAGTGGATCCCTCATCATCGCCGAACCGGCGGCGGATCACTTCGCCTGCCCCAATCAGCAGCGCACCGAAAACCAGTGCTGCGATGACCCGTGCAGTGGGTGGCAGCAACCCGTTCTCGGCACCGTATTGAACCAGAAAAATCCCCGCCAGCGCCAATGACAATGCAGACACTGCGTAAAACCAATTCTCGCGCAGCCATGCCCCCAGCGCAGCAAGTCTTTCCTCGCGAAACACGATGGTGGCCGGGGGCTCGTCGGGTTCCGATTTTTCTTGCTCTTCTGGTTGGCCCTCATCCGCAGCAGGTAAGGTTTTTGCGGCGGCCCACGGCGCGGGTTTGGGTTTGGATACCGGCAGCTCTGGCTTTGACGGGCCGGGTGTTTCCAGATCACTCTCCGGCAATTCCCCGGCAAGTTGACGCTCAAGCTGTTCCACGCGTTTGCGCAGCCGCGATTGTCCAATCAGCAACGCGACGATCGATACAGGAATGGCCAGAACGACCAGACCAATGAGGACAAGCAAGGATTCCAACTGAAACCTCCGGGGTGTGATGCATCAAACCTATCGTGGTGGCCAGTGGGTGAATAGTCCGGAATCCCACATGATTACCGTATGTTGCCCTGAAGGTTTGCTTAAACCAGCGCAGGAAGGGGTCTGGGCCCACTAACTGCTCCGCAACATGGGTTGAGCGATCAGTGACAGCATCAAAGCTGGCAAAATCTTGACCAGCGGCCCCAGCGGGTCTTGCCAAAGCTCTGGCATCGTCAATGTAGCCGCAACCAGGTAAAAACAGCAACTGCAGCCTGCGACAACTGCACCTTTCACGGATGGAACCAAGAGCCGACCCAGAAGGCGATCCCAGCGGCCAAACCACCGATCAGGAGTGTTTCGCCCCCTGATCGCCACCAAGGTGCAAGAGACCAACGGCTTTTCATTGCGCCGATCGCAAAGAACACACCCGCCGTCATCCAGGCTGAAACGGTGAACGCGCCCTCGATCGAAAAAAGGAATGGCAGCAACGGGATCATCCCCGCGACCAAAAAGGCAAAGAATGTCGCTATCGCAGCCTTGATCGGGTGCGGCTCGACGCTGCCTAGTCCATATTCGCCCTCGATCATCAGGTTGATCCAGTTGTCGTGGTTGGATGTAATCTCGCCGGTCGCCTCATCCAGCACACCGCCCGACAGGCCCTTTTGCGCAAGAATTTCGCGCACCTCCTTGCGCTCTCCGTCCGGATAAAGCCGGATATGCCGTTCTTCGATGTCTCGGATGCGATGGATGTTATCCAGCTCGGCCTTGGTCCCCGAGTAATTCCCCGCAGCCATAGAGAACCCATCCGCCAGCACATTGGCCAGCCCAAGTGCCACGATAACAAACGGCGACAGGCCCGCTCCGGCCACCCCTGCAACAATGGCAAAGGTCGTGACCGAGCCGTCAATACCGCCATAGACCACATCGCGTAGCACCCCACGACCCGGAGGGGTGTTAATCCGGTCGGAAATCTCTTGCTGGCTGTGGCCGTGTTCGGTCATGGCTGGCTCCCCCCTGTTTATGCAGGATCGCACCAGCCACGGCCTTGCGTCAGATCAAGTCTTGGAAAACAACCCGCTGAGTGCGCGTTTGATCATGCCCCGTGTCGAGGGTTTGTGGCGTTTTGAGAATGGCAGAGGCCGGCAGACCTCCATTGCGGCCACACCCACGCGGGCAGTCAACGCACCATTGACCAGACCCTCGCCGAACCGGCGCGATAGTTTGCTAAGGACTGATCCGCCAAGAATCGGCTCCAGCAAATCATCCCCGACTGCCACAGCGCCGGTTGCGACCAGATGTACAAACACAGCACGGGTCAGGCGCCAACTGCCCAAAAAGCCCGCCCGCCCGCCATAAATCTCGGCAATGCGTCGTATCATGCGCAGAGAGCTTGCCAGCGCGGTCGCAACATCAGCCAGCGCCAGCGGGACCAGAGCGGTCACGGTCGCGACCTGCCGGGCTGCGGCCTCGACCTCGCGGCTGGCGGCTGCGTCCAGCGGGGCCAGAAGTTCATCTTCGGCCAATGTCAAAAGGGTTGCGGCATCGAATTGTTCGCTCATCCGCTCGTTCAAACGGTCGCGGCCCCAGCGGGTTTCTTCGCGTCCTTTGTAGAACGTGATCAGGCGATTGGTGACGGCACGCGCTTGTGAAAGGTCCTCATCTACCAGCGCAGTGTCGGCGGCACGTCGCAACCCGTCCACGCGAGACAGGCGACTGATCGCCGCCAATTCGCGCAGCGCGATGAACAGCACAACCAGCAGCAACGCCCCGATCAGACCGGTAACAATCGATCCCAGAACTGGTGCGCGTTCCAGCAACGAGACGGCAAAATCCCACGCGGCAACCGAGACAACCGCGCCCACGACGGCAAGGGCCAGCCCCCAGAACCATCGCGCCAAAACCGAAGGTTTCCGGGCCGCGAACTGAACTGCTGTCTGCATCGCCTGCCCTTGCCGCGGCGCAATATCAGGCACCGGCGGCGCGGTTGAGACATCAGTTGCTGGCGTGTCATCTTCCAGATCAATCAGAACCGGGCCTTTAGCCATCGACCGCCTCCTTGCGTGTCCAGACATATTTGATGTCCGGCAGATTTTCGTCATTTTCCGAGCCGTCGCTGCGCGCAACCTCGACAAACCCGTTGCGTTCATAGAACCGGCAAGCCCGGTGATTTGCTTCGAACGCAAACAGACTAAGTTCGGGTCGCTGAGCCTTCGTGTGATCCAGCAATTGCTGCCCGATCCCCTGCCCGCGCGCATGATCCACCAGATAGAGCGAGTGCACCTCATCCCGGTTCAGCGCCAGAAATCCGGCCACCTGCCCTTGCATCTCAGCCACTGTGACCCATCCCAGATCAATCATCCGGCCACAAAACGCGATAGTCTCGGCCTGGCTGTGCAGTTCCGGCATCCACTCGTTTTCGCGCGCGAACCTGTGAAGAATAGCACCCATTGTACCGGCATCGGTACTGCGCGCGGGGCGAAGAGCGACGGTCACAGCCGGTCTCCGATCAGGAACTGTGCGGCCCGGTCCAGCCGAATATGCGGAGGGCCATCGCCGGGGTTCAGGGTCAGATGTGCGGGCGCGAAGGCCATATAACCGTAATCCTCGCCCAACCAACCCTCGGCCCCACTCCGTGCAGGGCCCAACAAATGGGCCGGGTCTTCTGGCAGATCGCCGGGGTAAAAGGCCGCCTGCTTACCACTATCCAACAGGGTGCCGCGCACACAAGGCAACGCGTCACCGTTGTGGCTGCGCGTCTCTTCGGTTGTGGCACGGAGTGAGGCCAGCGACAGGGCCGCTGTCTCGGCCCCGGCAAAGCTGGCGCGGTCGCGCGCCTCACGGGTCAAGGCCTCGATAATCGCGGTCAGACGTGGATGCTGCAGGTGATGCAGGTGATCGGCCTTTGTGGCGGCGAACAGGATACGCTCGACCCGTTTGCCCAGCAGCAGCTTGTTCAACCATGCATTTCGACCGGGGCGAAAGGCCGACAGGATATCAGCCATCGCACGGCGCATATCCTCAACCGCTTGCGGCCCCTTGTGAATTGCACCAAGTGCATCAACCAGAACGATCTGGCGGTCGATCCGTGCAAAGTGATCGCGAAAGAACGGTTTGACCACACGTGCCTTATAGGCTTCATACCGCCGCTCCATCTCGCGGTGAAGCGAGCGGCGGCGGGACGCCTCGAACACCGGCAAGGGCGCGAAGGTCAGCACAGGGGAACCGGCGAGATCCCCCGGCAGAAGGAACCGACCGGGAGTGCAGTCATAGAACCCGGCCTCTCGTGCGGCGTTCAGGTAGTCGGTGAACCTGCGGGCGAGGTCCTGGGCCTGTGGCTCATCATGTGGGGCGGTTGGATCGACCGCCTGAGCGGTTGCCAGAAATGCCTCGGCTTGCGGGCGGTTTGCGATATGTTCCAGTGTATCCCGCGACCATGCCTCGTAGGATTTATCCAGCAAGGCCAGATCCAGCAGCCACTCACCGGGATAATCCACGATGTCCAGGTGCAACGTGCGTGGCCCCTGCAGCCCCGATAGCAAACCGGCAGGCTGTACCTTGAACGACAGGCGCAGCTCTGACACGGCGCGTGTACTATCGGGCCAGTGCGGCGAGGTGCCGGTCAGCGCTGACAGGTGGGATTCGAAATCGAATCGGGGCACGGTGTCGTCGGGCTGCGGCTGCAGGTAGCTGGCGGTGATCCGTCCTTCTTGCTGCGCCACAAGGCCTGTCATACGACCCCGGTCCAGTAGGTTGGCCACCAGCGACGTGATGAACACGGTCTTGCCAGACCGCGCCAATCCGGTGACGCCAATCCGGATGACCGGTTCAAAAAATGCCTCGGACACGCGATCGCCCACAGATTCGACTCCGCGCACCAGACTGTCTGCCAATGATGAGATGACCAAACTGTCGCCCCGCAATTATCGTTTGTCCCAAGATAGGTAGCGGTCGCAGCACATGCCAGAGGTATTGCCCCTCTTGCTCGTTCGCGCGCGGCGCGCTACCAGCGCCCTATGCCCAGATACGCGCTGAAAGTCGAATACCAAGGGGAACCGTTCGCCGGATGGCAGCGGCAGAAAGAGTTGCCCTCGGTTCAGGGCGCGATTGAGCAGGCTCTGTCGCGGATCGAACCCGGTGAACATTCCATCGCTGCCGCTGGGCGTACGGATGCGGGGGTTCACGCGTTGGGGCAAGTGGCGCATTGCGATCTGGTCAAGGAGTGGGATCCGTTCCGCCTGTCCGAGGCGTTAAACTATCACCTCAAACCGCAGCCGGTCGCCATCGTCAGAGCCGCGCGGGTTGATGACGACTGGCACGCGCGCTTTTCAGCGCTGGAACGGCAGTATCTGTTCCGCATCTTGATGCGCCGAGCGCCTGCAACGCATGAGCGGGGGCAGGTCTGGCAGATTGGTCATCAGCTGGATGTCGCGGCGATGCAGGCCGGTGCCGATATGCTGATTGGGCGGCATGATTTCACCACCTTCCGATCCACCATCTGTCAGGCGGCCAGTCCGGTCAAAACGCTGGATGAGTTGCGTGTCGAGCAGGTGCAAGGTTTCTCGGGTCCCGAAATCCATTTCCACGTTCGCGCCCGATCGTTCCTGCACAATCAGGTGCGCAGCTTCGTTGGCACGTTGGAACGTGTTGGAGCCGGGTCTTGGTTACCCGACGACGTACGCACAGCGCTTGAGGCAGTTGACCGCGCCGCCTGCGGGCCAGTTTGTCCGCCACAGGGGCTCTATCTGGCGCGGGTCGGGTATCCTGACCCGGTATTCGACTAAAGTTACAGAGCGCGCAGCAGCAACCCGCTTGCAATCACAGCAATGATGAGGCCTGCCACCAGTTCGATGGTCGGGGCCAGGACCGACGCAAATCGTGTGGCCGAGGCCGAGGCCAGCAACCCACCGCGCAATCCGAACGACGTCCAACCGACCAGCGTGGTGACCATTGCGGTGCCCAGCGCCATGGCGAACGCTCCGGCGATACCAACCATCGCGATACCCATCTGCCAAGTTAGGATCAGCACAAATAACGCCCCGGTACAGGGGCGTGCAGCGATGCCTGCTATCAAAACCAATGCCTCGCGCAGGTTACCAACCTGCGCGACCTCTTCAGCAGTTGGGCCATGGCGGTGGCCGCAATCCGAGCAGACCCCATGTTCGTGATCATGGTCATGATGCGCTTGGTGATGGTGGTCGTGGCTGTGCGCAGGCTGTCCTTTGTGGCGTCGAACAAAGCTACGGAGCGCACGAAAAATCAGCCACAAGCCAATCGCAGCAATCGCGCCATAGCTGATCGGTGCCATGACCTGTTCGGTGGTACCCACCAACGACTCGCGCGACATTTGGAACACCAACACGCCCGCATAAACCAGCACAACAGCTGTGACGGCTTGACCTAGGCTCGACAGGACGCTGATAGCGGACAGGCGCCAGAACGCGACCTGACGGCCCAGCCCATAACCTCCGATCAGAACCTTGCCATGGCCCGGTCCGATGGCATGAAAAAACCCATAGGCAAAACAGACGGTCAGTAGCGTAGCGATGGCTTCAGGCTGTTCGGCGCGTGCAGCGCGCAAAGCGCGGGCAATCTGGTTCTGGAAATCCCGCTGCTCTCCGGCGGCCCAGGCAGCTAGATGGTCAAAGCCACCGCTGCCCCAGAACCACAGGAGCAACCCGCAAGCGATGGCGACGGGAACAATCAGGTAGCGGGACATGAAAGCCTGATCTCGGTTGCGAATTTCTCTCCGACCATCGGGATATCGTTTTCCTCAAGGTCATAATCGGCGTCCAGCGTCCGCAAGAATGCCTGCATCTGGGCCAGCTCTGCGTCGATATCGGGATCGCTGCGTTCTATCTGGCAATCAACAGACCCCGAGACGGTCACGGGTCGGGTCACTTCGTAGGCCGTATAAAAGCTTTCGTCGAAGGCCTTGATCGACAAGGCGTTGGCCGTAACAGGCCCGCCTTCAACAGCGCGTAGATGAGTGGTGACAATGCGCGCATCCTCTGTCGTGGCATGCGGCTCTAAAGGGCCGGATAACGGGATCACTGTATCACCCATGCGAATGACTAGATCGCCGTTATAGCCCTCAACCCATTGTGCATCGAAGCCGCTCAGGAATTGCTCTTCCGACTCTGCAAGCACGCCATCGCCGTCCTGATCCAGTCGCATGTCTTCCAGAACCAGTAATGAGTAGAATTCATCATAGGCCCAGGTCACCCGCACATGGGTCAGATTGCCTACATCGTCGACGATGAATTCCAGCCCGGTGTCTATGAAGACATGCGGGTGAGACTGAGCCGATACCGGCAGCAAGCAGGAAAGTGAGAAGACAAGCCAACGCATGGGTCGAAGATAGGACGCGCGGCAGGTGTCGGCAATCCGAATACACATGATCGTGCAGAAACCTGCCGCCTTATTCAGGCGGAAACAGGACCAGCGTTTGCAGTGCCGTTCCGACAGGACCTTGCGTGTCAAACAACACCGACTGCGACATTCCGACCCCCGAAGGCTGCCAATGCGAAATCGAATCCGAGGCCAGCCAGTCCGAAACAGGTTCTCGGTGGATCTGAACCGTCAGGTCAGTGTTCATGAAGCCCATCTCGGTTGTAGGCGCATTCCACGATATGCCGTTGCCGCAATCGGCGAGAGGGCACAAAGCCTGAATGGGCGACGGGTCTTCGCCTTCCAGCAACGGCGGCGTGCGCATCCACACTGTTTTGGGACCTGCCCCTTGATTGCCGCCTTCGGGATAGCCGATCTGAGAATGATGGGCGAAGCCAGGCAGATCATGCCGCATCTCACCGATTGGAAAGGGACCATCGACCATATCATCGACACGAGGTGTGGGCAGATCGACATTAGGCACATCCCCGAGATGTCTGCGCACCAAATGCATCGTGGTGGCCGTGGCGCAGAGTGTATCGTCCAGATCATGCACCGTGACCCGCGTGGTCGCCAGCGTTCTGGTATGGCGCGTGGTCTCGGCTGCGACCCGCAGTCCAGCCAAAGGCAGCGGGCGCAACAGATCGACCGTCAGCCGGGTCAGCATCTTCTCGGGGCCAACCTCGGTCTCTGCCGCGCGCACGATCAGGCCACTGACCGGCCCGGCATGGCAGTGATCCGCAGACCACGGCCCGCGCGCCGGATCATTGCCCACAAACACACCCTGCGCATTTTGGTGAAAATACGCCTGCCCCGGCCTATCCACTGTCATCTTATTCCGGTCGCCTCAGACTTTTTCCTGCGTGTATTTCTTCAATTCGGCCCGCGCGACCTGTCGGCGGTGCACCGCATCCGGCCCATCCGCCAAACGCAGAGTACGTACATGGGTCCAGGCATTGGCCAGCGGAGTATCCTGACTAATGCCCTGCGCACCAAACATCTGAACAGCCTGATCAATCACCTTCAGCGCGACCTTGGGCGCCACGACCTTGATCTGGCTGATCCACGGCGCCGCTGCCCGCGCATCACCCTGATCCATGAACCACGCCGCCTTAAGACACAGCAGGCGAGCCATTTCGATTTCCATCCGGCATTCGGCGATGATGTCGTAGTTTGCACCTAACTGAGCTAGTTTCTTGCCGAACGCCTGGCGCTGCAGCGATCGCTTGCACATCTGCTCAAGCGCGGCCTCGGCCTGACCAATGGCGCGCATGCAATGGTGAATCCGCCCTGGCCCCAACCGGCCCTGCGCGATCTCGAATCCACGCCCCTCGCCCAGCAGAATGTTCTCGGCTGGAACCCGGACATTCGTGAAGCGGATGTGCATATGCCCATGGGGCGCATCGTCGTGGCCATAGACCTCCATCGGGCGCAGCACTTCAATACCATTCGTGTCCGCTGGCACCACGATCATCGACTGACGCTGGTGTTTGGGCAGATCCTCACCACCGGTTTTGACCATCACGATATAAACCTTGCAGCGTGGATCGCCTGCCCCCGAAGCCCACCATTTCTCGCCGTTGAGAACGTAGTCGTCGCCGTCCCGCACACAAGACATCGAGATATTGGTGGCATCGGATGAGGCAACATCGGGTTCAGTCATCAGATAGGCTGACCGTATTTTTCCCTCAAGCAACGGTTTCAGCCATTGCTCTTTCATCGCATCAGACCCGTAGCGTTCAAATACTTCCATGTTCCCGGTATCGGGGGCGGAACAATTGAACACCTCGGCCCCCAAGGGGGTTTTGCCCATCTCTTCAGCGAAATATGCGTATTCAACAGTGCTGAGACCAAAGCCCTTGTCGCTGTCGGTCAGCCAGAAGTTCCACAAACCCGCGGCCTTGGCCTTGGCCTTGAGGCCTTCGAGAATATCGACCTGACGCTCGGTGTATTGCCAGCGATCGCCTGTGTTGATCTCGGCGTGATACGCTTGTTCAAGCGGAACAACTTCGTCCCGGATCATGTCGACAACTCGTCGCAACAGGGCGCGGTTCTCCTCGCGTAATCCGAATGTCATGGTCATGTTGATCCCTCTCTGCGTCCTCGCGCGCACCCTTTGCTTGCGTCCAAGGATGGCTTAGCTGCCATGATGCTGTCCAGTTGGGTGACGGAACGTCATTCGGGTGAAATGCACCGGTCAGGCATTGTTGCGATGCCTCTCAGGTGGCAGGCAAAGCTCGACGACCAAGACAGAACGGCAAAACGGCGTGAGGTCACCCACCCGCCGTGGTGACCCCTTAGGGCGTCAGTATCCACTTACCGTCAGCAGTCATGCATCGTCGGGTTCTGATATCGCGGGCCTGTTCAGCACCTTCGGGCTGCACAACATGCTGGAGAATCACACAATTGTCCTGAACACTCTGCACCCGGATCGTCCCTTTTGAGCCAGTTTCCTGATTAAGCCACGCCCTTTCTTGCCCGACAGAAGGTGAGCCTGATGACAACAACGCGTTTGACGTGGCACTCAGCACCTCAAAATCAGCAGGGCTCAACCCCATTTCCGCAATGATTCGGGAAAGCGACTTGGCCTGTGCGATTCCGCCCGTTCCAACGAACAGGGCAGCAACCAACGCTGTGCAAACAAAGGCTTTCATGGCAGGGCCTCGCCGATCTGAATAAATTTCATGCCCATAGATATACCTCTATGCGTGTGCGGCCAAGTCCAACTTGGCCACCTTCAAATTATCCCGAACAAACCTTTTGCAAGGCTGGTGCTAGGTCTGTCTGCAAGATCACCTCATATTGTGCCCAAATGAACCAGAGGCCTTTGATGATACATTCTAAATACTACGCGCCGACAGGCGGGCACCCGGGGCAGGACCAGCTATTGACCGACCGCGCCATGTTCACCGACGCTTATGCGGTGATCCCGAAAGGCACGATGCGCGACATCGTGACCAGTTTTTTGCCTTTTTGGGAAGGGACGCGCCTGTGGGTCCTGTCCCGGCCTCTAAGCGGATTTGCCGAGACATTCTCGCAGTATATCATGGAGGTGCAGCCCGGCGGTGGCAGCGATACCCCTGAAACCGACCCAAACGCGCAAGGCGTGATCTTTGTGGTCGAAGGCACTGTCACACTGACCCTGAATGACGCGGATCACGTCCTGGAAACCGGCGGATACGCCTATATCCCGCCGGGCAGCACCTGGGTGCTGCACAACCGCGCCGATACCATCGCTCGATTCCATTGGGTACGCAAAGCCTATCAGGCCGTGCCCGGCCTGCCCGCCCCGGACCCGATCATCACAAATGAACGCGATGTGACACCCAATGAGATGCCCGGCACCCAAGGCCGCTGGTCCACCACGCGCTTTACCGATCCTCACGATCTTCGCCACGACATGCACGTCAACATCGTCAATTTCGAACCCGGCGGTGTGATCCCCTTTGCAGAAACCCACGTGATGGAGCACGGCCTTTATGTGCTTGAGGGCAAAGCGGTCTATCGCCTCAATCAGGATTGGGTCGAGGTCGAGGCGGGTGATTATATGTGGCTGCGCGCCTTCTGCCCACAGGCCTGTTATGCCGGCGGACCAGGGCGGTTTCGCTATCTGCTCTACAAGGATGTGAACCGGCACATGCCTCTGTCCCTATCCGCGCGATAGCTGACGAACGCTGCGTTATCCGTAAGATGTCCGGTATGGGGGTTTTCAGAATCGCTGGAATCTGATGAAATCACATGAGTTTTCAGCACTGGAGATTGTTCGATGTTACTGCGCGGTACGATGATTGCACTGGTTGCCACCCTTGGCCTTTCGGCGTTCAATGCTGCCCCGGTCGCAGCCAAGGAAGAAACCAAATCCGTTTTCGTCATGAGCCGCACCTGGGCGGTGACACAGGTCTCGGACGCGCCTGTGGTCTATCGGGCCACGCGGGACAACAACAATCTGAACCCTTTTGGGCCTCCGCCGCGTCTGCGCACCATCCAAGCAATGGCCGCTATACAGCAGGCAACCGGTTGCAAGGCGATCTACTCCAGCATGTACCAGAACATCTCCGGCCAGTTTTTCTCGCAGGTTAGCTGCAACTGAAATTGGTACAATACTTTCATTGAGATCGCCTGATCTGCCTGCCATAGCTTGCGCATGAAACTTGCGATCAACGGATTCGGCCGTATCGGCCGCACCATCCTGCGTCAGGTCCTAAGCCTGCCGCAGCATTCGGATATCAAACTGGTGCTGATCAACGACATCGCACCGCTTGAAACCTGTGCTTATCTGTTCAAATACGACAGCACGTTCGGGCCATATCCGGGTCCGGTAACGCCAGAAGGCGCAGCGCTGAACATCGATGGCCGGATCATTCCAATGTCACACAGTGCAGATCTGGCACAGGTCGATCTGTCGGGCGTTGATGTCATTCTCGATTGCACCGGGATCGCACGCACATCAGACGTGGCCAGCCGGGGATTGAGCGCCGGAGCGCGCAAAGTGCTGATTTCAGGTCCGTCACCCGCTGCTGAGGTCACGGTTGTTCTGGGTGCAAATGAAGATCAGCTGGGTAACGCGCGCATCGTCTCAAACGCATCCTGCACAACCAACGGGCTGGCTCCACTGGTCAAGGTGATCGACGAAATCGGCGGTCTGATGTCCGGGCATATGACCACGATACACTGCTATACCAACAGCCAGCCGATGGTTGATGCACCGCGCGGTGATCTGGCGCGTTCACGCGCGGGGGCGTTGTCGATGGTGCCCACGACCTCAAGCGCGACGCAATTGATTGATGTCGTGTTGCCAGACCTGGCCGGTCGCATTTCAGGGGCTGCGGTGCGTGTTCCAACCGCAAGCGTATCTGCCGTTGATCTTACTGCCACTCTTAAACGCGGCATGAATGCAGAGCAGTTCAAGCCCGCGCTTGGCGAAGCGATTGCCGGCTCAGCCGTGTTGGGCTGGACCGATCTGCCCTTGGTTTCGTCCGACCTGCGAACCCGCCCGGAATCACTGGTGCTTGCCGGGCCCGAAACACGCATGGTTCAAGAACATCAGGTCAGGGTTTTTGGTTGGTACGACAATGAATGGGGGTTTTCGGCCCGCATGCTTGATGTCGCCCGTCTTATGGCCGAAGCGGAGTAGCCCGCAGCGCACAGTCGCGCTGCGGGGATGCTTGCGATCCTCAATCGTGGGGCAACTTACCGGCACCATGACCAGCCATTCCGCCTGAAACCTCTTCGGTTGATTCTTCGGCCAGTTCTTCCGGCAGAATCAGATTCAGCACGATGGCAATCAGGGCTGCTGGCAACAGACCGCTGGTCATCAGGATGCGCAGTGTATCCGGCAAGTGCTGAACTGCGCCCGGCTCCAGTTGCAGTCCAAGACCAATCGACAGCGATATTGCAAAGATCACCATGTTGCGACGGTTCCAATCCACATCCGACAACATCGAGATACCCGCTGCGACCACCATACCGAACATGACGATTACACCACCGCCCAGCACTTCGATGGGCACTGTGCGAATGATCGCACCGACCTTTGGCACCAGACCACATAGGATCAGGAACAAGGCTCCACAGGTCACCACATGGCGGCTCATGACACCAGTCATCGCAATCAACCCGACATTCTGGCTGAACGACGTGTTGGGGAATCCGCCGAACAGACCTGCGATCGCGGTTCCGAAACCATCGGCAAATGTTGCGCCTTCGATTTCCTTGTCTGTTGCCTCGCGACCCGCACCACCTTTGGTGATACCCGACACATCGCCAACCGTCTCTATGGCCGAGACGAAAGACATCAGGCAAAACCCGATCACAGCGGCCAATGAGAATTCAAAGCCATATTTAAAAGGGACCGGCAGCGCAAAGACCGAAGCGCGCGACCAGCTTGTACCAATCGCTTCAAACGTCACCATGCCGACCATCAAGGCATAAACATATCCAACAGCCAAACCGATCAGAACAGCGGATACCGACAGCATGCCGCGTGCAAAGAACTTGAGCCCCAGTGTCACGATGACCACAACCAGCGCCGCCGACCAGTTGAGCAGCGATCCATATTCCGGGGTACCAATCGCGGGTACGCCCCCGGCCGCATATTGAATCCCCACTTTGACCAGCGCCAAACCAATCATTGTGACAACCAGCCCGGTCACCAGAGGCGGAAGTGCAAACCGTATTTTCCCGATGAACAGGCCAAGAAACGCGTGGAAGAGACCGCCGATCAACACGCCGCCAAACAGTGCCGCAAGCGCATCCACTCCTTTTCCGGCAACCAGTGGGATCATGATAGGCAGAAATGCAAAGCTTGTTCCCTGAACGATCGGCAGCGCAGCACCGACCGGACCTAGCGTTACGGTCTGCAGCAAAGTCGCCAGCCCCGCGAACAGCATCGACATCTGGATCAGATAGAGCAGTTCTGGAAAATCGGGTGAATTTGACCCAAATCCAAATCCGGCTGCTCCGGCCACGATAATAGCCGGGGTTACGTTTGAGACGAACATCGCCAGCACATGCTGAATGCCCAGCGGTATCGCCTTGTATAAGGCAGGTGTGTAGTTCGGATCCCGCAGCTGTTCTGGGGTTCCTATCGAAGTTTCGGCCATGATCTCATTGTCCTCCCTAAGATCCAATGGGGTTCTTGCCGTTTCTCTGGCGGCTTCACTTATGGTTTCAGCGGTCGACAACCTCGAACGGTGTGCTGAACCAGTATTCTTCCAAGTTCGGTCCGTCTCCGATCCGATCAACGACCGCGAACAGGCCGGGCCCATGCATAGGGGTCAGCACCCCGTGCCAGGTGCCTCGATGATAATTCACAGCCTGCCCGGGATTCGTGATGAAGGCGCGTGGTTGGCCCGGTTGCCCCCTTTCATCGGGGGCTACGACCACCAAAAACGGTTGATGGGTCATTGGAATGAATGCCTGACTGCCATCTGGATGACGCTCGACCATGTCGAGCAGATAAGGCAATTCTCGTGGGTTGGCATTGAACAGGCTGATACCTGCGCGCGCATCTCCGAAATCCAGCTTCGCCCGGTCATGATAACGCCCGCATTGGCCCTGATTGATGATCTTATCGGGCGCGCCCGTGATATCGATCAGATCGCCAAAAGGCGCAAAAGCTTCGGCCGAGATCGTTTCTGCGACGATCCGCGTCATGATGGCAGCACATCGCGCAGTCGGAATTCGGCGATCCTTTCAACCTGTCGGCAGGCCTCGGTGAATTCGGTGTCGCGATCCTGTTCGATACGCCGCTCAAACGCACGCAGGATCGAGGCCTTGTCATAGTCCCGCACAGCGATGATGAACGGGAACCCGAATGTATCTGTGTAGCGCTGATTCAGATCGGTGAATGCTTCACGTTCCTCATCCGTCAACGCGTCCAGCCCTGCCGAGGCCTGCTCAGTTGTGCTTTCTTGTGTCAATCGCTTGGCCTGCGCCAGTTTGCCTGCAAGATCGGGGTGTGCTGTCAGAACGCCCAGCCGTTCCTCGGCCGAGGCGGATCGGAACATACGCGTAAGCGCGTTGTGCAGCCCGCCGGCTGTGTCATGCGCCGCGCCTAATTCAAGTTCATAGGCACGTTCGGCGATCCACTCCGAATGCTCGAAAATGCCGCCATAAGTGGAAACGAATTCGTCACGTTCCATCTGCGACGGCAGCGGGCGCGCAACAGATGGATGCGTTTGCGCCCAGTGTTGTGCAATCTGCAGCCGCGTCGCAAACCACACATCAGAAAACCCGCGCGCGTAATCCAGAAATCTCTTCAGTGCCATGACGCGCCCTGGACGTCCGATCAGGCGGCAATGCAGACCAATCGAAAGCATCTTGGGCGCACCACATTCGCCTTCTGCATAAAGCGCATCGAAACTGTCTTTCAGGTAAGAATAGAACTGATCCCCGGCGTTGAACCCCTGCGGTGTGGCAAAACGCATGTCGTTACAATCAAGCGTATACGGTACGATCAACTGATCTCGTCCATTGGTTCGCATCCAATAGGGCAGATCATCTGCATAAGTATCGGCGACATAGTCAAAGCCGCCTTCTTCGGCGACCAGACGCACGGTGTTGTCCGAGCAGCGCCCGGTGTACCAGCCGCGCGGGCGATCCCCGACCACTTCGGAATGCAGGCGGATCGCCTCAGCGATCTGGGCGCGTTCTTCTTCCGCAGGCATATCCTTGTGTTCAACCCATTTCAGGCCGTGGCTTGCAATCTCCCACCCTGCGGATTTCATCGCCGCCACCTGATCCGGCGAGCGCGCCAACGCGGTTGCCACACCATACACAGTGATCGGCAGGTCCTTCATAAGCCGGTGAAGACGCCAGAACCCGGCACGCGAACCGTATTCATAGATTGATTCCATGTTCCAATGGCGTTGACCCGGCCATTGTGCGGCCCCCACAATCTCGGACAAAAACGCCTCGGACGCGGCATCCCCGTGCAGAACGCAGTTTTCGCCGCCCTCTTCGTAGTTCAACACGATCTGCACCGCCACTTTCGCGCCGCCCGGCCATGCGGCATCAGGCGGGTTAGCTCCGTATCCGATCATATCGCGGGGGTAGCGAGGCGGCTGCATGATGTATTCCATTCCAATTAGGTGTTTTGACAGCTTTACCTTAGAAACGTGTCATTGATTATCAAATCAATCCGAACACTGTTTCCGGTTCTTTCGGGATTTCAACCGTTTTGCGGTTTGGCACAGTCTGTGGCACATCAAAAGAAACACAAAGGAGAGACCCTTGGCAGGTTATCTGACAACTCACGTTCTGGACACCGCGCGCGGCTGCCCAGCCGAGGGGCTGAAAATTGCGCTTTATAAAGTGTCGGGAAATTCTCACCGGAAAATGGTTGAGATGGAAACAAACGCGGACGGTCGCACCAACAGCCCGATCCTACCGCAGGAAGACTTTAAGACCGGCACATATGAGCTGATCTTCTTCGCCGGAGATTACCTGCGCGCAACCGGTCAGGACGGGGATGACCCCCTGTTTCTGGATCAGGTTCCAATCCGCTTTGGCATGTCCGATGCAGACGCGCACTACCATGTACCCTTGCTTTTGTCCGCTTACGGCTATTCGACCTACAGGGGCAGTTAGATTCAGGTTTCGGTGCTTCGGACGACTTTACCGATCCGGTCGATCATGAAATCCATGAACAACCGGGCCTTGGGGTCCTGATGGCGACGATGGGTATATAGACACGCCATTTGCACCGGAACCGGGGGCGTTTGTGTCACCACCGGGATCAGTCGCCCTGCTTTCAGGTGATCCGACACCTCAAAGACCGGCTTCATGGCGATACCCTGTCCGGACAACGCCCAATCGGTCAGCACGTCGCCGTCGTCACATTCATAGCGACCCGAGACTGCAAACCGTTTCGGCCCGTCGGATGTTTCCAGCATCCACTGAAACTCCGTCGCTCCGGGAAAGCGCAGGTTCAAGCACTCATGCTTGCCTGAAATCAGATCAGAACCGGTTTCCGGCATCCCCTGACGTTTCACATAGTCGGGGGCAGCGCATAACACTCGTTGGCAATCTGCGATCTTGCGGATGCGCAGTGTACTATCCTCTGGTTGACCGATGAAGAACGCCAGATCCAGCCCTTCGGTGGTCAGATCCACGGATCGGTCCGTCAACCTAAGTCGTACATCGATTTCTGGATATTCTGACAGAAAATCAGGCACATGGGGCGCCAGCAAACGGCGCCCAACCCCCAATGGTGCCGCTACAAACAGCGATCCGCGGGGCGCTTCTGTCAAATGCGTCACCTGTGCTTCGGCTTCATCAACCGCATCCAGAACCGCAACCGCACCGGGGTAGAACGCCCGTCCCTGCTCGGTTGGGGTCAGGTTGCGCGTCGTTCGCTGAAACAGGCGCACCCCCAGATGATCTTCTAGCTGCGAAATCCGTGCCGACGTCACCGCAGGCGAAATCCGCATATCACGGCCTGCGGCAGACATACTGCCGAGATCATAAACCCGGACGAAGGTGCGAATGTTGTCGAGATAGGACATCTTATCGTTTTTTTTGATACAGTTTGACAATATACGGGAATACCGAAGAAAAGCCCGTTTGCCTAGTGTGGCAAGCAAGCAATCGGAGACCTAATCGATGTACGACTTCGCCGTGTTCTGGGACTGGATCGCATTTGCCGTGCGTTGGCTGCATGTCATCACGGCCATCGCCTGGATCGGATCATCCTTTTATTTCATAGCGTTAGACCTTGGATTGAACCGCGACATTCCCGGACCTGCAGACGGCGAAGAATGGCAGGTCCACGGCGGGGGCTTTTATCACATCCAAAAATATCTGGTCGCACCAGAACGGATGCCGGACCATCTGACCTGGTTTAAATGGGAGAGCTACGCAACATGGCTGAGCGGCGCGGCACTATTGATGATCGTCTACTGGGTCGGGGGCGAACTTTATCTGATTGATGCACAGAAAGCTGATCTGGCGCTGTGGCAGGGCATTCTGATCTCGGCGGCCTCGCTGACCATTGGCTGGCTCATTTATGACTACCTGTGCAAATCGGGCCTTGGTGAACGCCCGACGCTGCTGATGGTCCTGCTATTCGTGCTGCTCGTCGTAATGGGCTGGGGCTACAATCAAATCTTCACTGGCCGCGCGATGATGCTGCATCTGGGCGCATTTACCGCCACGATCATGACGGCAAATGTGTTCTTCATCATCATGCCAAACCAGCGCATCGTCGTGGATGACCTGAAGAATGGGCGCACCCCTGATCCGAAATACGGCAAAATCGCCAAGCTGCGTTCGACTCATAACAACTATCTGACCTTGCCAGTTTTGTTCTTGATGTTGTCGAACCACTACCCGCTGGCATTTGCCACCGAATACAACTGGATCATTGCCGCGCTGGTCTTTCTGATGGGTGTCACAATCCGGCATTATTTCAACACGCTGCACGCCCGTGCAGGTAATCCAACCTGGACCTGGCTGGTGACGGCGTTGCTGTTCATCACCATCATGTGGCTGTCGACCGCCTCGCTGCACGACCCGCTGGAAGAGGCCGAAGCACAGCAATTGACACCCTATGAACAAAAATTCGCGGCGGCTGACGGGTTTGAAGAAGCGCATGACATCGTGCTGGGCCGCTGTTCCATGTGCCACGCACGCGAGCCTGTTTGGGAAGGCATCCGATGGGCACCCAAAGGCGTGTTACTAGAAACCGAAGCCGACATCGCGCGCAATGCACAGCAGATCTACCTGCAGTCCGGTGTTACCCACGCCATGCCGCCCGCGAACGTCACCTATATGGAACCCGAAGATCGGGTCGCGATCATCCGTTGGTTCCGGAATGCCGATCTGTAGTGATTTGGGCTGTGGGTTAGTTAATAAAAGCGTCTGAACTTGGTTTAGTTCTTTCCCTTCGCGCTGCCAAATGCTCTAAATGAATTCAACAAGCCGCATTCTTTTTGTATCGCGGCCATAGCGATTTCGACTTGGGGCAGTTGGAGCCAGACAATGACAGGGAGCAGACCGCGCGGCGTTCTGAGATGCTGGCTTTTTGGCGCGCTGATTGCCCTTGCTCCCAATCTCGCAATTGCGCTGGAAACCACACTGTCCGCCCCTGGTGCATCCGAAGACCTGGTGGATAGGCTGGAGGAGACCTCATCAGTCTTTACCTCAGAATCGCGCGGGTTGGATACATCACTGGAAATCCTATCCGCGGCTCTTTCCGATTACCGCACTATCGTTCAGATCATGTATGACGAAGGCTATTTCAGCCCCGTTGTCAGCATCAAACTGGACGGGCAGGAAGCCGCGAAAATCAACTCGTTGAATGTTCCTGCCCAGTTCAAGCGGGCAACGATTCTGGTGACACCAGGACGGAAGTTCAAGTTTGGGACGGCAGTCGTACAACCGCTGGCGCCGGACACCGAATTGCCCGAAGAGTTTGCCACGGGCAAAACTGCCACGACAGGGGCAATACAACAGGCAGCCTCTGCTGGTGTACAGGGCTGGCGCAACACCGGCCACGCCAAAGCAGAGGTGGAAGATCAAAAAGTGATCGCGCGTCACGCGCAGGCGCGGTTGGACGCCACGATTGATCTGGCCCCAGGGCCAAGGTTGCAGTTCGGAAAGATGATCATCCAAGGCGATACGAATGTCCGTCATAGGTCGATCGAAAAAATAGCGGGGTTCCCCTCGGGTGAAGTTTACTCTCCGGAACAGGTGCAAAAGGTTGGAACCCGGCTGCGGCGCACGGGCACGTTCAGCACGGTCTCGCTCAAGGAACATGATGAGCCAAACCCCGATGGCACGCTGGATTTTGACGCGACTTTCGAAGACCTGCCACCGCGCCGACTGACCTTCGGCGCCGAGATCGCTTCGCGCGATGGGGTAGACGTGACCGCCACATGGACCCATCGGAACGTGTTCCGTCGGGCCGAGCGGCTACGGTTCGAAGCCGCCATCCGCAACATAGGCGGGGCCGAGGATATCGACGGCCGCATTGGCCTGCGTCTGGATCAACCTGACCGGCTTGGCCCCGATGACAATACCTTCTGGAGCGCCCTTCTCGAACGGCGCAACACCGAGAACTATAACGTCTCGGTCGCCTCGCTAGCCTATGGTGCGCGCCGCACCTTCTCGGACCGGCTTTATGCCGAAGCCTCAGCCGGTTTCCAATGGTCGGACGCAGATGATGCATATGGTGATGGGCGCAAGTTTCGATACTTTATCCTGCCCTTCCGATCAGAATGGGATGAGCGGGACAGCAAGGTTAGCGCTACCCGGGGATATTATCTAGATTCGCAGGTGATGCCTTTTGTCGGGCTTTCCGGCACGGATACCGGGCTGAGGATGTTCTTCGACGGGCGCGCCTATAACGATCTGGGCACAGGTGGCCGGCTGGTGCTGGCCGGACGTGTTCAGCTGGGATCTGTCCTTGGGCCACCACCAGACGGCGTTACCCCTGACTTTCTGTTCTTCTCGGGTGGCGCGGGAACCGTACGCGGACAGCCTTTTGAAAGTCTCGGCATTCCCGTCGGAGATGGTGTCGCAGGTGGCAAGTCCTTCCTGGGATTGTCGGCTGAAGTACGCGGAAAGGTCACCGACACAATCTCATTGGTTGGATTCTACGATTATGGTGTGGTCGACACGTCTTCATTCATAGGCAGTGGCGCGGAAGAGCATTCTGGCGCGGGGCTTGGCATTCGGTATGATCTGGGTGGCTTCGGCCCCTTGCGCTTTGACTTGGCTGTACCGGTTCAGGGCGATACAGGGGACGGGCTGCAATTCTACCTTGGGATCGGGCAGGCCTTTTGATGCGTCGCATTATATATCCCCTATTGCTGAGTTCAGCGGCGATCACTGTGCCCGTCGCAGCAACCGCTCAGGACGAGGGCGGCAGCATGATCGAACAGTTCCTGCAAGATACCTTGTCGGGCGATGATCAGAATGTCCGGGTGATCGGTCTGGAAGGTGCCCTGAGTTCGCGCGCTACAATTCAGGAAATCACCGTCGCCGATGACGAAGGCGTCTGGCTTACTGTCAAGAATGCCGAGCTGGATTGGAACAGGCTGGCGCTGCTGCGTGGTCGGTTCTCGGTCAACACGCTGTCCGCGCAGGAAATCGACATCGCCCGCGCGCCGGGCACGACAACCAAGGATACGCCGCCCCCCTCAGCCGAAACCCAACCCTTTCAGCTTCCTGAGCTTCCGGTTTCCATCGAAATCGGAGAGCTTCGGATCGATGACCTGTCGCTGGGTGAGCCCCTGATCGGCGTCGCTGCCAACCTTGCCGTGAATGGGAACCTGTCTTTGGCAGACGGCACGCTGGATACTTTGTTGGATATCGACCGGTTGGATCGCGCGGGGGACACGATTGACCTCAAAGCAGGATTTCAAAACAACAGTCGTCAGATTGATCTGGACCTGACTGTCGCCGAAGCCTCGGGTGGGTTGATCGCAACGGCCTTGTCCATTCCCGATGCCCCACCACTTGAGCTGACGGCCAAAGGCTCAGGCCCGGTAACGGATTTCAATGCGGATATCGGGCTGAGCAGTGATCAGCAGATTCGGGTGTCCGGCCAGGTCCGGCTGCGCACCGCCGAGGAAAACGGCACCGCATCAGACGGCATCGCCTTTACCGCAGATGTCGGAGGTGATCTGACGCCGTTTCTAGCCAAAGAGATGGACACGTTCTTTGGCACTGACACACGGATTTACGTCGACGGGCGAACCTATCCTGACGGTGCGCTGGATATTTCGGATATCGAACTGACCTCAGAAGCGCTGGAGCTTAAGAGCGAGGTGAGCCTTGCCTCGGGCGGTGTGTTGGAACTGGTCGCCCTGCAAGGCCGCATCACGCCACCGGATGGTGACAAAGTTGTTCTTCCCGTCAGCGGTGGCGATACGGCCATCGGTGCGGCGCAGATTTCGGCCTTGTACAATACCGCGAATGGCAATCTCTGGGACCTGAACCTGACAACCAACAAAGTTGAGACCCCCAACCTGAATCTTGATCATGCCCGGATCAGCGGGCAAGGCACGCTGGATCAGACTGATGGATTGTCGATCGGTGGTGATCTGCAGGCCGTACTGGATGGTATCGATCTGACGGACACGGCATTGAACGCAGCCGTCGGTGATCAGATCACGCTGGATGGAAAGTTCGACTATGGCAGCGACCAGTCATTGCAACTGAACGACTTCGAAGTGGTTGGCAGCGATTACACCCTTGATGCCGATGCGCTTATCAGTGGGCTTGCAAGCGGTTTGCAGGTTGATGGCTCGGCCCTACTGCAGGCAACGGACCTGTCGCGGTTTTCTGATCTGGCCCAGCTTCAACTTGGCGGCGCAGCCTCGATCCAGATCAAGGGCAAGGGCTCACCGCTGGAGCGCAGCTTTGACGGCAAGGTCACAGTGAACGGGCGCGATCTGGTAACCGGGCGCGATGACATCGATCCGTTGATTACTGGCGAGACCGAGATCGTGCTGGACGCCGAACGCGGCACCGATGGTCTGTCCATTCGCGCGTTCACCATCGACGGCGACGCGCTGAGCGCGCAAGCCAGCGGCACAGTCACAACCCCCAATGGCAATCTGACAATTGACGGTCAGGCCAGCGTCAACGCCCCCGATCTGGCAGTTTTTTCCGGTATCGCCAAACGGGATCTGGCCGGAACTTTGCAGGCCCGGCTGGATGGCAAAGGCACTGTGCAAACGCTCGAGTTCGACGGTCAAGCCAGTGTGATCGGTACAAATATCCAGACTGGCATGAGCGAATTTGATCCGTTGCTGAAAGGCCGGACATCGATCAATCTGGACGGCGCGCATTCGGGTGATCAGATTACCATCCGAAGTGCGACAATCAAAAACGCAGCCCTGACTGCCGAGATCGGCGCAACCATTGATGACCCGACCGGCAACATCGCCGTGGATGGAAGCGCCAAGGTGAACGCGCCCGACCTGTCTTTATTCTCAGGCCTCGCAGGGCGCGATCTGGCCGGATCGATCAATGCAGATATTACCGGCCGCGCGGCACAAGCAAGCAAGACATTCGATATCATTGGCAAGCTGAGCGCAGATGACCTTGGAACAGGCATCCAGGCTGTCGATGCACTGGTGCAGGGAAGAACCACGTTTGATGTGGATGCGGCCAATGATGATCAGGGGCTGAATATCCGCACATTCCGTTTGCAGGGAACCGCACTGACGGCAGATGCATCGGGGCGACTGGACCGCGATGCTGGCGGCCTTGATTTCTCGGCCATGCTGGACGACATCGGGCGTCTTTCCTCTACACTTTCCGGACCCCTCAAACTGGATGGAAATGTCGCCCCAACCGCATCTGGATTGGAAGGCAATGCCCGCTTGCAGGGCCCTGACAGCTCCTACGCAAATCTTAGCGGATCCGTTGAGACCAGTGGTATCGCCGATCTCGAATTTGAGGCCCGCCTGAACAAACTTGAACGCTTGGTTCCGGATTTCCCAGGGACCGTCTCGGCCAGCGGAACCGCGCGACGCGACGCTGGTACGTGGACAATTGATGCCAAAGCAGACGGCCCCGCCCAGATCAATACAACTGTCGCTGGTACTTTTGACGAAAGCAGCGGCCAGGCGGACCTGAAGATGCAAGGTGGCGTCAATATCGGCATCGCCAACACCTTTATCTCACCCAACAATCTGGCGGGCACGGCCCGCTTTGATCTTGCCCTAAAAGGGGCACCCGCGTTGAACGCGCTCAGCGGATCGATATCGACATCAGGCGCATCGATGGCGCTGCCAGAGGTGGGACAGACCATCACCGACATCGGAGGCTCGGTTAACATCGCTCAAAGCCGCGCCACGATTGCATTGCAGGGCGGTTTGCGTGCTGGTGGAGGCTTCACCGTCAACGGCCCGATCGATCTGACCCCGCCTTTCAATACGCAGATCACCACGGCGCTCAACAATCTCGTGCTGACCGATAAGCTGCTGTACGAAACCACATTGAATGGTCAGATCGCCCTGACCGGAGCTTTGGCTGGAAACAGCGCGTTGGCCGGGCAGATCAATTTTGGCGAAACCAATATCAACCTCGCCGCCGCTGCAGGTGCGGTCGGTGCGGCCCCGATCCCCACGATCGACCATCTCAATGAAAGCCGTGCCGGTTTCGTTACGCGGGAACGGGCCAATCTGGTCGAAACCGAAGACAAAGCCAAAAGCAACTCCCGCATGTCATTGGATATCGGCCTGCTTGCGCCCAAGGCTGTCTTTGTGCGCGGGCGCGGTGTGAATGCCGAATTGGGCGGTCGCATACAGATCGGCGGCTCTACGACATCCGTCGTTCCATCGGGCCAGATCGAACTTATCCGAGGCAACATCGATATTCTGGGTCGACGCCTTGCCCTGACCAAAGGTCTGGTTACCCTTCAAGGCGACCTGACCCCCTATATCGAATTCGAATCTTCCTCCAGCACCTCGGACGGTACTGCAACAATCGAGATTGCAGGACCATTGGATTCGCCCGAGGTCAACGTGTTCTCTGACCCGGAACGCCCAACCGAAGAAGCGCTGGCCATGCTTTTATTTGGCAACCGTTTCTCCGAGTTATCGCCTTTCGTTATCGCCCAAATGGCGGCCTCTCTTGCCCAGCTTAGCGGCGCGGGCGGGGACGCAACCAAGGGCGTACGCGAGGCCACGGGTCTTGATACCGTCGATCTGGGCGCAACTGAAGGCGGCGGGGGCAGCCTTGGCGCGGGGGCTTACTTAAGTGACAATCTCTACACCGATTTCACCGTTAACACCGAAGGTGACACCGAAGTGAATCTGAACCTCGACGTAACGGACAGTTTCACGGTTCGCGGCACCGTCGATGGCCGGGGTGAAACGGGCCTGGGTATCTTCTTCGAACGGGATTATTGATCAGAAAAAAGGGCGGTTCCAAAGAACCGCCCTGTTTCCGATGTAATCGGCTTATTCCGCCGCGATGGCGTCGTCGATCTTGTCGACCCGAATGGCCGAAAACTTGAATTCGGGAATTTTGCCATAAGGATCGATGGCCGAGTTGGTCAGGATGTTCGCCGCCGCCTCGACATAGGCGAACGGGATGAACACCATATCTTCGGCAATCGCCCGGTCGGCTCGCACCATGATTTTGATCGAACCGCGGCGTGTGGTCAGCCGGATCATCTCACCCGGCTCGATCCCCATCAGCTTGAGCGTTCGGGGATTCATGGAACAGTTCGCCTCAGGCTCAACAGCATCCAGAACAGTCGCACGGCGGGTCATCGAACCTGTGTGCCAATGCTCTAACTGACGACCCGTGGTGGCGATCATCGGATATTCGTCATCCGGCGCCTCATCCGGCGGGATGACACTGGCCGGGGTGAATTTCGCCCTGCCATCCGTACGCGGGAAACCATCTCCGAACACGATAGACTGGCCCGGATCCGTTTCGGATAAAGACGGGTATGTGATCGTCTCGGTTTCAAGACGCTCCCACGTGATGTTGTCAAGTGACTCCATCGTCAGCTTCATCTCGTTGAACACCTGAGATACATCCGTGTAATCCCAATTCAACCCGATACGCTGCGCCAGTTCGACAGTGATCTTCCAATCCTCACGCGCCTCACCCGGAGGTGTAACAGCAGGGCGCACGCGCTGCACCTGACGGTTGGTATTCGACACGGTGCCGTTCTTTTCATAGAGCGCCGATGCAGGCAGGATGATATCGGCATAGTTCGCCGTCTCGGTCAGGAAGATATCCTGCACGATCATCAGCTCAAGCTTGGCAAGCGCCTCACGCGCGTGACCAACATCGGGGTCGGACATGGCCGGGTTTTCACCCTGGATATACATGCCCTTGATATTGCCTTGATACGCTTGATCGATGATCTCGGTAACGGTCAGCCCTTTCTCATTCGAGAAATCCTCGGACCCCCAGACATCTGTGAACTGCGCCCGTATATTGTCATCCGTGACAGTCTTGTAGTCCGGCAAGAACATCGGGATCAGACCTGCATCGGACGCACCCTGCACGTTGTTCTGACCGCGCAGCGGGTGCAAACCTGCACCGGGTTTACCGACATTGCCAGTCATCAGGGCCAGCGAGATCAGGCAGCGCGAGTTGTCGGTGCCGTGAATATGCTGGCTGACGCCCATGCCCCAGAAGATCAGACCGGCCTTGGCCTGGGCAAAGGTACGTGCGACACGGCGCAGCTGATCCGGTTCGATGCCGCAGATTGGCGCCATCGCCTCGGGCGTGAAGGCACGCAGGTGTTCTTTTTCGGCCTCCCAGTTCTCGGTCCAACGGTGGATGTACTGGCTGTCGTAAAGCTCCTCTTCCACGATCACGTTCATAATCGCGTTGAGCATCGAGACATCAGCACCCGGACGGAATTGCAGCATTTCATCGGCAAACTTGCGCATGCCAACACCGCGCGGATCCATCACGATCAACTTGCCGCCGCGTTTTGTAAATTGCTTAAAGTAGGTCGCAGCAACGGGATGGTTTTCGATCGGGTTGGCCCCGATGATGATGACCACGTCCGAGTTTTCGACCTCATTGAAGGTCGCGGTCACTGCACCTGAACCGACGTTCTCGATCAAAGCCGCCACGGACGATGCATGGCAAAGGCGCGTACAGTGATCGACATTGTTGTGGCGGAATCCCTGCCGAATGAATTTCTGGAACAGATATGCTTCTTCGTTGGTGCATTTGGCCGAACCAAAGCCCGCCACATTGCGCGGGTCATCCTCACGCAGGGCCATCAGCTTTGTGGCGGCCAAATCCATCGCCTCTTCCCATGTCGCTTCGCGGAAATGGGTTTCCAGATTGCCCGGATCGACGTTCAAACCCTTGGTCGGAGCGTCTTCACGCCGGATCAACGGCTTGGTCAAACGATGCGGGTGGTGGATATAGTCGAACCCGAAGCGGCCTTTGACACAAAGACGGCCTTCGTTGGCGGGGCCGTTGATACCCTCGACATATTTGACCTTGCCGTCCTTGACCTTCAGCGAGACCTTGCAGCCCACACCGCAGAACGGGCAGACGCTTTCGGTCTCAGAGTCGTAGTCTTTGCTGTCGCCCTTCTGCTGGTCATCCAGCACCGTGGCGGGCATCAGCGCGCCAGTCGGGCATGCCTGAACGCATTCACCACAGGCCACACAAGTGGACGCTCCCATCGGATCATTCTGGTCGAACACCACCTGCGCGGTATGCCCGCGACCGGCCATGCCGATCACATCGTTCACCTGCACATCGCGGCAGGCACGAACGCAGAGGTTGCAGTTGATACAGGCATCCAGATTGACGCGCATCGCAATATGGCTGTCATCAAGCAGCGGGATTTTCTCGGCCTCTTTCGCCGGAAAACGGCTGTCGCTGACATCATTCAGCTTCGCCATGTCCCAGAAGTGGCTGGATGTGTCGTGCGCCTCCTCGGGCTGATCGGCCACCAGCAATTCCATCACCATTGCGCGCGATTTCTCGGCGCGGTCGGTGTCGGTTTTCACGACCATGCCCTCTGCTGCAGGGCGGATACACGAGGCAACCAAAGTGCGCTCGCCTTCCACCTCGACCATACAGGCGCGGCAGTTACCGTCCGGGGCATAACCCGGTGCCGGTTTGTGGCAAAGGTGCGGAATGATCAGGCCCTGGCCATTGGCCGCGTCCCAGATCGTGGTGCCCTCGGGCACGGTAACGTCATCGCCATTCAGGTTGAAGGTGACGGTCTTGGTTGTGCTTGCATCCAGCATGGCTCTGTCTCCCTCAGATTTCGTCAGCGAAGTGTTTCATGACCAGGCGGATCGGGTTCGGGGCGGCCTGCCCCAAACCGCAGATCGACGCATCGCCCATGACCTGACACAGATCTTCCAGCAGGTCCTGATCCCACTTGTCGGCCTGCATCAGCTTCACCGCCTTTTCGCAACCTGCACGGCACGGCGTGCACTGACCGCAGCTTTCATCCTCGAAGAACCGCAACATGTTCAGCGCTGCATCGCGGGCGGTGTCCTGATCGGACAGAACCACCACAGCGGCAGAGCCGATGAAGGTGCCATGCGGTTGCAGCGTGTCGAAATCCAGCGGAATATCGTCCATCGACGCAGGCAGCAGACCCGAAGACGGACCACCCGGCTGATACGCCTTAAAGGTCTGCCCTTCGGCCATGCCTCCAGCGGCATCGATCACGTCCAGAATGGTCGAACCCGCGGGCAACAGGTAAACGCCTGGCTTCGCGACCCGACCCGAGACTGAATAGCTGCGCAGACCCTTGCGGCCATTCTTTTCCGTGCTGTTAAGGCACTCTGGCCCCTCGCGACAAATCTTGGACACCCAACACAGTGTCTCGACATTGTGCACCAAGGTCGGGTGGTTAAAGACCCCAACCTGAGCCACGAACGGAGGACGGTGACGCGGCAGGCCCTTTTTACCTTCGATTGATTCAATCATCGCGGATTCTTCACCACAGATGTAAGCACCTGCGCCTCGGCGGAGGTCGATATATCCCGGTTCAACAATCCCGGCGTCTTCCAGCGCTGCGATTTCACGGCGCAGAATCTCCAGCACCGCCGGGTATTCGTCGCGCATATAGATAAAGCAGGTCTCGGCCTCGACCGCCCAGGCAGCGATCAGCATACCCTCAAGGAATACATGCGGTGTGCGCTCAAGATAATAGCGGTCTTTGAACGTACCGGGCTCACCTTCATCGCCATTCACGGCCAGATAGCGCGGGCCTTCATTCATGCGAACAAAGCCCCATTTCTTGCCGGACGGGAAACCCGCACCACCCAGACCGCGCAGGCCCGAGGACAAGACGTCTTCTTGCACCTTTTCCCAATCGCCGCTTTCTCGCAGCTCTTTCAGCTTGGCGTAGCCGCCGTTTGCCGAGAAGGCGGCAAAGGTTTCATAGTCAGGCAAATGCGCGTGGGTATCATCGGCGGCAATCGCGGCCTGCACCTTTTCAGGGGTCGCATGGTCGATATGATTGTGACCGATCTCAAGCACAGGCGCGGTATCACAGCGGCCCATGCAGGGCGCCCGAAGGACACGCACTTGTGATGCATCAAGCCCGTCTTCCAGAGCCTTTTGCAACTGTTGGGCACCAGCCAACTCGCAGGACAGTGAATCGCACACCCGGATGGTCAAGGCAGGCGGAGGCGTCTCATCCTCTTTGACCACATCAAAATGGGCATAGAATGTGGCGGTCTCATAGATTTCCGCCTGACCGATCCGCATCTCAACCGCCAATGCGGCAATGTGATCGGCGCTGATATGGCCCTGTTCATCTTGAATCAAATGCAGGAATTCGATCAGCAAGTCGCGGCGGCGCGGGCGATCACCCAGCAGGCGCGCAATTTCGGCCTGCGCCTCATCCGTGAACTGACGGCCCTTGGGCGTATGCCGCCCCTTGCCTTTACCTGACTTCCAGACGCCCTTGGGTGCGCCCGATTGCTTGGTATCTAATGGTGCCATGATGCCCTCCGATTGGGGTTCCCAGTGTCATCAGATCAGCATATCGTCAAATTGACAAATCCAATCGCACGATAACGGTAGCTTATCACACGAAAGACGTCACAACCCCCCGCAACGCTTCTACTGTCGGCAATTCCGGATCACGGGTCAAAGAGGCCAGACAAATTGGCTTGCTGACAACAGGATCGACCAGCGGCAGAACCTTCGTTCCTTTCAGATCCCCTAGCGCGTGGATTAGAACCCGGGGCACAACCGTCGCCGCAAGCCCCTCGCGCGCCATCACCATCGAGGCGGTAAACCCACTGGTTTCCGCAACCACGTCCGGATGTAGCCCGAGGTCCGAAAATATCCGATCAAGTATGCGGCGATTCTGCATCTGCGGCTCCAGTAGGCTAAGCGGGAATTCTGCGACACGCGCCCAAGGGATCGGATCGGTTTCCTCGGTCATATGAGATGGGATCAGCAGAACATAGGTTTCCTCATACAAGGGCTGCACCTGCCGCAAATCAGTGCCGATGCTGTCACCATAGGTAATACCCGCGTCCAGACTGCCCTCGTCCAGCCGGTGTTGGATGGCCGTTGCTGACATGGTTTCGATCCGCGTGATGATACGTGGATGGCTGTCACGTAAGCGTTTGATCAAACGCCCGGTGAAGGCAATCGCCGTCGGGATCACCCCAAGGATCAGTGTCCCTGTAATCTCACCTTTTGCAGCCTGAACCTGTTGTTCAAGCGCCTTGGTATCATCCAAGATACGACGCGCCCGCAGGACAATCATTTCCCCCTCTTCGGTCAGGCCTTGGAACCGGTTGGCACGACGGACGATCGAGACACCCAGCCGGTCCTCAAGATTGCGTATCCGCATCGAGAATGCAGGCTGCGATATTCCACACTCTTCAGCCGCCTTAGCAAAATGCCGATGCCGCGCGAGGGCGCTGAGAAGTTGAAGGTCGCGGATTTCGATCATTTTGGGGTTGTCTCGCTCTGATATGGCGCCCCCAGCGGGAACGATTCTAGTTCACACAGGGGTTTTCAATTGACGACGGCAGGCTATTCACGACCCCCAAGCGAAATTCTCCATTTTCGTGTTTGAACGCCCGTACCACAATCAGACGCCCCCCTTCTCCGCAGCGTATTCTGACCGGGTTGAAAGTTACTCCATCGTCAATGTCGATCAATTTGCTCTCGACGGATTGCGTTATTTGGCGTTGTGTTTCCGACCAAGCCTGAATGAGTGAACCGGCAAGGCGTGTCTGCAACGGGGGATTTGCCGCAATGCCACACAAGAACCAGGTTCCTTGGGACGATACCGCACTCGCGACCAAAGATGAATTCGGGTTGAAGACGGACACTTCGTGCAGACCGCGAACATTCACAAGTGGATCAGCAGGTTCAAGGTCGTCGAAAACAGAGGCGTCTTGAGCAAAGACGATTGTTTCACAGGCATCCGACATTTCCAACCAATCATCGATTTCTGCTGTTTCAGCGTATGCCAACGATCCGATAACGATTGAGAACAGCAGCGATATCAGAGAAATGAAACGCATAAAAACCTACTGATTGTTTGATTATATAAATACCATGCGTCAACAAATTCACCAGAATTCAGGCATCAACTCAACAACCTAAAGAGCCGACGGCAATAGAATTCGAAGCCTTTCTCGACGTGGCTATGAAACATACCGGTGACGCGCAAACTTATCTCAGAACAACTGGCGCAAAGCCTCGCCCGTCGGCTCACGTATTAAACAAAAAATGCATCACATCGCCGTCTTTGACGATATAGCCCTTTCCTTCAGCTCGCATTTTACCAGCCTCTTTCGCGCCCTGCTCGCCATCGGCGGAAATGTAGTCGTCATAGGCGATGGTCTCGGCGCGGATGAAGCCCTTTTCGAAATCACCGTGGATCACACCGGCAGCCTGAGGGGCGGCGGTGCCGGTGCGGATGGTCCAGGCGCGGGCCTCTTTCGGGCCGACGGTGAAGTAGGTCTCCAGCTTCAGCAGGTCATACCCGGCGCGGATCAGACGATCGAGACCGGGTTCCTCCAACCCCATTTCCTCAAGAAACATCTGCGCCTCGTCGTCTTCCAACAGGCTGATCTCTTCTTCGATCTTGGCGCTGATGATGACGTGGGCATTGCCCTGTGCTGCAGCCATCTCGGCGACTTTCGCCGAGTATTCGTTACCCTCTGCCGCCTCCTCCTCGGACACATTGCAGACATAGAGCACCGGCTTGGTGGTCAGCAATTGCAGCATCTTCCACGCCTTGGCATCTTCTTCAGACACCTCGACCAGCCGTGCGGGTTTGCCGCTTTCCAGCATCTCTTGCGCGACGGTCAGCAATCGGTCCTGCTGCTGAGCTTCTTTGTCGTTCCCCTTCAGCTTGCGCACCAGATTGGCACGACGCTTTTCGATACTTTCAAGATCGGCCAGCATCAGCTCGGTTTCGATGGTATCGGCATCGGCCACGGGATCGACGCGACCATCCACGTGGGTCACGTCACCATCCTCGAAACAACGCAGCACATGGGCAATCGCGTCGGTTTCGCGAATATTGGCGAGAAACTGGTTCCCCAGCCCTTCACCTTTCGAGGCGCCTTTGACCAGGCCCGCAATGTCCACAAATGTCATACGCGTTGGAATAATCTGTTTTGAAGAAGCAATCGCTGCCAGCTTGTCCAACCGATCGTCAGGAACGGCGACATCACCAACATTGGGTTCGATCGTACAAAACGGGAAATTCGCGGCCTGCGCGGCTGCAGTTTTTGTCAGCGCATTGAAGAGGGTCGACTTGCCCACATTCGGCAAACCCACAATTCCCATTTTAAAGCCCATAACGGCCTCCTGATACCATTCGAACGCCGCTTCTAGGCAGGTCCGGGGCAATGCGCAAGGCGTAGCGCCGCCCCCTCCCTTGCGAGTCCATTCTGCCACATCACAAAAATGGCATCTTATTGTGTTCTTGCCCCCATTGAATTCGTGCACTTAGAATTCCGTATTAAAATAAGACTTAAAAAACGACGGACAAAGTAGGTACGATGAAACTTCTTGTTATTCTGGCTTTCGCCCTGACGGCCGCCACGGCTGCGCAGGCTCAATCCATCATCTTCGGAGCAGGCTATGCGGACTACGCCAACAGTGATGGTGAAGATCAGGCAATTTTTTCCCTAGAGTATCAGCATCGCCCGTTTCACGAAGCAACCCGCTTCAGCGCCACATGGGGCGGGGCCTTGTCGGTTGATACCGAGGGCAACACACATGTCGGTGCCGGACTGATCGGTCTTTATTCGTTTGCTGACCGGTGGTTCATAGAAGGCAGCGTCATGCCGGGTTACTATAATGAAGGTAGTTCACAATATGATCTAGGTGGCAGCTTTCAGATTCGCAGCCTCTTGGGTCTTGGATACGCCTTGGACAACGGAAACAAATTGTCGGTCGCGATCACGCATAAATCCAACGCCAGTACGCAGGAAGATAACCCAGGCGTGAATGCTCTTTTGCTGCGGTATCACTACGCGTTCTGATCAGTGATCTGCCAAGCGGGATTGATTTTCAGCGAAAGTTTCTGCACATCAGGTCCAAACCTGAATGCAAGGACTTCCGATGACCCGTATCGACGCCAAATTCGCCGCCCTGAAAGAACAAGGCAAAAAGGCATTTGTAGCATATGTCATGGCCGGTGATCCTGACTATGATAAGTCGCTTGAGGTTGTAAAAGGTCTGCCCGGGGCCGGTGTGGATGTGATCGAATTAGGCCTGCCCTTTACCGATCCCATGGCGGATGGTCCCACTATTCAGGCCGCGGGCCAAAGGGCATTGGAGGGCGGGATGACGTTGCAGCGCACGCTGGATCTGGCGCGCGCCTTCCGCGAAACCGATGACTCCACACCAATCGTTCTGATGGGGTATTACAACCCAATATATAGCCGGGGTGTCGAAAACTTTCTGACTGATGCAAAGGCCGCCGGGATCGACGGCCTGATTGTTGTAGACCTGCCACCCGAAGAAGATGATGAACTGTGCCTGCCGGCACAGGCTGCCGGGTTGAACTTTATCCGACTGGCAACCCCAACGACCGATAACAACCGCCTGCCCCGCGTACTGCAAAACACCTCCGGCTTTGTGTATTACGTGTCGATTACCGGCATCACCGGTGCCGCAGAGGCGCAGGCAACCGATGTCGGCCCCGAGGTTGCGCGGATCAAAGCCGCAACCGATCTGCCGGTAATCGTCGGATTCGGGATCAACTCGCCAGAAAAGTCTCGCAACATCGCCAGCGTATCAGATGGGGCAGTTGTCGGGTCGGCGATTGTCAGCCAGATTGCATCTGGAAAGTCAGTGCCCGAGGTGCTGGACTTTGTCAAAACCCTGTCGGATGGCGCTCATTCTGCCTGAACGCTCGGGGCACTCTCAGCTCACAAATCACCGCGGCAGGCACTTTGACTGCTGCGGTTTTTTGTTGTTGGCAACACCGGACTGCACTGCAAAAGCTGGGCATTGCAGAATGCCGTCATAATTGGTAAATAATTTTAACCAATCTTGCGAAAGCCTGATCAATGCCTGTCATAACAAATATCGAAGACCTTAAACGGATTTACGAGCGCCGCGTTCCGCGCATGTTTTATGACTATGCGGAAAGCGGCAGTTGGACTGAACAAACCTTCCGCGAGAACACGTCAGATTTTGAAGAGATCCGCCTGCGTCAGCGGGTTGCCGTTAATATGACCGGGCGATCGACCGCTTCGCAGATGATCGGGCAAGACGTGTCGATGCCGGTTGCATTGGCTCCGGTGGGTCTTACGGGAATGCAGCACGCGGATGGAGAGATCAAGGCCGCCAAAGCCGCAGAAGAGTTCGGTGTTCCTTTCACTCTGTCCACCATGTCGATCAACTCGATCGAGGACGTGGCAGAAAACACCTCGGCACCGTTCTGGTTCCAACTTTATACAATGAAGGATCAGGACTATGTCGGACGGCTGATCCAGCGCGCAAAGGATGCGAAATGCTCGGCCCTTGTCATCACACTTGACCTGCAAATTCTGGGTCAGCGGCACAAGGACCTGAAAAACGGCCTCTCTGCCCCGCCCAAACTGACACCGAAAACCGTGGCAAACCTGATGACAAAATGGGCCTGGGGCATCGAAATGCTAGGGGCCAAACGGCGCGAGTTCGGAAATATCGTTGGCCATGTCGACAGTATCACCGACACAAGATCACTTGGCACGTGGACGGCCGAACAATTCGATCCCAGCCTGGACTGGGGCAAGGTCGAAAAGCTGATGGACCAATGGGGCGGCAAAGTTATCCTTAAAGGTATTCTGGACGCTGAAGACGCAAAGATGGCAGCCAAGCTGGGCGCGGATGCTATCGTTGTTTCCAACCACGGTGGCCGACAGTTGGACGGCGCGCTCAGCTCGATCCGGGTCCTGCCCGAGATCATGGACGCGGTCGGAAGTGACATCGAGGTTCATCTCGACAGCGGCATCCGCTCGGGTCAGGACGTTTTGAAGGCATTGGCCCTTGGTGCCAAGGGCACCTTTATTGGCCGCGCGTTTGTTTACGGGCTTGGGGCCATGGGTCAGAAAGGCGTGACAACAGCACTGGACGTGATCCAGAAAGAGCTAGACACAACGATGGCACTCTGTGGTGAGCGCAACGTAGCCGATCTTGGGCGCCATAATCTTCTGGTCCCGAAAGACTTCGGCGGCCGCTGGCAAACCTGATCCTCGAATAACCCCAAAAAAGGGGGCGCTGCCCCCGCCGCCCATGGGGCGTCTCCCCCGAGGTATTTGTAGCCAGATGAAGCAGAGGATCCACCCTTCATCTGGCTACAAATACCTCGGAGCGCGAGGCAGAGCCTCGCACATAGCCTGCGCTATAAAAACCCCTTTCCAACGCCAATGAATCAGGCTAAGGACGCGGCTTCACGCGGGCATACAGCCTTGGAGGATGCCCGCCCTAACATTGGAGAATTATCATGGCTGGAGAGATTCCTGATCTCGAAGCTCTGGAACGGACGGGGACAGGCAAGGGCGCCGCTCGTCAGGCACGCCGCGACGGCATGGTTCCGGGCATTGTTTTTGGTGGCGATAAAGACCCGTTGCCGATTCAGATTCCGTTCAACGTACTGTTCAAGCGTCTGAAAGCAGGCCGGTTCAAGTCGACCCTCTGGAACCTGAAAGTCGAAGGCCACGAAGACGTCCGCGTCATCTGCCGCGACGTTCAGCGTGACGTTGTCAAAGACCTACCGACCCACCTGGACCTGATGCGCCTGCGTCGGACCACCAAGATCGCGCTGTACATCCCTGTTGAGTTCATCAACGAGGAAGAGGCACCAGGCATCAAGAAGGGCGGCGTTCTGACTGTTGTCCGCCCTGAGGTCGAACTGATGTGTACGGCCGGTGAAATCCCCGAAAAGATCACAGTTGATCTGACCGGCATGGAAATCAACGACGTTGCAACCATCTCGTCGGTTGATCTGCCGGGCGGCACTAAGCCGACCATCGACCGTGACTTCGTGATCGCCAACGTCTCGGCACCCACTGGTCTGGCGACCAGCGATGATGAAGAGGGTGAAGAGGGTGAAGTCGCTGCAGATGAAGTTGAAATCATCGGCCAGGACGAAGCTGAAGAATAAATCTGGGGACTATCCGGATTTGAAACGGGGTTCCATCGGAGCCCCGTTTTTCTTTTGACTGTACAGGGCTGGCAAACCTCAGCCAATCTGTGCAACTAGGGCACCATGCGGAACAGCGAAGGGCACAGCGATGAAACTGTTTGTCGGGTTAGGGAATCCGGGATCAAAATACGCCCGCAACCGGCACAATATCGGCTTCATGGCGCTGGAGCGGATTGCACAAGATCACGGGTTTGGTCCATGGAAATCCAAGTTTCAGGCAGAAATTGCCGAAGGTCGTCTGGGTGGCCGGAAAGTTCTTCTGCTCAAGCCGCAAACCTTCATGAACCGGTCAGGACAGTCGGTCGGTGAGGCGATGAGGTTCTACAAGCTCGACTCGACTGATGTGACTGTATTCCATGATGAGCTGGATCTGGCCCCAGGAAAAGTACGCGCAAAGGCCGGTGGTGGCCACGCAGGCCACAATGGGCTGCGGTCTATCCACGAACATATCAGCCCGGCCTATGATCGTGTGCGCCTGGGGATCGGGCATCCGGGCCGGAAAGAAATGGTCTCACCCTATGTTCTAAGTGATTTTGCGAAGGCTGATGCTGATTGGCTGGATGACGTTCTGCGCGGAGTTTCGGACGGCGCTCATCATCTTGCTGATGATGAGAGCGGGAAATTCATGAATGCGGTTGCTTTGCGCACAGTTCCGTCCCGGTCGTCGAAACAGCCGCCCAAATCTGAAGCGCATCTCAAAGCCCCTGTAGAAACGAATACTGCACCGGATGAGCGCTCGGCCATGCAGAGGTTACTGGATAAATTCAAATAAGCATTCCGCAACGTAGCAATTGCACAATGTGCCGGACCTAGGTCCAATACCAGCGACAAAAGGAGGCGTCGTATGAGAACTATGCTCAAATGGATGCTGCGTATAGTGTTGACGCTGGCATTGGCGGCGCTTGTCGTCGGCTTCTGGAAACGCGAAGAAATCCAACGCCTGATGGCCGTGAACTCTTTGTTTTCAGAAGAGAAGATCGTGCACAACTTTTCGCACATGGACGACGCGTTTCTGACCGTCAATCTACCACGCGGTGACGGCCCGACATGGGAACTGCCCTATGGTCCCGGGTTTGATTTGCCACCGGGGATTGACCGGTGGATCGAAGATCGCGCTGTAACTTCTTTGCTGGTGATGCAAGACGGAGAAATTCGGTTCGAAGAGTATTATCTGGGAACCGGACCCGACGACCGGAGGATCTCGTGGTCTGTTGCCAAAAGCTATTTGTCGGCCCTGTTCGGTGTTTTGATGGACGAAGGCGTAATTTCATCATTGGATGATACGGTCATAAAGTACGCTCCAGAACTGAAGGGCAGCGCCTATGAGGCCGCGACGATACGCAATGTGCTGAATATGGCCAGCGGCGTCACGTTTGACGAAGATTATCTGGACTACAACTCAGACATCAACCGGATGGGGCGGGTCGTGGCGTTGGGGGGTGAATTGGATGACTTTGCCGCCTCTTTGCAGGATAGTTTCGTCGCACCGGGTGAGGCATGGCAATATGTGTCAATTGATACCCATGTGATCGGGATGGTCATTCGGGGTGCGACAGGACAAAGCGTTGCGGAACTCCTGACTCAGAAGATCATCAAACCTCTGGGGCTGGAGCGGAATGGGTACTACATCACGGACGGTGCCGGCGTGGCCTTTGTGTTGGGGGGGCTTAATTTCACAACGCGGGACTTTGCGCGCTTTGGTCAATTGATTCTGCAGAACGGTGCGCGTGATGGAAAGCAGGTGGTGCCTGCCGATTGGATCAGCGCGTCGACCTGGCCTAGCGCACCGACCGAGCCCGGCAAAACGGGCTACGGGTATCAATGGTGGATTCCGGTTGGGGCGCACGAAGGCGAGTTCCTGGCGCGGGGCGTCTATGGCCAATACATATATTTCGATCAGCCACGCGGCGTTCTGCTTGTGACCACAGGTGCCGACAGACAATTCCGCGATCCCGGCGTCAACGAACAGAATGTAGAAATGTTCCGCAAAATCGCGCAAAGCCTGTAGGATACTGCCATGCAAAAGCAAGACAGCATCAATGTGTTGGGCGGCGTGCTGGCCTCCTGCTCTCACAACCCACTGACAGGGTTTTTCCGGGATAGTGCGTGCAATACCTGCCCTGAAGATCAGGGCAGTCATACGGTTTGCGCGGTCATGACGGCCGAGTTTCTGGCCTATTCAAAATATGTAGGCAATGATCTGAGCACCCCAAGGCCCGAATTCGATTTCCCCGGCCTCAAACCCGGGGATAGCTGGTGTCTTTGCGCATCACGCTTCCTGCAAGCTTATGATGAGGGTTGCGCCCCCATGGTTCGTCTTGAAGCCACGCACCAGGTGGCCTTGGATATCGTTCCATTGCGAATTCTGAAGGCCCAACAAGCCTAGAATCGAAGCTAAATTGCAACGGCCCGATACCCTCGGGACGTACGTGAAGGTGGCCCGGTCGGAAAACTATGTTGCGCTTGTAGGTCCCATCCCGCGTGTGCCAGAAAATCTGCCACCACCTCAGGTCGATAGGTTCGGTGGCGCCACTGGAACCATATGATCGCATTGCACCAATGCGGTTTGCTCACCACCAGCCAAAGCGAAGTGCCCGGCTCAACCAGTTCACGCATTCGACGCAACGCCGCAACAGGGTCCAAGCAATGTTCAAGCACATGTGCGGCCAGAAGACAGTCGAATGGAGCGTCTGGCTGGAATTCCTCCAAACGGGATTGCACCGGCACAGGATCAGAACCGCGCCTCTGTAACGCAGAACGCGCCAACTGCAGCATCCGGGCTGATGGCTCTAGCAAGGTAATCTGCCCGTCGGGCTGCACAACAGCACGTGCTTCGGCAAAAGCACCGGTCCCGCATCCGATGTCCAGCGCATTCTTGCCCAGCCCCACCTGCAGGTCCGATGACAGAAATCCCAGGTAGGCATCAAAATAACCAAGCAGCCGCATTTTGTCCGCCCAGCCCGGGGCGGCCTGATCGTATTTCTGGTCAAGCCTCTCTGACGCGGCCTTTGAGGATGCGCTGCACATGCCTTGCAAACTGGCATAGTTCCACAAAGGCGCAAAGCCCGTTTGGTCTGATCAGTCTGCGGCGCGACCTTCGGTGTCGGACATATCGAAATTCAGATACTTTGCGACAGTCTGAACATCCTTGTCCCCGCGCCCACACATATTCATGCAGATCAGGTGATCTTTGGGCAAGTCTGGCGCAATTTTCATCACATGGGCCAATGCGTGGCAGGGCTCCAGCGCAGGGATAATCCCTTCAGTGGCACAGCACAGCTGGAAGGCTTCTAGTGCCTCTTTATCTGTGATCGAGACATACTTTGCGCGGCCAATTTCGTGCAGCCACGAATGTTCAGGCCCGATTCCGGGGTAATCCAATCCGGCTGAAATCGAGTACCCTTCCAGAATTTGCCCGTCATCATCTTGCAGCAAGTAGGTGCGATTGCCATGCAGTACGCCCGGTCGACCACCGGTTAACGAGGCGCAATGCTCCATCTTCTCGTTCACGCCTTTACCACCAGCTTCAACACCGATGATGTTGACCGACTTGTCGTCGAGGAACGGGTAGAACAGGCCCATTGCGTTCGAACCACCGCCAATGGCCGCGATGATGGTGTCAGGCAAACGACCCTCGGCCTTCATCATCTGCTCTTTGGCTTCTTTGCCGATGATCGACTGGAAGTCGCGGACCATTGCCGGATAGGGATGCGGCCCTGCCACGGTACCAATGCAATAGAACGTATCGCGCACATTGGTCACCCAGTCACGCAACGCGTCGTTCATCGCATCTTTCAGCGTGCCTCTACCGCTCGTCACTGGGATCACTTCGGCCCCCAGCAAACGCATGCGGAACACGTTCGGAGCCTGACGCTGTACGTCATGGGCACCCATATAGACGATGCATTTCAGGCCGAATTTGGCACAGACAGTTGCGGTGGCCACACCGTGCTGCCCTGCCCCGGTTTCGGCAATGATGCGGGTCTTTCCCATGCGGCGGGCCAGGATGATCTGGCCGAGAACATTGTTGATCTTGTGCGCACCGGTATGGTTCAACTCGTCCCGCTTGAGGTAGATCTTTGCGCCGCCCAGATGCTCGGTCAGGCGCTCTGCATAATACAGCGGTGAAGGGCGACCTACGTAGTTCGTCCACAGATCTTCCATCTCCGCCCAGAAGGTCGGATCATCCTTGGCCCTATCATATTCCTCTTCCAGCGACAGGATCAGGGGCATCAGCGTCTCGCTGACGAACCGCCCGCCGAAGATGCCGAAACGGCCTTGCTCATCCGGGCCGGACATGAAGGAATTGAAAAGATCGTTGGCCATGGGTGTCTCCACTCGTCGTATCCGTTGTTCATAGGAGGTGACGGCAGGATTTGCCATGGCAAAACGCGCCTTTTGAACCCACGGCCTACGGCAAAGGCCCGATCACCGGGTTTCTTCGATAAAGGCCCTGATCAATGCCTCATCCTTGATACCAGGGGCACTTTCAACGCCCGAGGCAACATCCACTTGCTGTGCCCCGGTGGTACGGATCGCTTCGGCAACATTTTCCGGCTTTAAACCACCTGCCAGCATCCAGGGCTTGCGCCAATATTTGCGTCCGGCCAACAGACGCCAATCGAATGCCAATCCGTTGCCACCAGGTAGGATCGCATTCTTGGGAGGCTTGGCATCAATCAAAATCTGATCGGCGACGTCACTGAAAAGATCGATCGCAGCCAGATCTTCTGCGTCTGCCACACCAACAACCTTCATCACCGGCAATCCATAGCGTGTTTTGATTTCCGACACCCGATCGACACTTTCGCTGCCGTGCAATTGCAACATATCAAAAGGTGCTGTTTCGGTGATCTGGTCCAGCAGTTCATTCGACGCATTCACGACCAACGCAACTTTGGCCACTCCGGCGGGTACCAGTTGCGCCAACGTAGCCGCCTGTTCCGCAGATACATAGCGCGGCGATTTAACAAAGAAATTGAAGCCAAGATATTGCGCACCTGCATCGACCGCCGCGCGCACATTATCGGGGGCGGTCAGGCCGCAGATTTTGACGCGAATATCAGAGGGCATGACAGGGTCTCAGCTTGCCTCGTCGAGCAGAGCGAGCACATCATCCTGACCTTCATTCTGATTTTTCTTGAGCTTTTTAACTTCGCGCTCAAGCTTGCGCACTTCGCTGTGCTTCACCGTCGCATCTTTGCGGTGCTTATGCTCGCGCAGCCACTCCCACAAGAAGCCGATAACCAATCCGGCAACCACCCCGCCAAGAACCACCAAAAACAAAGGCAGTGATGCGGAAAAGTTAAAGCCAAGCAACTCTGCCAGAGCATCCGGCATGAGCTTCAGTTCAACCATCTGACGATTGGCCAGAGAGACCGAGACCAAAATGATCCCCAAGGCTGCGAGAAAGGCATAACGGATGTAGCGCATCATGGGTTACGCTTTACCGTTCAAACGGTCCCTTAGCAACTTGCCAGTCTTAAAAAACGGAACACATTTTTCCTCGACCTGTACGGTCTCGCCAGTGCGGGGATTGCGACCCACACGGGCATCGCGCTTCTTCACGGAAAACGCGCCAAACCCGCGCAGTTCCACACGGTCGCCGCGTGCCATCGCGTCGGTGACTTCTTCGAAGACGGTATTCACGATCCGCTCGACGTCGCGTTGATAGAGATGCGGGTTTTCGTCGGCAATTTTTTGAATCAGTTCTGAACGGATCATTCGCAATACCCTCCCAGGCGGACGATGTGACAAGCCTATTGTTCTGACAGTATAGGAAAAAACCCGGATCGGGGGAACGCATACTCTGCGATCAAAGGTGGCATTTTAGGGCAATCTCACGCGAATTTTTGCCTGCAGACCGGTTTTCCACACTTCATGCGCGAACGATAGACGAATTAAGCCGACTATTTGGAAGATATTGATTCGCAACAAAAACGGCCCCGCGCGGGTGCGCGGGGCCGAAATTCTTGTTCAGACTGTCGCCTTAGATCAGTCGCCCGACTTCAGCGCTGCACCCAGGATATCGCCCAGCGATGCACCCGAGTCCGACGAACCGTACTGTTCCACGGCCTCTTTCTCTTCGGCGATTTCGCGTGCCTTGATCGACAGGCCCAGACGGCGGGTCTTGCTGTCGACATTGGTGACACGGACGTCGACCTTATTGCCGACCGAGAAACGCTCAGGGCGCTGTTCGGCACGGTCACGCGACAGGTCGGAGCGGCGGATAAAGGACTTCATACCCTCATACACCACTTCGATGCCGCCATCTTCGATCGCAGTCACTTCAACGGTGATGATCGAGCCACGCTTCACGCCGCCCACGGCTTCGGCGAACTTGTCACCGCCCAAGGCTTTGATCGACAGCGAGATACGCTCTTTCTCGACATCCACTTCCGAGACGACAGCCTGCACCACGTCGTTTTTGTGGTAGCTCTGGATGGCGTCTTCGCCACGCTCGTCCCAAGACAGGTCGGACAGGTGAACCATGCCGTCGATGTCGCCTTCGAGGCCAATGAACAGACCAAACTCGGTGATGTTCTTGACTTCGCCTTCGACCTCGGTGCCCTCGGGGTGTGTTTCTGCAAACACTTCCCATGGGTTGCGCATGGTCTGCTTCAGGCCCAGAGACACGCGACGCTTGGCGCTGTCGATTTCCAGAACCATGACGTCGACTTCCTGGCTGGTCGAAACGATTTTGCCGGGGTGGACGTTTTTCTTGGTCCAGGACATCTCGGATACGTGCACCAGACCTTCGACACCGGCTTCCAGCTCGACGAACGCGCCGTAGTCGGTGATGTTGGTGACGCGACCCTGATGGACAGAGCTGAGCGGGTATTTCGCAGCAACCAGATCCCACGGATCTTCCTGCAACTGCTTCATGCCCAGGCTGATGCGGTGGGTTTCCTTGTTGATCTTGATGACCTGAACGTTGATGGTCTCACCGATCGTCAGGATCTCGGATGGGTGGTTCACACGGCGCCATGCCATGTCGGTGACGTGCAGCAGGCCGTCAACACCGCCCAGGTCAACAAACGCACCGTATTCGGTGATGTTCTTGACCACGCCTTCGACGGTCTGACCTTCGGTCAGGTTGCCGATGACTTCGGCGCGCTGTTCGGCACGTGATTCTTCCAGGATTGCACGACGCGAGACAACGATGTTGCCACGGCGGCGGTCCATTTTCAGAATCTGGAACGGCTGCTTCAGACCCATCAGCGGGCCAGCGTCGCGCACGGGGCGTACATCAACCTGCGAGCCGGGCAGGAACGCAACTGCGCCACCCAGATCGACGGTGAAGCCACCTTTGACGCGGCCAAAGATTGCACCTTCGACGCGCTGGTCGTCTGCGTATGCTTTTTCCAGACGGTCCCATGCCTCTTCACGGCGGGCCATCTCGCGTGAGATGACGGCTTCGCCACGGGCGTTCTCTGCGGCGCGCAGGTAAACTTCTACCTCGTCACCAACAGCGATTTCAGGAGCTTCGCCGGGATTCGCGAATTCTTTCAGATCAACGCGGCCTTCCATTTTGTAGCCGACGTCGATGATGGCCTGGCCCGCTTCAATTGCGAGAACCTTGCCTTTGACAACAGAACCCTCTTCGGGCGTGTCCATTTCGAAGCTTTCGTTCAGGAGGGCTTCGAATTCCTCCATGGTTGTATCAGCCATCTGGCAGTGTTTTCCTTTACATACGTTTTTACTGGCCGAGCGGTTGTCTCCGCCGGTCTTGTTTCATGACGTCTTCGGGCGTGACCCGGGGCGCATCTGACTACACAAACACAAAGGGCCGAGGTAACCCGGCCCTGCTCAGATACGTCATCCGGACGTTGACCGCCCTTATTCAGACAGCGCGCATATATGCGGATTTCAAACCTTGTGCAAGGGAAAAGCCCATAAACGCTGGCCTATGCGACTGGATCAGCGCGAGGTTGCTCACCCAGTGTCTTCCAGATCACCGCATCTTGCCGCAACATCGAACGCTCGACTTCGTCAAGTCTGAGGACAGCCGCCGCTGGGTCTACTGAGCCACCCGCTTGTTCCCAGATTTTGAGCGCCGAGGCCGGGCTCCACGGCAAACAGGCCGACGCCAGCCATCGCCTAAGACCTTGCGGCAGCGCGTCATAATCCCGCATCGGAGAGCCTTGACGCTTGCGTCGCTTAAGGTTGGTCCGCAAATTCCGGCCTGACCTGCAATTACGCACTTTGCCAGTAGAAGCAGGAACCACGCCGATTTTCAAAACACGACCTGTAGACACGCAATATCTCCAACTCTCCATTTCACGTTACGATATCATATAACATTTTGTGGATAGCAAGACGTTCTTTGACCACGATTGCGAGAAAATCAGATTTCCTCGCCCTTTTTCAACAGTTCCTCGAATAACTCCTGCTGCAGATCGCCACTATCACCCCCACCAAACTGAGCACCACCACTGGAATAGAGCGTTCCATAGGTCTTGGCGATATTCACCGTCTGCGCCACACCAGAGATCAATTGATCCCTTTCCAACAACGAAAGCGGATGAAGGAATGCAGCCCAAAGCGTTCCATTTGCAATTGCATAGCGGGCATCCAAAGCGGTGTCGAAATTGGCCTGCATCATCCGCTGTAAATCGTCCGGGGTAAGCCCCGCTGCGCTGCGTATTGGAACCATTACTCGCATCCGGTCGGCATTCGTGTCGGTAACAACAAATACACGCACGTCCGAAATTGTCAGTTCAAACCCGGGTCCATGCGGTTGCGCCTCGGGATCAAGCGCAAACAGGATTTTGCCCAAACGTTCGTAGGTCATCGAAGGTTCCGCGTCCGGTTGCGGAGTTTCGGCTTCCTGAGCAACCAGGCTAGTGGCCGCGAAGAACAGAAACAGGGTTAATCGGATCATGTGGCCACTCCTGCAGATATGCCATCGACCATAAGGTGTTCCCCGCTGACGAACCAAACAAAGCCTCGTGAACGATATTCGCACATCATGCAGGGCTTTGTACGATCTGCAATATTTTCCGATCTATCGGCGATTACACGTTCAGGAAGCTCTCCCTAGCTTCCGTATATCGGTCGACGATCAAGGCGGCCATGATCCAACACGAAAGGAAAATTCAGATGAAATCTATAACACTAACCGCCCTTGCCATGACATTGGCCCTTGCAGCCCCTGCGTTTGCGGCAGACGAAATCAATGTCTCAAAAGGCATCTCTGCTGCCGGGGCTCCGTTGGCGGTACATGGTGTCGATCTAGTGGCATTGGTGAACAACGGCAATCCCGTCGAAGGTTTTGCCACTCACACAGCAACCTATGACGGCGCGTCCTACTATTTCACCAGCGCAGCAAACCTCGAAGCGTTCGAGGCCAACCCAGCGGCCTACTTGCCTCAACACGGCGGATATTGCTCATTCGGTGTTTCGGTCGGCAAAAAGTTTGACGGTGATCCGGATCAATATCTGGTTGCAGATGGACGGTTGTTTTTGTTCCTGAACGCCGAAACCCGCGCCGCTTTCTTGAAAGATGCCTCCGGTACTGCAAAAACCGCAGATGACCAGTGGACCAACATCAAAAGCGTTGCAGTCGGCGAGCTGTAACTCGCAGTCCCAGCTTGCCCGCGGCGCTTATGCCCCGGGCAGGTTCTGTTCGACGATTTCAATCGCGCGCGCCAGTGCGGCATCGATGCTCAGGTCTGAGGTGTCTAGCAAAACGGCATTATCGGCGGGCTTCATTGGCGCGGTGCTGCGTTCGGCATCGCGTGCGTCGCGTTCTTTGACATCCGCCAGAACCTGATCGCGCGAGATTTCTGTACCCTTGGCTGCAAGCTCCAGATACCGCCGTTCCGCCCGAACTTCGGGGCTGGCGGTGACAAACAGTTTGACGTCAGCATTCGGGCAAATCACGGTCCCGATGTCGCGCCCGTCCAGAACAGCGCCTCCAGCACGTCGGGCAAATGCACGCTGGAAATCAAGCAGCGCGCTGCGAACTTCCGGGATAACGGCAACTTTCGAGGCAGCCTGTGCGATCTCTGCCGTGCGCAGATCGCCCGGCTCTAACTCGTCTGCGGTTAGCGATTGCGCCGCAGAAACAGCTTCTTCTCCTTGCAGCACTCGGCGCCCGACGGCGCGGTACAACAATCCAGTATCCAAATGGGCAAACCCAAAATGCGTGGCGACCGCCTTCGAGATTGTCCCCTTTCCTGCCGCAGCAGGGCCGTCGATCGCGATCGTATACCCCTGCTCGAGCATCAGACTAGCCGGTTGTTGCGAAGGAGCTTAGCACCCAACCTGGTCATAAGCGGCTCAAAGATCGGGAAGGATGTGGCGATAGGACCGCCATCATCGACAGAAACCGCTTTTTTCGCCCCCATTCCCATAACCATGAAAGACATGGCGATACGGTGATCGAGGAAACTCTCGCAAGTGCCACCGCCTGCCACGCCACCAATGCCGAGGCCTTCGACCGACCACCAGTCATCGCCCTCATCGACAGTCACGCCGTTAGCGCGCAGGCCACGGGCCATCGCATCGATCCGGTCGCTTTCCTTGACACGCAGCTCTTTGACGCCGCCCATCATGGTTGTGCCGGTGGCATTGGCGGCCACAACGGACAACACCGGGTATTCATCAATCATCGAGGCTGCACGTTCTGGCGGTACTTTGATCCCCTTCATGTTGGGCGAATACTTAGCGCGCAGATCGGCGACCGGCTCGCCGCCCTCTTCGCGCTCGTTCTCATATGTCAGGTCTGCGCCCATCTCGCGTAGCGTCGCGAACAGGCCGGCACGAGTTGGGTTCAATCCGATGCCCGGTATCAAAACGTCTGATCCCGGGGTAATCAGCGCGGCGCAAACCGGAAATGCTGCGCTGGACGGATCGCGCGGCACGGCAATGATCTGTGGTTTCAGCTCGGGGCGCCCGGTCAGAGTGATCACCCGGCCTTCATCGGTATCTTCAACCGTGATCTCCGCACCAAAACCGGCCAGCATCCGCTCGGAATGGTCTCGGGTGGCCTCTTTCTCAATCACAACCGTCTTGCCAGGTGCGTTCAGCCCGGCCAACAGCACAGCAGACTTTACCTGCGCCGAGGGCACTGGAACCTCATAGCGCACAGGCACCGGATCAGCCGCACCAACGATTGTCATCGGCAAACGCCCGCCATCACGGCCCACAGATTGCGTGCCGAACAAGGCCAGAGGGTCTGTAACCCGCGCCATCGGCCGTTTGTTCAGACTGGCATCGCCTGTGAATGTTGCTGTAATCGGCGAGGTGGCCATCGCACCCATGATCAGGCGCACACCGGTGCCAGAATTGCCGCAGTCGATCACCTGATCGGGCTCAGCAAAACCTCCGACGCCGACACCATGCACAGACCATTCTCCGCCGCCATGATCCGTGACCTCGGCCCCGAAAGCACGCATTGCCTTGGCTGTATCGATAACATCCTCACCTTCAAGCAAGCCCGAAATCCTGGTTTCGCCTACAGCCATCGCACCCAGGATCAGCGACCGGTGCGAGATCGACTTGTCGCCGGGCACCTCTGCCGTGCCGGTCAGCGGGCCACATGGTTGCGACGTCATCGGGATGGGCGTGCCGTGTCCGGACATGGGGGCTCCTGTTTTCGCTATCAGTTCAAGGCGGATTAGCGAATTGGGGCCGGTTGGTCCAGCGGCAATCAGCCCTTGCGGCGGAAGGTCAGGTAATGCGGCGTGCGCCCTTCGCGCAGAGCCTTTTGTTCGTAACGGGTGGAAATCCAGTCGTCCCACGGCTCTTGCCAGTCGGCGGGCCGCTCGGCCAACCACTCAAAACCGGCGCGTGGTACTTCTTCGAGGGTTTGTCGCACATAGTCGGGTATGTCCGTCGCAACGCGGAAAATCGACCCCGGTTTCAAAGCGCGCGCCAATGGTTCGAGATGTTCGGGCGTAACAAACCGACGGCGGTGATGACGGGTTTTTGGCCATGGGTCAGGATACAACAGGAACGCACGCGAGATGCTGGCCGCGGGCAGGACATCGAACAGGTCGCGCGCATCGCCGGGATGTACCGCAAGATTCTCGATCCCTGCACGACGGATTTTACCCAAGAGCATGGCAACGCCATTGATATAAGGTTCAGCCCCGATGATGCCGATATCCGGATTCTGCTGCGCCTGATGCACCAGATGCTCACCACCGCCAAACCCGACTTCAAGCCAAACCGGCTTGTCACCAAACAGGGAACGAAGATCCAGATCCGTACGCTCGGGATTTACGTCCCAATCCACCGCGCCGGGAGAAAGAGCAGCAAGATCTTCCGACAGGTAGGTTTTTTGGCTGGGCTTCAGGGCCTTGCCCTTGAAGCGGCCATAAAAGTTCCTGCGGGGGCGTTGTGGGGTTTGGTTACTCATGCCCGTGCCCATACTGTGACGTCCAGCCTCTGGCAAGGGTCGAGGTGGGGGCCATCCCCCACACCCTTAGAGTTATTCGTGCCAGATGAAGCACCCCCGATCAGGGGGTTGCTTCAATAACGCTCAGACCGCCCGTTTCAGAGCATCGATCAAGTCTGTGCGTTCCCAGCTGAAACCGCCATCCGCATCAGGTTCACGTCCAAAATGGCCATAAGCTGCTGTGCGCTGATAGATGGGCTTGTTCAGTTGCAGGTGCTCTCGAATGCCGCGTGGGGTCAGGTCCATCACTTGACCGACCGCTTTTTCGATTATCGCATCTGCGATCTGGCCAGTACCGTGTGTGTCGGCATAGATCGACAGCGGTTTGGACACCCCGATTGCATAGCTCAACTGAATGGTGCACCGCTCTGCCATACCTGCAGCAACGACATTCTTGGCCAGATAACGCGCGGCATAAGCAGCCGAACGGTCCACTTTGGTCGGATCTTTCCCCGAGAATGCACCGCCGCCATGTGGCGCCGCACCCCCGTAGGTATCCACGATGATCTTGCGCCCGGTCAAACCCGCATCGCCGTCCGGCCCGCCAATGACGAACTTGCCAGTAGGGTTCACATGCCAGTCTGTCTCGGCATTCAGCCAACCGTCGGGCAGGGTTTCGCGGATGTAGGGCTCGACGATGGCGCGGATATCATCCGACGTCAGCGTCTCATCCAGATGCTGGGTCGACAGCACGATCGAGCTGACGCCGACGGGCTTGCCATCACGATAGACGACCGACAGCTGAGACTTCGCATCCGGGCCCAAAGCGGGTTCGGTGCCATTTTTGCGAACCTCGGCCAGTCGCCGAAGAATTGCGTGGGAGTACTGGATCGGCGCGGGCATAAGCGCTGGTGTTTCAGTTGTGGCATAGCCAAACATGATGCCCTGATCGCCTGCACCTTCATCCTTATCACCAGCCGCATCCACGCCCTGCGCGATATGGGCCGACTGTTCGTGCAGCAGGTTGGTCACTTCGACAGTTTCGTGGTGAAACTTGTCCTGCTCGTACCCGATATCCTTGATGCAGGCCCGTGCGATATCATCGATATGGGCCATGTAATCGTGGAGCTTTTCCTGATCCGATAGCCCCACTTCGCCGCCAATGACCACACGGTCCGTCGTTGCAAAAGTTTCACACGCTACGCGTGCCTCGGGTTCTTCGCGCAGTAAAGCGTCAAGTACGGCGTCTGAAATTCGGTCGCAAACCTTATCCGGGTGCCCTTCGGAAACGGATTCCGAAGTAAAAATGTAGTTCTGTCGGGACATGAAAATGCTCCATTGAGATTTCCCCATCACGCCAGGAAGCCGTTGTGACGGGCGTTCGACCGAATACGCCCACAAATTTGCAGGGTCAATCAGAAATTAGGCCTGCCTCTGCCAAGTGTAGCGCCATAGCAGCGCGAAAAGCGTCAAAAGAAAGAAAAGCACCGGCTTGTCCCCGATCCGGGAATAAATCGTTGGCGCCTGAGGAAGTGGCAATTCAGCATCGATAAACCCGGCCTGCCCCAAAGCCAGAGACTCGGTGATACGCCCCACAGGGTCGATCATCGCTGACACCCCGGTATTGGCCGAACGCAGCATAGGCAGGCCTTGTTCGATTGCGCGCATCTGCGCCTGAGCTAGATGCTGATACGGGCCGGACCGTGTTCCGAACCAGGCATCATTGGTAATCTGCAAAAGAAAATCCGCACGTTCTGGCGCAGCCAGAACATCCTGCGTGAATACTGCCTCGTAACAGATCAACGGCAATGCCTTGCCAAGCGGCCCTGCGTCCATCAACGCGGCACCCGGCCCGGCACTAAAACCATTCCCAGTTGTTGCTGCCATCCCGTAGATCCCGAAACGGGCCATCACTTCGCCCAATGGCACATATTCTCCAAACGGGGCCAGGTGGTGCTTGTCATACAGGCCCTCCTGCTCGCCTTTCTCATTCAGGTAGATCATCGAGTTATAAATCTGCTGACCTGCGGCACGCTGGATGCCGAGAAACACCGGTGTGCCCTGCGCCGCCCCGTCGATCGCCGCAAGATAGGGCTGTGCGCTGTCTAGCCACGCTGGCACGGAGGTTTCAGGCCATATTATTAGGTCCGGTTTAGGCTCGGCTGCTGTGTACGCAAGTTGACGTGCAAAAAACAGAGGTGCAAAGTCAGGGTCCCATTTCTGATGCTGCGGGGCATTGGGCTGAGTCAGACGAACTATATGACCCGTATGTTCAACTGGTGGGCGGGTGACAGCAAATATCAGCGCGAATGCGGCACACCCCACAGTCACTGCAACTGGTACCGCCAGCCCACGAGCCCCCCGGTTGTCGAACAAAGCAGCGCCCAGCGGCAACGTAGAAACCAGAGTCAGTGCCCCCAAACCAAAGGGACCAAGGAGCGCGAGCAGTTGAGCAAATGGTGTCTCCACCCAAATCTGCGCGATGCCCGCCCACGGGAATCCCGTCAGTACATACCCTCTCGCAAATTCGGCCAGAGACAACGTCACGGCCAGTAGGGCGGTCTGTACGACCGGTGAACCACCGATGCGTTTTGCAACTCCAAAGGCCAGCGCCCAGAACAATGCCAAACCGCCTGATAAGAAGATCAACGCAAACGGCGCCATCCATGCGTGGCGGTCTGCGTCGACCTGGAAAGGCTCAATTATCCAGCTCAACGCATGAGCGAAATATCCCGTGGCAAACATCCAGCCCAGCAAAGCCGCCCGGCGACTTGTTTCCGAGGACAAATACAGCGGAGCCAGCAGTACCAGAGCGACCAACGTCGCCGGCCAATACCCAAGTGGAGCAAGGCCGCAAGCCGCCACGACACCCAAGAATGCCGCCAATACGAACCGCAGCCAACCGGGCCACCCTCGGGCAAGATTCATGCAGCGATATCCGGCAACATCACGCGCAATCGCTTAATACGGCGTGGGTCAGCATCAATGACTTCGAATTCGGGGCCTTCGGGGTGGCACACCACTTCGCCGCGTGCCGGTACACGTCCAGACAGCATGAAAACCAGACCGCCCAAAGTGTCGATCTCTTCTTCATCCACGTCCTCGTGGCTGGTCAGAGAGCGGCCGATCTCAGCTTCGAAATCCTCAAGCGGTACGCGCGCCTGAACGACGTAGCAGCCGGGTTTTTCCTGTATCCACAGTTGATCCTCGTCGGCATCATGTTCGTCGGCGATTTCCCCAACAACCTGTTCGATCAGGTCTTCGATGGTCAACAACCCGTCAACGCCGCCGTATTCGTCAATGACCAATGCCATATGGCGACGCTCGGTCTGCATTTTGGTTAGCAGCACACCAATCGGCATAGACGGCGGGACAAACAGCAATGTCCTTAGCATCGATTTCAAATCGAACTCAGACGCGTTGCCATTGAACCCATGGGTCAGTGCGAAATCCTTGAGATGGACAAAGCCCAGCGGCGTATCGAGGGTACCTTCATAAACAGGGATTCGCGACAAACCACTCTCGCGGAAAATCTGCGCCAACTCGTCCTTAGGTGTTATCGAAGGGACCGAGATGATCTCGGCCGTCGGTATCGCCACATCTTCAACCCGCATTCTGCGCAGATTGATCATGCCCCTTGGCTGTGTGTCCATGACTTCAGCCCCGTTCAACGGACCGGTCTCATCACTCTGAGAAGAAAATGCGTCGAGAAGTCGGGAAAAAAGCCCGCCCCTATCGTCGCTGCCATTGCTGCTGTTCTGAGAATGCGCGCCATGCGCCGCCCTAGAACTGCCGTCTGTTTCGCCCATTATCCTGTTCCAAATGATCGGGCAATTGTGCCCATGTCATACATTATATGGGTCATCTATACCCAGTTTGCCAAGTATCTCTATCTCGACCCGCTCCATCAAAGTGGCGTCGAGGTCACGAATGTGATCGTAACCCAGCAAATGCAACGTACCATGAACGATCAAATGGGTCACATGATCCTCTATGGATTTACCCGTCTCGGTCGCCTCACGCGCGCAGGTATCATAAGAAATTGCAATGTCGCCCAATGTGATCTCGCCGGTAAAATCAGGCTTGGGCACCGTTGGTTTACCTCCGGGATTATTGGGGGCAAGGTCTTCGGCAGGCCAGCTTAGTACGTTGGTAGGGGAAGGTTTCTCGCGGAATTCGGCATTCAAAACCGCGATCCGCTCATCGTCGCACCCCAATATACTGATTTCGCAGAGATCGGACTCCAGGCCGCAGAAGGCCAGAACTTCGCTAAGCGCGCGTCCTGCCAGAGGTTCAAGCCCCTGCCAGCGTTCATCTTCGATTGTTATTTCCAGATTCATGCCGGTCATCCAAGGCGCCAATACCCGTCGGAGCCCTGGGGGTTCACCCCGTTTCGCGGCCCACATCGGCCTCATACGCCTCGATGATGGCGGCGACAAGCGGATGGCGCACGACGTCTTTTGAAGTGAAGTAGTTGAAGCTGATATTCGGGATCGTCTTCAGCAGCCGTTCGGCATCTTTGAGGCCAGATTGCACACCACGCGGCAGGTCAACCTGCGAACGGTCGCCGGTGATCACCATCCGGCTGCCCTCACCCAGACGCGTCAGGAACATTTTCATCTGCATGGTCGTGGCGTTCTGCGCCTCATCCAGCACCACAAACGCATTTGCCAGCGTGCGACCGCGCATGAAAGCGAGCGGTGCGATCTCGATCCGCTTTTCTTCAATCAGCTTGGCCAGCTGCTTGCCCGGCAAGAAATCATTCAGCGCGTCATAAAGCGGCTGCATATAAGGATCGACCTTATCCTTCATGTCGCCAGGCAGATAACCCAGCTTTTCACCCGCTTCGACTGCTGGTCGACTAAGAATGATCCGGTCCACATGACCGCCAATAAACATCGAAACGCCCGCAGCGACGGCCAGATAGGTTTTTCCCGTACCCGCCGGGCCGATACCAAAGGCCAGTTCATTGTTGAACAACGACTGAACATAGGCTTTTTGCGCGTCCGTGCGTGGCTCGACCAGCTTTTTGCGGGTCTTGATTTCGACCGTACCCCCCCTGAACATCTCAAGTTGGTCGCCTTCCCGCGTACCGGTTCCGGCTTCGGAATTGCCCATGCGAAGCTCACGATCAACATCCGCCGCTTCAACGTCGCGCCCGCCTTCGAGCCTTGTGTAAAGGGCCTGCAGAACCTCGATCGCCTGCTTTTGCGATTCATCATCACCCAGCACGACCAGCTGATTGCCGCGGCGCACGATCTGCACCGAGAGCTTTTGTTCGATGTCAGTCAGGTTGCGGTCATATTCGCCACATAAATCGATCAACAGTCTATTGTCTGGAAATTCAACAAGCACCTCACGCTGGGGCATGTCATCTTGCGGTGGGGTCAGGGCACCGATGGCCAATCCGTTCTCCTGTCTTGGCGTTTCACCCTGAGCGTAGACAACATCCCGAGGTGGACGCAAGCCGCAGTTTCATTTTTTACAAACTGGATGACAAAAGCGCCGATTGGCCTTGTCGGTGTGGTTTATGGGGCATCTGATGCCGTTTCTTCAGAAGGTATAATTCAACCCGATCCGCAATCCGCGATAACTTGGCGTCGATTTGGTGCTGAATGTCGGGCCCAATTCTACAGTTTCTGATTCGAACTGGAGGTATTCGATCTCACCGGTGATCGACCAATTGTCGTTCAGTTTGTGCTCTGCACCCAAGCTGGCCGAGAAGCCCTGCCGTCGATCCACCTCTTCAAACCGCGAAGTCCCACCAATATCGGTCAAGGACGCCGAGGTCGTAATATCCCCGCGCACGTATCCCACAGTCACGAAGTATAAAACGCTGCGACTACGGTTGGTCAGGCCGTTTCGAAGACGTATCGAAAACACGTCGGAAATTGCAGATCTGCCGCTTACAAGCGTTCCACCGATCTGTGACGACGTGCTGCCGTCGAGTGTACCAAAGTCATAGCCAACCTCTAGACCGTAAACATAGTCCCGCCCGCCTCGGGCAGGCAGTATACCACGCCAGCCCCCCCGGAATCCGGCGAAGTTTCCATCGGTGCTGACCTCTCCGGCCCCGAACAAGGTACCGCCATTGACACGTAGACCGAACTCGTCAGAACCGCCCGAGGCATGACCAGCGCTTACACCCAGATAAAAAGCCCGAACATCACTGGCATCACGGTCCGCCGAGATCACTTCTGGGTCGCTGAAATCCCCGGTCACATCCCCAGCCAGAGTGGGCGTAACGCAGGACAACAACAATGCCAGTGCCGTCAAAGCGCGACAAATCATTGATCTTGGCAAATGTATCCTGCTCATTACTCGTACCCTCCACCACAGTGGCCTGCCTTTCCGGGTCGATAAACTTGCAATACCAAAGACCCGCCCCGAGACAACTGGCCTCCGTCGGAGCATAGTTCCAAGTCATAAATCAAGGGTTAAATTTAGTCGCAATAGACCCTTACAGCGCAAGCGCGATGGATCAGATCAATTCCCCACCCAGCGAGTTCGCGCCAGAGGATTTGACCCTTACCTTACGTAAATCTCCACTTGCCACATCTGCGTCAGTAACGTGAACCGCGTGAAGATACTCGGATTTTCCGACCATCTGGCCTGGTTGCCGCCCCGGTTTTTCAAACAAAACACTCACAGTTTGACCAACCATGGCATCCTGGATCACTCGCTGATGGCGTGTGATCATGGCTTGTAGGCGCTGCAGACGCTCATCGGCCACTTCGGCCTCGACCTGTGGCCGTTCTGCCGCAGGCGTACCGGGACGCGTCGAGTACTTAAAGGAGTACGCGTAGCCGTACTTAACCTCTTCCACCAAATCCAATGTGGCCTGAAAATCCTCTTCCGTCTCTTCCGGGAAGCCCACGATGAAATCGCCTGACATCAGAATATCGGGCCGCGCCGCACGGATACGCTCGATCAAACGCAAATAGCTTTCGGCGGTATGGCTGCGGTTCATCCGCTTCAGGATTTTGTCCGATCCTGACTGCACCGGCAGATGCAGATAGGGCATCAGCTTTTCACAAGTGCCATGTGCTTCGATCAGCGCATCGTCCATGTCATTGGGATGCGACGTGGTAAAGCGGATGCGTTCCAGCCCGTCGACCTTGTTCAATTCCCAGATCAGACCGGCAAGGGTCATGTCCCCATTTGGTCCGGCCCCATGATAGGCGTTGACGTTCTGCCCCAGCAGCGTGATTTCGCGCACACCGCGCTCGACCAGATCCTGCGCCTCGCGAATAATGCGGTCCGCCGGGCGGCTCACCTCGGCCCCACGGGTATAAGGCACCACGCAGAAGGCACAGAATTTGTCACACCCTTCCTGCACGGTCAGGAACGCAGTCGGCCCACGCTTTGCCTTTGGGCGGTTCTTGAGCTTCTCGAATTTATCTTCTTCGGGGAAATCGGTATCCAGCGCTTTTTCACCCGTGCGCGTCTTCGCCTCCATCTCGGGCAACCGATGATAGCTTTGTGGACCGACCACCAGATCAACCAGCGGCTGGCGGCGCATGATCTCTTCGCCCTCGGCCTGAGCCACACAACCCGCTACACCAATTTTCAGATCTGGCTTGTCTGCTTTCAGACCCTTGAAGCGACCCAGTTCGGAATAGACCTTTTCAGCCGCTTTCTCGCGGATATGGCAGGTATTGAGCAGGATCATATCCGCTTCATCAGGCGATTTAGTTTCGACATAGCCCTGCCCGCCCAGCGCCTCAGCCATGCGTTCACTGTCATAAACGTTCATCTGACAGCCATAGGTCTTGATAAACAGCTTTTTTGGTTCAGACATGAGTTGGCCTTTGCAGTCGCTGGGTCGGCGTCGTCTATACGGAACGAACGCTGCTTGCAATGCTGGCGCAATTACCCGAATTTGACGGAAATTTCCAGCAAGGCGGAAACGAAGCCAACGATGCAATACGAAACCCTCGACCACTTCTTGAAAACCGGAGGAGCGATCCTGAGCAAGGGTCCCGTGGCGCTGATCTTCGCCGAGGATGACATCGAATTAGAAGGTACGCTGCACCACCATCTGAAACTAGGCTTCAAATCGGTTATCGCGTTCCTGCCATCCGAATTCACATTGGACGACGCCCTTAGCGCCAGAGTTCATCAGGTCACGCTGACATGTGCGCCCAGAACCGTCGTTTTTGACACCGTCAACCGGATCATGCAGGCCGCTCAGGGCATTTGGATCTACTACTGCTACAACGCTGAATATTTGTTCTATCCGTTCTGCGAGACACGCTCGGTCGGGGAACTGCTCGCCTTCCATTCAGAAGAGCGGCGTCAGGCAATGCTGACCCATGTGATCGATCTGTATGCAAACGATCTGGCCACCTTTCCGAATGGCGTGGCCCCCGATCACGCGATGCTGGATAGAACCGGATATTACGCCCATACACGCCATGATGCGTCTGGCAAGCCGCTGGAACGGCAACTCGACATGTCCGGTGGCCTGCGCTGGCGGTTTGAGGATCACATTCCGTATGAACGCCGCCGCATCGACCGGATTTCGCTGTTCAAAGCAAAACCCGATCTCATGCTATTGCCGGATCACACGTTCAACGAGGCGGAATACAACACTCATGCCTGCCCGTGGCACAATAACCTGACCGCTGCGATCTGCTCATTCCGGGCAGCCAAGGCGTTGAAGTCCAACGCCGGATCAACCTTCGATATCTCCGACTTTTGCTGGAGCCGTTCAGTGCCATTCGAATGGGATTCGCGCCAACTGCTGGATCTGGGGTTGATCGAACCGGGTCAGTGGTTCTAGGCCCTACCGCTGCAACAGAACGGGGAACCAATCTTTGCGCAGGCGCTGCCCCGGTTTCATGTCATGCCCCGGAAAAGGAGGTGAAGTGCGGCCCGGACGTTCGACATAGCGCGCATCGTCACCGACCAGCCGTAGCGAAAAGGCCCGGCGTCGGCTGTCCGAGGTATTACCGCGTGCGCCGTGCAGCGTGCGATAGTTAAAGGCCACCGCATCACCCGGCTCCATCTCAAACTCAACAACCGTCATTCCTTCGGCATCCGGATCGGGGATCGGCATGTACTGGCCCTCATCCGCAAAAAACCCCTTTTCTGATACCCAGCGGGTTGGCAACACCTCTTTTTCCCAGCGATGCGAGCCGGCGACGCAACGCAACGTGGCTTGTTTCACGGAATCCAGCGGTGACCAGAAGCTGATATTCTGCTGACCCTCGACAAAGTAGTAAGGTCCGTCCTGGTGCCATGGCGTCGCCATCGATGTACCGGGCTCTTTCACCAGAACATGATCGTGAAACATCTGCACGGATTGCGACTGCATGAGGTCCGCAGCAACCTCGGCAGCAGGAGACGCCTCAACAACTGCACGAAATTGCGGGATACGCGACCAGTTGCAATAGTCGTCAAAGAACCGACCAGTTTCACCCTCTTTCTTGTTCTCCGAGGCATAAGGCCCCGGCTCTGCCATGTTCGCAGCGACCCCTGCCCGTAGGGTTTCGACGTGGTCAGCGAACAAACCTTTGACCAGAACAACGCCGTCTCTTTGATAGTCATCGATCATTGCCTGTGTAACAAGAGGGTGGGTCATGTTGGTCTCCTTGAATTGGTCAACCGATCTGCACATGAATGAAGCCTCTGTTCAAATCATATCTTTCGATCTAAGTGTTAACTTCATGTTATACCTTACACTGCGGCAATACGAATATGTGTGTGCCATTGGTCGGCATGGCAGCCTGTCTGCGGCAGCGCTGCGCCTCAATGTCTCGCAACCGGCTTTGTCCAACGCGTTGACCCGGGTCGAATCACATCTGGGGTATCCGCTTTTTTCCCGAAGGCGGGGTGCACCGATGGCGCTGACCCCTCAAGGTCGCAAATTCATCGAAGAGGCCGAAGCTTTGTTGAACCGAGCGGCCCTGCTTGAAGACTCAAAACAGCCGGTTGCCGGAGAAAGCCGGTTACGGCTTGGATGCTTTATCGATCTGGCACCATTTCTTCTGGCGCAATCTCTGCATCATTTGCGAGAAGCCCTGCCCGATATTGTTCTGACGCACGGGGTTGAGACCTTTGAAGGCCTGATTTCCGGTCTGATCGACGGCAAATATGACTTTGCGCTGACATACGACTTGGGCATGGACGCCGGTTTTTCATGTAGAAAGCTGTTCGACAGCACCCCGCGTGCGCTGCTGTCTGCTGATCACCCCCTGGCAAGGGCTGATCAGTTGAGCCTGGCAGAGCTTGCGAAATACCCCCTTATTCTATCCAAAGAGGGTCTGTCCGCACAGCATGTGCTTGGGCTGTTCAGGCGCAAAGCGCTGAATCCCACGATCTCACACCGGGCGGAGTCGCTGGAGATTCAGCGCAGTCTGGCCGCTCATGGTGAAGGTGTTGGGATTAGCTATGCAAGCCCGGAAAGTGGCTACAGCTACGATCGGAAACATCTTGTCAGCCTGCCGGTTTCCGACCCGGAAGCGACCGAAGCCGTCGTGCTGGCGCGTCATGGCACCGGACCGACCGACCCAATGATAACGACAGCCGAACGTGCGTTGGTTGAGCTACTACAAAGAGACTAGCGACTACTTCTTGCGCAGGCGGATCACCACATCGACCGAGGCAATCTCGACACCTTCGGGCGCTTCGGGCAATTGTTGGATCACCAATTGATCGGATGGCGCATCGCTCAGGCGGCTTTCATCTTCCCAGTAGAAATGCGGGTGATCATGCGTATTGGTGTCGAAATAGCTTTTGGAGCCGTCGACCGTGATTTCTTGCAACACCCCGGCATCACAGAACGCGCGCAAGGTGTTGTAAACGGTGGCCAGAGACACTGCATCACCGTTGGCTTTGGCAGATTCAAACAAGCTTTCCGCCGTCACATGGCGATGCAAACCGTCGCCGACAAGCAGCTCGGCCAAAGCAACCCTTTGACGCGTTGGTCGCAAGTCTGCGTTAACCAACCAATTTGTAGCGATGTCCCGGCTCTGGGGTGTCATGAATCCGATACCTGCGTTTAGCTGCCCTTAATATAAGTGTGCCCGCCCTGCAATTTCAAATGAATTTCATTTGCAAGAAGTATCGCTGTAACAACATGATATGGCCTGCCGGTCTTGCAGGACCTTGCAAACGGGTGCTAGACGAGGCCAGATGCAATAAACGGACCCAGGCAGGAGAGGCGGCAGAATGGCCCAATTCCCGAGCAGTTTTGACAAAGACGATCTGCTGAAATGCGCCCGTGGCGAGCTATTCGGCCCCGGAAATGCGCAGTTGCCCGCTCCGCCGATGCTGATGATGGACCGGATCACCGACATCTCGGGCGATGGCGGTGAACATGGCAAGGGTCATGTGCTGGCTGAATTTGATATCACGCCCGATCTTTGGTTCTTTGACTGCCATTTCCCCGGCAATCCCATAATGCCCGGCTGCCTTGGCCTGGATGGTTTGTGGCAACTGACCGGCTTCAACCTCGGCTGGCGCGGCTGGCAAGGGCGCGGCATGGCCGTCGGCGTCGGAGAGGTCAAGCTGACCGGAATGGTGCGCCCAGACCGGAAAGTGCTGACTTATAAGATCGATTTCAAAAAAGCGATCCAGACACGTCGCCTGACCATGGGTGTGGCAGATGGCATCGTCGAAGCCGATGGCGAGTTGATATACGACGTCAAGGACATGAAGGTCGTTCTGTCAGACGCCTGAGCCTGACCGGCCGCAAAAAGGAGAACGCACATGCGTCGAGTAGTCGTCACCGGTCTGGGGGTTGTGTCCTCGATCGGGAACAACGCCGAAGAGGTGCTTGCCTCTCTCAAAACAGGCAAATCCGGCATTGTGGCCAATGACCAGATGGTCGAACACGGCTTTCGCAGCCAGATCGCCGGATCGCTGAAAATCGATGTGGCCGAACATGTAGACAAGCGTTCGCTGCGCTTCATGGGGCCGGGTGCTGCCTATGCGCATATCGCGATGAACCAGGCCATCGCGGATTCCGGACTGTCTGAAGACCAAGTGGTCAACCCTCGCACCGGTCTGGTGGCCGGATCGGGCGGACCTTCGACCAGCGCCATGTTAACCGCACACCAGACCGTGCTGAAAACTGGCGCAACCAAGCGGATCGGCCCGTTTGCGGTGCCAAAATGCATGTGTTCGACGATCTCAGCGAACTTGGCGACTGCGTTCAAGATCAAGGGCATCAACTATTCGATCACCTCTGCCTGCTCGACCTCGCTGCACTGCATCGGCAACGCAGCCGAACAGATCATGCTGGGCAAACAGGACGTGATGTTCGCAGGCGGCGGGGAAGAGCTGGACTGGACGCTGTCTTGCCTGTTTGACGCAATGGGCGCGATGTCGTCCAAGTACAATGACACGCCCGACAAAGCCTCGCGCGCATTCGATCAGAACCGCGATGGGTTCGTGATTTCTGGCGGCGGTGGCATCGTGGTTCTCGAAGATCTGGAACATGCACTTGCGCGTGGCGCCAAAATCTATGCCGAGGTTACCGGCTATGCCGCGACATCGGACGGGCATGACATGGTGGCGCCGTCAGGCGAAGGCGGCGAACGCGCGATGCGTCTGGCGCTGTCCACCCTGCCCGAAGATCGCAACGTCGGCTATATCAACGCCCATGGCACCTCGACCCCGGTTGGCGATGTCGGTGAAGTCGAAGCAGTGCGCCGTATCTTCGGTGAAGGTCAGGTCCCACCGATTTCATCGACCAAGTCGATGACCGGCCATGCACAAGGTGCGGCAGGCGCGCTCGAGGCGATCTTCTGCCTGCTGATGCTGGAACATGATTTCATTACTCCGTCGATCAATGTCGACACACTTGCCGAAGGCATCCTGCCCGGTGAAATTGCAACTCAAGTAGTTGAAAACGCAGGCTTGGACAGCGTGATGACCAATAGCTTCGGCTTTGGCGGCACGAATGGGTCCATGATCCTGTCGAAGTATAACGGGTGAATAAGATGTCGGATAATCTCAAGGGTAAACGCGGCCTGATCATGGGCGTGGCAAATGACCGTTCGATCGCATGGGGCATCGCCAAGGCCATGCACGAGGCGGGCGCGGAACTGGCATTCACCTATCAGGGCGAGGCATTTGGCAAACGGCTTGAACCACTGGCGCAAAGCCTTGGCAGCGATTTCATGGTCGATGCAGATGTCACCGACGACGCCTCGCTGGATCGTGCTTTTGACGAGTTGGCGGCACGCTGGCCGACGATTGATTTTGTCGTTCATGCCATCGCCTATTCGGACAAGTCCGAACTGACAGGCCGGTTCCTGAACACCACGCGCGCAAACTTCAAACATTCACTGGACGTGTCGGCCTATTCGTTCATCGAGGTTGCGCGGCGCGCCTATCCGATGATGAAAGACAATGGCGGAACGCTGTTGACCCTGACCTATCAGGGATCGAACAAGGTTGTGCCCAACTACAATGTCATGGGTGTCGCCAAGGCAGCGCTGGAATCTGCGACACGCTATCTGGCCAATGATCTGGGCCCGGAAGGCATTCGCGTGAACGCCATCTCGCCCGGCCCGATGAAAACACTGGCCGGGGCCGCAATCGGCGGCGCGCGCAAGACTTACAAGTTCTGCGACCAGAACGCGCCCATGCGTTCGAATGCTACCCTGGAGGCCGTTGGCGGCACGGCTGTTTATCTGGCGTCCGACGCTGGCAGCTACACCTCGGGCGAGATCATCCGCGTCGATGGCGGATATCATATTCTGGGCATGCCCCAACCCGAGGCGATGTGACCATATCTTTCCCTGCGGACGCCAAGATTTGACCATCTTTGCCCTGCAGGGATTGCGATATGAGTAAGCTTGAACAGATCCTCGCGAGCAACACACGCTCACCAGCTTTCAAACGCAAGTCAGGAAGCAGGCGCGCAACTCTATTGTTGCTGGTCCTCACATTGTTGCTGATTGCCTTTGTGTTTCAGACTCAACCACCTGTGCGAAACGCAGTTGAGCCGTTATTAACGCAGCTATCGGGCCAGTGATTCAAACGGGGTCAGTTGATCGAAACGATCTCGATATCGAAAATCAGATCCTGTCCCGCCAGCGGATGATTTGCGTCCATCGTCACCGTCGCCTCATCGACCTCAACCACCGTCACTGGTATTGCCTGGCCGTCAGGAGTTTGCATCTGCAACTGCGTACCCGGCTCTAGTGGGATATCATCCGGAATGCCTTCACGCGGGATTTGCTGCCGCATCCCGGGGTTGACCGGTCCATAGGCGTCGACACAAGCAATCTCGACGCGCTTTTTCTCTCCAGTCTCCATTCCTGGCAGTGCTGCATCCAAACCGGCAATGATCTGACCTGAGCCAACCGCAAACTCAAGCGGATCGCGCCCCTCGGAACTGTCAAAGACTTTGCCGTCCAGCAGGGTTCCAGTGTAGTGGATGCGAACGGTGTCGCCCTGTTTGATCGCGGTCATTGTGGCCTCCGGCCTGAAAAGAAATAAACGGCGCAGATTAGAGGCTGACACGGCATTGTAAACCCTGCCCTCTTTAACCCCCGGGATCGTTGTGCTTACCTGCGCGCGATCATGGGAGGATCAGATGGCAATCACCACTTGTGTATTCGACGCTTACGGCACGCTCTTTGACGTGGCCGCTGCCGCGCGGCAGGCCGCAGCAGAGCCGGGGTTCGAAGCGTTGGCAGACAAATGGCCGGAATTGGCCAGCCACTGGCGTCTGAAGCAGCTGCAATATACTTGGCTGCGGGCGGTTGCTGATGCGCATTGCGATTTTTGGGATGTGACGCAAGACGGGTTGGATTGGGCTCTGGAAGCGGTTGGGCTGCAAGGGGATGCCACCCTGCGGCAGCGCCTGCTGGACCTTTATTGGGAATTGCAGGCCTACCCCGAAGTTCCCCAGATGCTGAAGGCACTAAAATCTGGCGGGATGCAGACCGCCATCTTGTCCAACGGCTCGCCGCCGATGCTGGACGGGGCGGTACAATCGGCCGGAATCGGAGACGCGCTTGATGATGTGTTGTCTGTCGAAAGCGTCGGCGTCTTCAAACCTCATTCAAGCGTTTATGATCTGGTACAGAACCGGTTCGGCTGCGCACGGGATGAAGTGCTATTTGTCAGCTCAAATGGTTGGGATACAGCCGGGGCAAGCGGCTATGGGTTTGTCACCGCCTGGGTGAACCGCGCGGGAGAGCCGATGGATCGCCTGCCGTGGAAACCAGCACATGTCCTGTTGGACCTGACCACGATCCCCAAACTGGCAGGGCTTTAATGGCGTTCTTCACCACCTCGGATGGCAAGCGCCTTTATTACAAAGATACAGGCACAGGCCAGCCGTTGCTTTGCTTGGCGGGTCTGACCCGCAATAGTTGCGATTTTTCCTTCCTTGCACCCCATATGGCAGACCTTCGCATGATCGCGATGGACTATCGCGGGCGCGGGAAATCCGATTTCGATGCGGAATATTTGAACTACAACATCCTGCGCGAAGGGCAGGATGCGATCGAGCTGCTCGATCATCTGGGCTTGGATCAGGTAACGCTGCTGGGCACGTCGCGCGGGGGGCTGATCGCGATGGTGCTGGCCATGAGCCATCCTGACCGACTGTCCGGGGTCATCCTGAATGACGTTGGACCGGTGATCGAACCCAGCGGTATTGCCAAGATCATGGGTTATGTTGGCAATCGGCCGACCTCGCAAACCTATGACGAGGCGGCGCGCGCCCTGCACGCGATGTTGGAACCACAATTCCCAGACGTCCCCCTGAACATCTGGAGACTGCAGGTTGAGCATCAGTACATTCAGACTGATACAGGACTAGAACTGCGCTACGATCCCGCCCTTCGTCAGGCACTGATCGAGCAGGCTGCCGTTACCCCGGCCCCCGACCTGTGGCCGCTGTTCGACGCGCTGCGCGACCTCCCGACCGGAGTAATCCGGGGTGCAAATTCTGATCTGCTCAGCGCGACCACTCTGCAAGACATGCACGCACGCCGCCCGGGGCTGATTTCCTGCGAAGTGCCGGACCGAGGCCACGTTCCTTTCCTGAATGAACCGCAATCCCTAGACCTGATCCGCAAAATACTGGACGCCACATGAGCAGCATTGAATTGATCGAAGCCGCAGCAAAGCGACTGAAAGGTCATGCGCGCGAGACGCCGCTTTTGTCATCGCCATTCCTGGATGAAATCGCGGGTCGCCGCGTGCTGGTAAAGCCTGAATGCCTGCAACACACCGGCAGCTTCAAGTTTCGCGGCGCTTGGTCAGCGATCTCGGCGCTGGATGACACAGCGCGAAACCGGGGCGTTATCGCTTATTCCTCGGGCAATCACGCGCAAGGCGTTGCCTACGCGGCGACGAAACATGGAATATCTTCGGTCATCATCATGCCGTCTGATGCACCACAGCTGAAAATTGAGAACACCCGAGCCTTGGGTGGCGAGGTCGTCCTTTATGACCGTGCAAGTGAAAGCCGAGAAGATATCGGCGAAGCGCTGGCCGCCGAGCGTGGCTTGACTTTGATCCGGCCCTACGATGAGCCACAGGTGATCGCGGGCCAAGGGACAACAGGGTTGGAATTGGCCCGGCAGGCACGCGAGCTTGGCGTAACTGACGGTGATGTCCTGATTTGTTGCGGCGGTGGCGGACTGACATCAGGCATCGCGCTGGCCTTGGAACACCACGCGCCCGGCTTGCGCGCCCGCCCGTGCGAGCCTGAAGGGTTTGAAGATGTGAAACGCTCTTTGGCGACTGGCGCGATCCAAATCAATAATGCCACTTCTGGGAATATCTGCGACGCGATTCTGACGCCGCAGCCGGGGAAGATCACCTTTCCGATTTTGAAACGGCTTTGCGGCCCCGGTTTTTCGGTGTCTGAACAGGAAGCCTTGCACGCCATGGCCCTCGCGTTTCTGCGTCTCAAGATCGTGTTGGAACCGGGGGGCGCTGTCTCACTGGCTTCTGCACTATTTCACAGTGACCAAATTGAAGGGGATGCCGTGATCGTCGTGGCCTCAGGCGGCAACGTAGATCCACAAATATTTGGACAAGCGTTGGAATTCCTTACCTGACAATCGGTAGTAACCAATGCAAACTCCGATGGTAACCTATTATTCCGGCACCCTGAGCGGATGGGGACCATACCTATGCACATCGCTGACCTGAAAGACGTCAGGATACATTACCGAATTGACGGTGACCCTAATGGTGCCCCCATTGTGTTTGCCAACTCGCTGGGTACCGACATGCGCCTTTGGGACCCGATTTTACCGCTGCTACCCAAAGGTTTGCGCATCGTAAGGTATGACAAACGCGGGCACGGCTTGTCATCCGCACCCACGGCTCCCTATTCGATGGGCAATCTGGTGCGCGATGCGGAACGTCTTCTTGATCACTTGAAGGTCAAAGACTGTGTATTTGTTGGCTTGTCTGTCGGAGGCATGATTGCACAAGGATTGGCGGTGAAGCGTATAGACCAAATCCGCGGGCTGGTGCTGTCAAATACCGCGGCCAAGATTGGTACACCCAAAGTCTGGCAGGATCGCATTGACGCCGTCCGCGCCGGCGGGATCGAGGCACTGACAGATGCGACAATGGAAAGGTGGTTCTCAAAATCGTTCCACGCCAGCACTGAGATGAATTTGTGGCGTACCATGATGGTTCGACAACCGGTTGATGGTTACCTGGGGTGTTGCGCTGCAATCTCGGGCACGGATTTCTACACCCCCACCAGTGGCTTGCGTCTGCCGACCCTGGGGATTGCGGGCAGCGAGGATGGCTCGACCCCGCCCGATCTAGTGCGCGAAACGATTGATCTGATCCCGGGATCGCGTTTTGCGTTGATCCGAGGCGCGGGCCACCTGCCCTGCGTCGAACGTCCGGAGGAATATGCCGAACTGCTAGGCGGTTTCCTGTCCGAGATCGGACATATCTGAAGGAGAGATTTGTTGGCGGACTTTTTGCTTGTTCATGGGTCATGCCACGGTGCCTGGTGCTGGCGTGACCTGATCCCGGAACTGACCACATTCGGGCATACCGCCCGCGCCATCGACATGCCAAGTCATGGTTCAGACCCGACGCCAATTCGGGATGTAACACTCAGCTCGTGCCGGGATGCAATTTTGCAAGCATCGACGCCACAAACGATTCTCGTGGGGCACTCGTGGGGTGGTTATCCCGTCAGCGCGGCTGCCGAGGCCAACCCGGATGCTATGCGAGGTGTGATTTATCTTAGCGCATATGTCCCGCAATCGGGGCTTTCAATGATCGATATGCGTAAACGCGCCCCACGCCAATTGATCGGTGACGCGGTCGAGAAGTCTGCTGACGGATTGTCGTACACTGTCGTGCCGGATCGGGTGCATGAACTGTTTTATCATGACTGCCCGCGCGAGGTTGTGGCCTACGCGTTCGGTCGCCTGTGCCCGCAAGCGATCGCGCCGCAGGCAACCCCCTTGGATACAAGCGAAAACTTCGCGCGCGTGCCCAAAGGGTACATCAGAACCACCGATGACCGGACCGTTCCAACCGAATATCAGGCCGAAATGGCGGGCTGTGCAGCCCCAGATACAAGCCTGACCATTGATAGCTCTCATTCGCCGTTCTTTTCGCACCCCGAGCATCTGGCAGGTTTGATTCACCAGATCGCAACTCGGATGTAGCGAGGCTCTTGTTCCATCTGCGGGTTCGGACGGTCGGGGTGAGCAGCGAGATGGACAACGGGCTGTTGCTTTTCTGCGCATGCGCTTCACGTTGGCATAACAACGACATATCTGTGGCGGAATCCACCTTGCAGATAAGTTTGCTACGGGTCACCGTGATTCCAATTGGGAACGGGGAAACGCATGCAATCCATCAAAGCAGCCGTGTGCCGGGCTTTCGGCGAGCCGCTGGTCATCGAAGACATCTTGATCGCACCACCCGGAATGGGCGAGGTCGAGGTCACACTGGACGCGGTGGCAATCTGCCACTCGGACATCTCATTCGCCAGCGGGGCATGGGGCGGACATCTACCCGCAGTCTACGGGCATGAGGCAGCCGGGATAATCTCGGCCATCGGCGACGCTGCCGGAGACTTCCGGGTCGGCGACCCGGTTGTCGTGACCCTGATCCGCGCTTGCGGGTCCTGCCCGTCATGTGCTGGCGGCAAACCCACCATTTGCGAAACCCCGTATGACACGGTCAAAGGCCCATTGCGCACTGCGGATGGTAGCGCGCTGGAACAGGCCATGGCCTGCGGGGCCTTTGCCGAGAAAGTGGTGGTCAGTCATCGGCAAATCGTCAAGATCCCCGAAACCCTCCCCAAAGATCTCGCCAGCCTGCTGTCCTGCGGAGTGATCACCGGAGTTGGCGCAGCGGTCAACGCAGCAGAATTGCGTCCCGGACAGGATGTCGTCGTGATCGGTGCGGGCGGGGTTGGCCTGAACGCCATACAAGGCGCACGCATCGCAGGCGCGCGCCGTATCGTTGCCGTCGACATGACTGAGGATAAGCTGGACATCGCAATGGAATTCGGCGCGACCCATGGCGTTCTGGGCAGCCTGAAAGAGCCGTGGAAGGCCGCTTACAAAGCGCTCGGCGGGCGCGGCGCGGATGCGGTCCTGATCACCGTCGGCGCAATTCCCGCCTACGACCAAGCCCCGCGCTATCTGGGCCGGGGCGGCAAAGCGATCATGATCGGGATGCCGCATTCGGGTGATATGTCCAGCTATGAACCCGTCGTTCTGGCCGCGCTTGGCCAAGGCATGGTCGGATCGAAAATGGGGGATGTGGTAATCCAGCGCGACATCCCGTGGATGATTGATCTTTATGAACAAGGGCGTTTGAAACTGGATGAACTGATCTCAGGGCGCTGGTCACTTGCTCAGATCAACGAGGCCATTGAGGATACCAAATCCGGTGCCGCAAAGCGTAACGTGATCCTGTTCGACAACGATTGATCCCCTGAAAGGAGCGCCCGATGAAACTGCAAGATCTCGATGTCATCGTCACCGCCCCTCCGGCACCGGGTTGGGGAGGGCGCTATTGGATACTAGTAAAGGTCACCACTGACACAGGCGTCACTGGCTGGGGCGAATGTTATGCTTCGTCAGTCGGACCGGGCGCGATGGCCCATGTCATCCGCGACGTGTTCGAACGGCACATGTTGGGTGAGAACCCGGAGAATATCGAATTGATGTTCCGGCGTGCCTATTCCAGCGGGTTCACTCAACGCCCGGACCTAACCGTCATGGGTGCGTTTTCAGGGCTTGAGATCGCCTGCTGGGATATCCTCGGCAAAGATCGTGATCGCCCGGTCTACGCGCTGTTGGGCGGGCTGATGAATGATCGTATCCGGGCATATACTTACCTATATCCGCTTCCCCAGCACAATCTGACAGACTTCTGGACTTCACCGGAACAGGCTGGTGAAAGCGCTGCGGAAATGGTGCGGCGCGGCTATACGGCAGTGAAATTTGATCCGGCAGGGCCATATACCATCCGCGGCGGGCATATGCCTGCGATGTCTGACATCTCTCTCTCGGTTGCATTCTGTAAAGCCATCCGCGAGGCGGTCGGGGATAAGGCCGATCTTCTGTTTGGCACCCACGGTCAGTTCAATACAGCCGGGGCCATTCGTCTGGGCCAAGCGTTGGAACCCTATTCGCCGCTCTGGTTCGAAGAACCTACCCCTCCGGACATGATCGAGGACATGGCCCGCGTCGCGCGAAATGTCCGCATCCCTGTTGCGACAGGTGAACGGATGACGACCAAGGCCGAATTTGGTGCGGTCCTGCGCGCAGGCGCCGCTGAAATCCTGCAGCCCGCACTTGGCCGCGCCGGGGGCATTTGGGAGATGAAGAAAGTGGCTGCCATGGCCGAGGTGTTCAACGCGCAGATGGCACCCCATTTATATGCAGGTCCGATCGAGTGGGCCGCCAACATTCATTTGGCCGCATCAATTCCAAACCTGCTGCTTCTGGAAAGCATCGAGACCCCGTTCCACGATCAGCTGATCAAAGGAAGCATCCGCGTCGAGGGCGGGTTCGTCACACCTCCGACCGCGCCTGGTCTCGGTATCGAGATTGATGAAAGCCTCGCCCGCGCCCATCCTTACTCTGACGACGGGCTGCACCTGCAAATGCAAGAAGCACCGTGCGACTATGTAAACGGAAACGCGTTTCAGGGCGGCGCACCCGCGACCGAGTCGTAACATTTGGCAAATAAACTAAGACAATCAGTTCGAGACGTAGCCCGCGATCACCTGCAGCAGTTTGAAGGCCGTGGCAGCGTCATTCTCGACCACCGCCAGAAATTCTTCTTCACCGATACGCAGGCAAGACAACTCGGTTTCCGCAACCATGCTCAACGCCCGGGGTTCTTTACGGATCAACCCCAGCTCGCCCACCAGCGCACCGGCACCAACGGTTGCAATAAGTTGGTCGGCCTCACCCGAACGCGGCAAGTAAAGGCCTGCTTCTCCCTCGAGAACGACATAGGCCCCATCGGTCGGCTGATCGTCCTTGAGAAATACGACCTGGCCCGGTTTGGCCTCGAACCAGCGTGCACCGAAAGCCAGCAGGCGAAGCTGGCGGCGGTCCAGACCAGAGAACAACGGTGTTTGCTCCAGCGCACGTAATTTGCGCACAAGATCGGCAGACGCCGCGCCGTCACCTTCGACGTCGGTTGGACCTTCGCCTGTCACCACCCGGCCCTGACGGATTTCAACATACATGTCGAAAACATCTGGATTCTCGAACGTGTCATTCAGGTAGATTACCGTGGTTTCGGGCAGCAATTCACGCAAATTCTTGTACACGGCGACCTGTGTCTCCATGTCATAGCTGGCAAGTGCGGTTTCCAGGATCAGAATATCGGGCTTCTTGATCGTCGCGCGGGTAAAGGCCAACGGTTCCGCAAATACGGCTGGAAGATTCTGACCACCAAGCGAGACTGGTACATCATAGATCAGCTCGACCACCATCGGGCGCGCGCCATTTTCGGCCAGCACATCGACGATCTTCTTGCGCGCTTCATCGGTCCGCGCACCGCCAATCTGGCTGACCTTGCCGAACAACGCGTTTTCCATGACCGTCAGACCGGGTGCAAACGCGTTCTCGTCCAAGGGCACAAAAACATCGTGCAAAGGTTCCAGCAGTTTGTCGGAATGGCTGTGGCGCAGCTCAAGAATACGGTTCTTAAGCTCATCTGAAAACGCTGGGCCAATTTGTTCTGCAGAGATCACAAACGGTACCGACAACAAGCTGGCCAATTGCTCGTCATCAAGTCCGCGCGCGCCTTCCTTGCGGGTTTGCTCGACCAGTTCAACCGCCGCCTCGTAGGTTTGGGCCTCTAACCCAAGTTTGCGAAATAGGGGGTGATCGGTCCCATCCAGCCCAAAGATCTGGCGCAGCAATTCAATCACGTCGCGTGTCAGGCTGACCAACGTTTCATCCAACCCCAATTCTCGCAACTGGCCAAGAAAAACAGTCTGCTGTGCCAGAAATTGCCGCGTGACCGGCACACAGGGCGTCGCAAACAAGAGGTTTTCAGCAACCGGGAGTGCCGGATTGTAAGCTAAACGATCAAAAACCAACGCCTGCTCGGTCAGGCCAGCCTTTTGTACTTCCTTTTGTACCAACGGTCGCAGCTCGATCAGTTTGGCTGCCAGGTCTGGGTGTTCATTCGGATCAAAGGCCTGTTCAGCCCCGCGCTGAAACAGCGCCGCACCCGAGCCCATGCCGTCGATCAATTGCAGCCACCAGTCGCGCAATCGGGCCGTATCATCAAAACCGGCCAGTCCGGGATCAACCCATTCGACGTCGAAAGGATCGGCGCTGTTACCAGCACGTATAGTTTCCGGAAAATCCGGGTCTTCTGTTGACGCTGACAAGGGTCGAGACCGCATCGGCATCATCACGTTTTCGCCCAAAGTACCCTGAAACATCACCGGGCGAGAGGTTGCCAAACCTATTCGCGCGGCAACAACGCCTTGATGCAGGTCGGCCATGTTGATGCCGCCAACTTCAATCCGGCCCGAGGTTGGCACGATCTCTCGGGTCAGCAATTCAGTCAACGCGTTGCGGTCTTCTTCGCTGGTAGCAGAGATACCGATGGTCCGACCCGCAGGGAACGTCAGGTTCAGATCGTCCAACACCTGATTGCCGTCGATATCGCGAACCGAAACCCTATCCAGGACAATGTCCCCGTTCAGTTGGGGGCGCTCTGCTGGCTCTCCCTCGAACAGTTTTTCATCAATCATGCCATCCGGCGCGAAACGCTCGATCACAACGTCCCATCTCAGCGACATGTCCTGCGTCTGATTGTAGTAGGTCAGCAATTCCTTCCAGGGCGAACTCAGGTCTTTATAAGCCGCCAGCGCAGCCACGAGTGCCCCAAGTGAAACTGAGCCTTGCAGCACCAGAAGTCCGCCCACCAAGTAGAACATGAACGGCGTAAGTTGCGATATGAAGTTGTTGATGAACTTCATAAAGAACTTCTTCTGGTAAATATCGAACCGAATTGCGAACAGCCGCCCCAACTGATCCGAAATCATCGCCCGACGATACCGCCAACCACCGTTGGCACGTAGGGTTGAGGCCCCGGCTGCATTCTCGCCAATCTGCGCGGCCAGCACGCGCACCTCTTGGATGCGCTGCTTATTCAAAAGATTGATCTGACGCTGCAGGCGCGGGATCAGCCATGCCTGCAACGGGATCAACGCAACGGCAGCCAATCCAAACCACACACTTTGCAGGAACAGGAAGGACAGGATCGTGATCATCTGCCCGGCTTGCAGCACAGGCTGACTGATCGCGTCCCCCATCAGCCCGCCCATGGGCTCACTTTCGGCGGTGATCATCGACACCATTTCGCCCTGACTCACCCGCTCAAAATAAGGCTGCGGAAATCTAAGCGCGCGGTTGATCAACAGATAGCGGAGGCGGCGCAGCATTCGTTCGCTCAGAACGCCTTTCATGGTATTGATGCGCATCTTCATCAAGCCATGCGCCAGCACCGCAACCAAAAAGGCAAAACACAGGATCATCAGGAATGTGGTCTGCGGCAGGCTGTATCCCCAGACATCGACTATCTGGCTGGTGGCGCCGATCGCATCATTGATTATGCGCTTGGGCAGTTCCAGCGTCAGATAGAGCAACGGAAAAAGCGTTGCCGTCACGGCCAGAAGAATCAACTGGTCGCGTTTTGAGTATTTCCAGATAAACCGAAATATAGTGCGCTCGATTGAACCCGCCCCTACTAGTGATCCGCCACTCAGTTTACTGATTTTGGCGTGAATACAACGGGACGAATTTACCGCGATCGTATCCCTCGACGCAAATGAAATTCCGATTTGCGCCTAAATTGCGTTGTGTGAACAAGTTCATTTGCGTGGCAGACAATTACCCCCTAATCTTCTGATTCAGGACGATATCGGGAGGGTTCATTTGCCTGCCAGTTATGGCGCTGTGTTTCTGTTGCTCTGTCTGCTTCAGATCAAACATATGTTCGCCGACTATTACTTACAGACGCCCAAAATGCTTTCTGGGCGGGGCACGTATTTCCATATGGGACGCGCGCAACATGCAGCTGTGCATGTTGTGGGTTCGGTCATCATATTTGCTGTTTTTCGTGCGCCAGCCGAGTTCATCCTGATCATCGCTGCATTGGAATGGATTGTGCATTTCCACATCGATTTTGCGAAAGCCAACTATTCCGACCGCAAACAATTGCAGCCCAATCAGGCCGCGTTTTGGCGTGCCGCTGGTCTGGATCAGTTGTTTCACAATCTGACCTATATTGGCATGGCCTGGGCCTGGGTTGCGTTCGCAGCCTGAGCATCAGGGCACGACAGGTCGGTTCCGCTTGATCGTGCGCAGCACAACATTGGTCTGCGCGCTGGCGACCGCCGGCAACCGAAACAGGAAATCTTCCAGAAACGTATTGTAGGCCGCAAGATCGCGACACAGGACACGCAGGTGATAATCCGCCTGGCCTGTAGTGGCATAGCATTCCTGCACTTCAGGGCTTATCCCCACCGCCCGAATGAAATCGACGATTTTGTCCGGGTCATGCCGCGTCAGATGCACATGCACGATCGCTTCGAAGGTCAGACCCATCGCTGGCGGATTCACCAAAGCGCCGTAGCGTTCTATTACACCCGCCTCTTCAAGCGCACGCACCCTGCGCCAAAGCGCCGAAGCCGACATCCCCACCGCATCAGCCAACTCGGCATTTGAAATTCGGCTGTCATTCTGCAGTAGCGTCAGAATACGGCGGTCCCTGTCATCAAACGTTGTCATGGTGGCTACTTTAACCATATTTTCTGAAATTTGTGGGGATTTTTTTCACTATTTCCGGAATCTACACACAGTTTGGAACGGATAACCGATTTCCGCAGGTTAAAATCACCGCACCAACGGCATAAACTCATGGAATCAAAGCAATGAGTCACCACGACGCTGACTACCGCACCTATCAGCTTGAAGATCGCTATAACGTGGCAGAGGGCCGCGTTTTTCTGACTGGCACGCAGGCACTGGCCCGAATCATGATGGATCAGGCACGGCGTGACCGGCAAGCAGGGCTGAAAACGGCGGGATTTGTCTCGGGTTATCGCGGATCACCACTGGGTGGTTTGGACCTTGAGCTATGGCGCGCGAATGAGCGGCTGAAAACCAACCGTATCACATTCATGCCCGCGGTGAATGAAGACCTCGGCGCGACGGCGGTTTTGGGTGCACAACAGGCAACCCTGGATCCCCATTGCGAGGTCGAGGGCATCTTTTCGATGTGGTACGGCAAGGGCCCCGGCGTTGATCGGTCGGGTGATGCGCTGAAACACGGGAATGCCTACGGGAGCTCGCCCAAAGGTGGTGTATTAGTTGTTGCAGGCGACGACCATGGCTGCGTCAGCTCATCCATGCCGCACCAATCGGATGTGGCCTTCATGGCCTGGTTCATGCCGACACTGAACCCGGCCTCGGTCGAGGAATACCTTGAGTTTGGCGAATACGGCTTCGCCCTCTCGCGATTCTCGGGCACATGGGTTGGGTTCAAGGCCATCTCGGAAACGGTTGAAAGCGCGCGTTCGGTTAATCTGCCCCCGGATCGCAGCTTTACCCTGCCACAGATTGACCTGCCCGAACTGGGTTTGCATGTGCGGACCGCAGACTTGCCTTCGCCCGAGATTGAAACTCGCATCCAGCACAAGCTGCGCGCCGTTCGAGCCTTTGCCGAAGAAAACCCCATCGACCGGCGCATCTATGACATCGACAACGCCAAATTCGGCTTTGTGACCACCGGGAAAGGCCACCTGGACCTGATGGAAGCCTTGCGCCTGTTGGGTCTGGATGAAGCGGCCTGCCGCCGTCTGGGGATCGACATCTACAAGGTCGGCATGGTTTGGCCACTGGCGCGCCGTAACGCGTTGCGCTTTGTAAAGGGCAAGGCCGAAGTTCTCGTCGTCGAGGAAAAACGCGGCATCATCGAAAGCCAGTTCAAGGAGTATTTCTATGACTGGCCCGGCGACAAACCTCACAAGATGGTCGGAAAATATGACAGCCATGGTGAGCCGCTGATCCCATGGACCGGGGAACTCAGCCCGTTGATGCTCGCCCCCATTGTGGCCGCCCGTCTGGATACATTCTTCCCAGAAGAAAATCTGCCCGCAAAGGCGCAGGCTTTGACCGAGACGCCACCACCGATCATAAATGTCGCGGGCGCTGTGCGGACGCCCTATTTCTGCTCAGGTTGCCCGCACAATACCTCAACCAAGGTTCCCGAAGGTTCCACGGCCGCCAGCGGAATTGGTTGCCACGTCATGGCCTCGTGGATGGATCGCGATACGGTGGGCTATGCCCAGATGGGGGGTGAGGGCGTGCCCCATGTGGTCGCTTCACAATTCAACGGTGGCAAACATATCTTTCAGAACCTTGGCGAGGGGACGTGGTACCATTCGGGCTCTCTCGCCATCCGTCAGGCGGTCGCTGCAGGGACGAATATCACCTACAAAATCCTCTACAATGATGCGGTCGCAATGACCGGTGGGCAACCGGTGGATGGACCCATCAGTGTTGCTGGCATCGCGCAAACCTGCCGCGCCGAAGGGGTAAAGCGGATCGCGCTGGTCTCGGACGACATCACCAAGTTCCACCGCGCCGATTTCCCGACGGGGACCACGTTTCACGACCGGGCAGAGATGGATGGCCTACAACGCGAATTGCGCGATATCCCCGGTGTCACGGCCCTGATTTACGAACAAACCTGCGCCACCGAGAAACGTCGCCGCCGCAAGCGCGGCACGATGAAGGACCCTCAAAAATTTGTCTGGATCAACGATTTGGTGTGCGAAGGCTGCGGCGATTGTTCGGTCGCCTCGAATTGCCTGAGCGTTGAACCGCGCGAAACCCCGCTAGGCCGCAAGCGCAAAATCAATCTGAGCTCCTGCAACAAGGATTTCTCGTGCCTGAACGGGTTCTGCCCAAGCTTCGTGACGATCGAGGGCGCAACCCGGCGAAAGAGGACTATAAAGCTGGACCTTGATGCGCTTGAAGCCGGACTACCAACTCCCTCGCTTCCATCTTTGGGGGAACCCTTTGACCTTCTGGTGACTGGTGTTGGCGGCACTGGGGTGGTCACTGTTGGGGCCTTGATCACCATGGCGGCGCATCTGGAAGGCAAAGGCGCCTCGGTTCTGGATTTCACCGGGTTTGCGCAGAAGTTTGGAACTGTGCTGAGCTATATCCGACTTGGTGCCGCTCCCGATGTGCTTAATCAGGTGCGCATTGATCAGGGCGCGGCGGATGCTGTGATCGGCTGCGATGTGGTGGTCAGTTCGGCCCCCAAAGCATCGGCACATTATGCCCGAGGAACACGTGTCGTGCTGAACCGGGCCGAGATGCCCACCGGAGACCTCGTGCTGCATCGTGATGCCCAACTTAGGGTCAACGCACGGGAACAGGCGATTGCCGATGCGGTGGGTACGGACAATCTGGCCAGCCTTGACGCAAACGCTACGGCCGAGGCCCTGTTGGGGGATGCGGTCTTCGCCAATGTCATCATGTTGGGCTACGCGTGGCAAAGGGCATTGGTGCCTGTGTCGCAAACCGCTCTGGCACAGGCCATATTACTGAACGGTGTTGCAGTTGAAAAGAACCGGCTCGCCTTTGCGGTTGGGCGGTGCCTCGCGGTTGACCCCAGTCGGGTTCAGGGGTTGGCGCAGCCGACTGAAACAGAAGAAACGCTGGATCAGATGATCGCGCGTCGGATTGCGTATCTGACCGACTATCAGGATGCCGTCTATGCTGAGCGCTATGCGCAGCGGATCGGGGCGATCCGGGCGTCAAAGCCGGACATCTCGGACCCAATTCTTGAAACCCTCGCCCGTAACCTGTTCCGTTTCATGGCTTACAAAGACGAATTCGAAGTGGCGCGGTTACAAACATCTTCTACCTTCGCGGATGAACTCGCGCAGCAATTCGAAGGAAACTTCAAAACCAAATACCATTTCGCCCCGCCAATGCTGAGTTGGCGCAAGGATGAGAGGGGAAGGCCCGTAAAGTTTGGACTGGGTTCATGGATGCGCCCGGTTCTGCTTGGGCTGTCGCGGTTGCGTGGTTTGCGCGGATCAGCCCTGAACCCGTTTGGGTATCACGCCGAAGCGCGGCTGCACCGGGATATCCTGCGTTGGTTTGAGACGCTGTTGGACACGTATCTAACCAACCCCGCAAATCGATCCGAGGCAGAATGGCTGGAAGCGTTGTCAACTGCGGACCAGATACGAGGTTACGGACCTGTGCGCGCAGAAAGCTTTCAGAAAGCGCGCGCACTGACCACCTAACCGGGAACTAAGAAACGGCAGACCATGGTGAACCCCGCCTGGCCTGTGCCGAGCGACCCCGCTCGGATGCCAGAGGTGCCGATAACGCTTTCTGGGCACCTTTGCAAAGTTCCAGGTCTTCTGCGCGTGCGAAGTTATCGCTGCGCACTGGCGCGCGCTTGGATGGTGTCAAACCAAGCCAATGTCGCTGCATTTTCGGCAGGAATGTGCATCTTGATGACGCGTGCAAAATCGACAAAAACAAATGTAGTGATATCGGCCAGCGTAAATGAACCCGCCGCTACGAAATCGCTTTCGCGCAGGCGGGTTTCAAGAAGATCGAAGAAGGTGCGCACCCGCTCGGCACCCCGTTGCGCCAGTTCAGGGATTTGGGCGTGGTTTGCAGGCCCCGTGATCGCGCGATCCTTGAACGAGGGATGGGTGTTGCGCAGCGTTTCTGCAATTGGCGCTCCGCACTGCTGCTCGGCGATGGCGTTCCACATCAGAACTTCGCCTTTTTCATCCGCGGTTCGACCCATTAGCGGCGGTTCCGGAAAAAGTGCCTCGAGATAGGCGGCGATGCCAAGGTTCTCTGTCAGTGTTGTGCCTTCATCCGTGACCAGAACGGGGATGGTCGCACCGGGGTTCACAGCCCGAAACGCATCACCGAGCTGTTCGCCCTTGGCGATTGAGATGTCTCGGCTCTCAAACTCCAACCCTTTTTCCGCGATAAACATCCGGGCACGGCGTGGGCTTGGAGCGGTCGAGCAGTCGTAGAACAGCATATTGACGGTCCCTTATGAAACTTCACGACTCAGATGTTAGACCGCCCCACCACGGCAGCGCGAGTCCGATCACAATGTGACCCCACGGCAGATCAGCGTTGATAAATGAAACAGCGCCCCTCAACCGCGCTTTCTGGCAGCGGCAGCTCGGTCAGTTGTTCGAAATACATACGATCGCTCGAAACCATCAGCCCACCTTGCGCCAAAAGCGGCTCGATCAACGGTGAGACAAGGCGCGCAAACGCATCGTTCTTTTGCCGGTTATGCCCACCCAGATCAGCATGGATCAGGCTGGCCGACGCGCCAAATCGCGCGACCGATGCGGGCAGCGTCTCGCGCACATCGCCCAGAATCACAAGATCATTGGGCGGGGTTGAATCGGGATGCGAGGCTACCGCACGTTCAAAAACATATACGGGGCGATCCTGAATATGCTGAACCATGTGATGATACGTGCGCCCATTGCCCAGCCCCAGCTCAAAAACCGGACCGGGCTGTCCTGTCGTCTGCGCGATTGCATAATCCAGACAGGTGCGCTGCGAGACCATGCGGTCGATGAACAAATCTAGACGACTTTGAGCTTCCGGCACGGCTATAACCCCTGTTTATAGAAACGACACCTAAACTGTGCCCTTTGATCTGGTAGTGGCAAATTCTCAAGGGAATGTGTAGGCGCGCGATAAAGAATTCACGATTCCGCGACGATTCAGGTGAAGAAGGTGTTTGACTACCTCGCCTGAACCGCGCGAAACTGCGGAAAAAAGACAGGGAGTTCACAAAGCCGATGTTATCTAGCGGCCAGACGGGTGGAAAACCCGAATGAGTGCGTTGTTGTCCGTTCGGGATCTCAGCATCGGCTTCGGCTCGGGCCCATCTGTTGTCCGTGACGTCAGCTTTGATGTCGAACCAGGGCAGACACTAGCATTGGTCGGAGAATCCGGGTCGGGCAAAACGATATCATGTCGGGCTGCACTGCGTATTCTGCCGCGCACCGCTCAGATTCGTAGCGGTACGATTACATTGAACGATTCCCACGGCGCGGCTGATCTGATGAAGCTCAGCGAACGCCAGATGCGTAGCATTCGCGGCAATCGTGTCTCGATGATCTTTCAGGAGCCGATGCGGTCTCTGTCTCCGCTCCACAAGATCGGAAATCAGGTCAGCGAAGTTCTGTGGCTGCATCGCGGTGCGTCCGATTCAGAGGCACGCAAAGAGGTTCTGACCCAGTTCGAGAGGGTCGGCTTCCCTGACCCGGCCCGCGCCTATGACAGTTATCCGTTCGAATTGTCCGGCGGCATGCGCCAGCGCGCGATGATCGCCATGGCGATGGTTGCGAAACCTGAACTGCTGATTGCTGACGAGCCCACGACGGCGCTGGACGTGACTACCCAAGCGCAGGTTCTTGGGCTGATCAAAGAACTGCAGCGCGAAACCGGCATGGCGCTGATCCTGGTCACCCATGATCTTGGTGTGGTCGCCAACATGGCCGAGCATGTCGTTGTCATGCACAAGGGCCGCGTGATGGAAGCCGGTCCGGCCGCGCTTATCCTGAATGAACCGGCGCATCCTTATACCCAGCAACTATTCGACGCGGCACCCGAGATACCCGATCAGGATTCGGTCGGCATACCTATGCCTGACGAAGACCTGATCCTGCAGATGACCGATGTGTCTAAAACCTATACAATGCGGTCCAGCAAAGGCTGGAAGGCGGAAAAACTGATACACGCCTGCCGGGGCGTTGATATGAAACTTGCGCGCGGTAAAACTCTTGCGATTGTAGGTGAAAGCGGATCGGGCAAAACCACAGCGGCACGGATCGCTCTGGGCGCTGAACTTCCAGACCCCGGCGGTAAAGTTCTGTTCCGAACGACCAAAGACTCCGAACCGATAACGGTTCACCACATGACACGTGCTGAACGCACCGCTTTTCAGCGCAAAGCACAGATGGTGTTTCAGGATCCCTATAGCTCTCTCAGCCCTCGAATGCGCATTCAGGATGCTATGACCGAGCCGTTGGAGATTCATCGCCTCGGCAACGTATCCGAGCAGCGTGATAAAGCGGCCGAGATGTTGCAGCGGGTCGGACTGAATGAGGATATGCTCAAACGCTATCCACATGCGTTTTCAGGCGGGCAGCGGCAGCGCCTGTCAATCGCGCGGGCAATGATGCTGGACCCTGCCTTGATCGTTTGTGACGAACCAACCTCGGCCTTGGATGTATCCGTTCAGGAGCAGATTCTGACCCTGCTCGAAAACCTGCAGGACAGTCTGAACCTGTCTTATCTGTTCATCTCGCACGATCTGGCAGTTGTCGCGCGCATCGCCGACGAAGTTGCCGTTATGCGCCGGGGCCTTGTGGTCGAACAAGCCCCGCCCGAAACCCTGTTCTACAATCCACGTCATCCCTACACCAAGGCATTGATCGCCGCCCAACCGGAACCGGATATCAATCGCCCGATTGACCTGAAACTGGTTGCGTTGGGTGCTGGTTCACCCGACAGTTGGGATGATGCCTTTCGATTTTCCGACTCCGTGATACCCTCGTTGGTAGAATTGGAGCCCGGCCATAAGGTACGTTGCCATGTTTAAGACCACTCATCGTATGTTTCTGGCGGCCGCACTGGTCACCATATCAGGGCTGCCCGCCACGGCAGAAATCCCTGCCAATCTTCAGGAAACCCCCTATTGGGAAGCTGAGGTTGAGAGCGGCGGCTTGCCACCAATCGCCGAACGCATCCCGCAAGAGCCTCTGATCGTTGATCTGGCGGCAAAGGGGCGCGATTTCGGGACGCCCGGTGGAACACTGCGCACAATGGTCACCCGGTCCAAGGACATTCGTCAGATGGTGGTCTATGGCTACGCGCGTCTTGTGGGGTTTGATCACGACTATGACATCGTACCCGATTTGCTGGCCTCATTTGAAAATGAGGACAATCGCAAGTTCACTCTGAACCTGCGTCCCGGCCACAAATGGTCGGACGGCACTCCATTTACGTCCGAGGATTTCCGCTATTGGTGGGAGGACGTAGCAAATAACGAATTGCTCAGCCCCTCAGGCCCACCAGATTTTCTACTGGTTGAAGGCAAGCCGCCTACGGTTTCCTTCCCCGATGAAACGACGATTATGTTTGAGTGGGAAAATCCGAACCCCGACTTTCTGCAATCGCTCGCCCAGGCGCGCCCACCCTTTATCTACCGCCCGTCCGAATTCCTCAAAAAATACCATGAGAAGTTTGCCGACCCTGAAGAATTAGCATTCCATGTCGAAGATGCCCGAGTCAAAAGCTGGGCGGCGCTGCACAACAAACTGGATAACCTTTATAAGTACGACAATCACGAACTGCCCACATTGCAGCCTTGGTTCAATGCCAGTTCGGGTAAGAAAATCCGGTACGGTTTCATCCGTAACCCTTACTACCACAGGGTCGATTCAAACGGAGTGCAATTGCCCTATATCGATGTGGTCGAGATGGAGATCGTGGCCCCAGGCCTCGTTGCGGCCAAGACCAACGCGGGCGAGAGCGATTTGCAGGGGCGCGGGCTGGCATTCCGCGACGCTTCGATCCTGAAAAAAGGTGAGGCTGAGGGCGGCTACAAAACGCTTTTGTGGAAAACCGGTGTCGCGTCACAAATCGCTATCTATCCCAACCTGAATTTTGAAGATGAGGCTTGGCGCAACATACTGCGCGATGTTCGTGTCCGCAGGGCTCTTTCGCTAGCGATTGACCGCAAAACGATCAATCAGGCGCTTTATTTCAAGCTTGCTCATCCCGGCGCGATGTCAGTTCTGCCGACGTCGCCTTTCTATGACGAAGCAAATGCAAAAGCGTGGGCGGAATATGATGTCGACATGGCTAATGCACTTCTGGACGAGGCCGGATTGACCGAGCGCGACCGAGACGGCGTTCGCCTTTTGCCCGACGGTCGCCCGATGGAATTGGTCATCGAAACCGCCGGCGAACGGCAAGAGGTAGAAAACGCCCTTCAGATCGTCACTGATACCTGGCGTGAAATCGGGGTCGACCTTGTGATGCGACCATTGGACCGGGACATTCTGCGTAACCGCGTATTTTCGGGGAATACCATGGCATCGGTCTGGTTCGGCTGGGATGACGGCATCCCGCAGATGCATACTTCACCTGCTTATCTTGCCCCCACTGATCAGGTCTTTTTGTCTTGGCCGAAATGGGGCCAGTATTATCAGACCAATGGAGGCTCGGGTGAGCCGCCAGACATGCCCGAGGCCGAACTTCTCATGAAGCTGGCCCATGATTGGGAAGTCGCCACAACGGATGACGAACGCGCTGCTGTCTGGACCGAGATGCTGAAGATCCATGCGGATCAGCTGTATGCCATAGGTATTCTGAACGGCGCACCGCAACCGATCGTGGTGTCGAACCGCCTGCGCAACGTACCCGAGCAGGCGATGTGGGCGTGGGAGCCTGGCGCACATTTCGGCATTCACCGTCCGGACGAGTTCTTCTTCGCCGACTGAGCAGGAGCAGCTAAATGGTAATGCTGCGCTATGCGGTGTATCGCTTTTTCACGATGCTGCTGACACTATTGGTGGTGTCGGTCATGGTTTTCGTGATCATCAACCTTCCCCCAGGTGATTACCTTAGCAACCAGATCGCCGAGTTGCAGGCCTCGGGTCAGTCCGCAGGTGTCGCCAAAGCCGAGTTTCTGCGCAAAGAGTATTCTCTGGACCGTTCTTTGCCGGAACAATATCTGATCTGGGCAGGCTTCTGGCCCGGCCCACACGGGTTCGAAGGCTTATTGCAGGGCAATTACGGATGGTCCTTCGAATTTGACCGTCCTGTCGCGGAAATCGTCGGTGATACACTCTGGCTGACGGTGGTCGTCAATCTGGCAGCCATCCTGTTCGTCTATGCCGTCGCTTTGCCACTCGGCGTCCTCGCAGCGGCAAAATCACGGACCTGGATCGACTATACGTCAGCCTTTGTCGGATATCTTGGGCTCGCTACGCCAAACTTCCTGCTGGCACTGATCCTTTTCTACTACGGCCATCGCTATTTCAATCTACCCATCGGCGGCTTGATGGACCCTTCTTTTGAAGGGGAACCGATGAGCTGGGACAAGTTGAAATCCATCCTTGTTCACCTGATCGTACCAACCTTTGTGATCGGCACCTCAGGCGCATCTGCCATGATGCAACGCCTGCGCGCCAATATGCTGGATGAGCTGGGTAAACCTTATGTGGAAACCGCCATCGCCAAAGGGATGGCCCCCTCGCGCATGCTGACAAAATATCCGCTGCGTGTGGCCTTCAACCCCTTTGTTGCCGACATTGGTAACCTGCTGCCTTCCATGGTTTCGGGATCGGTTCTGGTCTCAGTCGTTTTGGGTCTGCAGACCATTGGGCCAACCCTGTTGACGGCGCTCAAAACACAAGACCAATTCCTCTCGGCGTTCATTCTTATGTTCGTGGCTTTGCTGACCCTGATCGGCACTATGATTTCCGACATCTTGCTGGTCATGCTCGACCCGCGCATCCGTTATGAGGGGCGAGAAGCATGAGCAAACGCCCCGATGGTCGCTATGTCGACGAAGCCCCATTCGATCCGCAAGCCTCGATCCAACAGCTTGAGCGTGCAGATCTTGATGCCCCCAATTGGGTCTTGGTTTGGCGCAAGTTCAGAACACACAAGCTGGGCCTGATCTCGGGCATCTTCCTGCTGCTTTGCTATGTGATGCTACCCTTTGCGGGTTTCATCGCCCCCTATGGCCCAAATGACCGGAACGGAGAGCATCTTTATGCCCCGCCCCAGTCGGTCAACTGGTTCCATGAGGGTGAATTCATCGGCCCCTATGTCTATCCTATCGTCGCGGAAGCGGACCTTGAGACCTTCCAATGGAAATTCGCGCCAGACACGGATGATCCGCGCCCGATCCGGTTCTTCTGTGAAGGATCAGAATACAAGCTGGCAGGCCTGATCAGGTCAGACACCCATCTGTTCTGCGCGCCCGAAGGCGCCACCCTTTTCCTCTGGGGGTCAGACCGTTTGGGCCGTGACGTATTCAGCCGAATTCTCTATGGCGCACAACTATCGCTGACGGTGGGCCTGATCGGCATCTCGGTATCATTCTTCCTTGGTATCCTTTTCGGATCGATCGCCGGATATTTCGGAGGGCGTATCGACTGGGTCATCAACCGCGTGATCGAAATTCTGCGTTCTCTGCCGGAATTGCCTCTCTGGCTGGCTTTGTCCGCAGCCGTGCCGTCGAATTGGAGCCCCGTTGCGGTGTTCTTCATCATCTCAATCATCCTCGGCATTCTGGATTGGCCCGGTCTTGCCCGATCAGTACGCGCAAAGTTCCTGTCCCTACGGGAAGAGGAATACGTTCGTGCGGCAGAGATGATGGGCGCAAGTTCGGGCCGTGTTATCCGCAAGCACCTGCTACCCAACTTCATGTCTCATTTGATTGCTTCGGCCTCGCTGTCGATACCCGCGATGATCCTCGGTGAAACAGCGCTCAGTTTTCTTGGCCTCGGCCTGCGGGCCCCGGCCGTCAGCTGGGGGGTGATGCTGAATGACGCGCAGAACCTCGCCTCGATCGAAATCTATCCCTGGACCGCTATCCCGATGTTGCCGATCATCGTCATCGTGCTGGCCTTCAACTTCCTTGGCGACGGGCTGCGTGACAGTCTGGACCCCTACCAGCAATGAGCTTGCTGTCCGCCCTCCCCTCACCTGACACATATCTGGTCAACGGGGCGGGTGCGCGACCCAGCGCATTTGCGGTCTCGGAACTGGCAACAGCCAGCTTTGCAGCGGTCGGAAAGGAACTTTCACGCTTCGTGATTGCCCTGAATCTGTCGCCAGAATCGCCGGAAATTTCTGTGGATCATCGATTGGCGTCACTATGGTATGGCTTTTCGTTCAAACCTGAAGGGTGGGACATGCCCAGCCTTTGGGACGCGATTGCAGGCGATTATCAGGCCTCCGATGGGTGGATCAGGCTGCACACCAACCTGCCTCATCATCGTGCTGCAGCCTTGAAGGTGTTGCAGGTCAAACCTGATAGGCCGTTGGTGGAACGCGCCATCCGAGATTGGCCCATTGCTGGTCTGGAAGCTGCGATTGTCGCCGAAGGGGGCGTCGCCGCCGCTATGCGCAGCCGCTCGGAATGGCAAGACCATCCGCAAGGGCGCGTACTGGCGCGCGAACCGTTGATCGGGTGGCAGGGCCCACGCAATATCAAGTTGCGCGACCGGCCTCAGGCAACCGCCGCGCGCCCTCTTGCTGGACTGCGCGTACTTGACCTGACCCGTATTCTGGCCGGACCGGTTTCCACAAGAACACTCGCAGGTTTTGGCGCCGAAGTCCTGAGGATCGATCCACCCGAATGGGACGAGCCCGGCGTCATCCCCGACATCTCATTGGGCAAACACTGCGCTTATCTGAACCTGAAGTCATCCGACGGAAAAGAACAACTTCAAGAGCTGCTGAAGCAGGCGGATGTACTTGTCCATGGATACCGCCCCGGTGCGCTGGATGCGCTTGGTCTGGACAAGGCAACGCGCGATCAGCTTGCGCCCAACAGGGTTGAAGTCACGCTTGACGCCTATGGTTGGCAAGGACCTTGGGCGACGCGACGCGGCTTTGATAGTCTGGTGCAGATGAGCGCCGGGATCGCGCATGCTGGAATGGAATGGGCGGGGGCTGACAAGCCGACGCCGCTGCCCGTGCAGGCCTTGGATCACGCGACCGGATACCTGATGGCCGCCGCCGTCCTATCAGCCCTGGCTGAGGCCGCATCCGGACAGGCTGTCATGGACGCCCGGCTCTCGCTGGCACGGACTGCCGAGTTACTAGCCACCCTCGCCAAGCGCGATACTGGTGAAGATATCACCGGGGCGATACCCACCGATTATTCGGATGCGTCTGAACAATCCGGTTGGGGGACAGGGTACCGGCTGAAACCGGCTCTGACCGTCGGGCCTGCCAAGATGCAATGGCCGCTGCCCGCCTCAAAGCTGGGAACGTCAAGGCCTGTATGGCCGTCGTTGTCCACCTAACGCACTTATAGATTTCGTTGGATTTCAGGTTCCTACCTCTCCCATCGATCGGAAGAAAAAACCGGTATACATAGTTCAAGGACAACTGGACGCACCGAAGACCAACCGCCGCGCGGAACGCGCGGCTCGGCCCAACGCTTTGGTTGGCGTCTCGTCAGAGACGCTATCCAAAGCGGCGGGAGCCCTCCTAGCGGTCGTCTCCGCCGGGGCCGATATCATCCAGATAATCGTCGTCAATCGCCGCTTGGACAGCACCTGTCACCGCCTCACGCTGTTTCGGTGTCAGATCTTCTGCCTCCTTACCATCTGCCAATCGCACAGTGACTTCGCGATGCGCGAACCGGATACCTTCGCGGGCGAACAATTCTCGAATATCCTGATAGACCTTTTTGCGCACCAGCCATTGATCGCCCGGCTTGGTCATGAACTTGACCCGGATGATCATTGCCGAGTCCTGCATTTCAATCACACCCTGCGATTTCAACGGCTGAATAAAGTTTTCACCGATCACAGGATCGCTCAGCAATTCCTGGCCCAGCTTCTTGATCAGTTTCCGCACCTTCTCGACATCGGTGTCGTAAGTCACCCGCAGCGGTAACTTCATGATCACCCAGTCACGAGAATAGTTCGTCAGCACTTTGATCTCACCAAAGGGAATCGTGTTTAACGCCCCCAAATGATGGCGCAACTGAAATGAACGGATCGAAATTTTCTCGACAGTCCCTTTCACATCCCCGATGTCGATATACTCACCCTTTCGGAAGGCGTCATCCATAAGGAAGAACGCCCCTGAAAAGATATCACGCACCAGCGTTTGAGACCCGAATCCAACAGCCAATCCAACGACGCCGGCACCGGCAAACAGCGGGCTGACATTGATCCCAAGTTCCATCAGAGCAATCAAGGCTATGGTGACTACGACAACGGCAAGAATAGCTCCCCTGAACAAAGGAAGCAGAGTTGCCAGCCGGCTTTGCCCGCCTTCCCCACCTTCGTCACCAAGCTCCGCATCAGCGGCACCGTCGACAACCTCTTCCGCGATTTTGCTGTCGATCCAGACACGGAAGAAGTGAAACAGAATATAGCCGATGAACAGGATCACCATCATATCAAGCGCCCGCTCGACTGGTAGGTCATCGCTCCAATTGGCTTGCGGGTTCCAAATGACAACCAACGCATAAAGCCCAACGACAAAAGCCAGTATGCCAGCGACTCTGCGGGCAAGGTCTTCGTAAGTCAGAATAGCGTATTTGCGCTTTTCAGCTTCGGGCGTGGCGACCTCAGCCATATCTCCGGCATCGGCTTCATCTGCATCGGCGTTCAGTTCCTCAATCTGACGATTGCGGTCGAAATAACGCTCCAGCAGGTAATTCATCGCACCATAGGCAACAACAACCGACATGAAGATTGCATAGCTGCTGGCGACGATCGGGATCGAATCCTCGACTTCAAGAACCAGGTCCACCGCCAGTTTGAACCAGCTAAATACGATGTACAGCATCAAAACCGGAGCCCAAGCGAACGAGATAAATCGCAAGATCCAAGAGACCTGATCAGGCATGCGTCCACCTCGGATCGCATGCGAAATCGCACGTGCATTGAACAAGATCATCAGGACATTGCCCAGCGCCCCAACCAGTGTCAGACCACCATAAACCATAGCGTAGACATTGTAGTTTAATCCGAAATCCGCCACCCAGGTCGCAAACAAAACGACCGAGATGTCATAAGTCGCGATAGCTGAGGCCCACCTGTACAACCGCTTCGCATCTCGGTCTGAGAACGGAGGCAAGCGATATTGGCTGAGAAACGGCGACAGGATCATCCGCCATAGATCTGCAACCGTGCGCGACAGGAAAAACGCGGTGAAGATCGCCGTGACTGTGAACTGAATGGATATATCCTCGGCTTCTCCGAAAAACAGATATCCTACGATCAGCGCCATCAGCATGGCAAAGACCGTACCGCCGATACCCATCACGAAACGATAAACCAGAAAGGGCATCTTTTCGCGATAGCCTATGGGGTTTTCCTTTATACGGGCCACGACCCACCGCTTGGCGAACCGCTTGCCGTAGATTTCGGTCGATAGCCAACGACCCAACAGAAGGAAAACAATGTTCCAGGCCAAAACCTCGACATAGGTCTGAATACGGCCATCCGGGCTTGTTTGCCTCAGGACGTACTGCACCTCAAAAACGGAATACGGCAACGCCTCCAGTCGTGATCGGACAGAGTCCCGGAATTTCGAGAACCGCTCCTGCGCCCTCATCAACTGAGAACCATCCGCCATCGGATCAGCATCTTCCGACGCGGCCGTAGCGTCTGTACCTCCGGGCGTCGAAACCAATTGCCCGACGCTATCAATGACAATAACGCTTGCGCCTGCTTCGGTGGCTGAACGGATGGCAGCGGCTAGATCGCCCTCTTCATCCGAGGCGGTTGTGCTGGTTTCTTCGGATGATCCTGTGGGATATCCCGGTATCAGCGAGGTTTGTGCCGTCGCTTCGGAGACGCACGCAAGCATCGCAGCCCAAAGCGCCAGAACCAGCCCGGCCAGAACATTCATTTTCATAGTGTGTTGCACCTAATTCACAGTTGTAGGCAAGACTACAGAACCTCGCTCGGCTGTTCAAATTTTCCGCGCGTAAGTATACGACTTCGTGTAAGGTCAGTGACTTCTGCGCAATCGACTGGATAAAGTGTTTCCAAACATTCAAAAATTGAATATCACCGCCTATGCGATAATTGTGCACGCTTATTTGGTCAGATTAAGTAATCGCCACTTTAGTTTGCGCGGCACTTTGGTGGCTGATCGGCCATTATGCTGTTGCCAAATCGCAATGTTTGGCGCATTTGCAAGGCAAATTCCCTGCCTTGGGCAAGCGGACGCAAAAGAAATGGGATAATCAGGTGCAAACGCGCGGAGTTGCATCGGAACCAAAACGGGCGAAGGCATGAGCCTAGGTAACAAAAACGAACATCACGGCCGCGCGCCTCGCATCTTGCTCTACAGTCACGACACGTTCGGTCTGGGTCATTTGCGCCGGTCTCGGGCTCTGGCTGCCGCCATTACTCAAGCTGATCAGCGTGCCTCGGCTTTGATTCTGACCGGCTCGCCCGTGGCAGGCCGGTTCACGTTCCCGCACCGGGTCGACCACGTTCGCCTGCCCGGTGTCACCAAGCGTGCAGATGGCTCATATGCCTCGCAGACCATCGGTATGGGAATCGACGACGTGACCGAGCTGCGTTCAAGCCTAATTCAGACAGCAGTTGAGCAATTCGACCCTGATGTTCTGATCGTCGACAAAGAACCAACCGGATTTCGTGGCGAACTGCTGCCGACGCTTGAATATCTTGAAAACTCATGTTCCACCAAGCTGATACTGGGCTTGCGCGATGTTCTGGATGAGCCCGACGTTCTGGCCGCCGAATGGAAACGCAAAGAAGCCATCGCCGCGACCGAGCGGTTCTATGATGAGATATGGGTGTATGGGCTGCGGTCCGTCTACGACCCGACGCAAGGCCTGCCGCTCAGCCCGGCGACGCAGCAACGTATTCATTGGACGGGGTATCTGCGGCGAGATCTGGGGCCTATCGGCGAACCGCCCGAACAACCCTATATCCTGATCACCCCCGGTGGCGGTGGTGATGGCAAAGCGATGGTTAATCTTGTGTTGTCTGCTTATGAGAAAGACCCAGACCTATCGCCGCGTGCGGTTCTGGTCTACGGGCCTTTCCTGTCAGGAGAACTGCGCGAAGATTTTGAGACACGGGTTGCCGCGCTGAATGGTCGGGTTACCGCCGTTGGCTTTGAATCCCAGATTGAAACTCTGTTCGCCGGAGCGGCCGGTGTTGTCTGCATGGGCGGCTACAACACCTTTTGCGAGGTTCTGTCCTTTGATAAGCGCGCCGTGATTGTCCCGCGGACGACGCCGCGGTTGGAACAGTGGATTCGCGCCTCACGCGCCGAGGATCTGGGGCTGGTGCAAATGCTGGATGAAAACCGCGACGGCCTGACAGCAGACTCTATGATCCGCGCGATCCGTAACCTTCCTCATCAGCCATTGCCCTCACAGGCGATTCGCGCCGGGTTGCTGGACGGGCTGAACTACGTCACCCACCGCATCAATGCACTGCTGGGCGCAGAACAAGAGCGCGCCACCGGATGACATCTGCAGCCCCCAAGTTAGCGGTGCTGGTCAAAGGCTGGCCGCGCCTGTCCGAGACGTTCATAGCGCAGGAATTAGTGGCCTTGCAGGAGGCTGGGCACAGCTTCGATATCTGGTCACTGCGCCACCCGACCGATACAAAGCGACATCCGTTGCACGATCGCTTTAACGGGCAGGTGCATTATCTGCCGGAATACCTGTTCGAAGAACCTGAACGGATTGCTGCCGCGCGCACCATCGCATCTCGCTTGCCCGGGTACGGGGACGCCTATCGCGTCTGGCGGCAAGATCTTCGCCGAGACCCAAGCCATAATCGCATCCGCCGGTTTGGTCAGGCCTGCGTTCTGGCGGCAGAGCTGCCTCAGGAAACTCAGGCCTTGTATGCGCACTTTATGCACACGCCCTCATCGGTTGCGCGCTATGCCTCGATCATGCGTGGTCTGCCATGGAGCTTTTCGGCCCACGCAAAGGATATCTGGACCTCACCAGATTGGGAAAAGCGGGAAAAACTGCAACTGGCCACTCATGGTGCTGCCTTCGGGGCAACCTGCACGGCCATTGGCGCCGCGCATCTACGCGATTTGGCCGACGATCCTGAGCGGGTTGAGTTGATCTATCACGGGCTGGATCTGTCCCGGTTCCCTGCACCGCCGGAACGGAACATACGTGCAACAAATGCGCCCTTTCGCATGCTTTCGGTCGGGCGTTTGGTTGAAAAGAAAGGCTTTGACCGACTTATTGAAGCTTTCGCACGTCTCCCCAAGACCCTGAACTGGCATTGGACCCATATCGGCGGTGGAAACTTGGCTAAAATGTTGAGTGCGCAAGCTGACGCTGCAGGTCTGTCCGAGCGGATCACATGGATGGGAGCGTGTGATCAGCCCGAAGTCATTGCCGAAATGCGCAATGCCGATCTGTTTGTGTTGCCAAGCCGGATTGCGGAAGATGGCGACCGGGACGGCTTGCCGAATGTTTTGATGGAAGCGGCATCTCAGCGCCTTCCGATCCTGTCAACACCTGTATCGGCGATCCCGGAATTTATCGAAACCAGCGTCCACGGAGTTCTGGCCTCAGACGACCCGTCCGCGTTGGCCACAGCAATTACCGATATGGCCGTGAACCCGATCAGAACCGCGGGGATGGCAGAGGCCGCATTTGACCGGCTCATCGCTGACTTTCGCATGGATCCCGGCATCCGCCGCCTGTCCAAGCGGCTAAACGCATTGTGCGCGGACGGCTTGTGATGACCCGGGTGGCTTTCTACGCGCCGATGAAATCCCCCGACAGTTCAAAACCTTCGGGTGATCGTGAAATGGCCCGTAATCTGATCGCTGCGATCAGTGCCCGGGGTGATTGTATCGACCTCGCATCGCAAATGCGCATTTATGACAAATCAGGTGACCAGGACCTTCAGGAGGAGTTGCGCCAAAAGGCAAAGGTTGAGGCCGCGCGGTTGATTTCGGACCTGCCACCGGACACCAACCTTTGGGTGACCTATCACAACTACTACAAGGCCCCTGACCTGTTGGGCCCCGAAGTGAGCCGCGCAAGGGGTATTCCCTATGTCCAGCTGGAAAGCACCCGTGCCACCAGTCGGCTCTCGGGCCCATGGGCTGACTTTGCCCATGCTGCTCACCACGCTTGCGACACAGCGCGGGTGATTTTTTATCACACCGCCAACGATCTGATCACGTTAGAGCGGGAAAGGTTCAGCTCTCAGTCATTGGTGGAGTTACCTCCGTTTCTGCCCGTCGCCGAATTGCCCCCTGTTTCGACCCGCGATGGCGCGATGCTGACCGTGGGCATGATGCGTCCGGGGGACAAGCTGGCCTCGTACACAATATTGGCCGAGACGTTAGAGCATCTGACCGGGGATTGGGCGCTGGACGTAGCAGGCGACGGCCCTGCCCGCCAAGAGGTCGAAGAACTGATGGCGCGGTTCGGAGCCCGGGTCCAGTTTTTGGGCCAGTTGGATCGAAGCGCTTTGCAGGCCCTCTACCGTCAAGCATCAATATTCGTCTGGCCAGGTGTCAACGAAGCCTATGGCATGGTCTATCTTGAGGCTCAGGCCAGCGGTGTGCCGGTCGTAGCACAAGACCGCCCCGGCGTGCGGGACGTGCTGATGCCCTCAGATCATCCAAGCGTCGGGTTGGGTGCCAAAGCGTTGGCTGCACGCATACAGATGTATTTGGACGATCCTGCCCTGCGACGGTCTGAAGGCGAACATGCCCGGGCATACATCGCACAACGCCATTTAATCTCGTCAGCTACCGAACAATTCTGGACCGCCGTTCGCCCCTTGTTGGAGGAAAAATCATGAGCCGCCTCGCCCTTTTGCGCCATGGACACACAGATTGGAACCGCGCAGGCCGCATTCAGGGTCGCAGCGACATACCCTTGGATGCCGAAGCCCGCGCTGAGCTTGGGGGGTATCGCCTGCCATCGCCTTGGGACACAGCATCAATCTGGTCCAGCCCCCTGAGCCGTGCCGCTGAAACCGCCCAGCTGGTGTCTGGCCAAGCTCCCAAAACGTCTGATGCATTGACCGAGATGAATTGGGGGGAATGGGAAGGCAAACGTGGCGTAGATCTGATTGCAATCCCCGACAGTGGATATCGTCATATCGAAGAATGGGGTTGGGATTATCGGCCGCCTAAGGGCGAAAGCCCGGCCGAGATCTGGGCAAGACTCGCGCCCTGGCTGACCAACCTGAAGGGCGACAATCTGGCGGTCTGCCATATCGGCATCATGCGCGTGATTTTGGCCAAAGCCTGGGGATGGAACTTTGCGGGCCCCGCCCCGTTCAAGATCAAGCGCAACAGGTTATTTATTCTGGAACTGGACCCTATGCGGGCCGAACCTGAACCCATCCGCCTCGTTGCGCGTGAGGGCTGATCATGAAGGTGATGATCGTCGTTACCCACCTGTTGGGCACCGGTCATCTGAGCCGGGCTCTCATATTGGGACGCGCGTTCACCGAGCAGAACCACGATGTGCTTGTGATCTCGGGCGGTATGCCTGCCCCTCAGCTGGACACGAGCGGATTAACTTTGCTGAGCTTGCCACCGCTACGGTCGGATGGAACTGATTTCACCCGGCTGCTTGATCAGAACGATGCAGTTGCCGACGCCGCCTATTTCGACGCCCGCACAACCGGGCTGACACAGGCGATACGCAGGTTCGGGCCGCAGATTCTGATTACCGAACTCTATCCGTTTGGGCGACGTTCTCTGGCCGCAGAGTTTCGGGCTGCACTGAAGGCCGCACGAGAATTACCTCAACCATCGATCATCCTGAGTTCGATCCGTGATATTCTCGCACCCCCCTCGAAACCTGCAAAAGCAATTCAGGCAGATGAGATCATCGCAGAGTATTATGACGGTGTTCTGGTCCATTCCGATCCTGAAATCACGCCGCTAAGCGTCAGCTGGCCTGTCACGCCTCAATTGGCTTCACGCCTGCACTACACCGGCTTCGTCGCGCCAACCGCGCCGCCACATCATCCGGACGGTATTGGCCAAGGTGAGATCGTGGTCAGCGCAGGTGGCGGATCTGTGGGCCAGCCGATCTTTCAGGCGGCCATCGAGGCCGCCCGCAAGATGCCCAACAAGCGCTGGCGCCTGTTGGTGGGTGGACAGGATGCTAAAGCGCGGATTGCTAAGCTCTCGCAATTGGCCGAAGGTGCATCAATCATTCTGGAACCCGTCCGGCCTGATTTTCGGCAGATGCTGCCACTGGTTGAAGCCTCGGTCAGTATGTGCGGATACAACACGGCCATGGATGTGCTGCAAAGCGGTACCCCGGCGGTTCTGATCCCGTTCGATGATGGTCAGGAGGTTGAGCAAGGATTGCGCGCGCGCGCGCTTTCGCACTTGGACGGTATCGAGGTGCTGAACAGTTCAGACCTATCCGGACCCACATTGGCCAATGCGCTGGGCCGTGCCCTGTCGGGTGCCGTTCGGCCCCCTATGACCGAAGGTTTTAATGGCGCGCACCGCTCGGTAGAAATTGCAACGGAATTGTTCGAGGCCCGCCGATGAACCTTAATTGGTATCCCTTGCAGATCGAATTGCAGCGCTGGCAGGACACGGGGCTGACGTTGCCGTTGTGGTGGCGTGACGACGATGCGATCACAGTAACACCACAGCTTGAAAAATTGACCACAATGTCTGTTGAGCTCGGTTTGCCCGTTCATCTGGCTGTGATCCCCCAGGCGGCGGAGGTGTCACTTGCGGATTATGTGTCAGATCAACCAACGCTAATCCCGGTTGTGCATGGTTGGGCGCATCAAAACCACGCGCCAACCGGCGAGAAGAAAGCTGAATTCCGTCTGCACAGGCCCATAGAAACTGTGGTTTCCGACGCCGCAGCGGGGCTGGCTGGGCTACAGCGGTTGTTTGGTGATCGGTTGCGTCCGGTATTCGTGCCCCCTTGGAACCGGATCGATCCTGAAGTCGCAGCTAAACTTAGCGGGTTGGGCTATCGGATACTGTCGACTGCAACGCCCCGGAAAACAGTATTCGCGGCACCCGGACTCGAGCAGGTAAACACGCATCTCGACCCCATCGATTGGCGCGGAACACGCGGTTTGGTCGACCCCGAAAAGCTGATTTCGCAAATAGTTGCACTGCTGCAAGACCGACGCACCGGACGGGCAGACAATTCCGAAGCATTTGGGGTGTTGACGCATCATCTGGTCCATGATCAGGACATCTGGACGTTTACACAGGACTTGTTGCACAGGCTGCTTGAAGGGCCGGGCACGCCCTGGACCGCGCCACGCAACTGAACCCGCAAGGAGAGCCCGAATGAGTCGACTGGATTCCATGCTGCGCCGCCTGACCGCGCAACGCGACGGGCTGAACTGGGCCGCCGCGCAGATCGACAACATGGACGGAGACGTTCTGGACCTAGGACTGGGCAACGGACGCACCTATGACCATTTGCGCGAGATGCTGCCCCAACGTCGGATCTGGGTAATGGACCGGGTATTGCAATGCCACCCGGACAGCAGGCCCCCTGCTCAGGATTTCTTGCAGGGAGAGGCCGAACCGATGCTGAGGAAATTGGCAGAAGCCGGGCGAACAATTGCACTGGCGCATTATGATTTCGGTCGCGGGATCAAATCCGAAGACGTCGCAGAGGCGGCACGCCTCAGCCCTCTGATCGCACAGGTTATGCGACCTGGCGGGTTGCTGATATCAGGGCAACCTTTGACATGCTTCTCTCAGATACAGGGCCCTGAAACGATCGCGCCGGGCCGGTATCTGTTTTATCGTGCCTGAACAGTTATTGATTTGCCTCTACGCAAATTGCCGAGGGCATCAGGAATGTACGCCAACCGCATCCCTCAAAATCAGCACCGTAAGGCCTATCCTTCGACCCAAGTCGGAGTTATACGCCGTCGCAACCGCACATCCACATGAGGCCTGTCATGAGCTTTGACCGTTCCATTAAGATCGCCCCCTCGATCCTGTCTGCCGATTTTGCCAATTTCGGACAGGAGATTCAGGCCATCGAAGCGCAAGGAGCGGACTGGGTTCATGTGGACGTGATGGATGGACACTTTGTACCCAACCTCACGTTCGGCCCTCCCGCGGTCAAAGCGTTCCGTCCGCATGTGAAAACGGTTATGGACGTGCATCTGATGATCACTCCGGTCGATCCCTATATACAGGCCTATGCCGATGCCGGAGCCGATATTCTGACGGCTCATGTCGAGGCCGGACCCCACTCGCACCGCACGCTTCAGGCTATTCGCGCTGCCGGGATGAAAGCGGGCATTGCTCTGAACCCAGGCACGCCCGCCGAGGCGGTCGAGCATCTTCTGGACCTGGCTGACCTAGTGTGCGTCATGACCGTTAACCCCGGCTTCGGCGGGCAGAAATTCATCGATATGACATCAAAAGTGCAACGCCTGCGCCAGATGATCGGGGACCGCGCGGTGCATATCGAGATCGACGGTGGTGTCGACCCCAAGACCGCACCTCTGGTCGCTGCTGCGGGTGCAGACGTGTTGGTTGCTGGATCGGCTGTTTTCAAGGGCGGGTCCGTCTCGAACCCTTCGGTTTACGGAGACAACATTCGCGCCGTGCGATCTGCTGCCGAAGCAGCGCAAAGCTAACCCAAAGCCCTCCCGCCAGTCGTCGACATTTCTGTCGAAACGCCTCCTCCTGTTGGGCCCGGCATCGCGCAAAGCGCGATGCCGGGCCCAAGGCCGCTAACAATATTGGCATAGCCAATGTTGTGCGGGTGCGGGAGCCTTCGCCATATGATCTCAGGTTTCCCTGTTGAGGTCATCAAAGCTACGATTTTCAGAGATCAGCTGCTCAAGCAGTGGCGCAGGCTGCCAATAAAAGGCGTCTTCCTCAGACCACTTTCGGATATCATCAAGCACAGTCGGCAAACCCTGGAGATCGACCCATTTCATTGGCCCACCCCAATACCGAGGAAACCCGTAGCCATAGAGCAGTGTGACATCCACATCCAACGGCCTACGAGCGATACCGTCGCCAACAACCTTTGCCGCTTCGTTTACCATTGCGACCATGTAACGACGCACGATTTCCTTATCTGTAAACGTGCGGGGTGAAATACCCTGTTCTGCACGCTCGGCTTCGATCAAAGGCATAACATCGGGGTTCGGCGTTCCACCGCGTTTACCCTTTTCGTAGACATAATAGCCTTTGCCGGTTTTCTGACCAAAATGCCCCGCTTCGCACAGTTTGTCCGCGTAGAAGCTGTCACGCGCGCGCGGGTCCAGCCCCGCGGCTCGTTTGCGCTTGCGTGCGGCCCAACCAATATCCAACCCGGCCAGATCAGATACCGTATAGGGGCCCATTGCAAATCCAAACTCGGTCAGTGCGGTATCAATCTGGAAAGGGCTCGCGCCGTCCAAGACCATGTGATCGGCACAACTCCGGTAGGTGTTTAGAATTCGGTTCCCGATGAACCCGTCACACACACCTGCCCGGACCGATACTTTTCCCAACCGCTTGCCCAGCGCAAACCCTGTTGCCGCGACCTCGGGCGCAGTCTGATCCGCCACGACAATCTCGAGCAGTTTCATCACATGAGCGGGTGAGAAAAAATGCAGACCGATCACGTCGCCAGGCCTTCTAACCGATCCCGCAATCTCGTTTATGTCGAGATACGAGGTGTTGGTCGCCAACACCGCCCCTTTCTTACAGACGGCATCCAGCCGCGCAAAAACCTGTTTTTTTACTTCCATATCTTCGAAGACGGCCTCGATCGCCAGATCAACGTCGCCGAGCGCATCATAGTCCGTCGCCAATGTCAGCCTGTTCTGCAGGATATCGTCATGCTCAGCCGCGCTTAGTTTTCCGCGTTTCACCGCACCGGCCAGGTTTGCTGCGATCCGGTCTTTTGCGGCATGGGCCGCCTCTGGCGACATCTCAAGCAACACAACTGCAAGTCCCGCGAGTAAAGCCGAGGTGGCAATACCAGCGCCCATCGTGCCGCCGCCGATCACACCAATTTTGTGAAGGTCTCGGGGGGAAATGCCCTGCAACTCCGGCAATTTCGAAACCGCTCGTTCTGCAAAGAACGCATGGATTAAGCCCTTGCGCTGATCCGAAGCCATCAATTCCATGAACAGTTCTCGTTCACGTGCCTGCCCTGTGGCAAAATCCGCAGACTCGCAACTGGCTTGCACCGCGCGCACCGCTATCGCGGGCGATAGCTGACCCCGGCCTTTCTTCAACACAGCATCATAGGCTGCATCAAAGTCGATCGCGGCGGGTCTGGCCATTTCGCAGACCGGACGACGCGGCGCGTTTGCCTCAAGCAGGTCTTGCACATAGGCCAAACCGATGTCACGCGGGTCGCCGTCCTGAACCTTGTCTAGAACGCCCATTTTAAGCGCCTCAGGCGCCTGAACATGCCGCCCGGTGGTGATCATATCCAATGCAGCCTCAACCCCCGCGATACGCGGCAAGCGCTGGGTTCCACCTGCGCCGGGGATGATACCAAGGTTGACTTCCGGCAACCCAACTTTCGTCGACGGGGTTGCTATGCGGTAGTGGCAGGATAGGGCAACCTCAAGCCCACCGCCAAGGGCCGTGCCGTGCAAAGCCGAGACCACCAGCAGCGGCGACGCTTCTATCCGATCGCAGAGCGCGGGTAGCCATGGTTCCTGCGGCGGTTTGCCAAATTCGCGGATGTCGGCACCGGCAAAGTAAGTCCGACCCTCTCCATAGATCAGAACTGCCAGCGCGCCTTCGGTTTCCGCACGCTCGATCCCAGCCAAGAGGCCCCGACGTACATCCACCCCCAATGCGTTTACTGGTGGATTATTCGCCGACAAAACTGCGATATCGCCCACTTTCTCATAGCCAATAACCTGGGACATATGTTCCTGCCTCCTGAACAATATTGCTTTGCCGCCAGCACAACCCGAGATGCCCGAGATGATGCCGGACAAAGACTGACCCGGTCCGCCTGAGTATTCAACCCTTTAATCGACCAATCGTTCGGTTTTTCCTCTAAATCAGCCGGTGACAAACATGTGAATCCCACGTCATCAGCATCAGGCTAATCTGAACCAGCAAGTATTGAATTGGACCTAATCCGGAATGTCGGACCAGTATCCTGCTCCGGTGTCGAAAAATCATGGAGAACCAAAATGTGTGATGTATGCGTAATGGCTGCCGTAAAGGACCGGATGTTGTCACGGCGTTCGTTCTTCAAAGCAAGCGCAGCAATGGCCACCGGAACCGCACTGGGCACCTCTGCGACGACCCCGGCAATGGCCATGGGACATGGCGAGGTCGTCGACATGACGCATATATATGATGCGGAGTTTCCCACTTACTTTGACGCGCCCGGAATTGAGGCCACGCAGGCCTTCAACATCAAGGACCACGGTTTCAATCTTTTCAATCTCTCCGTAAATGAGCACACGGGCACGCATATTGACGCCCCGCTACATTTCTCGGCGGATGGTCAGTCGGTTGATGAAATCCCTGTTTCCAATCTGGTATGCCCGCTCTGTGTGATTGACATCGCGGCGCGGGCGGCCGAGGACGCAGACGCCCAGGTCACGCCGGATGATCTGAACGCATGGATTGCAGCCAATGGTCCGATCCCTGATGGTGCCTGCGTCGCGATGCATTCCGGATGGGGTGCAAAAACCGCAACACCGGATTTCCGAAACGCCGATGCCGAGGGCAAAATGCACTTCCCCGGTTTTCATGTCGAAGCCGCACAAATGCTGATGGATGAAACAGGTGCGGTCGCGCTGGCCGTAGATTCTCTGTCTCTTGATCATGGGCCATCCGCCGATTTTGCAACCCACTATGCCTGGTTGCCCACCAATCGGTACGGCATCGAGAACCTTGCAAACCTGGACAAGGTCCCTGCCAGCGGCGCCACGCTGATTGTCGGCGCGCCGGCCCATCGTGGCGGTTCCGGCGGTCCGGCCCGCATATTTGCAATGGTTTAAATTTCTGCACCCCTCTTGCCAAACAAAGGCCCGCACCTGTGCGGGCTTTTAGTTGGCGCAAACTCAATATGTTACCGATTCTCGAGGAATCGGCAAAATACGTTACATTTTTCTTGCCGCGAATCACAGGAGCGCTTATTAACCGACCTATCGGTCACTTATTGACGAGACATCAAATTCGGAGAGTTCGATAAATGGACGCCATTATCTGCGACGCCCAGCGCACGCCTATCGGAAGATATGGCGGCAGTCTAAGCCAGGTGCGCACGGATGATCTGGCCGCGCTACCGCTGGCCGCCTTGGTCGCCAGAAACCCTCAGGTGGACTGGGCGCGTCTCGATGATGTGATTTATGGTGACGCAAATCAGGCCGGTGAAAGCAATCGCAATGTGGCACGCATGGCGGCATTGCTGGCGGGTCTGCCGGTCGAGGTTCCGGGTACAACGATCAACCGGCTCTGCGCTTCTGGCATGGATGCGGTGGGAATGGCTGCCCGTGCCATCAAGGCGGGGGATTTTGACATGGCGATTGCGGGGGGCGTCGAAAGCATGTCGCGCGCACCTTTTGTTATGCCCAAAGCAACATCCGCGTTTTCGCGCGCAAACACCGTATATGACACCACGATCGGCTGGCGGTTTGTAAACCCGAAGATGAAGCAGGAATTCGGCATCGACTCGATGCCCGAAACTGCCGATAACGTAGCGGAAGCTTACGGTATCAGCCGCGCCGATCAAGACGCCTTTGCCGAACGCAGCCAGGCCCGCTGGGCCGCGGCGCACCAGACCGGGGTGTTTCAGGAGGAGATCACCCCGGTCACCATACCACAGCGTAAAGGCGATCCGATTGTCGTTGACACGGATGAGCATCCGCGCCCCGGAACAACTGCCGCAAAGCTTGCAGGTTTGAAGGGGATCAACGGCCCTGAAAAAACTGTCACTGCGGGGAATGCCTCGGGCGTGAATGACGGAGCAGCCGCACTTTTGCTGGCCAATGAAGCCTCGGCTGCCAATAACGGTCTGACGCCAATTGCGCGTGTCGTAGGAATGTCCGTCGCAGGCGTTGAGCCGCGCATAATGGGGATCGGTCCCGTTCCGGCCTGCCGCAAAGTATTGGCCCGTGCAGGGCTGAGCATCGAACAGATGGATGTGATAGAATTGAACGAAGCCTTTGCATCGCAAGGGTTGGCCACACTGCGCGAACTGGGAGTGCCAGATGATGCGCCGCATGTGAACCCAAATGGTGGCGCAATCGCGATAGGCCATCCACTTGGGATGAGCGGTGCGCGATTGGTCATGACCGCCGCCTATCAACTACGCCGAACGGGCGGACGCTATGCGCTGTGTACAATGTGTGTCGGCGTTGGCCAGGGGGCCGCACTTATTCTCGAACGCGTGTAAGGGAGGAGACCCGACATGTATGCTCAGATGGTAAAATCAGCTGGAACCGGTGTGAAATCCCGCGAGGAGATGTCCGAGCAGGAACGCGTCTTTCAGGACAAGATCGACGCTGATATCAAGATCGAGCCCAAGGACTGGATGCCCGACGACTACCGCGCGACCCTGATCCGTCAGATCGGTCAGCACGCGCATTCCGAGATCGTCGGTCAACTGCCCGAGGGCAATTGGATCACCCGCGCGCCGACGTTGGAACGCAAGGCGATCCTGCTGGCCAAGGTGCAAGATGAAGCTGGGCATGGGTTGTACCTTTATTGTGCAGCCGAGACGCTGGGCGTCAGCCGGGATGAAATCACCGAGATGCTGCTGGACGGGCGCATGAAGTACTCGTCAATCTTCAATTACCCGACTTTGAATTGGGCCGACATCGGCGCGGTCGGATGGCTGGTCGACGGGGCCGCTATCATGAACCAAGTTCCGCTGCAGCGGACGTCCTTCGGACCATACTCACGCGCGATGATCCGAATTTGCAAAGAAGAAAGCTTTCACCAGCGTCAGGGCTATGACGCGATCCGCAAGATGGCCGAGGGCACTCCGGAACAGAAAAAGATGGCACAGGATGCGCTGAACCGGCTTTGGTATCCGTCACTGATGATGTTTGGCCCATCGGATAAGGAAAGTGTGCATTCGGCGCAATCCATGGCGTGGAAGATCAAGATCAACACTAACGACGAGCTGCGCCAGAAATTTGTCGATCAGACCGTGCCGCAAGCTGAGTATCTGGGCCTTAGCATCCCCGACCCGGACCTGAAATGGAACGAAGAGCGGGGACACTACGATTACACCGACCCGGACTGGTCCGAATTCTTCGATGTGATCAAAGGCAACGGCCCCTGCAACGTCGACCGACTGGCCACGCGTAACAAAGCCTGGGACGACGGCGCGTGGGTGCGTGATGGGCTGCTGGCCCATGCCCGCAAGAAACGCGCGCGCAATCTAGCGGCCGAGTAAACCCAAGGAGGACACCTTATGAACAACGAATGGCCCCTGTGGGAAATCTTCATCCGCGGACAGCATGGTATGAGCCACCGCCACGTCGGCTCGCTGCATGCGCCTGACGCGGAAATGGCGATCAAAAATGCGCGGGATGTATACACACGGCGCAATGAAGGTGTGTCGATCTGGGTGGTAGAGGCCAACAACATCACCGCTTCGTCACCCAGCGACAAAGGTCCGCTTTATGAGCCCAGCGAAAGCAAGGTCTATCGTCACCCGACCTTCTTCGACATTCCCGACGAAGTGGGGGCAATGTGATGGACCGGGATGAAGCATTCCTGCAATTCCTGCTGCGGATGGGGGACAACACCCTGATCCTCGGCCATTGCGTCAGTGAATGGTGTGGCCATGCGCCGGTGCTCGAAGAAGATATCGCTTTGGCCAATACAGCGTTGGATATGATCGGCCAAACCCAGATGTGGCTGGGCCTTGCCGGAGAGATCGATGGCGGCAAGAGCGCGGATGACATCGCCTTCCTGCGCGATGCCTGGGATTTCCGCAATGTACTGCTGGTCGAGGTGCCGAATGGTGACTTCGGTCGCACACTAATGCGCCAATTCCTGTTCGATGCGTGGCATTTGATCATGTTGGGGCGGCTGATGAAATCCTCTGACGAACGTGTTGCCGCGATTGCCGCCAAGGCCAGTAAAGAGGTCACCTATCACCTCGAACGCTCGGGCGACACGGTTGTGGGGCTTGGCGACGGGACCGACGAAAGCCACGATCGGATGCAACAGGCCTTGGATTATCTCTGGCCCTATGTGGGCGAGATGTTTTCCAGCGACGACGTCGATGCCGAAATGGTTGCGGCGGGGATCGCGCCAAACCCGGCAGACCTGCGTGATGAGTATGATGCGTTGGTCGGGCGAGTGCTGACAGCGGCAACCTTGACCATTCCTGAAAGCCGCTTTGCCCACAAAGGCGGGCGTGACGGTCGCATGCATACCGAACATCTGGGGCACTTGCTGACACAGATGCAATGGCTGCAACGCGCCTACCCCGGCGCGACGTGGTAACGGCGAATGCAGGTCTCAACAGATCAGGTGTGGGAATGGCTGGGTGCCGTTCCCGACCCCGAGATCCCCGTGATCTCGGTCGTCGATCTGGGTATCGTGCGTGATGTACGGTGGGATGATGACACGCTGAAGGTGACTGTTACCCCGACATATTCGGGCTGCCCGGCGACCGCAATCATCAGCATGGATATCGAAACTGCGCTGCGTGACAATGGGATCGACGATCTGAGGATTGAAACCAGCATCGCACCTGCCTGGACCACCGAATGGCTTAGCGACAAGGGTCGCGCCAAGCTGGAAGAGTACGGCATTGCTCCGCCTCAGCCTGCTGGCGGTCCAGAACGCTGCCCCCGTTGTGGCAGCAAGGCGGTTGAGAAGGTCAGTCAGTTCGGATCGACCCCGTGCAAGGCCCATTGGCGCTGTACCGATTGCCTGGAACCTTTTGACTATTTCAAGTGCATCTGAGGGAGGATCACCGGATGGCACGCTTTCATGATTTGGAAGTCACCGATGTTCAAAAAACCATCCGCGATGCGGTGGTAGTGACGTTGAAGCCAGTGAATGGTTCAGCCGAAGAATTCGACTTCACTCAAGGTCAGTACCTGACCTTCCGCCGCAAATTCGACGGGGAAGAGCTGCGCCGGTCCTATTCGATCTGTGCGGGTAAGGATGACGGCATTTTGCAGGTGGGTATCAAGCGCGTGGATGGTGGCGCGTTCTCGACTTGGGCCAACACCGATCTTCAGGTCGGCGATACGGTGCAAGCGATGCCTCCGATGGGCAGCTTTCACACCGCAATCGATCCGACCGCCGAAAGGCAATATCTGGGCTTTGCAGGCGGGTCAGGCATTACCCCGGTTCTTTCGATCCTGAAAACCACACTCGCGCAAGAGCCACATTCCCGTTTCACATTGGTTTATGCCAACAAGGGCGTGAACACGATCATGTTTCGCGAAGAGCTTGAAGACCTCAAAAACCTCTACATGGGGCGCCTAAACGTCATCCACATTCTGGAAACCGACGCGCAAGAGATTGAGCTTTTCACTGGGCTGGTCACGCAAGAGAAATGCGCCGAACTGTTCGAGCACTGGATCGACATCCAGAACGTCGATACGGCCTTTATCTGCGGACCCGAGCCCATGATGCTGGGCATCGCCTCTGCGTTGCGCGCGCATGGATTGGAAGATGGGCAGATCAAGTTTGAACTGTTTGCAAGCGCGCAACCCGGTCGGGCCAAACGCAAGGTGAGCGGGTCGGGCACAGCGTCTCAGGCGAACCAGACCAAAGCTTCGGTCACCATGGACGGGGCAACGCAGACAATCACCATGCCCAAGGACCAATCGATCCTTGAAGCTGCCTTGGAGAACGCGATGGACGCGCCCTACGCCTGCAAGGCCGGGGTCTGCTCGACCTGTCGCTGCCGGGTGCTGGAAGGCGATGTTGAGATGATCGCAAATCATGCACTGGAAGACTACGAGGTCGAGAAAGGTTATGTCCTGAGTTGTCAGGCCTATCCGCTGACAGACACTGTGGTCGTGGACTACGACCAGTAGACGGAGAGAATGATGGCTGAAGACATGACAATCGAGAGTTATCTGGCAGCAGGTGGCGTACTGAGTAACCCGACCAATGTTCCGCCACGCTATCGCGCAGAGCTCATGAAGCTGATGGCGACCTTCGTGGATAGCGAACTGGCAGGGGCTGCGGGGTTTGCCGATATCATCAATCAGGGGCCTGGCATCAAGGAACGCATCGCTGCGGCAAAGATCGTGTTGGAAAAGACCGATAATGCGGATCGTGTTCTGAAAATCATGGGCGAGTTCGGGGCCAATACCGACCGCTATGCCAATCACCACCCTTGGACCACACGACTGGATCGCGATGCGGATATCGGGGCGACGCGGTCCGAACATGATATGCGCCTAGCGGTGTTCAACTATCCCATTGAAGGATGGGAGGATGCTGTGGTGATGAACTTGCTGATGAGTCAGGCTGTTGATGTTCAACTCGCCGAATTCTCACAGATATCCTATCAGCCTCTGGCCGAAGCCTTCCGCGACATCGCCCCAATTGAGGCACGTCATGGGGAACTTGCCGTTGAAGGCGCGATCAAGCTGATCGAACAGGGGAAGGCTGCTACGATGCAGGTCTCGGTCGATTATTGGTGGCCCCGCGTGGCGGCCAGTTTCGGCACCGGGGCTACGGATAGAACCGGCGCCCTCCGCAAGCTGGGGCTACGGCAGCTGACCGGGGTCGAGATGAAAGATCTTTGGATTGGCAAAGCGACCGAGCAAATCGCTAAACTAGGGCTCAAAGCACCCTAGCCTCTGAGGCTGGCTCTTGCGGCGAGGGAACTGCTGTATAACGACCCATTCATACGACAGAGGCTAATTAACTTTGAACCAAACCCTGCGTCAAAGACCGTTAACACCCGACAGTGTCAGATCGCTGACTAGCGCGGCGTAGTCGCTGCGTGCATTGGCATCCGCGCCAGCATTCCACATATAAAACCAGTTCAGCATCCCGAAGACGGACATAGTGGTTGCCCGAAGCTTGGCCGCATCATTCTTGAAAGTCGCGGGCGAAATGCTGGCGATGATGTCGCTGACGAACACAACCATATCTCGCTGATAGCCGCGCAGCAGTTTTTGCTGTTCCTCGGGCAACGCAGTCATTCCGCTGGTTTGCACACGGTGCTCATCATCCACACCCTGATAAGCCAGCAGGATTTCCAGCACCACGCGCCTCAGGCGATCTGCAGGCTCCAGCCCTTCAAGGCACAGACCACAAACCTGGTCACGAAGCTGCAGCAAGTAGCTGTTGAGCATGTCGAACAGAATGGCGTCCTTGCTGTCGTAGTAGTGATAGATATTGGCCTTGGATATCCCGCATTCCCGCGCCAGTTGGGACATCGACGCCCGATCAAATCCTTCCTGCGCGAAAACGCGTGCAGCGGATTTCAGGATACGGGTCCGTTTGTGGTCGTGGTCTTTTGCTATTGTGCGCGCCAAAACACTACACTCCGTCTCTGCGTTAACTGTCCCGATTATCGATCACGCGGCGGGCCTTGCCCTGGCTACGTTCGACCTCGCCCGGTTCGCCTATATCGATCTCGGTCGAGATGCCAACCACCTCTTTGATCCGTCGTGACAGCATCCGGGCAGCAGCGGTTTTGCTCAGTTCATCTGTCGCGTCCGGTGTCGCCTCGACATGTACGCGCATCGCGTCCATCCGACCGGCTTTGTAAAGCTCGATCTGGTAATAGGGTGCAAGGCCGCCCGTGGCTAGAACCTGCTCTTCGATTTGGCTCGGGAAGACGTTGACGCCGCGCAGAATGATCATGTCGTCCGAACGTCCGGTGATCTTTTCCATCCGTCGCATCGACCGCGCCGTGCCGGGCAGCAGCCGCGTCAGGTCACGGGTGCGATAGCGGACCATCGGAAGGCCTTCTTTGGTCAGCGTAGTGAAGACCAGTTCGCCAATCTCACCATCTGGTAGAACTTCGCCGGTCACGGGGTCGATGATCTCGGGATAGAAGTGATCTTCCCAGATTACCGGCCCGTCTTTGGTTTCAACACACTCATTAGCAACACCCGGCCCCATGATCTCGGACAGGCCGTAGATATCGACAGCATGCATGTCGAAGGCCTGCTCAACCTCGGCCCGCATCGAATCAGTCCAAGGTTCAGCACCAAAGACGCCGACGGCTAACGAGCATTCGCGTGGATCGAGGCCAATCTTATGATACTGCTCAAGAATGTTCAGCATGTAGGACGGCGTCACCATGATCCCGTCCGGCTTAAAATCGGTGATCAGATCTACCTGCTTGGCTGTCTGCCCCCCGCTCATCGGGACAACCGTGGCCCCCAGACGCTCGATCCCGTAATGCGCGCCCAAACCGCCGGTGAACAGGCCATAGCCATAAGCGTTGTGTACCATGTCACCACGGCGCAAGCCGCTAGCCCGCAAGGAGCGCGCTACCAGATCCGCCCAATTGTCGATATCGCCCTGAGTATAGCCCACAACGGTCGGCTTACCGGTGGTTCCCGACGAGGCATGGACACGGATAATCTGCTCGCGCGGGACGGCGAACAGGCCAAACGGGTAGTTTTCTCGCAAATCGTTCTTGTAGGTGAACGGGAAACGCGCCAGATCGCTCAGAGATTGCAGGTCATCCGGGTGCACCCCGGCCTCGTCAAACCGCTGCTTGTACATGGGTACGTTGTCATAGGCATGGCGGAGCGACCACTTGAGCCGATCCAGCTGTAGCGTGCGTATTTCATCAATCGAGGCGATCTCGATCGGATCAAGATCCGCCTTGTTCGGGGTAAGATCCTTCATGCAATCCCTCTCGTCTCAGGTCTCGTCAAACACCGGCCCTTTGACCGCGCGGGAAAAGCCCCGAAACTCTGCGATCTTTTGGCCGGTCTGGTTGGTTACGGTTACGTCATAAATGCCACTGCGCCCGGTCAGGCTTTGTTCTGTCGCGCGGGCCGTCAGTAGGTCGCCGGACTGTGCCGGGGCGATGAAACTGATCACGTTGTGCTGCGCGACCGTGGACTGGTTGCGGCTGTTACAGGCAAAGGCAAAGGCGCTGTCTGCCAGCATGAAAGTCACGCCGCCATGGCAGATACCGTGCCCATTGCAATGATGGTCAGCAACCTGCAACGTCAAAGTAGCCGTCCCTTCATCCACCTCTGCCAGTTCCATTCCTGCCCATTTCGAGGCATTGTCCCGGCCCCACATGGCCGCGGCTGCTTTCTGAGCGCGCTCCTTCGGCGTCATGTCATTCTCCCCGGAACTTCGGCGCGCGTTTTTCCAGAAACGCGGTAACGCCCTCGGCATAGTCTGCGCTTTCGCCACAGGTTTTCATCGCGTCAGCCTCAATTTCCAGATGATCAGTCAAAGTGTTCGTAACAGCCGCCTGAATCGTCTGTTTCGTCAAGCCCAGCCCCAGCGTCGGGCCATCGGCGAACTGTCCCGCCAGCGTGCGAGCCTCGGTCATCAAATCGGCGTCTGGGATTGCTTTCCAGATCAACCCCCAATCTGCGGCCTGTTGCGCAGGCAATGGCTGCCCGGTCAGGGCCAGCCCCTTGGCCCGCGCCTCACCCAACAGGCGCGGCAGATGCCAACTGCCTCCGGTGTCGGGGATCAGACCGACCTTGGAAAATGACTGGATGAACTTGGCAGATTCGGCAGCAAGTACCACATCACAGGCCAGGGCCAGATTCGCGCCAGCTCCAGCAGCGACACCATTGACGGCACAAACAACGGGAAACTCAAGCGAACGGATCAGGCGTACCAGAGGCGCATAAAACGTACGCACGGTATTACCCAAATCCGGCGGACCATCCATCGTTGCAGGGTTTCGATCCCCCAAATCTTGTCCCGCACAGAATCCGCGCCCGGCCCCGGTTAGCAACACAGCCCGGGCCCCTTGGTCGCGCGCAGCCTCAAGTGCGGCGCGCAGGGCATAGTGCATCTCATCGGTGAAACTGTTTAGGCGATCTGGGCGATTAAGTGTGATTTCAACCCATTGCCCCATATTCTGCGAAATAATCGTGTCGGACATACCCGGTTCGCTTTTCATAAGTTACAACAAACTTCTTGCATAAACCGAACGGTTGGTCAATAAATTCTCCAAGCGTTTGTGACTCGGCAGACTGGTAAGACTTGTTTAGCCCCTGTTGATAGTTACAAATCGAACCAATACCAAATCACGACTTGCGCTTTTGAGGAGGAGACCCGGTCATGAAATTCACCAAGTTCACAACACTGCTGGCGTCCGCAACACTTGCGGTATCAGGCACCATCGCCTTTGCGGCGGACTACACCCTGACGATTTCCAGCTGGGCACCGCCCACCCATGGCATAAACGCAAAGATGTGGCCCAAATTCGTCGAGATGGTAGAAGAGGCCACCGACGGACAAGTCACCGCGGAACTCAAACTGGGTATCGCTCCGCCGCCCGCACAAATGGACCTGATCATGGACGGCGCAGCCGATGCCTCGATCATCTTCCATGGCTACCAGCCAGGGCGCTTCGTCACCACAAAGTTGATCGAACTTCCGGGCTATGAAGGTTCGGCCGAGGATGCATCTGTTGCCTATTGGCGTGCCTATGATCAGCACCTCAAAGCCGCTGACGAACATCGCGGTGTGAAGGTAATCGCCCTGCACACCCACGGACCCGCGCAGCTGCATTCCAGCACGCCTGTGACTTCATTGGATGAAGTTTCGGGCCTGAAGGTACGTATTCCGGGTGGTGTTGGCGGCGACGTTGGCGCGGCGCTGGGTGCAACTGGCATTCAGGTGCCTGCCCCGAAAGTCTATGAAACGCTGGCGTCGAAGGCTGCTGACGGTGTTGTTATGCCGCTGGAATCTCGCAAGGGCTTCAAACTGACTGAAGTTGCGCAGAACGTCTATGAGATGCCCGGTGGCCTTTATCGTGGTTCATTTGCATTCATCATGAACGAAGACACTTTCGCTGATCTACCAGCAGATTTGCAGGCGGCGCTGGACGAAAAGGTATTTGGTGAACCGCTCAGCCGTGAGATCGGTAAAATCTGGGATGAGATCGACGCCACCGGTCGTGAAGCGACTGAAGCCACTGAAGGCAATGCCATCAACGCGGCCAGTGACGCGGATATGGAGAAATTCTCGGCCATCGCCGAAGACATCCGTGGCAAGGTTATCACTGAGGTTGACGCAACAGGCGTCGACGCCCAGGCCGCCTATGACATGATCAAATCGGAAATGTCCTCGAACTGATCCGACTGCGGGGCGGCCATCTGCGCCGCCCTGCCCCACCTTGCGCGAGTTTCCCATGACCCCGATAATCCAGCTTGTGCGCCGTGCCAGCGCCCTCCCCGTGATCGTGGCCTGTATTGCCTTGTTCATCCTGATGGTGATGACTTTTTGCGACGTTATCCTGCGCTCGGTCTTTAACGCGCCCATTGAGGCTGCAACCGAACTGACGCGCATTCTGATGGCCGTAATGGTGTTCTCGGTTCTCCCTATTGTCTCTACCACCAATGGCCATATCGCGGTCGACCTGACGGATGGGTTCTTTAGTCGCTTTCATCTATCGCGCGCGCGCGACGTTTTAATTTACGTGGTCAGCGGCATCATGCTGTTCTGGCCGGTACAGCGCGTCTGGGTTCTGGCCGAACGCGCACGAGATTATGGGGACGTGACCGAGTATCTCTCGATCCCTACCTACCTGATCGGCTGGTTCATCGCACTGTCCGTTGCCATCACCGCACTGGTGATGATCGCCACGGGATTGCTGAAAGCCTTTGCCCCCAACATTCTGTCGGAGCCCCTGCAATGACCGCTGCGCTGATCGGATTTGCAATTGTCTTGATCTTGGTGCTGGTGCGCCTGCCCATTGTTTTCGCCATGGGACTGGTCGGCACATTGGGCTTTGCCTACGAACGCGGCGGCTCGATTCTGTCCGAGCGCGGGTTGAAGGCTGCCATGTCCATGGTCGGCCGCCAGATCACCGATACCGCGCAGGATTATGGCCTGTCGGTCGTGCCATTGTTCATTCTAATGGGCCTGTTCGTAAACAAGGGCGGCATGGCACGCGAGCTTTATGCGGTTTCCAACGCTTTTCTCGGCCACATGCGCGGCGGCATCGCCATGGCGACCGTAGCAGCCTGTGGCGGGTTCTCGGCCATTTGTGGATCTTCACTGGCCACCGCTGCAACCATGTCCAAGGTCGCGATGCCGCAGATGCGCCGATATGGATATTCTGATGAGCTGTCGACGGCTTCAATTGCTGCAGGTGGCACACTTGGCATTCTGATCCCGCCATCGGTCATTCTGGTCATCTACGGCCTGCTGACGGAAACCTCGATCGGAAAACTGTTCATGGCGGGGATTATTCCCGGCATCCTGGGCATCCTCTTCTACCTCTTCGCAGTGCGCTGGACCGTCTGGCGCAACCCCGATGCCGGACCGGCCGGGGAGCGCGCCAGCTGGCCCGAACGTATCCGTGCGCTCGGTTCAGTTTGGGCCGTGCTGTTGCTGTTCTTTCTGGTGATCGGCGGGCTTTATGGAGCCTTCGACTTTGAACCCCTGAACCTGACTTTCTCACCCACCGAGGCCGCAGGCATGGGCGCTGCCGGTGCCTTCCTGATCGCCCTGTTTCGTGGTGGCCTGACAATCGGCTCAACCTTCGATGTCTTGAAAGAGACTTGTTTCACAGCATCCGCCTTGTTCGCAGTGCTTATCGGCGCGCAGATCTTTTCTAACTTCATCAATCTGGCCGGTTTACCAGAAGCGCTGATCGCGATGGTCACAGCGTATGACGTCGCCCCCTTTGTGGTGATCCTGATGATCCTTGGGATCTATATCATTCTGGGTTGCGTCTTCGAATCCCTATCGATGCTGTTGCTGACAGTCCCGATTTTTTTCCCGTTGGTTACGTCACTCGGCTATGACCCGATCTGGTTCGGCATCGTCGTTGTGGTAGTCACCGAAATCTCGCTAATCACCCCGCCCGTAGGGCTGAACGTCTTCATCCTGAAAGGCGTGGTTGGCGACGTCTCGACCGGCACCATCTTCCGAGGCGTCACGCCATTCTGGATCGCCGATATCTTCCGCCTCGCGCTGATCGTACTGGTACCCATCGTGGTTCTGTACCTGCCGCAGCAAATGGGCGCATTGGGGCACTAGACCCCACCTAGTCAAACAGGAGAACACCATGTCCCTGCATCAAATCTCCAGCTTTGCCGCTGGCACTTGGGTCGCGCCTGGCGAAGGCGCACGTACCATCGCATCCGCCATCACCGGCGCGCCGTTTGCCTCCGCTGGAAACGCGGCGCTCGATGTTCAGGCCATGCTTGATTTTGCACGCAATACCGGCGGTCCCGCCTTGCGCAAGCTCACATTCCATGACCGCGCGAGGATGCTCAAAGCCCTTTCACAAGAGCTTTCGGCACATAAACAGGCACTCTACGATCTGAGTTTCGAGACTGGAGCCACCCAAAAAGACCATCTGATCGATATTGACGGTGGCATCGGCACAATGTTCGTCTTCGCCTCTAAGGGTAGGCGCGAGATGCCGGATGCGCAGGTCTATCTGGACGGTGAAATCGAGCAACTTTCGCGCAACGGCACGTTTCTGGGGCAGCACATCTGCACCCCTTTGCTAGGCGTGGCGATCCATATTAACGCATTCAACTTTCCGGTTTGGGGAATGCTGGAAAAGCTGGCCCCAACACTGCTGGCAGGCGTCCCCGCCATCGTGAAACCAGCAACCAACAGCTGCTATGTCACCGAGTTGGCGGTTCGGATCATGCTGGACAGCGGTATCTTACCTGCTGGCGCACTGCAGTTGGTCTCGGGCGGATTGGGAGATATGCTGAATCACTTGGGTTGCCAGGATGTGGTCAGCTTTACCGGTTCGGCCAACACCGCGCTGTCGCTGCGCCAAACGCCAGCGATCCAGCAGAACTCGGTACGGTTTGTGGCGGAACAGGACAGCCTGAATGCCTCGATCCTCGGCCCGGATGCAGTGCCGGGCACGCCCGAATTTGATCTGTTCGTCAAGGAAGTTGCCCGCGAGATGACCACCAAGGCGGGCCAGAAATGCACGGCCATCCGTCGGATCATAGCACCCGAGGCACAGGTTAACGCAGTGATAGACGCGCTATCGGACCGGTTGGCCAAGATCACCATCGGCGACCCCCGGCAAGAGACCACGCGCATGGGCGCGCTGGTGTCGAACGGGCAAAAGGCGGATGTTTTGGAAAAAGCCAACCTGATCGGGCAAGAGGCTGAGCGAGTGTTCGGCAACCCCGATGCATTCGACCTGCACGGCCCTGAGACCGGAGCTTTTGTGCCCCCAATGCTGTTTCATTGTGCTGACCCTGACAACGCGCAGCGCGTGCACGACACCGAGGCCTTCGGCCCCGTGTCGACCCTCATGGGCTACCGCGATCTGGATCATGCGGTCGCGCTGGTCAATCGCGGTCAGGGGTCTCTGGTAACATCGCTGATTACCCATGATACCGACGTCGCGCGCGACGTGGTGATGGGGTCTGCAGCCTATAATGGGCGAATTTACATCAATGATCGAGATTCGATGGCGGAATCGACCGGGCATGGTTCACCTTTGCCGCATATGGTGCATGGCGGGCCGGGTCGTGCCGGCGGTGGTGAGGAGATGGGCGGCGTGCGCGGTGTGAAACACTATATGCAGCGCACGGCCATTCAGGGCTCGCCGCGGATGCTCAGCCGCATCGGCACCAAATGGGTGCCCGGAGCGCCTGAAATCAAAGGTCCAACGCACCCGTTCACCCGCAAGTTCGGTGAGCTGCAAGTCGGAGAGACACTGCACACCGCACCACGCATGATCACGCTCGACGACATCGAACACTTCGCCAACTTCACCGGCGATACGTTCTATGCCCATATGGATGACGACGCAGCGGCGCGAAACCCGTTCTTCCCCGGTCGTGTGGCGCATGGCTATCTATTGCTCAGTTTCGCAGCGGGACTGTTTGTCGAGCCGAACGAGGGGCCGGTGCTGGCCAATACCGGGCTGGACGGGTTGCGCTTTATGAAGCCCGTCGTTGCCGGGGACAGCATTAAGGTGCGCTTGACCGTAAAGCAGAAAACCCCACGCAATGACGATTATGGTGAGGTTCGCTGGCATGTGTCCCTGACCAATCAGGATGACGAACCAGTGGCAGAATACGAGCTTCTGACCATGAACGCGCGCTGAAGGGCTGCACATACGTGTTTTTCTTATTGGGTCTAATGAGTTAAACTGATCTCATGACCGAACAAAACTCGTGGTTCGAAACGGCTGTGGCCGAGTTGACGGACCCGCAAGACCAGCGGGTGTGGTCGATCATTGTCTCGCTGTTTGGCGACATGGCGCAGGAGCCCGGCGCGCAGATCTCGGGCGGGGCCTTGACCCGGATTATTGAACCGATGGGCATCAAACCCGAGGCGATCCGGGTCGCTCTGCACCGTCTGCGCAAAGATGGCTGGATCGAGAGTGATCGATTCGGTCGCGTGTCACGCCATGTACTGACCGAATATGGCCGCACCCAGTCGGCGGCCGTCACCCCGCGCATCTATGCCCGAGATCAGGATCCCATTGAGCTTTGGCACCTGCTGATTGCTGAAGACGGGTCCGGAACACCCGTGCTTGAAGACGTGATGCTTAGCCAAGACTATACCCCCATAGGGCGCAATGTGGCGATGGGCGCGGGCCCGGCTCCGGATCAGACGGACGGCTTGCTTGCACTGAACATATCCCCACAAACAGCCCCCAAATGGGTTCAGGATCGGTTGTGCCCGCCAGAGCTGCGCGCCTCGTGTCAGGCGCTTTTGACGGCGGTCCAGCGTGCCTCAGAATCACGTCCCGCAGCGTGGACAGCCACCCCCTTGCAAAGCGCGACTTTGCGCACATTGTTGGTACATCGATGGCGCCGCGTCGTACTGCGCCAGCCGGACCTGCCCTCGGCCTTCTACCCCCCGGATTGGGTTGGCCCCGCCTGTCGCGACAGCGTGTTCGGCCTGCTTGACCTCTTACCGCGTCCTTCGGCAGCCGTGCTGAGCGGAAGCGGTTGATAATAAAGCAGCCCCTCCCGGGGCAGCTACATAATCAGGTCTCAAGATGCGAGCACACACAATACGTCAGTGGGACCGGGCACACTACCCGCATTTATGAAAGCCATGGCGCAGTTTGCGCCTAAGCAATACCATCTCGTCATCAAAGCAACTGGAGTCCCATGATGTCGATCCTGCTGATGCTTGTCCTGCTGCCCGCGGCCTTCTTGCTGGGCATGTACCTATGGACCCGCCGCCTCACACGACAAGGAACCGATATGGTGCCGCAACTGGGTCAGATTGTGCCTGTTCAGGGCGGCAGCGTCCACTATGTTGAAAAAGGCGACCCAGCCAACCCGACCATTGTCATGATCCACGGCCTTTCGGGCCAATTGCAGCATTTCACCTACGCGCTGGTAGATGATCTTGCGCAGGATTATCACGTTCTCGCGGTCGACCGTCCGGGCTGTGGTTATTCCACCCGCGACGCGGCTCAACTGGCCACCTTGCCTGAACAAGCCCGCATGATTCACGAGTTTTTAAAGTCCAAGAACGTGGGCCAGGCCATATTGGTTGGCCACTCTCTCGGCGGTGCAGTGTCTCTGGAGATGGCTTTGGACTATCCCGACAACACTTCGGCTCTGGCGTTACTGGCTCCTTTGACACAACACATGCCCGAAACACCCGCCGTCTTTAAACCGCTGGAAATCCGTACCGAATGGCTGCGCAACCTCATTGGCCACACCATCGCTGTCCCCATGGCCCGCAAAACCGCGCCCTTGGTCCTGAAAGACGTCTTCGCCCCCGAGCCCGCACCCGCAGACTTTCTGGGCCGTGCCGGAGGTGCCCTAGGCCTGCGCCCATCAGCCTTCATCACCGCCTCACAGGACGTTATCGGGGTCGAGGCCAGCATGGGTACATTGGCCCAACGCTATGATAATCTGCACGTCCCCGGCAGCATCCTGTTCGGCAGCGAAGACCCGATCCTGTCAGCTGATATACATGGCGCAACAATGATAGAACACGGCCTAGGCTTTGAGGAATTGGAGCGCTGTGGCCATATGATCCTCATCACCGAACCCCAAGCCTGCGCGCGTTTCATCCGCCAAATTGCCAAGAGAACCTGTGCACCGACTGCAAAATAACCGCTCCTCTGACAGGGGCAGCCAAAGAATCTTCGCCAGCAGGCTTTTCCCTCTTGACCCTCCCCGGCCCCTCGCTTAAATCGCCTGACACTCGTGGCGGAGTAGCTCAGTTGGTTAGAGCAGCGGAATCATAATCCGCGTGTCGGGGGTTCAAGTCCCTCCTCCGCTACCAGCAACCCCGCCACTTTAGATTCTTGGTTAGAGGCGAAGGCGCTTACGTGCCCATTAGCTGCATCCGACCCGAGTTATCACCAAGCCCTGACCAAGGTCGCGTCTTATGGCATGGACATTGCCATCGCGACCGTCTCCGATCTTCTGATACCCAATGTCCAACAGCGCAGTGCCTCGACGCTGTTGCGCATCGCTTCGACGCAGGACAAGAAGGCACGGCCGTCATTTCGGGACTAACGCAGGAGCAGATCGGTGAGCTGGCCAATGCCGCGCGAGACGTTGTCAATCGAACTCTCAAGCAATTTGCATCAAATGGGTGGATCGATGTCGCCTACAAGAAGATCAGGTTACTGGAGCCTGCGGAGCTGGAAGCGTTTTGTTCATGACCCGACGTACAAAGAGCCGCTGAGAGTGCTACTGGCATCATGATCGGAAAGTAGGTGCCGCGATGATTCAAACCACTTCACTCTACTCAGCGGATCAGGAATTCGGATGCATACCGGCGACCGTAGCGGCCGTCTATCAACTCCAGATGTCAGCCGCATTGGTCGTGAATTGAATTAGTCTCAGATCACATCGAGACTAATTCATTTTAAGGTGCTCTTTCCGCCATCAGACTGGTCTTAGTTACCATCCTTATATGCAGTTTTTCAACCGATACTCGCCGCTCGACCTTCCGACATTTCAGCCATTTCGACGGCCGTGTCTATCAAGAACAACGCCTCCATCTTCGTATTGGCTTTAAGCATAACTTCTTCGCTCACTTGGAAGCCAATTGGCCGACCAGAAGTGGCATCACTGGAAATATCTTTCAATGCTTCCATAAGCGGTGCACCCAATTGGTCCACACTCAAATTAGTTTGATTGTCGTAGATCACCAAGAACACGCCATTTCCCCAATAGGTCGCTACTTTACGCCCTTCCTGATTGGCTGACAGAAGCGCGGTACCAGCTATAGTCATGGCACTACGGAATTCACTGACCGTGCTCGTATTATAGATTTGTTCGGCGCCTGTGCATTTCACCGCCACAAGTTTTGCAGCCATGGCGTGCATTGTTGAAAGCTGAATTACGTAGTTCTCAAATTCAGCTAACCCAATGAAACCGGGCAAATCTCCGAAACATTGCGGGTCACTTAAACGAACGTCCGGACTATTGTCAAAACACAACTCAATATCCGCTTCAGCTTCGAGCACCTCGATTGCGGCTCTGCGTTCCGCTGCCAGCCTATAGGCGTCGGACAACCTCTGCTTCAGATCAGAGAACTCAAAAGGCTTTGTAACGTAATCCGTGGCCCCAACTTCGAATGCTTCGTCGATGTACTCTTTTTGTACCATGGCGGTCACCATGATAATGGGCGTGTACGTATGTTCTGGAAATTTTCGTACTTCTTCGCATAGAGCAATGCCGTTCATTTGCGGCATCTGCACATCCAGTAGCAAGCAGTCGAACGCTTCGTTAGGTCTCGACAGTATTTCAAGGGCCTCTCGCCCACTTCTGGCGGTGACGACATCTTTGTACCCGAACGCGTCCAGAACTTTATCTAGCAACTCCAGGATGCTCGGATCGTCATCTACAGCAAGTATACGCATAACTTTTCACCAACCTTTTACACCTCACCAAACGTTGGGCATTGCAGACTTAAGGCAACGGTTGGCTGGCGCATAATACACTCAGGATTTACTCATCCTCTTTTACGAAGGCGGCAAAACGGTGACATAAGGCGGGCTTCCTTATGTCTGTACATTTTTTTTATTTGTACAATATTTCCCGCGCGAGGGCGCAAATTGAAAAGTGAATCCCTCCAATTCTTGATGCCATTTTGACGTTTCTCCTATCAACCGTCACGACTGCCTCGAAAGTTTGTCGGACAGCAGCGCTGCGCCTGATCCATCGTGAATTCGAAAGGAATACGCAAAAGAAGCTGTCTTTTTTCAAAATGTTACCAGACACGAGGAAATAAATGAAGCCTGCGGGAGAAAGAAAGCCCAGAACATTTCTAGAGTTTTTGGTCGGTCAGCGAACTCAACCATAGGGAGGGAGGAGATTTAGACACACCTATCCATCTATTCGGTCAAATACCGCATAGGGTTGTGGACTTGCCGAACTGAATCTTGCCATAAGTGTGTCAAAATTATGAGTAAAATATGGACCGACCACTCAGGTTTAAGCAGACATACCCGGTCCCGGAGGGGTTTCCGGAACTGACACCTGCTAACGGCACTTCAGGCGCACCAAGTTCTTTGGCGCGACTAGAAATTTTTGCTGTCAAAAGCAGTCCGCCAACGCCACGTGGTGACATTGGCAATATTCGCGCGACTACACTTAATTTTCGCAATATTTACGAGCATGGCACCCTGCTGGCAAAATACCTTGAAACCAGAAAATCAATTTTCATTGACCAGTTGAAGTGGCAAGTTGGTGAAGCTGACGGGATGGAGTTCGACCAATACGACACGCCAGCCTGTCGATGGGTTGTGTTGCATGAATTCGGTGAAGTTTTGGGAGGTGTGCGACTTCTGCCCACGACTGCAAAATGCGGAATATACAGTTATATGCTGCGCGACGCGCAAAGAGGTCTCCTAAAAGGAATACCATCTGACGTTCTATTTATTGACGCGCCGGTAAAGCACTCTGTTTGGGAAGCATCCCGTTTCTTCGTGGCAAAGGATGTTGCATCGTCACGCAGGCTGCTGGTTCAACAGGAGTTGTTTCACCAGATGGCTACTGTCGCGATGGACGGTGGCGCAACCAGCATACTGGGCATCGTCCCCTCAGTCTGGGCACGGTGGTCACGGCGACTGGGCGTCAATGCCTCGCCTGTCGGCGCAAAGTTTTCCATCGATGGTACCGTCAGTCAGTCGGTTTTGTTCAACATCCACAAGTAAATGGAACAATTCAGCCACTAGAGCGTCTTTTGTACTCTTGGACACCCGACGCAGGTTTCATTGCAACTAAGATTGATTTTCAGACCGTTGGGAAACCGCGGCTGTTTTGCATGTTAGTGGGGTATCCAGAATTGATGCTTAGATTTCCAACGTTTTTCAATTCCGTAGTTTTGCGATCGTAGACCGCTATTAGACACGAACAAATTGCCAAAAAATAGCGTTTAGAGAATGCTACGGTAGTTCACAACAAGAACTGGCGACTCGTCGTTGAGGCCGTTGGCGCCCAACAAAGGTCAAGAAAAAACCCCTTTCTACGACAATTTCCTCCATTTTCGCCGCTGTTTCGACCCACTCGCCTCATAAGTTTAACCCGTTATGAGGATATCGGCGGTTCACCAGTTATGAGACATTCCACATTCGAAAGTGATCGGTTCCAAAGAAATTTGGAGCTTCGAGCACACCGAAAGACCGCACTTACCGTGCTGGCGGTTGATGATGATCCTGACATTTTGAAATTACTCCAATCAGCTCTCCCTGAACTCGAAAACTGCAAAGTGGTTGTTGCCAGTTCTGCTGATGAAGCGCTTCGGCAGATAGAAGCAGCGGAATCCCCGTTCGACTGTCTGCTCGTTGACATTCAGATGCCTGGAACCACAGGTATAGATTTGCTTTCACAAATCCGAAACCTGCCGGATAACCGGGAAACACCTGTCATAATGTTAACTGCTCTAGATGACAGACAGAACATCGAGAAGGCATTTTTAGAAGGCGCATTTGATTACATAACTAAGCCCTTCGATTTCTTTGAATTGCGAAGCCGTATGAACGCCGCCCATCTTCTGATGAGGGAGAGAAAGAAAACCCAATCCTCTTCAGCGTCGATAGAAAGTCTTCGTAGTGAACTGGATTTTAATCAGAAATTCAGTTTTGAGGACCCCCTGTCTATCGACGAGCAGGAACAGTGCGTGGGGTATGTCGAGTTCGACAACTATGTGGAGCAGCTTTCACGGGGGCGCCGATTTGACTCCTGGGTAACAGCAATCAAATTTCGCGATGCGGGATATCACTTTGATCTAAAGGAATTTGGTGATTTTCGGCGCGCTGTTTCCGACATCGGATTTTGCATTCAAAAGACAACACAGGCCGCCGGAGGAATCTATTCCTATCGAGGGAGTGGCGTTTTTCTCGTTATTACACATGGACGGGAACGCACCCAGAATATTCCAACCGAAGCTTTTCTAAACCAAGAACTAAGGACTGTTCTCAGTAACCGTTGCGCCTCTGTCCATCTTAAAGTGGTGAAGAGTACACCGGTATCGCTTCGTTCAATTACAAAGGTTGGAGCATTCGCATCTTTGGAAATGGCTGTTAAAATGGTGAATCTTCGTGAGACCAATCTCAGAAAGGGCCTGGTTGCAACCTGCCCCTCGATTTCAAAGCACACGCCGCATCGCAAAGAAATGGTCAACAATAGATTGTTTGATACAGTCCTGCGTGAAATGTACGGCGATGACACTTACCTCAATCGCCGGTAGCAAGCTTTGTCTTTGGCAAAGGCCGACCTCGACCAGAGGTCAAGCACTAGAGTTTAGACATCAACTTTAGTCGCGAGCCCGTTCGGCATTGAGGATGAGTGGGCCACTGGTACGCATGGTGAACGTCAAAACTGGTTCCGGTATTTCTGACTCAGTAGTCGAAAAATTTATTCTACGGAGCACCGAAGCCATAAGCACCATGATCTCAGTTTCAGCGTACTGAGCGCCAATGCAGATTCTAGGACCATCTCCGAACGGAATGTACTGACCACGAGGTAGTGTAGATCCCAGGAACCGTTCCGGCCGATAGTCGTTGGGAGCATCCCATAATTTTTCATTTCTGTGCAAAGAGTAAACTGGGAAAAACAACGCATCGCCATTTTCAATCTTTACCCCTTTAATTTCAAGGTTCGCAGCTGCGTCTCTGGCAAAAAACGCAGCGGAGGGATAAAGCCGCAGAGTCTCTTTAACATGCGCGCGCAAGAGTGGCATTGCCTCCAGGTCCGAAAATTCCACGAGGCCTTCTGGGCGAACAGATCGAACTTCTTGTCTAACCCTAGCTTGCATATCTTGGTGCATGGCCAACAGATAATATCCCCAGGCCAATGTGTTAGCGGAAGTTTCATGACCAGCGACGACAAAAGTCAAAAGGTTGTCAACAGTTGTCGCTTCATCTTCGAAATCGGTTTTCAACGCCTCAATCATGAAATCGAGGAAGTCCAATGGCTCGCTACGGTCTTCGGCCCGACGCTGATCTATGACCTGTCTGGCGAGGTCTCGCATATTAGTAACCGGGGCCAAGCTGCGTAGCCAATTTTTACGCGGTAACCACTTTGGCAATCCCATTATATCGAAAAGGGACAGATCAGAAATGTACTCGAAATACTTGATCAGCCCCACTCGTACCTGCTCTGAACTGACTTCCTTATTACCTGAAAAAATCACTCTAGAAATATTCGTCAATGTTGATGCAGGCGCAATTTGTGCAATATCTACAGGGCCTTCGTGTTCCGCCAATGAGTCTGCAATCTCGACACCAGTCTCTGCAAAATGCCGGGCCAGAACCGGGAGGTTTCTGGCGGCGAACAATGGAGAATACCTTCGCCTCTGTTGACGCCATTTTTCCCCTTCTGAGAGTATTAAACCGTTGCCTACAGCCGATCCAATAATGTCTTTTGTGAACTTGGCTTTGGGAAACGAACGGCCCTGGCCGACGAGTAATTCAGTTACCATTTCAGGATCGCAGATATAATGTATGTTCAAAGGCCCACGAACATATGTTTCACGCAGAGTTTCTGCCGGGATGACTTCAAACATGTTGCGGCCAGCTGACCTTGCAAACTGAAGCAGTGTCACTGGCTTTGTCGCAAGCCTAGCGGTAACAGGAGCGACAGTACCCTGCCTCAACTTCGTAATTTCAACTGCAGTCAAACCCCAACCCTTTTAGAATTATTCCTTCTTTCGGACACATTAAGGTGAAAAATTCCCCACTTAGCAACGAGATCCTCGATATTGGGTACCCTGCTCTGCAATTGTGCAAAAAAATTGCGATCTCCGATGCCAGAAACTTGCGTGAATCGCCCAACAATCGCGATGACTTCAAGGGATTGGCGCCAGACTGTGAACCCAATTTGGACCAACTAAGTCCTCATTGTACAGGTAATAGTACTTTCCAAGCGCGAAAAACGAAGACATTTGGATGACAGCCATCGACGCCAATCTGCCGGACCGGGACTCCGGTGAAACGGAAAACCGGCTTCTGCAAAACATCATAGATTATACTGCCATGAGTTTTGCGCTTCTGTGGCAGCGGCAAGCTATTTATCTGGCCACGACCATTTTGACTGCGTTCTTCTTCGATCCCATTAACGCCATGCTGTTCTATGGGACCATCCTCATTTGTGAAGCGCAAGATTTATTGCTGGCCAAACGCGTACCGCGCTTAAAGCCAGACCAGCACAAAGCAATTGGTATGATGGTTGTTTGGATTCTGTTGAACACGATCCTTAGCTCAGCTGCAATTTGCCTGTATGCTGTTTCAGTTGCTTTCGCACAGCCCGCCGGTGGTCACTTTACTCCTATGTTCTTCTTGTTTGCTGCAGCTTTGTTTGCGGCAATGAACAACCATCAGTTTCTGTGGGCGATGATTGTCCGTCTGGCCATGTACGGCGTTTCCTTCATGTTGATTGTCGTCAAGGATATCTGGACCGAACGCCCCGGACTTTCATCTGAGCTCTGGCTGCACTTCTTCACCGTTATCTTTGTAATGTATTTTCTGATCGACTGTTCGATGGTGTTTCTGAAACTCTACCGCAGGAATTTGGAACAACTCGAAAAGCTCAAAGCAGAGCACGAAAGAACAAAAGCGGCCTACATTGCGAAAACTCAGTTCATATCGACAGTCAGCCATGAACTGCGTACGCCTCTTACATCGATCAAGGGATCACTTGACCTAATCAACACAGGCGCATTGGGTGAAGTTCCAGAATCAATGCAAAGCCTCATACATCTAGCAGGTAAAAACTGCGAACGGCTAGCATCCTTAATCAATGATGTGCTGGACATTCAAAAAATGGAAGCGGGCGAGATGAACTACCGCGAAGGAACCGTTGATGTACATACTCTGGTTCAAGAAGCGATTTCCGTTAACACCGGGTACACCAGTGCTCACAACGTAGAAATTGTGGAAGACATAAGGGGAAACGAAGATCTGTTCATTAAAGGTGATGCGTCACGCCTGCTTCAGGTGTTGGCCAATATGATCTCCAACGCAGCCAAATTTTCCCTTGATGGAGGCGAGATTATCGTCGGATGCGAGAAAGTCGGTGGGAAGGTTCGCCTTTTCGTCAAAGACCACGGCATCGGCATACCCGAGGGGTGCCAGGACAAAGTCTTCGATCGCTTTTCCCAGATCGACTCTTCCGATGAACGTCACGCAGGCGGTACAGGGCTCGGGATGCACATTTCAAAGGAAATTGTGGAGCATTTTGGAGGAGAAATAGACTATCGAAGCAAACTTGGTGAAGGCTCAGAGTTTTTTATTATGCTTCCTGCGATAAGCGGGCATGAAGAAGGTTCCGCCGAAGACGAGCACACCTCACTACCCTGCGCCATGCAATCCAAGCAACTTTAGCCGAATCCCACTGGGCAAGTTCGATGGCACATCACTAGGTTATTTCGAAGGAATCCCACGGTTTCAGAGCGGATTTTCCGCAGTAAAGTTAACCTTAAAATTACATGACCTCATGGCAAACTCGAAACCACCTGCGGTAAAAAGAGGGAGCCTGCATATTGCCAATGCAACTCCAAAAATAGAAAATGCTGTCCCGATCATACGATCAGAACAGCACACTCGTTACCAAATACACTTCCGAAGATGCAGTAGATCTACAACTTTCGGCAAAAAGGCCTCCTACTTGCAGGCCGCGATATCACAACACCCAATCTAAAGGATGAACTATCCAAGCGCCCAGACTTTCTCGCGTTTTGTGCGTTTCAGCTGTTCTAAATGATAGAAACCGGAAACAAAGAGGCAAATGACTATCAAACTGTTAACGTTTTCGGCTTTTTCATCGTTTCGGCGCACTCTAAGTGGCGACAACTTGAATTTCTTGAGGAAACCGTACACCTAATCGGTTCAGTTTTTCCCGGTTGAGTGAGTGTTTACTGGTTATGTTTCTAAAAGCCGTTTGCGCCTCATATTTCAGCTTTTCAGCTTCTGGGTAGTTTCCTCGGCAGAGCATCAGGATCGTATCAATCGCTACATGCAAGCTGGGACCGCACAACCTCTCAAGGGTGGACGCGTTGGACGGTATCGACAGAGAAATCGAAGCCGCTATCCGGGAAGATAGACCAATTCGCTTGGACCAGGTATTCCCACCCTTCCCATTTAGAGAAGAGCTAGGGGACTTCGTCCCCACGCGCCCGCAACACAATTAGACAGGGCCGTGCCTGCGGGCCGCACCAACCCTTTCGAATTATTTTGCGCTTGCTACCCCCAACCCTCGCCGGGAGCAGGTTTTAGAGACGAGCGCCCTGAAGGGCTTCGTCCAAAACCAATTCTAAAGGGGATGGGATGATCCGTCAGTCCGCACAGATCAATGGCAAGACTATGCGTCGCAAAAGGAAAGGTTCTGTCCCAAAAGGACAAACTATGTGTCGCTTCACAGGATTTGTTGCGGACAATGTTGCGGGATTTCAGATGTTGCGGGATTACCTAATTTTTAATCGGAAAATCTAAGGATAACATATTGTTTTTGCTTTATTTTCCAAACGCTGCCACTTTTTTAGGCGAAAAAGTGGCGGACCGAGGAGGAGACAGCCAATTTTCAAAAACGTTATTTATCAACATGTTAAAGCCATCCTGCAGGAAAAATGTTGCGGGATTTGTTGCGGGATTATTCAAACTTTCTCAGAATAGCTTTAGCTGTCTTGCGCCTGAGATGTGTTCTCTGACTTCGATGATCCTAGTCTCCGTTTTGAGGCGAGATCCAGTCAGTTGCTGCTTTTCTTCGATTGCACAACGCAAGGTGTCATTTTTCGAAAGCACCACTTCTGACTTGTCCAAGCGCATAACAAACGCTTCGTCTTCCATTGATGCTGTGAAAGTGTTTGTACCGTCGGTAAAACGCCAAAGGTAACCTTCTTCAAACTGCGCGCTGACTATCTTGAGCAGAGCTTCGCGCTCGACGCTGGTTTCGGTAACTTCCTCTTCCGACGGCTCAGGAACCAATGCTGATCCAACGTCGCCCTTGGTCAATACTAGATTGGGCTCATCGTCGGCCTCGTCACCTTCGTCCAATGTCACTTTCTGGATGCCCTCTGGCTTGAAGGAGGTTTTGACGAACTTCTCCGTTGCTTCTCGCGTGGATAAGTCTTCCAGCAATATGATGGTGCGCTGATCAACGATTATTGTTGTCCCGCCTTTGGTAAGTGAGGTGGTCCCATCATCGTTCTTGGCAGCGCTGTCCGGTTTACCGCCATTCAGCCATTTTAGAGTTTTGAAGAAACCAAAAGTGCCTCCAGCGATGGTACCGCCTTTGATAATCAAATCCAAAAGCTGATTGGCCGCAGTCATGCGATCAGGATGGGCGGCAACCAAATCGAGCATGTCAGCTATGAAGCTCACATCCAGCGAAAGAAGAGCAATAAAGCTGCCCTTCTCGCTCGCTCTTATTTTTAGCTTCACCTCGCTGCGATCTTTGTTCAACGCGCGATTGGCTGCTTCAAATAGATCGCCAAGGGCGAGAAGAGAAGGTGCTAGGTCTGCAACGTCAATTTCACCATTGTCGACCGACGGCCCGTCAAAACCAATTCGAAATGTACTCACTGCTCAAACCTCTTTTTAGTCCTGTATTACATATGGACTCAGGTGGAGCTACGGATTTCTGAACTAAGTCAGGAATGGCTATTGCACACAAATGTTGCGGGATTTGTTGCGGGATCGGTTTGAATCCCCCCGACGGATTCGAACCTCAAAAATAAAAAGTTGTTTATTTTCAATACTTTAGGGGAAACCAGTGGCGGACCGAGGAGGATTCGAACCCCCGACCCCTTGATTCGTAGTCAAGTACTCTATCCAGCTGAGCTATCGGTCCGCGTTGGTGAGGCGGTATTTAGACCTGAGGGTCGGTGCGCGCAAGTCGATTCTGCAAAAATACTTCAAAAAGTCATTTCCCCGCGCGGGAGCCTTATTTCAAAGGTTGTCCCCTCGGACCCGGTGTCTTTCAGAAGCAGTTCCCCACCGTGACCTCGTACCAGCTCTTGGGAGATTGCCAGCCCCAGCCCCGAGCCGCCTTTGCGTACACCTCCTTGAAACGGGGTGAACAGATTCTCGCGCGCTTTGGGTGGAAGACCCGGACCCGTATCGCTGATTTCAATACACCAATCGGTATCCAGCTCACAGGCAGCTACAGAGATGCCACCCGGCTTGCCGGACGTCACCAGCGCCTGCCGGGCATTGCGCACAAGGTTCATTATGACCCTGAATATCTGTTCGGGGTCAGCGCGGATCACAAGGTCTTCGGGCACGTCATTTGCGATCTCGATACAGGCATCCGCCAGCGCCAGCCTCTCACTACTGACGACGTCTTCGGCAATATCTCGCAAGCGCACCATGGTCAATGTCGGGGCGGGCTCTTCCGCGCGACCAAAGGCCAGAGTGCTTTCGCACAGAGAAACAGCGCGGGTGATTGAGTTGACAAGCTTGGGCGCCATGCGTGCCACCAGCGGGTCATTGCTTGCCTCAATCCGATCAGTAAACAGCTGCGCCGAGGTCAGGATGTTGCGCAGATCGTGGCTGACTTTGGCAACTGCCCCCCCCAATTGCGCCAGACGTTCGCGTTGTTTCAAGGCCTGGGTCAAATCGGTCTGAAGCATCTTCAAAGCCTCTTCGGCTTCACGTAGCTCGGTCACCTTGGAATTGGGCGAGATGATACCGCGCGCATCTTCGGGCGCGCTGGCATAGCGCTGCATGTAGCCCACCACACTTTTGATCGGCCGGACCAGAACCACACGCACGGCCAGAAACAGAAACGAGGCTGTAATGATCGAAATCACAAAGGACAGACCCAGAATGCGCAATCCGTAATCCGTCATCGCCATGCGCAGTGGATCGCTGTCCATCGTCACTTCGATCAGCAAGCCCGCATCCTTCACGGGTGCGCCGAAGACGCGGATTATCTCGTTTTCAGGCGTAAAGAGACGCAGGGTTGCATCGCGGATCAACACCCATGCGCTGGCGTCACGCAGATCAATGGTTCTGGTGATCTGATCTGGAATGGGCGAAGACAGCATGAGCTGCCGCACCTCATCGCGCCGCAGCACTACGTTATAGACGCCCGCATTGACCAGCAGCTCAGCCTCAAGCTCTTCGGCCAGCATGTCATCAGCCAGCAGTGCCAATGAGGCGATCTGCGCCCGTTCCAGCCGGTTCAGCAGGAAATCCTCGCGGAAGCGCGCGATCGAGGGCACAAAGATCAGGATTTCAGCCAACATGACGAAGACCGTCGTCAGGATCAGAAATCGGCCCGACAGCGAGTTCACTTTGCACTCCTCCTCGGGTCAGGGAATCCAGCGTTGGACGAACCTGACCACCGTTTTAACCGTTTGATTCTCAAACAGCCTTGGAGAGAAATAGGCCCCTGCCACGCGTTTGTTAAGCTCTCCAATCGTCGGATAGGGCGAAACCATCGCGGCGATCTGGCTCATCTTGAGGTTATTGGCCAAGGCTAGCGACCACAAGTTGATTAACTCTCCGGCCTGATGTCCGACAATTGTCGCCCCGACAGGCCGGCCTTTTACGACCATCACCTTAATAAATCCCTTGGTCTTCCGCTCGGAAATGGCGCGGTCATTATGGTGATAATCAAAGCGGGCAATCTCCAGCGTCTCACCGTGCTGCGCGCGCGCCTGCGTTTCGCTCAAACCAACCTGCGCCAGTTCCGGGTCGGTATATGTGGCCCAAGGAATATGTGCCGTTTTTGCCTTGGAGGGCAGCCCGAACAGCGCCGAACGGATAATGACACCTGCCTGATAACCGGCCACATGGGTGAACTGCATACCACCCGCCACGTCTCCGATCGCATAGACCTTTCGGTTGGATGTCCGCAGCGCGGCATCGACCTTAACGCCTGTGCGTGTTCTTTCGATCCCGGCAGCCTCAAGATTTAACTGTTCGATGTTGGCCTTGCGTCCGACCGCCAACAACAGATGGGATCCCGCAAAGATCTCACCATTCTCAGTCACCACCTCGACAGCACCCGCATTGCCACGAATCTGGGCGACCATGGCGTTTTCATGGATCGCAACACCTTCAGCCCTCAGGCTGTCCAACACGACCGAAGCCGCCTCGGGGTCGTCCTTGCCCAGCGCCTTCATGCCTTCGATCACCGTCACCCTGCATCCCAGCCGGATATGCGCCTGCGCCATTTCCATGCCGATGGGGCCTCCGCCGATGATCAGTAAATGCTCGGGCTTGTCGCGCAGGTCGAATATGGTTTCGTTGGTATAATAAGGCACCTGATCCAACCCGGGCAAAGGCGGCACCAGCGGCGACGAGCCGGTGGCGATCACAACACGACGGGCAGTGATCAAGTGATCTTTGGCCTGTACCTGTGTGGGAGAGACAAAGCTGCCGTATTCGCGGATCACTTTGACGCCAAAGCCTTCAAAGCGTTCCTGACTGTCCATCGGCTCAATCTGGGCGATCACGTCATGAACATGATCCTTGGCTGCGGCGTAATCGATCTGTGGCACCACATCCGCGATGCCGTAGGCAGAGGCATGGGCCTGCCCATAGGCAACCTTGCCGCTGGCAATCAGAGCCTTCGACGGGACGCAACCGAAGTTCAGGCAATCGCCGCCCATTTTGTGCCCTTCCAGCAGGACAACATCTGCCCCCATCTGACTGGCACCTGCTGCAACAGACAGCCCGCCTGATCCGGCGCCGATCACCAGAATATCGGTCTTCAACTCTTGCATCGATCAGGCGTCCTTTCGGCCACGGAGGGATTTGATGACAATCGGCAACGCCGCCAGGACACACAAGCCAATGATAGGCCCAATGACAAACGGTTCCCAAAGCAGAGAGACGTCCGGCGTCTCGCCCCGATCGAATACACCGCCAAGCCCGACGCCGATCCAAGTGTAAACGATGCCGCCCGGGATAATGCCCAGCGCAGTAGTGATCAGAAAGTTACGGAACTTTACCCCAACCAGCGCGGGCACCAAATTGGCCACGAAAAAAGGGACCACGGGGACCAGACGCAATAGAAACAGGACCGAGATTTCATTTTCGCGCAGCCCGTCCTTCAGCTTTTTGATCGTCCCTTCCGAGGATTCCAGCCGCGCCGTGAGCGACTCACCCAGCCCCCAGCGGGCAGCCAGGAAAATGGCCGAGGCTCCGATGGTGGCGGCAAACACATTGAATGCAGTCCCGGCAAACAGCCCGAACAAGAAACCTCCGGTCATTGAAGCCACGGCGGCACCGGGCAGCGAGAACGCTACGATCACAATGTATAATCCAACAAACGCGGCAGCCATGGCCCAGTAATTGGCATCGCGCCACGCCAACAACGCCTCGCGGTTGTCGCGCAGGGTCTCGAATGTCAGGTAGTCGCCCAGGGTGAAGAACCCGACCGCAGCCACGACAAGAATCACCAGCAATGGAATGTGGCGCGCAAATCTGTTGCGCGCAGTCTGAGTTGTGTCACTCATCATGTTGTCCGGTTTGGTACGCTTCATTCTGCCTACAACATGCGACGACTGTGGGCCTTAATACAGAGGCCTCACGCGGCGTTGATATTTGGGGTCGGTAATGTGAGGATTAAGGGCGCTAAAGCACGCTATTTGAAACCTTTTGCCGGTGCCGGTTACAGAATTGTTGCAAAAGGCGTTAAAACCCCCACCTAGGGGTTTGACTTAGCACCCGTGACCCAGTAGAGGACGGGCTTCGAACACTAGGGCCAGGCGAATCCGCGCCGCACCCGACCGCTATAGATTGGAGACGGAGCGATGAAACGCACCTATCAGCCTTCGAACCTGGTTCGCAAACGCCGCCACGGTTTCCGCGCGCGCATGGCCACCAAAGCCGGCCGTAAGATCCTGAACGCGCGCCGCGCACGTGGCCGCAAGTCGCTGAGCGCATAAAGCCGCTCGACCTGTCAGGTTATGAACATGACGCCGCCGGAGGCCCCTGAGGATGGTAACAACCAACCGAGGGTCAAGCCCCCGGCGGCGTCCGTTTGTGCGCCAAAAACACTGACCGTATTGCAGAATCGCGCGGACTTTCTGCAGGCCGCGCGGTCAAAACGGCAGGGCACGGCTTCGATGATGGTGCAGGCGCGCAAGCGCGGTACCGATGAAGCACCCGGTATCCGCGTTGGTTTCACTTGCTCAAAAAAGGTAGGTAACGCCGTGGCCCGCAACCGTGCCAAGCGCCGCCTGCGCGAAGCCGCACGGGCCGTTTTGTCTGTTCAGGGTCGTGAGGGTTGGGACTATGTTCTGATAGGTCGCGCCGAGGTCACCGCCGCCCGCCCCTTCGACGCTTTGAAAGACGATCTGCGCTATGCCTTGCGCAAATTGCACGGCGGCAAATGACGCTAGTTTCACATATGCTTGCCCTGCCGATCCGAGCCTATCGGTTGATCTTCAGCCCTTGGGTTGGGTTTAACTGCCGCTACCAACCCACCTGCTCGGCCTACGCACTGGAAGCACTGGAAAAGCACGGCGCCATCAAAGGCACGTGGCTGGCCGTCCGACGCGTCGGACGTTGCCATCCGTGGGGCGGCGACGGCTATGACCCTGTGCCGGACGAAACACCCTGACCCTTGCCCGGTTCACCCTTCTGCGATAGGCCCCGCCCATGTTTGATGAAGCAGACGACATCCATCCGCTCTTTTCCGGTGCGCCCTCGACCACGGAATTCAAGAAGCTACGCAAACGCATCGTGCGCCAGACCCGCGAAGCGATCGAGCATTACGGGATGGTGGACCGCAAACAAGGCGCCACACCCCGCTGGCTGGTCTGCCTTTCCGGCGGCAAGGACAGCTATACCCTTCTGGCGGTACTTTATGAACTGAAATGGCGCGGGCTTCTGCCGGTCGACTTGCTGGCTTGTAATTTGGATCAAGGCCAGCCGGGCTTTCCCGCGACTGTTTTGCCCGAGTTTCTTGAACGCATGGGCGTGCCGCATCGGATTGAATATCAAGACACCTATTCGATTGTGATGGATAAAGTCCCACAAGGGCGCACCTATTGCGCGCTGTGTTCGCGCCTGCGCCGGGGCAACCTCTACCGCATCGCGCGCGAAGAAGGCTGCTCTGCGGTGGTGTTGGGCCATCACCGCGACGATATCCTTGAAACCTTTTTCATGAACCTGTTCCACGGTGGGCGCCTGGCAACCATGCCGCCCAAACTGGTGAATGAAGAGGGTGATCTGTTCGTTTTCCGCCCCCTCGCGCATGTGGCCGAGGCAGATTGCGAGAAGTTCGCCAACGCGATGAACTATCCCATTATCCCATGCGATCTGTGCGGCAGTCAGGACGGGCTGCAGCGCCAACAGGTCAAACAAATACTCGACCAATGGGAAAAGAACGCGCCGGGGCGGCGGCAGGTGATGTTCCGGGCGCTGACAAACGCCCGCCCCTCACATCTGCTGGACCCAAAGCTCTTTGATTTTGCTAACCTTTCGCTTGATCCGATTCAAAAAGACGAAAATTCGGACGAAATTCCCAAGCTACGTTAACGACTGACTCAGATTGATTTCCTACGGTTGGCCTGCGCGATCCCTGCCCAAGCCGAAGGCCGTAAAACCGATGCGGAAAAATCTCTCTGTTGATCAATGCCTTGATGCATTGCGAGTTCTCTTTACCGGGCCTCAGATCCTGGCCTTTGTCCCGGCCGTCTGCCTGGCCGCGTTCTGGCTGGGTGGTGAACGCGCCCTTGTCATCACAGCGCTTGGTTTGCCACTTGTTCTTGCCCTAACCGGTAAATGGGGCAGTCGATCCTACAGCGCCCACAGCTCAGGAATGCGGCCCAGCGGCTCGGTCACATATGACGTGTTTCAGTCTGAGTTGCAGCTAATTAGTGAAGCGGCAAAAAACCGGGGCGAGAATGCCGCCTGCATCGCAATTGCGTTAGATGATTATGCAGACCTTCAGGATTTACACGGACAGGCCGCCGCCGATCACGTAAAGCAACAGTTCAGCGACCGCATACTCTCGATCATTCGCGATCAGGATATCTTTTCCCAGATCGACCAGAATCGGTTTCTGATCGGCCTACATCCATCCACACATCTTGACCTAGAAGCCTGCATTCAAATGTCAGGTCGCATCCAAAGCGCCATCGAAGAACCGCTTTTGCTGAATGGCGCAGGTGTTTATCAATCCTGTTCTATTGGATTCTGTCTGCTCTCTGATTTGCGCCAGGCCGAGGTTGACGAATGGATCGGCGCGGCAAGCGCAGCCCTTGCCGAGGCGCAACGAAGCGGGCCTTCGACTATACGCGCCTATTCAATCGCGACCAGACGGCGGTCGCTGGTTCGGGCCAATCTACGGAAGGAGTTCGAGGCGGCATTGGACGATGGAGAAATCCGGCCGTGGTTCCAGCCTCAGGTGTCGACCGACACTGGTAACATCACAGGGTTCGAGGCGCTGGCCCGGTGGGAACATCCGGTCAAGGGTGTCCTTGGACCGCAGGTGTTTTTACCTTTCGCCGAACAGGCCGAGCTGATGGAACGATTGGGGCAGGTCATGCGCCACCACGCATTTGAGGCCATGCGCACTTGGGATAGTGTCGGGACTGTCATACCCCGGATTGGCATAAATTTCTCGTCCGATGAACTACGCAATCCCGGCCTGCTCGACCGTCTGAAATGGGAGCTGGATCAATTTGAACTTACGCCCGACAGGCTGGCTGTTGAGATCTTGGAAACCGTATTCTCGCGCCGGCCCGATGATGTGATCACGCGGAACGTCGCAGGCATGGCGGCGCTCGGATGTTGCATCGATCTGGATGATTTCGGCACTGGTCATGCCTCGATCGCGTCGATCAAGCGATTTGATGTCTCTCGCATCAAAATTGACCGAACTTTTGTCGCGAAATCCGATCTGGATCCCAGCCAGCAGCAACTTGTCAGCGCAATTCTGACTATGGCTGAACGACTGAATCTTGAGACTCTTGCTGAGGGGGTTGAAACCCCCGGCGAGCACGCGCTGATGGCGCAATTGGGCAGCAACCACGTGCAAGGGTTCGGGATTGCCAAGCCGATGCCGTTCGAACAGACGGTGGAATGGATCAAGACACATCGCGCCAAGCTACAGGGCGCGCCCAAGATCGGCCGCAAAATGGGATGAAATCAGTCGTTTCGTTACGCCAAATCCAATGCTGCGGCGATTTAGGGGGCGATTCCGCTTGACCTTTGGGGCTGCACTCTGTTGAACCCACCGGGTGTGTTTCACTGCTCAAGGTGGCTGTCCCCGATGGACGATCAGAACAAAAATCTCATCCTAGCAACCGCGCTCAGCTTTCTGGTGATCCTAGTTTGGTTCGTGCTGTTTCCGCCGCCGGAACCATCCACGCTGCAGGATCAAGCGGAAATTGCGGCTTTGGACGGCGAAGCGGTGCAAACACCCAGCGCCACCAGCACTGTGGGTGAGGCAACGGCAACCACCGAAGAAACTCTGCCCGAAGAACAGGCCCCTCGTGTTGCGATCGACACACCACGTCTGCAGGGCAGCCTGTCCTTGTCGGGCGGACGGATCGATGAGCTGTCCCTGAAGGATTACAAGGTTTCCATCGAAGAAGGCGCACCCATTGTCGAGCTTCTCTCTCCGGTCGGGTCGGAATCAGCCTACTATGCCATCTACGGCTGGGCCCCGGGCGCGGGTCTTGCGGGTGCGGATGTTCCCGGCCCCAACACGCTGTGGACCTTGGAACAGGGCGAGACACTTGGTGTGGATAGCCCGGTCACTTTGGTCTGGGCAAATGGCAATGGCCTGACTTTCCGCCGCACCATATCGGTCGATCAGGATTATATGTTCACCGTCACCCAATCGGTTGAAAACGCGACGCAATCCGAAGTGGGCATGGCACCCTACGGCATCCTCGCCCGGCACGGCATTGGTGAGGATGGCGATCTTCCGGGCCTGAAGAACTTTTTCATCCTGCACGAGGGTGTAATCGGCATGGCGGACGGCACGCTGTCCGAGGTCGACTATGGCGATGTGCGCGATTTTGATATCGACCCGAATGAACGGGCGCAGGCCGAGGTTTATCAGGTCAAGGAAGATGGCTGGATCGGCTTTACGGACCATTACTGGATGACCACGCTGATCCCCGAGCCGGGCACCACATTCAAAGCGGCGGCAAAATACGATTCGCGTCGCAAAATCTATCAGACCGAAACAGTCATGCCGACAGTGACGGTTGCCCCAGGTGCCTCCGCCGAGGTAACGACCCGCCTGTTTGCTGGTGCCAAGGAATGGGAAGCAATCCGGGAATATCAATCAGAAGGCGTTCAGAAGTTCATTGATAGCATCGACTGGGGTTGGTTCTTCTTCCTGACCAAGCCGATTTTCTGGCTGTTGCACAACATCAATGCACTGATCGGTAACATGGGTTGGTCGATTATCGGCCTGACCTTGATCATCAAAGCGATCCTGTTCCCGCTGGCGTACAAATCCTACGTCTCGATGGCGAAGATGAAGGAATTGCAGCCGCAGATGGAAGCCCTGAAAGAAGCTGCAGGCGACGACCGTCAGAAGGTGCAGCAGGGCATGATGGAGCTGTACAAGAAGGAAAAGGTGAACCCCGCTGCGGGCTGTCTGCCGATCTTGATGCAGATCCCGATCTTCTTCTCGCTCTACAAGGTGATCTTTGTCACGATCGAATTGCGGCAGGCCCCCTGGTTCGGCCCGTTCCGTGACCTCAGCGCGCCTGACCCGACCTCAATAATGAACTTCTTTGGCTGGATGCCTTGGGCGGGGCCCGAGCCCGGCACGTTGATGGCGACCATCTTCCTTGGCATTTTGCCGCTGCTGCTGGGAATCTCGATGTGGCTGCAGCAAAAGCTGAATCCGGCACCAACCGATCCGACACAAGCCATGATCTTTGCCTGGATGCCATGGGTGTTCATGTTCATGCTGGGCAGTTTCGCAAGCGGTCTGGTTGTGTACTGGATTGCAAACAACACGATCACCTTTACGCAGCAGTACCTGATCATGCGCACTCAGGGCTACAAACCTGATGTGTTTGGCAACATTAAGTCGGGTTTTAAACGAACGCCAAAGACGGATGACAAATGAGCGGGGCAGTCACCAGCCTGTGGCGGCACCCGATCAAAAGCCATGGGCGCGAAAGCCTTGATCACGTCACCATGACCCCCGGGCAGACCATGCCCGGGGATCGTGTTTGGGCGGTGGCACATGAAGCGTCCAAAGCCGATGGGTCGGAATGGGTGTCTTGCGCCAATTTCAGCCGCGGCGCGAAAGCGCCTCTACTAATGGCTATCTGGGCAAAGTTGGAAGATGACAGTGTCACGCTTCGACATCCTGATCGCCCTGATCTGACGTTTAAGCCCGATACCCAACAGGACGCGTTTCTGGATTGGGTCAAGCCGTTGATGCCCGCCGACCGGGCCGCTTCGACCCGGATCATACGCGTTCCCGGGCGCGGGATGACCGACAGCCCGTTCCCCTCGATCAGCCTTTGCAATGTGGCTTCGCACCGTGCAGTCGAACAAAAACTAGGCTGTGACCTGTCCATCGCGCGCTGGCGGGGCAACATCTGGTTCGATGGCTTGCCCCTGTGGGAAGAGTTCGATTGGCTGGGCCGTAACATTCGCATTGGCGAGGCTATCTTTCACATCCGCGAACGCATCACTCGTTGTTTGGCCACGACCGCCAACCCGGAAACGGGTGAACGCGATGCAGACACATTGGGTGCGCTGAGCAGCTGGGACCATCAGGATTTTGGTGTCTACGCCGAAGTTCTGGAAGGCGGCACCATCCGCACCGGAGACGAGGTACAGGTGCTGTGACCACGCTTCGTTTCCCACTGGCAGAAACCCCGGATAAATTCGCAACGGAAACCGGGCGCAAGCTGTTTGCCGGACCATCCGAGTTTGTCAAAGGTGTCGTCGCAATGGATGGCCTACCCGCGCCCGACCGGCTCGAGGTCTGCTTTGCGGGGCGTTCGAATGTTGGCAAGTCCAGCCTGATCAACGCACTAACCGGCACCAAGGGGCTGGCACGCGCGTCGAACACACCGGGCCGGACGCAAGAGATCAACTTTTTCACCCAAGGACCAGAGCTCTATCTGGTTGACCTGCCCGGCTATGGTTACGCCAATGCACCGGTGAAGGTCGTGGCAAAGTGGCAACGACTGCTGAAGCAATATCTCAGCGGGCGTCAAACCCTGCGGCGCGCCTTTGTGCTGATCGACGCGCGCCACGGGGTAAAGCCTGTCGATGCCGAGATTATGAAGCTGCTGGATACCAGCGCTGTCACCTTCCAATGTGTCTTGACCAAAGCAGATAAGGTAAAGGCAAATGAACGTGAGAAAGTGCTTGATCAGGTGCGCGGTGCGCTGGCCAAACATCCCGCCGCATTCCCCGAGATTGTGCTGACTTCGTCCGAGAAAAGCGACGGGATTCCGACACTCCGTTCGATCATCGCACATCTGGAATAGCTTCACCCTTGGCAGCGCCATTCAAAGGCCCTAACACGGTGTGTCAGAGGAACTTTAGCTATGCAGACACGAGATATGAACCGGGATTGGATCGCCACAGCCGCAACTTTGAACAGCGCCCTGCCCTACCTGCAGCGTTATGATGGCGCAATTGTCGTCATCAAACTGGGTGGGCATGCCATGGGCAGCGACGAAGCGATGGAGAGCTTTGCCCGCGACGTCGTTCTGATGCGACAGGTGGGCGTAAACCCGGTCATTGTTCATGGCGGCGGGCCGATGATCAACGCAATGCTGGATAAGCTGGATATTCAGTCCGAATTTGTGGGCGGCAAGCGCGTGACAGACAATGCCACCGTTGAAGTGGTCGAGATGGTGCTCTCGGGTCTCGTGAACAAACGTATCGTGCAGGCGATCAACAGTCAGGGCGGCTCGGCCGTGGGTCTATCGGGCAAGGATGCCAATCTGATGATCTGCGACCAGACCGATCCATCGCTGGGCTTTGTGGGCTCACCGTCCGAGATGAATCCAAAGGTTCTGCATGATCTGTTCTCGCACGACGTGATCCCCGTGATCGCCCCCTTGGGCGCGGGTCGCGAGGGCGAGACATTCAACGTCAACGGCGACACGGCTGCGGGTGCGATTGCCTCGGCGCTCAAGGCGGATCGCCTTCTGTTGCTCACCGATGTGTCTGGCGTGAAGAACGCCGCAGGAGACGTGGTAACCGAGCTGAAGGCTGGTCAGATCCGTGAGATGACGCTAGAGGGCACGATTGCAGGCGGCATGATCCCAAAGACCGAAACCGCGCTCGACGCCCTGCACAGCGGTGTGCGGGCGGTGGTCATTCTGGATGGCCGCGCCCCAAACGCCGTTTTGCTGGAACTGTTCACGGAACATGGCGCCGGTTCTTTGATCCGACCCGACTGACCGCTTCGATGGGGGCTACGATGATGGACCAATCAGACACCTCATCAGATACCAGCCCTGAGTTCGCACGCGTCAAGCAAGCCACAGAGGCCGCAGGCCTCATCATCATGGGCGCATTGCACCCTCGTTCAACCGAAGCCAAACAGCTTGAGACGGGCACTCTGATACTGCTGGGAACTGCTGGCGCATTCTGGCCGGTGCTGAAACAGGCCCCGGAGTGGCAGGGATCAGATCCGGTAGATCGGTGGTCGACACGCGTTATTGGCCAGATGGCGCAAACGCTCGGCGCTGAGGCACATTTCCCCTTTGGCGGTCCACCCTACGCGCCTTTCATAGATTGGGCGCTCAAATCCGGCCGGACTTTTAGCAGTCCGGTTGGGGCCTTGGTGCATGACACAGTGGGGATGTTGATCTCGTACCGGGGTGCGCTGCATTTCGCAGAAGAATTCGCAATTCCGGAAGCCCGCAATGCCTCGCCCTGTATCAACTGCCCCGCCCCCTGCGCAACAGCTTGCCCAGTTAGGGCGCTAAACGCACGCAGTTTCTATGATGTCGCCGCTTGCCATGATCACCTGAACACGGAAGAGGGCCAGACCTGCATGACCGGCGGATGCCTCGCTCGATTAGCGTGCCCACTCAGTGCCGGGGCGAAGCGTGATCCAGAACAATCTGCACACCATATGCACGCGTTCCACCCGTCATGACCCGCCTGTTGATCCTGATGCGCCACGCAAAATCCAGTTGGGATGACCCGGCACTCAGCGATCATGATCGACCACTGAACAAGCGCGGACGCCAATCAGCCCCTGCAATGGCCGCGTGGTTGCAGCGCCAAGGATGGATGCCCGACGAGGTCATCAGCTCAACGGCCATCCGAACCCGAGAGACGTGGCAGTTGATGGGTATGACCGCCAGGACCATGCGGTTTCTCCCCACATTGTATCTGGCAAGCCCAGACACAATGCTAACCCGCCTGTCCGAGGCATCGGGCAGGTCGGTTCTGATGCTTGGGCACAACCCGGGCATTGCTGAATTCGCCAACCGTATCGTAGCGCACGCCCCGGATCATGACCGGTTTTTGGATTATCCAACCTGCGCGACAACGGTGATCCAGTTCGACCATGAGGATTGGTCGGACGTTAAATGGCGCAGTGGGAAAGTGCTGGAATTTGCCATCCCACGCGAGGTTCTTGAATAGAAAAAGGCGAGACCGAAGCCCCGCCTTTTTCGCGATTGCAAAGGGTTCAGTGCCCCAAAATCTGGCTCAGGAACAGTTTGGTCCGTTCGCTTTGCGGATTGTTAAAGAACTCTTCCGGTTCGTTTTGCTCAACGATCTGACCCGCATCCATAAAGATCACGCGGTTGGCGACCTGACGGGCAAAGCCCATCTCGTGCGTCACGCAGAGCATGGTCATGCCTTCCTCGGCCAGCTCGATCATGGTGTCGAGCACCTCTTTGATCATCTCAGGGTCAAGCGCCGAGGTCGGTTCATCAAACAACATGATCCGCGGCATCATGCACAGCGAGCGGGCAATTGCCACACGCTGCTGCTGACCACCGGACAACATGCCAGGATATTTATCCGCCTGCTCCGGAATCTTCACCTTCTCAAGGAAGTGCATCGCGCGCTCTTCCGCCTCTTTCTTGGGCGTCTTGCGCACCCAGATTGGGGCCAGCGTGCAGTTTTCCAGAATGGTCAGATGCGGGAACAGGTTGAAGTGCTGGAACACCATGCCAACCTCGGAGCGGATCTTGTCGATGTTCTTGAGGTCATTCGACAACTCTGTCCCATCCACGATGATTGTGCCCTGCTGGTGTTCTTCCAGCGCGTTCAGGCAGCGGATCAGAGTGGACTTTCCGGAACCGGACGGTCCCGCGATAACGATCCGTTCGCCCTGATTGACGGTCAGATTGATGTCGCGCAGCACGTGGAAAGATCCGTACCACTTGTTCATCTGGTTAATGTCGATGGCGATCTCATCGCTCACCTGCATCTTCGAGCGGTCGATTTCGCGGTCAATTGCAAGTTCAGACATGTGTTGAACTCCTTAATGATGATCAGTGGCAAGACGACGCTCGAGCCACTGTGAATATTGAGAAATGCCGTAGCAGACGACAAAGAACAGAAGTGCGGCAAAGCCCAGAAGCTCCCAATAGACGCCGTTCCATTCGGTCGACGCCAGGATGGGACCCCGGATCATACCCACCAGATCAAACATCGAGATGACCGAAACCAGTGTGGTATCCTTGAACAGGCCCACGGCCACGTTCACGATACCTGGGATTGAAATCTTCAATGCCTGTGGCAGGATGATCAGTCGCATGGCCTGGGGGTAATCCAGACCCAGACTGTCCGCTGCTTCATACTGTCCGCGCGGAAGCGCTGCCAATCCACCTCGGATCACTTCGGCGATATAGGCGGCAGAGAACATGGTGATCATGATCACAACGCGCAGGAACAGGTCGACAGTGCTGTCAGGCGGGAAGAAGTATGACAACATCACCGAAGCCACAAACAGCAGCGTGATCAGAGGCACACCGCGAATGAATTCGATGAAGATGACACAAACCCACTTGATCAGCGGCATGTTCGACTGACGACCCAGTGCTAGCGCAATCCCCAAAGGCACAGACAACGACACGCAGGCCAGGCCCAGCATCATGTTGAGCATAAAGCCCCCCAGATCGCGGCTGGGAACAGCCGAAAGCCATGCCCCGTCGGACGCGCCTTCAGGGATCAACGCACCGCCTAGCTTCCAGACAACCAATGCAACGATGATGGCCCCGAAGAATCCAGCAGCAAAACTGTTCTTCCCGAACTTCTGAAAGACAGCCCCCGCAGCAACGCAGCCAACCAACGCAACGATGGGCACAAGAATCGTGCCACCCCAAATCAGCCAGAAAGCGACAAAGGGATAGAGCGCCGTAATGATCAGAAGTTTGCGCGGAAGGTCAAAGAACAGGACCGGTGCAATGGCTACAAGCATCAGCACAAAGGCCAAGTTTGGGCGCCAGTACGCATCAACAGGGTATTTAAACCCATAGATCAGCTGAGGCCAGCGTTCGGTTAGAACCGCGAAACACGCCCCGGTCTTGCCGGCGAGGATCTCGCGACATTCAGCCAGAGAGTTTGCGTTCCACACCCCATTCAAGATCCATGGCATCGTGTTCTTCAAAAGCACATAGATCAGGATCAGCGACAGAACTGTCAGGATCGTGTTTGACACGCCCGAGAACAGGTTCTCGCGCAGCCATTTAACCGCACCCGTCTGGTTCGCCGGTGGAGGCGACGGAGGAATGGTGCCATCAGCCACGAAGGCGATCGGATTTGTTGTTTGATCAGCCATGGCTCAGCGCTCCTTCAACTTGACGGATGCGTTATAGACGTTCATCACAGTCGAGATCAGCAGTGAGGCTGTCAGATAGAACAGCATCAGCAACAGAACACATTCAATCGCACGCCCGGTCTGGTTCAGTGTGATGCCACCCAAGGTCGCGGTGATATCCGCGTACCCCACGGCAATCGCCAGAGAGGAGTTCTTGGTGATGTTCAGATACTGCGATATCAGAGGCGGGATGATCACCCGCAGCGCTTGTGGCAGGATCACGAGGTTCATTATTCGACCCTGACGTAGGCCCAGCGCAGCTGCGGCCTCGGTCTGGCCTTTTGAGATCGCCTGAATACCCGCGCGCACGTTTTCCGCGATGAATGCGCCGGTATAAATCGACAGAGCAAACCACAAAGCAATCAGCGGCCCGCCGATCTTGATACCGCCGCTGAAGTTGAAACCTTTCAGCGCAGGCACATTCCAGGTCAGACCCATGATCACCATCAGAATGGCCAATGGAACCAGCCAAACAGCCAACTTCACCAGACCAGTCTTGGGACGCTCACCGGTTTGCTCTTGTTTAAGTGTTGCGCGCTTCTCGATTTCACGCGATGCGAACAAGGAACCGACAAGCACAGCAATGACCAACAGCCAGTTCAAGAACGTAGAACCAAACAAGCCATTCGCGAATTCAGGTCGTGGAATATAGACTCCACGGTTGGTAAAGGCGAACAGGTCGAACAGCATGCTGGATGTGGGGCTATCGCCACGGAAGGCTCTTGGCCCGGGCAATACAGCCGTCATGATGGTAAAGATGATAATGATCCAGATCAGAACCGGAATGTTCCGGAATATTTCGACATAGACCGCCATAATTTTTGAGACGAGCCAGTTGTTCGACAGGCGCAGCACACCCGCAACCACACCGAAAACAGTGGCAGTGATACAGGCCAGGAATGCGACAAGAAGCGTATTCAGTAGGCCGACTATCGCAGCACTCCCGTGCGAAGACTGGCTGTCATATTCAATCAGACGCTGGTTGATATCGTACCCCGAAGGGTCGCCTAGAAATGAGTAGGAAATATTGAGCCCTGCGGCCCGAAGGTTCTGGATCAGGTTATTGCCAAGATACCAGATGGAAAGCGCAATAACGACAGCCGCGATCACCTGAAACGTAAGAGAGCGATAGCGGGTATCATTTATGAGCATCGACAGCCGAAAATCAGATTTCGGCGGGTCAGTCATAGTCGACATATTTTGGGATCCCCGTGGCTTGCGGACTCTTAATTATCGGCAGGGTTTTCCCTGCTCATGAGCTGTCCGCAGCATTTTGATGAGAAGAGGGCGCGGGTTGCCCCGCGCCCTCTTCTGTCGATGTCTTAGCGGAACGGCGGCGAGTACAGCAGACCACCATCGGTCCATTGTGCGTTCAGGCCGCGTGCCAGACCAATTGGAGTTTCTTCACCAATGTTCGTGGCGAAGATTTCACCATAGTTACCACCGGCTTTGATGGCTTTGGCTCCCCAGTCGGCGTCCAGACCCAGCATCTCGCCCAGAGTACCTTCGGTACCCAGCAGACGGTTTACTTCCGGGTTGTCGGTGCCAGCTGCCATCTCATCGATATTGGCCGAAGTCACGCCCAGCTCTTCAGCCGAAACCAGCGCGTTCAGGGTCCAGCGGACAACGTCGCCCCACTCGTGGTCGCCGTGGCGGACCAGCGGGCCCAGCGGTTCTTTCGAGATGATTTCAGGCAACAGAACGTGGTCACCGGGGTTTTCGAACGTGGCGCGCGTTGCGGCCAGGCCCGATGCGTCGGTGGTGTAAACGTCACATGCACCAGCCAGGTACTGCTGCTGCGCTTCGGCGTTGGTTTCGATCGGAACCGGCTCGTAGCTGATGTTATTCGAGCGGAAGAAATCCGCCAGGTTCAGCTCGGTGGTGGTGCCGGTCTGGATGCAGACGGTTGCGCCATCCAGTTCCTTGGCCGAGGTCACGCCCAGTGCCTTTGGAACCATGAAGCCCTGACCGTCATAATAGTTGACGCCAGTGAATTCGAACTTCAGGTCTACGTCACGGCTGAAGGTCCAGGTGGTGTTACGGGCCAGCATGTCGATCTCGCCCGAAGCCAGCGCTGTAAAGCGTGTTTTACCGGTCGTCGGAACGAATTCAACAGCGCTTGCATCGCCCAGAACAGCAGCTGCAACAGCGCGGCACAGCGAAACGTCAAAGCCCTTCCATTCGCCATTTGCGTCGGGTGCAGCAAAACCGACCAGACCGGTGGTCACACCGCAGTTCAGCTTGCCGCGTGCTTTGACGTCGTCAACGGTACCCGCCGCAGCTGCGCCAGCAGCCAGGCCGGCAATTGTTGCCATGCCCAAGATTACGGATTTTTTCATTTTTACCTCTTCCTGATTTTCCATCCCTTAGCGGGACGGTTCGATCCGGCGCGCACGCCAGAAAGGTTACCCAAAAGGTCTCTCCCCTTTAGTGGCCCGAGTTTGGGCGCATTCATCAACAAACGTCAAGGGCTGGATCAGGGAAAACGATTGGTAAATTTGGGCAAAATGAGGTGTAAAATCACGATTTGAGCTGATTTGGTCTCAGATCGAGAGGTCATAGAATCGCTTCGCGTGCAGGAACGCTGATTTCTTGGCCTCGGCAGCAGCGTGCGCCTCGTCATCATACCCCCATTGTTCGATCTGCCAAATCTCGTCCAATCGGGAAATTTGCCAAATCTCATCTGGTTCACGCCAATCCTGTGCAGCGGCAAATCCAAGTATCAATGACCCCGACAAGCTGACCAGATCATGGAACGCCGCCAATTGAAACGCGTTCAGAGCGTGTACACGACTGCGCAACCGTCGCAGTGCCTTGTCGTCCTGTGGTTGATGAACCACCCCAGCAATCGGAATCAGCCTTGAACCAAGCATTTCGGCGGCCCAATCCAATGCAGGGTCCCATGCTTCTGATTGCCGTTTTTGCAGAGTTTCCGGGTGAGTTGCCCGGTAACACAGCAAGTCCGAATCGCCATAATCCGCCAACATTTCGGCAACCTCGCCATGCTGATGCTGTACCTTGTCGATGGCGGCGTTGGCCGAACGGGTGAAGGGCATTGTGGTCGGGTCGATCTCTTTTTCCTGTGCGTCCCATTCTTCGGCCACAGCTTCTGCCATGGAATGCGTGGGAAGGACCAACGCAGCTTTTGCGGGTGTTTTAACGCGTCGACCGTCCAGTTCGACTGTATAACCCCCTTCAGTTTCGACTACTGCGCCAGAGGTCCAGAAGCGTTTCGGTTTCAAATCACTCATCTCTTCAGTCCCAGATATTGGCCAGAGTCTCTGGCAAGTGTTCGAAACCGTCGATCACCTGATGGGCGGCACTTAGGGCTGATCGGTCGTGATATCCCCAACTAACCCCAATCGCAGTAACCTTGGCGGCGGCGGCCATCTCCATATCAAAGCTGGTATCGCCAACCATGGCTGTTTGGGCGGCACTCACGCCCGTCTCGGCCATTGCCGTTTCGATCATCGATGGATGCGGTTTCGAGGGGTGATGGTCGGCAACCTGTCGGGTTACGAAGTACTGCTCCAGCCCGTGCGCCTCCAGCAGGGCATCCAGCCCGCGCTGGGATTTACCGGTGGCGACACCCAACAACACTTCGGGTTTGGCGTGTAGTGTCTCAATCACTTCCCGGGCACCGGGATAAAGCGGTGAGCTTGCCGCACCCTGTTCCAATCGCTGGGCGTGATAGGCCTGTTTGTATCCCTCAACCAGCACGTTCTGCGCCTGATCGGATTGATCCGGGGCAAGGCGTGCCATTGCATGGGGAAGTGACAAGCCAACGATGGACAAAATTTCAGTGCGGTCCGGCACCGGCAAAGACTGCGCCTGAAAACTGGCGGTCATGGCCGATACGATCGCGCCCTGACTGTCAACCAACGTGCCATCCACATCAAACAGGACCAACCGCAACGCGGGGCTCATCGCAATTCCTCGAATGGATCGACTGCCGCAAGGTCCTCTGTCCAGCCCAGAATCTCCCAGCTTTGCGTCATATGCGCGGGCAGAGGCGCCGTTATCGTGATGGGTTTGCGGGTCTCAGGGTGTTCGAAGGACAGGCTGCGGGCATGCAGGTGAAGTTTCTTGCTGATGACGCCGCCCAGTTGCGCGCCCCAGCCGTCGCCCAGATTCTCCTGTCCTGAGCCACCATATTTTCCATCTCCGATGATCGGATGGCCGATCGCCGCCAAATGCGCCCGCAATTGATGGGTCCGGCCGGTCACCGGCTCCATCGCGACCCAAGCCGCCCGTCCGGCAACACGGTAGAGCGTTGCATAAAGCGTATGCGCGCGTTTTGCGCCCGGTGTATCGTTCACTTCACTGGGGTGCACGGCGATCATCTTCTCGCCTTCGCCCTGCGGACCGTGACCCGATGCCTTGACCAAACCGGTCTTGATCTCACCCAGATACGGGGTCGGCACCCCGGCCACGAGCCCCCAATAGATCTTGCGCGTATTGCGGTGCCGGAACGCGGCAGTCAGCCCTTTGGCCGCCTCTCGCGTGCGGGCCATCAGAAGAACACCGGTTGTGTCTTTATCCAGCCGATGCACAAGGCGAGGGTTCTCATCGTAGCCAAATCGCAAAGCCTCGGACAGGCCATCCACGTGGCGGGTCTGACCGCTTCCGCCCTGCACCGGCAGCCCATGCGGTTTGTTCAGTGCCAGAACTTGATCATCCTTGTAGATCACGCAGGACTGAATCAATTTTGCATCCGCATCGGAGATACGATGCTTCACCACAGCCGGCTTATGATCGGCATCCGGCAATGGAGGCACGCGCACCGATTGTCCAACCTCCAGCCGGGTCGAGGCCTTGACCCGCCCACCATCAACGCGCAGTTCGCCCTTGCGGCACATCTTCTCGATCCGGCCCTGGCTGACATGTGGGAACAGACGCCGCAGCCAGCGATCCAGCCGCTGGTCGCCATCGCCCTCTGCTATGGTGATCACCTGTACGCCGCTCATGCCATTGCCCCTTGTTCCGCACGGCTGATCCGCCCGGATTGTGCCTGTTTCAGTGCCCTAGAAATCATGCGCGTCTGTCGCGCGCATCGGATGCAGAGTCAAGCCTAGCCCGGATTACGCTGAGACCGCAGTTTGGCGAAATACTCCAACCTCTTTTTCAATTCACGCTCAAAACCACGCTCGACCGGTTGATAAAGAGTGGGGCGGTCCATGTCGTCGGGGAAATAATTCTGCCCCGAAAAGCCATCCTCGGCATCATGATCATAAGCATAGCCTGCGCCATATCCCTGGTCCTTCATCAGGGATGTGGGTGCATTCAGGATATGCTTGGGCGGTGGTTCACTGCCCGATTGCTTGGCCAGCCGCATCGCAGCTTTGTATCCAACATAAGCCCCGTTCGATTTCGGGGCGAGCGCCAGATAGACCAGCGCTTGCGCCAGCGCCAATTCACCCTCAGGCGACCCCAGCCTTTCGTAGGTTTCCCAGCTATGCAGGCAGATCGACTGCGCCTGCGGGTCGGCCAGGCCGATATCCTCAACCGCCATCCGTGTGATCCTGCGGGCCAGATATCTCGGATCTTCCCCGCCTGTCAGCATCCGCGCGAACCAATAGAGCGCTGCGTCAGGGTCCGATCCGCGCACCGATTTGTGCAGGGCCGAGATCAGGTTGTAATGCTCATCCCCGGATTTGTCGTATTTCGCGGCCCGCCGCATCAGACGCGTCGACAATGCCTCCGCGTCCAGAGCTGCATCCACTTTCCAGGCGGCAATCTGTTCAATCAGGTTCAACAGCGCCCGACCGTCCCCATCTGCCATCTCCTGTAGTGCTTCACGGGCCGCAGGGGTCAGGGGCAGAGCCCGTTCCAGTTCTTTCTCGGCACGATGGGTCAAGCGTTCAAGATCACTGAGACATAGACGTTCGAGAACCAGTACCTGAGACCGGCTGAGAAGCGCTGCATTCAACTCGAACGAAGGGTTTTCGGTGGTCGCACCGACCAGCAAGATAGTCCCATCCTCCATATGCGGCAGAAACCCGTCCTGCTGTGCTTTGTTGAAACGGTGGATTTCGTCCACGAACAACAAGGTGCCCTGCCCGTTCTGTCGACGGATCTTGGCAGCCTCAAAAACCTTCTTCAGATCCGGGACACCGGTAAAGATCGCACTGATCTGCACGAAATGCAGTTCGGTTTCCTGCGCCAATAATCGGGCAATGGTCGTCTTACCAACCCCGGGCGGCCCCCAGAAGATCAGGCTGGACAGGCTGCCCGAGGCCAACATCACACCCAGCGGCGCATTCGGTCCCAACACCTGTTCTTGCCCGATCACCTCAGACAAGGATTGCGGACGCAGTCGATCCGCCAGCGGTCGGTGGGGCGAGGCCGTGGGTTCGGAAGACCCCGTATCGAACAGATCACTCACGGGCTACAACCGGAACCGTAAAGAAATTGACCGGCCGCCTCGTTCGATCTCAACCTGGACCCGGCGACCCGTGTCGGTCAAAGCCTCAGTGGCATCCTCGGAGGTATCGATTTTGGCGCCGTTGATGCCCACCAATACATCACCAGCGCGCAACCCGGCCCGTGCGCCATACGGCCCGGGATCAACAACAACGACACCTGTTTGGGACAGTTTCAATCCGTGCTGCACGATGACCAAAGGATTGATCCCGGACACAATTAAACCTGGTAGCGCCGTATCTTCTCCTAAAGTCGTTTCATTGGCCGCCGGTGTTTCGGGTGCCTTGATCAACGCAATCTCGATATCCGCGCGGTCTTCGCCTCGCAATCGGGTCAGAACCGACTTCCCCCCCACTCCTGCGACCACCATGCGAAACTTCATCTCCGCAGGAGAGTTCACCTCATCCCCATCCACATGGGTAACCACATCACCCACCCGCAGACCTGCTTCGGCCAATGGGCTAAGCGCATGCAGGTCTGAGACCACAACGCCCATCGGGATGACCATGCCTAGAGATTCGGCAATATCCGCGCTCATGTGCTGCCCGGCCATCCCTGCCCACGGGCTAACGAATCTTTCGTTCCCCGCCCGTGCCTGACGCAAAAACTCGGCCACCAGATTTGCCGGAATTGCAAAACCGATTCCGTTCGATCCACCCGACCGGGTCAGAATCGACGTGTTTATTCCAATCAATTCGCCATTCACATCGATTAATGCGCCGCCGGAGTTGCCCGGATTGATCGCGGCATCGGTCTGAATAAAATAACCACGCGCGTTCCCGGTTGCAGTTCCGGTTCGCGCCAACCCCGAGATAATGCCAGAAGACACAGTTTGCCCCACGCCAAATGGGTTTCCAATGGCAAGCGTCAGTTCCCCGACCTCAACCTGGTCGGAATCACGCAGATGCAGAAAAGGCAGCTCGCCCGCTTCTTCCAGTCGAAGGATGGCAATGTCACTTTCCTTATCGCCCAGCACAACCTTGGCCGAATACTCACGGCGATCTGTGGTCACCACACGAATTTCAGTAGCCGTACCAACCACATGATAATTCGACACGACATACCCGTCTTCGGACAGAACGACGCCAGACCCAAGTGAGTTTTGCACTCGCTGGCGCGGCTCTCCAAAACCCCGACCAAAGAAATCCTGAAAAAACGGATCGGTAAACAGCGAATTGGTCCGCCCTTCCCGGATGATCTTGGCATAGATGTTGACCACTGCCGGTGCAGCCTTGCGGACCACCGGGGCAAACCCCAATCCAATCTCGGCCTGCGATCGAGGTACCTTCGTTTCGGCAGAGGCAGTCGCTGCGAACGCCATTAGACACATAGCTAGAATACTGCGGAACATGCGACCTCCAGTCAGGAATGGTCGAAGATATGCGAAGCCGGGGCGCTGAATGCAAGTGCCTATGATCTGCGATGCGGTGGCTGGGCCATTGGGATTGGCGCGTGCGCCGCAGTCGTTGAGTATTCTGGAACTGGCACCATAGAAACAAAAAACCTCCGCCCGGGCGCCCGCGCGGAGGTTCTTATCCGACTTATGTTCCGGAACTTATTCTTCGTCTGCGGCCTCTGCGGCGGCGACGCGGGCTTTGTCAGCCGCACCTTTGGCATCGACGTCACGATCAACGAATTCGATGATCGCCATCGGAGCCATGTCGCCATAGCGGAAGCCTGCTTTCAGGATGCGGACATAACCGCCCTGACGCTCGGCGTAGCGGGGGCCCAGAACTTCGAACAGCTTTGCGACGTATTGGTCTTCTTTCAGCTGCGATGCGGCCTGACGGCGGGCGTGCAGGTCGCCGCGCTTGCCCAGAGTGATCAGTTTTTCAACGATCGGGCGCAGTTCTTTTGCCTTGGGCAAAGTTGTTTTGATTTGCTCATGTTCGATGAGCGAGCCTGCCATGTTTGCAAACAGAGCCTTACGGTGCTCATGAGTACGGTTCAGGCGGCGGTAACCACGTGCGTGACGCATTTTCTTTTTTCCTTCTTAAGCTTTTGCTTTGTCTGGCCGGCGATGCGTGTCACCGGCTCTCCTTGGGGCGGGATTGCCCGGGTCTTTCGTGTTGTACGCCCCGCAGATGGCGGAGCGTCCGTGTTGTACAAACCTTGAGGTGGGGATTTCCCCACCCGTTGGCTTAGAAAGCGTCTTCGAATTTCTTCGCCAGATCTTCGATGTTGTCGGGCGGCCAATCCTCGACATCCATGCCGAGGTGCAGGCCCATGCCGGACAGCACTTCTTTGATCTCGTTCAGCGACTTGCGGCCGAAGTTCGGGGTGCGCAGCATCTCGGCTTCGGTTTTCTGGATCAGATCGCCGATATAAACGATGTTGTCGTTCTTCAGGCAGTTTGCCGAACGGACCGACAGCTCCAGCTCGTCCACTTTCTTCAGCAGCAGCGGGTTGAACTCCAGACCATCGTCGTCGTCCTGACGGCTTGCCGATTCCGGCTCGTCGAAGTTGACGAAGATCGACAGCTGGTCCTGCAGAATGCGCGCGGCAAAGGCCAGCGCATCCTCGGGTGTGATCGAACCGTCGGTGTCGATCTTCAGGGTCAGCTTGTCATAGTCCAGAACCTGACCTTCACGGGTCGGCTGAACGTCATAGGCAACCTTTTTGACCGGCGAATAGATCGCGTCGATCGGGATCAGGCCAATAGGTGCGTCTTCGGGCTTGTTCTTTTCAGCCGAGACATAACCTTTGCCGGTGTTGACGGTCAGTTCCATGAACAGGTCAGCGCCATCGTCCAGGTGGCAGATGACGTGATCGCGGTTCAGAACCTCGATGCCAGCGCTTTCGCTGATGTCACCAGCGGTGACAACGGCGGGGCCTTTGGCATTGATCGACAGGCGCTTGGGCCCTTCGACTTCCATGCGCAGCGACACGCCCTTGAGGTTCAGGATGATGTCGGTGACATCTTCACGAACGCCTGCGACCGAGCTGAACTCGTGCAAAACGTTGTCGATCTGAACGCTGGTGATGGCCGCGCCTTGCAGCGAGCTCATCAATACGCGGCGCAGCGCGTTGCCCAATGTCAGACCAAAGCCACGTTCCAGCGGCTCGGCGACCAGAGTGGCTTGACGTGCGGGATCGTTGCCCGGCTTACCATCCAGCTGGGTTGGCTTGATCAATTCTGCCCAATTCTTATGGATCATGTAATCCCTCCATTCCTGTCCGCGCCCCATGACCAACAAGGTGCAGACGCCCGAGGTTCAAAATGACGTGCTGGGGCCGTGCGAAAACGCGGGCCCCAGCTCAATTCTAATTCGCTTAGACGCGGCGGCGCTTCGGCGGACGGCAACCATTGTGAGCAATCGGGGTCACGTCACGGATCGACGTGATGTTGAAGCCCACTGCAGCCAGTGCACGCAGAGCCGATTCACGACCCGAACCGGGGCCCTGAACTTCGACTTCCAGCGTCTTGACGCCGTGATCCTGTGCTTTCTTGCCTGCGTCTTCCGCAGCCATCTGAGCAGCATACGGAGTAGATTTACGCGACCCTTTGAAACCCATGGTCCCAGCCGACGACCATGCAATGGCGTTGCCCTGCACGTCCGAGATCAGGATCTTGGTGTTGTTGAAGGTCGAATTCACATGGGCGACGCCCGATGCGATATTCTTGCGCTCTTTTTTCTTGGTACGAGTCTTTTCGCGTGCCATCAGTCAGACCCCCCTTATTTCTTCTTACCGGCAATGGCCTTTGCGGGGCCTTTGCGAGTACGAGCGTTGGTGTGAGTACGCTGACCGCGAACGGGCAGGTTACGACGATGGCGCAGACCGCGATAGCAGCCCAGATCCATCAGGCGCTTGACGTTCATCTGAACTTCACGACGCAGGTCACCTTCAACGGTGAAGTTTGCGTCGATGTGCTCGCGGATGGCCAGAACTTCGGCGTCGGACAGCTCATTAACGCGACGGTGCGCTTCAATGCCTACGGCTTCGCAGATGGCCTGCGCCGAGGTGTTTCCGATACCGGTGATATATGTGAGGGCGATAGGTACCCGCTTTGCAGTCGGGATGTTTACGCCGGCAATACGTGCCACGTGTCACTTTCCTTTTTGTTGCGGTTCCGTAACTCCGGAACCTTTTTTCACAACACTCGACCTTGGCAGTGACGCCAGCGGGCCCAGTATTATTCGAGGTGGTCGGGGCATTTGGGACGAATCCCACATGCGATCTTGATTCCCTTTAGGGATGGGGGTCGATATGGGCTTTTGGCGCTGGCGTCAAGGCCATTTGGCAGCTTCACTTATCTTCGAGTTCTGCAATGTCAAACTTTGTACCTTTGACTTGAAAAATTCGAAGCCCGCGTTGCGAAAACTCGGCTTCAATTACTCTCTTCTTTTCCTCGATGGGTCTCCAGATAATTCGAACGACTACCCAGATGCCAACGATGAATATTCCCCAATAACTCAACGACAAAAACGATAGATCGCTAAAGGATCGGGGTGCAGCATACCACTCAAAAAAAAGCGCCGCCGCTGGAAAGAACACCAGAAAGCCGATGACAAGGACAAGCCCACACAAGCGTAGTTCGAGCCTTAGAAGGTCACCATAACGATCAAACGCAGCGCTTAGTTCAGTCGGAACATCAACCGCGGTGTCTGGCTTCAACCCAGCACAGCCTCAATCGACGCGGTCACTTCGCTGATATCAGCCAGTCCATTCACTGGACGCAGATCACCTTTGGCATAGTAATAGCCAATCAGCGGGGAGGTCTTTTTGTAGTATTCCATCAGCCGTGTGCGCAGGCTGTCTTCGTTGTCATCGGCACGGCGTGTGAACTCTTTCTTCTGGCCGCAATTGGTGCAGACGCCATCGGCGGGGATTGGCTTGGTCTTGTCGTTATAGACCTCACCACACCCTCCGCAGGTCGAACGTGCGGTGATCCGGTCCACCAGCGCATCATCGTCGACGCGCATCTCGATCACCGTGTGAAGCGACTGGCCCAGCTTGGTTAGCAAGGCCGACAGGGCGTCGGCTTGTGCCAATGTGCGGGGGAAGCCGTCAAAGATGAATCCGGCCCCTTTTTCGGTGGTCAGCTTCTCTTCGATCAGGCCGATTACGATCTCGTCGGTGACAAGCTTGCCTGCGTCCATGATGGCCGCAACCTTCTTGCCCATCTCTGTGCCGCTGGTCCGCGCCTCGCGCAGCATATCACCTGTGCTCAGCTGGATCATGCCGCGGGTTTCAACCAAGTGACGCGCCTGCGTTCCTTTGCCTGCCCCCGGGGGGCCCAGAAGAATGATGTTCATCGACGAGCAGCTCCCTTTCTGCCGCGTTTCTTGCTTTTGCCGCGCAGCTGGGACTTTTCAATCAGCCCTTCGTATTGATGCGCCAGCAAATGGCTCTGGACTTGTTGGATCGTGTCCATGGTCACCGAGACGATAATCAGAACCGAGGTGCCGCCGAAATAGAACGGAATGGCAAACTGACCGCGCAGGATCTCCGGCAACAGGCAGACAGCCGCCAGATAGGCCGAACCAAGTACCAGCACGCGGTTGACCACGTATTCCAGATACTCGGCGGTTTTCTTGCCGGGACGGATGCCAGGCACAAAGCCGTTTTGCTTTTTCAGGTTGTCCGCCACATCATCCGGTTTGAACGATACGTTGAACGTGTAGAAATACGCAAAGAACACAATCATCGAAGCGAAGAACAGCAGATACAGCGGCTGACCGGGGCCGAAGTTGGCCAGCAGCCAGGACATCACCGGCCCGTTGGTCACGCCAGACGAGAAGGTCGAGATCGTGACCGGCAACAGCAGCAGCGAGCTGGCAAAGATCGCCGGGATCACGCCCGCCGGGTTCACCTTGACTGGCAGGTGGCTGGAGCCGCCCTCATAAACTTTCATACCGGCCTGACGGCGCGGATATTGGATGTGGATCTTGCGCAAGGCGCGTTCCATGAACACCACAAAGGTAATCACGCTGATCACCATCAAGATCACGCCCACAATCACGGCTGGGCTGATCGCACCGCTGCGACCGCTTGCAAAGAACTGGGCCAGCGCGGCCGGAACTTCGGCGATGATGCCCACGAAGATGATCAGTGAGATACCGTTGCCGATGCCGCGTGCGGTGATCTGCTCACCAAGCCACATCAGGAACATGGTGCCCCCAACCAGCGTAATCATGGTCGACATGCGGAAATAGAGGCCCGGATCGGTGGCCAGATCGCCCGATTCCAGCGAAACGGCCAGACCATAGGCCTGAACGGTGGCCAGCGCCACGGTGCCGAAACGGGTGTACTGGTTGATCTTCTTGCGCCCTTGTTCACCCTCTTTCTTGATTTGCTCAAGCGCGGGAACCATCGAGGTCAGCAGCTGTACGATGATCGAGGCCGATATATAGGGCATAATGCCGAGGGCAAAGATACCCATCCGCCCCAGCGCCCCGCCGGTGAACATCGAAATCATGCCGCCGATGCCCTGCCCCGCTTGTTCCATGAACTCGCGCAGGGCTGCACCGTCGATCCCTGGCACCGGAATAAAGGTGCCCAGACGATAGACGATCAGCAATGCAAGCGTGAACAGGATGCGGTTGCGCAGATCGGTGGCTTTACCAAGGGCAGACCAGCTTGTGTTGGCTGCCATTTGTTCTGCTGCTGATACCATAAATCGGTCTCTCTTATGAAAACACCGCCCGGAACCGTTTTCCGGCTCGGGCGGCGTCTTGGAAAACTCTGTGGTCTATGTAAGCGGGTCTTTGCCCGCTCACAAGCGCTTACTCTGCCGCAGCCGCTTTTGTGACCGTAAGTGAACCGCCAGCTTTTTCAACTGCCTCAACGGCAGATTTCGAAGCACCGGTTACTTCCAGGTTCACTTTGGCGCTGATCTCACCTTTGGCCAGAACACGGATACCGTCCAGCTTGCGACGGACCAGACCGGACGCAACAAGCGCGTCCTCGGTGATCGCTGCCTTGGCGTCCAGCTTGCCGGCGTCGACGAATTTCTGGATCAGGCCCAGGTTGATGACGGCAAATGCCTTGCGGTTCGGCTTGTTAAAGCCGCGCTTGGGCAGGCGCTGGTACAGCGGCATCTGGCCGCCCTCATAGCCATTGATGGCCACACCCGAACGGGATTTCTGACCTTTGATACCACGGCCACCCATTTTACCTTTACCGGAACCGGGACCACGGCCAACGCGGGTCCGTTTCGGTGTGGCGCCTGGGTTATCGCGCAATTCGTTCAGTTTCATTTCGCTTCTCCTTCGCCGGAAATGACCCCGAAGCGTGATGGGTCAGACGCGGCATTTCTTGGTTTTGATTCTCGTGGGCACAATGCCACCGGAGCGCTGTACAGCGTTGCGCCTTCGGTTGCAAGGTTTGTTGTCACGCCGCACCTGAAACGAAAAGAGGCGCCCTAATGGCGCCTCTGTGTTGGTGAGCGGTGATGTGTTACGAGCAGTATGCGTGCTCATGCGCGATGTCTGCGATGTCGCAGCGGCGCAGGCCGATATCATCCAGCTCGCGGTTGGTCAGACTTTGCAGTTCGCGGAAAGTGCGATTGTACTCGCTCGCCCGGGCGCGGTTTTCTCTCACGCGCTCGATCAGGTTTGCAATACGAGCGGTCAGGTTGAAGCCGCCATGTGTCAGTGTAGCTGTATGTGCCATATCATTATTCCTTTCGAATGTCGGGGCGCATTCCCCGATGTCACTTATTTGTTCCTTGTTCGGACAGGATTGAGATAGGCGCGGTGGCTAACGCTAACAACGGGAGTTTCGGTCTAGCCGGTATGCGCTTTGGGAATGGCGGAGCACGATTGGCACCTGACGCCGATTGTTGCTCTAACCCGCGTAGCGCAACAGCGTCGGACATTTTCTCGCATCGACTGCGGGGCGCGACACCGGTATTCACTGGCGACAGTTAGTCCGCCGTACTGAAGTCGAAAATCGCTTTTGCTGAAGGAAGAATCGAATTGTCTCGACTGATCTTTGCTGTGGTTGTCTTTTGTGGCTTAAGCTTGTTACCAGTCGGTGCGAATGCAGACGTATCTTTAAACGATGCATTTGCCGCTTGCGAAGCCAGCGTTGTTGAGAGCACGAACACGCCTTTGCTAAGCCTTGGCGTCGAACTCGACCATAATGAACGTGGGCAGCGGATTCGACTTGATACCGTTGAAGGAACGCTTGTCGCCGACGTTTTCCCTTCACCAGTTGATAATGTGACGGGTTGCATTTTGTGGGGGAAAAGTCCTGTCCTTGAAGCTGAATACGCTAACGATTGGCAGGACTGGGCCGAGTGGGACGAAGTCGAAGAAGCGGCCCGGGCTTGGTATGATAGTAGCCTGAAGGTGGCGGGAAGTGCTGACTTAACCGACAGCCAACAACCAGGATTTGTGGTGGCTCGGTGCGCCGAGCGTGAATATGGCATCGTTCTTGCGGCCCAACCCGCCATAGCCGGGGTTTTGCGACAGGTTTCTTCAGATTTGGACCCGCCTCCCAGCCCACGCACGTTTTTCCAGTTCAGCGTTATGAGAGCGTTGCCGGGTAGATGCCAAGCTGCTGTTGACGCTCACTCGGAAAGATAAGCGGGACATGCTGCGCTTGTAGAGTTACCCGGCATGGGATCAAAAAAGGAAGTTGCACAAAGCTGTCGTAACAAAAAAAGCCCCCGACGATGTCGGAGGCGTTTCTTTTCATTCGAACGAGCCGCGTTTAGCCGCGCTCTTCGATGATCTCTACCAGATGCGGGATCTTGTTGACCATGCCGCGGACCGAAGGAGTATCCTCCAGCTCACGGGTTTTGTGCATCTTGTTCAGGCCCAGACCGATCAGGGTTGCGCGCTGTTCGGCGGGGCGGCGGATCGGGGAACCGATCTGCTTGACGACGATGGTTTTTGCCATGGGTCGCTCTCCTTATGCTTCTGCTTCAGCAGCAGCTGGTGCTTCGTCCCGCTTGGGCAGGATGTCAGCAACCTTTTTGCCACGACGCTGTGCAACCGAACGCGGGCTCTGCTCTTTGGTCAGGCCGTTGATGGTTGCGCGGATCATGTTGTACGGGTTCTGCGAGCCCAGCGACTTGGACACAACGTCCTTGACGCCCAGCATTTCGAACACGGCACGCATCGGACCACCGGCGATGATACCGGTACCTTCAGGTGCCGAGCGCATGACAACTTTACCGGCGCCGTGACGGCCTTCGATATCGTGGTGCAGGGTCCGACCTTCGCGCAGTTGCACGCGGATCATCTGACGCTTGGCTTGTTCAGTTGCCTTGCGGATGGCCTCGGGTACTTCTTTCGCTTTACCCTTACCAAAGCCGACGCGGCCTTTCTGATCGCCGACAACCACGAGAGCGGCGAAGCCAAAGCGCTTACCACCTTTTACGGTTTTCGACACACGGTTGATCGCAACCAGACGATCTGCGAATTCCGGAGTTTCATCGCGGTCACGACCACGGCCCCGGCGGTTATCACGTTCTGCCATTTTGGCATCCCTTATACTGTGGCGCTATCGGCGCCGTTTGTTCAATCCAAGTGAGCCCCGACTGTCGCCGAGGCCCCCGGATCATCGGGGCAGCCGCAAAGCTGCCCGCAAGTCTTAGATCTTCAGACCACCTTCACGCGCAGCGTCGGCCAAGGCCTTCACTTTGCCGTGGAACAGGAAGCCACCACGATCGAAATAGGCCTCTTCGACGCCTGCCTTCTTGGCACGCTCGGCGATGACCGCGCCCACTTTGGTGGCCGCTTCGACGTTGTTCTTGCCAACGAGACCCAGGTCTTTTTCCAGGCTCGAGGCCGAGGCCAGGGTCACGCCACGTACGTCGTCGATCAACTGAACAGAGATGTTCTTGTTCGAACGGTGTACGGACAGACGCGGACGACCCGCGTTGACCTTGCGAAGTTTGTTCCGAACGCGCAGGCGGCGCTTCAGAAACAGGGTTCTTTTGCTGTTTGCCATTGTTTGCGTCCTTACTTCTTCTTGCCTTCTTTGCGGAAGATGAACTCGCCCTTGTAGCGGATGCCTTTGCCCTTATAGGGCTCGGGACGGCGCCATTCGCGGATCTTCGCCGCGACTTCGCCCACCTGCTGCTGGTCGTTGCCTTCCACAATGATAACGGTCTGCTTCGGTGCGGTGATGGTGACACCTTCCGGAGCAACGAAATCAACGTCGTGGCTGTAGCCCAGGTTCAGCTTCAGGGTATTGCCCTGCATCTGAGCCCGGTAACCAACACCCTGAATCTCCAGCTCTTTCTTGAAGCCTTCGGTCACACCGGCCACCAGGTTAGCGACCATAGTGCGGCTCATGCCCCACTGCTGGCGCGCGCGCTTGGACATGCCGCGAGGGTTGATTGTAACCACGTTGTCTTCGACTGACAGCGTAACGTCGTCAGTCGCGGTGAAGCTGCGGGCGCCTTTGGGGCCTTTGACTTCGATGGTCTGGCCGGAAACCGAAGCGGTTACACCGCTGGGCAATTCGACCGGACGTTTACCAATACGAGACATTGACAGACCTCCTTAGAAGACGGTGCATAGCACTTCGCCGCCAACATTGTTGGAGCGTGCGTTCTGGTCCGACATCACACCTTTCGGAGTGCTGACAATCGACACGCCCAGGCCCTGACGGACCTGCGGGATGTCACTGACGCCCATGTATACGCGGCGACCGGGCTTTGAGACCCGCTTCAGTTCGCGAATAACAGGGGTGCCTTCGTAGTATTTCAGGCTGATTTCGATGGCCGGATGACCATTTTCACCAGTCGTCGCCTCGTAGCCACGGATGTAACCTTCGTCCGCCAGCACGTCCAGAACCCAACCGCGCAGCTTAGAAGCTGGGGTGGAAACGGTGGACTTGCCGCGCATTTGCGCGTTGCGGATACGGGTGAGCATATCGCCGATAGGATCGTTCATATCATTCTCTCCCTTACCAGCTCGATTTCACCATGCCGGGGATCTGACCTGCAGAACCCAGCTCGCGCAGCGCGATACGGCTGACCTTCAGCTTACGATAGTAAGCATGAGGACGACCGGTCAGCTGACAGCGGTTATGAAGACGGGTTGCCGAGCTGTTGCGCGGCAATTTCGCCAGTTTCAGACGCGCTTTGAAACGCTCTTCCATCGGCTTGCTCTCGTCATTCGCGATCTCTTTAAGCTCGGCACGCTTTGCGGCATACTTGGCCACCAGGCGTTCGCGCTTCTTCTCGCGTTCGATCATTGCTTTTTTAGCCATGTCTCAATCCTCCCGGCGCTTACGCGTTGAACGGCATGTTGAATGCTTTCAACAATGCCTTTGCTTCAGCGTCGGTGTTCGCTGTGGTGGTGATTACGATATCCATGCCCCAGACCTCGTCGACCTTGTCGAAGTCGATTTCCGGGAATACGATGTGCTCTTTCATGCCCATGGCAAAGTTGCCACGACCATCAAAAGACGGTTTCACACCGCGGAAGTCACGAACACGCGGCATCGCGATGGTGATCAGGCGATCCAGGAATTCATACATCCGGTCACCGCGCAGGGTTACCTTGGCACCCAGCGGCATATCTTCCCGGACGCGGAAACCCGCGATCGACTTTTTCGCCAGCGTCGCAACAGCCTTCTGACCGGCAATCGCCGTCAGATCCTCGACAGCCGCTTTGGCTTTCTTGGAATCACGAACAGCTTCTGCACCACAACCGATGTTCAGAACGATTTTTTCCAGCTTGGGCAGCTCCATATCGTTCTTATAGCCAAACTCTTCTTTCAGAGCGGCACGGATGGTTTCAGCGTACTGAGCTTTCAGACGCGGGGTGTAGTTTGCAGTATCAAGCATCGATCACGTCCCCCGTGGTCTTGGCGAAGCGTACCTTCTTGTCACCTTCCATGCGGAAGCCAACGCGAGTTGCTTTGCCGTTCTTGTCCAGCAGAGCCAGGTTCGACAGCTCGATCGGGTTTGCCTGAGGCAAACGGCCGCCCTGATTGTTCTGGGTCTGACGGGTGGCGCGGATGGCGATGTTGATGCCATCAACAACAGCTTTACCGGCAGAGGGGTTAACCGAGGTAATCGTACCCTCTTTGCCCTTGTCCTTGCCGGCCAGCACGACGACCTTGTCGCCTTTGCGGAGTTTAGCAGCCATGATTACAGCACCTCCGGAGCAAGCGAGATGATTTTCATGAAGTTCTTGCCACGCAGTTCACGAACAACGGGGCCAAAGATACGTGTACCTACGGGCTCGTTGTTGTTGTTCAGGATGACGGCGGCGTTGCGATCAAAGCGGATCGCGGTGCCGTCTTCGCGACGGACTTCTTTGGCGGTGCGTACGACGACGGCCTTACGGACGTCACCTTTCTTTACGCGGCCGCGCGGGATGGCTTCCTTCACCGAGACGACAATGATGTCGCCGACGGAGGCGTATTTACGCTTGGAACCACCCAGGACCTTGATGCACTGAACTCGGCGTGCGCCGGAGTTGTCAGCGACATCCAGATTGGTCTGCATCTGGATCATGTGGTTTCTCCCGACCTGTGAGGGCTGGTCTAGTTAAATCCCCCAGGGTTTCGACAAATTGGAAAAGTTCTGTAGGCTTATGCCTCCAGAACCTCCCAGCGTTTGGTTTTCGACTTTGGTGCGCATTCGATGATGCGGACGCTGTCACCTACCTTGAAGGTGTTCTTCTCATCGTGAGCCCGGTATTTCTTGGACTTACGGATGGTTTTCTTCAGAACCGGATGCGTAAAGCGACGCTCGACGGAAACGGTTACGGTTTGTGCGTTGGCATCGCTGGTTACGGTGCCGGACAGGATACGCTTGGGCATAGGATTACTCCTCCGATGCCGCAGCAGCGGCCTTTTCGTTCAGAATGGTTTTGACGCGGGCAGCATTGCGGCGGGCCGCTTTGATGCCGGCGGTGCTTTCCAGCTGACCGGTTGCCTGTTGAAAGCGCAGGTTAAAGCTTTCTTTCTTCAGGTTGGCCAGTTCCTCGCGGAGCTGGTCGGGGGTCTTGTCACGCAGTTCTTGGGCGTTCATCGCCTTTTCCTTTGCTCAAAACACCAGAAGGCCCCGTATACGGGTCACCTTTGACCTGGTGGATGAATGATAGACATACGAATCCCCCGACTCAGCCGGGGGACCGCAAGATGCCGCTCTATAGGGGGTTAGGAGGTGGGTGGCAAGGGAAAGATTCTGAGGGCTTACGAAACCCTCTTCAATCGCCCCTTAAACCAAGCATGAAGATCAACAAAACCCAATTCACCGGCGGCAACGGCAACGACCAAATCGTCGATGGGTTCGTCATCGTCTATTTCTAGGCAATAACCACTTCTTTCGATAAGAATCTCAACAACCAACCAAGCGGTTCTTTTGTTGCCGTCAACAAAACCATGGTTGCCGATCATGCTTTGCAATAGTGCCGCTGCCTTGCGGGAAATAGAACGATGATATCCGGAATATGGGCGGCCCAACGCAGACTCTACGAGATCAAGGCTCGCCACACCGTCGCGACCGCCAAAAGTCAAAGCCTCATCATGCGCAGCAATCGCGTCAGCCAAAGTTACTGTGTAGTGCTTCTTACCTATCGGCCAAGCGCTTCAACGCAGAATGACGTTTTTTCGAAGCCTCCTTGACAGCAGATACAGATTTGAAGCCGGGTTTCTTGACACCCGACGAAGATTTCACTTCCGTAAAACGTCCTGTTTTTGCGTCCCGGACGATATAGCCGCCTTTGACCGTCGTCTTCTTTGCTGCCGTTGCCATCAGTTATTTCCTCAACACACAACTAATATGGTCAGTACTTTTGTTCTTCGCAAGCCTCATTGCTCTATCATCGATCTAGTTGCAGATTTGATAACGATCAGCGCCGATACAACAGAGGCAGCTAAATTAATGCTAAAATCTGGCACTAATCTGCTCACATCTAAACCTACCGCAGAAAAACGCAAAACGCGGCCTCGTTTGCACGAGACCGCGTCTTCAACTGTCTAAGTCTGAGTGACTTACGCCAGAGCGATGTTCACAGCCGACTCGCGACCGTCACGGCCGGGTTCGATGTCGAATGTTACTTTCTGGTCGTCGGCCAGGCCGGTCAGACCCGAGCGCTCGACAGCAGAGATGTGTACAAACACGTCTTTGCCACCGGTCTCCGGTGCGATGAAGCCAAAACCTTTAGTTGTGTTGAACCATTTTACGGTGCCATTGGCCATATCCGTAGTCTCCTAGTAAGTTGCTGTCCGCGGAATTGCGACAGCGCGGCGTAGTCGGTCTGGATCGAGAGACTGAACGCCGAAGAACGGGAGACAGTGGTCGAAAAAGAAAAACGTTAGCGCGCCTCACATGGGTCATGTCGGGCTATATTGCAAGACATATTCCTAAATTAGGTTGAAAAGTGAATGCCTTCGGCGACAGTTTGCTAGTCCCACCGGTAGTTGAAGCTGACGCTGATCCGCTCGTCCTCGGCCATGTTCATCGGCACCTCATGGCGCAGCCAGCTTTCCCACAGCAGGACGTCACCCACCTTAGGCTTCATATAGATGAACGGCTGCAAATCGCGCCGCCCGCCCTTTAGGCGCGTCGGTGCGGCCATCATGCGGCCGGAGCGGGGGTCTTCCAGCTTAAGGGCACTCGCCCCTTCGGGCATGGCCACATAAGTCGTTCCTGAAATGACGCTGTGCGGGTGCAGGTGGCTGGAATGCATCCCGCCCTCGGGCAGGATGTTGATCCACAGGTCTTCAAGCTTTAGCTCACCTTCGCCCAGATCGAATTCCAGATCCTTGGCAAACGCCGCGACATGCAGATCCAGTGCCGCGACCAGATCAGCGAAGATCGGAAACCGCCAGGGCAAATCTGTCAGCGAGGCATAGCTGGTGTACCCGGGATAGCCGTTTTCTTCGCACCACTCCTGCCCGGCTTCATCATCCTCGGCGATGACAAGGCAGGAGCTTTCCAACTCTTCCGGGTCGATCTTGGGATCGAACTCGGACAAGGCTGCGCGATAAAGACGGGTGACGAAGAGTGATTCAATCTGTGCCATGGGTCGGGCATAGCCCAAGCCCTGATCCAAGACCAGCCCCAGCCAGCCTTCAGTTTTTGACCGGCCCTGAACCGCAGCGCGGGATCGGGCGTCCGCCATCTGCGTAGGCCAGACACATAACAATCTCGTCCGGTTTCGGCGCATCCGGAATATTCAAAGTCATGGTATCGAAATGGTCAAAGGACCATGGGTTGTCCTTGTGCCCAAGCGGCAGATCGATCGCACATCCCGGTGCCCCAAGTTTGGCATTGGACGGGATGACCGCTTCGCCCCCACCCGCTGTAGCGCGCATAGGAGCGCCAAGTTTCGGGTGGATCAGTGCGCCGCCTTGTTCCAGATCGCCATTTAAGCCAACAATCGCTGCTTTACCGTATGAAATCGGAGCACCGTCAAGTTGAGAAACAGCCTCGGCCGCGAGGTCTGCGCCGAGCGCACCACCTATTTCAAACAGCTCGGACAAGTCTTCCGAAAATTTACCTGCGAGTGGGTTCTGTATGACTGCCAAAGCTGCGACCCGGCAAACCGGAGCACATGGTTGCCCCAGTTGGTCGGTGGTTATGACCTCTTTGATGAACACCTTCTTGCGCAGCTGAAACATAAGACCCTCCCATTCACAATTGGCAGCCTATGGGGGCCATGGACAAACGTCGACTTTTTTCACGAAACGATGGGACGGGTCACATTAGGCTGACGCATAAGAAAACCCCCGCCGGTGTCCCGACGGGGGTTAATCTTGTCACGAACGGGGTTGCCCCGGGTCGCTTACCAGTCTTCGCGAACCACGACGCGGGACTTGATCGGCAGCTTCATCGCGGCCAGGCGCAGGGCCTCGCGGGCGATGTCGTCATTGACGCCGTCGATCTCGAACATCACGCGGCCAGGCTTGACCTTGCAGGCCCAACGATCGACGGAACCTTTACCTTTACCCATACGAACTTCGATCGGCTTTGCAGTGACCGGAGTGTCGGGGAAGATGCGGATCCAGACGCGGCCCTGACGCTTCATGTGACGCGTCATGGCACGACGTGCAGCTTCGATCTGGCGTGCAGTTACACGCTCAGGCTCAAGAGCTTTCAGGCCATAGGTGCCAAAGTTCAGATCAGAGCCGCCTTTGGCTTCGCCCTTGATCCGGCCTTTGTGCATCTTGCGAAATTTAGTACGCTTTGGTTGAAGCATATCTTTCCCTCCTTAGCGACGACCGCCACCAGCACCACGAGGTGCAGGGCCGTCCTGGAGTTCCTGTGCTTTACGGTCACGTGCCTGCGGATCGTGCTCCATGATCTCACCTTTGAAGATCCAGACCTTGATCCCGATGATCCCGTAAGGAGTCATCGCTTCGGCTTGTGCGTAATCGATGTCGGCACGCAGGGTGTGCAGAGGCACGCGGCCTTCGCGGTACCACTCGGTCCGTGCGATTTCGGCGCCGCCCAGACGGCCAGCGACGTTCACCCGGATACCCAGAGAGCCCATGCGCATGGCGTTCTGAACCGAACGCTTCATCGCGCGACGGAACGAAACCCGGCGCTCCAGCTGCTGAGCGATGGACTCGGCAACCAGCTGTGCGTCAAGCTCGGGCTTGCGCACTTCGACGATGTTCAGGTGCAGTTCGCTGTCGGTCATCAGAGCGATTTTCTTGCGCAGAACTTCGATGTCCGCGCCTTTCTTACCGATGATGACACCCGGACGTGCTGTGTGGATCGTAACGCGGCACTTCTTGTGCGGACGTTCGATGATCACACGGGCGATGCCGGCTTGCTTGCACTCTTTGTTGATGAACTCACGGATTTTCAGATCTTCCAGCAGAAGATCGCCGTAGTCCTTGGTATCTGCATACCAGCGGCTGTCCCAGGTGCGGTTGACCTGAAGGCGCATGCCGATCGGATTGACTTTATGTCCCATTAGGCTTGCTCCTCAACTTGACGCACCTTGATGGTGATCTCCGAGAACGGCTTCAGGATTTTCCCGAAACGGCCACGGGCCCGCGGACGACCGCGCTTCATGACCAGGTTCTTGCCAACCCAGGCTTCGGCGACGATCAGCTCGTCGACATCCAGGTTGTGGTTGTTCTCGGCGTTGGCGATTGCAGATTGCAGGCACTTCTTGACGTCCTGCGCGACACGCTTGTTCGAGAAAGTCAGGTCGGTCAGAGCCTTCTCAACTTTCTTGCCGCGGATCATCTGCGCAACCAGGTTCAGTTTCTGCGGGCTGGTACGGAGCATGCGCGTTTTCGCCATTGCTTCGTTTTCGGCCACGCGGCGGGGGTTCTTTTCCTTGCCCATGACTTACTTCCGTTTCGCTTTTTTGTCAGCGGCGTGACCGTAATAGGTGCGAGTTGGCGAATACTCACCGAACTTCTGACCGATCATGTCTTCCGAGACGTTGACGGGGATATGCTTATGGCCGTTGTACACACCAAAGGTCAGACCCACGAACTGGGGCAGAATGGTGGAACGACGCGACCAAATCTTGATGACTTCGTTGCGGCCCGACTCGCGCGCTGCTTCGGCTTTTTTCAGCACGTAAGCATCGACGAAAGGACCCTTCCAAACAGAGCGAGACATAGATTAACGTCCCTTCTTCTTGGCGTGCCGCGAGCGGATGATCAGCTTCTGGGACGCTTTGTTCTTGTTGCGGGTACGCTTACCCTTGGTGTCCTTACCCCATGGAGTAACCGGTGTACGGCCACCCGAGGTACGACCTTCACCACCACCGTGCGGGTGATCGATCGGGTTCATTGCAACACCACGAACTGACGGACGCACGCCCATGTGGCGTTTACGACCGGCTTTACCGAGGTTCTGGTTGCTGTTGTCGGGGTTGGACACGGCACCGACGGTGGCCATGCATTCCTGACGGACCATGCGCAGCTCGCCCGAGCTCAGACGGATCTGAGCGTAGCCGCCATCGCGACCAACGAACTGAGCGTAAGTACCGGCCGCACGTGCGATCTGACCGCCTTTGCCGGGCTTCATCTCGATGTTGTGGACGATGGTACCGATGGGCATGCCCGAGAACGGCATTGCGTTGCCCGGCTTGATGTCGGCCTTGGCGGATGCCACGACTTTGTCACCAACAGCCAGACGCTGCGGAGCCAGGATATATGCCTGCTCGCCGTCTTCGTATTTTACCAGTGCGATGAATGCGGTCCGGTTCGGGTCATATTCGATCCGTTCGACGGTTGCCGCGACATCAAATTTATTCCGTTTGAAGTCAACGATCCGGTAGAGACGCTTTGCGCCACCGCCGCGGCGGCGTGAAGTGATCCGTCCGGTGTTGTTCCGGCCGCCCGATTTGGTCAAACCCTCAGTGAGAGACTTGACCGGACGTCCTTTCCAAAGCTCCGAACGGTCGATCAGCACCAGCCCGCGCTGGCCCGGCGTCGTCGGCTTGTACGACTTGAGTGCCATGCTTTCTGTCTTCCGTTTAGCAAGTGCGGGGATTTCCCCGCTATGTGATAGGCCCCCGTAGGTGCCAAGGGTATAGGGCCCCGAAGGTCCCCGGTTTCAAATATCATAGGCCCCGGAACGAATCCGAGGCCGTAAGATTGGGTGCATATAGCCGTGTTGGGGGTGGGTGTCTATAGGAATCAGAAACATTGTGTATGCGTCTCACTCCCATTCACCCACTGAACGAAGAAGAACTTTTCGAGCCTCTTATTTGTTTGCATATCAATTAATGTTTTTGAGTGAGGAACTCATGCCTCAGGAGTGTTTCACTTGCTGAATCGTACGCGCTTTGGGGCGTGTAAACAGATCGGCGGGCGCTGATGAATACAAGAAACAGCCTGACCCGCATTTCCAGTTCGGCCCCCTCAAAGCCAATAGCCGCAAAGACTCCCCTCACAAACTCATATCGTCTGCGATCGACTTCTCTCAGGGCTTCGGCCACGACGGGGTCCTGAGCCGCCCAGGATCGGAAAGCGATATCAAATTGATCAAGCCCTTCAGCCTCGACATATTGCGTTAACGACAACAGGCGCTCTGAAGGTGAAGCCTCGGACGTATTGACATCGTTGATGACCGATTCCGTAAACTCCTTGGACCAGTAATCGATCAGCGCCCGAACAAACTCATCACGGTTTTTGAAGTGGTGGTAAAAACTGCCCTTCGTGACGCCAAGGTTTTTGACGAGAGAGTCGATTCGCAGCCGCGCACCCCCCTCAGTTGCAAGGACATTAAGGGCTGTTTCTAACCATCTTTCGCGGTCATATCGAGGAAGAGGTGGTGATTTTTGAGTGTCGCGCATGCCTTGTTTTTAAGCCATAATTGCGTGCCGTCAAGACATACATACCAAAAAGTACTTTACAGACTATTAGGTATGGAGCATACCATTAGGTACCCTCCATACATATTCGAATGGATGGGGATTTCAGACCTCAAGGGGGATGTACGATGCCTAAGAAACTTTTATCAGCGACACTCGCGACAGCTTGCGTCATTGCCGCAACTGCAACTGCGCAAACCTGGGAAGAAAATCTTGCCGCAGGTGCTGCCACAACCGAACAGAACCATCTCAACGTGCCTTTCACGCAGATGAAGAACATGAAGACCGCTTTCAGTTCGCCCGGAAACTGGCCGATATTTGAGAACCGAGGACCACTGGATCGTTCGCCTGCCGACAAGCCGTCCAAAGTTCTGGTCATGGGAAGCGGCGACCCAAACCCAAACCCCTATCGTTATGGCCCGGCTCTGGCGGTCATCGTAAACGACTATCCTTATTTCATTGACGCTGGAGAAGGCTGGTGGCGCGCACTAGGTAAATCGGTTCAGTCTCAGGACGCGATGGATCTGGCAACAATCATGAACGTGCCGAACATCAAGTACATGTTCCTGACCCACCTGCACGAAGATCATACCGTTGGGTTGCCGTCTTTCATTCTAAATCCGTTCAAATTCGGGTCGAACCTGGCTGTCGTCGACAAGAAGGTCTACGGCCCCGCCGGTGTCGACGAGATGATGGCCAGCATCAACGACGCGTGGCGCATAGACCGCAACGAAATGGCACAAGGGTCGACGGTGCAGAAATTCGACGGTGCGACCGCAGTTGGGGTGCCGGTTTGGCCACATGTTGACGTCAACGGACGTAAGATATTCGAAGATGACAATGTTCTGGTCGAAGCCTTCCCCACAGCGCACGGGTTTTTGGAGAACACCCACGCCTACAGGTTTACGACCAAACCCGACGGCCGTGTTCTCGTCTTTGGCGGCGACGGACACTATTCAGAAGGGCTGGTGAATGCATCCAAGGATGCCGATTTGCTATTTGTCGAAGGTATCACCCGCAAGAACATCAAGTTTGCACCGTGGGGCGGTCAGTCCGAGGAAGAAAAAGTGAAGGTCATCGGCGCCTACCACATGTTCCCCGAAGACATGAAGAAGCTGCAAGATGACAGCGGTGTCAAAGGCATCGTCATGGTACATGTGCAGAACTACAACAGCCCCGAAGACTTTGACCGCCTCAGCGTTCTGCAAGAGATGATCGACGAAGGCGTGGTCAATATCCTGCAGGCTTCGGACGGCGACCTCTACTAGACACGGTCAGCGTGCCAAAAACAGTTTTGTGTCAATCCTCACGAAGTAAGGCCCCTGCTTTTGCTGGGGCCTTTGCCGCTCCGGAATCGGGTTCGATCAGAGAGCGCTGGACACGTCGAGTGCGCTCCTCTTCCCGGGTCAGATGCGATTTTTGACGTCTTTCCGCCTGCCCAACTGGCCTCGCACGATCACTTCTTGTCGCGTGCGGCCTTCTCTTCTTTGGTCAGCTTGGCGTTCCAGACATTCTTACTCAGACCAAGCTCAGCGGGCGCGGGTTTGGTCTTGCCGACGCTTACTTTGCCTCCTTTATCCAGGAACTCCTGAATAAGGGCGTCATCTGTAGTTTCTTTGGGGACATGTTTCATGCGTGTATGCCTATCTGCTCGGCGCACTCGAAGCAACGGCAGGATCGCAGGGCAATCTGAGAGCGCAGTTTCAGAACAGACGTTCGCATGACAAAAGACCCCCACGTTCGCGGGGGTCGGTATCTCTTTCCAAAGACGGGTCCGATCAGAGAGCTGTGGATGCGTCGATGGGATTACGCTCTTCGCGGGTCACATATGCTTTGTTGACGTCTTTCCGACTGCCCAGCTTAGCCGTCAGCCTTCATTTCAGTCGCAATCTCGATGGTGATCGGCCCGGTTGAGAATGGCCCTACGCCAAATTCGGTGTGGTCAATCTCACCTTCCGCCGTGAATGCCACCCAGTCACCCGCGTAATATTCGATGGCACTGCCCAGCGGGTGCTCGCCCTGATGGGTCAGCGTCGCCTGCAGGGTCACGGGTTTGGTCACGCCATGGATGGTCAGGTCACCGGTTACGTCTGCTGTGGAATCGCCGGTCCGTTTGATTTCGGTGCTGACGAACGTGATCTCGGGATAGGTTTCAACCTCGAAGAAATCCGCAGATTTCAGGTGATCATCCAACGGCCCAAAGCCCGAAGCCAAACTGCTGGTGTCAATCGTCACGTTCAGCGTCGAAGCCTCTATATCATCGGCATTCAGATCCAGCACGCCGTCAACTTTGGTGAATTCTCCATGTTGGGTTGAGACGCCTGCGTGGCTCCAACCGAACCGGACTTCGGTGTGCCCCTGATCGGTTTTGTAGGTCTGTGCAAAGGCCGGTGTAACAGCAATTGTCAAGGCAGCGGCGGCAATCATGGACTTGAATGTCATGGTGGTATTCCTTTCATCCGATAGGCACTGGATTTTAGATGAATTTTCATCTAAATGAATCGAGCAAAGACAGCAATCAGAATTGAAATGAACACGAAGTTGTGAAGAACGATCTCCCGACGGATTCTGAAACAGATATATGGGTGGCAATGAACCGGGCCACCCGGCGCATCCAGTCGGATATCAGCGCGGCCTTGAAGGAAGCGGGTCTTCCACCGTTGAAGTGGTACGATGTGCTTTGGTCGCTTGAACGCCACGGTGGACAACTGCGCCCCTTTGAGCTTGCACAGGACACCATATTCGAACAGTCGAACCTGTCCCATCTGAGCAAGCGTATCGCAGCGGAAGGTCTGATCGATTTTGTCGAACTCGGCAGCGACAGGCGGGGCAAAGTTCTGAAAATCACTGAAAAGGGCCGAGACGTGCGGAAACGCATGTGGTCCATCTACGGCCCTATGCTGCATGATCGGATGCGCACATTTGGCAAGGCAGACGGTTGGCAGGCATTCATCGAGGCGGAGCAGAACCAAACCTGTCCAAACTAACGGATACCCAGACAGCCAGCGCAATTCAGAACCACATGGCGGAGGCCCCCATCATTCGGGGAACTATCGACCTGTCTCCAAAGACAGGTTCATCAGATATTGGTAGACACGTCGATGGCGTTGCCGTCTTTCAGGGACGCACATCACCCATAAAGCGCGCGCGCCTCAGCGAATGATAGCAGACGGCGGTTCTGTTCGTCCCACAGGTGCAGTCGCGCATTGGCGAGGCTCTCGCGGATGGTCATCTGGTTGCTGTTGGCCAGCTCATCATGATCGCGAAGAACCTCGGTCAGACGGTAGAATGGAATACGGCTGTACAGATGGTGAACGTGGTGGATGCCGATATTGGCGCTGAACCACTGCAATACGGATGGCAGGATATAATGCGAGCTTCCGTGCAGCGCGGCTTCGTGCAGTTGCCAATCCTTATCGGGATCCCATTGCGTTTCTTCGAATTGGTGCTGGACGTAAAACAGCCATACTCCGGCCGTTGCGGCAATCAGAGTCGACGGCAGGAAAATCAACAGCACCGGCATCAGGCCGCCAAAATAGTAGATAAGAATTAGCGCAAACAGAATGGCCGCATTTGTCGCCATCGCGCTGACCCAGAATTTTAGGCTTCCCATCAGGCCAAGCGGCAGCCGGTTCTGGAACAGAAACAAGTAACCGGGGCCAAAGCCGAACAAGGTAATAGGATGGCGATACAATCGGTACCAAAATCGGTTCATGGGTGTCAGCCTGCGGTATTCGGCCACCGTCAACGTGTGAATGTCACCCATGCCGCGCTTGTCCAGGTTTCCAGACGAGTTGTGGTGGGTGGAATGTGTACGTCGCCAGACATCATATGGGGTCAGGGTCAGCACTCCGATCAAACGCCCGACCCAGTCGCTGACGGCTCGGTTTTTGAAGAACGCTCCGTGCCCGCAATCATGTTGAATAGCAAACAGTCGCAAGAGAAAAGCGGCGTTCAAGACTGAGAACCCCAAAGCCAGCCAATAACTGAACGACAGCGATGCCCAGGATATCGCCCAGAGTGCGAAGAAGGGGATTACGCTTATGCCAAGCTCGAACGAGCTGCGCAATTGATTAGGTTCTCGGTATTTGGCAAGCGTCGTCACCCAATCACGCGCGGCAGTTACATCCGGCTTGTTCCGGGTCGGGAGAGAGGGTTTGGTCATACGCCTGCCATGTCTTCTGGTTATTAGGAACCGGATAGACTACCACCCCGGCAAGGCAAGTGAATTCTCAATGAGGCGATGGTTTCTCATTCAATTCTTGGTGTCTCGGCCACAAAAAAAGGCCCCCGCTCTCGCAGGGGCCTTGATCTCTCCAAAGACAATTCCGATCAGAGACCGGTGGATACGTCGATGGTGTTACCCTCTTCCAAGGTCACATATGCTTTTTTTACGTCTTTCCGCTTGCCCAATTGGCCGCGGAACCGCTTGACCTTGCCTTTGGTGATGGTGGTGTTAACCGCCTTCACCTTGACACCAAACAGCGATTCAACCGCTTCTTTGATCTGCGGTTTGTTGCTGTCGATCGCCACTTCAAAGACAATCGCGCCATTCTCGGACGCCATGGTCGACTTTTCGGTGATGATCGGCTTGCGGATCACGTCGTAGTGTTCTGCCTTCGCGCTCATTTCAGACGAGCCTCCAGTGCTTCGACAGCCGCTTTGGTGAGCACCAGGGTGTCACGCTTGAGGATGTCATAGACGTTTGCGCCCATCGACGGCAGGATATCCAGACCTTCGATGTTCTTGGACGCTTTCAGGAACCCTTCGTTCACGGTCGCCCCGTCGATGACCAGAGCGCGTTTCCAGCCCAGGTTTGCAACCTGTTTGGCCAGAGCGGCGGTCTTGCCTTCGGCTTCGGCGTTCTCGATCACGACCAGTTCACCAGCTGCCATTTTGGCAGACAGCGCGTGGCGCAGACCGAGTTTACGGAACTTTTTCGGCAGGTCGTGACCATGCGAACGCACGACCGGACCTTTGTAAACGCCACCACCCCGGAAGATCGGTGCCGAGCGAGCGCCGTGGCGAGCGCCACCGGTGCCTTTTTGGCGATAGATCTTCTTAGTCGAGTAGGACACTTCCGAGCGGGTCTTTACCTTGTGGGTGCCAGCCTGCGCGTTGTTGCGCTGCCAACGGACCACACGGTGCAGGATGTCTGCGCGCGGCTCGAGGCCGAACAGGTCTGCATCCAGCTCGATGTTGCCGGCTTTGCCGCCGTCCAGTTTGATTACATCAAGTTTCATGCTTCACCACCTTCCGCGGGAGCTTCTTCCGCAGGTGCTTCAGTTGCGGCACCTTTTACGGCTGCCGGGAAAGGCAGACCTTCGGGTGCTTTCTTCTTGACGGCGTCCTTGACGGTAACCCAGCCCGATTTCGGTCCGGGAACGGCGCCTTTGATGAAGACCAGACCACGGTCGGCGTCAGTTTTGACAACCTCGAGGTTCTGGGTGGTAACACGGGCGGCACCCATGTGACCGGCCATCTTCTTGCCTTTGAACACCTTGCCCGGGTCCTGACACTGGCCAGTTGAACCGTGCGAACGGTGGCTGATCGAAACACCGTGCGAGGCGCGCAGACCACCAAAGTTCCAACGCTTCATTGCACCAGCAAAGCCTTTACCGATCGAGGTTCCCGAAACGTCAACCTTCTGACCTTCCAGGAAGTGTTCTGCCGAAATCTCGGCACCCACTTCGATCAGGCCATCAGCAGAGACGCGGAACTCGGCCAGCTTACGCTTGGGCTCGACCTTGGCAGCGGCATAGTGGCCGCGCATGGCCTTCGAGGTGCGTTTTGCCTTGGCAGCACCGGCACCCAACTGAACGGCGGTGTAGCCGTCTTTGTCATCGGTGCGCTGTGCAACGACCTGCAGGTTGTCCAGGTGAAGAACGGTCACAGGAATCTGCTTTCCGTCTTCCATGAACAGGCGGGTCATGCCTACTTTTTTTGCGATAATACCAGAGCGCATAATCTATACCCTCCGATCTTACGACTGCAGCTTGATCTCGACGTCCACACCAGCAGCGAGGTCGAGCTTCATCAGCGCGTCAACGGTCTGGGGGGTCGGATCAACGATGTCGAGCAGACGCTTGTGCGTGCGGATCTCGAACTGGTCGCGGGATTTCTTGTCAACGTGAGGGCCACGGAGAACCGTGAACTTCTCGATCTTGTTCGGCAGCGGGATCGGGCCGCGCACGTTCGCGCCGGTCCGCTTGGCAGTGTTGACGATCTCTTGCGTGCTGGCATCCAGAACGCGATAGTCAAATGCCTTCAGCCGAATACGGATATTTTGGCTTTGCATAATAACAGCCTTTTATCAGGCGTTGAGGTTGAGAGGAGGACAAGCGCGCATCGCCAACCCTCATCGAACCCAAAAGGCGGGAATCACCCCGCCTTGATGTTCTTGTAGAGAACTCGCGCGATCTACAGGGGTGTGAGGGGTTTGGCAAGGGGGAAATGAAATCTGAGTAAGTCGACCTGTTGTTACTTTCGCATGCCGGAAATTACTCGGCGCATTAACTCCAAGAACTGGGTTTGTTCCGTGGAGTTAAGAACCGTCAGGGCTTGCAAATTTACGTTCTGGGCTGACTGGTAGGCATCATTGCGAAGAGCTGCGGCTTTTTCAGTCAACCATATCAATTGAGCCCTGGCATCGGCAGGGTTCTTGGTCCTCTTTATCAGACCATCCCGCTCCATTCGACTAAGAGTATTAGCAAGGGTTGCCTGCTCAACATCAATTTTGCTCAGCAGGTCTTTTTGGGATACGCCGTCCTTCAGCCAAAGCTCCAGTAAGATTGGGAACTGCCCTACTACGATACCCAAAGGGGAAATACGCTGCTGCAGTTCTTTCGCGAACAATCGCGCCATGTGGTTGATCAAATATCCAGCTGAATCTTCTTTTTCGAACTTCATACGATCAATTTACACTTGCATAGCTAGCTATGCAATATTATATAGCTTGCTATGTTTTAATTGCCGAAAGGAGAACGAGATGGCGCGCATTGAAGAGTTGGACAATATCGCAACCCTAGGTGATCAGATGGAAACTGATGAAGGTCCTATTGTTCTTATTAACTTGTTTACAGTTGACGCCAACGACGAAGAGGCCCTGTTGAGCGCATGGACTCATGACGCCAACTTTATGAAATCCCAACCGGGATATATCTCAACCCAGCTTCACAAAGGCATCGCTAACAGTTCGACCTTTGTGAACTATGCCGTTTGGCAAGACGTCAAAAGCTTTCGCGACGCTTTTACCAATCCTGAGTTCCAGCGTCGCATTGCTGATTACCCAGAAAGCGCAGTAACGCGCCCCCACCTTCTACGGAAGTTGTCCGTCGACAATCACTGCGTTGCATAGTGCCAAATTCAAAGGTGACACATGGTTAGGGTAATCCACCCCATCGCCGGAGTTGTTGGGTTTTTAACAATCCTGACATTCTGGACTTCCACGCTAATCAGCGAGCTATTCACATCCTACTCGACCGTTGCAGTCGTTAAATCCATGATCGTAAACGGCCTGTTTCTACTGATTCCTGCAATGGCAATTGTAGGTGCAACCGGAATATCGATGGGGCGTCGTCGTAAAGACGCTCAGGCATTGGCAAAAAAGAAAAGAATGCCGTTCATCGCTGCAAACGGCTTGCTCATCCTTGTTCCTGCCGCTCTCTATCTGAACGCAAAGGCTGCTGCGGGGTCTTTCGATACTAGCTTTTACTTAATCCAAGTTATCGAATTGATCGCCGGGGCGACAAACCTGACATTAATGGGGATGAGCATACGTGACGGTCGCGCTATGGCTGCGCGAAGGCGTGGGTTTTCTTAGAAATAGCTAACACGTTTCAAAAAGAAAAAGGCCGCCCCGATGTGGAGCGGCCTTCATTAGTCTCACCGATGAGCCGGGCTGAAGCCCGGCCTACCGACTT